>CAVUAU010000009.1:0-351552 GCA_963739625.1 uncultured Flavobacteriaceae bacterium
GAAGACCTTGAAAAAGGCCGCATGAATGACAAAACCGAAGAGTTCTGGCTTACAGATGAAACTGTTTCTGTAGGCAGCTGGAGCTACACCAACGAGCTGGGCCTGAAAACTGCCGATGAAATTATCGATCTATTGGCCGACATCGTGAGCAAGAACGGCGCTTTGATGTTGAATGTTTCCCGAAGGCTAATGGAGAAATTCCGCAAGACCAACAGGAGATCCTGCTGGAAATAGGGAGATGGCTGGATACAAATGGGGAAGCCATCTACGGGACAAGGACCTGGATAGTCTATGGGGAAGGACCTACAAAACAGGAAAAATCGGGGATGTTCCTGGATAAAGTAAATTACACGGCAGAAGATGTTCGCTATACGACGAAAGGCAATAACATTTATGCCATTTTCCTAGGCTGGCCGGGTAGTGGCAAATTCACCCTAAGTTCCTTTTCAAAAGAAGTGTTAGGAGAAGAAGTGCCAGAGATAAAGTCTGTCTCGATCCTGGGTGTTAATGAAAACATAGATTACAAGTTAAAGGAGCAGGGGCTGGAGGTAATTTTACCTTCGGAAGAAATAAGTGAAAAGGCTTTAGTAGTACAGATTTTGACCAAAAAGTAAATATGTGCCACCATAAATTAATCATCTGGATTTACCTGCTATTAATTGCGGTCACAGGAAGAACCTCCTGTTCTCAAAATAACAGTTCGGGGCAGGATAGGCCTCAAGAGACCATTCTAGTCCTTTCGCCGGCAAACATGGATTTCGAGGCTGCAGGTGGTACAAAAGACATGAAAATTAGAGGAAACAGCAGTTGGACCATCAATGGAGTTCCCGGATGGATATCAGTTTCTGAAGAAAAGGGCAAAGGAACTATAACCTTAGGGGTCACTGCCACTGTCAATGAAATTTCTGAAGAAAGAACAGCGAGCATTACGATAAATGCCGACGAGGCTAATCTTTCGAGGACAATGACAATAACTCAGGCCGCTGCAGAAAAACCCGGGAAAGGCCCTGAAGCCTCCATTCCTCCAGACAACAGCGGGATGAGGACTTAAGCAATGTAGAATTGGCTTCACAAATGAAGATTGGCTGGAATCTTGGGAATTCTCTTGAAGCCGCAGGCGGAGAAATGGGCTGGAACAATCCTGTGGTGACAAAAAAACTAATCGATTCGGTTAAAGCAGCCCGATTCAATGCGGTGCGCATCCCGGTGGCATGGAGCAAATTTTCGGATCCTGACAATTTTGTAATAAAGGAAGATTGGATGAAGAGAGTGGAAGAAGTAGTGAATTATGTGCTGGACAACGACATGTATGCCATTATAAATATTCACTGGGATGGAGGGTGGATGATACCAACTTATGAGCATCAGGATGATGTGAATGACCGGTTAGGAAAAATGTGGCAACAGATCGCGATCAATTTTAGAGATTATGGTGATAAATTGCTTTTTGCAGGGACGAACGAAGTAATGGTTGAAGGGGATTATGGCACCCCGACTGAGGAATATTACACCGTTCAAAACAGTTTTAATCAAACCTTTCTGGATGCTGTACGTGCCACGGGAGGCAGAAATTCCTATCGGCACCTCGTGGTGCAGGGCTTCAATACGAACATTGACCACGCAGTCAATTTTGCAGGAGTTCCCGAAGATGAAGTAGCAGATAAACTCATGATGGAGGTACATTATTACGATCCTTACAATTTTACGCTGAATGAGAATAGCAATGTTTTTGTGTGGGGGGAAGATGAGGCGGGTTCCGAGAGCTGGGCGAATGAATCTTACGTCGATGCCCAGTTTGAAAAGATGAAGAATACTTTCATCGATCAGGGAGTTGGCGTGATCCTGGGGGAATATGGAGCAATTGAGCGAGAAGGCGTTGAAAGCCATGAGGCTCAAAGGGAAAAATATTTACATTACGTAACCCAGTCGGCAGCGGAACATGGACTGGTACCCTTCTACTGGGATAACGGCGACATAGACAACCTCGGATTTGGCATTTTTAACAGGAATACAGGAGCCGTAGTGCATCCTGACATTCTTGAGGCAATTATGACGGCGGTGGAATAGATGTTAGATCGCAGATTTGAGATTTTAGACCTGAGACGCGAGATGTTGAGTTTCAGCTTAATCTGTGTCATAGGTGAAGCTTTCAGAAACAATCAATATGGGCTTTGACGCCAAAAATAAGATGTATGATAAAATTAACTTTTAGAGGAGGAAAGCTGTTCCTCCTGTTTGTTTTTCTTTTTCAGCTTTCTTTTTCACAGGAGCAGCTAAGTATAGCATCTTCAGCAGAACAGGTGGGGATGAGTCAGGCGCGGCTGGAAAGAATCGATTCTATGATCGAGGAAGCGATTACCCAAAAAGAAATACCCGGAGCCGTGGCCTTAATTGCGAAAGACGGAAAAATCGTCTATCACAAAGCCTTTGGAACGGCCAATGCTCAGGGACGGCCGTTGAAGAAAGATGATATCTTCAGGATTGCTTCTCAAACAAAAGCCATTACTGCAACTGCAGTGATGATGTTATGGGAAGAGGGAAAGTTTCAGCTGGATGATCCAATTTCAAAGTACATTCCGGAGTTCAAGGATCCGAAGCTGGTAGTATCCTTCAACGAGGAGGACTCAAGCTATACAACAAAATCCGCAGGTCGGGAGATAACGATCAGGCAGTTGCTCACGCACACTTCAGGACTGGGTTACGGCATGATCGACAGTGATGACCAGCTTAGAAAGATCTATTCAAAGGCAGGAATTACAGATCTCTTTACCACAAAAGCCGTTAGTCTAGAAGAGAACATCAAGAAACTTGCGAAATTGCCATTGCGCAGTCTTCCGGGGGAGGGGTGGCATTATAGTGAAGGCCTTGATGTGCTGGGATACTTTGTGCAGAAAATTTCAGGAAAACCTTTTGATCAATTTTTGCAGGAGCGAATTTTTCAGCCTTTGGGGATGAATAATACGCAGTTTTACATTCCGAAAGAGAAAAAGAATCAACTGGTGGCCGTACAATATATGGTGGATGGAAAATGGCAAAATTACCCGGTGACTTTCTATGATCCCGACTATCCCGTAAAAGGCGCTAAAACCTGGTTTTCGGGAGGTGCAGGTCTTACAAGTACCGTGGAAGATTATGCGCGTTTTCTTCAAATGTACCTCAACGGAGGGCATCTCAACGGAAACAGGATTCTTAGTAGAACCACAGTAGATCTCATCCTGAAGAACCATTCCAAAGAACTTTTTGGAGATCTCAACAAAGATTACGGACTCGCCTTTGCAATTTTAAATAAAGATGGAGAAAGGACCGGAGGCATGGGAAGTGAAGGCACTTTCGACTGGGGAGGTTATTTCAATACCCAGTATTTTGCCGATCCTCAGGAAAAAGTGCTCGGTATCATCCTGAAGCAAACCCAGGGCGACAGCGGAGACAGCACGGGGTGGAAATTCAGGCAGTTGGTGTTTGCGAGTATTGCAGATTAAATCAAAAAGAAAATGCCACTCCGTTTGAAAAAGGCTTTTGTTGTAGGGTCAAAATGTATATGGTAAGACTGGAACGGTTCCTAAACTTCACCTTCCACTGCTTCATCGATTGTAATTTTAATTTTATAATTGGGAGGACTTCCTTTTGCTGATTCAAAAGCAAGTTCAGCTGTTTTACTGTCCTGGATCTAGAGGGTCCAAATAATTATATTCTAATTTCTTAGAGTATTCAGGTAAATAATATTGGAACAGGAACAGCAAGAGGGCAACACGCAGAGCGGTGTTGCAGGGTTTCGTTCCTTGCGCAGCCCTTGTTTCCAGCTGAAATGATTTCAACCTTCTTTTGAATTTTAGTAAAATTTCCTTGAAGCCCAATGAAGACAGGTGAAAGTTGCCTCAACAGCTTTTTAGAAAGGTTTTCTATATCACCTTTAATGTCATTTGGTTATCTTTAATGGTCAACAAAAAATCCACCTTTTGGAGTTCACAAATCGTCAACATCGCTCTCAATTAATCCTGGAACCCTTTAATAACGGGGCCTTCCGAGGGAGAGTTCGATTCTTGGCGAGGCTACTTTTGATTACCTTCCACAAGAAACCCTGTTGATCTTATGATCTTCAGGGTTTTTATTTTAACCCTCTTAAAAATCTTCCCGGTTTGTTAATTCTTAATGAAAAGCCGAGGGGAAACCTTAACGTTTAGTGAAATAACGTGCGATTAACACAGTTTGGCGTCTCTATTCAGTAATTTAAATTCTGTAACCATTAAAAAATCAAACGTTATGAAACGCATTACTTACAATTTGTACACAGGGCTTTTCGCACTGATGTTGCTATTTACTTCAACGCATTTGGCAGCTCAGGATCGTGACAACGACGATCAGGAAAAGATTGTAGACATGGAGAAAAGAGATGCCCTAAAATCTGATGCGCAGGATTCCAAAGCCGCTTTTGTTGCAGCCAATGCAGACCTCGAAGCCACTCTTTCAAGTGCCGCCGGATATGTTATTTTTCCTAATGTAGGAAAAGGTGCCTGGATCTTAGGTGGTGCCGCCGGGAATGGTGTTGTATATGAAAAAGGTGAGGTCGTTGGTTTTGCAGAACTAAGACAGATTGATATAGGTTTCCAATTTGGAGGTGAAGCCTTTAGGGAACTAATTGTTTTTCAAACCCAGGAAGCTTTAGATAAATTCAAAGAAGGAGACTTCGGATTTGGAGGAAAAGCTTCAGCTGTCATTTGGGATAAAGGAAAAGGAAAAGCACTTACATTTAGTGATGGTGCCGGTGTAGCAGTTATGCCTAAGGCTGGAGCCATGGTCGATATCTCTGTAGGTGGTCAGGAATTTGACTACCGTCCTATACAGAAATAGAACTAAAATATGGATCACAAAAAGACCGGATCAACTCATCCGGTTTTTTTTTGTGCCCTATTGCATCTAATTTTCCTAAAATAAGCAGCAGTGGAGGAGCAGAGTTCATAATTTGCTTCTTTCCGGAGAGTAACTCCAAGAAAACACTGCAGTGTTAGTATTTAAAATTAAGGGTGAAGGTAAGCCTGTTGCCGTCATCACCGTGATAGTAGCCCAAATTGGCCGTGAGAGCATAAAATCCATTGATCCAGACCCCGCCGCCGTAGTCATTGTGCCATCTTTTTGAAGAGCCGTCGTCAGTCCAAACCCTTCCATAGTCAAAGCCAGCCGATACTCCTACAATAAGCGGAATAAACTTGGTCTTTATCAAGCCTACTGCCGAGCGCAAATCTGTGCTGTGGTAAAAAGATCGCCGGCCATTGAAACGATGGTTGCGATAACCGCGAAGGCTGCGGTTCCCGCCAAGAGTAGCAGCGTGATAAAATTCATAATTCTCTCCAAAAATGGCTTTTCCACCTACTTTTGTGGCAATAACCGCAAAACCGCTGGGGATTAGCGGGTAATCAAAGGAAAAATATGGTTCTACATAAGAAAATTGATTGTCATGGGTGTCAATGTTCTGTTTATAGCCCGCCGTCAAATTGAATTCACTTCCCAGACTTGGATAAGACGGATTGTTCTTGTTGAGATAGTGAAAATTAGCCTCGGTGCCGGCATATAACTGGCTGTCAAAAATGGCATTTTGAGTAGAAAAATTCTCACCCATGTAGTCATTGGGGTCGTAGTGAACTCTCAAGGATTCCAGCAAAGGTTTGAAATAAAAACTTGCCCCGGTTTCCTTACGCCACACCAGTGCCGGCCCCGCCTGCCATTCCCTTACCTTTATGCGGTTGTAACTGCGGGGTGAATCGCCAAAATCATAATCGCTTTCATTCCCGCTGCCAAAGTAGTTTATTGTATAATTTGGACTTGCATAACTGCCCTCCAGCCTCAAGTTCCAGTTGTAAAAAATGTTGGCAAATTCGGCCGAAGAAGAAACCTTGAACCCATTGCTGGCGAAAAAATAATTGGCAGCCAAAGTGTATTGTGTGGTGAAAGGGTTTAGGGAAAGGCCGTAAGTGGTATAAACATCTTTGACCCCAATGGTGAAGCCGAGGTCTGAGATGTAATCTACAACCGGCATTAGCCTGTTGATAACATGCTTACGTTTTTGGTATTGAAATTTATTGATCTCATACGAATCTACGAGCCATTTTTTTGATTTTGGATTGGTGATGTTGCTTTTTCTACTCTTATAGTCATAGAGCTTCACTTTTTTCGTGTTCTCAAAATCGTAGGTGTCTTCGTCTTCACCACCGAGCACCTTTAGCTCAATAAGATCGCTTCCTTCACCTTTTACATTGAAAGTGTCGTTGCCGTTGAGGCCGTAGATCCAAATTTCATCAGTTTCTTCGGAAGTATAGCTGTTGCTGAAAAGCTCTTCTCCTTCACTGGTTATCTTCACCTCTGTAATGCCGGAAGGTTTTCGTTTAACCTCAATAACATCATCTTCATTACTGCCGGTGATCACCTGGAAGTCCTGTAGGTAATCATAATACCTGCGCGCCAGTTGCAGGAGATTTTCTCTCCGGCCTTTGAGTTTTTCTTTGATGTTTTCTATACTTTCATCCTGCGCTGCTTCGGGAAGGGATGCAAATGCCTTTTCAATGGTAGCATCTGTGAGATTCTCCTGAAGGTATTCCACCTGCTCCTCCCATTCCTTCCAGCCTGCGGTAGTGATGAAACGTTGATCCAGGGGATATCCTGACCAGTTGAACCACTTAACGCTTTTCAAATCTTCATCATAGCTCTGCATCTTCCGAAGCAAAGGAACCATACCTTTCAAAAGGGCAATCATGGGGCCGTCATATTTGGAAAAAGCGTGATCCCGGTCCCGCGGAATTGGTTCATACCGGTGCTTGCCGTTCTCATTATATTGAGCCCATCGCCACTGGTCCTCGTGCCGGTCCCAGTCCCCTATGAGCATGTCAAAGATCCGCGCCCTTATGTACTGCTCCTGGTCAACATAGGCATTTTTGTTCTCTTTAAGCTCCTCAAGTAAATCTGCAGTACTCAGGATGTTATCTGGAGAGCCAAAAGTGCCAAATTCCCGATTCTCTTCGCCTACATGTTTTTCAAGCATGAACAATGCACCACCATAATCTTCGCTGTAGATCTCAAGGCCTTTTTGCTTCGGAAGAAAATAGATCTCAGGGCTCGCATGAGAGATATTAACCGCCGTTGACAACTCATCTACGGCAAAAGGCGCGTAAGGATGAGCGGTAGTGAAATAATCTGAAACAAAGCGCTGGGCAATGGTATTCTCCAGGAAATCACGAATCACATTAGTCTTAACCAAATCTGCCTGGATGTACTGCAGTGGATCTTTTCTCAAAGCTCTTAGCGTATATTCATTTTTGTTGTCATCAATAAGCCGAAGTGACCGTGATTGTTGTCCCCCACCTTCAGAAATTGGCCTCATGTTGCCCGGCAGCGAATCGATGAGAAGGATAGGAGCATTGATTTCTTTACCATAGATCTTCCGGTAGCGTTTTCCCCATAGCCACTCATAAAACCCGGTTTTTTCCGTTTCCTCCTGAGAATAGATAGAAGCACTACGAACTTTTGCAGTGTCTTTAAATTTCTGCAGGTCGAGAGAATCTAAAAAAGGCCTTTCACGGGCTATTTCTTCTGAAAAAAGCTCTTTTGAAATGTCATTTTTGACACTGTAGAACTCGACCCTGGAAGAGCCGTCCTCGAAGACGATCAATTTTGCATATCCCGGTTCTGCCGAAACGAATTTCCCGTCTTTTCGCAAGCGGACCGGTTGAGTTTCATTGCCGCCGGCACCGCTAATGATCTGGGGGTTCCTCCCGTTGTGCAGATACTGCAGGTTTTTAGACGCACCCGATACGAAGATGACATCATTGAAAAGGCTGGCAAGGGTCTCCATACGCCCGCGAAATTCCCGGTATTTTTTATTCTGAAATGATTGTGAAGTTGCGCCCATAATCTGGCTCAAAAAAGGCATTTTTGAGTTGCTCATCACCGGGTGATGTACCACTACAATCGCAGTTTTGCCCTGGCTGTCTTTGATATCATCTTTAAATTCCACAAAAAGCTGTTCCCTGCTGTTAAGGTCACAGTCGTTGTTCATGTCTGGGTGTCTGTCCCAGTTTTCCAGGAACCACTGTGAATCAATACTAATAATCACGACATCGTCGCCCAGAGACTCCCGCTCCCGGGGGCAACCATCATCTGGCCAGAATTCCTGGTTCCCCTCCTGTAAAAAGGATTCGAGATCATCAATACTTTGAGGTGCAGTAGCGTTCCATTCATTGGTCCCGGGGGCGAAAATTATTTTTCCGGGAAATGCGTCGAGGGGCTGCAGCAGGTTTGTTTGCAGGAACTTTTTATTTTTTTCGGTTCCGGTAAAGCCTTCTTGATCTGTGACGTTCCCTACAAGGAGCAGCGCAGGATGCTCTGCTTTATCTGCGGCTTTAATGATAGATTTTAATACCCTTTGATCTTCACTTTCGCCTGTATTTGCGGTAATAAAGAAAGAATGGGAGATCTTTTTTTCAGGATTGGCCGGTTTTTGTTGCGCCTGACTAAAAAAAGGAATAAAGAACAGGCAGAGCAGGATATTTATATGGCTATGCCTAATGCGGGAGTAAATCATATAGAACCTTAAGATTTTTTTGAATTCTGATCTAAGCTGATAATATTCAAAAAAACTCGGAAACTGCATCAAAGTTTAACCCACTATAACATTTGAAAAGGCATAATTAAAAGTTTTCTTAAAGCTAAAATGCCGTTATATTTGTTCATGACCTGCTTTAAAATAAAATTCTTGCACCAAAATCTGTTTTTTCTGTTCCTTCTGTATTGCGTGTCGGGTATGGGGCAGGAATTACCACCTGTAATGAATTTTAACCCTAATGACTATGACGCGGGTAATCAAAACTGGATGATTTCCCAGGGCAGCAATAGGAATATCTATGTCGCAAACAGTATGGGCCTGCTCGAGTACACGGGAGCGCACTGGAATCTTTACCCTGTACCTAACAAGACCATTGTAAGGGCGGTAAAAGTGGTAAACGATCTCATTTTTACGGGGGCTTATATGGAGGCCGGCTATTGGAAAAGAGATTCTTATGGAAGGTTGCAGTATACTTCTCTTTTGCCATTTTTTCCTCAAAAAGTGCATGACGGGGAGCAATTCTGGCATATTGAGAACATCAGGGAGACAGTTGTATTACAGAGTTTTGACGCCATTTATCTCTACAGTCTGGAAACTGGAAAGATTAGGATGCTGGATATTCCTTCAGATAAGCCGATTAGCAATATGTATAAAGTAGGGAATGAGATCTATTTTTTTATTCCTGAAGATGGGCTGTACAGGATAACCGAAGGTACTGCCACTCTTGTAATTCCCGCAGAGCAGCTTGACGGGAGCGAACTTGTGCTGTTAAATCCCACTTCTAAAGGTCTTGAAATCGTAAGCAGGGCCGGGAATTTTTACAGTTGGACGCCTGCCGGTCTTGAAAGGATCTATTCCAATCTCAGCGATGTTCTGTCAGGAATAAGTGTTTTTTCGGCAGTTGTATTACCAGATAATTCTTTCCTTCTTGGAAGTGTTGAGGACGGTTTTTACCAAATCGACAGGCAGGGAAACCTGCTGCAGCATTACAACCAGGAAAAAGGTCTGCAAAATAATACTGTGCTCGCGCTTTTTGTGGATGAAGAAAAGAACGTTTGGGCCGGACTGGACAATGGATTAAGTGTGATGAACTTTAATTCTCCATTTATGCTTTTCCAGGACAGCGTAGGGAAGATTGGAACAGTTTACACTTCTTTTCAGAATGAAAAGTACCTCTACCTGGGAACGAATCAAGGCCTGTACTTTCGCAGAAAAGGTGAAAAGGAATTTCGTTTTGTGGAGGGTACCAATGGCCAGGTGTGGAGTCTGGAGGAGGTTCAGGGGTATCTTTTCTGTGGGCATAATAACGGCACCTTTCTGGTCAAAGGGGAGGAGGTGGAAAAGATCTCAAGCCGCATGGGCACCTGGATTGTTAAGAGCTACACACCAGACAAAAATGTTTTTGTCCAGGGACATTACAATGGTTTTAGTTTTATTAAACTAGAGGGAGAGCGCTTCAGGGAATTGCCTATGGTGAAAGATTTTCCGCATTCTTCCAAACATATCGTCTCTGATGACCGGGGGCAGCTATGGATAGGTAACGAGCACAAAGGAGTTTTTAGAATAAAATTGAATGATTCTCTTGATGAGATCACACAAATTGAAAATTACACCTTTAGTAATACTATAGGGATAACTTCCAGTATATTCCAGTTTGGGGACAGCCTGTATTATGCCACAAAAAACAGGATCTTCCAATATGAACCTTCCAAAAATGCTTTTTCAGATAACAACCGGCTAAACAACCTCTTAAATGATGTAGAGCTTATCTCCGGGAGAATAGTTTGCCAAAATAACAGGATTTGGGGATTTGCAGAAAATTCTATCATTGAGGTCAATACTTCCCAGTTGAATGGGGAACTGGTGCTCAATAAGATCTTTATCCCTAAGGAGATGAGGACCATTCCGCAGGGTTATGAAAATATTTCCCATTTAGAATCGGGGAATTATTTACTGGGTCTTGTAAACGGCTACCTCATTCTCGACGGCGATGTGCAGAGAAGTTATACGGGGGCAGAAGTGCAAATTGAAAATATAGTAGGCTCCACTTTAGAAGAGGATACCTTATACATACCACTGGAGGAGAAAGCAGATGTTGCATACGAAACTAATAACCTTAAGTTTAGTTTTAGTATTCCCGAATACAGCAAGTTTATAGTACCGGCATACAGTTACAGGCTTATTGGTCTTAGTGATCGCTGGAGTAGTTGGAGCGGGAACAGCACCGCCATTTTTAAAAACCTTTCCTATGGTGACTATACGTTTGAAGTTCGCGGGAAAATTGGGGACAGTAATTTTACCACCGCCGCCTATTCTTTTGCTATCCTGAGACCTTGGTATCTAAATAATATCATGATTGCGGTTTATGTGCTGCTATTCCTCGGACTGCTTTACCTGGTTCACCAGGTTTATAAGATGGAACACAAGAAGCGTATTAGGGAAAACGAAAAATCCCTGCGAATGAAAAATCTTGAGGCAGAGCGGGAGATCATCAAACTTCAAAATGAACAGCTGGAGCGGGAAATGGCAGGAAAGAACAAAGAATTGGCAGCATCGACGATGAGCCTTATCAAAAAGAACGAATTCCTGACCGACCTAAAAGAAAAACTAAAGAACTCGGAAGGCTCTCCTCAGGTCAAATCGGTAATTAAAACCATAGATAAAGACATCAGCGAAGAAGACAACTGGAAATTCTTTAAAAAGGCCTTTAATAATGCCGACAAAGATTTCTTCAAAAAGATTAAAGCATCACATCCAGATCTAACCTCGAATGATCTTAAACTTTGTGCTTATTTGAGGTTGAATTTGACTTCTAAGGAAATTGCTCCTCTGTTAAATATTTCAGTAAAAAGTGTGGAGATAAAGCGATATCGATTGCGTAAAAAAATGGATCTTCCGCACGAAAAGAACCTGATAGAATATATTCTGGAGATCTAGTGACTATACAAGCAGTCAATCTATTACCACTACATTACCACTACAATACCTGAAAATGAAGCTTTAGCGAAGCATTGATTATTCGAGGTGTCACTTCAATTTACTCCCTAATTACAGCCTTTAAAGCCATATTTTACAGCTTTAAAAAAGATAATTGCGTCCTGTATGTTTTTTGTACAGGTTAATTTTCCGGGTCCCAGGTTTTTTTCATGTTATTTTAGTTAAAGAAATTTAACAATTAGTCACATGAAGAAATTCACATGCTTTTTAATTGCCCTTTTAGGTGGATTTTTGTCTTTGCAGGCGCAAACGTTTTCTGTTAAGGGAAACGTCACAGATGAAAATGACATGCCTTTGTTAGGGGTCAATGTATTGGTCAAGGATCAAACCCGGGGAACAGTTACCGATTTTGACGGTAATTTTACTCTCGATAACGTCTCGGCAGGAGACGTTTTGCAATTCTCCTATGTAGGTTTCCAGTCGAAGGAAGTCGTTATAGTAGATGATGCATTTTTAGATGTTGTTTTGGTAACAGATTCCGAATCACTCGCCGAGGTGGTGGTGATTGGATATGGTACCCAGCAAAAAAAGGATATTACAGGATCTGTTTCTGTAGTTTCCGAAGATGTTATTGAAGAACTCAACCCAATTAAGGTCGAGCAGGCACTACAGGGAACTGCAGCCGGGGTAAACGTGTTGCCCGCATCAGGATCACCGGGTGCAGGTATTAGTATCAACATTAGGGGGATAGCTTCCAACTCGGTTAACGCTCCGTTGGTATTGATAGATGGTTACTAGGGAGATCTTGGAACCCTAAACCCAAATGATATTGCCTCCATTTCTATTCTTAAGGATGCACAGGCAGCCATTTATGGTATTGCGGGTGCAAACGGGGTTGTGTTTATCACAACAAAATCTGGAAAAAAGAATTCTGCACCTTCTGTAAAATATGATTCTTATGTAGGGGTTCAGGAAACTACCAGAAAAATTCCACTTTTGAATGCTACCGAGTATGCTACTTATACTTAACGAGGCATATGTCAATAATGGAGAGGATATTCCTTATCCAGATGTAAGCAATCTTGGAACGGGAACAGACTTTCAAGATGAGGTTTTTGAGACTGCTCCTATTTACAGCCATTACCTAAGTCTTTCTGGAGGTACAGAAAAAGTTACATATTCCCTGGGAGGATCTCACCTTTACCAGGAAGGTATCATAGGTGCAGATAAATCTGATTTCACCCGAAGTACCGGAAGATTCAGATAGGATAGACATATTCGACAACTTTAATTTTACTGCCAACAGTGTTTATACAGATATTGATAGAAGATCTATCAATGAGAATGGGTTAGGATCTGTTCTTTTTAACGCGTTAAACATCGCACCAACATTTGCAGTTGATCAGGAAGATTTACAAGGGACACTTAGGAAATGAGATTATCAACCCCTTGTCCCAAATTAAAAACACCTTTAACGACTATAACCTAAAAAAGCTGAACGGAAGTTTGCTTTAGAATATGAACCGATTGAGGAAGTTACTTTAACATCAAGGTTTGGATATGAGCACTACAACAGCAAGGGCAAAGATTTTTCTCCTATTATCGACTATGGTCCGGGTAAAGTCTTTAACAACTCGAGAAGCCAGGTGAATCAAAACCGCATCAACGACAACAGTTATACTTATGACTTGTTTGGTACTTACGAAGATAAATATGATGATGCCCATCACGTCACTCTTACCGGTGGTATGACTGTAATGAGGAACTGGGGAGATGGTTTGTTTGCTTCAGGATATGACGTGCCAAACAATTCCTGGGAATTTGCAGACATCAGCCTTACCACAGGAACAAGCGATGCGAAAAGCAACAGCTCTTATGTTTATGATATCCGTAAGCTTTCTTTCTTCGGAAGGCTTCAGTATGACTATAAAGGAAAATACTTGGTCTCAGGAATGATTCAGAAGGGATGCGTCAAACAACTTCGGCCCCGACACAGAGTTGGTTACTTTCCATCTGTCACTGCAGGATGGATCCTTTCTGAAGAAGCCATTCATGGAAGACAGCCAAACCATAACCTTTTTAAAATTCGCGGTAGTTACGGTACTCTTGGAAATGACGAAACATTTGGAAACCGTTATTACAGAAGCTTACTTAAATGGAGAGGCCACTTATGTTCTGGACGGTCAGTTGATCAATGGTAAAGCTTTGGGAACCATTGCAAATTCACTTGCAGGTTGGGAGGAAGCTGAAAAGATCAACATTGGTATTGACCTTCAACTTTGGGATAATATGGTTGATATTTCTGCCGATATCTTTAGAGAAAACCGAAATGATCTTTTGGTCTCAGGAATTCCTGTTTCAGGAATTTTTGGGACAGGAGCTCCGGGTTCGGGATCCCCAACAATCAACGCCGGTTCTACAAGAAACGAGGGAATTGAATTTTCAGTAAAATATAACAAAGTGGTGAATGATAAGCTTGATTTCAATATCAGCTTATAACGCTATGTTCCTCAACAACGAAGTACTCGAGGTGGAAGGAACAGACTTTATTGCCGGACGGACAATTTGGAGTGGGACAACCACAACCTTCACGTTTTGAAGCAGGATTTCCCTCTAGGATACTTCTATGGATATAAGACCGACGGCATCTTCCAAACAGCCGAGGAGGTAGCAGCTCATCCTTCACAATCAGCACTTGGTGCGCCGGCACAACCTGGGGATCTTCGTTACGTAGATATTAACGGCGATGGTGTAATCAACACCGACTGACCGTACCAATATTGGAGATCCAATTCCAGAGGCTACCATGGGTCTTAACCTTAATGTGAACTATGGTCCCCTTGATTTTGTTGCTTACACCTATGCTTCCCTCGGGAATGATATGGTAAGAAACTATGAAAGGAATCAGCCTAATGTAAACCGTGCTGCTTACATCCTTGACCGTTGGAGAGGACCCGGAACCAGCAATACTGTACCAAGAGTTACTACCGGAGCCAGTTCAAATCTTGCATTTTCTGACTACTATGTAGAAGATGCTTCTTACGCAAGAATTCAAACCGTGCAACTGGGTTACAGCCTTCCGGGAAATACCCTTGAAAAAATAGGCTTGAATAAACTACGTGTTTACGCAGCCGTTAATAACCTTTACACTTTTACCAAGTACCGCGGCTTTGATCCAAGTGCAACCGGTGGTGCTGCCATTGGTGGAGGGATCGACTACGGGTTCTATCCATTACCACGAATCTATCAGGTGGGTGTGAACCTTAACTTTTAAAAAATTGTAACATGAAGAAATATAATTTTACATTTAAATCCCTTCTACTGCTTCTTGGGCTCAGCATGTTCTCAGGATGTACCGAAGATTTTCTCGATGAGACTACAGAATATAGTATAGACTCAGAGAACTACTTTAATTCTGAAGAGGATTACTACAATGCCTTAATTGGGGTATACGATGTACTTCAGTCAACTTACGTTAATGTTCTGCTTGGGGAGATTGCTTCAGACAATACTTTGAGTGGAGGAGAAAGTGCAACAGACGTTATTGGTTTTCAACAGGTAGATGAGATGACTCACACTCCTGTCAACGATAACCTTGATGATGTCTGGGACTGGAATTTTGCCGGCGTGCAACGTGCCAATTACATTCTTGAATTCCAGGATAAGACAGACTTTGAAGGAAAAGATCGAATCATTGCTGAAACGAGGTTCTTACGAGCTTACTTCACTTTCGAGCTGGTAAAGTGGTTCGGGCCTCTTCCACTTAGCGGAGACAAGCGTTTCAAGCTTGGGGATGAAAAGACTGTTCCGCGCTCTCCTGTAAGTGAGGTTTATGCTCAAATTGAAGCTGACCTTCAGTATGCGGTTGAGCATCTCGATTATACCGCGCCACAGGTTGGTCGTGCTACTAAAGGTGCTGCACAGGCGCTTCTTGGAAAAGCTTACCTGTACCAGGACAAGTTCCAGGAATCTGCAGCAGTACTTACAGATCTTATCAACAGCGGTCAATACCACCTTTATGGAACTCAGGAAGGCGAAGATTATGCTAACCTGTTCGAGTACATAGGAGAAAACAGTGGAGAATCTGTATTTGAAATCCAGTACACTGGTGCCGAAGGTGCAGGTTTTGGATGTTTGCAGTGTAGTGAAGGTAACGTGGCAGTAGGTTTCCAGGGTATTAGAAACTATTCTGGCCCTCTGTTTGAATCAGGATTCAGCTTTAACGTGCCTGTGCAGGAAGTTTACGATGCCTTTACTGAAAATGATATAAGAAGAGATTACTCCATTCTTGATATTGAAGCCTGGGCTGCAGAGACCGGCGCTTCTTATACAGAAGGATACAAGCACACCGGTTACTTCAATCGCAAATATCTTCCAAGAAAGAATGACAACGTTGGGGATGCCAACCTTACTCAACCAAATAACTATAGAGCCATAAGATATGCAGATGTCTTGCTTATGGCTGCGGAAGCTCTTGTTCGTGGAAACATTGATATGGACAGGGCAGCGAGCTATGTGAATATGGTAAGAGAAAGAGCCGGTCTTCAACCAATCACTTCAGAAGGAGCACTGCTCGAGATCATCTACGCCGAAAGAAGGTTAGAATTGGTAGGTGAAGGCCACCGTTTCTTTGACCTTGTTCGTACGGGTAGAGCTGCCGGCGCTATTGAAGGTTTTACAGAAAATAAGAACGAGTTATTCCCTGTTCCTTTGGAAGAAATTGAATTTTCACAAGGCAATTGGGAACAAAATCCTGGATACTAATACTGAACGATATGAAAAAATACTTTAAAATATTTTTATCAATCTTTATTACACTGGCCATAGCCGGGTGTGATAAAGATGATGATAGCTTAGGAGTAGATCTTGAAGGATTGGCCGCACCGGCCAATCTGGGAGCTACTTTCCAGATCACCCAGGACAATTCCGGGTTAGTGACAATTATTCCGACAGGGGAAGGTGCTAATTTATTCTCTGTTGATTTTGGAGACGGTTCTGATTCCTCTGAAGAAATTAGGGTAGGAGAAAGCGTAACTCATGTTTATGATGAAGGACAGTACGATGTAGTGATCACCGGTACGAATCTCGCCGGAGAAACTGCTCAGGGCACTCAGCCTCTTACTGTTTCTTTTAGAGCTCCCGAAAATCTTGAAGTGAATATCGTAAAAGATTCTCAGGACAATTACATCGTTAACGTAAGCGCAACTGCAGATTATGCTGCATTGTTCAACGTGTACTTTGGCGATGTTGATGATGAGGAGCCAACCCCACTAATGCCGGGTGAAACTGTTTCTCATACCTATGAAACTACCGGGACTTACAACGTGCGTGTTGTAGCCTTGAGTGGCGGGGAAGCTACTCTTGAAGCTACTCAGGAAGTCGTAATTACAGATCCTTTATACCTTCCTGTAGATTTCGAATCTGCAAAACTTAATTACACCTGGGGTGGATTTGGTGGAGCAAACGCACAGGTTATAGATAATCCTGATATGAGCGGAATCAATACCAGTGCAAAAGTTGTAGAACTTGACAAAAGTGCAGGTGCAGAAACCTGGGCTGGAGCATCATTAAAACTTGATCAGCCCCTGGATTTCTCCCAAGGCACTGCAATCAAAATGAACGTGTGGTCACCAGAAGCCGGAGTTCCTGTATTATTCAAGATTGAGGATACAAGTTCAGAGCCCGATGCTAACGGAAACCCTTCAGTATTTGTAGAAGTCATTGAAAATACCACCACCTCTGGTGAATGGGAAGAAATGACCTTTGATCTTACCACTTCTGACAGGTTTGATCCTTCTGTTAGTTATGACAGAGTGATTGTATTTTATGACTTCGGAAATGTTGGAGAAGGAACCAAATTCTACTTTGACGATATCAGGTTAGCTAACCTGGAGCCTCTAAAATTGCCAATCACTTTTGACAGCAGCGTTATAGATTATACTCCCGCAACCTTCAATGGTACTTCTTTTGAAGTTGTTGCGAACCCCGATAAATCTGGAGCCAACACTTCTGCCTCAATGGTTGGAGCGGTTACTAATTCGGGTGGTGAATGGGAAGGAATTTCCTTTAACCTGGAAGAGCCGGTTGATTTTAGCAGTGACAACAAGACCATTACCATGAAAGTCTGGTCAGATGTTCCTCTCCCCATACTTCTTAAATTCGAGGGCGGTGTAAATGGTGAGCGTCAAAATGAGGTAAAAGCAAATCATACCGGTTCAGGTTGGGAAGAGCTCAGCTTCAATTTCGCTACAGATGCCACCAAGAGTTATATTGATGGTAACCAGGGAGTGGGAGAAGCATTCGTGCCAACAGGCCAGTATGCTACAATGACTATGTTCCTTGACGGAGGCGGATTTACAGCCGGTACTTTCTATTTAGATGACATCAAAAAAGGAGATACAGAATATATTTCTCTTTTCAGCAATGTTGCCACTGATGTTGCAGTAGCCACCTGGAGAACAGATTGGTCAGTCTCTGATTACGAAGAAATTGAATTTGATGGTCAGCTTGCTAAACATTACTTTAATCTTGGTTATGTCGGTATTGAGCCTGTTGCGCCCATAGATGCTTCTAATATGACTCACTTCCATTTAGAGGTTTATACTGAAAATGCCACCGCTGTTAAAGTGAAACTGGTAGATTTTGGTCCGGACGGTGTGTATGCCGGTGATGATCTCTCTGAACACGAACTTACTTTTGATAATCTTCCCCAGGATCAGTGGGTGACTTTAGACATACCTTTAGTTGACTTTGCAAATCTTACAGGGACCTCCAATATTGCACAGTACATCATATCTGGTGTACCGTACGAAGAGGCTGATGTTTATGTGAGGAATATTTATTTTCACAACTAAAAAAGCAGAAACATGAAAAATATTTTAAAAATAAAGAACACATTCTTCATCCTTCTTCTTTCTGTTCTTGCAGTAGGTTGTGTGGATGATGATTTCGAATTTGGAGAGCTTACGAGCCCAAAAAACCTTACCGTTTCGGCTCAGGTTCTTGGGCAGACTGAAGAGAACCCTTTTGGTGATGGTTCAGGTGCGGTGACCTTTAATGCATCTGCAGAGGGAGCTATGACCTATAAATTTCTCTTCGGGAATGGAAGTTCGGTAACTACGTCAAGTGGTCAATATACACACCAGTTTTCTCAAACGGGTACTAATGTATATGCCGTTACTGTGATTGCATACGGACCCGGTGGTACTGCCAGTTCAAAATTGACTGAAGTAGAAGTGCTTGTGACTTATGAGCCGCCTGCAGAGTTGATCGATAAATTGGTTGGTAAAGAGTGGCGAATTAAAGCCTCAGCTCCGGGCCACTTTGGATTAGGACCTGTTGGGGGAGTTATTCCTACCGAATGGTATGGTGCCGGACCAAATGACAAAGCAGGAACCGGAATGTATGACGACCGCTATATCTTCCAGGCAGACGGTACATTTGTTCATATTGTGAATGCTACCAATGATGATCCAACCCCAGATCCATCGGGTACTGTAACCGGAAGAGTTGGTTTAGTTGATCAATTGGGTGCCAATGGAGGTACTGTTGAAGGTGCAGATGTTTGGAATATTCCATTCCAGGATTATACAGAAAGCTGGTTTATTTCAGCTCCGGGTGGCAAAGAAACCATCAATATAACTGGACTCGGCTTCATTGGCTACTATATCGGCGGAGATCACAAATATCAAATCTTCGATCGCTCTGTCAACAATGAGTTGATCCTTAGATCTACAGATGGTAACGGAGAATTTGACTGGTGGTTTATTCTTACCTCTGCACCCGAGGGAGGAAGCCAGGAGCCTGAAGAATTCCAAAGCCAGTACAATGACCTTGTATGGGAAGAAAATTTTGACTCAGGATCTTTAGATACAGACGTCTGGAACGTTGAAACCGGCAATAACAATGGCTGGGGAAACAGTGAATTGCAATATTACACTGCAGATAACTTAAATGTGCAGGATGGAAATCTCATAATCACAGCAAAGGCAGAGTCAAAAGAGGGATTCGATTACACCTCTGCGAGGATTACCACAAAAGACAATTTTGATTTTACCTACGGAAGGGTAGAAGCAAGAGCCAAACTTCCCGGAGGGGCCGGAGTTTGGCCTGCTATCTGGATGCTGGGATCCAACTTTGAGGAAGCTGGCTGGCCCGAATCAGGTGAAATAGACATCATGGAATACGCGGGGAGCGATCCGGGAGTGATCCACGGAACCCTGCATTATCCGGGCAACTCAGGTGGTGATGCCAACACCGGTACAACAGATATCGCCAATGCTGAGACAGATTTCCACCTGTACTCGGTTGAATGGACGCCCGAGAAGATTTACTTTCTGGTGGACAATGAAGTTTATCATACAGTAGAAAATACTTCAGAAATGCCATTTCACAGTGACTTCTTCCTTATCCTGAACGTAGCCATGGGAGGAACATTTGGTGGCGATGTAGACTCTGCTTTTACCGAGGCTTCCATGGTCGTAGACTATGTGAAGGTTTATCAGACACAGGCAGAGTAGTTTAATTCCACTTAAACTGTTAATCACCGGGGGAAGTTTTCCTTCCCCTGGTATTTAATTCCCTAAAATGAAAAAATACAACATATTTTTAGCAGCGGTTTTCTGCTGCTATTTCAGTGGTTTTGCCCAAAATTCTGAGATCAAAAGCTCGGTCAGGAACGTAGAAAGCAAAGTGGATTCTGTGCTTAACCTCATGACTCTGGAGGAGAAAGTGGGGCAGCTGGTACAATACAACGGTAGCTGGGATCTTACAGGGCCGGCTTCAGAAGTAGACAGCAAGTATAAGGAAGAAAGGCTGAAAAAGGGCCTTGTTGGTTCCATGCTTAATGTGCTTTCTGCCGATGCTACTATGGAAGCTCAAAAGCTGGTGATGGAAAATTCACGGCTTAAGATACCTCTAATGTTTGGCTATGACGTGATTCATGGGTATAAGACCATTTTCCCTGTTCCGCTTGGAGAAACTGCCAGTTGGGATCTTGACGTGATGGAAAAATCGGCCAGGATCGCAGCTGTAGAATCTGTGGCAGACGGGATCAACTGGACCTTTTCCCCTATGATAGATGTGTCCCCCGATGCCCGTTGGGGCCGCATCATGGAAGGATCGGGAGAAGATCCTTATCTCACTTCTAAAGTCGCGGTTGCCAAAGTAAAAGGATATCAGGGAGATGATCTTGCAGCTCCTGCGACCATTGCCGCTACCGCAAAACATTTTGCGGGTTATGGTTTTGCCGAAGGCGGAAGGGATTACAACACGGTAAACGTGGGCGAAAATACGCTTCACAATATTATTTTGCCTCCATTTGAGGCAGCAGCCAAAGCGGGGGTGGCCACTTTTATGAACTCATTTAACGAAATTGACGGCGTACCATCTACCGGAAACAAAATGCTTCAAAGAGATATTCTTAAAGGAGACTGGGACTGGAAAGGATTTGTGGTTTCAGACTGGGGTTCTATTCCTGAAATGATCAACCACGGGATTGCCCGTGATAAAGTTGATGCTGCCAAAATAGCCATAAAAGCAGGAAGCGACATGGACATGGAAGGCGGTGCCTACGAAGCCGGCCTTGAGCAATTGGTAGAGGAAGGAAAGATCGATGAAGAATTGATCGATCAAGCTGTTCGCCGGGTGCTTCGGGTGAAGTTTAAAATGGGCCTTTTTGATGATCCATACAGGTATTCAGATCCCCAAATGAAGGAAAAAGTGGATTACGCGCAGCACAGGCAAATTGCCCGTGATGTCGCAAAAAAATCCATCGTACTGCTCAAAAATGAGAAAGATCTGTTGCCTTTAAACGTTTCAGTAAAAAATATTGCGGTGATTGGTCCGCTTGCCGATGATAAAGACAGTCCTATTGGTAACTGGAGAGCACAGGGAGAAACCGACTCTGCAGTGTCACTTTTGGAAGGTGTGAAAAATGCCGTCGCGAAAGATGTGCAGGTAACTTACGCCAAAGGTGCTGCTCTCGGCATGGGCGAACGAAGCTTTCTAAAACCTCTCAAAATCAACACAACCGATCGATCAGGTTTTGCCGAAGCTGTCGAAAAAGCCAAAAGAGCCGATGTGGTCATTATGGCTCTCGGGGAGGACGCTTTCCAGACAGGTGAGGGCAGAAGCCAGGTTGATATTGGTTTTGCCGGCCTTCAGCAGGAATTGCTGCAGGAGGTGTATAAGGTGAACAAGAATATCGTGCTTGTGCTTTTCAACGGAAGACCGCTCGAGATCACCTGGTCTGCAGAAAATGTACCTGCGATCGTGGAAGCATGGTTGCTGGGAACCGAAAGCGGTAACGCTATTGCCGATGTACTCTTCGGAAAATACAATCCTTCCGGGAAAGCTTCCGGTTTCTTTCCCACGAGCTGTTGGGCAGGAACCATTGTACTATAACCAAAAAAACACCGGAAGACCTTCAAATCCTACCGATGTGACCTATTCAGATTATCGTGATGTCTCTAAAGAAGCGTTTTATCCCTTCGGTTACGGCTTGAGCTATGCGACCTTTGAATATGGTGAGCTGCAGCTTTCTTCCGAAGAAATGGAAGAAAATGGAGCAATAACCGTCACTGTTCCCGTTACGAACAAAGGGAAAATGGCCGGTAAGGAAGTGGTGCAGCTTTACCTGCGCGACCTGGTTGCCAGTAGGACAAGGCCGGTGAAGGAACTCAAAGGTTTTGAGATGGTTGAACTTCAGCCGGGAGAGACAAAAGACGTAACTTTTAATATTACGAATAAAATGCTTGAATTTTATAACGCCAACAGGGAATGGGCTTCCGAAGAAGGTCGGTTCGAAGTATTTATCGGCGGAAATTCAAGAGATGTTAAATCTGCTGAATTTTATCTGAACAAGTAAACTTAAAGGGCTTCTAAAAAGCCATTTTTAGGAGGTACTAAGCAGAATGAATAACTCAACTTTAAAAAGATACTGATGAAAAATTTCTTTAAAATAGCACTTTTGGGAGTCGTGGCATTGACGGCTTCCACAGCCTCTGCGCAGGTGCAAAGGGATACGCTGTTTTTCGATGATTTCTCCGGAAGTCAACTCGACAGAACAAAGTGGAATGTGCAGGGCCCCGATTTTTGGGTGAATAACGAGCAGCAAATCTATGTGGATACTTCGGCAACTGTTTTCACTGTGAAAGGTGAGGACGCAGGAGGAGTTGATGATGCGTTAGTACTAAAAGCACTTTACACTCCTGACTTTTTAAATTATCGGGATCATGATTTTGATTTTATCTCGGGAAGGATCAACACCCGTGATAAGGTCATGTTCACCTACGGCACCGCTGCCGCACGCATGAAACTGCCAGCCGGTGCAGGCTACTGGCCGGCTTTTTGGGCGCTTGGTGCCGGGGACTGGCCAACGACCGGCGAGATCGACATCATGGAATATGTGGGAGAAACAGACTGGATTGGAGTCGCCCTACACGGCCCCGGTTATTCAGGTGAAACGCCGTTGGTAAACAAATATTTTTTTCCTGAAGGAGAAGATGTAACCGACTGGCATGTATATTCTGTAGACTGGTCACCTGAGAGCCTGAACTTCAAGGTTGATGGCAGGTTGATCTACAGGGTCACTAAAACTATGGTTGAAAACTACGGTAAATGGTCTTATGATAATCCCAAGTACCTAATCTTGAACCTGGCACTTGGCGGGGCGTATCCTTACAAGACCAATGGTGTGGAGGAGCCATATAACGGGCTTCCGCAAGCTACCGTTGATCTAATTAAACAGGGACAGGCCGAAGTGCTTGTAGACTGGGTATTGATCACGAAGTAAGTGAATTAGTCTTTATTGAGAAGCCCTTCAAAAATGACATTTTTGAAGGGCTTTTTTTGTCGCCTAAGGAGGACCTGCAAGGTCTTTTTTCGACCTTGTAGGTCTATTATTTCTTGGAGGACGATTCTTCAGACCTACAAGGTTTGCTAAACCTTGCAGGTCTTTTTATTTTAGGATGAACCCAATGGGTTCAAATGTTTATAGAAGATTAGCACAGTAAAGAATACGACCCCCACGGGGTCGCATCCCGGACTGATTGTTTGTTCTATAACATATCATCCCTTCGGGATGAACGGTTGAAACACGAATCAACATTCGTGAATTCGTGGCTAAAAACCCGATCACATATAGCAAACCCTTCGGTTTTAATTCAAATTCCGTCTTTCGATAAAGAAACGCTTCAGCAGGCCGGAGGCTTCCTCCTCTAAAATGCCATTTTTGACCTTTGTCTTGGGGTGTAGTTTGCCACCCATTTTTCGATAGCCCCGTTCGGGGTCTTCCGCAGCAAAAACAAGCCTGGAGATCTGGCTCCAGTAGAGGGCCCCGGCGCACATCTGGCAGGGTTCCAGGGTGACATACATGGTGCAATCGATAAGGTATTTTCCTCCCAAAAAATTAGCGGCTGAGGTAATCGCCTGCATTTCGGCATGGGCGGTCACATCATTGAGCAGTTCGGTTAGATTATGTCCCCGGGCGATGATCTGTTGGTTGGCCACGATGACCACGCCCACCGGGATCTCTCCTTTTTCATATGCCAGCTGCGCTTCTTCGAGCGCCTTCTTCATAAAATAGCTGTCGTCAAAAACTAATTGCATATTCAAAAATACAATTTCAAAATGTACCTTTGTTTTTTATGGCCAAAAGTATTCTCAACTCCATTGATTCTCCCGAAGATCTGCGACAACTTCCGCCGGAAAAATTGCCTGCGCTTGCCGCCGAATTGCGCCGGTTCATCATAGAGATTGTCGCAACCAAGGAAGGTCATCTAGGCGCCAGCCTTGGCGTTGTGGAATTAACCATTGCCCTTCATTACATTTTTGACACTCCTCAAGATCTGCTGGTTTGGGACGTGGGTCATCAGGCATACGGCCATAAGATCCTTACCGGGAGGAGGGAACAATTTCACACCAATCGACAACTGGGCGGGATCAGCGGATTTCCAAAGAGAAGCGAAAGCATTTACGATACTTTTGGAGTTGGTCATTCATCTACGGCCATTTCGGCTGCATTGGGAATGGCCATTGCTTCTAATTTGAAGGGGGAAACGGAAAAGCAACACATAGCCGTGGTGGGAGACGCTTCCATCGCCAGCGGAATGGCTTTTGAAGGCCTCAACCATGCCGGGGTTACAGACGCAAACCTGTTGATCATTCTTAAACGACAACGCTATTGGCATCGATCCCAGTGTTGGGGCTTTAAAGAATTATCTCACCAAAGCTCGCGTTGGCTATAAGCCCAAGCAGGATAATATTATTGAAGCTCTGAATTTTCAGTATTTCGGTCCTGTGGACGGACACGATCTGGAAGGCCTGTTAAAAGTTCTGGAAGAGCTTAAAGGGATCAAAGGTCCCAAATTCCTGCACGTGATCACGACGAAGGGCAAAGGCCTCAAAAAGGCCGAAGAAGACCAGGTCAAATACCATGCTCCGGGAAAATTTATGCCAGATACAGGGGAGTTGCTCTCTTACGATACAAAGGATCTACCGTTGAAATTTCAGGATGTTTTTGGACTGACTTTAGTGGAGCTGGCCGAAAAGAACGAAAAGATTATCGGGATCACACCTGCCATGCCCACAGGTAGTTCTTTGAAATACATGATGCAGAGCTTTCCCCGATCGCGCTTTTGACGTGGGAATCGCAGAGCAACATGCGGTAACATTTTCCGCAGGAATGGCTACTCAGCGGTTTCACCGTGTTTTGTGCAATCTATTCCACCTTTTTGCAAAGGGCCTACGACCAGCTTATTCACGACGTGGCCCTTCAAAATTTGCCGGTGATCTTCTGCCTTGACCGTGCAGGTCTTGTAGGCGAGGACGGCGCGACGCACCACGGGGTTTTTGACATTGCATATTTGAGATGCATCCCAAATATGATTATTTTTGCACCGCTCGATGAAGTGGCCCTTCGGAATATGCTTTACACGGCTCAAAAGTTGGAGCTAAAACAGCCTTTAGCGATACGTTATCCTCGCGGAAGGGGTTTTATGAAAGACTGGAAACAGCCCTTTAAGGAGATTAGCTTCGGAAGGGGAGTTCGTCTCAAAGAAGGTTCAGAAGTTGCAGTCTTGAGCCTTGGAACCATAGGGCAGAATGCTAAAAAGGCGATTTCGGGGCTTTCCGAAACAGAAAAAATAGCACATTACGACATGCGCTTTGCAAAACCTCTTGATGAAGAGTTGCTGCATGAGATCTTCCAAAAATTTGAAAAAATTGTCACTTTAGAGGAAGGAGTAGTGGCCGGCGGATTTGGTTCGGCAGTTTTGGAATTTGCACAGAGGGAAAAATATAAGAATACAATTTCAATTCTGGGAATTCCCGATGAATTTTTTGATCACGGAAAAGTGGAAGAATTACAAGAAATCGCTAAAATCGACGTTGAAAGTATAAAGCAACACCTAAAAGCCATTTTAGCAGCATCTTAAACCTCAAATCTATTCGAAAACCTCACATGGCTAAACATCTTTTTTGCCTCCTTATTTTACTTTTCACAGGCCGTGGTTTTGCTGCAGTTTCTAACAAGATTGTTGTTGATACCATCGAAGTTGATACCATTGTTGTTGACACGGCATCTGTAGATACCACAACGGTTGTTAACGAAAAGATCACCTACTGGAAAAAGGTCAACAAAGTTGGCGTTAACCTGAGTGAGGTTGCTTTCTTCAACTGGAACTCGGGGGGGAATAATTCTTTTTCGGCCCTTTTTCATGGAGCCTTCGGAAGAAAATATAAAAAGGAGCTGCTCAATTGGAATTCCACCATGAGTGTTAAATATGGTTTTAATGCCCAGGAAGGCAGGGAGCTAAGGAAAACCGAAGATAACCTGGAGATCAATTCAAACTTTGGCTATCGCAGGGACTCAATTTCTAACTTTTACTATTCGGCGAAGTTTAGTTTCAATACCCAGTTCACATACGGCTACCGCTATCCAAATACAGAAAATCCCATTTCTAAATTTATGGCCCCGGGTTATGCCTTTTTAGGGGTAGGAACAGAATATTCCTCACCTACCGAAGATCTTACCGTCTACGTCTCTCCCGTTACCGAAAAATCTACATTTGTGCTGGACCAGAGGTTGGCTAATGAAGGAATGTTTGGGGTCACGCCTGCAGTAAAAGATGAGGAAGGAAATATTATTCAGGAAGGGGAGAAGGTGCGAACGGAATTCGGATTCCTGGTAAGCAGTGCCTTTACAAAAGAAATATTTGAGAATATAGGCTTGAATAATCAGCTTCGGCTGTATTCCGACTATCTCAATAAGTTCGGAAATATTGACGTCGACTGGGAACTTAACCTGGACCTAAGGGTGAACGAATATGTGAAAGCAAACATTGGTTCCCATATCAAGTATGATGACGATGTGAAGTTCAAGGAGGACCGCGATGGTGACGGGGAGCTGGAACAGTCGGGAGCACGAATTCAATGGAAACAGCTGCTGGGAGTCGGGCTCATCTATGAATTTTAATAGACGTGAGATTTCAGATGTGAGAAATTAGATTCTGAGTTCACAAGGCTCAGACTCTCCAGCCTTACCTCTATTTTTTGATGATCTTCTGAAGAAAATCTTTTCCTCCCGATCTTACCTTCAAAAAGTACATTCCCGAAGCTTCTTTGGTAAGATCTACGGCTAAAGGAATTTCCTTTTCAAGTAGTTCCTCCTTGCGATAGATAAGCTGCCCTTTGATATCAAAGA
Source organism: uncultured Flavobacteriaceae bacterium (assembly GCA_963739625.1). Taxonomy (GTDB): domain Bacteria; phylum Bacteroidota; class Bacteroidia; order Flavobacteriales; family Flavobacteriaceae; genus Salinimicrobium. The sequence continues at coordinate 27,231 of CAVUAU010000009.1, forward strand.
TCAACAATTCGGCATTTGAATTTGCCACTTTTGAGAGAAGGCTATAACTACCGTCGGAAATTGTTGGATAGACAACGAAATCTGCAGGTTTTTCTTCCGGTAACGGCTGTTCATGGTCTCCCCAAAGAAACCTGAAAACATTCCGCGGCCGTAAGTAGCTGCAAAGACCTTTTTCGTTCCTTTTTTTAGATCGAGATCTGTGACCTTTACATCGCTCATGCCGTTGTATGAATGTTCCCACTCCGGGTTGCTGCCTGTAAAGTTCTTTGTCGCCCAAACGCCGAGCTCTGTTCCAATGACCACCTCATCGGGGTCGTTAGGGTTTGGCAGGATGGTTAAAACCGGAAGATCGGGTAAATTTCCTTCCTTGCTCACCCACGTGGGTTGATCAGCAGTTCCATTCTTGGTATACCAAATGTTCTTTACTCCAAAGTTGTAGAAAGTGACATAGATCTCATCTTCAGATTTTCCGAATTCTATATCAGAAATACTTCCAACGAAATTAGGGCCGGAAATATTCGTGAAAGACGCTTCCGAAGGAGCTTTGTCGGCATTGGTCACTTTCAAAAGTCTGCCATTGATGAGGCCTAACATAACTGTAGAGCCTGAAGTGGTATAAGGCGAGACAGTGATGGCGCTCATAGAGGTGTTCAAAAGGGCGTTTTTAAGAGACTTTCTGGAAGCGACAGGATCATTATCCGTGATGTCGTCTACGATTGGTTCCAGGTCGGTGAGATTATCGTACCGGTATAAAACTCCTTCGGGGCCATTGGAGTAGAGTTTATCAAGGTTGGAATCAAGCCCCTGCGGATTGATGAAAAAACCATCCTCATCTTCATTATTGGCGATAAGACAATATTTTTGCTGGCTATAATCGTAAAGCACAATAAGATCGTTGTAGATAAGATTGGCAATGAAATAATCTGTATCCACCTGGTCGTAAAACGAAAATGCTCCATCGCCCCCAAGGACTCCTATAGAATTGGAATTCCCATTTTGAATGAGCTGTGTCCCATTATCCTGTGTGCCGCCCAGGAAATAGTCCCCGGTTGAAAAATCATCTGGAGCAACTGCTATAGAATAGAACTGGGTGGTGACGTATTTTCTTTTAGGAGTGATGAAAACATCTGAAGAACTGGCGGCCGCGAGGTCTTTTGCGAAAGATACCCCACCGTCATGACCAAAAACTGCCTGGTTAGAATTCCCCGGCCGAAAATTTATTACATGATGATCAGCATGTACTTCTGAAACCGAAAGGTTTAGTAAGGCTCCCTCATTTTTCCATTTGGATATTTGTTGCCATGACTGGCCGCTGTTAACCGACCTGAAAAGATCAATACTGCCGGCATAGACAATGTTATCGTCATTAGGATCTGCTTCTATAGTAAGAGCGTAAAAGCTCATTCCGCGGGTAAAATCCTGTGCAAAAATGTCTTCATCGGCATCATTGGGTTCATTAATTCGTTGAAAGGAAGCAAAAGCATCGGTAGTAAGCCAGAGATCGGCTTCTGTAATAAGGTTGTTGCGGTCTGTAATTGCTTCGGCAAGAATGTAAAACTTTTCGGGATTTGTCGCCGAAGCTTCGATCTCAGTCCTCAGTACATTGGGAATGGTGTTGATAAGAGAAAACGAAGTGTCAATTCCTTTTGGCCTTTTGTAGATGTTGCCGCCGTTGTCGCCTGCTCCGGGAGAATAAGTGGTGGCAGCCCAAAGATTTCCATCGGCGTCTATCTCAAAATCGTTGAATGATTCATTTTCTAGGAGTTTTTCCCAGGTCGCGCCATTGTCTTTACTGCCATAGAGCCCGGTGTCGTAGTAGCCCAGAAAATCATCGGGATTACTGGCATTGGCATAAATATGAGTGGCCACGGCAATAAAGATCTCTGTAGATTCGCCGTTGTCCCAGGCAATTATATCGTTAATGTAGTAAAGTCCGCCCACGACCAGGGCGTTTTGGCCCTTGCCGGGTGTGGCAAAATCCTTTACTTCCAGGATCCGGTCCCATGTTGCTCCCCCGTCTGTTGTCCTGTATACTCCTGTTCCTAGAACATCGCCGCCGGTATATTGTTCCCCGGTGCCGGCATACCATACATTTTTATCTCTGGGGTCTATTGTAAGACTCGAAAAATTGATGTTTGCGGGCAGCCCCGGTACCAGTGACCATGGCGAATTGACATTGGTAATGTCGTCGTTCACCCACAACCCGCCGCTTACGGCACCGGCAAAAACCCTTTTGTTTGCAGAATCATTGGGGTCGAAAAATACGACTCGTGTCCTGCCACCCACCGTGTCCGGTCCGCGGGAAACCCAGGTGTTCCCGGGCGAATCTCCCGGAGCTTTTAAGGTTCGGCTTTTATATTTCCTTTGCTTCAGCAGCTTTTCATGCAGCTCCTCTAACTTGTAAGGTTCGGGATAACCAAGAGCGGGATTCATTGTGAGATACCGCATTTGCTCGTAATAGGGATTGGGAGCAGCAGCACGGGCTTCTCCCTCTTCTTCTTTTTCTTCTTCCTTTTCCTCTGAAAAATGCCTTTTTTGAGGAGCATTCTTTTTTAGAAATTCTTCATGCTTTGTGCGCAGCTCGCTCACAGAAGTATCTTGCCTTAAACAGCTGTAAAAGCTCAAAAGTCCTATAAAAGCGAGAATTGGAAGTAAAAAGTATAATCTTTTGTTCATTGCGGGTTCTAAAGTCACTGAGGATCAGTCAGGCAAAATACGAAAAAATTATATCTTCAATCCTTTGAATTTGCTGAAAGAAGCGACAATATTACTATCTGTCAAGGAAGAGATGTGGCTACAAATCTTGATAAGGTTTTCATAAGTGGAAAGTCGCTCATAATCGCCAACTTCGGGGATTAATTTCAAGACGAGCCGATTGTAATTTGTCCTTTCTATACCTTTACCGGGAAGCAATGCCTGCGTATAGGTGTCCAGCAAATGAGAAAGCATCTGGTAACCCGCAATTTCTTTGCTTATTACTTCTTCACTCCGGTAGATCTTTTCCACACTTATCTTGATAATATCGGTGATCTGCGCTTCATACCGGCTCCTGTCAAACAAAGCCTCGTGAAATTCACCTTTTAGAATGGCATCTTCATTCTTGAGGAAGATCTCCACCGCTTCGGTGATGAGGGTATTGATCGCGAGGGCCCTTAAATAGCTCAATCTGTCGGCGCGGGTTTGCAGGTCATGGTATTTTTTGGTGTTGATGGAATCCTTCACCAGGTTGATGAGATACTCCAGCGCATACTCCTCCTGAATAAGCCCCAGGTTAATGCCGTCTTCAAAATCTATGATGGTGTAGCAAATATCATCGGCCGCTTCAACCAAAAATGCAAGAGGATGCCTGCAGTAGCTTATGTTCTTTCCGCCGCCCGTGGAGATTAGGCCCAACTCATCTGCTACCTCTTCAAAAAAGGCTTTTTCAGACTGAAATATGCCGAATTTCTTATCGGCTATTTTGTTGCTGGGTTTATGCGGAAGGGATTCCTTCGGATACTTAATAAAGGCTCCTAAAGTGGCATACGAGAGGCGAACGCCACCCGGAATTCCAGGTCTGTTCTCTGTAAGGATCTTAAAGCCGTTCGCGTTACCCTCAAATTTTATGAGATCCTGATATTCCTCTGCGGAAAGTTGATCTTTAAACCTCTTGCCGTTGCCGCTGCTGAAGTATTCTCCTATTGCCTTTTCTCCCGAATGCCCGAAAGGCGGATTCCCAATATCGTGCGCCAGGGCTGCAGCTGCTACTATTGCTCCAAAATCATTCATTTGGTAGCCGTGGATCTTTTGCAGGTGCGGATGCTTCTCCAGGATCTTTTGCCCGGCAAGCCTTCCCAGAGAACGACCAACTACAGATACTTCTAAGGAATGCGTAAGCCTGGTGTGTACAAAGTCGGTTTTCGAAAGCGGGATCACCTGTGTCTTGTCCTGCAGGCTCCTAAAGGCCGAAGAGAAAATGATCCTGTCATAATCTACTTCAAATCCCAGCCGGGTCTCGTTTTGTTCTTTTCTAAGTCTTTTATTTTTATCTCCGGCTCTTCTTAGCGAGAGCAGTTGTTCCCAGTTCATCATTGGTTTTGCGTTAAGGATTGAGCGGCCTGTTTGAGCTCTTCAAAAATGGCAATTTTTGGAAGCGAGTAGCGAAAGCCTGACCCCGCCTTCGCCAAAAGGCTTCGGCGGGCAAGCCCGGGTTTCTCCAAGGCTTCGGCGGACAATGCCCTGCCTTTGCGGAAGGCGAAGGTGGGGAACGCCCAAATTTGCTAAAAGCCACGGTGGGCAAGCTCTAAAAAAGCTGCAGTGTCAAAAATAGCAAAAAAGCGAAGCTTTGAGGCCTCGCTTTTGTTTTAGCTAATGAGTTTGATCAATAACTGCTGTAAACCCGGCTCTTCCTCGGCCAGGCAACAGGCTTCCGTTTCCTCCTTGTCTTCAGGGGAGAGGTAGATGCGCTCGTAGGGTGTTTTGGTGTTTTCTATCATATTTCTATTGGATTAGGAGCCGCACATGAGGCAGTCATCACCTTCGGCTTCTTTTGATTTTGCGATTAAGGCACGTAACTCGTCGGGGGAGAGCGATGTATTTTCTGCTACCACAGTGGGTTTTTCCTCTTTTGGAAATTCCTCTTTCTTTTCTTCTTTGGCCAAAGTAAATTTGATCGCGTCCACGGCGCTTTTTGTGCGTAAATAATACATTCCTGTTTTTAAACCGCTTTTCCAGGCGTAGAAATGCATAGAGGTCAACTTGCCGTAATTGGCATTTTCCATAAAGAGGTTAAGAGACTGCGACTGGTCGATAAAATAACCGCGCTGCCGCGACATATCGATGATGTCTTTCATGCTCATCTCCCAAACCGTCTTGTAAAGCTCTTTGAGGTCCTGGGGGATGACATCAATATTTTGCACAGAACCATTGGAGCGTAAAATGGCATTTTTGACATCCTCGTTCCACAGGTCACGCTCCACAAGGTCTTCCAGGAGGTGCTTGTTCACCACGATAAATTCGCCTGAAAGTACGCGTCTTGTGTAGATGTTGGAGGTGTAAGGTTCAAAAGCCTCGTTGTTGCCAAGGATCTGCGACGTTGAAGCCGTTGGCATGGGCGCAACTAAAAGCGAGTTACGAACGCCATTTTTGAGCACCTGCTTGCGGAGTTTTTCCCAGTCCCATCTTCCGGACAAAGGTCTTTGTCTTCAAGTACCCCATAAGTTGAACTGAAACTGGCCTTGGCTCATCGGGGAACCTTCAAAAGTGGAATATGGACCTTCTTCTTTCGCCATTTCCATGGAAGCCGAAACAGCCGCAAAATACAGGGTCTCAAAAATGTCTTTATTGAGTTGCTTTGCCTCTTCACTGGTAAATGGCAGGCGCAGTTTTATAAAAGTGTCTGCCAGTCCCTGTACGCCTAATCCTACAGGACGGTGCCTGAAGTTGGAATTTTCAGCTTCCTTAACAGGATAAAAGTTACGGTCGATCACCTTGTTTAGGTTCCTGGTGACGCGTTTCGTGATCTTGAAAAGTTCCTTGTGATCAAACTCGTCACCTTTGATGAACATAGGCAACGCGATCGAAGCCAGGTTACAAACCGCTACCTCGTCTTCGCTAGTATACTCGAGGATCTCGGTGCACAGGTTGGACGAACGAATTGTGCCGAGGTTCTGCTGATTTGATTTTCGGTTAGCCGAATCTTTGTACAGCATATAAGGAGTTCCGGTTTCGATCTGGGATTCCAGGATCTTCTCCCAAAGCTCACGGGCTCTTATCGTCTTGCGACCTTTGCCTTCCTGTTCGTACTTGAGGTAAAGCGCTTCGAATTCTTCACTGTGTTTGTTGTAAAGATCTGGGCACTCATGAGGACACATCAGCGTCCATTGTGCATCTTCTTCCACACGTTTCATGAAAAGATCGGGTACCCACATCGCGTAAAAAAGGTCGCGCGCACGCATTTCTTCTTTTCCGTGGTTCTTCTTGAGGTCCAAAAAGTCGAAAATATCGGCATGCCATGGCTCCACGTAAATGGCAAAGGAACCTTTTCTTTTTCCGCCGCCCTGGTCCACGTAACGGGCAGTGTCGTTGAACACGCGCAACATGGGGACAATCCCGTTGGAAGTACCGTTGGTGCCCGAAATATAGGAACCGGTCGCTCTAACATTATGAATAGAAAGCCCGATCCCACCGGCAGATTGCGAGATCTTCGCGGTCTGCTTCAGGGTATCATAGATGCCGTCAATGCTGTCATCTTTCATGGTCAGCAGGAAAGCAGGAAGACATTTGAGGTTTTGGAGTACCCGAGTTGAAAAGCGTAGGAGTGGCGTGGGTGAAATATTTCTTGGACATGAGCTCATAGGTCTCAATGGCCGCTTCAATGTCGTCCACATGAATTCCTACGGAAACCCTCATCAACATGTGCTGCGGCCTTTCGGCAATCTTGCCGTTAAGCTTCAGCAGGTAAGAGCGCTCGAGCGTCTTAAAACCGAAATAGTCGTACTGGAAATCGCGGTTGTAGATAATGGTGGAATCCAGGCGTTCTTTATTCTCCTGGATGACCTTGTAAACATCATCGGCTAAAAGGGGGGCTTTTTGGCCGGTGCGGGGGTTGACATATTCGTAAAGATCTGTCATCACCTCCGAGAAGGTCTTCTTGGTGTTCTTATGCAGGTTAGAGACCGAGATGCGTGCCGCCAGTTTCGCATAATCTGGATGCGAGGTGGTCATTGTAGCAGCGATCTCTGCCGCAAGATTGTCAAGTTCGCTTGTTGTCACCCCGTCGTACAGGCCTTCGATAACACGCATCGCCACCTTTACCGGGTCCACGAGTTCATTGAGGCCGTAGCACAATTTGCGCACCCGGGCGGTGATCTTGTCAAACATGATTGGCTCTTTGCGGCCGTCTCTTTTTTCTACATACATGAGCTTTAAGTTTAGGAATAGAAATTTCCAGGGTCTGGGGGAACCCTAAAAATTCTATGGTTGGTTATGCTTAAAAACAACACCACGCTGGGGGACGCGGCATTGTTTATAGGAAATTTCTAAAAATCGGCGTCGAAGCTGATCTTGTCAGATTCTTTGTCCTTGTTCATGACACCCGCCTTCTGGTATTCGCCCACTCTTTTTTCAAAGAAGTTGGTTTTTCCCTGCAGGTTGATCATGTCCATGAAATCAAATGGGTTTGCAGTGCCGTATTCTTTCTCACATTCCAGTTCAACAAGTAAACGATCGGCTACAAATTCCAGGTATTGGGTCATGAGTTTGGAGTTCATTCCAATAAGACTTGCCGGCAAGGACTCGGTAATAAATTCTCTTTCGATATTAAGCGCGTCCACAATGATCTCACGAATGCGCTCTTTTGGCACCTTGTTCACCAGGTGGTTGTTGTGCAGGTGAACTGCGAAGTCGCAGTGTACGCCTTCGTCCCTTGAAATAAGTTCGTTAGAAAAAGTAAGTCCCGGCATAAGGCCTCTCTTCTTAAGCCAGAAAATGGAGCAGAAAGCGCCCGAGAAGAAAATTCCTTCAACAGCAGCAAACGCGATAAGTCTTTCGGCAAAAGAATCAGATTCTATCCATTTTAGGGCCCATTGGGCTTTTTTCTGAATAGCGGGAAATACTTCAATAGCTTTAAAAAGCTGATTTTTTTCCTTCTCATCCTTGACGTAGGTGTCGATGAGCAGGGAGTAAGTTTCAGAATGGATGTTCTCCATCATGATCTGGAATCCGTAGAAGAATTTGGCTTCGGAATATTGCACTTCATTAACGAAGTTCTCGGCCAGGTTCTCATTCACGATCCCATCAGATGCGGCAAAAAAGGCTAAAATGTGTTTGATGAAATAACGCTCATCTGCATTCAACTTTTGGTTCCAGTCGGTGAGGTCCTGGTGCAGGTCAATTTCTTCTGCTGTCCAGAAACTTGCTTCCATTTTTTTGTACCAGTCCCAAATGTCATGATGTTTTATGGGGAAGATGACAAACCGGTCTTTATTTTCCTGCAAAATGGGTTCAAGCTGAGACATACTGCGATTATGGTTATTTTAATGGTTTTGTTAAGATGGTTTAACAAATATTGGAAAATCAAGCAGATATAGAAAGATGCTCAGAAAAAGCTTTTCAACAAAGTTTTCAACACGGTCGCTGCGCACAGTTATTGACATCAAACCAATAGATATTTTTAAACAACTGTAGAACAGACATTTATAAGTTGTTAATAATTTTAAGAAGGAAAACTGCAGCTTTGGTATCCCGGGTTGTAAACAGGTAGAATTTAGAAGCCCAAAAAAGAGGTTTGTCGGGCTGTTTTCTGAAAAAAATTAACAGAAACCGAATCATTCACTATCGTCTTGACTGCGGAAAAAACGAAAAATGAGAGAATCCAAAAATGTCATTTTTGGACGGTATTTTTTTTGGTGTTTGACCCCTTCAGGGTCGTGGTCCTTTCAGTCCTCTCTTCCTGGAAATATTTGAACCCTTCGGGTTCTACATTTTTTTAAAATTGATACAGAATCTAAAAAAATATGGAGATCATTCCGAAGGAATGACATCTTTACAGACTAAGTGATAGGCTCTTCACGACCCTGAAAGGACCGCATCAACAGCAAGAGGTTCCAAAAATATCATTTTTGGAACCTCTTTAAAACCACATTTTAAGAGTGCTAAATTTTTACAAACTCCACACGTCTATTGTTGGATTTTCCTTCAGGAGTATTGTTGTCGGCTGCAGGAACGCCTTCTCCAAAACCTTTCACCTGCAATCGACCGGAATCAATGCCTCTCTCCTGCAGTGCCTGCTGTACCGCCAGCGCCCGCTGCTCACTTAGCTGAAGGTTGTATGCTTCCTCGCCATCACTGTCTGTGTGGCCTTCAATGCTAAACTTCAGGTCAGGGTGCTCCTTCATCATTTTGGCTACTTCGTTGAGCACACCGGCAGATTCAGGCTTCATACTCGCTTTGTTGACATCAAAGAGAATTCCGCGGGTAACATATTTACCGTCGGCCATAACCCTCTCGTAAAGATCTTTTCCGCCTTTTGCGATACGAATGTTTTTAATGGCACTTATTCTGTCACCGTCGGCTTCGTGGATAAAGCCTTCAATAGAGATCATTTTTGGCTGGTATCCCAGGTTTGGAATGCTAAGCGGGCGGTATTCGTCAATAAAGACCTTTAAGGATCTTTGGTTAAAGGCCAGGGCGATGTGTCGCCAGCCTGCGGTGTTGTTCTTGAGAGCCTCATCAAAGCCTTCCAGGTTCCTGGTGACATCGCCCACGACTGCGTCAACAGATGCGCCATAGCTGTAGATTTGCAGGGGATGGGTAAAGTCTCTTTTGGTATCGGGAATATTGTAGCTGCCGTCGCCTTTCCAGAACCTGATGTTGTAGCGTTGCTGCGCCGAATTAAATGCGGACTCTGCCGAGTCGAACCAGGCGTCAAATTCTACCGTAAATATTTCCGGAAGATATTCTTCGGTCTTCATGAGCGGCGTAACAATGCTGCGCCGGTCAAGATGAATGATCTTCTCCTCTCCTAAAGTAGCATTTTCGGCACCACCCTTGATAAGGTCCCAGCGGGAAGGAAATTCCCCGTTTTCCTCGTGCGAAAGATCGTCTTCAAAAATGATCTCGTCTCCCGGTACAAAATTGTATTTCGTCCAGACCTTTGCCGCCGGGGTAGAGGATAGGGCCTTGTTTTCCTGCACCTCGCCGCCCGGGTTAGCCTGAGGGTTGGAAGATACGGCGGCACCCGATTTTTCCTGTGGATTGAGCAGGCTGTCCATCGCCTGGTTGGTTTTCTTCTCCACCTTTTGATCGGTCTTCTTCAACACAGCACGTTCGGCAGATCTTTCTGCGGTTTTTTTGATCTTTTTGAGAATCTGGGCTTCTGCGGAAGTCGAGAAACACATGCAGAAGACAATGAGAATGTAGATGATCTTTTTCATAACACCTGTATTAAAATGAGACAATGCATTTACAGGGGGAATGGGGGAAGAAAGTAACCGGTTCTTAAAATGGAATTTTTAAACCTGCCGGTAATCTAATAAAAATATAAAATTATGGAATCCGAAGAGTAGTGCCGTAAAACTTTAACAGACACATTGTTGAAAACGGGCTATTTGTTTAATTTTTGTGCTGTTTTCTCAAGTTCTGCATACCAGTCCTCTCCAAATTTTCTGATGAGGGCTTCCTTCACAAATTTATAGATAGGCACTTGCAGCTCTTTTCCCAGGGTACAGGCGTCATCACAAATGTACCATTGGTGGTAGTTTACCGCAGAGAATTCTGAATAATCGTGGGTGCGCACCGGATAAAGGTGGCAGGAAACCGGTTTTTTCCAGGAGATCTCACCCTGGTTATAAGCTTCCTCAATTCCGCAGAGGGCGGTGCCTTTTTTGTCAAAAGTGACATAGGCGCAGTCTGCGCCGTTGATCAAGGGAGTTTCGTAATCGCCGTCTTCCCCGACAATTGAAGTTCCTTCTCTTTCAATGACCTCAATTCCTTCTTTGCGCAGAAAAGGTTTTACTTTAGGATAGATCTCATCCAAGATTTTCGTCTCGTCTTCTTCAAGGGGAGCTCCCGCGTCACCTGCTATACAACAGGCGCCCTTGCAGGCAGAGAGATTGCACACAAAATCCTTTTCCAGGATCTCTTCAGAAACGATGGTTTTTCCAAGCTGAAACATTTCGCAAAGATACTTTTTCCATCGAAAACAGCAGCTTTCGGTGTTCGTTAAAGTTTTGTAGATATTCTTTCTGAAATGAAATTTCAACCAATTAACTTTGCTTTTTATTTTTCCGAATTATGAACCTGAATTTTAGAGAAATAGCCAGTGCTACAATGATCCTTTTTGCAGTGATCGACATCATTGGCAGTATCCCGATTATTATCGACCTAAGGAAAAAGGCGGGGCATATACAGAGTGAAAAAGCAACAATTGTTGCGGGCCTGCTCATGATCGCGTTTTTGTTCGTGGGAAAAGAGATCCTCAACCTCATTGGGATAGACGTCAATTCTTTCGCCGTAGCCGGTTCTTTGATCCTGTTTTTTCTTGCGCTTGAAATGATCCTGGGAATCACGCTTTATAAAGACGAAGCGCCGGAGACCGCGGCGGTGGTGCCGTTGGCATTTCCGCTCATCGCAGGAGCAGGTACCATGACCTCTTTACTTTCTTTAAGAGCCGAGTATGAAGCTGTTAATATTATTGCTGCCATCATAATAAATATTATTTTTGTCTACCTTGTTTTAAAATCTTCGGGAAGGATCGAAAATTTTCTCGGTAAACAGGGGATCAATGTAATTCGAAAAATATTTGGTGTCATTTTGCTGGCTATTGCCGTTAAATTATTCGCCGCCAACATCCAGAATTTGTTTTAATGAAAATTTTTATTTACTCCCTTATTGTCATCGCACTGGCGCTTATTGTCTACAATTTCACCTACCTTGACTTTGACAGCCTCTCCAGTGGCGACAGCGGTACAGCACTTATTGGTATCCTTGCCTCGAGCATTGTGATCGTTCTATTGGTCATCTTACTTATGTCCAGGGCCATTGCAAAAAAGGCTGAATAATGAAAGATTTTGATGCGCTCATAATTGGCGGCGGTGCTGCAGGAATGTCCTGTGCCCTTGTTTTGGGATCGGGGATGAAAAAACCTTATGCCAAAGGTCGCGTTGTGGGTATAATTATGCATCAAAAGGCTTCTCACCTGCAAACCGCTTTGTTCAATAATGTATTAGGCATAAAGCCCGGTACGGCCGGCCGGGAGATCATGGAGTCGGGGCAGAAGCAATTGAGCAAAAAATATCCCGAAGTTGAGCAAATAAAGAAAGAAAAGGTGCTGGAAATAACCTTTTTGGAAGACGGGTTTCGCGTGGTGACAAACAAAGATGAATATTCGGCGTCAAAAGTGGTTATTGCTGTTGGTTATACCAATCTCTTCAGAATAAAGGGGCTTGAGGAGTATGTGATTCCGCATAAAAAAACCAAGGCTTCAAAGGAGCGCATCCAGCTGAAGAATGAAGATCATCTTGTCGCTCCAGGCCTCTATGTTGCGGGAACTTTGGCAGGACATCGCAGCCAGTATGCAATCGCCTGCGGAAGTGGAGCTGCAGTGGCTACAGATATTTTAACAGACTGGAACCAGGGCGAGCATTCCAAGGTTCATGATAAGCTGAAGTAGTTCCAAAAAAGGCTTTTTTAGTACCTCTTACTTTTTCTCTTTTTTGGAAAGTTCCACAACTTTCTGGATCACCCTGTCTTCCTGGTTGACGATTTGCTCAAACTCATTGCTGCCAAAGAGCTGCCTGGCCATAGTGGCCTTCAAATACCGTTTTAGAACAGGTTTATAATCGGCGATTTTCAGGTTAAAACTATCTCTTTTCATGAAGCTCCTGAATTTTCCCAGGATAGCTTCGTCTATAACGTCTTTTTCCCTGAACTCCTTGAAAGAAAGCTTGTGGTAGAATTCCCTGTCGTCTTCGAGTACCTCAAAAATGAACCTGTCCATGTAGCCATTGTGGAGCAAGAGGTTAAGGCCTTCTTTTTCAAAGCTGGTATCTTTTGGTACAAAAACATCGGGAATAATCCCGCCGCCTCCATAGACCACTTTTCCGCCGGGAGTGACATATTTAAGAGAATCTGCTACTGTAATGCTGTCGGCGCTAATAAGTTCTCCATTCTTATAGCGGTTAAGGTAATCGTTAAAATATTCTTCGTTGCCGTGGTCATAAGGCTTCTGAATTGAACGGCCGGTGGGCGTATAATATCTCGCAATTGTAAGCCTAACTGCACTGCCATCGCCCAGGGACATTTCTCGCTGTACCAGGCCTTTCCCGTATGACCTTCGGCCTACAATGGTGCCTTTGTCATTGTCCTGAAGTGCGCCTGCAAGGATCTCGCTTGCCGAAGCTGAATTCTCATTAATAAGGACGTACAATCTGCCTTTTTCAAAGTCGCCCTCTTCGGTAGCAAAAGTTTTTTCTATTGCCCCTTTCTTGTTTTTGGTGATGAGAACCAGCTTGTCTTCGGGCAGGAATTCATCAACGATCTGCGTTGCTTCGGCTAAATATCCGCCGGGGTTATTACGCAAATCGAGGGCGATTTGTTTCGCACCCTGTTTTTTTAGCTCCAGCAGGTTTTTCCTGAATTCCAGGTAGGTAGATTCAGCAAACCTGTTGATCTTGATGTAGCCCAGCTCATTGGTGAGCATATAGGCAGCGTCTACACTTTTAAGCGGTACTTTTCCGCGGCGTACATTGAACTCCAGCAGTTGGGGTTCTCCTTTCCTGTAGACTTTGAGAGCGACTTTAGAATTCTCCTCTCCTTTCAAACGATCTGTAATGGAGTCGTTGCTGATGTTCTTATTAAAAAGTTTTTCCCCGTTTGCATACAAAATCCTATCTCCTCCCTGTATGCCCACTTTTTCACTTGGACCACCCTCGAGTGCCTGGATGACTGCAATGGTGTCATTAACGTTGTAGAAGCTCACGCCTATACCAACAAAATCGCCCTTCATGCTGGCGCTGATATTGGCATACTCATTTTGAGGAATGTATACTGAATGTGGATCCAGATCCTTGAGGATGTCGTTGACCGTGACTTCAACTATACTGTCCATATCCACTTCATCAACATATTCATATTTGATATAGTCGATAAGACGGCCCAGTTTTTCCTTCTCCTTGTTGGTGGAAAGAAGGGAAGAGGAGTTGTAATTGGAAAAATCAAGTGCAGCCCCAAGGAGTACACCAATGGCACAGGCGAATCCTAACAGGAGCGGCAGATATATTTTAGATTTTCCTTTCAATCGTCAAGTTCTGTTATTTGTTGCAGTTCGACACCGGCCTTTTCAAGGAAATCCAGTCCCGAACAATCTTTGTAATCAATATGGTAAACCAGTCGTTTAATGCCAGACTGGTGGATCAACTTGCTACACTCCTTGCACGGTGACATCGTGATGTACAGAGTTGCACCTTCACAGGATTGCGTTGAGCCGGCCACTTTTAAAATTGCATTAGCTTCGGCGTGCAGGACGTACCATTTGGTATATCCTTCTTCATCTTCGCACGGATTTTCAAAACCGGTAGGGGTACCGTTATATCCGTCGGAAATTATCATTCTGTCTTTCACAATAAGTGCGCCAACCTGTTTTCGGCTACAGTGGGAAAGTTTGCTCCATTCCCGGGCGATCCTTAAATATGCTTTGTCAAACTTTAATTGTTTCTTTTTCTGCATATGATTTGAACGGATTCAGCGAAACTGAAACCAGTCGCGCTCAAAATTTGGGGGATAAATATGAGAGGTTAAAAGTATCAAAGTGCCAGGTAATTATCTCTTAAAATAGGCAAAATTATTCCTATAACTAAAGAAGATACCACGAGGATCCAATCGCGTCTTGACACCTGCAATACATTTTGAAAAAGGAATGCGAGGATAAGAACTGAAAGCACCACGACCACCTGTGCGGTTTCAATGCCCAGCGCGAATTCCAGCAAGGGGAGGAGCTTATTTTCTCCGCTTCCTGCAATCATTTTAAAATAGGTTGAAAAACCCAGTCCGTGTATCACTCCAAAAAAAGCGGTGGTGAAATACAGCAGACTAATGTTCTTTGCATTTTCCTTCTTTTTCGAAGTGACGATATCATAAACAGCGGTAACAAGAATAGTAATGGGGATCAAAAACTCCACCCATTTGGTGTTGACTATGACAATGTTATAGACTGAAAGGAAGAGAGAAATGGTGTGTCCCAGGGTGAAAGTGGAAACCAGCCAAAAAACTTTTTTCCAGCCAATAAAGGTGTAGGAAGCTACAAGGGCCACTAAAAAAAGGATATGGTCGTAGGCGTTCCAATCTAATACATGTTCAAGCCCTAATCTAAAGTATAACCAAAACTCTGACATCGTCTTCTATGATAAGCGCCGAAAATACAACATATTGAGAAAATTGCAAAGCAGCAGAACGCCAGTCTGATTACTGCGGAAGGATTTTGGAGATAAGCAAGCCTGGACCAATGACCTCAAGCCGTCATTCGCGCAACAATGAAAATAACCAGCAGCAGGCTGCTTAGCAGGAAGACAAACTGGATAATTTTAATGAAAGTATCGTCTCTCATAGAAAAAGATATTTACGGGGGGAGATAACGATAAGCAGGTGGGGTAATGACTAAAGTAAATAAAAAAAGTTTTTGAAGGCCTCTTTTTTATGTTTAAAATTTTGAAAACGAGGAATTTAACAGATGCTTAACTTCTTAGGAAGACAGTGCTGCAGGTGGAATGTTGAAAATGCACAAAATTTGTTTGGGAGAAAGAAAAATTTTTTACTTTTGCCGTCCACTGCCTTGGTGGCGGAATTGGTAGACGCGCTGGATTCAAAATCCAGTGACTTCGGTCGTGTGGGTTCGATTCCCACCCAAGGTACTAAAAACCCACAAAACTCGAGTTTTGTGGGTTTTTTTATGCTTGTTTTTGGCTCTTTTGGCATCTTCTTCTTTTTGCAGAAGATCTTCGGCTAAATCAGAAGTTGATCGTATTTCTGGAGGAGTTTTTATGGAAGATAAGTTTTGAGTCTTTTATCGATAATCTGTTCAAAAAATCGGATGTCTGACATTTTCAAAGTAGGTTTGCCATAAATTTGGTTGATGAAAACGAAAAGAATTCTCACGTTCCTTGCGGCGTTCCTTCTTGTCCTAACTTTGGCTAACTATCTATTGGAATTCAGCACCAATAGATGGCTACGTCTGTTTACGAGTCTTGTCTTTTTGTTTTCCGTTTTTCAAATAGTAGTACCTTTTAAGAGAGTCGCGATTTTAACTGTTTTTGCCAGTTTGGTGGGTTGTGATTTTCTCCTGCTGGAATGGGAATTTCCAATTGCCAGATACAGCTACTATGCCTTACATAGCTTTGGATATTTAATTCTCATTTATTTAACCATCAGAGAATTGCGTCCCAATAATTTATCGGGTACTTCCTTTGTCGAAATCGCTTCCTTATTCGTTTTCTTTTTGATTAATTCATGGATACTTTTTACGTTAGAAGGGCTTTTTTCTGCTGTCATTGAAGATGCCCGGATTAACGTGTTGTTCTATATTAATGGGTTCTTGATCATTTTTCTCGTAATAGCCGCCTTTTTTTATAGCACCAGCTTTTCCAGTCGATTTTCTTCTTTGTTTTTTCTTTCAATCCTGGGTCTGACAATTTCTGACTTGATGATATTTTCGATATACTTCCTGGGAGTTCAGGAGTTCCGTTATATTGACAACATTCTTTACATCTTTGGCCTGTTTACATTGATAAGGGCACTACAGGAACATAAAGAGTGGAAGAAAGGAGAGGAGAGGATTTCTTCTGAAAAGGATGAGGGAGATGAAAAAATGAAAGATAAAGAAGGTGTTGGTGTTTATGCCTAACAATTTGTTGTAGTGTTTTTCTCAAGATGAAGTTTTTTGGCTGGTACATAGATTGACAACTTTTACATTGGTTTTCGATGTTGTTTAAGGTTGCTTTCCTGCCGTGTATGGCAGTTTAGAAAGGCAGGAGTATTAGCCGGTTAGAAGAAATTAATTTCTAAATTTGTATCCCAACAACGCAAATCTCCAAACACACAACAAATGTCAGAAGTCATTACCGAAGCAAAAGTCTTTTCCTGTACCCAGAGCCGCGATCTGGCCGAAAAAATAGCCGAATCCTACGGGACAAAATTGGGAAGTGTTATTACCTCAACCTATAGTGACGGCGAATTTCAACCTTCCTTTGAGGAATCTGTACGCGGGTCACGCGTCTTCATTATTGGTTCCACTCACCCGGGAGCTGACCACCTTATGGAACTGTTGTTGATGCTCGACGCTGCAAAAAGAGCTTCTGCACGTCACATCACGGCGGTCATTCCTTACTATGGATGGGCCCGCCAGGACAGGAAAGATAAACCCCGTGTTCCCATTGCTGCAAAACTGGTTGCAAAGATGCTTGAAACAGCAGGTGCTACCAGGATCATTACTATGGACCTGCACGCAGACCAAATTCAGGGCTTTTTTGAAAAACCTGTAGATCATCTTTTTGCTTCCACCGTTTTCCTTCCATACCTGCGGAGTCTTGAATTGGAAAATCTCACTATCGCATCTCCCGACATGGGTGGCTCAAAAAGAGCTTATGCTTACTCAAAGACCATGGAAAGTGATGTGGTGATCTGTTATAAGCAACGCGCCAAGGCCAACGTGATCTCACATATGGAACTTATAGGAAATGTAGAAGGCAAAAACGTGGTTTTGGTAGACGACATGGTCGATACCGCAGGTACACTTACCAAGGCGGCCGATGTAATGATGGAGCGTGGCGCAAAAAGCGTGCGGGCAATTTGTACGCATCCGGTACTTTCCGGGGAAGCTTACGAGCGCATTGAAAATTCACAACTGCTCGAGCTCATCGTTACCGATTCTATTCCGCTGAAAAAGCAAAGTAACAAAATTAGAGTGGTGAGTTGCAGCGACCTCTTCGCAGATGTGATGAAAAGGGTGCACAACAACAGGTCCATCAGCTCAAAGTTTATCATGTAATTCTGAAGTTAGATCTTAGAAGTACAGAAGTATAATAGGTGCCAAAAATGTGATTTTTGAGCAGTCATTTTCCGAAGCAATTATTCCGCAGGGGAAACCGCTTGATTTTCAGTAGAAATATTTAGGCTGTAAGTTTTAATACTTAAGAAAAAGAGATTACTTTTGCAGCCTAAAATTTTTTACAATGAAATCAATTACGATCAACGGATCTAAAAGAGAAAGCGTAGGCAAGAAAGCTACAAAAGCCTTACGTAATGCTGGACAGGTTCCTTGCGTATTATACGGGGGAGATCAGCCAGTACATTTTGCAGCAGACGAGATTGCATTTAAAGACCTGGTGTACACTCCAGACGTGCACACTGTGGTCATTGAATTGAAAGACGGAGGAAAGTACAATGCTGTTCTTCAGGACATCCAGTTCCACCCTGTAACCGATGCTATTTTGCATATTGATTTCTATGAGATCTTCGAAGACAAAGAGATCAGCATGGAAATTCCGGTTCACACTACAGGTGTTGCCCGTGGGGTGAAAAACGGTGGGGTATTGAGGTTCAACCTTCGTCGTATGAGAGTGAAAGGTCTTCCAGGAAACCTTCCAGACTTTATCGAAGCTGATATTACTCCGCTTAAGATTGGTAACAAACTTTATGTTACTGCTCTTAAGAGCGATGATTACAAGATCATGCACCCAGATAACACTGTGGTTTGCCAGGTTAGAACTTCCCGTAACGTTGTTGCTCTTGATGAAGAGGAAGAGGAAGAAGAAACAGCTGCAGACGAAGTACCGGCAACAGAAGTTAACGAGAACGAAAACGAATAGATTAAATTTAGTTTTCAATCATAAAAGCATCCCGTTTTCGGGATGCTTTTTTATTTTTACCAAAATGAAACTATGCTCTCTTTCTTCGGAAGACTCATTGGCAAGCAAGAAAAAGAAGAAATTCCCCCTATGAAGAAGTTTCTCATTGTTGGGCTGGGTAACATCGGTCCAAAATATCACAATACAAGACATAATATTGGTTTCCAGGTGCTGGATGAACTGGCAGCCGAAGAAGATCTCACTTTTGAAACCCAGAAGCTGGGCGATGTCGCTACCTATAAATTCAAAGGCAGAACCTTCATTCTGCTTAAGCCTTCTACCTTTATGAACCTTAGCGGAAAAGCTGTCAATTACTGGCTGCAAAAGGAGAAAGTGCCGCTGGAGAACCTGCTGGTGATCACAGATGATCTTAACCTTTCCTTTGGCACACTTCGCGTGAAGACCAAAGGCAGCGATGGCGGGCACAACGGGCTTAAAGATATTCAGGCGCAATTGGGCACCTCGAATTACAACCGTTTCCGCTTCGGAATTAGTGATGAATTCAGCAAAGGCAGGCAGGTAGATTACGTGCTGGGCGAGTGGGATGAAGGGGAGCAGAAGAAGTTACCAGAACGGCTGAAGAAGTCGGTGGAGGTGATAAAATCTTTTGGCACCGCGGGAATTAATAACACAATGAATACCTTTAACGGAAAATAGGCTGTTATCTTGAAAGAACATAAAGGAGCCAACGCATTTCACAGTGAGCATCATACCGTGGTGACCATTGGTACCTTTGACGGGGTGCATGTGGGGCATCAAAAAATAATTGAAAGGCTGGTAAATACGGCCAAAGCGAGTAACCTTGAATCGGCAATTCTCACATTTTTTCCACATCCGCGAATGGTGCTTCAAAAAGATGCGAATATCAAGTTGATCAACACCATCAAGGAGCGGCGGGACATACTGGAAAAGTGCGGAGTAGACCACCTCATTATTCACCCTTTTACCCAACAATTTTCCCGGCTCACCGCGAGGGAGTTTGTGCGGGAGATCCTTGTGAATAAATTAAGGGCCAAAAAGATCATTATTGGCTACGATCATAGGTTTGGCCGTAACCGTACTGCCGATATTCATGATCTTCGCAAATTTGGCCTTGAATACGGTTTTGATGTGGAAGAGATCTCTAAACAGGACATTGAAGAAGTGGCTGTGAGCTCGACCAAAATAAGAAATGCCCTTCTTGAGGGGCAGGTAGAGCTGGCAAACCGCTTTTTGAGCTATCCTTTTTCTCTGGCCGGGACAGTGGTGCGTGGAAAAGGGCTTGGCAAAGAGCTGTTATTTCCTACTGCCAATCTACATATTGAAGAAGACTATAAGCTTATCCCCAGGAATGGCGTTTATGTGGTGCGCACACAAATAGAGGAGGTGACGGTCTTTGGAATGATGAACATAGGTACCAACCCCACAGTTGGAGGGACAGAAAAGACTATAGAAACTCACTTTTTTGACCTGGAAATGGATCTCTATGGGAGATATTTGAGCATTGAACTGCTCACCCGCATAAGAGACGAAAAGAAATTTGACAGCATCGAAGGTCTAAAGATCGCCATGAAGCAGGATGAGGCCTTCAGCAGGCAGTTTATCCTCGACAACTATGCTGAATAAATGGCTCTTCACCCGCATTGACAATTCGGCCCTGGTGGTTTTCAGGATCATTTTTGGGATCCTGCTTGCGGTGGAAGCAATTGGAGCTATTTTTTCGGGTTGGGTAGAAAGGGTTTTTATCGAGCCACAGTTCACCTTTAATTTCATTGGATTCGAATTTTTGCAGCCGCTGCCGGGCAACGGGATGATCTGGTATTATGCCGTTCTGGGGCTGTTGGGGCTCTGTGTGGCCGCAGGTTTTCGCTACCGGTTAAGCATGAGTCTGTACGCCATCATGTGGGCGGGCGTCTACCTCATGCAAAAATCTTCCTATAACAACCACTATTATTTATTGATGCTGCTGTGCTTCCTCATGATCTTCGTGCCGGCGCACCGTTATGCCTCAATAGACACCAAACTAAACCCCAAGCTGAAAAAGATAAGTATGCCGCGCTGGATATGGCTGCTGCTGGTGCTGCAAATGTGGCTGGTCTACACTTACGCCTCCATTGCCAAGCTGTACCCCGACTGGCTTGACGGTACCTTGCCGGGCTTGCTTATGGCTTCTAAAAAAGATTTTTGGCTGGTGGGTGATTTTCTTCAACTCAGTTGGGTGAAATATGTGATCGCTTACTTCGGAATTTTATTTGACCTCTTGATCGTACCTTTGCTGCTGTGGAAGAGGACGCGATTAATCGCATTTTTGGCAGCTATATTTTTTCACCTTTTTAACAGCTTCATCTTCCACATAGGAATTTTTCCGTACCTCTCGCTGGCTTTTATTCTCTTCTTTTTTCCTGCGGAAAAGATCAACAAATATTTCCTCTGGAAAAAGCCATTTTACGATGCTCATGAAATTAGAGTGCTATCCTACCGGAAGCCTTTGCTGTCGGCCCTCGGCCTTTGGTTCCTGGTGCAGCTGGCATTGCCCTGGCGGCACTGGTTCTTTCAGGATGATGTGCTGTGGACCGAGGAAGGTCACCGGCTGAGCTGGCGCATGATGTTAAGGTCCAAAAACGGAAAGATCCAATATAAAGTAGTGGACAAAGCGCATCCCGGTGACACGCTTTTTGTCCAGAATTCAAAATATCTTTCACCAAAGCAGTCTTTTGCGTTGCCGTCAAAACCAGACCTCATCTGGCAGTTTGCCCAGCGGCTTGAAAAGGAATACGCTCAAAAGGGGCGGGATGTAGAGGTTTATGTCGACAGTAAAGTTAGTGTGAACGGCGGTCCTTATGCACCTTTTATTGATCCTTCGGTTGACCTGGCTGCGCAAAAATGGAGACATTTTAGCCATACTCCCTGGATTTTACCCTCCCCAAAAGACTGAAATTTTTCGGCTTTTGTTACTTTTGTTTCCTGAGCTGAAAAAATTCATTCAGAAAATCTTCAAAAACGACAATTATGTTACAGGTAGCCAATATTCGGGCGAATAAAGAGGCGTATCTCGCGGCCTTAAAAAAGCGAAATTTTGATGCCGGAGAAATCTTTTCCGAAGTGCTGGAGCTTGATGAAACCCGCCGTGCTACCCAGGCCGAACTTGATGAACAACTGGCAGAATCCAACAGGTTGTCAAGAGAGATTGGAATGCTCTTTAAAACCGGCGAGCACCAGAAGGCCAACCGGCTGAAGGAGCAGAGTTCAGAATTAAAGGAGTCTACAAAAGCCCTTTCTGAGAAGTTGGCTGAAACTTCTGCCGCGCTTAACCGGCAGTTGTACAATATTCCCAACGTGCCTAACGAGATCGTTCCTTCAGGAACTTCCGAAGAAGATAACCTCGAGGTTTTCAAAGAAGGGGAAGTCCCTACACTGGCCAAAGGTGCGATGCCGCACTGGGAACTGGCGAAGAAATATGACATTATAGATTTTGAGCTTGGCAATAAGATCACCGGCGCCGGCTTCCCGGTCTATAAAGGCAAGGGAGCACGCCTGCAGCGCGCGTTGATCTCTTATTTTCTGGACAAGAACGTGGCCGCCGGCTACACAGAATTCCAGATGCCATTGATGGTGAACGAAGCTTCAGGTTACGGTACAGGCCAATTGCCCGACAAGGAAGGCCAGATGTACCACGTTACTGAAGATAATCTCTACCTTATTCCAACCGCCGAGGTTCCTGTGACAAACATGTTCAGGGATGAGATGCTTGCTGAAAAAGACCTCCCCATCGCGTGCACAGGCTACACGCCCTGCTTTAGAAGAGAAGCCGGTTCTTACGGCGCCCACGTCCGTGGATTGAACAGGTTGCACCAGTTTGACAAGGTGGAGATCGTAAGGATTGAAAAACCTGAAGATTCTTATGCGGCTCTAGACAAAATGGTAGAACAGATTAAAGATATTTTGCGCGAGCTTAAACTGCCTTACCGCATTTTAAGACTTTGCGGCGGCGACCTTGGGTTTACCTCGGCGCTTACCTACGATTTTGAGGTGTTTTCCACTGCACAGGATCGCTGGCTGGAGATTAGTTCGGTTTCGAACTTTGAGACTTTTCAGGCAAACCGTCTCAAGTTGCGATATAAGTCTGCCGACGGAAAAAAACAGTTGGCGCACACCCTTAACGGAAGCGCATTAGCCCTGCCGCGCGTATTGGCGGGAATTCTTGAGAATTATCAAACTCCAGAAGGAATAAAAATTCCGGAAGTTTTGGTGCCTTACACCGGCTTCAGCATCATAGACTAAGAAGTCTCAAAAATGACATTTTTGGTCCCCCGCCTGCATAACAGTCGGGGGATTTATTTTTTGGCTTTAGATTAAAGAACTGGCCTTCAGAAGTAAAGACTTCAATTTATTATCTTTATAAAAAATTCATGCATGCGGAGCCTCTACCTCTTATTGTTTTTTCTGCTCATTAATCTGGCCGGTTTTTCCCAGGAAGAACAGCTGGCAAGGAACTATTTCGATAAAGGGGAATTTGAAAAGGCCGAAAATATCTATGAGAAACTGGTAGAACGGGAGCCGGGGAATCCCACGTATTTTATGGGCCTCATCAGCACCTATCAACAGCTGGAAAAATATAAGCAGGCCGAAAAACTGTTGAAGGATAAGGTGAACAACACGGCCAATGCGCCGCATTACCTCGTGGAGGTGGGATATAATTATCAACTTCAGAACAAAACAGAGGAAGCCGAACGTTTTTACAATGAGGCGCTGAGTGCCATTGAATCCCGCCCCAATTACGCCTTTTCCATCGCCCGGACCTTCGAGAAATACAGCCTGCTTGACAATGCCGTGAAGGCTTATGAGCTGGGCATGAAGATGAATTCAGATGTGCAATATTTCATCCAGCTGGCCCGGCTTTATGGGGAGCAGGGCGAGATTGAGAAAATGTTCAGCAATTATATAGATGTCATTGGCACCAACCCCGATCTTCTGCCGGCGGTGAGCCGCATTTACGGGCAATTCATCACAGATGATCCCGCCAATGAAGCCAATATGATCTTTAGAAAATTGCTGCTGAAGAAGCTTCAGCAAGACCAGAACATTCTTTTTAACCAGATGTTGAGCTGGCTTTTTGTGCAACAAAAGGAGTTCAAAAAAGCCTTTTTACAGGAGAAAGCGATCTACCGGCGCGAAAATCAGGGGCTGGGGCAAATCATGAGGCTAACGTTGCTTTCTAATGAAGAAGGCGACCCCGAGACGGCCCTGGAGCTGCTCGATTTTGTGATTGCAGAATCTTCTCAGGAAGAGGTGAAGCTGCAGGCGCACCAATTAAGGCTAAAGATCCTTCAGGAGACGCTTCCGAAGAAAAAATATGCTGAAATCGAGTCAGCTTATGAAGAGCTTTTTCAAACCTACGGCAACGGACTCAACACTCTATCGCTGCAGATAGACTTCGCCAATTTCCTGGCATTCAATGAGGGTAAGACAGATAAAGCCGAAGCTGTTCTTAAAGGATTTCTTGAAAAGGACCTCAAGAAGTTTGAAGAAGCGGCGGTAAAAATGGCACTTTCAGACATTCTTGTGCTGGACGAAAAATTCAACCAGGCGCTCATTTATTACACGCAGGTGCAAAACCTGGTGGAGAATGATGTGATCGCGCAAATGGCAAGGTTTAAGGTGGCGAAAACGAGCTATTACAAGGGCGATTTCAAATGGGCCGGCGTACAGTTGGATGTGTTGAAAGCGGCTACCTCGCAATTGATCGCCAATGACGCGATGGAACTTAGCCTGCTCATTAGCGAAAATTCTCTGGAAGATTCCACTCAGGCTGCGTTAAAGCAATATGCGCGGGCAGATTTACTGTCGTTTCAGAAGAAAGAGAATGAGGCGATTGCTCTTTTGGAGGAGTTGCTTGTGCAGCATAAGGGAGAAAAGATAGAAGATGATGCGCTTCTAAAACAGGCGCAGTTGTATGAAGAGCAGGAAGATTATGGCAAAGCCGAAGCCAATTATTTGGCTATCATAGAAAATTACAAAGACGGAATTTTAGCCGATAATGCGCACTATTTACTGGCTGAACTCTATGCCAATGAACTGCAGCAGCCCGAAAAGGCGCAGGAGTTTTATGAAAAAATTGTCTTTAATTACGCCGATAGTATTTACTTTGTCGATGCCCGGAAGAAATTCAGGCGGTTGCGAGGCGACGAGCTGGAGTAGCTTTTCAAAAATGACAAAATTCCCTGCTTTTCAGGAATAACAATCACAATCTTATGTATATCTATAATGTTACTGTAAATATTCAGGAAGACGTTCACGACGCCTGGGTGGAATGGATGAAAAATGAACATATCCCCGATATGTTGAAGACCAGTAAGTTCATCAAGGCACTCATGACAAAGGTAATGGTGGACGAAGAAATGGGCGGCATCACCTATTCTGTGCAGTACACAGCAAAAAACAAGGAAATGCTTCGGCGTTATTATGAAGAAAACGCTGAGGAGTTAAGAAGCAAAACAAAGCCGTTCGAAGGTAAATTTGTGGCCTTCAGGACAGAACTTGAGGTGATTAGTGAGCAGTAATACCAGGTAGATGAGCAAAAATTTCAAAAAAAAGAATTTCCATAAGACTCCTAAAAATGAAGTTTTTGAAGGACAGGTGCGAGCAAAAAAGCACCTGGGACAACATTTTTTAAAAGATGAAGAGGTGGCTTCAAAGATCGCAGATACGCTTTCTTATACGGACTACAAACATGTGCTTGAAATTGGGCCGGGAATGGGAGTGCTAACAAAATACCTCCTGCAAAAACCAGTGGATGTACATGTGATCGAGATCGACACCGAGAGTGTGGCATATCTTAATGAACACTATCCCGCCCTGCACGGAAAGATTCACGAAAAGGATTTTTTAAAGCATGACCTGAGTGACATTTTCGGGAAGGAAGAATTCGCCATCATTGGGAATTTCCCTTATAACATCTCCACCCAGATCGTCTTTAAAATGCTGGAACTTCGGAATTTTATTCCGGAATTTTCGGGCATGTTCCAAAAGGAAGTGGCGCAGCGCATCTGTGAAAAAGCCGGCAGCAAGACCTACGGAATCTTGTCGGTGCTGGTACAGGCTTTTTACGAAGCCGATTATCTGTTTACCGTGCCGCCTTCGGTTTTTGATCCGCCGCCAAAGGTGGACAGCGGGGTCCTCAGGCTCACCCGAAAAGCCGATTTTTCCCTGGCCTGTAATGAAAAGCTGTTCTTCAGGGTGGTAAAAACCGCCTTTCAGCAGCGAAGAAAAACGCTTCGCAACAGTCTTAAGATCTTTGATCTGCCCGATGATATCAAAGAAGATAGTATCTTTGGGCAGCGGCCGGAGCAGCTGAGCTATGGCCAGTTTGTGGAACTTACCCAAATTATTGAACCTCATGCAGTTCGAGATTAACGAAGAATATATCGAGCAAATCCAGCACCTTATTGAAGAACATAAGGATGAGGAGCTATTGCTTCAGTTGGAAGAGGTGCACCATGCCGACATTGCCGAGATCATCGATGAGCTTGAGCTTGACCAGGCGACCTACATTATAAAATTGCTTGACAGCACAAAAACTTCCGAAGCCCTTATGGAGCTGGAGGAAGACGTGCGGGAGCGGATTCTTGACAACCTTTCGGCAAAAGAGATCGCCGAGGAGCTCGAGAACATGGATACAGATGATGCTGCCGATATCATCGCCGAGCTTTCCGAAGAAAGAAAGCAGGAGGTAATTGGCGAGATCATCGATGAAGAGCACGCCGAACATATCGTGGAGCTGCTGCGCTATGATGAGAATTCTGCCGGTGGTTTGATGGCGAAGGAGCTGGTGAAGGTCAACGAGAACTGGAGCGTTACGGGTTGCATGACCGAGATGCGCGCCCAGGCCGAAAATGTGACTCGCGTGCATTCTATTTATGTGGTAGATAACCGCGGAAAGCTCAAGGGAAGGCTTTCGCTAAAAGATTTGCTCACCGCGTCCAGCAAGGCGAATATCAGCGATGTTTATATTCCCAAGGTAGATTATGTAAATGTGCATACCAAGGGTGATGAGGTGGCCAGGATCATGCAGAAGTATGACCTGGAAGCCATTCCCGTGGTAGACGAGATGGGCAGGCTGGTAGGCCGCGTCACCATTGATGATATCGTGGATTATATTCGTGATGAAGCCGAAAAAGATTACCAGATGGCGGCAGGTATTTCTGAAGATGTGGAGGCAGATGACTCCATCCTTAGGCTCACCCGCGCGCGTTTACCCTGGCTCATCCTGGCCCTGTTGGGAGGTTTCGTGAGTGTAACCGTACTGGGCACCTTTAGCGGGGCAATGGCCAATCACGCCGCCCTGTTCTTTTTTGTGCCGTTGATTGCGGCCATGGCGGGAAATGTGGGGGTACAATCCTCGGCAATCGTACTGCAAGGTCTGGCCAATCAAAGCCTTAGCGGCTCGTTGTTGCAGCGGCTTTTTAAGGAGATCCTGCTCAGTTTGTTAAATGGAACGGCGCTGGCGCTGCTGCTCATTGTTGGCGGGAAATTCCTGCTGGGCTTTGACTTCTGGTTTGGCTTGACGGTTGGAATTTCGCTGATCTCGGTGATCATTATCGCCTCCCTTATAGGAACTTTTGTGCCTATCATCCTGGACAAATTCGGAATTGACCCCGCGATGGCAACCGGCCCTTTTATCACTACCAGCAACGACATCTGCGGAATCCTTATCTACTTTAGTATTGCAAAGCTGATCCTGGGATTTTGATTAATGGGGGCTGCTGCGCACCGGGCCTGCCTGCCGGCAGGCAGGCTTTTCGCTATATCCCCGATAAAAATAGGGGGATGCCGCTTCAATCCCTGCCCCTGGGATTTTTTAATTAATAATGACCTTTTTCAAAGGAGAATTTTGAACGCTGCAATCCCTGCCCCACTTTTTATTTTTATAACAACCTCGATCAAAGAGGTTTCAAAAATGTCATTTTATGAAGGCAATAGATCCAAAGGAGAAATTAACCAAATTCAGCAACCACTGGCATCCCCGGCAAATAGGCGTTGTCAATGATATGCAGGTGCTGTTGGCGAAGGTGAAAGATGAATTCGTGTGGCATCAACATGACGAGGAGGACGAGCTTTTCCAGGTATTGAAGGGGACATTGTATCTTCAATTTGAAGACAGGACAGAAACCGTGAAAGAAGGGGAGATCATTATTGTTCCCAAAGGGGTTAAACACTGCCCCAAAACCGAAAACGGCGAAGAAGTACATATCATGCTGTTCGAAAAACTCAGCACCAAACATACCGGTGATGTGCAGGACAGCCTCACCCAATCTGATTATCCAAAAATTTGATTTTTTAGGTGGTTTGAAGGAGAGTAATTTGCGAAAGCTCCTGCCCAATATCATGAATTCCTTTTAGGATCTTTTCAGTCTGTTTTGCTGAAGGTTTTTTATGTCCCTGCACGTACTGCGACAATAAACTGGTATTCATACCAATCTTTTCGGCAAGAAAACTGGCATTCAGCACTTTGTAATGTTGAAAGAACTGCTGTAGATCTATTTCGAATTTAATGTCGTTACGCCCAAGATTTCCTTCTTCAAAGTAGAGGTCCACGGCTTCATAGGCATTTTTTATCAATTCAGGAATGGAACTTCCCGTAGTGAAAATGGGATAATCTTCAGAAAATGCCGAAAAACCGGTGTTGGTCTTTTCTACAATGATGCTAATCTTCTTTTTTTTGGCCATTGTTTTTAAAGTTTTATTCCTGCGTCTTTCAGGATCTTTTTTTCCAATCCTTTACCCAATTCCTGACTTCCGTGATTAGGAAAAATAATTGTTCTTTTTTTCCTGTCGTGCCGCATTTTGACATGTGAGCCTTTCTGAGATACAGGATACCACCCATCTTTGATCAAGACCTGGTACATTTTGGAACATTTCATTTTCAAAAGTAAATTATAATTTACTTTTTTGCAACTTAACTTTTTGTAAATCAATTGTGTTGTGCAGTTCATTTTCCGTTGGGGAACTATATCGGAAATCTGTTTTTACGCGAATATTCTCTTTGATTGAAGAAATGTTTAGCTTTGACTGAAACAATAATCAAGCTAATCCTCCAAAATCCTTTTCATGATCATTCTCCACGCCGACAGTAACCATCCTACTTTATTACAGCAGTTAAAAGCTGCAGGGCATACCAATATTGAGGCTTATGATCAAAGCCAGGAGCAGATACTGGAGAACGAGCAGCTGTATGACGGCATTGTGATAAGGAGCCGGTTTAAGATCGACAGGGATTTTATAGATGCAGTGCCACATCTCAAGTTCATCGCCCGCGTGGGTGCGGGATTGGAGAGTATTGATGTGGAATACGCCGAAAAGAAAGGCATCAAATTGTTCTCGGCTCCCGAAGGCAATCGCAATGCAGTTGGTGAACATGCTTTGGGTATGCTGCTCTCGCTGTTCAATAAACTCAATCAAGCTGACAGGCAGGTGCGGGAGGGACATTGGCTACGCGAAGAGAATAGAGGAGTGGAGCTGGAAGGAAAGACCGTGGGAATTATCGGCTACGGAAATATGGGCAAGGCCTTTGCAAAAAAGCTGAAGGGTTTTGACTGTGAAGTCTTGTGTTATGACATTCTGGAAGGCGTAGGAGACGAAAATGCAAGGCAGGTAACGCTTAAGGAGCTACAACAGAAAGCAGACGTATTAAGCCTGCATACTCCCTGGACTTCGCTCACCAATCGCATGGTAGATTCAGAATTCATTAATGCCTTTAAAAAGCCTTTTTGGCTCCTGAATACTGCACGTGGTAAAAGCGTGGTCACCGAAGATCTTGTGGAGGCACTGCAGCAGAGGAAGATCCTTGGTGCAGGTCTCGATGTGCTGGAGTACGAAAAAAGCTCTTTTGAAGAACTCTTCAGCAATAAAGAAGAAATGCCGGAGGCACTGCAGCAGCTGCTCACCATGGAGAATGTACTGCTAAGTCCGCACGTGGCGGGCTGGACCGGTGGAATCTCACAGCAAACTGGCCGACACGATTGCGTGTAAGATCATCAAAGAGTTTGGGAATGGGGCATAAACCGCCTATAAACCTTCTCCTCATTTTATAAAGTTTCTATTTCAAAGCCGGTGTTATGAAAATGACTTTTGTCACGAAATTCTTCATGAGGATGGGCAACAGCATTCATGACCATTAAGCTTGTGGAGGTGGATGCTGGAACTGCCAATATTTCTATAAAATCTGGTATTGCGGCCTCTAAAATTGTAATTTAGAGAAGAATTAATAGAAATTCATCCAAAAAACTAACAACCAATCAAAATTAGTCCCCAATGGAAAATAAAAAAGGAGGAAACTACGGAAGGTTTTTACTCATGCTTCTTTTGTCCTTTACCGCAATGTACATCACCATGTATCTCAATACTTATTCTCTTGATCATGTATACTTCAGTATGACCAGATTTTACATGGCCTGTCTGGGAATTGCGGCCATGGCTGTGATTATGCTATCGCTCATGCTTAACATGTACCGCAACAAAAAGAAAAATATCGCGATCTACGCCGGCAGCTTTTTTCTGTTCGTAAGCGCCCTTTATTTGGTGAGAGCCCAGGAACCCATTGGGGAAGTCCTGTACATGAAAGCGATGATCCCTCACCACTCGATAGCGATCATGGCCAGTAAAAGAGCCGATATTAAAGATCCCGAAACCAGAAAACTGGCAGATGATATTATTGAAGCCCAGGTAAGGGAAATCAAGCAGATGAAAGAAATTCTGGCACGTATGGAACAAGAGGAATAGCAGAAACTCCTGCAGATCGTTATTACTGCAAACCGTTATTAATTCGAAATGCCATTTTTGAATCCTCTTCAAAAAGAGGTTTTATAAAGATAGCTTTTTTCGCTTCTGCTGCCGGTTTTCAGTGATTTTATTCTAAACCAATCAACTTCAAAAATGAAAAAACGTGTTACAGGCCTGGGAGGCATTTTCTTCAAGTCCAAAGACCCCGATGCGGCCAAAAATTGGTATAAAAAACACCTGGGCCTCGAAACCGATAACTATGGCTGTAGCTTTTGGTGGAAAGACGCCGAAGGAAAAGACTGCCTGACCCAATGGAGCCCGATGAATGAAGACACTGAATATTTTGAACCTTCAAAAAAGCAGTTTATGATGAACTTTCGGGTGGAGAACCTCGAGGAACTGCTGGAACAGCTCAAAAAGGAAGGGGTACAGGTTATGGAAAAGGTAGAGTCTTTCGACTACGGGAAATTTGGTTGGGTCATAGATCCCGATGGTAACAAGATCGAGCTATGGGAGCCAAACGACGCTGCTTTTCTTTAATTCTGCTAAACTTTTAATAAAGGCCCCCATAATTTTTTGCGCCGCCAAAGAGCTTTTACCTTTGCAGGTTGGAAAAAAGATAATTTTGAAGGACTTTTTCTACTTCGTAAAAGGCAATTTTAGAACAGTAAGTTTCGGCTGGTTGCTCACGTTCCTTTCGGGCTTTGGGCAAACTTTCCTTATCTCTCTTTACGTGCCCGAAATTCTGGAAGCTTTCAGCATTTCTGAAGGTACTTTTGGTTCCATCTACGCCGGCTGTACTGTAACCGCTTCGCTCATTATGCTCTCAGTTGGCCATACCGTTGATCATAAACCTGCAAAATTGATTACCGCGCTCACGGTTCTCGGGCTTGGCCTTTCCAGTATCTTGCTGGGCTTTTCCACAAATCTCCTGCTTTTGATCATTGCCATCACAGGTCTGCGTCTCACCGGGCAGGGTTTGCTCACGCACATTAGCATGACCATCATGTCAAAGCAATTCGTACACGACCGGGGAAAAGCCTTGAGCTTTTCTTCCCTGGGGTTTTCTATGAGTGAAGCGCTGTTCCCGTTACTGGTTTCCTTTGTCATCGCCTGGTTTGACTGGCGAATAGCAGCCATGGCCAGTGGCGCTGCCCTCCTGCTTTACCTGGTGAGGCTAAAATTTACCGATCTTCAAACCTTTGATGCGCAGCTTTCTTCGGAAAATAAACCATCAGCTTGGTCGCTCCTCAAAGACTACAAGAGCGTGGTTTTCGACAAAAAGTTTGGCATCATGATGCCCGCCAGTTTCATTTGGAGCTTTTCGGCCACTGCGATTTTCTTTTACCAATATGTCTTTGTTGAAAACAAGGGATGGTCGGTCCATCTTTACGCCACCTTCTTCACTGTTTACGCCGCCACGCGGTTTGTATTTTCTCTTTTCGGCGGAATGTGGGTGGACAAATACACTGCAAAAAGGCTTTTTAGATACTACCTTGTGCCCGCAACTTTGGGACTCCTGCCGTTCGCTTTCATGAACAGCATAATTAGGAGCGCTTGCCTTCCTCGTGACTGCCGGGATCACCATGGGTGTTTCGGGTACAGTCAAAACTGCTTTGATCGCCGAGCTCTACGGAACAGAAAAAATGGGGGTGATAAGAAGTATTTTTACCATGTTTTCGGTTATAAGTACCGCCCTTGGTCCGTTGGTGGTGGGCTTGCTAATGGATGCCGGAATTTCCTTTGAGTACATCATCTCCGGAATCTTTGCAGCTATGTTGCTCATCATTCTCAACTCCCAACGCATTGGCGCCTACATCAAATAATTCAAAGGGAAACTTCTCCGGAAAGGGGCTTAAAAATGACATTTTTCGGAAGAATACATTCTCTTCCTTAAAACCGAAAAAAGATTTTAAATCCTGAATCTTGAATCCGGAATTCTAAATTCATCAGGCAATCATAGAATCTATTTTCTGCACCCTGCCGACTTCGCCGGTTTCCAGTCTCACTTTTATCCCGTGTGGGTGTGCCGGAGATTTAGTGAGAATATCTGCAACTACGCCTTGTGTAAGCCGGCCGGTTCGTTGATCCTGCTTTTGCACGATACTCACCTGCATGCCGGGCTTGATATCTTTTCTTGTGGGTTTCATAAGAGCTCGTTTATTCCTAAGGCTTCAGCTGAAACAACGCTCAAAAATGACATTATTCAGAAGTCTTAACCTTGAATCTTGAATCCTGATATTATTAGCCTTTGCTCAATTCAATCATAGCCGATTTGATTGGTTCTTCGCCTTCAATGGCTTCAAAGGTCATATTTTGTACAAGAGGATCGGCCAGGGACATGATCAAAAGAAAGGCGACATCGTCCCGCGGAATTTCTCCTGCTCCTTCCAGTTTGTGCGCCAGTTCCACCTTTCCGGTTCCCATATCATCAGAGAGTCTTCCGGGTCGTATGATGGTATAATTCAGGCCGCTTTCCCTAAGATGTTCGTCGGCCGCAGCCTTGGCTTTGAGGTAATGCTCCAGTTTTGGATGGCTCGAAGGTTCATCTGCTCCCATTGAACTTAGCATGATGAATTTTTTCACCTTCGCTTTTTTGGCGGCATCTATAATCTTTATAGCTCCTTTTTCATCGACCTCGGTGGTTTTCTCGGGACCTGTATCTCCGCCTGAACCGGCAGCAAAAATGACCTTTTTGACTCCCTTCATTACTCCCGAAAAATCCTCCTGCTCAAGATCGGCAAGGACAGATTTCACTTCCATATCATCAAAGATCTCCTGCTGCTCTTTTTTTCGCACCATAGCAACGGGTTCAAAGCTTTGGGAGTTGTTAAGGATCTCAATTATGCGTTTCCCGGTGCTTCCGGTAGCGCCAACTATAAGTATCTTTTCCATTTTCTTCAGTTTTTCGGAATATAAGCATCACAACAGGTATAATGCAACTGAAACAGCTTTAAAAAAGCCTTTTTCAACAGCCTATTTCTCCTGCCGCCTCATCTCTGTCACCTTTCTCTCCAGTTCCTGCTGGAATTCTTCCATTACAGGTTTAACGGTACTTTCCGGAAGGTCGGCAATGCGAATATACATCAGGCCGTCTACGGCGTCATTGAATAACGGGTCCACATTGAAGGCGACTACTTTTGCATTTTGCTTGATGTACTTTTTGATAAGAACGGGGAGACGTAAACTTCCTGGTTCAACCTCGTCAATGATCTTATCAAATTTGTTGAGGTCGGCCTGGGTTTCATCGAAAACAAAGTCTTTGTCACCATCCTTCAGCTTCACCTTAAATTCTTTCTTCGGCCTTACATACTGCGCCACGTAGGGATCATAGTAATGCGAGCGCATGAATTCGATCATCAGGGATTTTGAAAAGTTAGAGAATTTGTTGCTGATGCTTACCCCGCCAATAAGATATTTGTGCATGGGGAAACGCAGCGTACAGTGTACAATTCCCTTCCATAGCAAAAATAGATGGCATGGGCCGCTGTTGATAGTCCTTTACGATAAATGCCCGACCCATTTCAATGGATTCGCTCATCATCTTGTGCAGCTCGGGCTCGAACCTGAAGAGGTCCTGCAGATAAAAGCCGTTGATCCCGTACTGCTCGTAGATCTCGGCTCCCATTCCCATCCTGTAGGCGCCTGCGATCTTTTTGGCCTCATTGTCCCACAGGAACATGTGGTAGTAGTAGTCGTCAAACTTGTCAAGATCGGTAGACATGTTCGTGCCTTCGCCAATTGCTCTAAAAGTTATCTCGCGCAACCTTCCTATTTCCTTCAGAATATTAGGAATAATCTCTTTTTTGGCCAGGAAGACTTCGTAGTTCTTGCTTTCCAGCAGGCGTTTATCCAGCTTTCGGCAGGTCTCCACTTCTTCGATCATCAGGTTGTCACTGGTAGCTTCGACGATCTTTTTTGGCGGCTTCGGAATTTTAATGTTCTTCGGAATCCCCTTAAAAAATGGCTTTTTTTCAAAGGCATTTGCCAGCATGTAAGTCTTGCGGCGCAAGAATGCTGTCAAGGCTTCTGTAGTAGGAATTTCCTGAATATCTTCAACAGATACCGCATTTCCAATACGCACCTTGATCTTTCGCTTCTTCTGCGACAGCATTTCACTGGGCAATTTTGCCGTCCTTAACACGTCGCTCAAAGAGGCCAGGCGATAGAAAAAAGTGGAATTTTTCGCATGAAAATAAATTGGAATTACCGGTACCTTCGCCTTCTGAATGAGCTTCATGGCCGCGGGATCCCAGGGGCGGTCAACGATTCTTTTCTCTTCACGGTTGGTAGAAACTTCCCCGGCAGGAAAAATGCCAAGAGGTTTTCCCTCCCGCA
Organism: uncultured Flavobacteriaceae bacterium; assembly: GCA_963739625.1. GTDB lineage: Bacteria > Bacteroidota > Bacteroidia > Flavobacteriales > Flavobacteriaceae > Salinimicrobium. Next base: position 61,703 of record CAVUAU010000009.1, read on the forward strand.
GGTGTAAAATGGCATCTTTAATGCCTTTCATGCTGGACTGCGCCTCCTTGTGCTCTTCAAAAGGATTTACAGGCATAATGTACGGTTGCATGGGTTCAATGCGCTGCAGTAAAAAGTTGGCGATTACTTTAAAATCTTCCCGCTGGGCCAGTAGAAGTTTCATGAGGATCATCCCGTCAATGCCACCCAGCGGGTGGTTGGAAATGGTAATAAAAGCCCCATTTTTGGGAATACGCTTCAAGTCTTCTTCGGGGATCTCAAAGTCGATCTCGAAAGCATTTAAAATTGAATCTATGAATTGAGTGGCGGGAAGGTTTTTCCGCTTTTCATATTCTTTGTTGATCACCGAGAGTTTTGTGGTCTGCAATACGACCCAACCCATTGAGGTACCCAAAAATCCGTACCTGTCAAGGTTCATCACCCGGGCAACTTCCTTAGCACTTACTATTCCCATTCTTGTTTTTTAACTTCTTAAGATGTTGCCACTATTTGTACGGTTTCCCTCGTGATCTGCTTCAACAGGATCTTTTTCTCTTTTTCCAGCTCTGTTATGGCTGCCTGGTCAAAATGCCTGATGGTGTACAGGGAAACTCTCGTATTGTAGGTTACCCTAAAAGTGGCCTTAAGTTGGTTGATTAACTTCTCTAAGTTATTAAATTTATTGTCAACGCAAACAGAGAAACTGATAGCGGAATTTTGAATAAGATCTACTTTTATCTGAAATTTGTGGAAAAGACTGAAGATGTAGCTGATGTTTTCTTCCATAATGAATGAAAAATCTAAAGAAGAAAGCGAGATGAGCACCTGGTTCTTTTTCACGATGAAGCAGGGTATCTTCGGAAGAATAGCCTGTCCTTTTTTTACTGCCGTGCCTTCTGCGGAAAGGTTTACGAACGATCTCACGTAGAGCGGAATTTCTTTTCGCTGCAACGGCTGAAGTGTCTTTGGATGAATGACCGAAGCCCCGTAAAATGCAAGTTCTATTGCCTCTTCGTAAGAAATCTGTTCCAGCAGCCTTGGATTCTGGAACACGCGCGGATCTGCATTCAGCACGCCCGGCACATCTTTCCAAATCGTGACGCTGTCGGCATTGAGGCAATAAGCAAAAATTCCTGCAGTGTAATCACTTCCTTCACGGCCAAGGGTGGTGGAGAAGTTGTTTTCATCTGCTCCAATAAAGCCCTGCGTAACAGTTAGCGCATTCTGCTGCACCTTCGCCAGGATCTTCTCCTGCGTCTCTTCCCACTTTACCTGTGCATCTCTATAGGTGCTGTCTGTGCGGACGCAGCTTCGGGCATCGAGCCAGTTAGATCTTACTCCGTTCTTTTCAAGATATTCATGAACGATGGCCGTAGATAGTAATTCGCCGTAGATGACAATTTGATCATAGACGAAGTCGTACATGGAGGAACGGTTGTGTTGTAGAAAATTCTCCATCTCCCTGAAGAACTGCTTCAGTTTTCCAAAAACCCCCGCTTCTTTTCTATCAAATAATTGCCCGGCGATCTCCTCGTGGTACTCTTTTACCGGCTGCAGGCTATTGTTGTAATTGCCCGTTTCCAGGTATTCATTCACCACTTCCTCAAGGGCATTTGTTGTCTTGCCCATGGCCGAGATCACGACCAGCTTGTCGTTTTCTCCACTGTTTTGCAGTACCCGCAGCACATTTCTAACTCCTTCGGCATCTTTTACAGACGCCCCTCCAAATTTGAAAACTTTCATGCCGTGGTTGCTACATATCTTTTGATGCCATTTTCATCCATCTGCACGGTATACCAGCCTTTTAAGATCGTGGCACCACTGCGCTCATAGAAGTTGATGGCATGTTCATTCCAGTCCAACACCACCCATTCCACGCGCTTAAGTCCCTGTTCATTGGCATAATTGATCACAGTTTTATAGAGCTCGTTTCCAAGGCCGGTACCACGTTTTTCCTTTCTCACGATGAGGTCTTCCAGGTGCAGCGTGCGCCCTTTCCAGGTAGAGAAACGGTAATAGACCAGAGCCATGCCCTCGATGTTGCCGTCAACTTCGGCTACAAAGACCTCAAAAAGGGGATTTTCTCCAAAGCCTTCTTCCTCCAGTGTGGCCACAGTAGTCACTACGGCTTCAGGTTCTTTTTCAAATTCTGCCAGCTCTTTAATGAGTTCCATCACGGCCGGCATATCTTCTTTCTTCGCTTTTCTAATTGAAAAATCCATAGGTTCTGTTTAAGGCAAAAGTATAATTTGATTTTTATATAAATTTTACGAAAACGTTATAGTTGCTTAATTTAATTTGATTTAGTTTTGTTCAGGAAGAAATACCGGCACCTAAAATGGTCAAGAAGAATCAAACTCTAGGAGAATTTATCATAGAAAATCAATCGGAATTTGCCTACTCCTCGGGCGAGCTTTCCAGGCTTATTAATTCTATAAGGCTGGCCGCGAAAGTGGTCAACCACGAAGTCAACAAAGCAGGTCTTGTGGATATAACCGGTGCTGTGGGCGAGACCAATGTACAGGGAGAAGATCAGCAAAAGCTTGATGTTTATGCAAATGAGAAGTTTATCCAGACCCTTACAAACCGTCAAATAGTTTGCGGGATAGCTTCCGAAGAAATGGAAGATTTTATCACCATTGCAGGTAAAGACAGTGATCACCAGAACAAATATGTGGTGTTGATGGATCCTCTCGATGGGAGCTCGAATATTGACGTAAATGTTTCTGTAGGGACCATTTTTTCGATCTACAGGAGGGTCACTCCCGTGGGCACGCCGGTACAACTGGAAGATTTTCTGCAGCCCGGTAACAAACAGGTCGCCGCGGGTTATGTGGTTTATGGAACTTCAACAATGCTGGTTTACACTACCGGCCATGGCGTGAACGGCTTTACCCTGAATCCTGCACTTGGTTCATGGTACCTTTCGCACCCGTGTATGACCTATCCCGAAAAAGGTAGTATTTACTCGGTCAATGAAGGGAACTATGTGCATTTTCCGCAGGGAGTAAAAGATTACATTAAATATTGCCAGGAAGAAAAAGAAGACAGACCGTATACTTCAAGATATATAGGTTCTCTGGTTTCAGATTTTCACCGGAATATGATCAAGGGCGGGATCTATTTTTATCCCACCAGCTCCAAGGCACCAAACGGGAAGTTGAGGTTGCTATACGAATGCAATCCAATGGCTTTTATTGCTGAGCAGGCAGGAGGAAAGGCAAGTGATGGTCACCAGCGAATTATGGACATTGAACCTTCTGAACTGCACCAGCGGGTACCGTTCTTTTGCGGAAGTCGCAGCATGGTGGAGAAAGCCGAAGAATTTATGGCAAAATATTAAAACGGAAGGACTTAAAAACAGAAAAGGGATCTTCAAAGATCCCTTTTTTTTATGATGGCGTTGCCAACTATTCCTTGTTCAGCAAATAGCGATAATCTTCAAAACTCAATTGACCGCTAAAGATCTGGATAGATCTTTTGATGATCCCTTCTGAAACTTCTGCAGAAAATCCCAGGCCAATAGCATACTTTCTCAACATTTCCTCTTCCTCTTCATCGATCTCATGATCGGCAAAAATGATCTTGAAAAGATCATGCAGCCGCTCCAGTCGACCTTCCACGCTGTTGTTAGGATGAATTGGAAAGGCGGTAGGATTTTTTAGCACTTTTGAATACTCTTCTTCGTGTATATCGAGTTTATCTGCAAATCGCCTTAGCTGTGCTTCTTCATGCTCATTGATTTCACCATCTGCAGCCGCCAGATTGACGATAGCCGCAAAATGGCCAAGATTTCTAAGATGTTCCCCCGTTCCAAAAAGATCTGAAAATGACATATTCCGTTTATTTTCTTCAAAGATAATTAATCCGTAAAAAGTCTTCTTATTTTTTTCTATTCTTTGGGAATCTGCCACTCCGGCGGTGCTTCAGCCTCAAGTTTTAATGTTTTCCTAATGCCAAACCTGCCAAGCATGAAAATTGCTAACTTGAGATTATGCCATCAAAGTTGAAAAAACCCCTGCTTTGTTTCGACGACAAAGGAATTTACTGCGAAAAGGCAGGGGTCTACCTGGATCCATGGAAACCCGTCGACAAAGCGATTATCACCCACGGCCACGCCGACCATTCCCGGTGGGGGCACAAAAAATATATCACGCACCACACTAATGTTCCCATTATAAGACACAGGTTGGGGGAGATTGAAGTTGCGGGGGTGGATTATGGAGAAAGCTTTAGTATCAATAATGTCAAATTTTCGCTTCATCCTGCCGGTCATATCATTGGCTCTTCACAGGTGCGGGTGGAATATAAGGGGGAAGTTTGGGTTTTTTCGGGAGATTATAAAACCGAGGATGACGGTATTTCTGTGCCCTATGAGCCGGTAAAATGTGATGCTTTTATTACTGAATGTACCTTTGGGCTTCCGGCCTTCAAGTGGCTGCCGCAGCAGCAGGTGATGGATGACATCAACAGCTGGTGGCAACAAAATAAATCTGAAGGAAAAACTTCTATCCTCTTTGGTTATTCGCTTGGTAAGGCGCAGCGGCTGCTGCATGCGCTGGATCCTTCTATAGGCAGGATATTTACTCACGGGGCTATTGAGAATATGACCGATGTGTTGCGCCCCTTTGCTGATTTTCCTGAAACGACCAGGATCACCCGTGAGACCAAAAAAGAGGATATAAAAGGAGGAATGGTACTGGCGCCGCCCAGTGCGCACGGCAGTACCTGGATAAGAAAAATGGTGCCTTACGAGACCGGGATGGCCAGCGGCTGGATGGCCTTTAGGGGCGCCCGCCGGCGTAGGGCTGTCGATCGTGGTTTTGTTCTCTCAGATCATTGTGATTGGCAAGGATTGTTGTCATCAATAAAAGCGACGGGTTGTGAGCGTGTTGTGTGTACCCATGGCTATTCAGAGATCTTCTGCAGGTTCTTAAATGAAACAGGTTACGACGCCCGAACTGCTGAAACCCAGTATGAAGGAGAACTGGCTGAAATGGAAGCTAAGAAAGAAGCAGGGGATGACGAGGATTAATTTTAGTGATCAGTGGTCAGTGTTCAGTGTTCAGTAAGCAGAATAATCCATGAGATTTATGGACAGGAAACAGTAATAAAACAAAAAAAAAGAGCACCCAGGGACTAATAACTATTTTCCATTAACTACATTACCATTAACTAAAAAGATGAAGGAATTTGCGGCCCTTATTCGCGAACTGGACACTACCAACAAGACCAATGTCAAGGTAGAAGCGCTTACGCGTTATTTCCAGAAAGCAGCGGGCAAAGATAAAGTGTGGGCCATTGCCATTCTTTCGCATCGCCGTCCGCCGCGGCCGGTGAACACCACATTGCTGCGGGTTTTTGCTGCTGAACTGGCTAAGATTCCGCTTTGGTTGTTTGAAGAATCCTATCACATCGTGGGCGATCTAGCTGAAACTATTGCCCTGGTCATACCGCCTTCCGAAGAACACAGTGAAAAAAGCCTCTCACAATTTGTGGGAGAGATGATTGAGCTGAAGTCCGCTTCCGAAGAGGAGAAAAAAGTATACCTGCACGACAACTGGCTCTCGCTGAATTACTACGAACGGTTCGTTTTCACCAAACTTATCACGGGAAGCTTCAGGATTGGAGTGAGCCAGAAATTGATGACCCGGGCACTTTCAAAGGCGACCGAAATTGATGAGGATGTACTGGCTTATAAGCTTATGGGAAACTGGGATCCCGAAAAAATTACATTCGAAAAGCTCATTTTGGAGGAGAATGAGGAGGATCTTTTGTCGCGACCATATCCTTTTTACCTTGCTTATGCCATAGAAGGAGAGCCCGGCGACCTAGGTGATCCTGAAGAATGGAGTGCTGAACACAAGTGGGATGGAATAAGAGCCCAGGTGATCATTCGAAACGGGGAAGTGTTCGTCTGGAGTCGGGGAGAAGAATTGGTCACAGATAAATATCCGGAATTTTCCGCTTTTTCGGAAGCTATTCCAGATGGCACTGTGATAGACGGGGAAATCCTGGCTTTTCCGGAAGGTGAGATAGGAACGTTTAATGACCTGCAAACAAGGATTGGCCGAAAGAATGTTTCCAAAGCATTGCTGAAGAAAACTCCTGTAATTCTTAAGGCCTATGACCTCTTGGAGTGGGAGGGAAAAGACCTTCGGAAAAAGCCTTTTTTGGAGAGAAGGGAAATTCTCGAGCGGCTGTTGGAGGAGCTTAATTCTGAAGAAGTTCCGCTGCACCTGTCACACACCATCGATTTTTCTGACTGGAAGGAAGCCGCCGCCGAAAGGGAGCGGGCGCGGGAGGTGAAAAGCGAAGGGCTCATGTTAAAGCGCTGGGATTCTCCTTACCTGGTGGGCCGCAAAAAAGGCGACTGGTGGAAATGGAAGGTGGAGCCGCTCACCATTGATGCCGTTCTCACCTATGCGATGCGCGGCCACGGCCGGAGGTCCAACCTCTTTCACAGATTACACCTTTGCCCTGTGGGACGATGGAGAACTGGTAACCTTTGCCAAGGCCTATTCGGGCCTCACCGATGCCGAATTCAGGCAGGTAGACAACTTCATTAAGAAAAACACACTTGAACGTTTTGGCCCGGTAAGAAGTGTAAAACCCGAGCTAGTGTTCGAGATCGCCTTTGAAGGCATTGCAGAATCTGGCCGACACAAAAGCGGCGTCGCCACCCGCTTCCCCAGGATTTTTAGATGGAGAAAAGATAAAAAACCGGAGGAAGCTAATACTTTGGAGGATTTAAAAGCGCTGATCCCTTAGGAAATTTGAGGTACGATTAACACTCCGTCCTTCGGACACCCCTGCCTACCGGCAGGCAGGCCTCCTTGAAAAGGAGGGGAACATTATATAGAATGATCAAGAACTGAAAGTATAAATAAAAGTTCCTTCCCTTTCCAAGGGAAGGTGGCCCCGGTGGGAGCCGGGGTCGGAAGGGTTGAAACATGAAAAAGAAAACACCCTCGGGACTGAAATTTAACATGAAAAAAAGAATCCACAACAAGAAAGAACTGGAAAGCCGCAGGAAAAGGTTGAGAAAAAATGCTACTCCGGCTGAAGCTTTCTTGTGGAAATATTTACAGCAGAAGAAATTGGAAGGAAGAAAGTTCAGAAGGCAACACAGCATCCTGAATTTTATTGTAGACTTCTATTGTCCTGAGGAAGAGCTGGTGGTTGAACTTGACGGGCAGGGCCATATGAATCCTACTACAGAAGAAAAAGATGATCTTCGAACACAGCAATTAGAGACCATAGGTCTGAAAGTGATCAGGTTTGAGAACAAAAGTGTTTTTGATAATCTTGATTGGGTACTGGAGGAGATCAGGAGTAATTTTAAAAACAAATAACCACCCCGTCTCTGCCTTGCGGCAGATCCACCCCTCCTTGAAAAGGAGGGGAAATTATACAGAATGAACAAGAACTGAAAGTATAAATAAAAGTTCCTTCCCTTTCCAAGGGAAGGTGGCATTCCGAAGGAATGACGGAAGGGTTGGTTATGAAAACGATACTGTCTTCTGAACCTTGAATAAATTTAACAACGTGGAAAAAAATTGACAAATAACCACCCCGTCCTTCGGACACCCCTGCCTACCGGCAGGCAGGCCTCCTTGAAAAGGAGGGGAAATTATATAGAATGAACAAGAACTGAAAGTATAAATAAAGCTCCTTCCCTTGCTAAGGGAAGGTGTCCGATGAAATCGGGCGGAAGGGTTCGAGCAGAATAATGAACAAAACACAACTCATAAAAATAGCTGACAACTGGTTCAAAAGCCAGGGCTGGAAAGTTTTTCCTTTTCAAAAAGAGGTCTGGAATGCCTTTTTAGAAGGGAAGCACGGCCTGCTCAACGCGCCTACCGGAAGCGGGAAAACTTATGCGCTCTGGATCCCTATAGTGCTGGACTACATCAGGAATAATCCGGGGTATAAAGAAAAACACAAACCCGGACTTAAAGCAATCTGGATTACGCCTTTACGTGCACTTTCAGTAGAAATAGAGCAGGCGGCAAACCGCTTTGCGAAGGAAAATGGCCTGCCGTTGACGGTAGGAATAAGAACGGGAGATACTTCCCAAAAGATCAGGGCGGCTCAAAAAAAACAAATGCCCGACCTGTTGATCACCACGCCGGAAAGCTTGCAACTACTACTCTCGTCAAAAGGCTACAAAAAAACTTTTAAAGATCTCAACGCTATTGTCATAGATGAGTGGCATGAATTGCTGGGCACAAAACGAGGGGTGCAGGTAGAACTGGCGCTGAGCAGGCTCAAGAATATTGCTCCAAAAATAAAGATCTGGGGGATTTCTGCCACCATTGGAAATCTGCAGCAGGCAAGGAAGGTGTTATTGGGCCCGGAATCTGAGGCTTTCAAAAATTCTGTTTTAGTGAAGGCGAGAATTCCGAAGAAGATAACCGTGAAATCTGTGATTCCTGAAGAAATGGAAACCTTTCCCTGGCGGGGCCACTTGGGATTGCACCTGCTGGACGCAGTGGTTCCTATCATCAGGAATAGCAGGACTACCATCCTCTTTACAAATACCCGTTCGCAGTGTGAAATATGGTTTCAGCGGATACTTCAAAAATACCCGGAATTTGCCGGAGAACTTGCCATGCACCACGGCAGTATCAATAAAGAGACGCGGCTGTGGGTGGAGCAGGCGATTAGAGATGAGGAGCTAAAGGCCGTGGTTGCCACTTCAAGTCTGGATCTGGGGGTAGATTTTGCGCCGGTGGAAACAATTATTCAGATCGGTGGTCCCAAAGGGGTGGCGCGTTTCCTGCAGCGCGCCGGTCGCAGCGGCCACCGTCCAGGGGAAGAGAGCGTCATCTATTTTCTTCCTACTCACGCTATGGAACTCATCGAAGCCTCGGCCTTGCAAAAGGCGGTGAAGCATACGGTGGTTGAAGACCGGGTGCCTTATTTGCTGTCTTATGATGTGCTTATCCAGTACCTTACTACTCTGGCAGTATCAGACGGATTTTTTCCGAAGGAGATCTATCCCGAAGTAAAATCTACTTTTTGCTACCAGTCACTTTCCGAAGAAGACTGGAGATGGATCCTCAATTTTGTCACCCGCGGCAGTCAGACGCTGCAGGCCTATGATGAATATAAGAAGATCGAGATCGAGGAGGACGGGAAATTCAAAGTGAACAACCGTGCCATCGCTATGCGTCATAGACTGCAGATTGGCACCATAGTGAGTGACGCGGTTTTGGCGGTAAAATATCTGGGCGGCGGTTACATTGGAACAATAGAGGAATGGTTCATTTCAAAATTAAGTCCGGGGGATGTGTTCACTTTTGCCGGAAAGAACCTCGAGCTGTACCAGATCAAGAATATGCAGGTGATCGTAAAGCGGTCAAAGCAGAAGAATTCCCGCTTCCCCAGCTGGGCCGGCGGGCGAATGACCTTTTCTGCACAAATGAGCGACCTGCTGCGGGAGGAGATGAATGCTGCGGCCGAAAAAGGCCAAAAATCAACCGAATTAAAGGCGCTTGCCAACATTTTTAAGAGACAGAAAAAGGAATCTATTATTCCTGGTAAAAATGAATTCCTGATCGAGACCTTTAAAACCCGCGAAGGGCATCATGCCATTTTTTACCCTTTTGAAGGCCGCTTTGTACATGAAGCCCTGGCAAGTCTGCTGGCCTATCGCATTAGTTTGCTGTCACCCATTACTTTTTCGCTTGCTTTTAATGACTACGGCTTCGAGCTGCTGTCTGACCAGGCAATTGACATGCAGCAGGTGCTGGACAACAACCTTTTTTCTGCTGATTATCTCATGGACGACCTGCAAAAAAGCCTCAACTCGACAGAAATGGCGCGACGAAAATTCAGGGATATCGCGGTGATCTCCGGGCTGGTCTTTACCGGTTTTCCAAATAAGATGATCAAGACGAAACACCTGCAGTCCAATTCGCAACTGCTGTTTAGCGTGTTTAGGGATTACGAACCCGATAATTTGTTGTACAGGCAGGCCTTCAGGGAAACTTTTGAACATCAGCTTGAGGAGGGAAGGCTGCGGTTGGCGCTGGAACGAATAGCGGGACAAAACATGGTGTGGAAGCAATGTGAAAAACCAACCCCTTTTGCTTTTCCTATCATTACAGACCGAATGCGGGAGAAATTGTCTTCAGAAAAACTGGAAGATCGCATTAAACGCATGATGGCACAGTGGGAAAATGTCTAGTAAAAACTTAACTTTGCGCGCCCATTAATGCCCTTCAAAAGTGTCAAAAACCGTTTCTCTTCAAATACACCGGCAGGAGTTTATACTTCATCCTACCGGCGCCCTTTTTTGGGAGGAACAGGATATGTTATTGATCAGCGATGTGCATTTGGGGAAGATTTCCCACTTCCGCAAGCATGGAAGTGCGCTGCCACAGCAGGCGGTTAATGGAAATTTCAAGAAACTCAATGAGGTAGTGAACTTTTTTCAGCCTCAAAAAATAGCATTTTTGGGGGATCTTTTTCACAGCGCCCTCAACAGTGAATGGCAGCTATTTGAGTCCTGGTTAGAAAATATTTCTGCGGAAGTAATTCTTATTGAGGGCAATCACGACATCATTTCTCCTCTAAAATATGAGGCTTTGGGCGTAAAAAGTATTCCTGAACTCGTGCTGGGCGATTTCTTTCTCACCCACCACCCCGAGAAAAGAACGGGATTTTTCAACTTTTCGGGACACCTGCATCCGGGAGTGAAGATCTCTGGAAAGGCAAGGCAGGAGCTAAAATTGCCATGTTTTTTTCAGTCTAAAGGGCAGATGATCCTTCCGGCGTTTGGAGAATTCACGGGAAAATATATTCTGGATCCGCAGGAGGCAGAGCAGGTGTACCTCATTACTTCCGAAGAAGTCATACCTCTCAAAAAGTGAATTTTTAGGCTGCTTTTCTACAGCAACAGCAGCTGCTTCTGTTAAGTTATACTTAAACTTTATCATAGTAAAAAATACATAACTCATTGTAATAAAAGAATATAGCTGCATTCAGTTTAGACACCTGAGGTTTTAACAAATGCTATTTTTCGATCATCTTTTGCTAACTTAGGAGGAACACCTTTTACTGTTAACAACAAAACGAGATCAAGATGCAAATTGAGGGGGAGAAACACAGGTATCAGCCCATTGAAAACTACGGAATTATTGGAGACCTCAACACCATCGCCCTGGTGGGACTCGATGGGAGCATAGATTTTATGTGTTTTCCAAATTTTGATTCCCCTTCGGTTTTTGCTTCGCTCCTGGATGCCGATAGAGGCGGAAAGTTTCAGATCGAGCCTGTTTTCAAGAGGAAAAAGAACAGGCAGCTTTACCTTCCCGATACCAATGTGCTGCTTACCACGATTCCTTTCCGAAGAAGGAGTGGGAGAAATTACAGATTTTATGCCTGTGGAGGAGCTGTACTGCGGGAAAGAACTCATAAGGCGCGTCACTACCGTGAGGGGAGAGGTGTGTTACGAGATGAAATGCCGCCCCCGTTTTGATTACGGCCGTAGCGCGCATACTATAGAAACAGTTTCAGAAAATGAGATCATCTTTTCAAGTTCTGAAGAAGAAAAAACCAGGCTGCGGCTTGTAAGTTCGGTGCCTCTAAGAATAGAGGACGGTGACGTGGTGGCACAGTTTACCCTTGGGCCCGGAGAAACTGCCGACTTCCTGCTGGAGCACATTAGCAAAGAATCAACGCGCGATATAGACCTTGAAGAGTTTGTGACGAAAAGCCTCTACGATACGGTGAATTACTGGAAAAACTGGATTGACCAGTCGCGGTACGGTGGCCGCTGGCGAGAAATGGTCAACCGCTCTTCTCTCGTGCTTAAGCTGCTTACCTCCTATAATTACGGCTCTATCATTGCCGCCGGGACTTTTAGTCTGCCCGAAAGCATTGGCGGCTCAAGGAATTTTGATTACCGCTATACCTGGATACGCGATGCCTCATTTTCAATGTACGCCTTGATTCTGCTGGGTTATACGAGGGAAGCCGGGGCATTTATGCAATGGGTCGAGAAACAGTGTGAGGATATTAAGAACCAGAATCGCCTGGGGATCATGTATGCGGTCGACGGCAAGAGAAAGCTGGAGGAAAAAGTGCTTGAAGATTTTGAAGGCTACAAACATTCCACTCCCGTGCGCATAGGAAATGACGCCTACGGGCAGTTGCAGCTGGATATCTATGGAGAATTGTTAGATGCGGTGTACCAGTATAACAAGTATGGAGAGCCCATTAGCTATGACTTTTGGAAAAACCTGGAAAATCAGTTAGACTGGCTGGTGGATAACTGGAATCAGCCAGATGAAGGGATTTGGGAAGTGCGTGGCGGCCGAAGGAAATTCCTCTACTCACGACTTATGGTATGGGTGGCTTTTGACAGGGCTATAAAAATTGCCGAAACCCGCTCCTTCCCGCTTAATGGAAAATGGGCGGCAGAAAGAGACCGGGTCTTTAACAGCGTTTTTGACGAATACTGGGATGAGGAGAAACAGTCCTTTATGCAGTACCCCGGTGCAGAAACCGTAGATGCTTCAACGCTGCTCATGCCCCTGGTGAGATTCATAAGTCCCAAGGATCCGCGATGGCTTTCTACCCTGGAGAGGATAGAGAAAGAACTGGTTTCAGATTCCCTCGTGTACCGCTATAAACCCGATGTTGCTGCCTTTGATGGCTTTGTTAGTCATGAAGGTACCTTTTCAATGTGTAGTTTTTGGTATGTGGAATGCCTTTCCCGGGCGGGGCAGCTTGAAAAAGCAAGATTTTACTTTGAAAAAATGCTGGGATACGCCAATCACGTAGGTCTTTATGCCGAACAACTCGGGTTTAGAGGAGAGCATTTAGGTAATTTCCCGCAGGCCTTTACCCACCTCGGGTTAATAAGTGCGGCGCATAACCTGGATAAGCAATTGAATGATAGTAGAAACAAGAACATAAATTCTTAAATGATGAAAGCAATTTCTTTGATCCCCGGAACAACAGATATTTCCCTGATTGAGGTAGAGGAACCAAAACTCAATCATTCAGAAGCCATTAAACTGAAGGTGAGGCAGGTTGGAATTTGTGGGACAGACCGGGAAGAAGCCAGCGGTGGCCGGGCAGATGCCCCTCTTGGTAAGAAGAGATTGACTGTGGGTCACGAAATGTTTGGTGAGGTAGTAGAAGTAGGAGCAGGTGTAAAGAATGTCAAACCCGGAGATTTCGGGTCTGTTCACGGTTCGCCGTGGCTGCGGAAAGTGCGATGCCTGTCTAAACGGCCGTAGCGATATGTGTTACACGGGCGATTATAAAGAGCGAGGGATCAAGGAACTTGACGGTTTTCAATCTGAAGTTGTCGTAGACCTGGAAGAAAATTTTATTAAGGTGCCCGAAAGTATTAGGGAAATAGGTGTCTTGACTGAGCCCATGTCTGTTGCTGCCAAGGCTATTGATGAAGCCATGAAGGTGCAAAAGGAACGCCTCAAAGATTTTGACGATGTAAGCAAATGGCTTCACGGGAAAAAAGTGCTCGTGGCGGGAATTGGTGCGATTGGTCTGCTCGCAGCCTTTGCTTTGCGATTAAGAGGAGCTGAGGTTTACGGGCTTGATGTTGTGGATGAAGATTCGCTGCGGCCGGGGATCCTCAAAGAAATTGGCGGAGTTTATATTGACGGGAGAGATGTAGAAACCACCAATATCGATATCAAGATAGGCGAAATGGATTTCATTTTTGAGGCTGCAGGAATAGCCAAGCTGCAGTTCGAATTGATAGATGCTTTAGGAATCAATGGGATCTATGTTGCAACCGGTATTCCGGGCGGAGATCGGCCGGTAAGTATCAATGGCCCCGATCTTATGAGGCAAATCGTTCTTAAAAATCAAATTTTGCTGGGCAGCGTAAATGCAGGGCCACAGCATTTTGAGATGGCAGTATCAGATCTTGCCAAAAGCAAAGAAAAATGGCCAGAGGTGATAAAAAAGTTGATTACTCAGCGCCTTTCTGCGGAAGATTTCAGATTAGCGTTGGGACATTCTGTTGACGGGATTAAAGTAGTGGTGGATTGGGAGAATTCTGAAATCTAGAGAGGTGTCAAAAATGACATTTTAGGGGAATATTTTTTTCCCGGATTAAAATCCGGGGCTATTTCATTCCCTACAATCATTCCCAATTAACCATTCCCCAATCACTAATCACCAATATTTAACTCCTTCTTAAAACCTTCAGCTCAAGCTGAAACCTCAGAACTTCTTATCTTTGCACAAAATTTTTAATTTTTGAGTAAATCTTCTATCGCCCAAAGCTTTGCACAGTCGGCTCAACAGCTGGAACTGGGGAAAGCTATTGCCCAACCTCAACAAAATGTACATTTAAAAGGCCTTGTTGGCTCGGCACTTTCTTTTGTGATCACTAATGCCTTTGAGGATTCAGAAAAGCCATTTTTGCTGATCTTCAACGACAAGGAGGAAGCGGCTTACTATCTGAATGACCTGGAGCAGCTGGTGGGGGAGAAGCACGTGCTTTTTTACCCCGGAAGTTATCGCCGGCCTTATCAGATAGAAGAAACCGATAATGCGAACGTACTCTTGCGGGCTGAAGTTCTAAACCGCATTAATTCCCGGAAGAAACCCGCCCTCATAGTCACTTACCCCGATGCCCTTTTTGAAAAGGTGGTCACCCGGAAGGAACTTGAAAAGAATACTTTGAAGATCCATATCGATGACGAACTTTCCATCGACTTTGTCAATGAGGTCATGTTCGAATACAAGTTCAAAAGAGTGGATTTTGTGACCGAACCGGGCGAGTTTTCAGTGCGAGGCGGGATCCTGGATGTTTTTTCCTTCAGTAATGATGAACCTTATCGTATCGAATTTTTTGGCGATGAGGTGGAAAGCATCAGGACCTTTGATGTAGAGACCCAGCTTTCCGTAGATAAGGTCAAAAAGATCAGCATTATTCCCAATGTTGAACACAAGCGCACAGAAGAGGTGCGGGAGAGTTTTCTCAAGTACATTTCAGATAAGACCGTAGTGTTCACTAAAGATCTTGAATTACTGTCGGCGCAGGTGGACAAACTTTTTGTCAAAGCTGTGGAGGCTTTCAAGGATCTTTCCGAAGAAATAAAACACGGCACGCCCGAAGAATTGTTCTGCAATTCCACACTTTTGAAGGAGCAGATGCAGGACTATTCGGTGGTAGAAATGTCCAGCCGGCATTACCAGTTGCAGCCGGGGCAGGAGCCAAAAGTGATAGAATTCGACACGAAACCACAACCTTCCTTCAACAAACATTTTGATTTGCTGATACAGGACCTGCACGAGCGGTCTGAAGAAGGCTACACCAATTATATTTTCTGCGTCAGCGAACAGCAGGCCAAGCGTTTTCACGACATTTTTGATGATGTTGATAAAGAGGTGAAGTACAAAACTGTCGTGCTTTCCATGTACCAGGGCTTTATTGATGAGAATTCGAAAATGGTGTGTTATACAGATCACCAGATCTTTGAGCGCTATCATAAATTCCACCTGAAGAACGGCTACGCTAAGAAACAGGCAATCACGCTGAAGGAATTAACGAGTCTGGAGGTGGGGGATTACGTGACTCACATCGACCACGGAATCGGGAAATTCGGCGGACTTCAAAAAATTGATGTCGAAGGCAAAAAGCAGGAGGCGATCAAACTCATTTATGGGGAACGCGATATTCTTTACCTGAGCATTCATTCGCTGCACAAGATCTCCAAGTATAACGGCAAGGACGGGAAACCGCCCAAGATCTACAAATTGGGCAGCAACGCCTGGAAAAATCTGAAGCAGAAGACCAAGGCACGCGTCAAGCATATCGCCTACAACCTTATCGAGTTGTACGCTAAACGCCGCCTGCAAAAAGGCTTCGGCTTTGGTCCCGATTCTTACCTGCAGCACGAGCTGGAAGCTTCGTTTATTTACGAAGACACTCCCGATCAAAGTACTGCGACGGCCGATGTGAAAGCCGATATGGAAAACGAGCGCCCCATGGATCGTCTCGTTTGCGGGGATGTTGGCTTCGGAAAGACCGAGGTAGCGATTAGAGCCGCCTTCAAAGCAGTAGACAACGGGAAACAGGTGGCAGTTTTGGTTCCAACTACCATTCTTGCCTTTCAGCATTACAAGACGTTCACCGAACGGCTGAAGGATTTTCCGGTTACTGTCGATTACCTGAACCGTTTTAGGACTGCTAAGGAAAGAAGAACTACCCTGGAAGAACTGGCAAACGGAAAAGTTGATATTGTCATTGGGACACATCAACTGGTAAATAAGGCCGTAAAATTCAAGGATCTCGGATTGCTTATCGTTGATGAGGAACAAAAGTTCGGAGTTGCCGTAAAAGATAAACTGAAGACCATCAAAGAAAACGTGGATACGTTAACATTGACCGCGACGCCAATCCCGCGTACGCTGCAGTTCAGTTTGATGGCTGCGAGGGACCTTTCCACTATTACGACTCCGCCGCCCAACCGGTATCCGATTGAGTCGCATGTGATAAGATTTTCCGAAGAGACTATTCGGGATGCCATTTCTTACGAAATTCAGCGGGGCGGGCAGGTTTTCTTCATCCACAACAGAGTTGAAAATATTAAGGAAGTTGCGGGAATGATACAGCGGCTGGTGCCCGATGCAAAGATCGGGATTGGTCACGGGCAGATGGAAGGGAAGAAACTGGAGCAACTCATGCTGAAGTTCATGAATGGGGAATTTGATGTGCTGGTTTCTACCACCATTGTGGAAAGTGGACTGGATGTTTCGAATGCCAATACAATTTTCATCAATAATGCCAATAACTTCGGACTTTCAGACCTGCACCAGATGCGCGGAAGGGTAGGCCGAAGCAACAAAAAAGCCTTCTGTTATTTTATTACTCCGCCATACTCGGCCATGACGGATGATGCCCGAAAGAGGATTACCGCTTTGGAACAATTCAGCGAGCTGGGCAGCGGGTTCAATATCGCGATGAAAGACCTGGAAATTCGTGGCGCAGGAGATCTTTTAGGAGGGGAACAATAGTGGATTTATCAATGAAATTGGATTTGATACTTACCAGAAAATTTTGAACGAAGCCATTGAAGAGCTCAAGGAAAATGAGTTCAAGGACTTGTACGCCGACCAGGTTTCGGAAGATAAAGAGTATGTAAAAGACACGCAGATAGATTCAGATTTTGAATTGCTTTTCCCTGATGATTACATCAACAACATTTCTGAACGTCTCAATCTCTACACTCAGCTCAACAACATCAAAAATGAAGAAGAGCTGGAAAAATTCGAAGCAGAGCTTATTGACCGCTTTGGCGAACTTCCCGATCCTGCTCAGGATCTGCTGAACAGCGTCCGCATCAAATGGATCGCTTCGGCAATCGGGTTAGAGAAGATCGTGATGAAACAGGGCAAGCTGATAGGCTACTTCATCGCCGATCAAAGTTCAGGTTTTTACAATAGCAAGGCTTTTTCAAAAGTGCTGCAGTTTGTGCAGACGCATCCACATAGCTGCACAATGAAAGAAAAGAAAACCCGTGCCGGCCTGAGGTTGTTATTGACCTTTGAGAAAGTAACTTCGGTAGATCGTGCTTTGCAGGTGTTGAAGCCGCTGGATGTGAAGGCGAAGGTGGAGGTGGAGTAAAAATAACAGGCTCTCAAAAATGGTATTTTACAGACCTCACAGGTCTTGAAGATCTGTGAGGTCTTTTTCATTTCCCTAAAATACCCTTAACGGCTTCTGCAGTTTGTTCTGCTTTGATTAACTTGTTGAAAAGGAGCTTTTTTGCAATGAAAAAGGTCATTTTGAGGCTAAAAGCTTCCAAAAATGTCTTTTTTGAAGCTTTTTCTAATCATCCATTCAAATGCGGCAACTTACACTTAAGATCCCCAAAGGGCATAAAAAAGAGGTCTTTGATACCATTGAGGAGTTCAATGGCAAGAACACCATTTTTTTGCCTTCCGAAGAAAATGATGTCTTTATCACCTTTTTGCCCAATGAGAAGGTGAATAACTTCCTGAAGCGGCTGGATGATTACGAAAAGCCGGAGATCAACCTCATCCCGCGTGGCGTGATCACGCTCTACCCGCCTGCATCAGACTCACCCGACCAGGTCGCAGATGTGCAGCCAAAAAGTTCCCTGGAGATCTACCTTGGCGGGATCCAGAGCGTGGGTTCCATCAAAGGCCTCATTGGCTATTCAATTGCCGCAGGAATAATTGTGTGGATAGGCCTTTATACCACTACCGTTTATCTTTTGGTGGCCGCCATGCTGGTCGCGCCTTTTGCCGGGCCCGCCATGAACGCGGCATTGGCGACGGCAGCGGGCAAAAAGAAACTCTTGATAAGCAGCATAAAACGTTACGCGATGGCCATTGGTACGGGGATTATCGTGAGTTTTCTCATGACCGTGATCTTTCCGCTCAACACGCTCACGCCCCTAATGGTGGAGATAAGTCATGTGTCAAAAGTGGCACTTTTGCTGCCTCTTATTTCTGGCTTTGCCGGGGCGATCAACATTGTACAGTCAGAAAGGGACAGTTTGGTTTCGGGAGCTGCAGTAGGAGTTCTGGTCGCAGCTTCGTTAGCACCGCCGGTTGGGCTCATTGGCGCGGGGGTCTACATGATGGACTGGGAAGTTGTTTGGAGCAGTGTCTTTCGAGTGGTGCTGCAGCTACTGGGAATTCATCTTTCAGCGACCTTGATCTTTTATTTCTTCGGAAAAGTTACCCCCAGCGGAGTTCGGTTTTTACAGGGAAACAAAAAATTGTCCTGGTTTACCAGCGGCTTTGTGGTGTTGGCCATTGGGGCGATGATGTTCTGGCAATTTAGTCAGCCGCCATTTCTGCGGAAGGCCAGCATGAACACCGAACTTACCGAAAATCTTGATACTTCCCTGAATAAGCTCAATTACATCGAGGTGATCAACAAAGATGTAAGCTTTACAAACACAAAGATCAACGGCAATCCCACGGTGAGCTATAATGTGACGGTGCTTCCGAAGGATAGTAGCATGACCGAAAAAGAGCTGAAAAAAGCCATTATTGAGCACCTTAAGACCGATCTGCATTACCGGGACCAATATATTCATGAGGTTTATCAAATAAACATAGCTGAAGACTGATGGATCAAACGAGGTTTTTGTGGAATGGTACAGAACCCCTGGCGCGTATTCTCATTGTGGGCACCGCTGCCTATCTGGCGATAGTGCTCATTTTGCGCATTTCGGGCAAAAGGACCCTGGCCAGCATGAGCGCCTTTGACTTTATCATTGCCGTAGCGGTAGGTGCCGTTTTTGGGCGTACGCTTACTGCCAAAGAGCTGTCACTTTCAGAAACGCTCACGGCATTTCTCCTGCTGGCAGTGTTGCAATTCATCTTTGCCTATTTGGAAAACAGATCCAAAGTTTTTAAAAAGGTATTTAGCACGACTCCTACTCTGCTTTATTATAAAGGAAAATTTCTGGAAGAAAATCTGCGCAAGGAGCGGCTCAGTAAAAGCAAGGTCTTTGGTGCCGTGCGCAAAAAAGGCTTCGGAAGTATGGAGCAGGTTACAGCGGTAATCCTCGAGATCGACGCGAGTTTTTCGATCATAGAAAGATCTGAAGAAGCCGAAAATTCCACTTTTGATGAGTTGTTGGAAGACGAGAGCTAAAAATGTAGAAACGCGTCCTCCAGGTGTTCTATTCTTGTGCCCGCTTTGTTTCTTATGATCCCAATGATGTCAAACCGCACCTCGACATCCAGCTTTCGCTCATTGACAAAAAAGTCTACCGCCTTAACCAGTGAGTTGATCTGCTTTTTCTTGACGAAATCCTGGGGATCTCCAAAGTCTGGAGTGCTGCGGGTTTTTACTTCAACTGCCGCCAAAACGCCTCCTTTCTTTGCTATGATGTCTACTTCGGCCTTCAAATACCTGAAGTTACGCGTTATGATTTCATAGCCATTATTTAAAAGATGCGCTACCGCCAGCTCTTCTCCTTCTTTGCCAAGTTCATTATGTTCTGCCATTTTAGGTTTTTTTAAATACCAACGCCCGCACCCTTAGATTCAGGTTAATGATCTTTTCGGGATCTTCTTCAATGATGTGGTCCCCGTAAAAGTTCTTTGGAGGCGCATTTTCGGGAGCTAAAAAAACCTGCACATCGCTACCGTCCATTTTACCGTCATTCCAGTCTACCGCTCCACTGTAATCCCATCCAAACCCGTAGAATTTGATAGGTCCTTCGTTGATCCTTTCAAGTTCTTTGTAAGGAGTGCCCACTTTTATGCCATTTTTGGAACTCCAGCGGCCCTCGCGGTCAACATAGATCTGCTCGGGGGTGCTGCGGCTTTCATCCTTCCAAACGATGAGGAGCTCATCTGCAGTGTTTGGGTAAAGAATAGTGTAAGGGCGCTCCACGGTACCTTCTTCAAAAAGATCGGTTCCTTCGGCTACGTTGGCATCGGGATAAATTTCGTCAATGTTCTTGTGTGAAATAACTTCGGAAAGGTTCTCAAGCTGAAATTTTTCTTCAGAATTGGCCGTGAGTTTCCGGCTTTTACAGGAGAAAATTCCGAAGCAGATAAAAAGCAGTAAAAGTTTTCGCATGTGTAGTTTTTATAAAAGTAGCTACATTCAGTTCCAATCAAGGTCCCTTTTACAAGAATTTAACGCGTATTCCACCGCACTTGCTTAACTTTACAGCCTTTAATTTTGAACCCGATAATTCGATGGAATTACCCAAAAGATATACTATCACGGCTGCTTTGCCGTACACTAACGGACCTATTCATATTGGACATTTGGCCGGCGTTTACGTGCCTGCAGATATCTATGCGCGCTACCAAAGAATGCAGGCCCGCGATGTGGCTTTCGTCTGCGGAAGCGATGAGCACGGGGTGCCAATTACCATTAAGGCAAAGAAAGAAGGCGTTTCGCCACAAGATGTGGTTGATAAGTACAACGGGATCATAAAAACCTCTTTTCAGGACTTCGGAATTTCCTTTGATAATTACTCGAGAACTTCGGGAGAGGTGCATCACAAAACGGCTTCAGAATTTTTCAGAAAATTATATGAAGACGGAAAGTTTACCGAGGAGACCACGCAGCAGCTTTATGATGAGGAAGCAGGGCAATTCCTCGCCGACCGATTCGTGGTTGGTACCTGCCCGAAATGTGGTTATGAAGAAAGCTATGGTGACCAGTGCGAAAAGTGCGGTACCAGCCATAATGCAACAGATCTGCTGAATCCGAAGTCGGCTATTACAGGTGCGACGCCAACTTTAAAAGAGACAAAACACTGGTTTTTGCCTTTAGATCAATATGAAGCATGGCTCAAAAAGTGGATTTTAGAAGGGCATAAAAAAGACTGGAAACCCAACGTTTACGGGCAGGTAAAATCCTGGATCGACGATGGGCTGCGTCCGCGGGCGGTAACCCGTGATCTTGATTGGGGAATTCCCGTTCCGGTAGAAGGCGCCGAAGGTAAGGTGCTTTACGTTTGGTTTGATGCGCCAATCGGGTACATTTCTTCAACGAAGGAATGGGCAGAGCGAACCGGAAAAGACTGGCAGCCATACTGGAAAGATGAGGACACCAAGTTGATCCACTTTATTGGGAAAGATAATATCGTTTTTCACTGTATCATTTTCCCGACCATGTTGAAGGCCGAAGGCAGCTATATCCTGCCCGATAATGTGCCTGCAAACGAATTTTTGAACCTGGAAGGGAATAAGCTTTCCACCTCTAAGAACTGGGCGGTTTGGCTGCATGAATACCTGGAGGATTTCCCGGGGCAGCAGGATGTTCTGCGTTATGCTTTGACCGCCAATGCGCCAGAGACTAAGGACAACGACTTTACCTGGAAAGATTTCCAGGCAAGGAACAATAATGAGCTGGTAGCCATCTTCGGAAATTTTATCAATAGAGTGGTGGTACTAACCAACAAATATTACGACGGGATTGTGCCAAAACCCGGAAAATATTCCGAAGTAGATGAACAGGTGCTGGCCGAGCTCAGAGCTTATCCTGCCGTGATAGAAAGTTCTATCGAACGTTACCGTTTCAGGGAAGCCCAGGCAGAGTTGATGAACGTTGCCCGGCTTGGAAACAAATATCTGGCAGATGAAGAGCCATGGAAATTGATCAAGACCGAGGAAGAGCGCGTGAAGACCATCATGTATGTAGCTTTGCAGATCGCATCGGCTTTGGCGACAATTTCTGAACCTTTTCTTCCTTTCACCGCGGAAAAACTTCGGAAGATGCTGAACTACGGCAAACCAACTTCCGAAGCACTTGCAAATGGGGAAAGTCTCGAGAAGAGCGAATGGGAAGCGATCGCCGGCGAAGCGGAATTATTACCTGCCGGCCATCAAATTGGAAAAGCCGAACTGCTTTTCTCTAAAATAGAAGACGAACAAATTCAGAAGCAATTGGATAAATTAGAAGCAACCAAAGCCGCGAACGAGGCAGATAAAAAGAAAGCCGAACCACAAAAGGAAATTGCCACTTTTGAAGACTTTACCAAAATGGACCTTCGCGTGGGAACTATCGTGGAAGCTGAAAAAATGCCAAAGGCGAACAAGCTTCTGGTACTAAAAGTAGATACGGGAATTGACGTGCGTACCATAGTTTCAGGAATCGCGCAGAGCTTTAAACCCGAGGAGATTATCGGAAAAAAGGTGACCGTGCTGGTAAATCTTGCTCCGCGAAAGTTACGTGGGGTAGAAAGTGAGGGCATGATCCTGATGACCGAGAACAAAGAAGGCAAACTTGTCTTCGTTAACCCCGATGAAGACGGGGTGAAAGAGGGGACGGTGATTTCTTAAGGCTTAGGTCTCGACTGAGCCTGTCCTGAGCGACAGCCGAAGGGCTTGACCTGACACTAGGTTGTCTCCCCGAGCGGAGTCGAGGGGTATTTAACGAAGACGAATTGTTCTATGAAACTGTATTACGTTTACATTCTCGAATGCTCAGACGGTCTTCTTTATACAGGAATTACCAATGATATCTCCAGAAGGCTGGAAGAACATAATGCAGGTTTAAATAAGAGCAGCTTCACTTACAAAAGACGTCCTGTAGAAATTCTTTTTCACCAGAAATTTAACGATGTAGAACAAGCCATATGGTTTGAGAAGAAGTTAAGCGGTGGAGCGCCCAGAAGAAAAGGGCGTTGGCAGATGAGGATGAAATGCTTCTGAAGCTTTTGGCAGAATGCAGGAATGAAAGCCATTATAAAAATAAGGATAAAGGAAAGTAGGTTTCGACTTCGCTCGACCTGACATAACAGTGTCTCCCCCAGCAGCCTGTCCTGAGCGTGAGTCGAAGGAGAGTCGACGGGTAACATATAAATAAGAATATTTTTTAAAGCTGAGGTCTCGACTCCGCTCGACCTGACATAAAATGCTCAAGATCGCCTTCCATCCCATCTTTAAACATCCTTTACCCGAAGGCCACCGCTTCCCGATGGAAAAATATGAGCTGCTGCCACAGCAGCTGTTGCACGAGGGAACCTGCACCAAAAATAACTTTTTTGAGCCCGGTTTTCCCGGGGAAGAAGATGTGCTGGCGGTGCATCAAAAAGAGTATTTTGAGCATTTAAAAAACCTGACGCTGGATCGTAAAGCGGTGCGTAAAATTGGTTTTCCGCTATCGCAGGGACTTGTGGAGCGGGAGCTAAGGATCGCGCAGGGCACAATTGAGGCCGCACATTTTGCTTTGGAGTGTGGTATTGCCATGAATATTGCCGGCGGCACGCATCACGCCTATTCCTATCGCGGAGAAGGTTTTTGCCTGCTTAACGATCAGGCGATCGCCGCAAGTTATCTGCTTCGGAAAAAACTCGCCTCGAAAATTCTTATTGTCGATCTTGATGTGCACCAGGGAAATGGAACGGCAGAGATCTTTGCTGAAGAGCCTTCTGTATTCACTTTTTCCATGCACGGGAAAAAGAACTATCCCTTCAAAAAGGAGAAATCAAGCCTTGATTTGGAGCTGGAAAACGGAACAGGGGACGAAGAATACCTGAAGATACTCAAACAAACCCTTCCGCAGCTGATAAAAGAACAGCAACCGGATTTTATTTTCTACCTGAGCGGAGTGGATATTCTCGCTTCAGATAAACTTGGCAAACTCGCCTGCACCGAGGCAGGAGCAAAAGAACGGGACAGGTTTGTGCTACAGACGTGCCATGACCTTAAAATTCCCGTTGAGGTAAGCATGGGCGGCGGGTATTCTCCCCAAATAAGACACATCATTAATGCGCACGCCAATACTTTTCGGCTGGCGCAGGAGATCTTTTTTTAGAAGTAAAAGGTAGCAAGTTGATAAATCTATGATTCTATTTCTTCTGTTTAATTAACTTGTATGAGTTTGAGCAGGGGCAGGTCCAAATAAAAAATAATAAACCCGCTGCAGAGAAGCGGGTTTATTATTTTGAGAGTACATGCTATTCTTTCACAGGCAATTTTAGCTCCCTACATACCACCTCCGTAACATATTTCCTGTTCCCATTCTTATCTTCATAGCTGCGGCTGTTTAGCTTACCCTCAATTTCAATTTCCCGGCCCTTTGGAACCTGTTGCTCAATTTTTTCAGCCATTGGTCCCCAGGCAACTATATTGTGCCACTGGGTGCTGGTTACTTTTTCTCCCTGGGAATTCGTATAGGTTTCCCTGGTGGCGATGGAAAATTTGGCAAGTTTTTTCCCGGTGCTTAAAGTTAGGATCTCAGGTGCTTTCCCAACATTGCCCGAAAGCTGTACGTTATTTTTTAGCGTATTCATGATGCTATAGATTATAGTTGATAACTCATTACTTTCCGAGGAGCAGCAGTTCATTGCAAACCACCTCTGTGATATATTTTTTGACTCCGTCTTTGTCTTCATAGCTGCGGCTTGTTAATTTACCCTCAATACCTATTTCCTTGCCCTTAGGTACATAATTCTCTACCAGTTCGGCAGTCTTGCCCCAGGCGACTACATTGTGCCATTGTGTGTCTGTGATCTTTTCTCCTTTGTTGTTCTTGTAGGTCTCATTTGTGGCAATAGAGAATTTTGCCAGCTTCTTTCCAGATTCCAGGTTTACAATCTCGGGTGCGTTTCCTACGTGGCCAATCAACTGTACTTTGTTTCTTAAATTATTCATGATGTAAAGAATTAGTTTAGTTGAAAATCATTCGTTCATTTCAACGAGACAAACATACCACCGTCTAAAAACGATAATCGGTTGATACTGATTTGTTTTCGTTTACATCCGTTTGTAAGTGTTTGAAAACGGCTATTGAGAAACCTGCCTTAAAATTTCGTAATATTACTTAAGCAACAAAGGCTTATGGATAAAGAGATCTGCTATATCAGCAAGAAGGAATACGACCTGTCTAACCTGGTCCAGGGAAATTCTTTAAAATCTCAGTTGCTTGCCCTCATCAAAAAAGATTTTCCAGATTTCACGGCCGATAAGTATATTTCCATCGAGAGCCTTAACACCTACAGGAAGAAATATCTTGAACTTTTGCTTCGGAAGGAGCACCGGGAGCTGAATGTTCTGGAAAAAGAAGTTGTAAGAGCTATCCAGGAGAATAAGCTTCTTTCAGAAAACATAGAGCCCGAGATAGAATCCCGCCTTACGCCGGGCCAAAAAATGGCCGACAGGATAGCAGAATTTGGCGGCAGCTGGACCTTCATTCTACTCTTTTTCAGCTTTTTGCTGGTCTGGATGGCGATCAACATATGGGTACTCTCTACCCGGCCCTTTGATCCTTACCCATTCATCCTGCTTAACCTTATCCTTTCCTGTCTTGCTGCAATACAGGCGCCTATCATCATGATGAGCCAAAACCGCAAGGAACAAAAGGACAGGGCAAGAAGCGTGAATGATTACCAGGTGAACCTCAAGGCCGAGCTGGAGATACGGCTGCTTCATGAAAAAATTGACCATCTTATCATTCATCAAAACAAGCGCATGCTCGATATACAGGAATTACAGCTGGACTATCTCGAAGAGATCTCAAAACTGAATGAAAAACAACCTAAAAAAGGATCTTTTGATGAATGATGCTGCCTTTTGGAAATACTATCGCGACTTTAATTTTTATAACCTGGTGTTTTCGGCAATCAGCGGAATTTATTTCGGAATAGCAAGCGGTATTTTGATTTTCCTGAGCTTTGGGATGCTCATTGGGTTTATAGGATTCCAATTTTTCAGGAGCAACGAATACTACCTTTATTACAATCTCGGTTTCACCAAAAAATTCCTGATTAAGAAGGTGTGGATCTGCAATCTTATTTTTGCAGGACCTGTCCTTCTCCTAATTTTTCTTTTCTTATGAATCGGCTGGAAATCGCAGAGGTAAATAAGACCTTCGGAAAAAGGCAAATTCTGAACAGAGTTTCCTTCAACTGTAAAACGGGGGAGATCATTGGCCTTTTTGGGAGGAACGGTTCGGGTAAATCTACTTTGCTCAAAGGAATAATGGGAACTTTGGGTATGGATTCCATTACGATTTATATCAATGGTGAAAATATGCGGGCGTCCGAAATCTTTCCGAAGAAATTGATCGCTTTTTTGCCCCAGGACAGTTTTCTTCCAAAGGAGATGAAGGTGAGGGATATCATCCCCCTCATGTTTCCGAAGGGAGAGGAGCAAGATAAAATTTTCCATGCAGACGGAGTCGCAGCCTTTGATAGTAAGAGAGTAGGAAAACTTTCTTTAGGCCAGTTAAAGTACCTGGAGTTGCTGTTACTTGCACAGCTTCCCCAGCCATTCCTGTTATTGGATGAGCCGTTGTCTATGTTAGAACCCATGTACATAGAAAAAGCAAAAAAGCTGTTACTCTCACTTAGAAGAACCAAGGGCTTGGTGATCACCGATCATTATTATAAAGACGTACTTGAAGTTGCAGACCGGAGCCTTGTGTTAAAAACGGGAAATATTTTTCCGGTAGTTAATGAACAGGACCTGGTAAAACATGAATACCTAAAAAATATATTTGAAAAATGATTAAACCGGCTTCGGCTAAAGAAATAAGAGACGAACTAAAACACCTGGAGCGGGAGGAACTGCTGCAGCTTGTGCAAAGGTTGACCCGTTTTAAAAAGGAGAACAAAGAGCTGCTAACCTACCTGCTGTTTTCGGCAGCAGATGAGGAGGGTTTTGTCAAAGCTGTCAAACAGGAAATGGATGAAGAGTTTGAGAAGATCAACACTTCCAGCTATTTTTTTATGAAAAAGAGCATGCGAAAGATCCTGCGGAATGTGAAGAAATTCAGCCGTTATTCCGGGAAAAAAGAGACCGGTGTTGAACTGCTCATCTATTACCTTCAAAAAATGGATAATTTTAAGCCTTCTGTCCACAGGAATAAAACGCTCCAAAACTTATACGACCGGCAGCTGGCGCTGGTGAAAAAGGAGCTGGGGAAGCTACATGAAGACCTGCAGTATGATTTAAAGCTGGAATTGGAAAAACTCGAATAGAAATAGTGCTCAGTGTTCGGTGCTCAGTGAGCAGTTGATTTTGTGGAACTACTTCAAAAAAATTGCTAATTTAATAGCATGGAAAAAACCTGTTTAGAGTGCGGGGATAAGATCGTTGGGCGAACCGATAAGAAGTTCTGCAGTGATTACTGCCGTAATTCCTACAATAACAACCTCAACAAAGACCGTAAGAACCTGGTGCGGAACGTCAACAATGTGTTACGCAAAAACTATCGCATTCTGGAAGAGCTCAACCCTTCAGAAAAAGTTAAGACCAGCAAGACGAAGCTGCTGGCCAGAGGTTTTAACTTTGATTATTTTACAAGTATCTACACCACAAAAACCGGTAACACCTACTATTTTGTGTATGATCAAGGTTACCTGCCGCTTGAGGGTGACTTTTATGCGCTGGTAAAACGCACTTAAACATGCCAGTTTTGGCAGCGAAGATTGAGGGCTGCCTGCAGCACATCCCGCTGGGAGATCTGTCCCACGAGCTTCCCGTCGCGCACTATAGGAAATCTCCTGAACCTGTGTTCAATAAATTTTTTTGCCGCATCCAGTACATTCATGTCTGCATCAATAGTAGTTACATTGCAGGTCATGCGGTTTTCCACCTTGTAATTTTCCATTGGCATATTGTAATACCTGCTGTCTGAGATATGTTTCATACAATCTCCTTCAGAGATCACTCCCTGCAGTTCGTTTTTATCGTTAACTACACATCCTCCCGAGATTTGGTGCTTCATCAAAAGCGCCATAACTTCATAGATGGTCTGGTCCTTATGGAAGGTCACAAGATCTGTTCGCATGTAATCTGAGACCAACATTGGGGCACTCACTACCTTTTCCGGCGCTGCCCTACTTCCCTGAAAACTTTTAATACCCATAACCTAAGTGTTTGATTGTGAGAATATAAAATAGGATTTTTATCGACATCTTTCTCATGTTCAAAGGATAATTAGGAAAATTTTAAGTTTTTGGGAGATAGGGCAGTCCGGTTGTCATGCTTTTAAATATATTTGAAATATGACCAAACAACTACAGGTATTTCTCTCCCTTTTTATTCTCGTTGCAGCCGTCTTCTGGAGTTTCTATGGCAGTTTGCCACATCAGGAGCTTGACGATCATTTCTCCAACAAGGAATTTTCTGTGGCTCGTGCGATGGAGCACGTGAAGGCGGTTTCTCGCAAACCACATTACGTAGGCAGTCCCGCCCATAGTGAAGTGAGAAATTATATTGTGTCTCAACTCGAAGAGCTGGGCCTGCTGGTGCAAACCCAGGAAGCCTTTTCGGTAAATAAAAGGGGCACAGTTACCCGGCCGCAGAATATCCTTACCCGAATTGAGGGTACCGGAGATGGGGATGCCCTCTTACTGCTTACGCACTATGACAGCGCCATGCATTCCTCTTATGGAGCAAGCGACGCGGGTAGTGGGGTGGCAACCATTCTGGAGGGAATTCGCGCCTATCTGGCTTCGGGTGAAAAACCTTTAAATGACATTATTATCGTGTTTACAGATGCCGAGGAGCTGGGGCTAAACGGAGCTCAAATTTTTGTGGAAGAGCATCCGTGGGCGAAAGATGTAAAACTGGCGCTGAACTTCGAAGCCCGGGGCAGCGGGGGAAGTTCTTTTATGCTGCTGGAAACTAATGGCGGGAACAAAAGATTACTGGAGGAATTCATGGCCGCGGGGACAAAATACCCTGTCACCAATTCGCTCGCGTACAGCGTTTACAAGATGTTGCCCAATGATACAGATCTTACTGTATTAAGGGAAAGAGGCGATATCAACGGCCTGAATTTCGCCTTCATTGATGATCATTTTGATTATCACACCGCCAGAGACCTGCCTCAAAACCTGGACAATAATACCCTGGCGCACCAGGGTAGTTATTTGATGTCGCTGTTAAAATATTTTGCGGGCACTCCTTTCGGGAAAATGAATTCAGATGAAGATCTGGTTTTTTTTAATGCCCCCGTGTTTAGTATGATCAGCTATCCATACTCGTGGATATTTCCTTTACTGGGGCTGGCAATCATCTGTTTTGTCGCATTGCTCATTTATTCCGCCTTTAGGAGGAAAGATCTTTTGAAAGAAGCGATGAAAGGAATGGTTCCTCTTTTGATTTCTATTTTGCTGAGCGGCGGACTGGCATATGGCTTATGGCAATTCATGCTTTTCACCTATCCGCAATACCGGGAGATGGAGCACGGCTTCACTTACAACGGCTACTATTATATCGCTGCGGTAATTTTCCTAAGCCTCAGTATTTGTTTTTACACGTATAACCGCTTCCGGAAGGAAAATAACAAAGTAGCCCTTTTCATGGCGCCGCTATTTCTCTGGCTCCTGGTATGCGGCCTGGCAGCTTTTTACCTCAAAGGAGCTTCCTATTTTATTATCCCTGTCTTTTTTGGATTGCTGCAACTCTTCATCCTGATTACACGTCCCCGCTACGCCCTTTTGTGGCTAAGCGTTTTAAGCCTGCCCGCTATTTTCATTCTTATGCCATTCGTCCTCACATTTCCGGTGGCGCTGGGCTTGAAAATGCTTGCCCTTTCGGCTGTTTTGACGGTACTGCTGTGGGTGTTGGTGTGGCCGGTATTTTCGTACTACAGTAAATTGCAATTGTTGGGATTTCTCAGCTTTTTGACCTTTTTGGCCATCTTTGTACTGGCACATTTCCAGGCCGGTTTTTCTTCGGAAAGACCCAAACCCAATAGTCTGGTCTATCTTTTAGATGAGGATTCCGGGCAGGCGACCTGGAATACCTATGACAGGATCCTGGATTCCTGGAATGCTCCTTATTTTGAAGCTGCTGCGGAAGGAGCCGCTTCCAAACAGATTTTTAGTAGCAAATACAGCTCAGGCTTTACCCATACTTCGGCGGCACCGGAAATTGAACTGCCCGAACCTTTCATTGGAATCGAGAAAATTGTTTCCCAGGATCCTGAAGAGAACAGATATTCGGTGAAAATTGCACCCCGAAGAGATATTAACAGGATCGAACTTTACGCCGATAAATCCATAGGTTTTCGAAATATGACCGTGAATGGAAAATCGGCACCCAACCTGCGACCTGGTGAGAGTGATCTCAACGTGTTTAGCTTGAGGTGGTCTGACCGGCTACTGGAATATTATCCTGTAAACAGGGACACTTTAAGGTTGGAGATGAGCCTGAAAAAAGGTATTCATCCCGAGCTAACCATGTACGAGGCTGCCTATAGTCTTTTTGATAATCCAGAATTGAAGGTGCAGCCGAGAAAAGAAAATATGATCCCCCGGCCGTTCGTCCTCAACGACGCAGTGGTTATAAAACGTAGTTTTGTACTGGAGTAGGGGCTACTGAAGAAGAAGGCTTCACCTCAAAATTTAGAATTTACGACAGATGAAGAATATCTCCATTTTAGGAATTGGCTGGCTGGGACTGCCCCTTGCAAAGAATTTGCTGCAAATGGGCTACCGCGTCAAAGGCTCCACAACTTCGGCTGAAAAGCTGTCCAAACTTTCTGCGGGAGGTATTGCAGGCTTTCAACTAGCAGTAGAACCTGAAGGCATTTCGGGAGATATTAAAGGCTTTCTCGAGGAGACAGAGGTGTTGATCATCGATATCCCGCCGGGAATGAGGAGGGATCCAAAAAAGCGCTTTTCTGAAGGTATTGGGAAGCTGGCTTCAGAAATAGAAATTGCGGGAGTGAAAAAAGTAATTTTTGTGAGCTCTATTTCGGTGTACCAGGAAACGGAAAGCTTTCCAATATATACTGAAGCTACCGCGCCAAATGCAACCACTGCTGCGGGAACAGAACTGGGCGCTGCGGAAGAAATTCTGCTAAAAAACAGCTTTTTTAAGACCACAATTCTCCGGTTCGGCGGGCTCTTTGGAGGCGACAGGCAACCGGTAAAATATCTTGCCGGCCGAAGCGGGCTGGGAGATCCACTAGGTCCCGTAAACCTGATAGGACAGCAGGATTGCATCGGGATAATTCTGAAGATCCTCGAAAAGGACATTTTTGGAACCGTATATAATGCAGTGTATCCGCTGAATCCTCCAAGAGAGCAGTACTATCAGCAAAAAGCTACGGCAATGGGACTTGAAAAACCGGTTTTTGATCACTCTAAACCTTCGAAGGGAAAGGTCATTTCTGCTTCTAAACTAATGCGAGAACTGGAGTACGAATTTGTATCGGGAATCAATTAACCGGAGCCGGGTAAAATTTTTATTCGGCCTTCGGGAATAATTTTCTAAACTTCTCAGGGAGGTCATCCTGTATGTGAATATTTTCTCCTGTGAAGGGGTGTTTAAATTTCAGGCTCCCGGCGTGCAGGTAAAGACCTTTACCTTTTAAAATGAGGTTTTCGAGCCCGTATTCCCGGTCGCCTAAAATAGGATTTCCCATGCCGTACATGTGCTTGCGCAACTGGTGCCTTCTTCCGGTCTTGGGGCGCAGTTCTACAAGATTGAGGTGACCAAATCTTTTAGAAGCGACCGTTTCCAGAACAGTATATTCGGTAAAAGCAGCCTTACCATCAATCTCGGTTGAGACTGTTCCGCGGGAATGCATTTCGGCAATACAGACGGCATAGTAAACCTTATCTACTTCTTTGTTTTCGAACAATTTGTTCAGTGCCCTTACCGATTCCCGCGTTTTTCCCGTGAGCAGAATTCCGGTAGTTGCAAGATCAAGCCTGTGTACAGGCTGTGGAAGTGCAGCATCGGGAAGCGAGCTGGGGCGCAGGTTTTGGGGCAGCGCATTGGCGACGGTCTTAAAACTATTGCCACTCACTACAATCCCTGCGGGTTTGTGCACCATTGCCAGGTAATCGTCCTCAAAGAGCACCCGCAGCGGAAAATCAAGCTTTTTCTTTGGAGTTGCGTCTTCGGGAAGGTGCAGGCTTATATTCTCACTTCCGGTAATAAATGTAGCCGTAGATGCGACTTTTCCGTTGACGGTGATATAGTTTTTCTTCAGTGCCTTTTTAAGGGCAGACTTGGTGGGAACGGCGTGAAAAATTCCAACCCCATATTCCTGAAGCCGCATCGGTTGGATTTTTTCGGGAACAATATGGCTTTCGGTCTTTTCTATGGCTTGTGCAGTTGAGACAGCTGTAAAATTATGAAAGTAAAATTCTTTTATTGCTTTCTTCCGGTTAGAAGTCTTCAGAATCAGATTAACAACATCTTCTTTTTAGGTTTTCCCGGCACGAAGATAAAATGGAAGCTGCTTTTGGGGCTGCTAATGATGGAGTGCATGCTCAGACCTTTTCTCCTCTAGAAAATGTTTGGCCTGTTGCAAAGCCATTTCAATGTTGTTGCAAATATTGTTTTCTCCAAGTTCTTTGTTAATTCCGGCTTTTTGAAATTCCGTCCTTACTTCCATATTAGCTCCCGATATGATCACTTTTGTGCCGCGGGATTGCAGGCTTCTGTAAATTTCCTTCAGTCTTTTTACTCCCGTTGCATCGATAAAAGGTACGTGTCGCACTCTGAGTATAAGAACTTCCGGTTCCTGGTTGAGGTCCATAATAACCTCCTGAAATTTTTGAGAAGCTCCAAAGAATAAGGGTCCGTTGATTTCATAGATAACAACTCCTTTTGGAAGTACAGGTAACTCCTCTTCGAAAAGTTGTTCCCCGTTTTCTTCTTCAGTTTTAAATAAATTAAGAGCATTTTGAATAGAGGTGGTTTCGCTCATGCGTTTCATAAAGATGAAGCTGGAGAGGATCATTCCCACTTCAATGGCAATAATAAGATCGAAGAAAACAGTTAGAAAAAAAGTTGTGAGCAGCACAATGATATCCATCCTGTTGCCAGCCAAAAGTGCTTTAAAATGATGCCACTCTCCCATATGCCAGGCCACAACGACAAGAATGCCCGAAAGGCAGGATAGAGGGATCAATTTGGCTACAGGCGCAAAAATGATCATGATAAGCAGGAGAACAATAGCGTGAGTAATTCCGGCAATCGGCGTTCTGCCGCCATTTTTTATATTGGTTGCTGTACGGGCGATGGCACCTGTTGCAGGGATACCGCCAAAAAGTCCCGAAAAGATGTTTGCTGTTCCCTGAGCTACAAGTTCCATATTAGAGCGGTGACGACTACCAATCATCCCATCGGCAACGACGGCTGAAAGAAGTGATTCAATGCTTCCCAATAATGCTATGGCAATCGCAGGTTGTATTAATTGTTGAATGGTCGCAAAATCTATGGAGGGAAGTGTGGGTAGACTTATACTGTTCGGGATTTCCCCAAATTTACTTTCAATGGTCTCTACGGGGAGCTGCAGGAAGTAAACCAGGGAGGTAGCCAATAATATGGCAACAATGGAGCCGGGTAATTTGCTGGTGACCCGGTTAAAATAAAGGGAAATGAAAACAGTGGCAGAGGCAATAGCTACGGCAATCCAGTTGATGTTGTGAAAATTGGAAAAGTAGGCCTGCCATTTCTCAACAAAATCTGCGGGCACAGCTCCCATTTCCAGCCCGAAGAAATCTTTTATCTGTGATGAAAAAATGATTACTGCGATGCCCGCTGTGAATCCAACGATTAGGGGATAAGGAATGAATTTTAGATAATTACCAAGGCGTGCAAGGCCAAGGCCAATAATTATAAATCCCGCCATAAAGGTGGCAATTGAAAGGCCGGCTATTCCATAGCTCTGGACGATCCCGTAGACGATGACAATAAATGCCCCAGTTGGACCGCCTATTTGCACGCGGCTCCCGCCAAGTACAGAAATTGTCAATCCTGCCACTACAGCCGTTATAAGGCCTTTTTCGGGAGATACACCCGATGCGATGGCAAAAGCAATGGCCAAAGGTAAAGCTACTATACCTACGATGGTTCCTGCTAAAATGTCTTTGGTGAATTGCTTTTTCGTAAGCCCCTCTTTTACCAGTGTAAAAAGTTTAGGGGCAAATTCAACTTTGCTCATTTTTAATGAAAAATGAAATTATTCTTTTAGAAGTTTCACAGGCTTCAGTTTTAGAATTTGTTTGTGGCAAATCCGGGTATTCCTTCTACAGTTTCCAGAGAAGGAACTGTCTTTACGCTTTCTGCCACTCAGGTTTAAGATAGGCAATAGCTACTGCTAAGATAATGTTAAAAAACTTAGTTTGATTAAGTTCATACCGGTTCTTTCATCTCGACAGATTAATTTTTACCACGGTGGCTTATTTCTACACAGAGAAGCAACAACCTC
Organism: uncultured Flavobacteriaceae bacterium; assembly: GCA_963739625.1. Classification (GTDB taxonomy): domain Bacteria; phylum Bacteroidota; class Bacteroidia; order Flavobacteriales; family Flavobacteriaceae; genus Salinimicrobium. Next base: position 96,318 of record CAVUAU010000009.1, read on the forward strand.
AATAAAATTGCTGTTGGCTAGCATGCATAATGGAACAGTGTCTCTTGTAAACGTTGAGGATGCAAGTGACTACTGTATGTGTTACGCTAACAGAAATTCTTGATCATACAGAAATTTTAGAAATGGCTTCCTGATAGTTTTCAGCCATTTAAAAATTGTGGATTAAAATAAGGAGTATCCAAATATTAATGAAATTGTTTTATACTCGGAACCGTAGTATGAATAGGCATCCAAAATTTCTCTACTGGCCTGGTATCTTAATTCTAAACTATATTTATTGTTTTGTTTGTAACCAATCCCAAAGGCCAGATTGATTCCTGAATCAATATCCAAAGAGCTTAGTTCTGTGCCATTACCTCTCTTATAATCGACCGAGGAATTTGAAGTGAAATCGAGTACAAAAGAGGCATCCAAAAATATCTTAGCATCCTTTTTAAGAAAGAAGTAGTGTCTTAAACCAACGGGAACTTCAATAGAGGTATAGTCAACGGTGGCAATTATCTGCCCTGTAGAGACATCATTTGCCTCCGACATTTTTTCAGATTTAAATTGCTGATAAGTAGGTTCTATTGCAATTCCCCATTTATTTTTATTGAAAGGAAGAATATATTCAGCTTCCAGGCCAAAACCGAAACCTAATTTACTCCCGAAATCTGTTTCTTTAGAATTAGATGTAAAGCTATGTATTGCTAATGAAGAAGAGCTAATGCGAGGTCTTAATGTAAGATTGAAAAAATCCCGTTTCTGCTTTGTTTTGAAATTTGTGAAGTCGGTATCCAGGCATTTACTATAGTCCTCAAAAAAATGAGTTAGAGCATTCTTTTTGTACTCAAGTTTTTCAAGTCTGTTCTTTTTTAAATCTGGACATTGTAGATCATTCCATAACTGTTGTCTAAATCTGTTGTTTTCGCGAATGTCACCTTCGATGGTTTTATATTTCTTATAGATCAATTGTTCAATATCAGAGTCTCCTTTTGAATAGAAGTATCTTTTCAAATTCCCCTCAATATATTGATATAGATTTGCTTTTCCTTCAACCAATACTTTTAAGAAAAGCTCTTCCTGGTTAAAGTTTGGTCTTATATTGTCACTCAAATTATTGACATTGTCACCCGATCTATCCATGTCAACAGAACTTCTGATGAATTTTACCGTGTTATCAATACCGAATTCTTTAACATTCTTAATATCTAATCTTTCTGGATCATTGTTAGCTGATAATTGAAATTCAAATCCAGTTGGATTATCTGCCCAATCAACGTTTTTTATCAGTCCATTTGTTTTGTTGTTATTATTATCAATGTAATAACCCGGTTCAAATGAAATTTGGGAATAGCAATTAAAGCTTAGAATTGTAAATAGGAATAGTAGTCTTTTTTTCATCATTATGATATTTAGTTAGCCAGGTTTCAAATCTTCCTTTAGGGATTTAGACTACTTTCTTAAATGATAAAAGTAGCTTTAACTGCCGATAACATGAAAATCAAGGCAAGCTATGAATTTTGACCGAATTTTCTTACAGTATTTCAAGGAATCAACTGTCTTTATAGCTGAGGTTCCAAAAAGGGAATTTTTGCCTGTCAACATCCGGAGAAATTGGCGAAGCATTGAATGGCTGCAGGAGTAGGGAAGAGCCGCAAGATATTTAGGAATATTAAGGGCAGGCAACCGGGTGGCGAAGGTAATTTTCACTGCTAAACCTGCCTCTGCCGATCTCTGCAGATCTAATCCTGTTGTAGATGCTATCGATATCCTCAGCCGGTAGGCTGGTGGCCATTGCGTAAGTTGTTGTTATAGGAAGTTTTTCGCGTTGGGAGGGAGCAGTATGGACATACTTTCGCACTCTTTTTACGTGATCTATAAATTCCGGGAATTTGAGATTGTCCACGGGAGCCTGATCAATATATAAGCTGTCGTTCAACATGATCATGCCCGGTGGGACAAAGGAGAGAGTGACTGCATCTTGTGAAAAGAGCAGCTGTTGTGAAAGCAGGAAGAAAAGGCTCAGGTAAATCTTTTTATACTTAAAACACCACATAGATCTTTCTTACTACTGCTATAGGATCTCCATCTTGTCTTGCCGGTGCCCATTGAGGCATTTCTTCAAATACCTTTTTCACCTCCTTTTCAACTTTTGGATCAAGAGATTTCAGGATCTGTACTTGATTTACGTCTCCTTTTTCATCAATAGTAAATTTTACCAGTACTTTTGAACCTTTAAAAGTTGAAGGGATGCTCATTTCCCCGAGTTTGTTCTTGAGGTAAAGCTGGAATACTGGCATACCTCCCGGGAACTGGGGTTGCATCTCGTAATCGTAAAAAGGAACTTGAACGCCTTCTTCATTCCAACAGGTCCCACTCACCAGCCTTCCTTTTTTGTACACATCTTTGCGTTTCAATTGCCCATTCTCCCAGTAACTCGTCAAATAGTGATCAACATTTCCGGGACGGTAGTTTCCGGTTAGGTGAGGTTGGCCATTGCGGTAATATTCGGTGAATTCAACTCTCACCTGATCTTCTGTATTATAATTTTTAAAAACTTCCTCTAATTTGATTTTGTTGTCAAGGAAAAATGTTTTCTCTGTGGTCAGGCCAGATCCATCGGGCTTTGCATCAATAAGCCAATAGTAGGCCGCACTTTTTTTCCCGGTTTCTGTATAATTTTCATTCAAATAGATGGTGTCCTGAGAATAACCGACGGTAACGAGCAGCAGGAGGAACCAATGCAAATTTTTCATAGATTTGGAGTTGATCAAGGACGAATGCTAGAGTAGGGAAGAGCTGTCATGTCCTTTGACCTGAAAGTTACATAATACATTTTAAAGACAGACATTTCCCGGCACTTTTGCCACCCAAAAAATTCGGAAGTTTTAACCGTGAATCCAAAATTGTTGAGAATCCACCTGCGTCGGAATTAGAAGGAAACCCTTCAGAAGGAGAGAAAAGAACAGAGAGAAAAGAGGTTCAAAAATGTCATTTTTGACACCCTGTAATCTTAAATTTTAGATATCTAATCCGGAATCATTGCGTTGGAGTGACAAGAATAAAAAAGCCCCTTCCGAAGAAGAGGCTTTGAAAATGTCATTTTAGAAGGTCTTACCAGATCTTCACGCGGTTCTCGGGCTTCACATACATTGGGTCACCTTCCTGAATATTGAAAGCTTCGTAAAAAGCGTCAATATTTTGAAGTGGCACATACGCACGGTACTGTCCCGGAGAATGAGGATCTGTTTTGATCCTGTTCTTAAGAGCTTCTTCTCTCATCTTGGTTCTCCAAACGGTAGCCCATGAAAGGAAGAAACGCTGCTCTGGAGTGTAACCGTCGATTTTACCCGGATTGCCGTGCTCCTTCAGGTGCAACTGCAGCCCGTCGTAAGCGGCGTTTACACCCCCAAGGTCACCGATGTTCTCACCAAGAGTGAATTTTCCATTGATATATACAGAGTCAAGCACTTCAATAGCGCTGTACTGGTCTGCGAGTTTTCCGCCAAGGTTCTCGAATTGCTCAAGATCTTTTTCGGTCCACCAGTTGTTCAGGTTACCATCGGCATCAAAACGAGCACCGCTGTCATCAAATCCGTGAGAGATCTCGTGGCCAATTACGGCTCCAATTCCGCCGTAATTCACGGCAGCATCGGCTTTGTAGTCATAGAATGGAGGCTGTAAAATAGCAGCCGGGAACACGATCTCGTTATAGCTTGGGTTGTAGTAAGCGTTCACGATTTGTGGCGCCATGAACCATTCTCCCTTATCGACAGGCTTTCCTAACTTAGAAATATCATCTTCGGTATTCCATTTAGCTGCATTAAGCATGTTCTGGAAGTAAGAACCGCCTTCTTCAGGGCCTTTAACAGTAAGACTGCTGTAGTCTTTCCATTCATCGGGATAACCAACTTTGATCCTGGTAGTGTTCAGTTTTTCTTTGGCTTTGATCTTGGTGCTGTCGCTCATCCAGGTCAACTTGTCGATCCTGTTCTCGTAGGCTTTGATCACGTTTTTGATCATTTCTTCAGCTTTCTGCTTAGCCTCGGCAGGGAAATGTTCCTCTACATAAAGTTTTCCAAGAGCTTCTCCCACGGCCTGATTGATGGTAGCCAAAGCACGCTCATTACGTGGCAGCTGCTCTTTAGCGCCGCGAAGAGTTTGATCATAGAATTCCCAATTTGCACGTTCAATGTCTGTAGTTAGCATACCGGCCGCATCGTTGAAAAGGCTCCAACGCAGATACTGCTTCCAGTTCTCTACATTATTGTTGGCAAGGCTCTTTTGCAGAGACTCCATATATTTTGGTTGTCTCACGATTATTGTGTCTACCTGCCCTGCACCAATCTCATTGAAGAATTTTTTCCAATCAATTGCAGGAGTCGTCTTTTGTAGCTGAGCCACAGTCATAGGATTGTAAGTCTTACGGGCATCGCGACGCTCCACCTTATCCAGTCTTGGCTGTGCCATTGAGGTCTCAAATTCGAGAACAGCTTTGGCATTTTTTGCTGCTTCTTCAGGGGAATCTCCCAGGTACTGAAGCATTCTTGTAACATGAGCTACGTATTTCTCACGCTTTTCTTTTGAATCTGAATCGTCGGCAACATAATAATCCCTGTCTGGTAGACCAAGTCCTCCCGGAGAAAGATAAGCCGCGTTAATGTTGGAATTTTTAGCATCGGCGCCAACCCCAAATCTAAAGAATCCGCCGCCACCATACATCTGCATTTCTGCAAGGTATTTTTGCAGGTCTTCTTTGTTTTTAATGGCATCTATTTTAGCCAGGTAAGGCTTGATAGGCTCAATTCCCTGCTTATTGCGGGTCACTGTATCCATGATGGTCTTGTACAAATTCACTGCTTTTGCAGGATCGCTACCGGCTTCAAGGGAGTCATTTTTTGCAGCACCTTCTAAAAGGGCCAGAGCGTCATTGTCTGTTTGTTCTCTCAGTTCGTTAAAACTGCCCCAAACGGTCTTATCTTCCGGAATCTCGTTGGTGTCCAGCCAGCGGCCGTTCACAAACCTGAAAAAATCTTCACGCGGAGTGACCGTAGTGTCCATATAGGCAAGGTTGATCCCTCTTTGTTCTTCAACTTGCGCATCTTTGTCATCGTTACAGCTGGTCATTGCAGCAGTAGCAACCATTGAGCACAAGAAAGCTTTGGTTATTCTCTTCATGTTTTATTTAGTTATTAATTGTGCGAAAATTACTAAAAGAAAAGTTAATCCTATAGGTCTCAGCAATGTAATTTGTGGCTGATGCCGGATTAATAATTTCTGGAAGTTTCTTTTTTTAATACAGTCCCTTTAAAAAGGCATTTTATGGAGTCTTTATTTTGGAGATGAGGTCGTTGTCAAAATCTTTTTTAAGCTGGGTTACTTCAGAAACATTTTCATTAGGGATTTCAATGGATAGCACATAATGCTTGATCTTCCATTGCCCATTTTCTTTTGCTACAACACCAGAACCGCGACAGATGCCCATGTGAGTATCCAAAAGTTCATCAAACCAGGCCAGTTCACAATCTTCAGCAAGGAAAATGTTTCTTTTCAAAGTTGAAAAACTCCAGGCTTTCCCCTTGTCAAAATAAGGTTTTGACCATTTCATGAAGGCCGGCTTATGCCAGTTCTCTGTGGGATCTGTTCCTATAAAAACCGATTCTTCGGCCATTTTTGAAAAGTATTCGTCAAAGTCGGCCCGGGCGGCGGCATCATGCCACTGGTTAAGGAGCTGGTCGATGTTTTCTTTTGCCGAAGATTGCGCAGCTGCAGGAGCCAAACAGCTCAAAAGCAGGAAAAAGGTTAAAAAATGCTTCATGATCTTTAAAAATTTTGCAGCCTAAGATACAAATTCAGTTTAAAGCTGCTCTACAATGTCATTTTTAAGAGTCAGTTCTGAAGATTTCTTCCGCAGCAATCGAAATTCTCCATAAATTTAATTCATGATGAGAACCAGATTTTTGAAACTGTTGGCTTGGACACTGGTAACCTATAGTGTGGTCGGCGTTTTGCTACACCTGCTGTACAGGCTTGGCCTGACGCAGCACTATTGTGACACACTTATTTTTGGGCTGCAGGAGAAGCACCTTGTCATCTTTACTCTTCCGGCTTCTTTGGGCGGAATCCTTTTTAACCTTATCAAAAGAAAAAGCCGAAAGCTTAATCCTCCAGTGCGGTAAATTTCTTTATTGCCGCGTTGGGTTCTATAATATTTTGACCCTTCCAAAAGTCGGGATTATAGGCTTTGAATACTTCATATTCAAACTTGTCCTGTGCGGGTAGGGTCTCATAACCACTTTCAGTTAACGGGCGATCGTCATAGATGAGCATCTGGGTTTTATTCACGTCTCCTAAAAGCAAATCAAGGTTCATGTCAAGCTCATTTTGCTTGTTTCTTCCGGGCACATGGCGGTTCTTTTCAATGATGGTCAACGGGCGATCTATGCCTACGGTTTCTCCCTTTTCCTGTTCGAGATAGCTTATGCTGTATTTTCCCTTCTCATTCTTAGTAAAGATCATTTTTCCGCGGTGAATATCGTCACTGGTACTAATACCCAAAAGTTTAAAATGTTTCAGGGGTTTCACGTTTTCATAGTCAAGCCGGTGTACCCCGTAGTCCATCGAATTTATGTAGATGGTGCCCTTATAGTCTGCCCTTCTTTTAGGTTTAAATTCAATAACATAAACGACTGCCTCATCAAGGTGCAGGTAACCTTTTAGGCTGAATTCATACTTTCTGGACTTGTCAAAAACATCAAGTTGGGTATTTTCTTTCCAGAAGATGTTGTCTAACAAGGAATTGATTTCTTTTGTTGTGCCTGCCTGAAGGTATTTTTTGTTTTTGGCCTTACTTTCAGCTTTTTCCTCGGGAGTCTTTTCTTTTTTCTCTTTGTCCAGTTCGGCCATACCTTCTTCCAGTTCATCGGCATCGACTTTCACTCCAAGCCATCCCGATTTGATCTTTAGGAAAGATTTCTTTTTCAGGTTTTTTCGAAAAAGGTCTTCCATGTGATCTGCGATCTGTTCGACAGATTGGGTGTCCTTAGGGTCGTAAAGACTTGCGGCTTTGATAATATGCAGCTTTTGTTTGTCGTAGTTACCGTAGAGATCACCCAGCACTTCCCTGTAAGAATCGGTGAATCTGGGCATTTCATTCGTGAGCCGGTCCATAAGGGCCTGATCAATTCCCGCAATAGTTGATTCCTCAACCTTTAGCTTGAACTTTTTAATATTGGTAAAATAAGATTTTCTGAAGAAGATCCTTTTTTGGCCCAACCCGAGGTCATAGTTACTGGAAATTTCCTCCTTCACTTTTTCAATGATTTCACGTGGGCTCAAGTTCTTATTAGAGACAAAGACTTCTTTGAGCTCAATGCTGCTGGGGGAAAGGGTAATAACAGAATTATGGAGGCTATCCATTGCTATCTCCACGGGTTCGTATCCAAGGGAAGAGATTTCTACGATCCCGCGGTTTGGCTGATCAAAATTAAAACTAAAGAAACCTTCTTCATTGGTAACAACACCTTTGTGCTCCCCAAAGACCACATTAGCGTAGGGAATGGGTTCCTTGGATTGTGCGTCAATTACTCTTGCATGATATTCCTGTGAAAAAAGCGGATTGGACAGTGGCAGCAGAAACAAGCTGAGCAAAAGGAAAATACGGTTCATAGATGGTTTTCTACTAAGACGTTATTTCCACCAGGTTGTTACAGTTGAAATATTAAAGCTTTGATTATTAATAAAATACTAACTACATGAACTTGTTTTACGGGGGCTTCTTTTTCTAATTTAGAGAAAAATCAGCCGAATTATGACTAAATCTATTTGGAGCGCCCATGCGGCGGCAGGGGAGTTTCCTGCACTTGAACAAGATATTGAAGTTGATGTCGCTATTGTTGGCGGCGGAATAACAGGCATCACTACGGCCTGTCTTTTAGCGAAATCGGGAATGAAAGTAGCTGTTTTAGAGAGTGGCCGGGTAGGGGAAGGCACAAGCGGAAGTTCTACCGGAAATCTCTATACCATGGTTGACAAACGCCTGCATCATATCCAGTCAAAGTGGGATAAAAAAACCGCGGGAATAGTTGCAGAAAGTCGAACGGCGGCCATGAATCTCATTGCAGATCTTGTCGCGGAATACAACATCGACTGTGCTTTTAAGAGGGTGCCATGGTACCTCTTTAGCGAAACAGATAAGAAAGATGCCACTATTGAAAAAGAAAAACAAGCCGCTGCAGATTATGGCCTGGAGATCGAGGAACTGCAGGAGCTGCCAGTGCCGGTTAAGGTAAGCCGGGCGCTGAAAGTGGAAAATCAGGCGCAGTTCAATCCCGCGGCTTTTGTCAAAGGCCTTGCCGGGAAGATCGCTTCAGAAAATTGCCAGATCTATGAACAGAGTAGCGTTTATGACATCAAAAAAGGGGATAAAAAACAGGTGTTAACCGCAGGTGGAAGAGTAACAGCCGGGAAAGTCGTGCTGGCCACTCATACTCCAAAAGGTGTTTATGGGGTACAAACCGCCATCTATCCTTACCGCGAATATGCGGTAGCGGCAAAGCTAAAGGATTCCGCAGAAAACATTCCCGAAGGCATCTTTTGGGATACAGAGGCTAAATTTCACCATTCCCTGCGCAGCTACAAGGCCGATGATGGCAATTATGTGCTCGTGGTGGGCGGTCACCACAAAGTGGGTCAAAGTGATGACTATGAAAGGTTCTATCAAAAACTGGAAGAGAATGCCAGGCGCTTTTTTGATGTAGACAAGGTTCAATACAAGTGGTCTGCCCAGCATTATAAACCTGCCGATGGACTTCCTTATATTGGCGAAAGTATACATGAAAATATTTATCTGGCCACCGGCTTCTCGACCGATGGTCTTACTTATGGCGCGATGAGTGCCATGATCCTGAATGATATTTTTAATGCCAGGGAAAATCCCTGGGCAGAGACTTACAAGCTCAAGAGGTTTACGCCGCAGAAATCGGCTAAAGAATACATCAAGGGCAACATCAACGTGATGAAGCAGTACCTGGAGGTATTCCCCGGTCAAAGCGAAGCCGAGGCTTTTTCTGAAGTTAAGCCGGGTGAGGGAAAAGTAGTGGAAAAAGGGACTGCCAAATTCGCGGTTTACAAAGATGAAACGGGAAAAACCGAATGTGTTTCGGCTTTTTGCACCCACCTGGGCTGCGTTGTAGACTGGAATGAGGCTGAGAAAAGTTGGGACTGCCCCTGCCACGGCAGCCGGTTCGAAACCAACGGGAAGGTAATTGAAGGACCAGCCTATGAACCACTGGCTCAAAAAAGGCCCGAGGGTCTATAAAGATGTTTGAACTGCTTTTTTTGATAAAAGTTAGAGTAACTTCAAGACAAATGTCTTATCTTTATAGACAAAAGTCTAAGACGTGGAAGCAAACATGAAAATCGATCGGGCAGTGAGGTCTTATCTAAAAAAGGTAGAAGAAGACAAAAATCTCTACGTCAATGAAGAGGCCATTACCTATAAGGAGTTCCTTAACAATAGAATGCTCATTGTGCATTCCATTAGAAAAGGGATTCCATACCGGCTCTTTAGTTTAATTAAAGAAAAAACTCCTTTTCAGGAAGAAGAATGGGCAGAGTTCCTGGGCCTTTCAACAAAAACGCTGCAGCGATATAAGGCTTTAAAAAATCATGTCTTTAAGCCACAGCACAGTGAGAAGATCCTTGAACTTGCCGAGGTCACTTCACTTGGTAATTCTATACTAGGTCCTGAAAAGTTTTACCTTTGGCTGCAAACGCCCAACTTCGCCTTGGGTAATCTTTCCCCGCGGGAGCTGCTCAAAGATTCTTATGGAAAAGAGCTGGTAGTTGAAGAACTGCATCATATTGACCAGGGAATCTTTGCTTAATGAAAGTTTACCGCCTGTCCAGGAAAAAATATTCTGAAGGACTCTCTGGGAAAGGGGCTGCTATTGTTGGCGGCAGGTGGAATTCCCGGGGAACCCAGATCATCTATACTGCTCAAAGCCGCGCCCTGGCATTAGCCGAGGTAGCCGTGCATCTTACTGTTGCAACGCTGCCAAACGATTTTATGATGGTTGAGATCGAGCTGCCCGATGATATCTCTATAGCCGTACTGGATCCAAAAGAACTTCCGAAGCGCTGGAATGTATTTCCCTACAATCTGCAGACCCAGAGTTTCGGTGATAGCTTTGTAAAGGAGTCTGAAAATGCTGTTTTACGGGTGCCTTCGGCAGTTGTGCCGGGAGATCATAATTTTCTCATCAATCCTTCACATCCCGACTTCAGTAAAGTAAAAATATCGAAAATAGAGGAGTTTCCGCTTGATAACCGCCTTTTTAATTCAACGAATCCCGGGTAGGTGGTTGTAAACTCAGGCTGTCCCTGCTTTGCCGTGCCTCCTGGAATTGTTCATCCAGCTCTTTTTCAAAATCGCCGGGAGCTTTAAGGAACAGCTCGTTGAGCTGTAATTTAAAATTTCCAAATTCCATTAGGAGCTCATTTGCCAGTTGAAAGACTTCATCGGGATTTTTATGTTTTTTCGAAGACAGCTGTTGGAGCACCTTGGCCTTGGTGTATAAAACATTGGTGCGGGCGATGACAGCAGGGGTTTGGAGCGTATCAGGAATACTCGTTCTCAAACTTTCCATGATTTGCACCAGATTTTTAGCGTTGGCCATGATCTCATTCCCCGATCTTTCTTCCAGTCCCGAAATTTCGTCCTGGGCGGTGGCATAAGCCAGCCATTCATTCACTTCGGCCTGGGCTTCAGGTAAAAGGCTCACTTTTCTTTTGCCGGTGAACTCCAGCTGGTCAGTGAAAGTTCTCTGAGCTTTAGAAGGGGCAGTCGCCGGTGTTTTCACTTCTTCCTGACAGGAAAAAAGAAAAGGAAAAAGAATAAGGAGGAGGATTTTTTTCATTTTTTAAAGATGTTATCCCTGAAGTTTTAAAAAGGTCAATTTTTATTCCTGTTCCTTTACAGTTTCCGGGCTTCACAATTTCTCATCATGGCTGAATTAAATATCTTTGTTTCAACAAATCTGAAATTATGACTCCAAAGATATTGATTATTGGCGCTTGTGGGCAAATTGGTACCGAACTTACCCTTGCCCTGCGTGAAAAATACGGAAAACAGAACGTAATTGCCAGTGATATTAGGGAAGGAAATGAAGAATTGATGGCCTCGGGACCGTTTGAAATAGCCGATGCTACCGATTTTGAACAAATCCAGGACCTGGTAATGCATTATGAGATAGATGAGGTGTATCTCATGGCCGCGATGTTGAGTGCAACTGCCGAAAAATTTCCAATGAAGGGATGGGCGCTTAATATGAACTCGCTCTTTCATGTGCTCAACCTGGCCAAGGACAAAAAGATATCGAAAGTCTTCTGGCCTTCAAGTATTGCAGTTTTTGGACCTTCAACCCCTAAACAACAAACCCCGCAAACTACAATCATGGAACCTTCTACTGTTTATGGAATAAGTAAGCAGGCAGGGGAGCGTTGGTGTGAGTACTACAATAAAAAGTTTGGAGTAGATGTGCGCAGCATTCGGTATCCAGGGCTTATAAGCTACAAGACCTTGCCGGGTGGCGGTACCACAGATTATGCTGTGGAGATCTATCATGAAGCACTGAAAAAGGGAAAATACACTTCTTTTCTAAGTGAAGAGACAGAGTTGCCCATGATGTTTATGGACGATGCCATTCGCGCCACCATTTCTTTGATGGAGGCACCTGCAGAAAATGTAAAAATACGATCTTCTTATAACCTTTCTGCCCTCAATTTTACGCCAAAGATCCTGGCCGAAAGCATAAGAAAATATATTCCTGAATTCGAGATCGATTATGCTCCCGACTTCAGGCAGAGCATTGCTGACTCCTGGCCTTCAAGTATAGATGATTCCTATGCGCGTGAGGATTGGGGCTGGCAGCATAAATTTGATCTTGACCAGATGACTTCTGCAATGTTGGAAGGAATCAAAGAAATGCACGAGGTGTAAGGATTCAAGAATCCGTTTTCAATATTTAAAATTGCGAGGCTTCAAAAATGACATTTTGAAGCCTTTCTTTTTTGCCTGAATCAGGGGAAGATTATTCAGTAGGAAAATTTGCGCTTCAGAAAAACAGGAGCAAAAAAAAAGTCCTGCACTTGGTGCAGGACTCTTGGTTCTAGTAGAGAAAATATTATTCGTTGATCACTCGCACGTCAGACGCGGTCAATCCTTTTCTTCCTTCTGTTTCGTTGTATTCAACTTTGTCACCTTGATTAAGAGTCTCTCCGTTTAGACCTGTAACATGAACAAAGATATCACGTCCTGTTTCGTCGTTGGTGATGAATCCATAACCTTTAGATTCATTGAAAAATTTAACTGTACCTTCCATTGTAAAAAAAAATAATAATTAATAAAGTACAAACATAGACTAATAATTGAAACCGTTGTTAATGAAATTGTTATTTATTTCTAAAAATTTTATTTACTCCAATTAGTCTTTTTTGCGCTCGTTCATTTTCTTCAAATTTTCTTCAGAAAGGGTATAGTCCTGCAATCTTTTGCCTTTCCACCTATGGTAGAGGAACAGGGGCAGAAGAATAAAAGAGCTCGCCAGTACAGCAATACCAATAATCCTGTCCCCCAGGATCACCTGTCCGGTTTCCCTGTAATAATATCCAACTCCAATGGCGGCAAGGATGAGAATCCCCAGAATTTTTAAAATTGTACTCATCTTAAACTGTAACTTCTATTAACTTTTTACGGTAGGCGGTGAGCAGTTTTGATTTGGAAACGAAGCCCTGATATTTCTTTTCTTTTACGACCGGCAGGTTCCATGCATCGCTGTCCTGAAATTTCTTCATGATAGCCCTTACTTCATCTGTATTGCTATCAATAACATCGGGGGCACTTTGCATCAACTCCTCAATTTTCACCTTGTCATACAGGTTTTTGTCAAACATAACCGGCCTTATATCATCCAGCAAAAGAATCCCCATGAAGTTGTTATCGTCATCAACCACAGGAAAAATATTCCGTGAAGATCTCACCACTCCTTCATGCACAATATCCCCCAAAGTCATACCAAGTTTTAACGGAATGAAATTAGTTTCAATTACCTGATTGATCTCCATCAAGGTGAGTACCGCGTGATCTTTATTGTGAGTGATCAAATCTCCTTTTACCGCAAGTTCCATGGTATAAACCGAATGTGGAAGGAACCTGGTAGTAATCATAAATGATATGGCCGAGGTAATCATGAGCGGCACAAACAGCTCATATCCATGAGTGAGTTCAGCAATAAGGAAAATGGCTGTAAGCGGTGCCTGAAGGACTCCCGCCATAAGTCCTGCCATTCCTACAGCGTAAAATTACTTACCGAAAGTGGATTGTTCAGGATCTTCATGTGGTTTAACAGCAGCGCAAAACAATGGCCCATGGTGCTGCCCATAAAGAGCACTGGCGCGAAAATTCCGCCTACTCCACCGGCATTAAAGGTAAGAGAGGTGGCGACGATCTTAAAGATCACCAGCCCTGCCAGTAAAGTGATCACCACCCAAAAGTTATCAAGAAATTCGGTAAAGGCAGTATTTCCCATTGCCTGCAGGTAATCTTCCTGTAGCAGGTTGTTGATCACGTCATAACCTTCCCCGTATAACGGCGGAATGAAATATACCAGGATCCCCAACGCGCCACCACCAATCAACAGCCGGTAGAAAGGAGAATTGATTTTTTTAAAGAGGTCATTGACCTTGAAATAGACCTTAGTGAAATATATTGAACAAAGGGAGGCGAGAATTCCCAGCAAAATGTAGTAAGGAACATCTGCAATGATAAAGTTATCTTTTAGGTCAAATGGCAATATGGTAGCCGATCCAAAAAAGAAGTAAGAGGTAAGAATAGCCGAAACAGAGGCCAGGAGTAGTGGCAGCAGAGACGAAAGTGTGAGGTCAAGACTGAAAACTTCAATGGCAAAAACAATGGCTGCAATTGGAGCCTTAAAAATAGAGGACATGGCTCCCGCGGCGGCACAACTTATTAGCAGCGTCCTTGTCGCCTGGTTCATGTTGAACATGCGGGAAATGTTGGAACCCAACGAAGCCCCTGTTGCAACGGTTGGTCCCTCGAGTCCTACAGATCCTCCAAAACCTACGGTAAGCGGTGCGGTTAGAATGGAGCCGTACATCTGCATGGGTCGCATCAACCCTTTTTTCTTTGAAATCGCGTAAAGCGTCGAAGGAATCCCGTGACCCACCGGTCTTTTCAAGACATACTTTACAATGAAGAGCGTAATGGCAAGACCTATTATGGGAAAAAGAAAGTAAAAGGCCTGGTGGTAATTTACAATGAACTTGTATTCCAGCAAATGCTGAATGAAGTGAGTCAGGTTTTTGATCACCACCGCACCAAGTCCTGCTGTAAAACCTATCACAGCACTAAGTAACATGACGAACTGCTGCTGGGTCATGTGTTTTGTCCTCCAGATAAGGAAGCGTAGCAGCAGCGGATTTCTTTTTTTACCCGGCATAAGATTTACCTGTTGATTAAAAAATCCTGCATGAGCAGGACCTTATTTAATTTTTTGAAGTTACTTGTAAATTAAGCTCTTGCAGCTGCGCATCGTCTATTTTGGCAGGTGCATCTATCATTACGTCACGACCTGCATTGTTCTTCGGAAATGCGATGAAATCCCTGATGGTTTCCTGTCCGCCAAGGATGGCTACGAGTCGGTCGAAGCCGAAAGCGATCCCGCCATGCGGTGGTGCACCATATTGAAAAGCATCCATTAAGAAACCGAATTGAGCTTTCGCTTCTTCCGGAGTAAAGCCAAGATGTCCAAACATCATTGCCTGTGTGGTTTTGTCGTGTATCCTGATGGAACCACCACCAATCTCGTTTCCGTTAAGAACAAGGTCGTATGCATTTGCTCTTACTTTCCCCGGCTCCCTGTCAAGCAGCGGAATATCTTCGGGTTTTGGAGAAGTGAACGGGTGGTGCATGGCGTGATATCTGTTAGTCTCTTCGTCCCACTCCAAAAGCGGGAAATCTACCACCCATAAAGGTGCAAATTCATCGGCTTTTCGAAGCCCCAGTTCGTTGGCCAGGTGCATTCTCAATGCGCTTAGCTGAGTTCTGGTCTTAGCAGCATCGCCTGCCATTACGAGGATAAGATCTCCCGGATTGGCGCCGGTCTTTTCGTGCCCAGTTCTTCAGATCTTCTTCGGAATAAAACTTGTCAACAGAAGATTTCAGGCTTCCGTCTTCATTATACTTTACCCAAACAAGTCCGTTAGCACCAATTTGAGGGCGTTTTACCCACTCGATGAGTTTATCGATCTCTTTTCTTGTAAAGGAAGCAGCTCCCGGAACTGCTATCCCAACGATCAACTCCTGCTGATCAAATACGTTGAAGCCTTTGTTCTTGGCAACCTCATTAAGTTCGCCGAATTCCATCCCAAAGCGAATGTCGGGCTTGTCGTTCCCGTATTTTTCCATGGCTTCGGCATAGGTCATTCTTGGGAATTCCTGAACGTCCACGTTTTTTACCTTTTTTAAGAGGTGACGCGTGAAATCTTCAAAAATATTCAGGATATCTTCCTGCTCCACAAAAGCCATTTCGCAGTCTATCTGCGTGAATTCCGGCTGACGGTCGGCACGAAGGTCTTCGTCTCTAAAACATTTTACGATCTGGAAATATTTATCCATTCCGCCAACCATAAGCAGCTGCTTAAAGGTCTGCGGCGATTGCGGCAGCGCATAGAACTGTCCTTCGTTCATGCGGCTTGGCACCACAAAATCACGGGCTCCTTCGGGAGTGGATTTGATAAGAACAGGAGTTTCTACCTCAATAAAGCCTTTTTCAGAAAGAAAATTGCGCACTTCCATAGCTACTTTGCTGCGGAAGATAAGCTTGTTCTTTACAGGATTCCGGCGAATATCAAGGTAACGGTATTTCATTCTCAGGTCTTCCCCGCCATCGGTCTCGTCTTCAATGGTAAAAGGAGGAACCTGTGCAGCGTTAAGTACTTTTAGATCGGTCACCAGGATCTCCACATCACCCGTAGGCATGTTAGGGTTCTTAGATTCCCTTTCGATCACCTTTCCCGTAGCCTGGATCACAAATTCCCGGCCCAGGTTAGAAGCAAGTTCCATGATCTCTTTTGGAGTGCGTTCTTCGTCAAAGATAAGTTGAGTAAGGCCGTAACGATCACGAAGATCGACCCAGATCATGAAACCTTTGTCGCGTATCTTTTGAACCCATCCCGAAAGCGTAACTTCCTGATTTATATCTTCTATTCTTAATTCACCACAGGTGTGACTTCTGTACATGCTGCTAAAATTTTTTCAGGATGCAAAAATAAGAAGAACTGAGCGGAATAATCAGAAATAGCAAGTAAAAGTTTGAGGTTTTAAAAAGGCAAAAAAAATCCGGAGACGCTGCTCCGGATTTTCTTCTGAATTTCTCTTTTTTGAAACCCTAGTGATGGATCTTCGTAAAGTGCACCTCATCGTTGATGGCATTCAGGATGAAGTTGTCATCCAAACCGTTCACGATCCAGGTCTCGATCTTCGCTTTTTGCGTGATTGCTGCTGCCGAGATCTTGGTTCCCATACCACCGGTACCATGGGTGGATTTGGTCTCGCTCATCACCTCTTTCTCAAGTTCCTTCACATCATTCACTTTGCGAATGGTTTCGGGAGTTTCGGCGCTAATAGAACCTTTCTTGTACACGCCGTGAGTGTTGGTGGCGATGATGAAAAGGTCCACATCTAATAGCGCAGCGGTTTGTGCCGCGAGATTATCATTATCTCCAAACTTAATAGCATCGGTAGAAGAAGTATCATTCTCGTTGATGATGGGAATGTAATCGTTCTCTACCAGCACATTCACGGTATTGATGATGTTCTGCTTGGAGTCTTCCCTTCCGAAGTCGTTTGGAGAAAGCAGGCATTGACCTATCAAAAGACCCAATTCCCTGAAGCTTTCCTGGAAAATTCGCATGAGGTGAGGCTGACCAATTGAAGCCAAAGCCTGTTTCACATCGATATTTTCACCACTTTTTTCCAGGTTCACGAATTGCTTGGCCACAGCCACAGCCCCCGAACTTATCAGGACGAATTCATATTCGTCTTTTAGGGCGGCAATCTGTCTACCAATATCCTCGATCTTTCCCCGGGAAATATGATCAGTTTCTTTTGTGAGTGTATTAGAACCCAGCTTTAGTAAAATCCTCTTTTTCTTCTTAGGCTTTTCCATTGTAATATTGTTGTGTTCTAAAATTTTATCTAGTTTGTCCATTTCCGTGTATATACCATTTGTTGGTCACCAGGTGTTGAAGGCCAATGGGCCCGCGTTGGTGTAATTTGTCTGTACTAATTGCCAGCTCACCACCAAGTCCTAATTGTCCACCATCTGTAAAGCGGGTAGAGGCGTTGTGGTAAACAGCGGCATTATCTACAGTCTCCATAAATTTTTGTGCCTCACTGTCATCTTTCGTGATGATAGAGGCAGAGTGACCTCCCGAGTATTTATTGATTTTTGCAATAGCTTCAGAAACTGAATTTACTTCTCCAATAAGCGCTTTGTAATCCAGAAATTCCTCGTACCACTGGTCTTCGCTTTCAAGAGGCTTCACGCCGTCAAGCTCTTCCAGAGTTCTGTCTGCTATGACCTCAACATTATTTTCAGAAAGGTTTTTCAGAAGATCTTTCAAAAACTCCTCTTTATCTGTAAGTCTCGAGTCTATAAGCACCTTGTCAACTGCATTACAGGCTGAAATTTTACCGGTTTTTCCGTTAAGGATCACGTCAAGCGCGATTTGTGGATCGGCGTTCTCGTGAACATAGACGAAGTTGTTTCCGCGGCCGCTCACTATAACCTGTGCCGAAGAATTGTCTTTTACAAACTTAATAAGTCGTTCCCCACCTCTTGGTACGATCAAATCTACCTGTTGAGTTGGATTCGCAAGAAACTCCTGAGTTTGCTTTCTGTCAAACTGAAGGTATTCTACCCAATTTGGAGATACATTGTTCTCTTCAAGGGCCTGGTGCCATAATTCTACAATTCTTAGGTTGGAATTAAGGGATTCTTTTCCTCCTTTTAAAAGGATCTTGTTACCAGATTTAAAGGCGATTCCCGCAGCTTCAACGGTAACATCGGGACGCGATTCATAGATGATCATCACGGTTCCAAAGGATGCAGTTTTATTATAGATCTGCATGCCGTTGTCGTGCTTGAAGCTAAATCTTTCCACTCCCACAGGATCTTCCTGGGAAGCTAAGTGTTTCAAAGAGTGGATCATGCCCTCGATCTTCGAGTCGTCCACTTTTAGCCGGTCTTCCATGGCTAAATCTTCACCTGAATAATTATCCAGGTCAATTTTGTTCGCTTTTAAAATACTTTCTTTTTCTTTTTCTACAAGATTTGCCATTGAGATCAACACGGCATTGCGTTCTTCAATGGTTAAAACAGTATTCATTCGTTAGTTTTTAATTAATATTAAATTGAACTATCCATAAGGGCGCAAACACTTTGCCAGACTCCGGGAAAAAAAGAAAACCTCCGGAGTTGCTCCGGAGGTCCTTCAAAAATGTCTTTTTTGGACTAGGCTTTGGCTTTTCTTTTTTCGTGCAACCTTACCCGCCCCCGGTTCACCAGGTAGAGCATAGCCGGCACTACCACTAAGGTGAGGAAGGTTGCGAAGATCAAACCAAAGATCACTGTCCAGGCCAGCGGTCCCCAAAAGATCACGTTATCCCCTCCTATATAGATTTGCGGATCGTAATCTGTGAAAAGTGTAAAAAAGTCAATATTGAGACCAATTGCCAGTGGGATCAAACCTAACACTGTCGTAATGGCAGTTAATAGTACCGGCCGTAGCCTTGATTTTCCTCCTGCCACAATGAGGTCAAAATATTGTTGTTTTGTCAGGGCTTCGTGTTCCTCCATATTTAGCTCCCGCTTTTTGCGGTCAATAAGGATCTGGGTGTAATCAACCAGCACGATGGCATTGTTCACCACAATTCCCGCCAAAGAGATAATTCCCATCATGGTCATGATGATGATAAAGTCCATATTAAATACGACCATACCCAAAAATACCCCGGCAAGACTCAAAAAGACAGCCATGAGGATGATGAGCGGCTTCGGAATTGAGTTGAACTGAGCTACCAGGATGAGCAGAATTCCGCCGAGACCTATTAATAAAGCCTTCAGCAAAAAGGCCATATTCTCTGCCTGTTTCTCCTGTTCTCCTGTAAATTCCAGGTTCATGCTCTTTGGAAGTTCGTAGCCCTGCAACTCATTTTGCAGCTGCTCTACAATGGCATTTCCATTATAACCTGTAAGGACGTTGGAGTACAGGGTGATCACCCTTTTTAGATCTTTTCTCTTAATAGAACTAAAGGCCGAAGTAAGTTCCTTCTCGGTTACAGAGGAGATTGGCACCTGCACGATAGCCCCTGTATTCTGGTTCTTAAAGGTTATTGGCTGGTTAAAAAGAACATTTTCATCATACCTGAAATCTTCATTAAACCTGATGTTGATGTCGTAATCTTCATCCCCTTCCTTATAAGTAGAGATCTCTTCTCCATAGATGGCACGTCGTAGGGTTTGACCCACTGCAGCCGAAGATACGCCCAGCTGCCCCGCTTTTACCCGGTCAACGCTCACATTGAGTTCAGGTTTTGATTTGTTGACGTCTATTTGTAAATCTTCAATTCCGGGTATACCCAGCTCATTGATATATTCCCGCAACTGTTCGGCTTCAGTAAGCATTTGTTCATAATCTTCTCCCTTCAGCTCAATATTGATTGGGTAACCTGTTGGAGGACCGGCCGCGTTTTTTTCTACAATTATAGATGCGCCCGGAAAGCCCTGTACGGCATCCCGAACTTCAGAAAGCACATGACTACTCTGTACGCCGCGCCGGTCTTTATACTCGCGCATTGACAGCGTGATCTTTGCCTTGTGCGGCATCTCGTTCTGCTGCCCACCATCGGTTTGAGGGTTTCCTGCTCCCTGTCCCACCTGTGCAATGGCAGACTCTACCATGAAGTTGTAGCCGTCTTCATCTTCATATTTTTTAATAACATCATAAATACGCTCCTCCACCTGTTTGGTAAGCTCATTGGTCTTTCTAATATCGGTTCCTTCAGGATATTCAATATATGTGATGATCTGGTTTGGTTCATTTTCAGGAAAGAACAAAACCTTCGGCTTGACAAGTCCAATAAGAATAAAAGAAAGAATGAGCAGTGCCACCGTTCCGAAGAAAACAAAGAACGCATTCTTCCCGCGAAGCGAAAATTTCAGGGTTCTTTCATAGTTGTTCTCGAGCACTTTAAGAGCTTTATACTGGAAGTAATCTACCAGTTTTACGAGCGCATATTTGTACACCCACATCATGATGGCCAGGAGGAGTAGGAGGTTGGCAATCGCGCGCACTGCGCCCATATCCATTACAAAACCTAAAATGAGCAAAAGCACTCCTGTTCCCGCCAGCACGGCACTTATTCTTACCAGTCTCTTTTTAGAAAGACTTTTTTCTTCTGTCTCCATGAACTGGGAGGTCAACATGGAGTTGATGATCAATGCCACGAACAGAGATGATCCTAGCACAATTGAGAGCGTAATGGGAAAGAACATCATGAATTTTCCAATGGTGCCGGGCCATAACCCAAGCGGAAAGAAGGCTGCTAAAGTGGTCGCCGTCGAGGCGATAATGGGCCAGGCAATTTCGGCAACTCCCTGTTTTGCCGCTTCTTTCCTGGACATCCCCTCGCTCATGAGACTGTAGACGTTCTCCACGACCACGATTCCATTATCCACCAGCATTCCCAGCCCCATCACAAGGGCAAAAAGTACCATGGTGTTCAGAGTGAATCCAATGCTGGAAAGAATGATAAATGAAAGGAACATGGAAAGCGGAATGGCAAAGCCCACGAAAAGGGCATTTCTAAAGCCTAAAAAGAACATTAGTACGAGCACCACGAGGATCACCCCAAAAATGATGTTATTCACAAGGTCATCAACCATGTTTTGGGTGGTGGTGGACTGGTCGTTGGAGTAGGTGATATGCAAGTCATCTGGCAGGTAAGTTTCTTTTTCATTCTGCACGATCTCTTTAATGTCGTCAATGGCCTCGATCATGTTCTTACCGCTGCGCTTTTTAATGTCGAGCATCACCACAGGTTGACCATATTCCCGGGCAAAAGTGGTGGGTTCTTTTTCCTTAAATCTTATTTCCGCTATATCACGTAAGAACACGTTCCCATCCTCACGTTTCACGATCACGTTCTCCAGCTCTGCCGGGTCTTCAATCTCACCAAGTATCCTAATGTTCTTTTGTACACCACCGGTGATCACATTTCCGCCGGAGATAGTCTGGTTCTCCATGCTCACCGCCCCAATGATGTCCTGAAAACTCACTTGTGAGGCAGCCATCTTGTGCGGGTCTACTGCAATCTCCACTTCCTTTTCCTCGGCCCCGCGAATAGAAGCTTCCTTTATCTGCGGAAGCAGTTCAATGCGGTCCTGGAGGTATTCTGCGTACTCTTTCAACTTCTGTACAGGGTAATCTCCTGTGAGGTTGATATTGAGGATAGGCATTTCTTCGGAAAGGTTGAGGTCAAAAACGTTGGGCTCCACCTTGGCACCGTTATCCATGGTAGGCCAGGTGGTAGCTGCTTTTTCCTGATCAACCTTGTCTTTTACCTTTTGTTTTGCGGCCTCGACAGGGATATCTTCATCAAATTGTACGATGACCAGTGAATAATCCTGAAGGGTTGTAGAGGTGATCTCGTTCACCCCGCCAATATTGTTGAATTCTTCCTCCAGCGGTTCGGTGATGAACTTCTCTACATCTTCGGCCGAGTTACCGGGATTTACCGAGCTCACGTAGATCTTTGTCTCCACCACTTCGGGGAAAGATTCCCGCGGCATCGCGTAATATGACATAAGGCCGCCAATCATGATGATGGCAATGATCACATAGACCGTCATCTTATTGTCTATAGCCCAGGAAGAAAGTTTAAAATCTTTGTCCAGTTTCATTCAATTCAATTTTATTGAGCGCAGAAAATGCTATTTTTTGATCTTTACCTGTTCCCCGTCATGAAGGTTTTTAGCCCCTTCGGTCACCAGCAGGTCTCCTGCCTTAAGTCCATTTAAAACTTCTACTGTATTCTCATATGACGTTCCCAGCTCGAGGATCCTTTTTACGGCCACCCCTGTAGAATCAGCCTTTTTTTCCATCACGTAAGCCACACTTTCCCCGGCAGCATTTGTCTGGATCACACTCTCTGGTATGGTAATGGCTGCTTTGGAAGTATAGTCGTTCAATTTTACCGTAGCGATAAGATTTGGTTTCACCTGCTCCTGGCTTGAGGGTACCGCTACCCTTACCTCAAAGGTCCTGTTGTTGGGGTTAATGAAGTTACCTACCTGTTCAATCTTACTGCTGAATTCTGTGCCGGTAGCACCAATCTCAACCATGACCTCGGTGCCTTGTTTGATCTTTCCGAGATAAGACTCGGGTACGGCGGCAGTGATGTACATGTCACTCAAATTGATGAGCCTGAAAAGCCTGCTTTGCCCCGGTGCCACCACTTCACCTTCATCTGTGAAGATCTCGTCGATCACGCCGCTGAAGGGAGCTCGCACAACCGTTTTGCTTAGCTGTGACTTTAACTGGTTAACAGAGTTTTGTACTGCTTCATAATTTGTCTTAGCCTCCAAAAATTGTATTTCTGAACCAATATTTTGCTCCCACAGTCTTTGCTGTCTTTCAAAAGTGGTTTTTGCCAGCGCCAGTTGTGCCTCCAGCTGTGCTACCTGATTGTTAAGCCCGCCGTCATCGATCCTGGCCAGAATTTGCCCTTTTTGAACCCTGTCACCTTCTTTTACCGAAATGTTTAGCAGAATTCCTGAATATTCGGGATAAATGGTAATATTCTGGTCGGTTTCTACATCTCCCGGCAGCTCTACATAATGCTTAAAAAGGGTGTCTTGAATGATCCTTGTTTCCACCAAAGCATACTGCTCGTTCACGTCCAGTTCTTTAATGGCTTCATCTAAAGAGGCAATTTGAGAGCTCAACTCACTTTGTTTGCTGCTCAATTCTGCTTTTTTCGCTCTTATTTCCTGCAGGTTTCCATCTTTGATGAGGTCTTCTACAGATTTTTCTCTGTCTCCACATGAGTAGAGGGCAAAGGTGCTGAATATAATTAGGCTTATTTTTCTCATTTCCTGAACTGTTATTTTTGATCTTCCTCTTTAGAATATGTTTCTGTACTCAATGCATTCTCAAGTTCCACTTTGGCACTTATCACATCCATCATGGCTTCCAGCAGACTTTGCTGAGCGGTGTACAGCTGCCGCTGGGCTTCACTAAGCTCAAAGCTGGTTGAAAGTCCTTCAAAGAACTTGATCTGGTTCTTGTTTTCTATACGTTCGGCAAGAGCAAGACTTTCCTGTCTTGCCTCAAGGGTTTCAAGGCTGAATTTATAATCGGCTTTAGCTGAAGCGATTTCCAGCTTCACCTGGTTTTTCTCCTGTTCAAGATCAAGCAGCGCCTGTTCGTACTCCAGTTGTTTTTGTTTAGTTCTTGAACTGCGCATTCCACTGCTGAAGATGGGGATGTTAAGGCTGAGCCCAAGTATAGATTGGGAATAATATTTTTGATCGGCGTCTAAAAAGCTGAAATTATCTGAGTTCCCGTTCGCGCCATAGTTAAGGAAACCGGTAAGGCTTGGCAGCGCCTTGGTCTTTTCAAGCTTCACGAAGATCCTTGCAGCCTCGGCTGAATTTTCTGCGATTCGCACATCAATGTTCTCCTCAATGGGAATGCTTTCCTGCAGCAGTTGTGGCTGGGTGTACTTTAAGGCAAGACCTGCAAGTTCATCTGTAAGGATGACCTCCTTTTCTACGGGAATACCCATGGCCATATTGAGCATTTGGTAGGCTATCTCCA
Source organism: uncultured Flavobacteriaceae bacterium (assembly GCA_963739625.1). GTDB lineage: Bacteria > Bacteroidota > Bacteroidia > Flavobacteriales > Flavobacteriaceae > Salinimicrobium. The sequence continues at coordinate 120,264 of CAVUAU010000009.1, forward strand.
GCATTCGTTCACTTCTTCCAAGGTTGTTTTCAAGGGTGAGTCGTGTGATCTTAAGCTGCTCTACATCTTCTTCTTCGGCAAGGCCATTCTCAAAAATCTGCTGGGTGTCGTTAAGATTCTTTGTGACGTTGTCAAGGTTGCTTTGCAGAATATCAACGCTTTGTTTTGCCATAAGCACATTGCCATAGGCATTGATCACGGCTTTTCGCACTTCAAGATCTGTCTTTGTTTTGGCATTTCTGGAGATCTGCAGCAGCGTCTTGGCAGATTGTACACCTACGATGTAAGAGCCATCAAAAATAAGCTGTGACCAGGTGGCGGTAGCGTTGAGGTTTTGTTTGGTTCCAAACCTTACGGGCTCAAAAGTGCCGGGTTCTCCACCCATAAAGCTGCCGGGAATAAGAGTGACCGGTTGCCTTAGAAAATTCTGATAATCCACTCCGGCATTTATCTGTGGTAAACCTTGTGAGATGATCTCCCATTTTTGAGCAAGGGCTTTTTCGACCTCTTTTTCAGATTTTATTGAAGAATAGTTGTTCTCCAGTCCCAGGCTTACGGCCTCTTCAAGGGAGAGCGAGAGCGGTTGTTGATCTTCAACAGTTTGAGCACTAAGGCTCAAACACATCAACCCAAACAGGAAAATGCTTATCTTTTTCATGTTAACTGCTTTTCAAAAATTTAATTAAAGAGCTCCTGCCTTTTTCTGTTACGATAGCTCTCAAGTGATACTCCAGGTGTTTTTCGATCAACTCATTCGTGGAGTAGTCATTTTCGGGAAAAAGGTCCCGGTCTTTGATTCCCAACATACCCACAAAATAGATGCGGCTGGTGAAATCCAGTGGTAGATCCTCCCTGTACAGACCCCGGGCTATCCCGCGCTCCAGGTTTTCCTTGATCTGGTCTTCCATGATCTTTTGTTGTTTGGTCTTTACCATTTCAAAGATCTTTGGGTAATATTTCTGAAGCTGGTACTGCGGGGAAGACTTTTCGTTTTTTAGATGTTCAAGGGCAAAATCCTTGATGCTGTAGAGCTCTTCAATAGGATCTTTTTTCTCATTTCTAATGGCCTGTACCCCGCAGGAAATATTTTCAAAAACAAAAAGAGCGGTAGCCTCAATAAGTTTGGTCTTGGTAGAGTAGTGGGCGTAAATCGTTTTTTTGGAAATGCCGAGTTCTGAAGCGATCTCGTCCATGGTGACGCTTTTCACGCCAAGACTAAGAAACATTTCTGCCGATTTTGCCAGGATTTTATCTTTCACAACCTCTTGAATTTTGAGGCTGCAAATATACGAAAGGAAACTATAAAAACAATTAAAGTTTCCTGAGTTTTTTCTTACAGGAATTTTAGGGCGTGAAAAAGGTGCTTTTCTCAGCGTTTTGGTATTTTAGCCGAAAATAATTTTTATGCAGTCCACCGAGCGCTACAGGAAAGATTTCGTTACCTATCTTTCAAATAAGATCACCATACAGGAACCGGCGAACCTGTATGAACCTATGCGTTATATTCTTGATTTAGGTGGAAAAAGGGTGAGGCCGGTGTTGGTGCTCATGGCGGCAGAGATCTTTGGCAGCGATTACAAAAAAGCCCTGGACGCCGCTCTCGCGATTGAAGTTTTTCACAATTTTTCCCTGGTACACGACGACATTATGGATGATGCACCTTTGAGAAGGGGGAAAAAGACCGTGCACGAGCGTTGGGATGTAAATACGGCCATACTTTCAGGTGATGCCATGCTCATCAAAGCCTATCAGCTGTTCGAAAATTATTCCGGGGAAACTTTTAGGGCGTTGGCAGAACTTTTTTCCAAAACCGCTATTGAGGTATGTGAAGGCCAGCAGTACGACATGGATTTTGAAAACCGGGAAGACGTAAGCATAGACGAGTATTTGAAGATGATAGAATACAAAACCGCTGTTCTTGTGGGCGCTTCTCTAAAAATGGGTGCGATAGTCGCGGGAGCTTCCGCAGAGAACCGCCGGCAGATCTATGAGTTTGGCCGACTTCTGGGAATCGCTTTTCAACTTCAGGATGATTATCTCGATGCCTTTGGCGACCCGGAAACCTTCGGAAAAAGAGTGGGTGGTGACATCATTGAAAACAAGAAGACCTTTTTATATCTTACTTCCTTACGGGAATCGGGATCCAGGGAGGCAGTGCAGCTGGAACATCTTTACTCGATTAATCCGCCAGATGCTTCGGCCAAAATAGAGACCGTAAAAGCCCTTTTTGAGAGTAGTGGTGCAGCCGAGCTCACCCGTAAAGAAATTGAAGCATATACAGAAAAGGCTTTTTTGGCACTTGAGAAACTCGATATTTCCGAAGAAAAGAAACAGCTGCTGCGCCAGTTTGGCCATGGGCTAATGGACAGGGAGGTATAGTAAATTTATTCTGGAGCAATGTGGAAACCCTGAGCTACTTCTGCTTTTTTTCCTTCTTTTTTTTCTTTTTCACCTTCGGCTTATGACTGGAACCAAAAGTAGAGGGGAACAGGCTCATCAAAATTGCAGTGCAAACGGCAATAGCAGAGAAACCTAATCCTATATAAAGGTAAATATGCACCAGGGGAAGTTTTGGACAAAAATAGAGGGTAATATACGAATCCCGGAATGAACGTTGTTAATGTTGCCTGCCTAAAACGTTAATATTTCAAGGCATATGCGTTAAACACCAAAGCTTCAGAAATACAAAATGTTCTAAAAGAAGATGCTCACAAAGGGCATAAAAGCATCGGCATAAATGCTCTTTTGGTCATCGTGCAGCACGTCATAGCGCACTCCCACAGTTACAGGCCCGGTAGTATACCCAATTCCGAAGAAAAGCGCGGGAGACCAATAGGTTTCCTTTATATCTGCACCAACATATTCCAGATTTCGCGAAACATAGTTCTCTTCAAGTTCTGCGGAAAGTTGCAGAACAGGTAAAGGGCGGGCGAGGCCTATTAAACTGGCGCCCGAAGTCCAGGCGGTATAATTTGAACCATCTGTATAAGATCCCAGGATGCCAAGGCCGGCCGAGAAAACGGAATTAAAATCATAGATGCCCTTTGGGGCCAGATAGCCGCTGAAGGAGCCGTTGCTGAAACTTGCACCAAGGCTTCCGCCAAAACGCACATGATCAAAAAAAGCGTTTTTTGAGGATGACTCCTGAAGGGAAATCGTAGGAGGAAAATCCTTTTCAGCTTCCCCTGTTGTCCAATAAACTGGCTGCTCATTTTTCTTCCGAAGATCTTTTCTGTTTGAAGAAGTAAAAGTCTCTGCAACTTCTGCAGAAACCGATGAAGCTTCTTCTGCCTCCTGGCCAAAAATGTAGGAATGAGCCGATAACGATATTATAAAGAAAAAGAAGAGGTGGATTTTGTTGGTGAAAATTCGCTTCATGTTGTTAAAATAGTTTTAACTATAAGGTAAATATATGAATTGGATTTATGCATCTTTTTTAAAAATCGTACTTTTGTGAAGTTTTAAAAAAAGAAACAGTAGTTTCATCTTATGGATAGATTCTCATTTTTAAATGCCGCACATACAGCATATTTTGCTGAACTCTATGACCAATATTTACAATATCCCGATAGTGTAGAACCCAGCTGGAGAGCCTTTTTTCAAGGCTTTGATTTTGGAGTGGAAAGCTCGGCTGACGGAAAACATTATTTTGAATCGCCGGAGGAGGGGGAACCCATCGAAATGCCCGATTCTGTTATAAAAGAATTTCAGGTTGTAAAACTTATAGATGGTTACCGCACTCGTGGTCACCTTTTTACCCGCACAAATCCTGTGAGGGAACGAAGAAAATACCGGCCTACCCTTGCGATAGAAAATTTTGACCTTAGCGAAAACGACCTGGACACCACCTTTAACGCAGGAGAAATCCTGGGTATAGGTCCGGCGACCCTCAGGCAGATCATCATTCACCTGGAGAAGGTGTATTGCGATTCAATAGGGATTGAATATATGTATGTTCGAAATCCCAAGGAGATACAGTGGATACAGGATAAGCTGAATATTAACGAAAATCAGCCTAACTTCAATAAAGACCAGAAGAAACACATTCTTAAGAAACTCAACGAAGCGGTTTCTTTTGAAAGCTTTCTTCATACAAAATATGTAGGCCAAAAGCGTTTTTCCCTCGAAGGAGGAGAAAGCCTTATCCCTGCACTTGATACCATCATTGAAAAAGCCGCCGAGCTTGGTGTGAAGGACTTTGTGATGGGAATGGCCCACCGCGGGAGGCTAAACACGCTTACCAATATCTTCGGAAAAAGCGCCAAAGACATCTTTAGCGAGTTTGACGGAAAAGATTACGAGCAGGACATTTTTGACGGGGATGTGAAATATCACCTGGGATGGACTTCCTGCCGCACTACCGATAGTGGAAAAGAGATCAACATCAATATCGCGCCTAACCCGTCTCACCTGGAAACAGTGGGAGCAGTGGTGGAAGGAATTACCCGCGGGAAGCAGGACAGGCATTATGAAGGAAAAGCTTCAGATGTGTTACCTATTATCGTCCATGGGGATGCCGCTATTTCGGGACAGGGAATAGTCTACGAGATTGTTCAAATGGCGCAGCTCGACGGCTACAAAACCGGAGGTACTATTCACATCGTGGTGAACAACCAGATAGGGTTTACCACTAATTACCTCGACGGCCGGTCTTCAACGTATTGTACAGATGTGGCAAAAGTGACACTTTCGCCGGTACTTCACGTAAATGCCGATGACGCCGAAGCTGTTGTGCACGCCGTGCTTTTTGCCCTCGACTTTAGAATGACCTTTGGAAGAGACGTGTTTATTGACCTTTTAGGGTATCGTAAGTACGGTCATAACGAAGGTGATGAGCCTCGTTTTACGCAGCCAAAATTGTATAAAGCCATCTCCACGCACAGCAATACGCGCGATATCTATGCTGAAAAACTCATTTCTCAGGGTGTGATCGACGAAGATTATGTGAAAAAGCTGGAAGAAGAGTACAAGGCAGCACTGGAGGAGAACCTTGAAGATTCGCGTAAGGAAGAAACCACCAGGATTACGCCTTTTATGCAGGATGAATGGGAAGGTTATGAGCATGTAGATGAGACGCGAATGATGGAAGAGGTTGATACTACTGTTGAAATGGAAACTTTGACAGAAGTAGCCGAAGTGATCTCAAAACTTCCTGAAGACAAAAAATTTCTTCGGAAGATCAAAAAGCTTATTGAGCAGCGGTATAAAATGTTCTTTGAAACCAATACGCTTGATTGGGGTATGGCCGAACTTTTGGCTTATGGAACCCTTCTAAAAGAAGGCTATTGGGTGAGAATGAGCGGGCAAGACGTAGAACGCGGAACTTTCTCGCACCGTCATGCGGTAGTAAAAGTGGAAGACAGTGAGGAAGAGATCATTCCTCTAAATAATCTGAAAGGAACAGAATGTGATTTCCAGATCTATAATTCTTTGCTTTCTGAATATGGAGTGGTTGGATTTGATTACGGTTACGCCATGGCAAGTCCGCAATCATTAACTATCTGGGAAGCCCAGTTTGGTGATTTTTCCAATGGAGCGCAGATCATGATCGACCAGTATATCTCTGCTGCTGAAGATAAATGGAAGCTGCAAAACGGATTGGTGATGTTCCTGCCTCACGGTTATGAAGGCCAGGGAGCAGAGCATTCTTCGGGAAGAATGGAGCGTTACCTGCAGCTTTGTGCAAAAGACAATATGTTTGTGGCCGATGTGACTACGCCTGCCAATTTATTCCATCTCCTAAGGAGACAAATGAAGGTGAATTACAGGAAGCCGCTAATTGTTTTCACTCCAAAGAGTTTGCTAAGGCATCCAAAAGTGATCTCTACCAAAGAAGAGTTGGCAAAAGGCACTTTCCAGCCTTTGCTTGACGATCCTTCGGCAGATGTTGAGAAGGTGAAATCTGTGGTGTTCTGTACAGGGAAATTCTATTATGACCTGCTTGAACGCAAGGAGGAGAAAGAGCGTGATGATGTGGCGCTGGTAAGAATAGAACAGCTGTTTCCTTTGCCCACACGACAAATTCGTGCGGTGATCGACAGGTATAAAAATGCCGATGACCTTGTATGGGCTCAGGAAGAACCTCGAAACATGGGTGCATATGGACATTTGTTGTTACATTTGGACGAAGCGAAAAACTTCAGAATATGCAGCCGAAAGTTCTATGGTTCCCCCGCAGCAGGTAGTTCTGTAAGGTTTAAGAAAAGACACGAAAAAGTCATTGAATCTGTATTCGATAAAGATTCAGAAGACATAGAATAGAAATAAACAAAACAAATAATTCTGCCGGCCCAGGATTTGCCGGAAACTAAATAAAAAACAAATATCATGGCTTTAGAAATGAAAGTCCCTTCTCCGGGAGAATCTATTACCGAAGTTGAAATAGCACAATGGTTGGTTGAAGACGGAGATTACGTTGAAAAGGATCAGGCAATAGCCGAAGTTGACAGTGACAAGGCGACCCTTGAACTGCCGGCCGAAGCAAGCGGAATCATTACGCTTAAGGCAGAAGAAGGAGATGCGGTTGCTGTAGGTGAAGTGGTTTGTATTATTGATACAGATGCGCCAAAACCAGGCGGAGGAGAGAAGAAAGAAAAAGCTGCTTCCGAAGAAACTTCTAAAGAAAAAGAAGCTACTAAGGCTAAGGAAGAAGAATTGACTTCTGAAAAATCAGGCAATGAGAAAGCGGCAGCTAAAACCGAAACGCCTTCTAAAGCTTCTACTCCTGCACAAAAGCAGGACACTTATGCTACCGGAAGTCCTTCCCCGGCAGCGAAAAAGATCATGGATGAAAAGGGAATGCAGTCAAAAGACGTTCAGGGCACCGGCCGCGATGGCAGGATCACTAAAGAGGACGCTGTGAATGCCAAACCTTCCATGGGAACTCCCGGAAACGGAAAAAGAGGGGAGAGCCGCAAGAAAATGTCTATGCTACGCCGCAAAGTGGCCGAGCGTCTTGTTGAGGCGAAAAATCAAACTGCGATGTTGACCACCTTTAACGAGGTAGACATGTCGGCTATTTTCAAGCTTAGAAAAGAATACAAAGAGGAGTTCAAAGATCGTCACGGTGTAAGCCTTGGCTTCATGTCATTCTTCACGTTGGCTGTTGTAAGGGCTCTGGATCTCTATCCAGATGTGAATTCCATGATTGATGGAGATTACCAGATCAAGTACGACTATAAAGACATCAGTATTGCAGTATCGGGTCCAAAAGGACTTATGGTGCCTGTAATGAGAAATGTGGAAAACATGAGTTTTAGAGCTGTAGAGGCCGAGGTGAAGCGTCTTGCTTTACGTGCCCGGGACGGCCAGATCACTGTTGATGAAATGACCGGAGGTACTTTTACTATTTCTAATGGAGGAGTATTTGGTTCTATGCTTTCAACACCTATTATTAACCCTCCGCAAAGCGGAATCCTGGGAATGCATAATATTGTAGAAAGACCGGTTGCTATTGACGGGCACGTTGAGATTCGCCCAATCATGTATGTGGCTCTTTCTTATGATCACAGGATCATCGACGGAAAAGAATCTGTAGGGTTCCTTGTAGCTGTAAAAGAAGCTCTTGAAAATCCTGAAGAACTGTTGATGGACAATAACATAAAATGCGCGCTGGAACTGCAATAGTTCAGCGTTTATCTATAGTTTATAAAAGGCAATGTTCAAACAGAACATTGCCTTTTATACTTTTTAGAAGGAAATGATCAGGGAATAAAGGTTAAGCGATAACACAAGAAGCACGAAAAACGCGAGCACCAGTGGCAGGAACGGAAGTTCATTTTTAGAGGTATACATAGAGCAATAGATTTAGGTTCCTTAAATTTCCTATTTTCTATTGCCAAAAAAAATGGGGGAAAACCCCCAAATTTTTACTTCAGGAAAAGGCTCATTGACTTATAGTCGATGATAGCTTTTCCTTTTTTGAGGATATCTGCACCAATAATACCCTGCACTTTTTCGGCATTGTGATTTATGAGTGCATCATTGACGTGACGCAGATCGAATAAAACCAGGTCTACTTTTTTCTTCTTCCAGCCTTTGATCTCAAGGGAGTTCTTTTGCGCAATTTGGGTGAGCATGTTTGTGGCGCCGGCACCTGCCGCTTTAACATCACTGTCTTCGGCCATAAGGTTGAAATGTGATACCGCTTCAAAGCCTACACAGGAGCTGGAAGCACCAGTATCGAGTATAAAAGTGCCTTCAATGTTGTTGATCTTTGCCTTGACCTCAAGATGTTGGGTAGCAGTATATGTAAGCGGGATCTTTTTGTACCCTTTTTCTTTTAAAAACTTTTTCAGAGACGCCATTCTTTCCTTTTTTGACAAAGATAGGTGTATAAAATAAATTATTTTTGCGATTATGATTATTACAGATACCCACACTCACTTATACAGCGAATCCTTTGATGAGGATAGGAGCGAGATGATCAAAAGAGCGATCGATGCCGGTGTAAAACGCTTTTTTATTCCTGCCATCGACTCTTCTTACGCCGAAGGAATGTTCGCACTTGAAAATGAATTTCCCGAAAATGTCTTTTTGATGATGGGTTTACATCCCACCCATGTAAAGGAGAATTTCGAGGCTGAACTCTTTTTTGTGGAAGAGCAGCTTAAAAAAAGACGTTTTTACGGGGTAGGAGAGATAGGAATAGATCTCTATTGGGATAAATCAACATTAGAAATACAGCAGGAAGCCTTCCGCAGGCAGATAAGAATGGCTAAAGCGTATGATTTACCGATTGTTATCCATTGCAGGGATGCTTTCGACGAGGTTTTTGAGGTGCTGGAGGAGGAGAAAGATGAAAAACTCTTCGGAATCTTTCATTGTTTCACCGGAACACTGGAGCAGGCGAAGCAGGCACTGTCCTATAATATGAAACTGGGAATTGGCGGAGTGGTAACCTTCAAAAATGGCAAAATTGACCGCTTTTTAGATCAGGTGCCGCTGGAGGAGATCGTGCTGGAAACAGATGCGCCTTACCTAGCCCCGGTTCCCTTCCGTGGAAAGCGCAATGAGAGTGCCTACATCAAACAAGTGCTGAAAAAGGTAGCCGAAATCTATAATACTTCAGAAGAAAAAGTGGCCGAAGTGACAACAGCCGCTTCTAAAGAGGTTTTCGGGGTGTGATCAAAAAAATCCTTTAAATTTTTGTTCTTTTGCTAACCTAACTGTATAAGAGTGACGAAATACGACGATATTCGGTTTTTTAATGATGAAGAGGTGCAGGCGGCACTTCGGGATTACGTAAACCACCCAATGATCAAGGCCTTGCTGCAGTACACCTTTCCGAATGAAGGTTTTGACAGCATTGAAAAGAAGGTGCTCGAGTGCAGGAGCATCCGGGATTTTCAAACCAGGGTCATTTACCACACTGTGCAAAAAGTGCTGGAACGCAGCTCTGAGGGGCTTACCTACTCCGGCTTTGAAAAGTTGAAAGCTGACGAGGCTTATCTCTATATATCCAACCATCGCGACATCGTGCTGGATACTTCCCTGCTCAACTGCGTGTTATACGAATCCAAGCTCACCATGACCGCTTCGGCCATTGGAGACAACCTGGTAAAAAAGCCTTTTTTGCTTGCTCTTGGGAAGCTTAACAGAAATTTTCTTGTTAAACGCGGGCTTAGTCCGCGGGAGATGCTGAAGAGCTCCCAGGTACTTTCCGAATACATAAGAATGCTGCTTTTAGAGGAAAAACGCTCGGTTTGGATGGCTCAACGAGAGGGGAGGACCAAAGACGGGAATGACCGTACCCAGCAGGGAGTCTTGAAAATGCTGGCTATGGCGCGCGAGGATGACTCTGTTGCTGAATATTTTTCAAACCTCAAGATCGTTCCTGTATCTATTTCCTATGAATTTGATCCCACAGATGTGCTGAAGATGCCAGAGATCATCGCCAAGAGGATGGAGACCATCTACATTAAATCTGCTAATGAAGATTTCAAGTCGATACTACGAGGTGCGCTGGGCAATAAAGGTCGTATCCATATAAGCGCCGGGGAGCCGGTTAGCCTGGAGAAACTCAGGGAGCTGGAAAGTGGTTCTGGATCTGTCAATGAGCATCTTCAAAACCTTACCACATACATTGATGGGCGCATCCATAAGAATTACAAACTTTGGCCGGCCAATTATATTGCTGCAGATCTTGTCAATAGCAGTAAGCTGTTTTCAGAACATTATACCGAGAAGGAAAAAAGACAATTTGAACGCCGTCTCACCCGAAGGGTGAACGTTAAGAATGCGCTGGAAGTCAACAGTTATTTGTTGATGTACGCCAATCCTGTTCTAAATAAAAAATCACTTGAATAAGACCAGCGCCAATATCCTGCTTGTTTATACCGGTGGTACCATTGGTATGGTCAAGGATTTTGAGACGGGGGCGCTCAAAGCCTTCAATTTTGATGAGCTCCTTCAAAATATTCCCGAGCTAAAACTGTTGGAGCACCATATTGATACTGTAAGCTTTGAGCGGCCTATTGATTCTTCGAATATGAAGCCTTCTTTCTGGCTGCAAATTGCCGAGATCATTGAAGAAAAATATGAGGATTACGATGGTTTTGTAGTGCTGCACGGGAGTGATACCATGTCTTACAGCGCATCGGCCCTTAGCTTTATGTTTGAAAATCTTTCCAAGCCTATTATTTTCACGGGTTCACAGCTGCCAATTGGTGATCTAAGGACAGATGCTAAAGAGAATCTTATTACCAGCATACAAATCGCAGGTTTGCAGAAGCACGGTCGCCCGGTCATAACCGAGGTGGGACTGTACTTTGAATATAAATTGTATCGCGGAAACAGGACAACAAAGGTAAATGCCGAACATTTCCAGGCTTTTTCCTCACCTAATTATTCACCTTTGGTTGAATCTGGGGTGCATTTGGCAGTAAACGATGCTGCATTGTGGCGCCCAAACCGAAGGAGAAAGACAAGGCTGCATCGCGGGCTTAACGATGAGATCGTTCTAATCAAAATTTTTCCGGGGATAAACCGCAGTTTGTTGGAGCATATTCTCTCTAAGGAAGATCTTAAAGGAGTGATCCTGGAGACCTATGGAAGTGGGAATGCCCCTACAGAGGAGTGGTTTATAGAGCTGCTCAAAAATGCGATTTCGAGAGGAATTGTTATTGTCAATGTCACCCAATGTATTGGCGGAAGCGTAAATATGGGCCAATACGAGACGAGTTCGCAGCTCAAGAGGCTGGGAGTGATCTCGGGCAAAGACATCACGACAGAGGCTGCAGTTGCCAAGTTAATGTATCTGCTTGCCAAGGAACTTTCTCCTAAGGTCTTCAAGACGATTTTTGAAACGTCTCTTCGCGGGGAAATGTCGTAAAATTTGCTGCTGCTACTTGACCAGCTAAAGTTTTTTTTCGTTATTTGGCGAACCGTTGTAAAAAGCGGTTTGAATCATAGTAAATAGAGAGGTGGCCGAGTGGTCGAAGGCGCACGCCTGGAAAGTGTGTATACCCCAAAAGGGTATCGAGGGTTCGAATCCCTTCCTCTCTGCAAGTATTTTTATTTGAATAAATATTTATATCTTTAACCCGTTAACTAATTAATTAAGACAAAAAGTAATGAAAAGATTATTTTCAATTTTGGTAATCGCAACAATTATGGTGTTCGGAGCCGTAAATGTACACGCGACAAATAACGTAAATGCCTTGCCAGTCACCATGGCTAACTTTGTCCAGGATGAGGATCAGGGTGTTGTAGCCGACGAGGCAGAAACTGAGAGTGTTGGATGGCACCAGGAGCTTAAAAAACGTTTTATTGAAGGTGGTGCCGGCTTCATGGGGATCGTACTTTTGTGTTTGATCCTGGGATTGGCGATTGCCATTGAAAGAATCATATACCTTAACCTTTCTACTACCAATACTAAGAGATTGGCTCAGGATGTTGAGGATGCTTTGAATACCGGTGGTATCGAGGCAGCAAAAGAAGTTTGTCGTAACACAAAAGGACCTGTTGCTTCAATCTATTACCAGGGACTTGACCGTGCAGATGAGAGCACAGAGGCTGCAGAGAAAGCAGTAGTTGCTTACGGTGGTGTTCAAATGGGACAACTTGAGAAGAACGTATCATGGGTATCATTGTTTATCGCTCTTGCGCCTATGCTTGGGTTCATGGGTACGGTAATTGGTATGATCCAGGCCTTTGATAAAATTGAAGCAGCCGGTGATATGCAGCCTTCTTTAGTTGCCGGAGGTATTAAAGTAGCACTTTTGACAACCGTATTTGGTTTGATCGTGGCTATTATCCTTCAAATTTTCTACAACTACATCGTAGCTAAGATCGACAGGATCGTTAACGATATGGAAGATGCGTCCATTACTTTGATCGATATGCTTGTAGACTACAAGAACAAAAGAAGAGTATAATAAGACCAACAAACTGTTATGACTTTACATAAAATTTTAAAATATTTAGCACTTGTTATTGGTGTTATAGGGCTCATCCTCTGGGGTCGGGTGCTTATGGCCGGTGACGATGCTATAGAAAGTTCTGCCGATGTTCAGGCAAGCGTGGTCACTCCTTTCTTAATAGTGGCATACATCATCTTCGCTATTGTAGTGTTGATCGTTGCTTTCTACGTGATCAAAGGATTGTTCACAGGAGACATTAAGAAGACGTTACTATCTATAGGATCTTTCCTTCTTATAGTAGTCGTTGCTTACCTGGTGACCAGTGGAACTGAAACCGTGTTAAACGATGGAGAAGTAATTTCTGCCAGTACTAACCACTGGGTTGGTGCAGGACTTGTTACCTTTTACATCCTTGCATGTATTGCAATCCTCTTGATGGTAGTATCGGGAGTGAGAAAACTTATAAAATAAATTAATTATGGCTAGACGATCATCACCAGAAGTAAATGCCGGTTCTATGGCCGACATTGCCTTCCTGCTATTGATCTTCTTCCTGGTAACCACGACTATTGAAACCGATAGCGGTATTTCCAGAAAGTTGCCTCCTATGCAGGAAGAGAACGTTGAGCCACCAATTATTAAAGAAAAGAACATCTTTCAGGTTATCGTGAACCGTAACAACGATTTGCTGGTGGAGGATGAATTGATGGAGCTGAAGGATCTTAAAGATGCCGCAGTTGCGTTTCTTGATAATGGTGGAGGAGTAGGACAGGAAGCCTGTTCATACTGCCAGGGAGCAAAAGATCCTGCCTCTTCAGATAATCCTAATAAAGCGGTTATCATGTTGGTTAACGACCGTCAAACAGAATACGGAACTTATATCGCTGTCCAGAACGAATTGGTGGCAGCTTATAACGAACTTCGTAACCGTTCAGCCCAAAGGCTGTTTGGTAAATCGTTTGACAAAATGGAAGCCGATTATGATAATGTGAATTATAACGGGAACAAGGAAAAGCTGAAGGAGCAAATCGAGCAGATCAGAGACATGTGGCCGCAAAAGCTGTCTGAAGCTGATCCAAAAGGTTAAACGAGAAAAACTAAGAAACTATGGCTAAATTCACAAAGAAAAAAAGTAGCGAGCTACCTGCAATTAGTACGGCGTCCTTACCCGATATCGTATTTATGCTGCTTTTCTTCTTCATGGTGGCAACCACAATGCGGGAAACCACATTGAAGGTCCAGAATACTTTGCCTTATGCAGATCAAGTTGAGAAACTTGATAAGAAAGACCTGGTAATGTATATCTATGCAGGTAAGCCAAGTGCAAGATATCAAGGAAGTTTTGGTACAGAAGCTCGTATCCAGCTCAATGATAACTTTGCAGATGTAAGTGAAATTCAGCAGTTTATCTATTCTGAAAGAGAAGCTAAAAGAGAAGAACTTGTTCCTTTCCTTACCACCTCTTTAAAAGTAGATAAAGAAACCAATATGGGGCTTGTATCCGATATCAAGATGGAGTTGAGAAAAGCCGAAGCGCTTAAGATCAACTACACCACCCGTACAGGTGATGCTGCACAGAATATGGACTAAAGAATTCATTATTTTTTGTAATCCCCTTTCAACTTTGTTGGAAGGGGATTTTTTTTTGGAGCAATCTCTTTAATTCTATCTTTGTTAAAAATCGACCTATGCTAGTCCCTATAAAAAAAGCCCTTTTTGGATGCCTTCTTTTTTTCTCTTTTTTTGCTGCGGAAGCGCAAACTATACAAGACACCGTCGTGGTAGACAGCCTTTACAGGGAAGACCAAATATATCTTGGATTTACCTATAACATCGTATCTGCCAAACCATCTGAGATAAGGAGTTCACAATTCTCCGGAGGTTTTCATGCCGGCTTTATCCGCGATTTTCCGCTGAATGAGAGGAGAAATATTGCCTTAGGGGCCGGGCTTGGATGGTCTATAGATACCTATGGCCAAAACCTGTTTATTGGGGAGGGACCTGAAAGTGAAAAATCTCTTTTTCAAGTACTCAACCGGGATCGCATAGACTTTGATACCAACCGCTTTTCAATGCAGAGCATTGACCTGCCCATCCAATTCCGTTGGCGCACTTCCACCCCTGAAAGTTATAAGTTTTGGCGTATCTACGCAGGCATAAGGCCGTCTTACGTTTACTATTTTAAATCGAAGTATATTCAGCAGGAGATCGATATCAGGCAAACAAAAGTGCCGGAGCTCGAGCGACTAAGATGGGGAGCAACTTTCACCTTTGGGTACAATACCTTCAACTTTAATTTTTACTACAGCCTTAATTCTCTTTTTAACAAGGAGGCCATGGTGAATGGGGAGCAATTGGAACTAAGGACCATCCAGTTAGGTCTTATGTTTTATCTTTTATAACCAAAGGTAAGCTACTGCCAGTTGTGGCAGTATTCCCAGTAAAAGGCCCAGGGCGAGTTCGTTCCCATTGTGTGCCTTGTACGACAGCCGGGACGATGCCGTAAGTCCCGTGACTGCAATAAGAAAACTAATACTGTAAACAAGGTTCAAATTAAAATGCAGACTTAGCATAATAAGAAAGGTGGTAAGTCCTGCAAGGCCCATCATGTGCAGGCTTATCTTGATCTTGAAAATGACCATGATCACTGCGGCCAGAGTTGAAGTGAATACCCCCAGGAAAAAGTAGTACAATTCAGGGTAGTCAAATGCATCAAGTACATATTTCATTATGACAAAATCCAATCCTGCATAAAACAGCAGCGGCCATTTTCGCTCTTTTACTTCTTCAAGAAAATGAGAGCTAACTTTTCCCAGGGTGCGTAACATAAAGAAAAAGACAATTGGAATGAAGATGGTCATGATCCCTATGGCTAAAAGCTTTGCTTTAATGACCGGATCTGGGAAAAAGCGTGGTGATATCAGGAAATAGATCAAAGTGCCCGCAAAAGGCATCCAAAGGGGATGAAAAATGTACGAGGCGCTCTTAAGCAGGAACTTCATTAAATCTCTTTTCGTAGACGCGCTACAGGAATGTCTAATTGTTCCCGGTACTTGGCTACCGTACGCCTTGCAATTGGATATCCTTTATCCTTAAGCATCTTTGCCAGCTTTTCGTCGGTTAGAGGCTTCCGTTTATTCTCATCCTCTATGGTCATTTCCAGGATCTTCTTGATCTCTCTTGTCGAAACATCCTCTCCCTGATCATTTTTCATAGATTCAGAAAAGAAATTCTTGATCAGGATCGTTCCGTAGGGAGTATCTACATATTTACTGTTGGCCACCCTGGAAACTGTAGAAACGTCCATGTCTATCTCATCTGCGATATCCTTGAGGATCATCGGCTTCAGGTTGCGTTCGTCACCGGTCAGGAAATATTCTTTTTGATAGTTCATAATGGCGCTCATGGTGACAAACAAGGTTGTTTGCCGCTGTTTAATTGCTTCAATGAACCATTTGGCGGCGTCCAGTTTCTGTTTAATGAACATCACCGCATCCTTCTGGGCTTTTGATTTCTCCCTCGAAGCCTTGTAGCCTTTCAGCATTTCGCTGTAGTCCTTAGAAACATGCATTTCGGGAGCATTTCTGACCGTTGAGGCTTAGTTCCAGTTCCCCATCGGCAATTTTGATCGTAAAATCGGGAATTACGTGCTCCACCATTCGGGAACTACCCGAATAAGCTCCTCCCGGCTTTGGATTGAGATGTTCTATGACATCAATGGCATCTCTAAGCTCGTCTTCAGAAATGTCGTGTTTGGAAAGGAGTTTTTGGTAATGCTTTTTACTAAACTGGTCAAAGGACTTCTCCATTATATCTGCAGCAAGGCTGACCGCTTTCGTAGGTTCCTTGCGGTTCAACTGGATGAGGAGACACTCCTGTAAAGATCTGGCTCCCACTCCAGCAGGATCCAGCTCATGAATATATTTAAGAACCTTTTCAACAGTTTCTTCGTCTGTATAAACATTTTGAGTAAAGGCAAGATCATCCACAATATCCTGAACCGAACGCCGAATGTACCCGCTTTCATCCACGCTTCCCACGAGGAACTCAGCGATCTCCTTTTCAGAATCATCGAGTCTTAAGGTACTTAGCTGGGTTTTTAAATATTGGGTAAAAGAAATTCCGCTGGCGTAAGGCACCTGCCGGTCTTCATCATCTGCACTGTAGTTATTGGCCTGGAGGCGGTAATTGGGAATTTCGTCATCACTCAGGTACTCATCAACATCAATCTCGGCCTCAATGGTCTCATTGCCGGGATCATCCTCCTGGTAGTCGTCTGTACCAAAGTCTTCTTCGTACTCCTCCTTTTCTTCCTTACCACCTTCAAGAGCAGGATTTTCTTCCATTTCCTGCTTAAGGCGTTGTTCAAAAGCCTGGGTGGGCAACTGGATAAGTTTCATCAACTGTATCTGCTGCGGCGAAAGCTTTTGAGATAATTTTAGATTTAATTGCTGCTTGAGCATACTGTATAGGGCTTTCCATAAAAATAAGAAAACAATCTACAAACGTAAAAGAATGCAGATTGTTTTATGAGTACTTTAGGAAAGGTTTTTGTGGGTTAAAATTCCGCGTTCAAGGGGGTTCTTGGAAAGGGGATCACGTCCCTAATGTTACCCATTCCCGTAGCGAACTGCACCAGACGCTCAAAACCGAGTCCAAACCCGCTGTGTACACAGGTTCCGAATTTACGGGTATCGAGATACCACCAAAGTTCTTCCTCGTCTATCCCAAGGTCTTTCATTTTTGATTGCAGCACTTCCAGGCGCTCTTCTCTTTGCGAACCTCCAACGATTTCCCCAATTCCCGGGAAAAGAATGTCCATGGCGCGTACGGTTTTTCCGTCTTCGTTCAGTCGCATATAGAAAGCCTTGATCTTGGCAGGATAATCAAAAATGATCACAGGACATTTAAAATGTTTTTCTACCAGGTAACGCTCATGCTCACTCTGCAGGTCGGCGCCCCATTCTTCAATGAGGTAGTTGAATTTTTTCTTTTTGTTAGGCTTGGAATTCTTCAGTATCTCGATAGCCTCTGTATAGCTCACTCTTTTGAAGTTATTGTCAATAACAAACTTCAGTTTTTCTGTGAGTGGCATCGGGCTTCGTTCTGCTTCAGGCTTTGACTTGTCTTCTCCAAGAAGTCTTTCTTCCAGAAAAGCAAGGTCGTCCTTGCAATTCTCCAAAATGTAGTTGAGGAC
This sequence comes from uncultured Flavobacteriaceae bacterium, assembly GCA_963739625.1. Lineage (GTDB taxonomy): Bacteria > Bacteroidota > Bacteroidia > Flavobacteriales > Flavobacteriaceae > Salinimicrobium. The sequence continues at coordinate 137,823 of CAVUAU010000009.1, forward strand.
ATATTTTATAAATTCTTCAGCTATATCCATATTCTTATCGAGGTCGCAAAAAGCGATCTCGGGCTCTACCATCCAGAATTCAGCCAAATGACGGGAAGTGTTGGAATTTTCAGCCCTAAACGTTGGCCCAAAGGTATAGACCTGGCCCAGACCAAGCGCGTAGGTTTCGGCTTCAAGTTGTCCAGAAACCGTAAGATTAGTCTCTTTTCCGAAGAAATCTTCCTTGAAATCAATGCTGCCATCCTCTTTCCTGGGAGGGTTTTTCATGTCCAAACTGGTTACCCTAAACATTTCACCTGCACCTTCGGCATCACTTCCGGTAATGATGGGCGTGTTCACGTAATGAAAATTGTTCTGCTGAAAATAGCTGTGCACCGCAAAAGCAAGTTTAGACCTAAGACGCATCACCGCCCCAAAAGTGTTGGTGCGAACCCTTAGATGTGCCTGTTCCCTCAATTTCTCCATGGAATGCTTTTTTGGAGAAAGAATGGTGTATTTAACCTCTTCGGGATCTGCATCACCCAGAATTTCCACCGCAGTCGCCTGTACTTCTACTTTTTGACCGCTTCCAAGACTTTCCTGAAGCGTGCCCTTCACCTTAATTGCCGCTCCCACGGTAATGCGTTTTAGCAACGCCTCATCCATTTTTTCGTAATCTACAACACACTGCAGGTTGTTAATGGTTGAACCGTCATTAAGGGCGATAAAACGATTGCTTCGGAAGGCGCGAACCCATCCTTTAACCTGTACTTCCTGAAGATATTTCGTGCTGTCTAGAAGTTCAGCAACTTTGGCTTTTATCATTTTTTCTGAATTTGGGAAACAAAGATAATTTTTCCGTGTAAGCTTAGCAAGTGCCACGGCCTTTCAAATAGGCTTCAAAAATGGCACTTTTGACACCTTATTTTTTCTTCCTCTTTTTCTTCTCAAAGACCTCGTCCTCTTCGGGAATAATATCAATGGCAGGTTCTTTAAGTACCTCCTTGTTCGCAATCTCCTTTTCAAGAGATAACAACATCGACGGAAGCAGCAGCAAGTTTGACAACATCGCGAACAGTAAAGTTGCCGAAACCAATCCTCCCAATGCCACAGTACCTCCAAAGCTACTGATCATAAACACAGAGAATCCAAAGAACAATACGATCGAGGTATAGAACATACTCACGCCGGTCTCCCGAAGCGCTGCGTACACCGAACGTTTGACCTTCCAGTTATTCGCCTTGAGTTCCTGCCTGTATTTCGCCAAGAAGTGAATGGTGTCATCTACCGAAATTCCAAAGGCGATACTAAAGACAAGTATTGTAGATGGCTTTATGGGAACACCTAAAAATCCCATTAGTCCTGCGGTGATGAGCAACGGCAGTAGATTTGGAACAAGAGAAACCAGGATCATACGCCACGACCTGAACATCCAGGCCATGATAAGAGCGATAAGGAAAATCGCGAGGCTTAATGAAATGACCAGGTTTTTGATGAGATAATTAGTGCCTTTTTGAAAGATCAGGGCCTTACCGGTCATTTGTACATTATACCTGTCGTCTGGCAGGATTTTATTAATTCGCGGCCATAGATTTTCTTCTATCCGCTCCATTTCCTCGGTGCCAATATCTTTCATGAAGGTCGTCATGCGCGCATATTGGCCGGTACTGTCAACATAGCTTTGTAAAATGTTGTTTCCGTCACCGCCAAGATCTTTAGCGTAAGGCAGAATAAAGTTTTGTTCCTGCGAAGTAGGTAGCTGGTAATATTCAGGATTTCCGTTGTAGTAGGCCTGTTTTGCATATTTCACCAGGTTCACTACAGAAATAGGTTTGGAAAGCTCGTCCTCTTCGGCCAGGAGGTCCTGGAGCTCATCCATTTTTTTCAGCGTTGAAAGCTTCATTACGCCTTTTTCGCGTTTGGTGTCGATCAGAATTTCCAGCGGCATTACGCCGTCGAATTCATCTTCAAAAAATTCGATATCCTTGAAGAACTGAGCCTTTTTCGGCATGTCTTCCAGGAGGCTGCCTGATACCTTTATGGTATAAAGGCCAATGATGCTTACGATCAACAATAGAAGCGCGACGATATAGATCCTAATGCGGTGATGTCTCACCATTTTTTCAATCCAGTCCACAAATCCACCAATCCATCTCTTGTTAAGATGTTTCAGGTGTTTTTGCTTCGGAACGCGCATATAGCTGTAGATGATTGGAATGATCAACAGGCTGAGCACAAAAATGGCAATGATGTTAATGGAGGCCACGATACCAAACTCCTTAAGCAGGGTACTTTCAGTAAGAATAAATGTCGCAAAGCCGGATGCCGTAGTAAGGTTGGTCATCAAAGTCGCGTTCCCGACTTTCGTGATCACCCGCTGTAAAGATTTCGCCTGATTCCCGTGTTTCTGTATCTCCTGTTGATATTTATTGATCAAAAAGATACAGTTGGGAATCCCGATAACAATGATCAACGGCGGAATGATGGCTGTAAGTACAGTGATCTCATAATGCAGCAGTCCCAGCACGCCAAAGGCCCACATTACCCCAACGATGACGGTGATCATCGAAATGACCGTAGCCCTTATTGAGCGAAAGAAGAAGAAGAAAATGAGAGAGGTCACCAGCAAAGCCGCTCCAATAAATAAGCCTATCTCATCGACAATGTTTTGTGAGTTGAGCGTTCGTATGTACGGCATTCCCGACACATAGACGTTCATGTTTTCCTTCTTTTCGAACTGCTCTACCAGCGGAATGAGCTCATTTACTACAAAGTCCCGTCGTATTTCTGTGTTGACAATATCCTTGTGCAGGTAGATCGCGGTTTGAACGGTATTGCTCTTTTTGCTGTAAACAAGACCTTCGTAAAAAGGAAGCCGGTCAAAAAGTTCAGTTTTATACTCTTTTACCTGCAGACTGTCGGGATTTGACTCCTTTATAAAAGGAACCATCTCGAACTGTCCTTTTTCTTCATTTTTCTGAAGCTTTTTCAGGTCGCCAATAGAGACCGTAAATTCAACTTCTTCGTAAGCATTGAGCTTTTTTGCCAGCTCATTCCAGGCTTGAAATTTTTTAGGTGTAAAAAGCGACGGATCGTTTACCGCCATTACTATCAGGTTTCCTTCTTCGCCAAACTTGTCGAGGAACTGCTCGTACTGGAGGTTGATCTCATCATCATCGGGTAGAAGATTGGCTTCGGTGTAGGAAAATCTCATGTTTTTCCATTGGAAGCCAAGAAAAACGGTAGAGGCAATGATCAGGGCGAGGATCAGGATCCTGTTCCGCAGGATAATGCGGGCAACGGTGTTCCAGAATTCAAAACTCAGAAACTTAGACATGCGGTATTTTTAAGGGCTGCAAAGGTAAGAAAGCGGTTCTATTTTATTGGTCGGGCCGGCGGAAGAATTCCCTGGAAAATCTCATTTTTAGGCAGAAAACAAAAAAAGCAGCTGAAAAGCTGCTTTTTGGATTCCTAATGTTATAAAATCTTATACGGTCATGATCTCTTTTTCCTTTACAACAAGGATGCTGTCGATCTTCTCGATGAAGGTATCTGTCAATTTTTGAACATCCTGTTCAGCGATCTTCTTAAGGTCATCAGAAATATCTAATTTCTTGATTTCCTGGTTGGCATTCTTACGGTCGTTTCTCACCCCAATCTTTGCCTCTTCTGCCTCTGCTTTTGCCTGCTTGGCTAATTCCTTACGACGTTCCTCGGTCAATGGCGGCACATTAATGATCACGCTATCCCCGTTGTTCATTGGGTTAAAACCTAAATTGGCCTGCATAATACCTTTTTCAATCGCCTGAATAAGGCTCTTTTCAAAGGGTTGAATGGAAATAGTCCTGGCATCTGGTGTGTTCACATTGGCGACCTGGTTAAGCGGAGTCTGCGCTCCGTAATAGTCTACTTTTACACTTCCAAGCATGGCGGGACTGGCTTTTCCCGCGCGAATATTCACCAGTTGTTTTTCAAGGTGAACAATGGCTTTTTGCATGTCCTCCTTGGTGCTGTCAAGGATAAAATCTACTTCGTCGTTCATTTTGTAACTGTTATACTGTTCTTACAGGTTTACTTTGGTTCCAATATTTTCACCAAGTACCACTTTTTCGAGGTTTCCTGGTTTGTTCATGTCAAATACAATAATAGGCAGCTTGTTTTCCTGGCTCAGGGTGAAAGCAGTGGAATCCATCACTTTCAAACCTTTGGTGAGCACATCATCAAAGCTGATGAAGTCAAACTTCGTAGCCTTCTTGTCGACTTCCGGATCTGCAGTGTAGATCCCATCAACGCGGGTGCCTTTCAGGATCACATCTGCATGAATCTCAATAGCTCTCAGTACTGCTGCGGAATCTGTCGTGAAATAAGGATTTCCGGTACCCCCGCCAAAGATCACCACGCGACCTTTTTCCAGGTGACGCATTGCTTTTCTTCGAATGAAGGGCTCTGCTACCTCATTGATCTTGATGGCCGACTGCAACCTGGTTTGAATTCCTGCATCTTCAAGCGCACTCTGCAATGCCAGACCATTGATCACTGTGGCAAGCATTCCCATGTGGTCGCCCGTTACACGGTCCATTCCTTTGCTGGCTCCTGCCACACCTCTAAAGATGTTTCCACCGCCAATTACAATGGCGACTTCTACGCCTTTATCTGTGACAGCTTTAATTTCGTTAGCATATTCGGCCAGGCGCTGAGGATCAATTCCATATTGGCGGTTCCCCATGAGGGCTTCTCCTGAAAGTTTTAGCAAGATCCTTTTGTAGTGCATGTGAGTGTTTTATGGGTTGTGCAAAACTAAGGAAATTATTTGTGCGAACGAACGCACAAAAAACGAAAAAGCAGGGGCAGGGGTTATAAAAGGACTATTTAAGTAATATTTAAGTTTTGAGGGCGTTGTGAATGAGAACTTCTGAAATTAAAGAACCCATGAAAAAAGGCATTTTTGGAGCCCTTCTGCTGCTCATGCTGTTCGTTACCGGCTGTACAAAAGATGTAGATGATGAATCTTCTATTCTAGGAAATTGGATAGAAATCGCACCCGTGGAAGGTCGTACTGCTTTGTATTTTTCTCAGGATGATAGGTTATACCTCAAAAAGGGCGATGCCGCACCCGAAGAATTCGACTACAGCATAGAAGGCAATACACTTTTTCTAAGCATGAGCGATGCTCCGGACTCAAAAAGTGAATTTTTCATAGATCTTATCGAGCAGAACAAGCTGAAGGTGGAGAATCTCTACATTTCCATTCCTGAAGAGGAGCCGTCTTATATTATCTTTAGGAGAAATTAAGCTCACATCCCGAAGGGATGAAATAATTGTAGGATTGGATTTGGTGAAGGGTTCGATCCCTACGGGGTCGTATGCATTTGGTTTTTTTCGCCTGTCAACATCTGAACCCTACGGGTTCTTGAAATTCTAAGGAAACGGAATGGGTCAATTAAGCCATTTTCAGAAGGTATTGCAAGAATAGACTTACATCTAATCTTGATCATATAATGTGTGCTGCCGGTTTTCTACTTTTGGCTCAAATGATGTAAAATGAAAAAAAGAATAATTTTAAATCTCATAGCCGCAATCATCAGCTTTTCCTTTGCCGGCTGTACTACCGACGAGCAGGTAGAAAATTCTCTTGGAGGCGAATGGGTAGAAGTATACCCTCAGCCGGATCGTACCACGGTCATCTTTTCTGCAAACAATTCCATGACGCTTATTGAAGAAGGAACAGGAGTGGAAGAAGTTTATACCTTCAGAATTGAAGGCGATGAGATATTTTTGAAGCAGGAAGGTTCAGAAACCGAAACCGCACTTGCTTTTAACAAACTTGATCCCATGCGATTCAATATCGGCTATCTTTATCCCTCAATTCCTGAAAGCGATCCCGACAAGTTCATGACCTTTGAAAAAATTTAAATTCTATGGAAATTTTTGGTTTCAAAGAGACCTCTCGACTTCGCTCGAGGTGACACCGCATCTTAATTAGTCTGTTGATCCTTTTTTTGCTTTGCATTTAATCCTTCAGTCGATACCTGCGAGATCTCCGGGGAAAATTTTTTGCCACGAATTCACGAATAAATTATGTTGAAGTACGTCATGCGGGGAAGGAAAAACTCTTTGCGCTCCTTGCGAAGACTTTTGCGGACTCTCGAGAAACTTTAGAATCTCAAATCTCACGTCTAACATCTCATGTCTCAAAAACAAAAAACCCGCTCCTTTGCAGAAACGGGTTTTTCAGTATAAATTTTCCGAAGAAATTATCCTAAGGCTACTCTTTCAAAAGCAACTACAGAAAGGTTCTTGTCTTCAGATTTTACATACTCGGCAACGCTCATTTTGTTGTCCTTGATGTAAGCCTGGTTCACAAGAGTGTTGTCTTTGAAGAAACGCTTGATCTTACCTTTAGCGATATTGTCAAGCATATCCTCTGGCTTTCCTTCTTCTCTCAATTGGTCTTTAGCGATCTCGATCTCTTTTTCAACTACAGACTGGTCAACACCGTCTTCGTTCAAAGCAACAGGGTTCATTGCAGCTGCCTGCATAGAAACGTTCTTTGCAACTTCCTCAGCATTGTCAGTCTTTGCAGAAAGTCCTGTAAGAACAGCGATCTTATTTCCTGCGTGGATGTAAGATCCAACGAAAGGAGCCTCAAGAGTTCTAAAGTCACCAATCTCGATCTTCTCACCAATAACTCCGGTTTGCTCAGTCAATTTCTCCTGAACAGTAAGACCTTTGTAATCTTTAGCCAAAAGCTCATCTTTAGAGTTTACGTCTAAAGCAAGGTTAGCGAAATCCTGAGCCATTTCTACGAAAGAGTCATTCTTTGCTACGAAATCAGTTTCGCAGTTAAGAGAAACGATCACTCCGCGAGTGTTATCAGCATTAACAGTTGCGATCACAGCCCCTTCAGAAGACTCTCTGTCGGCACGGTTAGCAGCAACTTTTTGACCTTTTTTACGAAGGATCTCGATAGCTGAATCAAAATCCCCATCAGCTTCAACCAATGCCTTTTTACAATCCATCATACCGGCACCGGTAGCTTTTCTTAATTTATTTACTTCTGCGGCGGTTATCTTTGCCATAGTCTTTGATGTTTTTTAGAATGAACAAGTCGTTTAGTCAAATTCCGCGGAAAGCAACTAAACGACTCATATAGTTTAACCTGATGTTATTTCTATTCTTCCTCGTCGTTAGAACGTGCTTTCTCTAAAGTCTCTTGTTTAGACTGTAGTTTCACATCCTCCTTAGCTTCTTTCATCGCCTTTTTATCTTCAGGCTCTGTTGAAGGAACTTCGGTTTCTAACTTTGGCTTTCTTGGCTTTGGAGCCTTTTTTGCCGGTTTGTTGTCCTCAGCGCCTTCTTCTTTATCTTTTCCAGAAGATTTTCTTTCAGAAAGACCTTCAACGATAGAATCGGCAACGTAAGAAACAACTTTACTGATTGATTTTGAAGCATCATCGTTTGCAGGGATCACATAATCCACATCTCTTGGATCTGAATTGGTGTCAACCATTGCAAAAATTGGAATGTTTAATTTTTGAGCTTCTTTAACCGCGATGTGTTCACGAGTGATGTCTACTACGAACAATGCACCTGGAAGACGGCTCATGTCTGCAATAGAACCTAAGTTTTTGTCCAACTTAGCTCTTAAACGATCTACTTGTAAGCGTTCTTTTTTAGAAAGCGTGTTGAAAGTACCGTCTTTCTTCATTCTGTCGATAGAAGCCATTTTCTTAACAGCTTTACGAATAGTAACGAAGTTGGTCAACATACCACCTGGCCATCTTTCTGTGATGAAAGGCATGTTAGCTCTTTCGGCTTGTTCAGCAACGATTTCTTTTGCTTGTTTTTTAGTGGCTACGAAAAGGATCTTTCGTCCACTGGCTGCGATTTTGCTAAGAGCCTCACCGGCTTCCTGCATTTTAGCAGCACTCTTGTATAGGTTGATGATGTGAATCCCGTTGCGCTCCATGTAAATGTAAGGCGCCATGTTTGGGTTCCATCTTCTTGTGAGGTGTCCAAAGTGTACACCTGCATCAAGTAATTCTTTTACTTCTACTTTGTTTGCCATTTTTGTAATAGTTTACGTTCTGTTGAGATAGCAACAGGCAAGTGGCGATATCATAAATATATCCGGCCTTGTCTGTTTAGATGCTAAACTAACCACCGACACTTCGACTTCTCTCAGTGTGACTTCGGCGTAACAACAAAAATCTTTTTTAAATGAACTTTTTGGCGCTTTGAACGCCAAATAAAAATTAACGTTTAGAGAACTGGAATTTCTTACGAGCTTTCTTCTGACCGAATTTCTTACGCTCAACCATTCTTGGGTCTCTTGTAAGAAGGCCTTCAGGCTTAAGAGTAGTTCTGTTCTCGGCATCCAACTCTACCATTGCTCTGGATAGGGCAAGACGAATAGCTTCGGCCTGGCCAGTGATCCCACCACCGTAAACGTTTACTTTGATGTCAAAGCTCTCGTTGTTTCCGGTCATGTTAAGCGGCTGTCTTACTTTATATTGAAGAGTGCCTGTAGAGAAGTAATCCTTAACGTCTTTTTTGTTTACAGTGATGTTTCCGCTTCCGGTTGAAACGTACACACGTGCAACAGCCGTTTTTCTACGGCCAATCTTGTGAATAACTTCCATTACTTAAGATCGTTTAGGTTAATAGTTTTTGGTTTCTGAGCCTCAACATTGTGTTCTGAGCCCGCGAAAACCCTTAGGTTACGGAAAAGATCTGCTCCAAGTTTGTTCTTTGGAAGCATTCCTTTTACTGCATTTTCGACAAGTCTCTCAGGACCTTTACCGAATAATTCCGAAGCAGTTAAACTTTTTTGACCCCCAGGATAGCCGGTGTGGCGAATGTACTCTTTAGAGTCCCATTTCTTTCCTGTTAAGTTGATCTTCTCAGCATTGATAACAGCAACGTTATCTCCGCAATCAACGTGTGGGGTAAAATTCGCCTTGTACTTTCCTCTCAATAGCTTTGCAACTATTGAAGAAAGGCGGCCAAGGGCTTGTCCTTCAGCGTCTACAACAACCCACTCCTTATTGACAGTGGCTTTGTTGGCAGAAACCGTTTTGTAGCTTAATGTGTCCACACTAATTAAATTTACTTAATAATTAAACATTCCATTCCCTGCTTAAAACAGGGCTGCAAATGTACAACTATAAATTTATATTACAAACGGCATTTCATTTAATTGAAGTGCTAAAAGTTTCTGATTCTCAGGCGACTCAGAATTTCTTCGGAAAATGACATTTTTGGGTCCTCTTCTTATGGAATAACAGCCTCAGAAATTTTTGATCGCAAGGCCCCGGACTGTAGGAAAAGTTGAAGAGGGAAGGGTTATATTGATCGATAAAAGACATATAATAGCGTTAAAGTGTAAGATTTAACAGTTAAAGGCTTGTTAAAAAGAAGTGATCAACTTACTTTTGTTGCCTGAAATTCAAACTGCTATGAAAAAATTTTCAACTCTTTTCTTCGGAAGCCTTTGTGCTTCTGTTCTCTTCTTCTCCTGTTCCCCAGATGCCACAGTGATGGAAGACGCCAATGCACTTAATTCGAGTGCTTCCATGACTACTGCTGCCAATATTACTTCGGCCGATCTTGTTGGGACCTGGAATTTACAATCTATGAACTCTGACGTTGCTGTAGACTTCAACAGTGACGGAGTCTATAGTAAAGATATTTTGTCTGAATCTGGCTGCTTTGACAACATGTACTTCACCTTTGATCCGGATGGAGTTGTATATACAACGCAGGCCAGGCTTTATTTCGACCCTGCAGGCAACTTCACTTGTAGCGAAAAATCATACAAAGCCACTTATTCAGTGGACCAAAATGATCTTACGGTAAATTTTGTTGTAAGTGGAGTTCCTTATACTGAAGTGAAGCAGATCTCAATTACAAGTGACGGTACCAACGAATATCTTAATGTTACCCTTACCTCTACAGAGACCGATGCTGCTGTTTATGTTGCCAATGACCCCGGAACCACAGTAGCTTCAGACATTAATCAGATTGATTTTACTTATATCAAACAGTAATTAGGGATAATCTTATAATCAAAACCTTCCTTTGCGGAAGGTTTTTTTATTTCTAATTTTTGGGATCTATCTTCTTGACGTAAAGCTCCTGTACCAGGATCATCACCACCAAAATAATAGGGGTGGCCAGGGTGATTCCCCAGATTCCTGCAAAACTTGCCACAACAAGCTGCGAAGTAATAATTAGGGCAGGAGGGACACTGGTTAACCGCTGCTGAATTTTTGGAGTGATCACGTTGCTTTCCAGGAACTGCACCAGCATGTAAAGTCCAACTACAATAAGCGCCGTCTGCGGGTCTTTGGATAAGGCCACCAGTACTGCAGGAATCATGGCGATAAGGGGACCAAAGTTGGGAATGAAGTTTAAGAATCCGGCGATGATCGAAAGCGCCAGCCACATAGGCATTCCCATGATCTTAAGGCCGATGGCCGTGAGTACAAATACGACGAACATTGCGAAGAGTTTTCCCAGGATCCATTGTTTCATGCTTTGACCAAGGTGGTCAAGTACATCATCTGCCTTCCCGCGGCCTTTTGGCGGCACCAGTTTTTTGATGCCTTTTGTGTACAGGTAAGGAGAAGCGGTGAGGTAAGCACCCACGAGTAGGATGACATAAATGTCACCCAGAATACCAAAAGTAGTTCTAAAAAAGCTGGAAAAGACCGAGGTCATTTTTTGTCCGCTACCGCTTTCCTGAATTCGCTTAATAGCTTCTCGTCCCAAGTAGGTGTCTTTGATTTGTTCTTTAGCATTTTGGTATGTCTCGGGCAAAGTTTCGCTGAGTTGCGTCATTTGGTTTTGAGCTTCACTTCCAATAAGCCAGATGATTCCTGCGACGAACAATAAAGTACCTCCAATTGAAATGGTCATAGCGATCCATTTCTTCCAGTGTGTCTTTTTTTCGATGAGTTGAGCCAGGCCGCGAAAATAGGTTGCAATCAAAGCCCCGCCCAAAACAAGAATAAATACGCTGAAGGTGGATTTAAAAATGAGGAGGATAGAGGTGATCAAAGCAAATATACCTGCTACAATCCAGGCCTTTTGTACAAACGAATATTTTTTGTCCTGACTGAAGTCTTCGGTCATTTGAGGTTTTTTTAGTTGGTTGTGGTTTTCCAAAAGTTACTAAATTTTACCTTTTTTGCGACTGATGTTAACAAAGTCTTCCGAAAATGCCTTTTTTGAGAGGAAACAAAAAACCTAACAGGTTTCGAAGACCTGTTAGGTTTGTATTATCTAACATCTCACGTCTAAATCCTAGCGTCTAATCTAGTGCGCTTCCAGCCAGTCGAGGCCCACCCCAAGATCTACTTCTAAAGGCACATCCATTATAAAGGCATTTTCCATTTCTCTTTTTACGAGGGCTTTGATCTCTTCCAGTTCGGGTTTGTAAACATCAAAGACAAGTTCATCATGCACCTGAAGCAGCATTTTTGTTCGGTAATTGCCCTCCTTCAGTTTCTTGTGAATGTTGATCATGGCGAGTTTAATTATATCTGCAGCACTTCCCTGAATGGGTGCGTTTACCGCGTTTCTTTCAGCAGCGCTGCGCACCATTTGATTGCGGGAGTTGATGTCTTTTAAATAACGACGGCGGCCAAGAACAGTTTGTACATAACCGTGCTCTCTTGCGAACTCCACCTGTTCGCTGATGAAGTCTCTCAACTTTGGGTAAGTCTTGTAATAGGTTTCGATCAACTCCTTGGATTCCCCGCGGGAAAGACTGGTTTGCTGGCTCAACCCAAAGGCCGAAACCCCGTAAACAATCCCGAAGTTGACAGATTTGGCGTTGCTTCGCTGCTCCCGTGTCACCTCGTCCATGGGCACGTTAAAGACATTAGCAGCGGTAGAGGCATGGATATCCTGATTTTCCTGAAATGCCTTGATCATATTGTCTTCCTTGCTCAAAGAAGCAATGATCCTGAGTTCGATCTGCGAGTAATCGGCGGCTAATAGCACGTGCTCCTCATCTCTTGGCACGAATGCCTTTCTTACCTGCCTTCCTCTCTCGGTTCTAATAGGAATATTCTGCAGGTTCGGGTTGTTTGAACTCAGCCGGCCGGTTGCAGCCACAGTCTGCATATACTCTGTATGCACACGGCCGGTTGAAGGTTCCACTTGTAGCGGCAGCGCATCTATATAAGTGTTTTTTAATTTAACCAGGCCGCGATAATCCATAACCTGCTGCACGATCTTATGCTCCTGTGCCAGGACCGAAAGGATCTCTTCGCCTGTAGAATACTGTCCCGTTTTCGTCTTTTTGGGTTTGTCAACCAACTTTAGCTTCTCAAAAAGGATGATTCCCAAGCTGTTTTGGAGAACCAATATTGAATTCTTCTCCTGCGGTCTCATAAATGGCTTTTTCGAGCTGGCTTATGTCTTTATCCATTTCTTCGGAAAGGATTTGCCAGGTAATCTTTGTCCAGCCTGATGCCCTCCAGCTCCATGTCGGCAAGCACCTTTACCAGCGGAATCTCAATTTCGTGAAACAGTTTTTCGGTATTTCGCCTCTTTTAGTTCGGGGGTAAACTGCTGCTTCAGCTGAAGGATAACATCGGCGTCTTCTACGCTGAATTCTGTTTGCTCCTCCAGGGGAATGTCGCGCATGGACTTCTGATTCTTTCCTTTTCCCAGGAGCTCCTCAACAAAGACCGGGGTGTAGTTAAGGTAGGTTTCCGAAAGTACATCAAGGCCGTGTCGCATATCTGGATTGATCAAATAATGCGCGATCATGGTATCGAAAAGCGGTCCTTTAAAGCTGATATTGTACTTCGCCAGCACCTTAATGTCGTGCTTCAGGTTTTGTCCAACCTTTTCGATATTTTCAGCTTCAAAGAAAGGCCGTAACTGCTCCATCACCTGTTGGGCTTCTTCACGCTCCTCGGGAATGGGCAGGTAGAAACCTTTCCCGGCTTCCCAGGAAAATGCGATCCCAATTATTTCCGCAGGAATAGGATCTAAAGAAGTCGTGGTAAATTCAAGGCAGACGCACTGCTGTTTCATCAAATTCTGAAGAAAGAACTTCATCGCCATGCCCGAAGCCACGCTTTGATAGACATGAGCAACATCTTTGATCTTTTTGCGCCCCGAAACTTCCTGTAATGTCTCCTGTTCATCTCCTCCAAAAAGAGAAAATTGACCTGCACCTGCAGGCTGCGCCTGTGCTTTGGCGGTTTCGGTATTGCTCACCTGGGTTGGCCGGGCAGTTTGTTCGCCCGAAAAGAGCTTTAGAAACTGCTCCTTCAGTCTACGAAACTCGAGTTCTTCAAAGATCTCCTGTACCTTTTCTGAATCGGGCATGGAAAGTTCATAATCTTCGGCGTGAAACTGCACATCACAGTCGCACATGATCTCGGCGAGTTTTTTGGAGACCATCCCCAATTCGGCATTGGCTTCCACTTTTTCGCGCATTTTCCCTTTTAATTGATGAGTGTTCGCCAGCAGGTTTTCCATGCTTCCAAACTGCTTCAGGAATTTTTTAGCGGTTTTCTCGCCCACTCCGGGTAAGCCCGGGATGTTATCTACCGCGTCACCCATCATTCCGAGGAAATCAATCACCTGCTCAGGCCGTTCCACCTCGAACTTCTTTCGAACTTCGGGCAGGCCCCAAATTTCAATCCCGTTCCCCATACGGGCGGGACGGTACATGAAGATGTTATCGGAAACAAGTTGCGCGAAATCTTTGTCGGGCGTGACCATGAACACCTTGTAATCCTCTTTCTCGGCTTGCTTAGCAAGAGTTCCAATAATGTCATCGGCCTCGCAACCCGGCAGCACCACCACGGGAATGTGCATGGCTTTCAAGATGTCCTGGATGTAAGGAATTGACTGTAATATTGGCTCGGGCGTGGCATCGCGGTGCGCCTTGTAAGCTTCAAACATTTCGGTTCTCGCGTCACTGCCTTCTTTATCAAAACAAACCGCCAGGTGATCCGGGCGCTCCCTTCTTATCACATCGAACAGGGAATTCATGAAGCCCATGATGGCCGAGGTGTCCTGACCTTTGGAGTTGACAATAGGATTTTTTATGAAAGCATAATAGCCTCTAAAAATGAGGGCATATGCATCGAGAAGGAATAGTCGCTTTTTTTCAGCCATTTTAAATTTTTATAGAAATACAAAAATACAAATTGTTGACAGATGCCCCTGTTAAACGTCCACTTCTGTTTAAAGGTTCCTGTATACACAGGTCGCGCTATACAAAAAACTTGCTTTTGGTATTGGTGTTCTTTCCGTTTTGGTATTTCACATAAGAAAATCCTTCGTGAATACATGCCGAACCTACTTCCCCCTTCTTGTTCAACGCGATAAAGGCCGCCTGGAAATCTTTGTAGGTACCTGGATTTTGTTTGATAATCCGCTGGATGGCTTCCTCGCATGCTTCCTGCGGAGATTTCCCGTTGCGCATCAATTCTACAATCAAAAAACTGCCAACAGTTTTCATGATAGCTTCTCCCATTCCGGTTGCGGCGGCGCCTCCAACCTCGTTGTCCAGGAACAAACCGGAGCCAATGATCGCCGAATCTCCCACGCGCCCATTCATCTTATAAGAAAGGCCCGAGGTGGTGCAGGCGCCGGCAATGTCTCCCTTTTCATCAATGCAGAGCATGCCAATCGTGTCGTGGTTCTCGATATTGATAATAGGTTTGTATTCCTTCTTTTTGAGCCATTCTTCATAGGCTTTTTCTGAATCTTTGGTAAGAAGTTCTTCTTTTTCAAATCCCATTTCCCGGGCGAACTGGTCGGCGCCTTCTCCTGCAAGCATGACATGGGGAGTCTCTTCCATCACCTTTCTCGCCACCGAAACAGCATGTGTGTTGTTCTTGAGGTAGACCACAGCCCCTGCGTCTCCCGAGGGGCTCATGATGCAGGCATCAAGAGTGACATTCCCTTCACGGTCTGGTGCGCCGCCTTTGCCGACTGTCGTATTTTTGACATTGGCTTCTTCTACCATGACACCCTGTTCTACGGCATCAAGGGCAGAGGTGCCTTTTTCAAGTATTTCACCCGCTTTTTTGCTGGCATTCGGGAAATTCCAGGTGGCTATGGCGATAGGCGATGGTAATGTCATTTTTGAAAGATTTAAGTTAGCAGAAAATCCTGTGAACGGGGAAAGGGCTGTAAGGCCAATTCCGCAGAGGCCGGTATGTTTGATGAATTTTCGTCTTTGCATGAGGCAAGGAATTTTCGGTACCTAAAATAGAAATTCTAGAGCACCTGACAGCCACTGTTTTGGCTTTATTCTTGTTGAGTAATCTGCAGTTTTCTTTAGCTTTCAAGATAGTTTAGTCCTATGGCTGCATTGGCTATATAAGAAGTAGTAAGCAGTAAAGAGGGCGATTTAAGACTTACCTTTATCAAAAATTTGAGTATGCGCTGGATAATTTTCATCCTTATTTATATTGTTCTCGATATTTACGCCTACCAGGCTTTTAAGACCATCACCCGCCAAAACTGGATCTATGCCCTGTACCTGGTTTTGTCCCTTGGTGCACTTGTGTTTTTGATCTATCAGTTTAACTTCAATAATCAATCGGCCTGGGCAGGGGCGAAAAGTTATGCCATAGGATTCTTCCTGGTGTTCTTTGTGCCGAAGCTGGTCTTCTTTTTCCTGCTTTTTGGAGAGGATATGGTAAGGCTCATTGTAGGCGGATACAGGAAAATAGCACATTCCGGAAGTGATTTTGACCTCCCGTCACGCCGAAAGTTCATCAGCCAGGTTGCACTGGGCGCCGCCGCGATCCCTTTTGCTTCTTTGCTCTACGGAATGTACAAGGGCCGCTACAATTATCAGGTAATAAAGCATACGCTTTTCTTTGAAGATCTTCCGCAGGCATTTGACGGCTATAGAATGACACAAATTAGTGACATTCACAGCGGTAGCTTTGATAATCCCGAAAAGATACAGTACGGCATAGATCTCATCAATGAGCAACAAAGCGACGTAATCCTTTTTACCGGAGATCTGGTAAACAACAAGGCGACCGAAATGGAGGATTGGAAACAGCATTTTGGAGGTCTTAGCGCCAAAGACGGAATCTTTTCTATCCTGGGGAACCACGACTATGGCGATTATATCGAATGGGAATCTGCAGAGGCAAAAAGGGCAAATTTGGAGTCACTTAAAAAAGTTCACGCTCAAAT
Organism: uncultured Flavobacteriaceae bacterium; assembly: GCA_963739625.1. Classification (GTDB taxonomy): domain Bacteria; phylum Bacteroidota; class Bacteroidia; order Flavobacteriales; family Flavobacteriaceae; genus Salinimicrobium. Next base: position 153,996 of record CAVUAU010000009.1, read on the forward strand.
GGGTTGGGACTTGTTGCTGAATGAACACCGGTATCTTGAAAAAGACGGTGAAAAAATTGCTTTGGTGGGGGTAGAGAACTGGGGTGCCGGGCACTTCAAAAAGAAAGGAGATCTTGACCTTGCGGCCAGAGGTGTCAAAAATGAGGATTTTAAGGTGCTTCTTTCCCATGATCCTTCCTATTGGCAGGAAAAGATCAAGAATGACTCAAAACATTATCATCTTACCCTTAGCGGCCATACCCATGGAATGCAGTTCGGGATCGAAATCCCCGGCTGGTTTAAATGGAGTCCCATCCAATACAGATATGAAAACTGGGCAGGAGTTTACGAGGAATTTGGGAGGTACATCAATGTAAACCGTGGCTTCGGATTCCTGGCTTATCCGGGTAGGGTGGGCATCTGGCCTGAAGTGACAGTGATCGAACTGCGCAAAGGTTCAAAGCCCGCATAATTCAAACTTTTGCTTATATTTGAGAAAAGCAGCAGATGATGCTCCTTTTTATCCTGTTGAAATACTAATACACCAGTATATGTCAAAGTTTGGTGAGTTAATCGACCTGCACATTCCGGTTTTGCTGGATTTTTATACAGACTGGAATGAGGCTTCCATAGCCATGCATCCGGTTCTAAAAGATGTTGCAGCTGCCCTTGGCGATAAGGCTAAAGTGATCAAGATCGATGTCGAAAAGAACGCAGAACTCGCCGAAGCACTCCGGGTAAAAGGTTTACCCACTCTCATGATCTATAAGGAAGGCGAGATGAAATGGCGCCAAAGCGGAGAACAGGACGCTAATACGCTTATAGGTTTGATGCAGGAGTATATTCGGTAATTTCCACGAATTTTTTGAATAAAAAAAGGCCCGATATTCCCGGACCTTTTCTACCATTCCTCTTGAGGTATTTTAATAAGCCATCTTTACGATCTTTTCTACATCTTCGGGCTTCAGGTTTTGATGTTCTCCCAAACCTAACCAACCGCGATCTGTGAACCTTTTTGAGATCTCTTCGGCAGTACCGTGATAATCTTCGGTATAGGAAGAGAGCCTGGTTTCAATTCCAAGTTCCTTGAAAAAGGCTTCGGTTCTTTCAATAGCTGCAGAAGCTTTGTGATCAAGAGAACCTTCAGTAATGTTCCAAACTCTTTCTCCATACTGTGCCAGTTTCTCTTTCTTGGTTTCGAAATTGAACTTGTAGTGGCTGGGGGAGATGATCGCCAGGGTACGGGCGTGGTCGATTCCATACAGGGCAGTAAGTTCATGCCCCATCGCATGCACTGCCCAGTCTGTTGGAACTCCTTTCTGGATAAGCCCATTAAGGGCCATGGTACAACTCCACATAAAGTTGGATGCAGCCGTGTAATCTGTCGGGTCATTAAGAATCTTGGGGGCAACTTCAATAAGGGTTTGAAGTATGCTTTCTGCAAACCTGTCCTGCAACCATGCGCCGCTGGGGTAGGTCATGTACTGCTCCAGAACATGCGTAAAAGCATCTGTGATACCATTGACCAGTTGTCGTGAGGGGAGCGAATGTATCACCTGGGGATCGAGAATGGAAAATTGAGGGAATAATCCCGGGCCCACCCATACTCAGCTTTTCTTTGGTCTCTTCACGAGTGATCACGGCTCCCGAATTCATTTCTGAACCCGTTGCGGGAATGGTGAGAACGGTTCCAAAAGGCATGCCTTCTTGAGTAGCGATCTTTTCTGTTAGAATATCCCACGGATTTTCCCCGTCATAAAGGGCAGCCGAAGACAAAAATTTGGTACCGTCAATAACCGAACCGCCTCCAACAGCTAAAAGGAAAGTGATGTTCTCTTCCTTGATCACTTTTAGCGCCTTCATTAAAATTGAATATTCAGGGTTAGCGGGAATACCACCAAACTCTAAAACTTCAAATCCGTCAAGCGCTTTTACAACCTGCTCGTAAATGCCGTTTCTTTTAATACTTCCGCCGCCATAAAGCATGAGAATTTTAGCATTTTCGGGTACCTCTTCGCTTAATTTTTCTATTTGTCCTTTTCCAAAGATGATCTTTGTAGGATTCTTGTATTCAAAATTTTTCATCTTGTGCTGTTTAATTAATCAATTACCGTTACCAGGTCTTCTTTGCTCTTGCGAACCTTCTGGAGCCCTGCGAGCCAGTCGTTCTTTGTATCTCTATAACCAAGAGGAAGCAGCAAACACGATTTCAGGTTCTTTTCCTTCAGGTTAAGGATCTCATCGAGGGCATCCGGGTCAAATCCTTCCATGGGCGTACTGTCCACTTTTTCGAAGGCTGCTGCGGCAATGGCCTGTGAAAAGGCAATATAAGCCTGCTTTGCAGCGTGATTAAAATTCTCTTCGGCCTCTCGTTGCGGATAAAATCCCAGAAGTTTTTGACGGTAATTTTCGAAGCCTTCGTTTTTAAAGCCTCTCACCTCGTTAGTAAGGTCAAAGATCTTGTTGATGCGTTCTTCGGTATAAGTATCCCAGGCAGCAAAGACCAGTAGGTGAGAACAGTCGGTCACTACAGACTGGTCCCAGGCAATTTCTCTAATCTGCTTCTTGACCTCGGGATTTGTTACCACCAGGATCTCGAAGGGTTGCAAGCCACTCGAAGTAGGGGCAAGGGAAGCCGCTTCCAAAATTCTGTCTATTTTTTCCTGCGGTACTTTTTCACCGGTCATGGCTTTTGTCGCGTAACGCCAGTTCAATTTATCTAATAATTCCATAGTACAATTTTGATATTAATGAATGTTCATTTTCTTTAAGCGGAAAATTTTTACGCTGTATTCAATTTCTGCTTATGCTTTTATGCTGTTCCAGGCAGATTGATAGGCTGTCTCTAAGGCCTTCCCATCAACTGTGCAAAGTCCCCTGTTTTTAATATTTACAAGAAATGAGATAGGATAAATGGTAAAAGTGTACAAAAGATAAGGGGAAATGGGTTTAATAATTCCTTCCTCTTTTCCCTGTTCCCAAAGCTCCAGCAGGGGCTGCAGGTGCTTTAATCCTTCCTGCCTGCTTTCCTCATCAACCATTGGCGTATTGTCACATTGAGAAAGAAACAATGCTTTATCTATCTCTTTCAATTTGTAACTCGCGATATTCTTCCAAATCTTTTCAAATCCGGCTTCCACGGGCATGCCGGGATCATAATCTTTAAAAGCAAAACTGCTGAAAGCCGCTTTCACCTCAATATACACCTGGTTCACCAGGTCCTGTTTATTCTGAAAATAGAGGTAAATGGTAGCAGGGGAGACATTGGCCATCTTGGCAATCTTGGACATAGGTGTGGCATGAAAACCACTGTTGTTTACAAGGCTAATTGTTGCTTTGACCAGAGCATCTCTCTTCAGCTGACTTTTAGAAACTTCCTTCATCGTTTTTGATTCTGAAGCAAAGATACAAAAAAAGAATGAACGTTCATTTTTTAAAAGCCGTATGGGAATTTGCAACAAAGTCAACTAATGAAATCCCGGCTTGATTCGAAAATAATCCGCGAATTTCCTGGTAAGTATCCAAAACATTGGAATCATGAAAAGCAGGCAAATGGCGAAAAAGGAATTGTAGCTTATAGAGCTATTGCCGGGTTGGGTTTGTATCACCTCGTGGGTTACATAAAAGAAAAGGTTTCCTGCCCAATGCATGGCTCCTGTGATCCAAAGATCTCTGGTGAGCAACAACGGGATCATAAAAATTAGCCCGAGGAGAAAAATGTACGCCAGCACATCTGCTCCGTCGTTAAGTCTATAAATATGGTTGAGATAATAAATTGATGCAGAAAGAAGGATTAAGTATTCCGGTTTTAATTTCCTCGAAAAATGTGCATAGATCAATCCGCGGGTGAGGATATCTTCAGAAAATGAGGTGAACAACACCCCTATGGCAAAGGGTAAACTGCTTTGCACAACCACCCCAAAAGAAGGGATTGTCGTAATCTTCTCTATTCCCAGGAAAAGAGACAGGGTAAACGGAAGGCCATACAACAGGATGCCCATAAGAATTCCGAAGATAAGTGGGCTAAACAATCTTTTGGAAAACGGCAGGCCCCAGGCTGCTAAACCTTTGCCCGAATACCAGTTTCCCAGAACAAATGCCGAAATAAAAAAGAGGATCTGAAAAGTGAAAAAAAGAACCGGATTGTTCCTGAACATGATCATGTATTCGGCCAGGTGATAGGCAGAAAAAAGGATCAGGAAACTTAACAGCAATTTCGAGCTACTGCTCAAGCCTTGCTTCTTATGTGTGAGTTTCAACATCTTCAGCTTATTAGAACTTTAAATGTAGCTCTTAATTCGACAAGTTGTACCTCAAAAAAATTAGGTTTTAAACAGTTACGGTCTAGAGTGACTTTTCCCGAATGACCTCAGTTTTTGCAAAGTCACTCAGGGAGATTTTATAGAAATTATCCGAAGGGGTGAGCTTAAAATTAAAAAACAGGTAGCCGCCAAAAATATAGAGGTCATCCCTATAGACCGTCATTTGAGGCATTACTTCATCAAAATCTACTTTATATTCTTTTAAAGAACCGTCCACAATATTGAAAGCGACAATGCTCTTCTCTTCAAAAATGTATATAATGTTGTTCTTTGTCGCGAGGGAAGGCTTTTCAATAGGAGAAGGTAAATTGCCCAATCTTTTCCATTTCCCGGTTTTCAGGTCCAGTTGTTCAATAAAAGCAAGGGGTTCCTCCTGATAGCCGCCAATAAAATAAACCACTTCTCCTACGCGAATTGCGGTCGTTTCTTTGCCCTCGGGCATGGGGCCCAACTTTTTCCAATAGCCGGTTTTCGGGTTGTAAACGTGCACCTGGTTCGAATAGTCTTTTCTGCCGGTAGTGCGGTATTTTCTCGTGGAACCGCCGGCGACGAACAGAAGGGAATCTGTAGTGAAACTGGCAAAATTCACCGCCTGGTGCGGATTAGTTTCATCTACCATTAGCTCTCCCGTGGCAGGATCGAAGACCTCGATCTCATTAGGTAATATTTCCTTTCGTTGGTTTAAAGAAAGTGTTTTACCACCAAAAATGTAGATTTTACCATCGACGGCTTCAGCATTGTGATGGGTTCTTTCAATGGTTTTTACAGGAGCTGTTTCCCATTGGTTGTTGTCCAGGTCATAACCAAAGAGCTGCGAATTAAACTCGGGCCAATCCATACCGGGATTCCTCTTCAGTGCGTTTAGAAATTCGTCAAAGCCCACACTGGCATATTCTTCCATGAGCTTCAGCGCCTGATCTACTTCCTCAGATTCACTTCCGCCGGTGATGAAAAGTTTGTTTCCCAACCGCACGTGTGAAAAGGAATAAACCGCTTTTGGCATATCCTGTAGCTTAATGTAGGGTAATTTTTTATATAGTTTTTGGACATTTAGTTCAATACCGGATAAATTTTCATGTGTTTGTCTCAGTTTTACAATGAAGTTTTGTGCCTCTAACTCCGCAGGGGTATATTCTTTGGTTTCATAACCTACAAAGCTGAACCTGTAGAAAGCTTCAGGATCGACATCTTTTAATTTGAATTTTCCTTCAGAATTGGTCACGGTCCCGGTCTCGCGAACAGGATCATAAATGTTCACCCCTTCCAGAACTTCTCCTGTACCGGCATCTATGACCAGGCCTTCAGTTTTTTGGGCCAGAACCTGGGACTGAAGATTAAGTAACAATATAAAAACCGGGAGAAATCTTAAGAATGCTTTCATGAAATGAGTTAGTAGCTAAAGATACTCAAAAAGGGCTTTTTAGAGAGCCTATATTTTCCACAAGTCGTTCTTGATAACTTTTCCGTAGAAACCTCCAAAATAGAAAACATCATAGGCTTCTTTTTTTAGTTTTGCTGCTTCACAAAATTTCCAATGGGCGCATTTGTCATTAGCAGAAGACTGAACAGGGATTACAAATTCACTTTCAATTCCCGTAAGGGCAAGGTGATCTTCACCAGCATTGGATGTAAAAAGAAATCTGATTGTGAGTTGATCATCGACACGGTTCAAAACGACCTGCAATCTTTTACTTTCACGAGGAAACGCGATACCTCGGGCAAGTATTTCTTTAGGCTCTCCCGCGGCGGATTTGTGCTGGCGAATAGCAGAAAGTATTCTACAGAACTTATGCTGCAAAAGGGAATTGACATGTTCCTGCGCTACCTTCCTGCTGCCGAAATCCTCGATTTTTCTGAAGATGAGGCTATTTTTGCTGATGAGGAGGAGTAAATATTGAAATTCCAAAATTTCAAGCACCAAATTCCAATTGGATTGCGAGTTTAAAATTTGAAATTCAAGATTTTTTAGCCACCGATGCCACGGATGTTCTTCTATGGAGTAGCCGGGATAAAATTAAAATAGACCCCAAAGAGCCTGGAGGCTCCAATAAGTCAGCCGGGGGCAAAGCCTCTGGTAAAAGATGATCAATAATCAACAAGCCTGAAGGGCTTGAATAATTAGGTGTCAAAAATGTCATTTTTGAGAGGTATTAAACCAGCTCGTCCAGGGATCTAAAAGAATATCCCCGCTGGGAATAATGTTCCAGAACGCGGGGTAAGGCAAATTTCATGTTCCTTTCGGCTTTGAGGCTGTCGTGAAAAACGATAAGGCTTCCGGTAACCGCATTATTAAGCACATTTTTCAGGCATTTCTCTGATGAGATCTTCTGATTGTAATCTTCACTGATGACATCCCACATCGCAATTTGAAAACCCTCGTCACACAGCTGTCGCGCCTGGTTGTTTTTGATCTTTCCGTAAGGCGGCCTGAAAAAGGCATTTTTGAGGGCTAACCCTGGAGCATGCTGCAGCATTTGCTGCTGCGCTCTTAGCGTGTTAAGCAAATATTCTTTGGAAGCAGTTTTCCAGCCGTTGAGGTGATTGAAAGTGTGGTTGCCTACCGAGTGGCCTTCAGTAATGACCTTTTTGAAGATTGCCGGATGCTTTTCCACATTATCTCCAATGCAGAAAAAAGTGGCTTTTGCATTATACTGTTTTAGCTGCTGTAGCACCCAGGGTGTTACTTCGGGAATGGGACCATCATCAAAAGTGAGATAAATGGCCTTTTCTTCGCGGCCACCGTCCCAAATACGTCGCGGATACAACATTTTGATAAGCTTCGGGATCTTTACCTTCATAATTCAAAGATAAAAAAAGGCCCGCTTGAGGCGGGCCAAATTTTATAATGAATCTACAGTTTCTTCGGGAATAACTTGCTGTTCCGGCTGCGGAACTTCCTCATCCAGTTCAGGATTACCGTAGAAGTGCTTGAACTTCATTAGGTAATCATTGAATTTATCGGCTTCCTCCCTGGCTTTGGCTTCCTCATCGTTCAGGATGAGAATATCTACGAGGCTGCGATAGCGCTCTATGTCTGTCACGATCTCACTGCCCCAACTGTACTGCCGGTCAAGATCAAGCGTACTATAGTACTCCAGGTTCTCCTGGTATTTCTTAGCCACCTGATTCCAAAGGTTTCGTGCTTTTTCCTTTTTTCCCACTTCATAGTAACCACTAATGAACGGTTCTAAAAGCGTATAATAGTCATAATAATCTACCGGCATTTTTTCCATTCCCAGGTCTAACACCTTTTCAGCTTTTTCGAGCTTTCCTTCCTGAATAAGGGCTTCGATAAGCCGGGCGAGGTTGCTTCTGTAAGTGATGGCGTTTTTGCGGGTCTCGGGGTCGTGGTAGATATCCGGACTACCCGAGTTGCCCCAGTACCAGTTCATCACGATGTCATACATCTTTTCAGTATCAATACGTCCCATGTCAAAAGGTGAACGTGCATCTACAGGAGTTTCAATGGGCACGAGCCTGTACGCTACCCCGTCGAGTTGCAGGTAGTCTTTCATCCACAGGTAATCATCATCTCCAAAACTGCCACCCGTAAAATAAATAGGACGTTCCCAGTTGTTGTTCGCGATGATGTCAAGCATTAACAGCCTGTTTTTATAAACGATATCGCCTTTGAGTTCAATAATGATTTCGTCTACGATCTCATCTGCATTCTCAGGTTTAACGGTGCCATTAGCGAGCACTTCCTGTTTGTCCACAGGGATCCTTAGGAATTTAGCCGGGAAAGTACTCACACTTTGACCACTCATGAGCTCGGCCTGCGTACGTGGATCATCGGTAGCTATCCATTTAAGCCAGGCAGTGATATTCATGGTGTCTTTGGTCACAGGTTGATACCATACAGCATCATTGGTGCCGTAGCGATACTGCTCATGAACCAGCTGACCCGGAATAGGAGCACTTTCGTGGGCCTGCCTTTTCATTTGATCTATATACCAATCAGTAGCGAAGAGGGAAGTATTCACAATCCTCACATCTGTCCTGTAGCCTTCCACTTCTTGCGCATACCACAGAGCAAAGGTATCGTTGTCTCCAATGGTAAATAAAATCGCATTTTCATCGAGACTGTCCAGGTACATCTTGGCCATGGCAAGGGCCGTATATTTGTCTGACCTGTCGTGATCGTCCCAGTTTTCTGAAGCCATTAAAGTAGGAACTGCCAGTAAAGAAGCTACCACAACAACAGGGACAGCGATCTTTGGTTTTAAATAATCCTTCAAGATATCAAACAGGGCATATACCCCAAAACCAATCCAGATAGCGAAGACATAGAAGGAGCCTACCAGGGCATAATCACGTTCCCTTGGTTCAAAAGGCCGTTCATTGAGGTAAAGTTTAAGAGCGATCCCGGTAAAAAGGAAGAATACCAGCAGCACCCAAAAGTTCTTTTTGTCTTTGCTAAACTGAAATACCAGCCCCAGGAGGCCGAGTAAAAAAGGTAAAAAATAGTAGGTGTTGCGGGCAGGGTTATTCTTCACATCTGACGGAAGGTTGTCCTGCGAGCCCAATCTTGCCGAATCGATAAAATCGATACCGCTTAACCAGTTCCCATGCAGATCGTCGTATTTACCCTGAATGTCGTCCTGTCTTCCTACAAAATTCCACATGAAATAGCGCCAGTACATGTAGCCCAGCTGGAATTCAAAGAAGTACCTCATGTTGGAGGCAAAAGAAGGTTTTTCTACAACAAGATACTCCCTGAACTGTCTCAGAAAGTTGTCGTACTGCTCGTTGTCAATTTCACCCCTATTGAATTTATTTTTAAATTCACTTACCGCCACTGCAAGTTGCTCCTCTCCCTGGTATTCCGGTTTTATGGTAAAATCTAAAGGACCGGTGAAATCGAGGTAATTGGCAGCATGTTCGGTACTCCACATTCTCGGTAGAAAGGCTTTATGAGCATCGTCGGTATTTTGTTTGGCATTTACATAGTCATTGACGACAACATATTTTCCGGCTGCTTCATCTTTTTCATATTTCGGTTTGTCGTCAATGTAAGGATTGTTCTCGTCCAGGCCGCTGTACATCTCGGTGAACTGTGGGCCGTAGAACAGGTGTGTTTCGGGATATTGCTCCCGGTTATAATAAGCCAGCAATTCGCGGGCGTTATTCGGGTTGTTCTCATTGATCACGGTGTCTGCGTTTGCACGAATAGGCAACATCATCCAACTGGAAAAACCAATTAAGATGAACAGGATGCAAAGCAACAGTGTATTAAGCTGAAAGTATTGCTTTTTGCGGGTATATTTTATTCCGAAGTAGAAAGCGGCAATAATCACCAGAGCCATAAAAATCGTACCCGAGTTGAACGGAAGGCCCAGGGAATTCACGAAGAACACCTCTGTTGCAGAAAAAAGGCTCAACGAATAGGGAAGCAGCATCTTGAAAATGAACATTAAGACCGCCACCACGACCAGGTTGGCAATAATGAAGTTTTTGATCGTGATCTTCGAAAAGTTCTTAAAGTAGTAGAGGAAGCCTATGGCGGGAATGGTGAGCAGCCCCATAAAGTGTACTCCAAAAGAAAGTCCCACGATAAAAGAGATAAGTATCACCCAGCGGTTGCCGCGGGGGGCAAACATATCGCGTTCCCAAAGCAGCCCCAGGTAAAAAAGAATAGCCATAAGACAGGTTGCCATGGCGTATACCTCAGCTTCTACAGCATTAAACCAAAAACTATCTGTAAACGAAAAGGCTAAAGAGCCTACCAAAGCGCTGCCCAAAACTGCCATTTTTCGGGCTCCCGAAATTTCTTCCCTGGGACCCGAAATTTTGAGCACCAGCAGGGAAATTGACCAAAACATGAACAGGATTGTAAATGCACTGGCAAAGACAGACATGAGGTTCACCATATATGCCACGTGGCTGGCATCTTTTGCGAAGACCGAGAAAAAGGCACCCATCATTTGATAAAGCGGGGCTCCCGGCGGGTGGCCCACCTCCAGTTTAGATGAAGTTGAGATATATTCGCCCGCATCCCAAAAACTTACAGTAGGTTCTACGGTTGACCAATATGTGGTAAGAGCAATTAAGAATACCAACCAGCCCAGAATTTTATTCCACCTGGTAAAGTTGAGATCTGTCATAAATAGAGCTAATTAACTGTGGCGAATTTAAGAATAATTAGGTTATTGAAGCTAAAACGCCATTTAAAAGGAAATATTTCGGAAGATTTGTAGTGGAGAAACGGAACCAGTGGGAGTAGGTCAATAGTTTTGGAAAAATTCTGAAACACAAGGGCTTCTAAAAACGTCATTTTTGGGATGGAATTTTTTTTAAAGAAATGAGAAAAAATATTTGTTCAAGAGAAAGTTTGTTTTAAATTTGCATCCGCATTACAGCAATGGCCTATGGTGTAACTGGCAACACGTCTGGTTTTGGTCCAGAAGAGTCTAGGTTCGAGCCCTAGTAGGCCAACTGCTTAAAAACCCAAACCGAAAGGTTTGGGTTTTTTTATGTTATAATATTTGTGGGCGAGAAGTTCACCCCGAGCGGAGTCGAGGGGAGCCCTAGTAGGCCAACAAAGTAAATGTGAAAACCGAATTGTGAAAACAGTTCGGTTTTTTGTTTTGAGCAGGATTGGGCGGGAAGCCTGTTCCGGGCAGCCGACGTAGGACGGAAGTCTCGAGCCAAATCGTCTTTTACTTCGGGTAAATTCTAAATTCCAAATTTAGATCTAAGATGAAAAATTCCACTTCACCCCATAAAAAAAGCTCCTCTTGGAGCTTTTGTATTTTAACCGTAGACTGTAAGATCTTAAGCCACTTTGGCCAGGCTGTAATAATTGAGAGCGCTTTGATAAAAATTTAGGCTGCGCTTATCTTTTTTGATACAGGAAGAAAGGAACCTGTCAAGATCCTGGCACTCAAAGTTCACCGTAGTATAATTGTGGTCAGAAATTGGAATTTCTGCATGTATCATTTGATTTTCGTAGTCGATCTCTACTTTGCGTGCTCCAAAATACATTTTGATAATGCCCTTGTGCAAAGACTCAAAAGAGGAGAAATCTGCAGGGTTGGAGCAGCTGCTGTGTAGGAAATTCTTAAATTCTTCAATAATCTCGGAGGGTTGAAATACAGTCATGAGGGCTATTTTTTTACTTGTTAATTTTTCTGTGATACCGCCAATTTAAGCTAGAAGCTGTTAAAAGAGTTTTAAGGAAATGTTGATTAGTACAGAATTAACATGCCGTCATGACGTTTGTGAAAATTTTAGCAGGAATTGCAGGTAGAGAAATCTTTTTTGTGAAAGTGTTTTAACAGAATTTCTTCTAAAAATGTTCTTTTGTGCTGCACTACTTTCGGCTTCAGGAAACCCCGCGAGCATAAGTGAGAAATTGTTTATCTTCAAAAAAAATACCTGTTGGAAAAAAAAGAAAAAACCTTTGTCGCGCTCTTTGCCATTGTGGCTTTGCTACTGGTCGTATTTTTCATCTTAAAGGGAGTTATTACCAATAAAATAGAAAGTAGGATTGACGATTTGCTTGGTAATACTTCGGAATATGAAGAGCTGGATGTAAGCCTGCTCCAAAGAAAGATCAGTTTGAAAGCCGTTAACTTCAAAAAAGGCGGAAATTCCGTACAGGCAAAAAGAATTTCTCTCAGTGGAATTGGCTTTTGGGATTACATAATGAACAATAAGCTGCACATTAAAAGCTTCATTCTCGAGGATCCTGAATTTGTAATGGGCAGTAGCGATAGTACAGCCAGTAAAAGCCCGGAAAAAAAGTTTAATCAAAACATAAGTATTGGAGAAATAAAGGCGACAAACGGAACCTTTAGACTTCATAAGAAGGGCGGCAGGGACAATGAAGTATTCCTGCACTTGCCAAAGTTGAAGATCTCGGGCGTTGCTGTTGATAGCAGCACCTTAAAAAATACTATTCCTTTTGAGTACCAAACCTATCAGCTGGAGAGCGACAGCTTGAGACTCAACCTAAACCCTGAGCACTTTGTTGCCGCCAGTCACCTTACTATGCAGGATGGCAAGACGAGTAATAAAAGATTTCCGCATTATTCCATATTATGACAAACCACAGTTTGACAAAAAGATCCCTCACGAAAAAGACAGGATCTCGTTACGGGTAGAACAAATTGAAATGGATAGCCTTAATATAGCTTACCGGAATGAGACGTTGTACCTACAGAATCCCGGAATGACGGTCACGGGAGGAGATCTCGAGGTTTACAGGAACCGGGAGTTGCCAGATGACCCCCGGGAAAAGGTTTTGTATAGCCAGATGTTGAGAAATGCGCCCGTAAAGCTGAATTTTAAGAAAGTAAGGGTGAACAACAGCCACATCAAATATGAAGAAAAAATGAAAGCAGATCGCCCCCCGGCCACTGTTGTCTTTACCATAAAAACGGCTGATGTTGAAAATATCACAAATATTGATCTCGACCGCAAGGACTTCCCAAGGACGAAGGTACATGTGGAAGCCACTTTCCAGGAGGTAGTGCCGCTAAGTGTAGACTGGTCCTTTAATGCCAACAATACGAACGACAGGTTCCTGTTTAAAGGGAAATTTGGAGCTGTGCCGGGAGACGCTCTTAATTCTCTCTTAAGACCTTCAATGAATATGGAAGCCAAAGGGACGATAAAGGATGCTTGGTTCACCTTTACGGGAAACAACGAATTTCTTACAGGAGACGTGCGGCTTAATTATGACCAGTTCAAATTTATCTTCCTGAAAAATGGGGGTCATGAAAAAAAAGGTTTTTTGACAGCCATTGCCAATTTGTTCGTAGACAACGACGGAATTTCGGGAGAAGAAGTTTCCAAAGAAGTGAAAGTGGAAAGGGACGTGCATATCTCCTTCTGGGGCTACGTGTGGAATGGATTAAGGGCCGGTGTAAGAGAAACATTCAGCCAAATCTAGATCTTATCCGCAGGGACATTGTGGAAGAGTGATCTACAAGGGCTAAAAAGAAGCATTTTTCCCCAGACCTCAAAATTCGGACATTCTTAACCTGATTAGGATCATTTTTTAAGCTGTTCTTCCTGACTACTTTTGCTGTCAAACTATCAGAAATGAGCAACTTTTTGATCAATAAATACAATGTAGCAGGCCCGCGGTACACGAGTTATCCAACCGTACCGTATTGGGATCAGGGGAATTTTTCTGTTTCAGAATATAAAGAAACCCTCAAAAGATCATTTTCAGAGAGCAATTCAAGTGAGGGCATCAGCCTTTACGTGCACCTGCCTTTTTGTGAAAGCCTGTGCACCTTTTGCGGGTGTAATAAGCGCATCACGAAAAGACACGATGTAGAATCTCCATACATTTCGGCCGTACTTCAGGAGTGGGAGCTTTATGTGGAGTTGCTGCAGGAAAAGCCGGTCATAAGAGAAATTCACCTGGGAGGAGGAACTCCCACGTTTTTTTCCGCAGAAAACTTGAAATATCTCATCAATGGCCTTTTTGAACATGCAGAAAGAGCCGAAGAATTTGATTTTAGTTTTGAGGGACACCCTAACAATACCAAAAAAGAACACCTACAGGTGCTTTTTGAGTTGGGCTTTGACCGTGTAAGTTATGGAGTGCAGGACTACAATCCTGTTGTGCAGCAGGCAATTCACCGCTTCCAGCCTTTTGCCAATGTGAAGAACGCGACCGAACAGGCCAGGGAAATTGGTTACAGCTCGGTGGGACATGACATTATTTTTGGACTTCCGTTTCAAACCGTGGAGCACATCAAAACCACGATAGAAAAAACCAAAGAATTGATGCCAGATCGTATTGCCTTTTACAGCTATGCCCACGTGCCCTGGATCAAAGGCAACGGCCAGCGGGGCTTTAAAGAGGAAGATCTGCCTACAGCCGATGTCAAGAGGGAAATGTATGAGACCGGTAAAAGAATGCTGGCCGAGGCCGGTTACGTGGAAATTGGAATGGATCATTTCGCACTAAAAAGCGATTCACTTTATAAAGCAGTTGAAAATAAGAAGCTGCACCGCAATTTCATGGGATATACGGCTTCAAAGACCAAAGTAATGGTTGGTTTGGGAGTTTCGGCTATTAGTGACAGCTGGATGGGCTTTGCACAAAATGTAAAAACCCTCGAGGAATATTATGAGCGCCTGGACGAAAATGAGCTGCCTCTTTACAGGGGACATATTCTTACCGAAGAGGACGAGAAATTAAGAAGGCACATCCTCAACCTCATGTGTAACCTGGAAACCACCTGGAGCGATGGCGAGACTTCCTTTGCCGAACTTCCCGATGTACTTTTACGCCTGCGGGAAATGGAAAACGACGGACTTATCTCAATAGAAAAAGATAAACTCATCATTAAGGAAGAGGGACGGCCTTTTGTGCGCAACGTGTGTATGGCTTTTGATTTGCTGCTGCAAAGAAATAAGCCCGAGACTCAGCTTTTTTCCATGACGGTTTAAAAAGCGTATTTATAAAACAAAAAAAGATCCGGAATTGCTCCGGATCTTTTTGTTTTTCTAAGGTGTCAAAAATCAGGTTTTTGGCCTGCTTTGGTACATGTTCATAAAGATGTTGCCAGCCATGTTTCGGGCTCTGTTCTTGGCAATGCTGGCTCTATCGCCTTCAAAAAGTTCATCAACCGTTTCGAAACCACATGTTGAGCCATTCTCCAAAGTGAAGTTGTTCAACGCTGTAATCAAAGCTTTGATCTACCTGTTTGTGAGCCCTCATGGGATTACCACGGAATTTGCTCACCATGAACAGGTTGGTCTCCCAAAAATCTGTTAGCTTCTCGAGATGAGCAGGCCAATCTTCAATGGTTTCATTAAAGAAGTGTCCAATCTTTTCGTTGGCTCTCACTTTAGAATAAAAAGAAGAAACCAGGAGAAATACATCCTCCCGGTTTTGAATATCATTTTTCATGTATTTTAATATCTCATGATAACATTTATAATCAAAAGAAGGGTACTTGTCGCCAGACTCAAAATTAACATATTAAAGACGAATTTTGACTTCATCTGGGCGAAAATTGCAGCGTTGTAAGTCAGACAAACTGCTACTACGAGGAACAGCTGGAACATCTGCAAAAAGTCATGTCCGTTCATGAGAATGACCATGGCTGCAGCAGAACCAAGGCAGCTCGAAAGAATAATTGCCACAGCCGAATATCCAACGAATAGTTCCTCAAAATCTTTGTAAAGTGTGTTGTAAAGTCTCATACCTGTTATTTTTAATTGCTGGTGTAAAATTACCGGGAATGAGAGAGAGGAAATATGATTTGAGTCATAAAAGGGGACATTTCTGTCCGACATGAAAGGGCTAATTTGTTGATATTGAGGTTACCTGTAGACCTTACGTTTCTTAATTTGCAGTTCTCCTTTCTTTTCAAGCGATTTGGTTGCTCTAATAACCGTTTCTACTCGCAGGCCGGTGAGGTCGGCGAGCTGTTGACGGGTAAGATCTACCTTAAAGCTGAACTGGCCTTCGCTCTTATGCACATACTTTTTCAGGTAATCGAGGATACGCAGGATGCGGTGTTCCGGTTCCTGGCTTGATATTTCTGAAACCATGATCGCCTTGTAAAACAACCTTTTTGCGAGGGTTTGGGTGATCTTAAGATGAACTTTGGGGTTTGATGAAAGCAGTTCCAAAAAATGCTCTTTTGGAAGCTGAAATACTTCGGCATCTGAAATTGCTTCGGCGTTGGCGGGATATTTCACGTTGGCAAGCAGGGGTGGCTCTCCAAAACTCTGGCCCATCCCAAAGATGCCCTGAATGAATTCCTTCCCATCCTCATTGTAGTTGTTCATCTTGATCTCCCCCGAAGCGATCTGGTAAAAGTTCAAAGCAGAGTCACCTTCCCTAAACAGCTGGTCGCCCTTGGAAAATGATACTTTTTTTGCGCCGTGATCCAGCAGCAGGTTTTCGTCTATCATAGGTTATTGATGGGACTGGATAAGTCTTACAAGATCATCTTTTTGTACCACGCCCGACTGTCGCCAAAGCTGCTGGCCGCCTTTAAAAAGAATGAGCGTGGGCACACCGCGTACCTGGTATTTATTGGCCAGCGGTTGATTCTTATCCACATCGATCTTTACTATTTTTACCGAGTCTCCCAGTTCAGATTTTGCCTGTTTGAGAATAGGAGCAAGGGCCTTACAGGGGCCGCACCATTCGGCTGAAAAATCTATGAGCACGGGCTTTTCGTCAGAAATGATCTCGTTAAAGCTGCTTTTCATGATCTGCAATTTTTGAAATTCTTCTTTACCTAAAGGTATTATTTTTTTAGGAAAGAACACCTTCAAATCCCCTTTTTGACAGAACTCTAACGTGTCTTATTCAGCCTTGAGAATGCTTCGATTTCCAACTGTTCCCTGTGATCTGGATGGGCAATAGAGATAAGTGCTTTCGCCCGCTGTTTCAGGTTTTTTCCGTAGAGATTTACCACACCATATTCTGTGGCGATGTAATGTACGTGAGCCCTTGTGGTGGTCACTCCCGCGCCTTCTTTAAGGTAAGGCACGATCTTCGAAACCCCTTTTGCAGTAACAGATGGCATGGCGATAATAGCTTTTCCACCTTCAGAAAGAGAGGCGCCGCGAATAAAATCCATTTGTCCACCTACTCCGGAATATTGATATTTTCCAATAGTGTCTGCGCATACCTGCCCGGTAAGGTCAATTTCAATAGCGCTGTTAATAGCAGTCACTTTGGGATTTTGCCGAATTATGGCGGTGTCATTTGTGTACCCGGCTTCTTTAAAATGAATCAAGGGATTGTCATCAATAAAATCGTACAACTTCTGTGAGCCCATGGCAAAACAGGTGACAATTTTCCCGGTTTTGATCTCTTTTTCCTCACCGGTGATTACGCCTTTTTCGATGAGGGGCAGCACACCATCTGAAAACATTTCGGTATGGATGCCCAATCTTTTATGGTTCATAAGGTTTGACAGCACCACGTTCGGAATCCCGCCAATCCCCATTTGAAGGGTGGCGCCGTCTTCCACAAGTTCGGCCACGTGTTTCCCTATTTGTTTTTCAATTTCACTGGGAGTGCCGGGCGCATGCATGATCAGGGGCAAGTCTACCTCGGTAGCAGCTGTAATCCTTGAAACGTGAATAATGCCGTCTCCATGTGTTCTTGGCACCTGTGGATTGATTTGCGCAATTACCTTTTTAGCCGTTTGTATAGCGGGCAAAGTAATGTCTACGGAAAGTCCTAAAGAACAGTAGCCATGTTTATCTGGTGGTGAAACCTGAATAAATGCCACGTCCAACGGAAGTATATTTCTTCTGAACAAATAATGGATCTCACTCAAAAAAATGGGAATATAAGCTCCATAGTTGGAATTCACGGCTTCCCGAACATTACCCGCAACAAAGCAGCTGTTGGTGAGAAATGAATCGCGATAGGGCGCTTTTGTATAAAGGGCTTCTCCCTCGGTGTGGATTTGAATGATCTCTACATCCCGCAATTCCCGGTAGCGTTCACTTAAAGCCGAGATCAAAATATTTGGAGTCATTGCGGCTCCCTGAAAAAATACCCGGTCGCCCGATCTCACATGAGAAACGGCCTGAGAGGCTGATACTATTTCCATTGTTGGTGGGTTATTGCTTTACTTTAAGATCAAAATTAATCTCAATATCGTCTTTTACGACAATAATTCCGAAGAGCTTTCTTGGTGGCTCCAGTTTAAAATCTTTGATATCCAGTTCCAGTTTTCCCTTGAAGTTGGAGATCTCTCCCTGTTTTACTGCTACAGGAATATCGTAGAATTTTTGAATTCCGGCAATTGTGATACATACCCTGGCTTCGGCCTGAGATTTTGAGAGTATCTTAACCTTGTCAAGCTGCAAAAGGATCTGTGGATATTTGTCACTTTTGATGAGCGAGTGGAAGTCTTTATTGATCCCGCGACTTCCGCAGTCAAAACCTTTGGTTTCGAGCGAAAGCACAGCACCAGTAAAAATAATTTCTGAACCACTCTGGGTGTACAGGAATTTGTTTTTGTCGGTGAGATAGGAAGTATCGAATTCACATTTGAATTCGTTGATGTTGGTGTCCCCGGTTATAGTGAGTTCACTGGTGGGAAGCACCGCTACTGTTTTTTTATGAAAAGCGTTTTGTGCACTCAAAACTTCACCTGCAAACAGTAACACTAATACGAGCATAAACTTTTTCATAACATTAAATTTAGGTAAAAAAAATGGGGGAACCCGGTTCCCCCATTTCGGGCTAGTTCAAACGAATGTCTTAGAAGCTAATTGCTGCTTCAAGGGTAACACCGTTGAAGTTTCCTTCATACAGGTTGCTAGCAGTTGGATAGTCGTTGTAGTCCTGGTTTACGTACTCAAGTTTTGTAAGAACGTTTTTAGTCATGAACCATCCGGCACCAATTTGCAATCTATTTACTGTAATTTCATCTGTATCTGTAAGATCTCCTGTTACGGTGCTGTAACGACCGCCAAGGTAGAAGTCTTCGTCATTTCCGAATCTGTAGATCAATTCACCGGCAAGGTGGTTGTAAGTTCTTGTATCAGATTCGTTTTTGTTTTTACCGGTAGAAGTTTCGATGATTCCGAAGAATTCAAGTCCACCATACTTCAAGAACGGGTTGATCATGATAGAAGTCATCTCGTTTGTGA
Source organism: uncultured Flavobacteriaceae bacterium (assembly GCA_963739625.1). Lineage (GTDB taxonomy): Bacteria > Bacteroidota > Bacteroidia > Flavobacteriales > Flavobacteriaceae > Salinimicrobium. The sequence continues at coordinate 172,898 of CAVUAU010000009.1, forward strand.
AAGATGGGCTAATACGTCCTGCTCTAAAGTCACCACCTTCTGCTGTCATCACGTTGTAGTAACGAGTACCTGCACGGTCACCTGTGTAAAGGTAGTTACCTCTTCCGTAGTTATGATTGCTGGTGAAAAGAGATCCTGTCAATCTAAATCTAAGGTCATCAGAGAATTGGTTGTCATATCCAAGTTTTGCAAGGAAAGAAGGATCTGTTTCACCGTCACCGAAAGTAGACTGATTCAATTTACCGTTGGTGAAACCAACCATTGCCAACCAGGGGCCATCGAAGTAGTAAACTTCTGCACCAACTTCTGTGGTAAAGCTGTCCATTAGGTAGTTTCCTACGAATGGGTTGTAAAGAGCCATCGCGTTATCTGTTCTTCTAAAGTGAGCATCACCGTAGTTGTTCTCCATGTGACCAATTTTGATCCTCATGTGCTCCATAAGACCACTTGCAAGACCTTCGCTGATCCAGTCAAGACCGTCAATTTGAAGGTAACCACCTTTTACATAAGCTTCAGTGTGGTGTTGAGAAGAAAGATAAGTTGAAAGGTGAACTCTCATTCCAGGAGCCAAAAGTACATCAAGGTCAAGGTTTGCAGTTGCAAGGTTGAAGTTTCCTTCAAGGTCTGGAAGTTCGATAGCGCTACTTTCCTGGTCAAGTGATTGGAACTGTAATGCGAAAGCACCTCCGGTTCTTACCTGCACACCATCAAAATCTGATATTGTGTCTTTGGTAGGTTCAAACATGTCGATACCGCGTTGATCTGGATATCTGAAGTTAGGAAGACTTCTATCCCATAGTGAGGTTTCCTGCGCCTGCATTTGTAGAGCAAAAACAGCGAAGAAAAGGAAGCTGGCGAATTTTACTAGATTTTTCATTTTGATTAATTAAAAAGTTGATAGTTGATTTTAAATTGAGTTTTTGTTTAATTATTTAGAATATACGGCCTGGAATTTCACATTAACGTCATCTCCGGTAGTGATGGTTCCAAACATTGCTGTTGGAGGATCTACTTTGAATTCGGTCATTTTGATCTTTTTGTTTCCGGAAAGCACGATTTTGTCACCATTTACTTTGGCATCAAAGATCAATTCTACTGCTTTTTTAGTTCCGGCAATGGTTAGATATCCAGTAGTAGTCACTTTACATGAACTGTTGCTGGTACAGTCAATGTTGCCGACCTTTTGCAACTGGTAAGTAATTTTCTTGTTGTCATCTGTCTTAAGGGCTTTATAGGTGTTTTTGTCCATTCCTCCTTTACCGCTCTCAAGGCTTTCTGCAGTAACAGAGAAGTTCAATTGATCGATCTTCACCAACTGGCCTTCTTCCAATTGTACTTTTATGTCTCCCTGCATTTCTTTTGCTTCCAAATGCCAGTCATGGATATTAGAAGTCCCTTCTACTTTAAGATTAGAAGCAGCGTTATTGATCTTGTAAGTCTGGCTCCAGGAAAGTGGCGCGAAAAATAGTATTGTTGCAAGTGTCCCGAGCGCTAACCAAAAGTTCTTTCTTGTTTTCATGATTTCTGTTTTTTATTTGATACAAAGTTGGGGCATAAATGCAGGTCTAAGTATGACCGCCGTCAGCTTTCTAAAATATTATTCCGAGGATTTTCCATTTTTTAAGATTTTTTTCACAAATCGCCCGCAGGCCGCGTTATTACTGGACATTTTGGTCTTAGTTCTTCTGCTGAAAAAGCTGAAAAATGACAATCCTCATATCTCACACCCGCTTTTAGAGGAAAAGTTCGGGATTTAGTAAAAATTCGCAAACATTTCCGAAGATATTCTACCTCTTATCTGATTGTTTTTTGATTAAAAACAGAAAATTGGCACTTAAAGTTATCGGAAATAAGAATTTTTTACCTGCCCTTATAAGAGAATTTTAAGGTTTTGGTTTCACGGCCAATTTCCTGGAAGGCAAATAAAGAAGAGGCTCAAAAATGTCATTTTTGAGCCTCTGTGTTTGTAGATGCTTTAGTGACAGGAAGCACCTGCCGTAACCACCCCGGCGCTTTGTGCCGGTGAAAGGTAAGGAATGTCCAGTCCCATCCCGCGAATAATGAACAGCAGGCCTACAAGGACTACAAAGACAGGAATAAGTCGCTGTACCCTTTTACGAACTATCCCGTTTAGCATCCCGCTGAAGTAGACGGCTGTTGTCATTAAAGGGATCGTGCCCAGGCCAAACAGCATCATGTATAGACTGCCGCTAAGAACACTGCCGCCGGCAATGGCACCAAATACCGCCATGTAAACCAGTCCGCAGGGGAGTAGACCATTAAGGAAACCTATAGTAAGAAAGGTGTCGGGCGTTTTCTTTTTAAGAGCGCTTCCCAAAGAAGATTTGATCTTGCCCACCATTCCATATAAAGGTTTCGAAAAATTGTATTTTTGAAAGGTATTGGTGGGAATGAGTATTACAGAGATCATAAGGATTCCCGCGGCAATAGAAAGATATTGCTGCAGCCCGAAGAGGTTGAGACTTTTTCCCACGATCCCAAACGCAAGGCCAATGAGGCTGTACGCCATTATACGGCCAAGGTGGTACAAAAAGATCTGCAGGAACTTCTTAGAAGGATTATTCCTCGATACCGGCAGCATAAAGGCTATAGGCCCACACATGCCAATACAGTGAAAGCTTCCCAGTAGCCCAAAAAGAAGTGCCGAGTATAACATTAATAACTTATCTCTTTTTTGTAGTAATAGGCTTCATCATCGTATGTCCAATCGATGATAATGTTCCAACGGCCGCCAACAAGGCGACTATCAGGTACGAGCAATTGACTGGAGGATAATGAAAGAGGAATCTCATTATCCAGTTGCTTGTTTGACGGCCGATAAAGGAACACTGTGCCTTCTATTTTTGAAAAATCAAGTTCTTGTGGAAAATCTATGACAAGACCTTCAGGAGTGCGCTCTACACTTAATGTTTTCTGAAAGTTTGCTTGCATTATTTTCTTTATCTAATTGATGCTGAAAGTCCAGCTCAGTCTTATAATATTCTTCGGTGACGAGGTCATAGCTATAAGCTTTATCTGTGCTCATCGTGATCACGAAGAACATGATGAACGATATGAAGCTAATGATTGCCAGGACCAAACCGGTTCCCCATGAAATTTTCATCTTTTTCTTTTTTAAGTTAACCCTTAATAACCAGGAATAAACTGTCTTTGAGCGCTTCCACCGAGTGCAGTTCCCCTACATTAATCACATGCTCATCATACAGGCCCAGCGTAATTTCAAGCCCCGAAGTTTTAAAGATCACCTGTCCCTTGATGACTACAACTTTTGCGGGAACATTTGATTTGTGCTCTTCTAACACCACTTTTTCCTTTAATCCTATAGCGAGGACGTGGAAATTCTTTCCTTCCTGAAGGCGTTTTACAACAGGTTTATCAGCAGTTTCTATCTTAGCAAGTACATCTTTTAGTATCATAACTCCTCATTTTTGCCGATCCCGAAGACCAGGTTCTTACTCTTTATCTAAAACTTCTCGGGCCCATAAAGTTGGTGTCCGTAGTCTCGATCAATTTGTCTCCACTGTAAATGCCTATCTCAAGTTTACTTTTTTCGCTCTTAAGTAATGCCTTGGGGATTTCGATGAACAAGGTTCCTTCTGCAAGGCCTTTTTCGGGCACCACGATGTTCTTGTGGGTGACAGATTCTATGCGGCCCTCGTGAGACATCAACTCGAAATGCACATTTTCAAAGCTATCTGTCGTCTTGTTGATGAGTTTAAAGGTGTAAACATTACTGATGATGTTATTAGCCTTGGCTTCGTACAACTGTCCCGGCAAACGAAGAATGGTAGCCTCCACATCACTTCTTAAAAACAACATTCCGGAGAGAATACCCACCAATACGAACAGGATAGCGGCATAGCCCTTCATCCTTGGGGAAAGGCTGAATTTTTCCTCTTTTTCAATATTTTCTTCGGAATAGTAGCCTATCAATCCTTTTGGCAGGTCTACCTTTTCCATCATGGCATCACAGGCATCTATACAAGCTGTACAATTGATGCATTCCAGTTGCGTCCCGTTCCTTATGTCAATCCCGGTGGGGCAAACGTGCACGCATTGCGAACAATCTATACAGTCTCCCTTTCCAAGTTCGGCCCGGTTTTCATTCTTTTTGAATTTCGAGCGTCCAAGGCTCCTTTCCCCACGCTTGTTGTCGTATGCAACAACTACAGATTTCTTGTCGAGCAGCACACTTTGTAATCTCCCGTAGGGGCAGGCAATGGTACACACCTGTTCCCTGAACCAGGAAAAAATAAAATAGAATACCCCGGTGAAGATGAGCAAGCCTGTGAAGGTGCTAAGGTGTTCAAGCGGCCCCTGGGTCACATATTTCAACAGGTTTTCACTTCCAATGAGGTAGGCAAGAAAAACGTTGGCTATCCCAAAAGAGATTAGGAAGAAAAGGAACCATTTAAATCCCTTTTTCCGGATCTTTTCTGAAGTCCAGTCCTGCTTGTCGAGCCGCATTTGTGCGCCCCGGTCACCTTCTATCCAATATTCCAGCTTGCGAAAGACCATTTCCATAAAAATGGTTTGTGGACAGATCCATCCACAAAAGATCCTTCCGAAGGCATTGGTGAAAAGGGTTATAAAAAGTACTCCAATGATCATTGCCGTTACTCCAAGGTAGAAGTCCTGCGGCCAGAAAGGAAATCCGAAAATATAGAATTCCCGTTGCAGCACATTGAACATCATAAACTGGTTACCGTTCACATGAATAAACGGACTGGCGATAAGAAAGATCAAAAGAAACCAGGTGAAACGGGTGCGATATTTGTAAAATTTACCGCTGGGTTTCTTAGGATAGACCCAAGCCCTTTTGCCCTCGTCATCCATCGTTCCAATCCTATCCCTGTAACTTGTGGTACTCATTTTTTATTAGATTTTAGACTTGAGATCTTAGATGTGAGACTCTTTCATTATGATGAATCTCACATCTCACATCTCATATCTCATGTCTTATTTATTCTTCAGGCCAGATAATATCTCCCTGTGGCTCCTTAGGATTCGCAGGGCTGCTACCCTGGAGGCTTAGCACGTAGCTGGCCACCTGTTGAATTTGTGTGGGTTTTAAAGTTGATTTCCAGGAGACCATCCCTTTTCCTGCACGTCCACCTTCACTAATGGTGTGGAAAACATTTTTGATTCCGCCGCCCAGGATCCAGTGTTGATCTGTCAGGTTAGGTCCAATTCCACCTCCACCATCTGCAGCATGACAGGCAACGCAATTGGTTTGGAAGGTGGTTTTACCGGCCTCAAGATCTGCGGGTTCGGTTAACAATGTCACGGTTTCGGCATTGACAAGATCTGGTGCATTCTTTTTGTATTCTTCAACAGCCACCTTTGCAGCGATCATTTCCTGTTCGTATTCATCGAGCTGGTTATCCCCGTCAAAAATGTGATAATAGGCGAGGTATCCTGCAGCAAAGATGATAGAAGCATAGAAGGAGTACAGCCACCATGGTGGAAGCTTGTTGTCAAGTTCCTTAATTCCGTCATAGTTGTGATCGAGTTCCAGGTCTCTTTCTTCAGAAATTGGGCGGGTCCCCATTAATTTTCTGTAGATCGCCTTCAGGTTATACTTTTTCAGCCTGGCTTCCCTTGCTGTCATATAACGTTCTTTAGCTTCCGGAGAAAGCGTTTTGAACATCACGTTTTCAATAGCTGCCAAAATCATTTCGGCAGCAATTAAAAAGAGTAGTACAACGAGCAGTGCCAGTTGGAGTAGCGGATATTTTATAAAGGCATAAGTATCGCCGGAGTCTATAAAGTATTCTGTAATACCTACAATGATCAAAAAGATAACCGGGATCCTTATCCAGGATGGGATTGCGTTTCTCATAATGTTTGGTCGTTATCTGATTCTAAAGGGATTTGTTCCATATCGCTTATGTATTCTTTTCTGGCCGTCATAACCCACCAAAAGAGGATAACGAAGAACCCAAAGAAGATTAGCAGGGAGATAATTGGGTAGATCTCGACTCCCGCAATGGTCTCCATATGGCCTTTTATGAACTTTAACATGATTACTTATTTAGAAGTTGTTGAGGTTTCCGGGTTTTTGATCTTGATATCTGTTCCCAGACGCTGGATGTATGCAATGAGGGCAACGATCTCGCGATCTTTCATTTCCACGAACGGCAGGCCATTCTCTTCAGCATATTTTTTGTCGGCTTCATAGGTTGCGACAAAGTCAGGGTCGTTGTAGAGGTTTTTCTCTATCTGTGTTGCCTGGGCATCCATAGCAGCCTGTGCGTTAGCGATTTCTTCTTCGGAATAAGGCACTCCAAGTTTCACCATAGTCTCCATTTTTGTCTCAATATTGGAGCGGTCATTTTTGTCGGTGATAAGCCATTTAAAACTCGGCATAATAGAACCCGAAGAAGTGCTTTGAGGATCGTACATGTGGTTGAAATGCCAGTTATCTGAATATTTACCACCAACCCGCATTAAATCTGGACCTGTACGTTTGCTTCCCCACAGGAACGGGTGATCATAAACATATTCTCCCGCCTTTGAGTATTCGCCATATCGTTCAACTTCACTTCTAAAAGGACGCACCATTTGCGAGTGACAGGAAACACAGCCTTCTCTAATGTAGATATCTCTTCCTTCCAGCTCCAACGGAGTGTATGGTTTCACACTGGTGATGGTTGGAATATTTGATTTTACCAGGATAGTAGGTACAATTTGAATGATCCCTCCAATAAGGATTGCAATGGTTGCAAGAATGGTAAGCTGTACCGGCTTACGCTCAAGCCAGGTGTGGAAACCTTCTCCCACAAGCCTTCTATTGCTTATCTTTTGAAGTGGAGCAGCTTCAGCAAGTTCATCGGTAACTTTTGAACCACTCCTAATGGTCCTGATGATGTTGTACAGCAGGATGAACATACCACTTATGTACATGCTTCCGCCAATGGCTCGCATCCAGTACATGGGCATGATCTCGGTTACGGTCTCTAAGAAGTTTCCGTAGACAAGAGTACCGTCAGGGTTGAACTGTTTCCACATGGATGCCTGAACAAATCCAGCAACGTACATAGGCAGTGCATACATAATGATCCCCAGGGTACCTACCCAAAAATGGGCATTTGCAAGCTTTGTTGACCAGAGTTTTGTTTTGAACATTCGCGGTACAAGCCAGTAGACCATACCAAAAGTTAGAAAGCCGTTCCATGCAAGGGCACCAACGTGAACGTGAGCAATCACCCAATCACTAAAGTGGGCTATGGCATTTACATTCTTAAGAGAAAGCATAGGTCCTTCAAAGGTGGCCATCCCGTAACCGGTGATAGCTACGACCATAAATTTAAGAACAGGATCGGTTTTTACTTTGTCCCAGGCACCTCTCAAAGTGAGGAGACCGTTGATCATTCCACCCCATGAAGGCATCAACAGCATTACAGAAAATGCCACCCCAAGGTTTTGAGCCCATCCGGGAAGTGCAGAGTAAAGTAAGTGGTGAGGTCCTGCCCATATATAGATAAAGATGAGGGACCAAAAGTGAATGATAGATAATTTATAAGAATAAACAGGGCGGTTAGCGGCTTTTGGTACAAAATAGTACATCAACCCAAGGAAGGGAGTAGTAAGGAAAAACGCTACCGCGTTATGGCCATACCACCATTGTACCAGCGCATCCTGTACCCCTGCGTAAACCGAGTAACTTTTAAAAAGCCCCACAGGTAGTGCAAGACTGTTAAAGATGTGCAGCACTGCTACAGTGACAAAAGTGGCAATATAGAACCAGATTGCGACATAGAGGTGACGCTGTCTCCTTTTAAAGATGGTGGCAATGAGGTTCCAGCCAAAAACAACCCATACTATGGCAATAGCGATGTCAAGAGGCCATTCGAGCTCTGCATATTCTTTTGAAGTAGTCAGCCCCATGGGTAGGGTAATTGCCGCACCAACGATAATAAGTTGCCAACCCCAGAAATTGATGTTACTTAAGATGTCACTGTACATCCTGGCCTTTAGCAGGCGCTGGGTGGAGTAGTAAACTCCCGCGAAAATGGCATTTCCCACAAAGGCAAAGATCACCGCATTGGTGTGGAGGGGACGAAGCCTTCCAAAGCTCAACCAGGAGATCCCGTCTGTGAGGTTGGGAAATAAAAATAAGAAGGCCAAAAGTAGCCCGACAGACATTCCTATCACCCCCCAGAATAAGGTCGCGTAGAGGAACTTTTTTACGATTTTGTTGTCGTAGTAGAACTGCTGCAATTCCATACTTGTTAATTAATCTTTGTTAGTGTTTACTGTTTTACTCGGTTTTTCTTTTACAAGCTCATCCTCAAAAAGAATCCGTACTGAAGGTGTATAGTCATCGTCAAATTGACCATTGCGTACGGCAATGATGAAAACAACGAAAAACAATACAGCTACAATAATGCTGATTGTAAGTAGTAAATAGATGACGCTCATACCTATTTAGAATTAGGACAAAACTATACGCATTGTAGATTTCTAAATATGATTAAAATCAGGTTTGAGGTAAAAAGGAATTTTAGACAATTTTAAGATATATGACTATGCTCATATTCAGGCAGGTATTAAAATAGGACATTTGTGTCTGAAATCAATATTCTAATATTTCTGATCATGAAAAATATCAAATCTTTAAAAAACCGATTAGTCTATTTAATGTTTGGGACGGCTCTTATTGCCACCTCATTTACCTCTTGTGAAAAAGTAGAAGCTGCTAAAGAAAACCCCGAGCAAATGAGAGTTTACGGGGAGACCGAGGCAGAACTTACTGCTCCTCCTTTAGTGCCACGTCCCGTTGGAAAGAGAGCGGCCACAAAATTGGTCGTTAATATGGAGGTCATCGAGAAGGAAATGGAAATGAGCGATGGCGTAAGCTATGTTTACTGGACCTTCAATGGTACCGTGCCCGGAAGTTTTATTCGCACCAGGGTAGGAGATGAAGTAGAGTTTCACTTAAAGAACCACCCAGATTCAAAACTGCCTCACAACATTGACCTTCACGCTGTGACAGGTCCAGGTGGTGGCGCAAAATCCTCTTTTGTGGCCCCGGGTCATGAAGTGGTGTTTAACTTTAAAACCCTTAACCCCGGTCTATATGTTTACCACTGCGCTACTGCTCCTGTGGGAATGCACATTGCAAATGGTATGTATGGTCTTATCCTTGTTGAGCCCGAAGGTGGACTTCCTCCTGTTGATAAAGAGTACTACATCATGCAGGGAGACTTCTATACAGAAGGTGAAAACGGTGACAGAGGGCTTCAGGCCTTTGACATGAACAAAGCCATAGATGAAGACGCAGAATATGTTGTTTTCAATGGAAAAGTTGGTGCTCTTACCGGTGAAAATGCGATCACTGCAAAAGTTGGTGAAACCGTTCGTCTTTTTGTTGGTAACGGTGGTCCAAACCTTGTATCTTCTTTCCACGTGATTGGCGAGATCTTCGACAGAGTTCACGTAGAAGGAGGAGAAATGGTGAACAAAAACGTTCAAACCACATTGATTCCGGCGGGAGGCGCTTCCATGATGGAACTGCGTGTAGACGTTCCGGGGGAATTTGTAATGGTAGACCACTCTATATTTAGAGCTTTCAATAAAGGAGCCCTGGGGATTCTTCAGGTAGAAGGCCCTGAAAATAAAACGATCTTTGCGGGAAAAACTGCTGAAAGCGTTTACAATCCCACAGATGTTGCCACTACTGAAACTTCCGAAGCAACAGAAGGTGCTCCGGTTGCCGAGAAGTCACTGGCCGAAAAACTCGAAAGGGGAAAAACAATCTACAGCCAGACCTGTTTTGCCTGTCACCAGGCTGCCGGGCAGGGAATACCTAATGCATTTCCTCCACTTGCAGGTTCAGACTTCCTGAATGCAGATCCTCACCGTGCCATTGAAGTCGTGAAATTTGGATTAACAGGAAAGGTGGAAGTGAACGGAAATGTCTATAATTCTGCAATGCCACAACAAAATCTTTCAGATGAAGATGTAGCCAGTGTGCTTACCTACGTGTACAGCCAATGGGGCAACAACAAGACCGAAGTGACCACCGAAATGGTGAAGTCAAAAAAATAATTGAAGTAAACTAAAATTCAGTAGAATGAAAACTATAATCAGATTGGCAATATGTTTCGCAGTATTGATTCAGGCCCCCACATATGGCCAGTCTGATTCAATGGTGCAAATAGAAGGAGGGGAGTTTGTCCCGCTCTACGGCACAAAAACCGAAGTTGGCGTAAAGGATTTTGAAATGGATGTATATCCGGTAACCAATGCCCAGTTTCAGGAATTTGTAAAAGAGCATCCAAGATGGAAACGTTCAGAGGTGAAGAAACTTTTTGCCGATGAGAACTACCTTCGCACCTGGCAGGATGATGAGCATTTTGGAAAGAATCAGCTGCCTAATGCCCCGGTGACCAATGTTTCCTGGTATGCAGCTAAGAATTACTGCGAGTGCCAGGGCAAGAGGCTGCCAACCGTAGACGAGTGGGAATACGTTGCTATGTCCAACAAGACAATGGCCGATGCTCGTAAAGACCAGGATTATAACAAGTTCATTCTTGGCTGGTATGAAACGCCAAACACTTACGAGAACGCCATTGGCAAAACCTTCAAAAACTACTGGGGCGTGTATGACATGCACGGCCTTGTTTGGGAGTGGACATTAGATTTCAACTCTGTATTGATCTCGGGCGAATCCCGTGGCGACAGCACCGGTGATAACAACCTTTTTTGTGGCGCGGCCGCCATTGGCGCTACAGATCTTATGAACTATGCGGCCTTCATGCGATATGCTTTTCGCGGAAGCATAAAAGCGAATTACGCGATCAAGAATCTTGGCTTCAGGTGTGTAAAAGAGACAAACCGGGAAGCACTTTAAATTTTGAATGATGAAAAAACTTGTTTTTTTACTTAGCACAATACTGGTTTTTACTGCATGTAATAATGCTGAAAAAGCTGAAAACAAAGAGGAAAAGGCTATTGCTGAAAATAAAGCTGTCGATCTTACCGCTGAACTGCCTGAGCTTTCAATTTACAACCTGCCGGCAACCTGGACCACCCAGGATGATGAGCAGATCGAGCTGAAGGATCTTCGTGGAAACGTGCTGGTCATGGTAATGATCTACACTTCCTGTAAGGCCGCCTGTCCAAGACTGGTCGCAGATATGCGCAATATTGAAAAACAGGTTCCTGAAGAGGACCTGGACAGGGTGAAGTTTGTGCTGGTAAGCATCGATCCCGAAACAGATACGCCCGAGCGTCTGCACAAATTTGCCGAAGAAAACAAAATGACCGATGATCAATGGCTCTTCCTTCGCGGTACCGAAGAAGACACTCGCGAATTTGCAGCCGTTCTTGCGGTGAGCTATAAGCAGATATCCCCGATAGATTTTTCACACTCTAATATCATCAGCGTTTTTGACGAAGAAGGGGTGCTGGTGCACCAGCAGGAAGGTCTGGGAGTTGATAATACAGAAACCGTCGAAGCAATAAAGACCGAGGTTTCGAATTAAAGATTGATTTTCAAGATCAGGATGAAAAGGTTTCCAAAAATGACATTTTTGGGAGCCTTTTCTGTTTTAAAGCGGTTCCTAAAAGGTTAGGAGCTGCGGAAAGAATTGTTCAACAAGCCAAAGAATCGTAAGCGCCCAAATCACCAGAATAAAGAAACCTGCAGTCCAGTTCTTTTTCCTGCTGAAGCTTCTTGTTTCGGCTTCTTTTCTGCAATACTGCATAACTTCTTCAGGAATCATCTTCAGGATGAAATAGATGAGCAACGGAATTATGATCAAGTCGTCCAGCAGTCCCAATACAGGAATAAAATCGGGGATAAGATCTATAGGGCTCAGGGCATAGCCAACGGTGAACAGGATAAGCAGCTTCACATGCCAGGGCACGAGATCTTCAGAAACCGCAATTCTAAGGGCCTTAATTTCCTGCTTGAGATCCTCAATTCTTTCCTTAAATGCTTTCCACCATTTTTTCATAAGCTATTGCTCCGGGTTGCTTTAGAGGCTAAGATAGCAAAGCAAAAACTTAACGCCTTGTTTAGACTTTTTATGGCTTGCAATTTTTAACTTCAGCCAAGCACCATTCAATTCAACAACATGAAAATCGTAACCTATAATGTTAATGGCATCAACGCCCGACTTCCAGTATTGCTAAAATGGCTCAAAAAGGCCTCACCCGATTTGGTTTGCCTGCAGGAGCTCAAGTCGCCCGATGAGAAAATTCCGAAGGAGGAGATCGTGGAGGCCGGCTACAAAGGAGTCTGGTTTGGACAGCCGCGATGGAATGGAGTGGCATTTTTGAGCAAGGAACATGATATTGAAGAGGTGCAGCGGGGCCTTCCCGGTGATCCTGAAGATGAGCAAAGCCGCTATCTCGAGGCCAATGTGAACGGCATCAGGATTGGTTGCATCTATCTCCCCAATGGCAATCCCGCACCGGGACCAAAATTCGATTACAAACTGGACTGGTTTGAGAGGTTGAATTCACACGCAAAAAAGTTGCTAAAGTTGGATCAGCCCGTCGTCCTCACCGGGGATTTTAATGTGATACCTACAGATCTTGATGCCTATAAACCCGAAAGATGGGTAGACGATGCACTTTTTTTTCCCGAATCAAAGGCTGCTTTCAAAAAGTTGGTCGACCAGGGTTGGACAGATGTTATTCGTGAACTTTATCCCGAAAAGAAGATCTTCACTTTCTGGGACTACTACCGTAATGCCTTCCGGCGAAATGCGGGTATAAGGATTGATCACTTTTTGGTGAGTCCGCCTTTGAAGGGAAGGATCGTTGATGCTGGCGTGGATCTCGAGGTGCGGGGCTGGGAAAAAACCAGCGATCATGCTCCTGTTTGGCTGGAGCTAAAATAATTCAGGATTTAACATTCAAGATTCAAGATCTTCCCTTTGAAATTTCAACTTTCAAGCACCAAATTCCAGTTAGTTTGGATGCTTTTTCCGTTTTACCCCGGCCCTAAAGGGAGACGGAAAAAGTGTTGAGGTTTCAAAAGTGGCATTTTTCAGCTGTCTTTGATTCTGCGATTATCCGGGAGATCTGAGGGAATGATCTGGAAGTTTCAACTTTCAAGCACCAAATTCCAAAAGGATTTCTTCGCTTTTCCCGTTTTACCCCAACCCTAAAGGGAGACGGAAAAAGCTGAAGAGGTTTCAGAAGTGGCATTTTTGAGAGATCTTTGATTCTGCGGTTATCCGCGAGATCTGCGGGAATGATTGTGAAAATTCCAATCTTCAAGCACCAAATTCCAAAAGGATTTCGGGTTAAATATTTAAAATTCACAATTCTTTGCGGTCTTAGCGGAAGCTTTGCGGCCTTGGCGTGAAACTTTTTAAACCCAAGGAGGAATCTCTTCCGAAATCCAGTAGAACTACAGGAAGTTCGCTTTTCCCGTTTTACCCCGGCCCCAAATGGAGACGGGAAAAGAGCTGAGGTGTCAAAAATATTTTTTCAGCAGTCTTTATTCTCTTCTTTCTTCACTTTTTTCCGATCCCGGGATTATTTATCTTCCGAAATAAAAACATGATCTCAAGACACTGGTCCGGCCGTATAAAACCTGAAGAATCTAACAACTATATCAATTATCTTAAAACCCAAATCATTCCGAAGCTGAGAAAAATGAAGGGCTTTCGCGGAGCAAGCATCCAAAAAAGAGAATTGGAGCATGCCTTTGATTTTCTCTTTATTTCCAACTGGGATTCCCTTGAAGATATTGAACAGTTTGCAGGTAAGGAAATAGGTGTTGCAGTAGTTTCTGAAACCGCGCAAAACATGATGACCGATTTCGACAAGGAGGTTCGGCATTATGAGGTGATAAATTAAAATTCCAAATTTCAAGCACCAAATACCAGTAAGACTTGATCTCTTTTTCCGTTTTCCCCCGACCTCCTAAAGCCCGCCTGCGGCCGGCAGGGGAAACGGAAAAAGCTGAAGAGATTTCAGAAGTGGCATTTTTGAGAGATCTTTGATTCTGCGGTTATCCGCGAGATCTGCGGGAATGATTTGGAAATTCCAAATTCCAAGCACCAAAATCCAAAAGGATTTCGGGTTCAATATTTAAAATTCACAATTCTTTGCGGTCTTAGCGGAAGCTTTGCGGCCTTCGCGTGAAACTTTTTAAACCCAAGGAGGAATCTCTTCCGAAATCCGGTAGAACTACAGGAAGTTCGCTTTTTCCGTTTTACCCCAACCCTAAAGGGAGACGGAAAAAGTGCTGAGGTTTCAAAAATGGTATTTTTGAGAGGTTTTGGGTTCTGCGGTTATCGCGAGATTTGAGGAAAATGAAAAAGAAATTTCAATTCTGAAGCCCCAAATTCCAAGGCGATTAAATTCATTTCCGGTTTTACCCCGGCCCTAAAGCCCGCCTGCGGCCGGCAGGGGAGACGGAAAAGTGCTGAGGTCTCAAAAATGGCATTTTCAGCTGTCTTTTTTCTCTCCTCTTTCTTCTTTTTTCTACTTGATCCTTCTTCCAATAATATTGGTGCAAACAGTGGTGAAAACGATAATACTAATGGAACTCAACGGCATCAGGATCGCAGCGATGATTGGCGACAGCTGCCCTGTAACCGCGAAATAAAGGCCCACAAGGTTGTAAAGAAATGACAATAACATACTTATTTTTATCACCTTCATCCCCGATTTTGAAGCCTTGATGAACTTCAGCAGATCTCCAAACCTGGAGGCGTCAAGAATGGCATCACAGGCAGGTGAGAACACATTGACATTTTCAGAAATTGCAATTCCCACCTCGCTTTGCGCCAGGGCGCCCGCATCGTTGAGTCCGTCGCCCAGCATCATGGTCTTTTTACCCTGCTGCTGTAGCGACTTTATATAATTGAGCTTGTCCTCGGGCTTCTGGTTGAAAAGCATTTTAGTACCATCCGGAAGCAGCTCCTGCAGCCGCTTCTTCTCTCCCGCGTTATCTCCCGAAAGAATCGAAAGTTGATACTCGGGGGCAAGTTCAGAAAACAGTTCTTCGGCACCGGCTCTGTACTCGTTGTAAAAAATATAGCGCCCTTTGTAAGTGTTGTCTGTACTTATGTGCACCGACGTATTCAGTGAAGCAGGAAGGGCAGTGCCCACAAATTCTGCAGACCCTACTTTGATCGCGCGCTGCTGGTGCACAGCTTCCATGCCTTTGCCGGTGATCTCCCGGAATTCTTCGGGCGGGGTGATGTCATATTCGGCCAAAAGTTCATACAGGCTGCGGCTTAGCGGGTGGTTCGAGTTGCGCAGCGTATTCTTTAGGAGCGCTTCTTCTTCCGAAGAAAGTTCAATTCCTTCATAGCTAATGCTATTTTTTTTGTTGGAGGTGATGGTGCCGGTTTTGTCGAATATGATGCTGTCAATCTTCGAAAGTTGCTCGATCACTGCGGAATTCTTCAGGTAGAATTTCTTATTTCCGAAGATGCGCAGCAGGTTGCCCAGTGTAAAAGGCGTAGACATAGCCAAAGCACAGGGGCAGGCGATGATCAAAACCGCCGTAAAAACATTGATAGCAGTCCTAATGTCATAAAAGGCCCAAAAAGCGGTCGCCGAAAAGGCGATAAGCAGGAGTACAACCGTAAAATACTGGCTAATGTTGTTAATCAAGGAACTGAAGGAATCTTCTTTTTTCTTCTGAAAAATGTCATTGCTCCAGAGTTTTGTAAGGTAGCTTTGGGAAACAGATTTCAAGGCTTCTATCTCTATCACCCCGGAAATTTGCCTGCCGCCGGCATAGACCTTATCTCCCGAAATTTTCTCCACAGCCTCGGCTTCTCCGGTGACAAAACTGTAGTCGATGCGGGCATTTCCGTTGATAAGGATGCTATCCACGGGGATAAGTTCTTCATTCCTGATGAGGATACGGTCGCCTTTTTCGATTTCGTGAACGTGTACACTTTCCTCTTTGCCTTCAGAAGAAATTCGGGTGATGCCTATTGGAAAATAAGATTTATAGTCCCTCTCAAAAGAGAGAAAATTATAGGTCTTTTGCTGAAAGAATTTTCCAAGGGTAAGAAAGAAAACCAGGCCGGTGAGACTATCGAAGAAGCCGGGGCCCCAGTCAAAAATGATATCCAGGGTGCTTCTCACAAAAAGTACCAGCATTCCCAGTGCCAGTGGCACATCAATATTCAGAATTCCCGCGCGTAAACCTTTAAAAGCTGAAACGAAGTAATCGCGACCTGCATAGAAGAGCACCGGTAGCGAAAAGGCGAACATCAGCCATCGAAAAAGGCCTTTATACTGGTCGAGCCAGAATTCATTCACCTCAAAATATTCGGGAAAGGAAAGGAACATCACATTCCCAAAGGCAAATCCTGCGACGCCCAGTTTGTAGATGATGGTCCTGTTGATCTTCTTTTTTCCCGTTTCGCTATCGTCCAGGCTAATGTAGGGTTCATACCCAATACTGCTCAAAAAGAGCACGAGCTCCTTTAGGGACAACTTTTCAGAATTATAGGTGATCCTAATGCTTTTCTTTGGGAAATCTACCTGGGAAGAAGTCACCTCGGGCCTAATTTTGTTGAGGTTCTCAAGGATCCAAATACAGGAACTACAGTGAATATGCGGAATGTACAGGGAAATGACCTGCGTTTGACCATCACTGAATTCCAGGAGTTTTTCGGCAATCTTTTCATTGCTCAAAAAGTCATACTTGCCTTCGAATTTAGACGGTGCAGCCCCCGGCGCAGCATCCAGATCATAATAGGAAGCCAGGCCATTCTCTGAAAAAATCTCGTAAACGGTTTTGCACCCATTGCAGCAAAAAGACTTGTCGTCAAAAGTGACACATGTCTTTATCGCGTCACCACAATGGTAACAGGATAGTTCCTCCATAAAAATAATTGCTCGTTCGTTCTGCAAAGATTGATAATGAAGGTTTTATAAAATATGATCTTGATCAGTCTTTGGTCTAAAGCTGTGTTGGAATGGTTATTCCCTGCCAATAGGGTGATCTTCATACCAGTCGTCAAAAGTTTTCTTTGTAGAATAATCGTTGGTGAGGACCTTATACACAGTTAACAGCCACCAGGCCTGTCCGGCGAGTACGGTGTAGAAGACAGCATCAAACGAGAAATCGTAAAAGACCATTACTGCAACTGCTACGAGTAGGATTGTGGTGATACCAACGTAAAATGTTACTGAAAATCTCATATTCTTAAGATACTTAATGTAGAGCTTGAATAGAGTTAACAGTTTTCTAATTCGAAAAGATTTAGTATTCCGCTTTTTTTGTTAAGAGATTTTTAACCAGAAAAACAATAATAGAAATGGCAAAGAAGCTGCTTGCTGCAGCCAACAGTTTAAACAGGTCTGTGAAGAACGGGATCTCCAACCAGGCTGCTGTGCCTTTAAAGAAGATAAGAGCTTCGGTAATACAAAAAGCTCCAAAGTACACCCAAAAGACGGGTCGGGAGATCCTGTAAAGTCCTGCAGCTTCCAAAAAGACAAAAAGGCTGATGCTTACCACTCCCAGGAAAGTCCAGTGCAAATAGCCAATGACAAGATCGGGGTAGTTGAAAGCCAGATTTGCGAAAAAGGGGATGCCAGAGAGCAGCTGCATGAGGAGCTTTCCGCAAAGCAGGATAGCGACGATCTTCAAGAGGAGCTGCTGAAAAGGTGTAAACGGCAGGCGTTCCTCTTTCCACAGCGGCTTCAGCAGAAGATAAAATTTTCCGAAGGCAAAGAGCTGCAGCACTGCGCCCAGGCCTGCCAGTACATAAAAGATCCAGTGCGGTTCCACCCACAGGACCGAAAGGAAAAAGCTGAGGATCACAGCCGCATTCAACAATCTAAAAAAGCTTTGAAAATGCCTTTTTTCAGGAATTAGATTTCTTTGCTCCAGAAGGTAAAAGAGAATTCCGCAGAGGGCAAAGATAAACCAGGCATTGTACTGGAAATGCAGGTAAAAATAGATCGACATCTTGTACCAGATGGAGGTTTTGCCCAGTGTTGCCATCACCCCGCCCACAGCCCATGGACCAATACTGGAGATCACCAGGTACCACAGGGAAGCTTTAATACACTTGAATGAGAACCGGTCGCGATATTTCTGTGGAGTTCTTTTCAACACGAACCAGGCCATGAGATAGGATGCGAAAAGAAAGAGCGTTGAAAAAGTAATAGAGAACATCGCGTAGCCTGTAAAAGGAAAGGTAAAGAGCATGCCCAACAGTGTAATTTGGGTAAACCAAAAGATCCTTTTATAGGTTGCAGCATAATTTTCTTCGGAAAGGAACATTTTATAGATGAGCGTAGTAAGGCTTATATACACCCAGCCCAAAAGGGCAATATGTGAGTGCCCGTGCACCACGAATCTAAAGTTAGCCGGAATGGGAACTACAAAAAACAGCCTGAGGAACAGGCCCAACAGCGCCACCAGTAGAAAATAAAACAGGGCGATATTGGTGTGACTTCTTAAATTGATCATGTGCTAAAAATATGAATTTTAGAAGAGCTTTAGAGGGAAGGGATATTACTTGAAATAAAAAGCTGCCCAAAAATGACATTTCCGGGCAGCTTTTACATCAGGTATTTCAAGTTTTATTCAACTTCTTCAAGGACTTTTTCCTCTTCGGGAATATCTTCCTCTGTAGCAGATAACTTCTTTTTACTGTCTAAAGTAAATACAAACCATACAAAAGAAACCAGGCCTATGGCGAAGATTGTATCTCCAATTACCCTAAGCCAGCGCAGGGTATCCATTCCCGGCTGCTGCATGAATTCGGCTGAACGTGCATACCACATACCTTCGTTCACACTGGCGATGGTTTGCAGCAGGCCAATTGGAAGTACACTTAGCACTACCATGAGTAGCAGCCCAATATTGATGGACCAGAAGGAGAACTTCAGCAGTTTTTCATTCCATACCTGTACGCGATACATACTTCTAAGTACGAACATCATCAAGCCTATTCCCAACATTCCGTAGACGCCAAAGAGAGCGGTATGGGCATGAACGGCAGTGGTGTTAAGGCCTTGCATATAATAAAGAGCGATAGGAGGGTTGATCACGAAACCAAAGATCCCGGCTCCAAGGAAGTTCCAAAAAGCAACCGCCACCAGGCAGTAAATAGGCCATTTGTAGTCCCTTATCCATTTAGTCGCTTTACTCATCCTGTAGTTCTCATAGGCTTCAAACCCTATGAGTACAAGCGGAACAACTTCCAGCGCGCTAAAGGTGGCGCCAAGGGCCATCACAGCTGTAGGGGTTCCACTAAAATAGAGGTGGTGGAAAGTTCCTAAAATTCCTCCTGAAAGGAATATCACCGTAGCCAGAAGTACGCTCAAAGTGGCTGTTTTTGTTCGCAGCAGTCCCAGTCTTACGAAAAGGAAAGCTCCAACCACGGTGGCAAACACTTCAAAGAAGCCTTCAACCCAAAGGTGGACTACCCACCAGCGCCAGTATTCGGCAATAGCAAGGTTGGTTTGTCTTCCCCACATAAGTCCCGCGGCGTAGAAGAGCGCGATAGCTGCGGAAGAAACCAGGAACATAAGCAACAGGTTCCTTTCTGAAGTTTTCTTTTTGAGCACGGGAATTAGCGGTCTTACCATTAGCGCAAGCCATAGGAAAAGCCCTACCAGCAGGAAGATCTGCCAGAAACGACCAAGGTCAACATATTCATAACCCTGATGTCCAAACCAGAAGTTCTCTGAAAGACCAAGTTTTTGCATGACACCCATCCATTGACCGGCCATAGAACCCGCTACGATAATAAGTAAACAAATAAAGAGGAAGTTCACGCCCAGGGTCTGGAATTTTGGATCCCTTCCCGAAACGGCCGGGGCAATGTACAATCCTGTTGCCAGCCATGCGGTGGCGATCCATAAGATCCCCAGCTGCACGTGCCAGGTTCTGGTAATAGAGTAGGGCATGATCTTCGCGAGATCAAAACCATAGAAGGCATCTCCTTCTACCCCGTAATGCGCGGTGATCACTCCAAAAGTTACCTGCACTAATATAAGCAGGCTCACCACCCACAAATATTTTTTCACAGCCCTCATTGAAGGAGTAATGATCTGGCTCATCAACGGGTCTTTCACCGGTAGATCGAGCTCCTCATCATGCTTCATTTTCGCATGGTAGAATACCATGATCCCAACTCCAAAGATCAACAGGACAATACTAAACCCTGTCCAGATGAGCAGGTCGCCTGTTGGTTTGTTGCCCACCAGTTCTTCGGGAGGCCAGTTGTGGGTATAGGTAACATCACTTCCAGGTCTCTCGGTTACTGTGGCCCAGGTGGCCCAGAAAAAGAAGCTGCTCATTTGACGCATTCGATCTTCATCTTTTACCGCGTTCTTTGGAATGGCGTAGTAGGCTCTTAGTTCGTCCAGACTTGCATCATTCATGAACAGCCCTTTGTAGTATTCATGGAGATTTTCGGCGGCACGTGCGCGAAGAGGGCTTATGGTGATGGTGTTGGCGGCCTCATCATAAGTGTTTTTTCTTAGCTCCTCCTGCAGGCGCCTTTCCAGGAGGGCCTGTTTTTCACTTCCAATTTCATCATAGCCGGCGGAATAATCCTGGTTTGCCCAATGGTTGAGCATGAACATAGATTCCCTGTGAAGCCAGTCTGCAGTCCAGTCGGGAGCGGTATAGGCTCCGTGGCCCCAGATGGATCCCACCTCCTGGCCACCTATACTTTGCCATACATTTTGTCCGTCGAGAATATCCTGGCCTTTGAAGACCACTTCACCTTCTGTAGTGACTACCTTCATTGGCCGCGGCGGCGCTTTCTGATAGATCTCATATCCATAGTAGCCAAGAACGGCAAATGAAACCGTGACCACCGTCAAAAAGGCGATCCATAATTTTCTTTCTTTTGTCATTGTTGCAGGTTGTAATAAAGCCATCCAGAAAGGGCATTTTTAAGCACCTGTTCCTGGACGGCCTTTGTTATAGTTTTTGGGGATCTAGTTCTGGTTTAATTCTTTTTCAAGCTGAAGTGCCTTTGGGAACAGGATGTTGTTCTCAAGATGAACATGCTGGTGCAGGTCCTGTTCAAATTCATCCAGCTTAGCATAGAAGGCGCGGTAGGTGTTGCATGCGCTTTCGGGTGGAGTATAATTGTTGCTAAGCAATGCTATCTTCCTCAAGATCTCTCCCGCGTCTTCGTGCTCAACTTCCATCATTTTAATGGGATTGTCAACACTGCCAAAAGGTGCCTGAGGTGCTTCTGAGTTTTCCTTGTTTGCCTTTACCAGCCTTTTGATGAAAGGGAAGAGGATCAACTCTTCTTTTTTAAGATGCGCACTTAATTCGCCGGCCACTTCGGTGAAAAGTTCTTTGATCTCCAAAAGTTCGGTGTAATGGTGCCCGTGAACCTGAGCTACCCTGGCTGCATATTGTAGAAGGAGCGGGATGTTCTCTTCAACATATGAGTGGTGAACGTTTATAATATGATCTGTAAGGAAATCAAGTTCCCAGCTGTTGTAATTGGTAGCGCGGGAAATATTGTTGTCCACATTCAACAGGTCATTCTTAAGTAGCTCATAATCTACATTTGCTTTTTGGCAGGCTTTGGCAATGCTTATGCCGCCGCCGCAACAAAAATCAATTCCGTACTTTTTGAAGATGTGGGCCGTTTTGATGTTTTCGGTCACCATGTCGGCTACTGTCTTTGATTCAAACTGTTCCATAAGGCTATATTTTTTCGTTATTCTTTTGATGTTTTACAGCTACAAAATTCATTTATAAGCCTCAGGTACGTTATGAGTTAAGTCATAAAGGACATTTTTATCCAGTTTAACATGAAAAAAGGCGCGGACTTTTTTAGGGTCCGCGCCTTTCCGAATAAAAACAAACTAATATACTACTGGAAACTCAGTGTTTTATCCATGCAGCACCAGCAGTGGAAGCTGGTTGATGAATGGTATGTCATTCTGGTCGTTATGTAAGAACTTTTGGCAAAGATTGAGGTTTTTGGCTGCCAGTACGATCATATCTACATTGCGATTAGCCATGAAGATCTTTACGGGGTTTGGCTCTTTTGAAGCGTAATAGGTTTGCAGCACCGGAATCTTGGGCAAAAAGGAATCCTGAAGAAATTCCCGGTTCTCAGTCTGCTCTTCAGAAGGCTCTTTTTCAGAATTAAAGATCTCCAAAATCTTGACATTAGCCTTAGAGAGTGAAGTAAGATTGAGCAAAGTGCGTAGCATCTTGCTTCCATAGTGAATCTTATAATCTGTTGGGAAAAGGATATTTTTGTGCTCCTTGAAAACGGCATTTTCAGAAATGGCCAAAACAGGACATCTCACTTTCATCATCACGTCTGAGGTGTTTTTACCAATCACCGCGCCTTTATCGTTGGTCTTCCCTTTGGTTCCCATAAGAATAAGGTCAATATTCTTTTCCTGCACCTTCGCTCTTACTGCCTCAATGAGGTAGCTGGCTTTAAAACAGGTGTGGAAGTTGTGCTCGGGGTTTTGTTTAATGCTGTTAAGCCAGTCGAGCAGCTTGTCGAACTTTTCCTTAACCTCGGGAGAGGCGCTCATGTAACTGGTAACCATTTCATCTGCCGGTACGGGCAGTACATGCAGCAGATAAAAGTCACACGGAGTATCCTTGAAAAACTGCAGGGCGTAGGCCGCAGCATTTCTTGAATTCTCAGAAAAATCTGTAGGCAGTAGGATATTCATCATCAGTCACATCTATTTTACTCTGCAAAAATAAAGTGCAAGTAAAGCGGAAAAAATGATGAAAATCAGTTATTGAAATGATTCTAAATAATAGCCAATTTAACTAATGCGTTTGAGAGCTTCCACATCCAGAATCTTTATGTTACGACCTTCTATCTCAAGTAATCCTTCTTTCTTAAAGTCTGATAGTGTTCTTATTAAAGTTTCTGAAGCCATTCCTGCCACACTCGCAAGATCGCTCCTGGAGATCCTAATACTTTGGGTGGGATGCCTTCTAATTTTTTGGGAGAACAACAAAATAGTGCGTGCAGCCTTTTTTCTCACCGAGCCATATGCCATTTCAAGAAGTTGTTCCTTAATGCCCGAAATATTATCACCCAGTACATCTATAAGTTCAAGAGTGATATTGCTGTTGCGGGTGAGAATTTCCTTTAGTTCCTCTTTGGATACCGCATACAACCTGGTATCTTCCATGGCAGTGGCATATTCTTCATAGGCCATCGCTTTTTTAAAGGATGTATTTCCAAAGAAATCTCCTTCCTTATATATCGAGGTAATAAGTTCTTTCCCGTATTGGTCCATACGGTGACTTTTTACAACACCCCTGTCAACAAAGAAGAAGTGGTTGCTTTGTTTGCCTTCTTCATAGATAATTTCGCCGGTCTTGTAATTTTGCTCTTCATATTTTTTCACCTCTTCCCGAAGGTCCTGAAGGGAATTGATCTTTTGTTGTGGCTCTTGCTGAGGAGATTTCTGGCCGCCTCCCTGCAGTTTGTTGAGAATGGCCACTTTGGCCAGCCTACTTTCAATGGCGCTGGTGAGTTCCTCTTCTTCAAAAGGTTTTGTAAGGTAATCATCGGCCCCAAGATCCATTCCTTTGCGAATGTCTTTATGTTCGGTCTTAGCAGAAAGAAAGATGAACGGGATCTGTTGAGTTTCGGGATCACTGGCAAGAGCCTGTAGCACTCCGTAACCATCCATTTCGGGCATCATGATGTCGCAAACAATAATGTCGGGTTTTTCCTTTTTTGCTATAGCTACCCCTGTTTTACCGTTGGCGGCAGTGATCACATCATAATCTGCCAGTTCAAGAAGTTCGGCCGTGTTTTCACGTACCACGGTGTCGTCTTCTATAAAAAGTACTTTTTTCATTCCTTAATAATAGGTAATTCTACAATAAATTGAGTTCCCTCGCTTTCTTTGCTGTTAAAATATATTTGGCCGCCCAGGTTTTCCAGGTGGACCTTGGCAATATTAAGACCAATTCCCGTTCCCTGGTTTAACAGGGCATTTTCGGCCCTGAAGTACCTTTCAAAAATGTGTTTTTGATCCTTCTCCGGGATTCCCATTCCCTGGTCTTTCACCATAAAGATAATTTTATCTTCTTTTAATTCTATCTCAAACTTGATGAGCGTATTCTCGGGAGAATATTTTATGGCGTTACTCAGGAGATTTGAAAGCACCAGCTCAAGGATCTTCTCGTCCTGCTGGAGAGTGATGGTCTCAATATTTCGCGGGTATCTTATTTCCTGTCCACTTTTTAAAGTGACGTTGGCATTGTATACCACCTCATTTACAAGTTTGCTAAGGCTGAAGGTAGAGAACTTGTAACTCACCTTTCCACTCTCGAGCCGTTCAATAGACAAAAAATCGTTGAGGATGTTGTCCAGGTAGTGTACCTTATTTTTTATGGTGTTCAGATGTTTTTCTCTCTTATCCTGTTGCTCTTCCAGCTTATACTTCCCGGCGAGGACCACAGAGGTAAGGATACCGCTCAACGGGGTTTTGAACTCGTGAGATACAAGAGAAAGGAATTTTGTTTTGAGTTCACTAAGTTCCTTTTCTTTTTGAAGGGCTGCTTTAATGCGGTTCTCGGCTTCCTTGCGGCGTTTCACCTCCAGTTCAAGAGTGCGGTTGGCATTCCTTAGTTTTTCAAGGTTCTCTTCGAGTTCCCGGGTGCGAACCTGGATCTTGGCTTCAAGTTCACTGTTGAGTTCCTTAATTTGTCGCTGTGCTTCCTTTCTCACCGAAATATCGATGATAAGAGACATTACATAATTTTCGCCTTCCAGCTGGAAAGGATTGAGCCCGGCTTCTACGGGAAATTCTTCCCCGTTTTTCTTGACTCCGTAGAGATCCCGGCCATGACCCATTTGTCTTTTTTCGCTGTGCTCCAGGAAGTCTCTGAAATGTGCGGGATGACCTGCTTTATAACGGGTGGGAATAAGGGTGTTTAGAGGCTTGCCCTTGAGTTCCCCTTTTTCGTACCCAAACATATTATCTGCAGCAACATTGCTGCTCACAATGTGCTGAGATTCATCTACAACAATAATACCTTCGGAAGCTGCTTCAAAAAGTACATTAAAAACGTTGTCCTCCTTTTCAAACATAAATATGATTTGTTCCAGTGCCCGGAATTGCCGCACCGGATTTTACAATGAGGTCAAATTTAAACAATTTTAAGAGAAATAGACCGGCTTGTGATAAATGCGACCCACCATGAGTTTTTAGATCCAAAAAGATCCGGTGAGTAATCACCGGATCTCTCTTTACAACGCTGCAGGTATCCTGCTTCAACTTCTTTTCTTCAACTGCAGCACTGCAATTAGTTTCCTTCTTCGTCTTCGGCAGAAACATAATCTTTATCCTCCGGCAGAACGTTATTTGCCAACTTCGTTACCGCCATCGCGATGAGTATAGCCGTGATCACAAATAACAGAAACTTGACCACAAGGCTATCTGCCAATACATCGCTGTAAAAGGTAAGGATGACTTCAAAGGCCATAAATGCGATTTGGAAGCTGAATTTTAGCAACATGATCAGGTTTAGTGTGGCTAAAGATACAGCGGGCGTCATTGATATTCAGGAGTTAAAGAGAGGTTTGTCTAAAATTTAACTAAGCCTGCGGAAAAGGGTTAAATTCTTTTAAGGAAAAACTTTATCGCCCTTAACCTTTTCCAGTTTAAAGGTCACGACAGGAGTGTTAGCATGATTCACCAGATCTTCACTTATGCTGCCGTTGAAGAAATGTGACAGGCCTTTGCGACCATGGGTGGCAACCCCAACAAGATCTGCTTTTATCTTTGCTGCAAAGTGAAGGATGCCCTGTTCTACAGAATCATCGTTATAGATATGGAATTCATAGTTTTCGAAATCATTGCCTTCCAGAAATTTGTTGAGATACCTGTCGGTTTCTTCAGAAGTGATAAATTCATTGGCGGTATTGATGTAAACCAGGTGTAGTTTCGCATCCAGAAGTCGGGCAAGTTCCACTACTTTTTTAAGTGTCTTTTTATTGTGATTGTCCAGATTGGTGGCAAAAACGAAATTTTTTACCGCAAATTCAGGATGGTTGTTCTTGATGACCAGCACCGGGATCTCGGAGGTGCGCACAACCTTTTCTGTGTTGGAGCCTATGAACATTTCTTTAAAACCACTGGCACCTTGTGAACCCATCACGATGAAATCGCAGCCGTGCTCCTTGCTGGTCTCCATGATGCCGTCAAACGCCTGGTGAAACTCCACGATCTCGTGAACCTTTATCCCTTTGAGGTAAGGCTGCGAAAGGATCTGTGAGAAGCGTTTTTTTGCCAACTTCATAAAGAACAAAGCTTCGGGAAGATCATTGCGGCGGGTGTCACCAACCGGGTTAACCATATTCATTGGTAGCTCCAGCATGTGTAGCAGGAAGATCTCGGCTTCGAACTTTTTGGCCAGTTGTGCAGCTACTTTCAGAGCATTTTCGGCCTTCTCCGAAAAATCGGTTGGGACAAGGATTTTTTTCATAAGCGGGTTGTAATTAAGTAAGGTTGATTGTGTTATAAAACTACAAATATTTTTTCATACGAAATCTTGTTTTCGTTCTGTAAAAATATTACTATATTTGCACCGTTGAAGCGAAAAAGAACAACGAGGGGACCTGAAAGTCCCCTCTTTTTATAGTCAGAATCGGGGATGCTTAGAGAGAAGGTAGAAAATTTATTGCAGCAGGCGTTTGAAGAAAATAATTCGTTATTTTTAATTGAACTTAACATCGACAGTGCCAACCATATAAGGGTGGTAATTGATGGTGATAAGGGAGTGACGGTGAATGACTGTATTGAGGTAAGCCGCAAGATTGAGCACAATCTTGACAGGGAAGAAGAGGATTTTTCTCTTGATGTTGCTTCGGCAGGAGTTTCAACTCCACTGTCTATGCCGCGTCAATACAGAAAGAATATTGGGAGAAAACTGGCAGTGACCACTACTTCCGAAGAGAAATATGAAGGCCAGCTTACCCAGGTGGAGGAGAACAGTATTAAACTGGAATGGAAAGCCCGCGAACCAAAGCCGGTTGGAAAAGGGAAGGTTACGGTAGCAAAAGAAGTTGTGTTGCCTTTTGAGGAGATAAAAGAGGCAAAAGTGATAATAACATTTTAACAGACAATTGATATGGAAAATATCGCGTTGATAGAATCGTTTTCAGAATTTAAGGATGACAAGCTCATAGATCGTGTCACCCTTATGGCGATTCTGGAAGAGGTATTCAGGAGTGCATTGAAAAAGAAATACGGGGAAGATGATAACTTTGATATTATTGTAAACCCCGATAAAGGTGACCTTGAGATTTGGAGGAATAGAGTGGTGGTTGCCGATGGAGAGGTGGAAGATCCTAACTCAGAGATCTCTTTGTCTGAAGCAAGAAAAATTGAACCCGACTTTGAAGTAGGAGAAGATGTTTCTGAAGAAGTTAAACTTATTGATCTTGGAAGACGTTCTATTTTGGCCCTGCGTCAAAATTTGATCTCTAAGATCCACGAGCACGACAATACCAATATCTACAAGCAGTTTAAAGAACTCGAAGGAGAGATTTACACTGCTGAAGTTCACCACATTCGCCACAGGGCGATTATTTTGCTTGATGACGAAGGGAATGAAATTATCCTTCCTAAGGACAGACAAATTCCTTCAGATTTCTTCCGAAAAGGGGAAAATGTAAGAGGAATTATAGAAAGTGTTGAACTTAAAGGTAACAAGCCTGCGATCATTATGTCCAGGACTTCACCTTTGTTCCTCGAAAAGCTATTTGAACAGGAAATACCTGAAGTATTTGACGGTTTGATTACCGTGAAAAAAGTAGTGAGGATTCCTGGGGAAAAAGCGAAAGTTGCGGTAGATTCTTACGATGACCGTATTGATCCGGTTGGAGCCTGTGTGGGAATGAAAGGATCAAGAATCCATAGTATCGTACGCGAGCTTGGAAATGAAAATATCGATGTGATCAACTACACGACAAATATTCAGTTATTGATCACAAGGGCTTTGAGTCCTGCTAAAGTGACGTCTTTAAAGATAGACGAAGAGAATAAGCGGGCCGAGGTTATGCTAAAACCTGAAGAGGTGTCAAAAGCGATTGGTCGCGGCGGTCATAATATAAGATTGGCAGGACAATTGACAGGTTATGAGATAGACGTCTATAGAGAAGGTGTAGAAGAAGACGTTGAATTAAGAGAATTTGCAGATGAAATTGAGGATTGGGTGATCGAAGAATTCGCCAAAATAGGCCTCGATACTGCAAAAAGTATATTGGAGCAGGATGTAGATGATCTTGTGAGAAGGACCGACCTTGAGGAAGAAACAGTTCGTGAGGTGATGAAGGTGCTTAGAGAAGAATTTGAAGAAGAGAATAACTAAGAATAAAAGAGGATAATTTAGAGGGCAATTTATGGCTGAAGCAAAAACAATGCGATTAAATAAAGTATTACGCGAATTTAATATCTCGCTGGATCGTGCTGTGGAATATCTGAATTCCCAGGGTCACGAGATAGAGGCGCGTCCTACTACTAAAATTTCCGGAGAGGTGTACCAGGTGCTGTTTGATGAATTTCAAACAGACAAAAGCAAAAAGGTAGCCTCAAAAGAAGTTGGTGAAGAGAAGCGAAAAGAGAAGGAGGAGATTCGTTTAGCCAGGGAAAAGGAACTGGAAGAAAAACGAAAGCATGATGAGAAGCAGGAGGTGATTAGAGCCAAAACCAACCTGGAAGGCCCAAAACAGGTAGGGAAAATAGACCTTGACAAAAAAGGTAAAGCAGAAGCGCCCGCTCCTAAAGCAGAAGAGAAAAAAGAGCCTGAACAGCCACAGGCAGAAACTCCAAAGCAAGAGGAAAAGAAAGCCGAAGCAGCAAAACCTGAAGCAGCAAAAGCCGAAGAGCCTAAGGCCGAAGCGCCAAAAACCGAAGCACCTAAAGCTGAAGAGCCAAAAGTGCCGGAGGATAAAAAAGCTCCAACGCCTAAACCTGCAGTAGAAGAGAAGAAAGAGGAGCCAAAAGCCGAATCTTCTGAAGAAGAAAATTCTACTGTAAAGACAAATTATCAAAAACTAAGCGGTCCCAACTTCACAGGAGAAAAGATCGACCTTTCGCAGTTTAAAAAACCTGTCAAGAAGAAGGACGAGAAGAAAGCTGATGATGATAAGGACAAGCGCAAAAAGCGCCGTCGCAGAATTAGTAAAGATGTAAAAGGATCAGCCGGAGCCAATACCGCTGCCGGAAAAGCCAGGGGAAAACGTACCCGTCCTGTTACAAAAGAGGAGCCCAGCGAAGAAGAAGTGCAAAAACAAGTGCGTGAAACACTTGAAAAACTTCAGGGTAAATCTGGTAAAGGAAGAGGTGCCAAATACCGTAGAAATAAAAGGGATACACACCGTCAACGTACCGAGGAGGCCCAGTTGGAAGAAAGCAACAAGGTGCTAAAGGTAACAGAGTTTGTTACCGTAAGTGAAGTTGCTACCATGATGGATGTGCCGGTTACCAAGATCATTTCGGCTTGTATGTCGCTTGGAATGATGGTGACCATGAACCAGCGTCTTGATGCTGAAACCCTTTCTATTGTTGCAGATGAATTTGACTATGAAGTTGAATTTGTAACTGCCGATCTTGAAGAATCTAAAGAAGAAGTACCTGAAAGACCTGAAGATCTTGAACCACGCGCTCCTATTGTAACCGTAATGGGACATGTTGACCACGGGAAAACTTCTCTGCTTGATTATATTCGTAAAGAAAATGTGATCGCAGGAGAGAGCGGAGGAATAACACAGCATATTGGTGCCTACGGCGTGAAGCTGGAAAACGGTCAAAAAATTGCATTTTTGGATACCCCGGGTCACGAAGCCTTTACGGCGATGCGTGCCAGAGGTGCCCAGGTAACTGACCTTGCTATCATTGTGATTGCAGCCGATGATGATGTGATGCCGCAAACAAAAGAAGCTATCTCTCACGCCCAGGCGGCGGGAGTGCCAATAATATTTGCGATTAACAAATCTGATCTTCCAACCGCGAATCCTGAAAAGATCAAGGAAAAACTGGCAGGTATGAACTTGTTGGTGGAAGACTGGGGAGGTAAGATTCAGTCTGAAGATATTTCAGCAAAAACAGGGATGAACGTAAAAGAGCTGCTTGAAAAAGTGCTTTTGGAAGCCGAGATCCTGGAGCTGAAAGCCAATCCTAATAAATCTGCGACCGGTACGGTGGTTGAAGCCTATTTGGATAAAGGTAGAGGATATGTTTCTACTATTCTTGTTCAGTCAGGTACTTTGAAAATTGGAGATTACGTTCTTGCCGGAAGACACAGCGGGAAGGTAAAGGCCATGCAGGACGAGCGAGGAAACGATGTGAAAGAGGCAGGACCTTCTACACCGGTTTCTATTCTTGGACTTGATGGTGCACCTCAAGCGGGTGACAAATTTAAAGTGATGCTCGACGAGAGAGAAGCTAAAGATATTGCTGCCAAACGTACTCAACTGCAAAGAGAGCAGTCTGTAAGAACGCAGCGTCATATCACCCTTGATGAGATTGGACGTCGAATTGCGCTTGGAGACTTTAAAGAACTTAACATCATCCTTAAAGGTGACGTGGATGGTTCTGTGGAAGCGCTTACAGATTCGTTCCAGAAACTTTCTACTGAAGAAATTCAGGTGAATATTATCCACAAAGGAGTAGGTGCAATTACAGAAAGTGATGTGTTGCTGGCTTCAGCTTCAGATGCGATCATTATCGGATTTAACGTGAGACCTGCGGGTAACGCGAAACAGATTGCTGAAAAAGAGGAAATCGACATCAGGACCTATTCAATCATCTACGATGCGATCAATGATCTTAAAGATGCGATGGAAGGAATGCTTTCTCCTGTTATGAAAGAGGAGATTACCGGAAATGCCGAGATCAGAGAGATCTTTAAAGTGTCAAAAGTGGGAAGTATTGCCGGATGTATGGTTACCGATGGTAAGATCTACAGAAACTCTCATATAAGACTTATACGTGACGGCGTGGTAGTGTACACAGGAGAACTGGCATCACTTAAGCGTTTCAAAGACGACGTGAAAGAGGTTTCTAAAGGCTACGATTGTGGTTTGCAGATCAAGAACTACAACGACATCAAAGAAGGCGACGTTGTCGAAGCCTTCCAGGAAGTTGCTGTTAAAAAGAAACTGAAATAGTTACCATAATATTTAAGAATAAAAAAAGGGACGTGAAGAACGTCCCTTTTTTTATATCCAAAAATGTGATTTTTATTACTTCTTTTCCGGTTTGAACCTAAAGGCTGCGGGAAAGCTCTTTTTGATCTCCAGGAGCGCCCTGTCTGCTTCCAGACTGTTCCTGAAGTTCCCCACCCATACTTTGTAATTGGGGGTTTCATACACAATAGTCGAGGTCCAAAGCGGATATAGACTGCGATATTCTTTGATCACCTTACTGGCTTCATTGTTGTCGCCCGAAAAAAGCTGAATTCTGTATCGGTCACCAATGATCCCGTCCTGCACCATTGCTGTTTTCTTTTCCAGTAGCTCGGGGATCTTCTCATCCTGTTGAATATTTACCCGGCCTTCTTGTGCCGTTGCGATTGTGCTTATGCCAAGCATGAAAATGCCAGTGGCAATGAGATTTCTTTTTCTTAACATTCTATATAATTTTCTGAATAACAAAAGTATAACTTAATAGCGAAAATAGGCTCTTAACACTTATTTAGAACTATTATAAATTATTGAACCTTCCTTTAGAATCGAACTTAAGTATTACTTTTGTCCGTAAAATTTCTGGTACCTAAAATATGATAAATATCACATTTTTGACACTGTAAAAACTGTACCAAAAAGACGTTAATTTCAACTTGTAATATGAAAAAGGTGAAAAACCGCCATTCAGTCGCCCGACTTTTCTTACTGAGTACATCGTTGTTTTTGTCCTTGAATGCCTTTGTTTTTGCGCAGGAACCCGAAACCCCACTTTCGGAAGATGAGCCTGTCGTACAGGAAACTGTGCAAGGTGCCCAGGAGTCCAACGTAGAAGCAGAGCCATCGGGAGGTGATGCGGCAAAAGGGAAAGAGATCTTTAATACCTTATGTGCTGCCTGTCACAAACTTGACAGTAAATCTATTGGGCCTGCACTTCGAGGTGTAACCGACAGAAGGGACAAAGAGTGGTTGCACAACTGGATCCATAACAGTTCAGAGGTCATTGCTTCGGGTGATGAATACGCAGTGGCTCTTTACAACGAATTCAACCAGGTGGCGATGCCGCCGTTTCCGCAGTTGAGTAATGAAGATATTGATAACATCCTTGCATATGTAGGTGCGCCAAAGCAAGTACCCCAGGAGCAGAAAGCAACAGGAGGAGAAGCTGCTGCCGGCCAAGGTGGAGGTGGAGGAATTTCAACAGATATCGTGTTGGGAATTCTTGCCTTTGTGCTTTTGATGCTGCTGGTGATGCTCTTCCTGGTGAACAAAACCTTAAGAAGGTTTGCTACTGCCAGTGGAGTTGAGCTTCCGGAGCAACCAAAGAGAAAGCCAATTTGGAAAGCCTTTGTTGAAAACCAGTTTTTGGTGCTCGTTACTTCGGTAGTCCTAATCCTGGTTGGAACCTACTTTGTGTATGGGTGGCTAATGCAGGTAGGAGTTGATCAAGGGTATCAGCCAATTCAGCCAATTCATTTTTCTCACAGGATCCACGCCGGGGACAATGCGATAGACTGTAAATTCTGTCACAGTTCTGCGAGGGTTTCAAAAACTTCCGGAATTCCGTCTCTCAATGTTTGTATGAACTGTCACAAGTCTATAAGTGAAGTAGCGCCAGAGACAGGTACAGACGAGTATTCTAAAGAATTCTACGACGGGGAGATCTCAAAACTTTATAACGCTGTGGGCTGGGATGTGACCGAGCAGGCTTACACCGGCGAAACCGAACCTGTAAAATGGGTTAGGATCCACAACCTTCCGGACTTTGCTTACTTCAACCACTCTCAACACGTAATGGTTGGAGGAATTCAATGTCAAACCTGTCACGGTCCTGTTCAGGAAATGGAGATCATGTACCAAAACGCGCCTCTTACAATGGGATGGTGTGTGAACTGTCACCGCACAACAAACGTTAAAACTGAAGGTAACGAATACTACGAAAAAGTTCATGAAGAATTGACCAAGAAATATGGTGTTGAAGAACTAACCGTTGCCGACATGGGTGGTATTGAATGTATGAAATGCCACTATTAATAAATTAAGAAGAAAATTAGAAATATATGTCATCAAACAAAAGATACTGGCAGAGTGTTGAGGAGCTGAAAGAGTCAAGTTCTATTGTTGAGGCGCACAAAAAGGAATTCGTAGAGGAAATACCTACAGATGAATTCCTGGGCGACAAAACATCTCTAGAAAGCTCAAAGACTTCCCGTAGGGACTTTTTGAAGTATGTTGGTTTTAGTACGGCAGCAGCCTCGTTGGCGGCCTGTGAAGGTCCGGTTATGAAGTCGATTCCTTACGTTGTGCAGCCCGAACGTATTGTTCCCGGGGTAGCCAACTACTACGCTACTACGATGGCCGACGGTTTTGACTTTGCAGGAGTTCTTGTAAAGACCCGCGAGGGACGACCTATCAAGATTGAGCATAACACGATGGCCGGTACCGGTGCAAATGCACGGGTGCAGGCATCTGTACTTTCATTATATGACAACAAAAGGCTTCAGCGGCCAATGGCTAATGGCCAGGTGGTGTCGTGGGAGCAGTTTGATAAAGAGGTGAAGGAAAAGCTGAATTCAGTTTCAGGTGAGATCGTATTGCTTACGCAAACTTTCGCCAGTCCTTCTACTACAAAGCTTATCAATGAATTTTCTGAAAAATACGGAAATGTAAGACACGTGGTGTATGACGCTGTTTCTGAAGATGCTGCTCTGGACGCTTTCCAGTCACGCTACGGAACAAGAGCATTGCCGCAGTATGATTTTTCTAAAGCCGAAGCTATAGTTTCTGTAGGAGCCGATTTCCTTGGGGACTGGGCCGGCGGTGGTCATGACGTAGGATACGCGCAAAGTCGTGTGCCTGAGAATGGAACAATGTCGCGACACATTCAATTTGAATCTAATTTCTCTATGACAGGTGCAAAAGCTGATAAGCGTGTGCCTGTTACAATATCTCAACAAAAGGCGGTTCTCGCAGCTCTTCACGGTTACATTACCGGTGGTGCTTCAGGAAGTAAGCTTCCTTCAAAGATTGATGATGTAGTTGTAAAAGCTGCAAGACAGTTGCGTAAAGCCGGAAGTAAAGCAGTTGTGGTTACAGGTATTCCTGAAGCCGATGCTCAATCTTTGGCACTTGCGATAAACGAGTCTCTTGGAAGTGCGGTAATTGATACTGAAAATCCAAGAATGCTTCGCCAGGGAAATGCGGC
This sequence comes from uncultured Flavobacteriaceae bacterium, assembly GCA_963739625.1. GTDB lineage: Bacteria > Bacteroidota > Bacteroidia > Flavobacteriales > Flavobacteriaceae > Salinimicrobium. The sequence continues at coordinate 207,242 of CAVUAU010000009.1, forward strand.
TGCAGTTAAACAATTGGTAGCCGACATGAATTCAGGGCAGGTAGGAGCTCTTCTTGTTGCAGGTGTTAACCCTGCATATAGTCTTCCTTTCGCTGAAGAGTTTGTTGAAGGTCTCAAAAAAGTGGATTTGACTGTTGCTTTCTCCATGAAGCAGGACGAAACGGCTAAGCTTTGTAACTACATTGCTGCCACTCCGCATTATCTTGAAAGTTGGGGAGACGTGCAGTTGACCAAGAAGAAATTCAGTCTTATGCAGCCTACTATCAAACCATTGTTTGATACCAGCCAATTCCAGGATACACTTCTAAGATGGACAGACAACAATACATCGTATTACAACTATATTAAAGAAACATGGGCAGGTGCTCTTGGCAATACCGCCTGGATCGATGCATTGCATGATGGGACTTTCGAGGCTACCGAGCCGGCAGGAACAGGTTCATTAGCGAGTGCAGCTTCAGGAAGTGTGCAGGTGAATGATGATGCTACGGCTGCCAGAAACCTTTCTGCAAATGCAGGAGAAGGCATGGAATTGGAGCTTTACACCGCCACCTCAATGGGAGCCGGAAATATGGCCAATAACCCGTGGTTAATGGAAATGCCCGATCCTATTACCAGGGTGTCATGGGATAACTATCTTAAAATATCAAGATTTGATGCCGAGGCACTTGGTCTTGAAAACGAATACGAATCTAACGGTGCCCTTAACGGTAGCTATGTCAACATTAAAGTTGGTGATGCTGTTCTCGAAATGGTGCCGGTTTACATCCAACCGGGTCAGGCCAGGGGAGTGGTTTCCCTTGCACTTGGTTATGGTAAGAGAGAGGCTGTTCAAAAAGAAATGCAGGTTGGTGTTAATGCCTATCCTCTTTATAAAGATTTCAAATCACATCAGAACGTTGTGATCGAGAAAGCCGGAGGAATGCATGAATTTGCCTGTGTGCAATTGCAGAATACACTTGCCGGTAGAGATGATATCATTAAAGAAACCAGCTATTCTCTTTACAAGAATGAGGAGAAAGAGGTTTGGAATCCTTTCCCTGAGGTTTCTTACAACCACCAGGAAATTCCTGTTGGTGGAGATAAAGCTGATCTTTGGGAGCCTTATGACACCAGTATAGGACACCACTTCAACATGTCTATCGACCTTAACGCATGTACAGGTTGTGGGGCTTGTGTGATAGCTTGTCAGGTAGAAAACAACGTTCCGGTTGTAGGTAAAGAAGAAGTGAGAAAGTTCCGCGATATGCATTGGTTGCGTATTGACAGGTACTATTCTGCTGAAGATACTTTCCACGAAGAGCGTGAAGCTTTGGGAGAACTTGGAGCCTTCGAATTTTACGACAAGGTAGAAGTTGCTTCAGATGAAAACCCTCAGGCAATTTTCCAACCTATGATGTGTCAACATTGTAACCATGCGCCTTGTGAAACTGTTTGTCCTGTTGCTGCTACCATGCACAGCCGTGAAGGCCAGAACATGATGGTTTACAACAGGTGTGTTGGAACACGTTACTGTGCGAACAACTGTCCTTATAAAGTAAGAAGGTTCAACTGGTTCCTATACAACAAAAATGACGAGTTTGACTACCACATGAACAATGACCTTGGTCGTATGGTATTAAACCCTGATGTGACAGTGCGTTCTCGTGGGGTTATGGAGAAATGTTCTTTCTGTATCCAAAGAACCCAAAGAACAAAACTTGACGCCAAGCTTGAAGGAAGACCTGTGAAAGATGGTGAGTTTAACACAGCCTGTTCCCTGGCCTGTGATAAAGGAGCGATCGTTTTTGGAGATATCAACGATAAAGATTCACAGATCATGAAGATGGCCAGCAATGACAGGATGTTCCATGCGCTGGAGGAGTTGGGAACAAGACCAAACGTGATGTATCAGTTGAAAGTAACCAACGATATTGATGTTTAAAAAGTTGTAGAAAAAAATATTCAGAATCAATTATTAAGATATGTCGTCACATTACGAAGCACCAATAAGAGAGCCTTTAATTATCGGCGAGAAAACCTATCAGGACATTAGTGTTGATGTAGGTGCCCCCGTGTTTGGGAAGGCCAATAAATCTTGGTGGATAGTATTCCTAATTGCCCTGGTTGCATTTCTATGGGGATTGGGTTGTATAATATATACTGTATCTACAGGTATTGGAGTCTGGGGACTTAACAAAACCATTGGCTGGGCCTGGGATATCACCAACTTCGTGTGGTGGGTAGGTATTGGTCACGCGGGAACCTTGATCTCTGCTGTACTGCTTTTGTTCAGGCAAAAGTGGAGAATGGCCATCAACCGTTCGGCAGAGGCGATGACCATTTTTGCCGTGGTACAGGCGGGACTTTTCCCAATTATTCACATGGGTCGTCCATGGCTGGCATATTGGGTACTCCCTATTCCAAACCAGTTTGGATCTCTGTGGGTGAACTTTAACTCTCCACTGCTTTGGGACGTGTTTGCGATCTCTACTTACCTTTCTGTGTCCCTGGTTTTCTGGTGGACAGGATTGTTACCTGACTTTGCGATGTTGCGTGACAAGACAACAAGACCTTTCCAGCAAAAGATCTACGGAATTTTGAGCTTTGGATGGAGCGGTAGAGTAAAAGACTGGCAACGTTTCGAGGAAGTATCCCTGGTACTTGCAGGTTTGGCAACTCCACTTGTACTTTCTGTACACACCATTGTATCCTTTGACTTCGCGACTTCGGTAGTACCGGGATGGCACAGTACAATTTTCCCTCCATACTTCGTTGCAGGGGCGATCTTTTCAGGATTTGCTATGGTTCAGACGCTTTTGATCATCATGAGAAAAGTTTCTCATCTGGAGGATTATATTACCATTCTTCATATTGAGTACATGAACAAGGTGATCCTGTTGACGGGTGGAATCGTATCTGTAGCATATATCACAGAGTACTTCATTGGTTGGTATTCGGGAATGGATTCAGAAAACTACACTTACATGTCCTTTGGTGCTGCAACTGGTCCTTACTGGTGGGCATTCTGGGCACTTATCATCTGTAACTTTATCGTGCCGCTTACCCTTTGGGTGAAGAAGCTTAGAAGGAACATTATGTGGACTTTCATTGTGGCAATCATCATCAACATTGGGATGTGGTTTGAACGTTTTGATATTATCGTTCTTAACCTTAGTAAGTCAAGAACTCCATCTTCATGGACCATGTTCTCGCCTACGTTTGTTGACATTGGGATCTTCATTGGAACCATTGGATTCTTCTTCGTGTTGTTCCTGCTTTATGCCCGTACCTTCCCGGTAATCGCACAGGCCGAGGTGAAAACAATTCTGAAGTCTTCAGGACAGATGTATAAGAGAATTAGAGAAGAGCATCATCTTAAGGCTGATAAATATGAAAATGATCCTACCGTACAGGAGCCTTCAGCAAACATTGATGAAAGATTTACTTCCGAAGGAAAAGTCGAAAAAGAAAATGAGCATGAGCCTACTGTAAATGCAGATGCTCTTATTGATTCTGAAGTTGACAGAGATCGCGTGGATGCCATGCTTGCAAGAGTAGGAACTTTTGATCCTGCGACACAGTCGGCAGATGATCTTCAAAAGATAAAAGGTATAGGGCCGCTGCTGGAGCAAAAGCTACACCAGCTTGGACTTTACACCTATGACCAGATAAGTAAATTAACCGAAGAGGATTACATGCTGCTTGATGAGATCATTGAGACCTTCCCATTAGAAGAGCAACGCGGGGACTGGGCGCAGCAGGCAAACCAACTTAAAAACAAGAGATAATGGCAAGCAAGGTTATACATGCTATTTATAACGACGATGATCTATTGCTACAGGCAGTAAAGCAAATTAGAGATGCGCGTTACAACATTCATGAAGTTTATACTCCTTTTCCTATACACGGGCTTGATAAACTTTTAGGATTGGCGCCAACAAGGCTTGCGATCACCTCTTTCATTTATGGTCTGGTTGGATTATCTGTGGCTATAGCAATGATGAACTTTATCATGATCGAAGACTGGCCTATGAATATTGGAGGTAAACCAAGTTTTAGTTTTATACAAAACATGCCTTCTTTTATTCCCATCATGTTTGAGTTGACTGTGTTTTTTGCAGCTCACTTAATGGTGTTTACCTTTTATATGAGAAGTAAGATCTGGCCATTCAAAAAAGCCGAAAATCCTGATGTTCGTACCACAGATGATCATTTTCTGGTGGAAGTTGAAGTAGGTGGGCACGACGCAGAGCAATTGAGCAACTTCCTGTATGAAACAGGCGCTTCTGAAATTAAATTAATTGATAACAAATAAACCCAATGAAAAGTTTATTTAAAAAATCCATATTCTTCATTCTGGCGGTGAGTGCTGTTTCCTGTGTGGAAAACTCAAAGCCAAATTACCAGTACATGCCCAACATGTATCAAACGGTAAGCTATGAACCATATGGAGCATATGACGTGTTTGTGAATGAGCAGGAGGCGAAGCTGCCGGTAGAGGGAACTGTTTCCCGCGGCTGGAAACCCTATGCATATGAAAATACCCCCGAAGGTCGTGCTGCTGCAAAAGCCGAATTGACGAATCCACTGCCTTATACCGAGGCTAACCTGGAGAAAGGGAAGGAACTTTTCAATATCTACTGTGCAATTTGTCACGGGCCACAGGGAAATGGAAAAGGACCTCTTGTGCAGCGAGAAAAGATTCTTGGGGTACCAAGTTACGACGATGCAGGCCGTGCCATTACAGAAGGAAGTGTTTATCACGTAATGTACTATGGTCTTAATGCCATGGGGTCTTACGCTTCCCAAACCTCTATCGAGGAGCGATGGTTGATCGACCACTATGTAATGTCTTTAAAAGACCAGTTGTTGGGCAACCCGGCCAGAGAATTTGAGTCTGAAAATTTGATTCCCGCTGTCAACGCCGACAAGGAAATGGTGAGTAAGGAGACTTCCACTACAGGCGAAGCGGAAAAGCAAAACCAAGAATAACAGCATTAGATAAAGAAATATGTATACGCTATCCAATAAATTAAAGTTAGGTTCTATCATTTTTATGGTTCTTGGAATCCTGGGGTTGGCCTACGGTTTCATTGCCGTGCCTTCCACTGTTGAAGAGGCTGCCGAAATTGTAGCTGCTGAAGCGGGACATGGCGAACATGCTGTTCCTGCCGAAGAAGAGGATAACCTGGCCGATCATGGCGCAACCAAACAGTATCTTGAGGCAACCGGTCACGCTGAAGACACACAGGAGGCAGCCGCCGAAGAACACGGTGAAGAACACATGGAACATTTGCTGCATCAATTGCAAACAAGGCCATGGGCTGCGATTTTTGTTGCTGCTTTCTTTTTCTTCATGATCGCCCTTGGTGCGCTCGTGTTCAATGCTATACAATATGTAGCCCAGGCAGGGTGGTCCCCTGTTCTTTACAGGGTGCTGGAAGGTATCACCACCTACGTCTTACCTGGATCAATTATAGTAGTGCTTATCGTTATTCTTGCCGGAACGCATTTCTTCCCATGGATGAATGACGACCTTGTGGCGCATGACGAGATCCTTCAGGGTAAATCGGGATATCTTAACCTGCCGTTCTTTATCATTCGTGCAATCGTTTATTTGCTCGGGTGGAACCTTTACCGCTATTTCGCAAGAAGAAATTCACTTAGACAGGCAGAAGTGAGTGATTATACTCCTTACAAAAAGAATTTTAAGATTTCTGTTTTCTTCCTGTTATTCTTTATCGTTACAGAGTCTACCATGGCGTGGGACTGGTTTATGTCACTTACACCGCACTGGTACAGTACTCTTTTTGCATGGTACCTTTTCGCCAGCATGTTTGTTTCGGCTATTACAGTAATTGCGTTGGTAGTGATCTTCCTGAAGAGAGGTGGTTATCTTCCTTTTGTTAATGACAGTCACCTGCATGACCTTGCCAAGTTCATCTTTGCCTTCAGTATATTCTGGACCTATCTTTGGTTTGGACAATTTATGTTGATCTGGTATGCTAACATTCCTGAAGAGGTAGTTTACTTCACCTTAAGAATTGAAGACTATAACCTTTTGTTTTTTGGAATGCTTGTACTTAATTTTGTCTTTCCTATATTGATGCTGATGAATACCAACTTCAAACGTATTCCTTACTTTGTAGTAATTACCGGTATCATTGTTTTGATAGGGCATTATATAGATATTTTCCTGTTGGTTGTACCATCTACAATGGGACCTAACTGGGCATTTGGAATTCCCGAAATTGCAGGAATTTTGTTCTTCCTTGGGTTGTTTGTATTTATTGTGGGAACAGGACTTGGAAAGGTGTCGTTGTATCCAAAAGGAGATCCGTTCCTTAAGGAGAGTGAAAATTACCATTATTAGAACCATTAGTTAAAGAAGAAAAATTAAGATGACTGTATTTTTGATCATAATAGTAATAGCGCTTTTCGCGATAACTATCTGGCAACTCACGAAGATCTTTCAGCTGTCAAGGAATACCAATAGCCTGGAAACGGGTGAAGTGGCAAATGACAAGGATAACCGTATGCAGGGGAATATCCTGCTGGCCTTCGGGGTAGCTTTTTACCTCTTTATGTTGTACAACTTCTGGAACTTTGGAGATCGCGCGCTTCCTGCCGCTTCTTCAGAGCATGGAAGCCAGTATGACAACCTTTTGCTTATCACCATGGCTGTGATCATGATCGTACAGGTGATCACGCAGGGACTGCTTTACTATTTTGCCTTTAGATATAAGGGTGAAAAAGGGAAAAAAGCCCTCTTCTTTGCCGATAATGATAAACTGGAGTTTGTTTGGACCATTATTCCCGTGATCGTGCTTGCAGGTTTGATCATATACGGACTCTTCACCTGGTCAGACATTATGGATGTAGCCGAAGAAGATGACCCTATTGTAATAGAACTCTATGCGCAGCAGTTCAACTGGACTGCCCGTTATTCCGGAGAAGATAATGTGCTGGGTAAGGCTAACGTAAGATTTATAGAAGGTTCGAATTCCTTAGGGCTTGACGTAAGTGACCAATATGGGAATGACGATGTGATCGTTGGGGAACTTCACCTTCCGGTAAACCGTCCCGTTTTGTTCAAATTAAGATCTCAGGATGTATTGCACTCTGCTTATTTCCCTCACTTCAGGGCGCAGATGAACGTTGTACCGGGGATGATCACCCAGTTCTCTTTCACTCCTACGGTGACTTCCGAAGAGATTAGAGATACTGAGTATATGAGAGAGAAGGTTGCGAGGATCCAGGGAATAAGAAAAGAAAAGAATGCAGAATTTGTCTCTTTAGGAGCCGAAGAACTTGCACCATACGACCAGTTCGATTACTACCTTTTGTGTAACAAGATCTGTGGTGTGGCACATTACAACATGCAAATGAAGGTGATCGTGGAGAGTCAGGAAGATTTCGATGCCTGGATGGCCGATCAGAAGAAATTCAGCGAGACAATGGAACCTCTTGATGCGACAGCGAGTACAGCAGAGAAGAGTCCAAACAACGAAGTGGAAGTAGCGCAGGTAGAAAAATAATAAAGTTAAGATTAAGAAAATATGTCAGTAGTAGGACACGCACAGGTTAATGATCATGCTCATGATGACCACCACCATGAGGGAACGTTCATAACGAAGTATATTTTTAGCATGGACCATAAGGTTATTGCAAAGCAATACCTTTTTACGGCCCTTTTCATGGGGATCATAGGAATCGCAATGTCTGTGTTCTTCCGTATGCAGATCGCCTGGCCGGCAGAATCTTTTAAGATCTTTGAGATCTTTCTTGGAAAATGGGCCCCGGGAGGGGTAATGAGCCCCGAGATCTATTTGGCCATCGTTACCATTCACGGTACCATTATGGTTTTCTTCGTGCTTACACAAGGTTTGAGTGGTACCTTTAGTAACTTATTGATCCCGCTTCAAATTGGAGCAAGGGATATGGCCTCGGGCTTTATGAACATGCTTTCTTACTGGATGTTCTTCCTTTCTTGTATCATCATGCTGGGTTCCCTGTTCGTAGAAGCAGGACCTGCATCTGCAGGATGGACGATCTATCCACCACTTAGTGCACTTCCGCAGGCTATTGGAGGATCTGGACTTGGAATGACGCTTTGGTTGACCTCTATGGCGATCTTTATCGCATCTTCTTTGCTTGGTTCGCTTAACTATATTGTTACTGTGATCAACCTTAGAACAAAAGGTATGTCAATGACAAGGTTGCCGTTAACAGTTTGGGCACTTTTTGTAACTGCTATCATTGGGGTTGTTTCTTTCCCTGTTCTTTTATCTGCTGCCTTGATGTTGATCATGGACCGTAGCTTTGGAACATCATTCTTCCTTAGTGACATCTATATTAAAGGAGAAGTATTGCATTACCAGGGAGGTTCTCCTGTACTTTTTGAGCACCTGTTCTGGTTCCTTGGTCACCCCGAAGTTTATATCGTGATCCTTCCGGCTATGGGTATTGCTTCAGAGATCCTCGCAGCCAACTCAAGAAAACCTATTTTTGGATACCGGGCGATGATCGCTTCTATCTTAGGTATCGCTTTTCTTTCAACCATTGTTTGGGGTCACCACATGTTCGTTTCGGGAATGAACCCATTCCTTGGTTCTGTGTTTACCTTTACAACACTTTTGATCGCGATCCCTTCAGCAGTAAAAGCTTTTAACTGGATCACCACGATCTGGAAAGGTAACCTGCAGTTGAACCCGTCAATGCTCTTCTCTATAGGATTCGTTTCTACCTTCATTACAGGAGGTTTGACTGGGATCGTTCTTGGGGACAGTACCCTTGATATAAATGTACACGATACTTATTTCGTTGTTGCTCACTTCCACCTTGTAATGGGTATTTCTGCCCTTTACGGAATGTTTGCCGGGATCTATCACTGGTTCCCAAAAATGTTTGGTAGAATGATGAACAAGAACCTGGGATATGTTCACTTCTGGATCACCATTATTGGTGCCTACGGAGTATTCTTCCCTATGCACTTTGTGGGAATGGCCGGTTTGCCGCGTCGTTATTATGACAACACCGCGTTCCCTTACTTTGATGACCTTGCAGATATCAACGTGTTGATCACTGTGTTTGCCATCATCACCGCTCTTGTACAGCTTGTTTTCCTTTACAACTTTATTCGTTCTATTTTCTACGGAAAGAAAGCGACTCAAAACCCATGGAAAGCAAACACTTTGGAATGGACTACTCCGATAGAACCAATTCATGGAAACTGGCCTGGAGAACTACCAACTGTTTACCGTTGGGCGTATGACTACAGTAAAACCAATGACAAAGGTGAATATGTGATTCCGGGGCAGGATTATGCACCGCAAACAGTTCCACTTCAAAAAGACGAAGAAGAATTGAATCACTAGATCTCCTTTTTGACACTTATAAAGAAAAAGCCTTTTCGAATTCGAAAAGGCTTTTTCTTTTATCTTTGTTGAACTTAAAAAACTGACTATGAACGAGCACCTGGATCCCAGCGGAGAGAATTTTTCTTCGGAAGAACTGGATATTGAAAGAGCCTTAAGGCCGCTGGAATTTGACGATTTTGCCGGCCAGGACCAGGTACTCGACAACCTGAAGGTTTTTGTTGAGGCAGCAAATCAAAGAGGAGAGGCGCTTGACCACACCCTTTTTCACGGCCCTCCGGGACTTGGAAAAACCACTTTGGCCCACATTCTAGCCAATGAACTCAATGTAGGCATAAAAGTGACTTCAGGGCCTGTGCTCGACAAGCCTGGGGATCTTGCGGGTTTATTGACCAACCTGGAAGAACGGGATGTCTTGTTCATTGACGAGATTCACAGGTTGAGTGCTGTAGTGGAGGAGTACCTGTATTCGGCCATGGAAGATTACAAGATCGATATCATGATCGAAACCGGTCCTAATGCCCGGTCGGTACAAATCAACCTAAATCCTTTTACCCTTATTGGTGCTACCACCCGTAGCGGACTTTTAACAGCGCCCATGCGTGCCCGCTTCGGAATTTCCAGCAGACTGGAATATTATACCACCGAATTGCTTTCAGACATTGTGCAGCGAAGTGCTCACATCTTAAAGGTGCCCATCTCCATGGAAGCAGCCATAGAGATCGCCGGCCGCAGCCGCGGGACACCGCGTATTGCAAATGCCCTTTTACGAAGGGTACGGGATTTCGCGCAGATCAAAGGCAATGGCAAGATCGACATAGAGATCGCTAAGTTTAGTCTTAAAGCACTTAACGTAGATGCTCATGGGCTGGATGAAATGGACAACAAGATCCTCACTACTATTATAGACAAGTTCAAAGGCGGACCTGTGGGAATTACCACTTTGGCCACAGCCGTTAGCGAAAGTGCCGAAACCATCGAAGAGGTCTACGAACCATTCCTGATTCAGCAGGGATTTATCCAGCGCACGCCCCGGGGTCGGGAAGTTACTGAAGCAGCCTACAAGCACCTTGGCAGGGTTCGCGGCGGAATTCAGGGCGGACTGTTTTAGTCGAACAAACCTCACAGGTATTAGAGACCTGTGAGGTTTAGAAAAGAAATCCATGAAAGAAACACAGGGTATTCCAAAAGTTTCCAGGCTGCAGTTCTACGCCAATGCACGCAGGATCCTGGTGAATCCCCTGCCTTTTCATCATGAACGTTTTGAAGCCCTGGGAGACACATTTCAGCTTAATGTAGGCTGGGGAAGGACCGTCATTTTTTCCCGTGATCCCGGCTTTGCCGAATATGTACTTGTAAAAAATCAAAAGAACTACACCAAGTCGCCCATTCAAACCCAGGACGTTGCAAAATATCTGGGTAAAGGCCTGCTAACTTCAGAAGGGGAACACTGGAGAAAGCAGCGCAAGCTCATCCAGCCGGCCTTTCACAAAAAACAACTTGTCAACCTGCTGGGCAGTATGAATTCGGCAATCCTGGATGAACTCAAAAAAGTACAATCTGGGGAGCCCATGGACATTTTTCCTGTCTTTAATGATCTCGCTTTTCAAACGGTGGTAAAATCCCTTTTTAGCAGTGCTGTGGGGCAGCAGGAGATCGACCGGTTGCAGTATATTACAGAGTCTGCACAAAAGATGCTCGTGCGTGAGCTGCGACAGCCGTATTTGAACTGGTGGTTCCGGTTGCACGGGGACATTGAACACAACCTTGAGCTTACCCGGGAGGCAAGGATGATCCTTAAAGGCATTATTGAGGAACGAAAGAACAGCGGGGAACGGCAGGATGATCTGCTTGACATGCTGCTGGATGCCCGCTATGATGACGGCACTGCCATGAGTGAACAACAGCTAATAGATGAGATCCTTATTTTGTTCACGGCCGGCCATGAAACTACTTCCAACGCGCTTACTTTTACCTGTGAACTGTTGGCGAGACATCCCGAAGCTCAGGAAAAGGTTGCCGAAGAGGTCAAAGCTGCAAAAGATGAAACAGATGATCTTTTTGGCCTTCTTCAGAAATGTCCTTACACCCAACATGTGATCGAGGAGGCCATGCGGCTTTATCCGCCGGCTTACTTCATCGATCGGGTTAATCTGGAAGAAGATGAATTTGAAGGAAAACTTTTTCCGAAGGAATCCAGCCTGTTGTTTTCGGTATACGAGATCCACCGCAATCCAAAGTTCTGGAAGGAGCCTGAAAAATTTCTTCCCGAAAGATTTTCTGAAGGCAGGCAAAGCAATTATTACCCTTTTGGTGCAGGGCCTAGAAAATGTATTGGTAACAATTTTGCGATGTACGAGATGGTGCTGACCATTGCCGAACTTGTTTCGAAATATCGCATCAACAGCACCAAAGAAAAGATCGAGATCTTACCTTTGATCACCCTCAAGCCAAAGAACGCAATCCTGAGGTTCCAAAAACGCTAATTTGAACAGAAATTCTTCCCGATATACTCAACTTATCAAAGCCGAAGCTCAACGCCTCGGCTTTCTCTCCTGCGGAATTTCAAAAGCGGAATTCCTTGAAGAAGAAGCGCCGCGTCTTGAAGAATACCTGGAAAAAGGGAGGCATGGAAAAATGTCATTTTTGGAGAACTATTTTGACAAGAGACTGGATCCCACAAAACTTGTTGAAGGCTCAAAAAGTGTAATTTCCCTCCTGCTCAATTATTATCCCGAAGAAAAACAACGCGAGGATTCCTATAAGATCAGCAAGTATGCCTACGGCACCGACTATCATTTTGTGATCAAGGACAAACTTAAGAGCCTGTTGCAGTTCATGCAGCAGGAGATTGGGGAAGTGGAAGGTCGTGCTTTTGTAGATTCGGCGCCGGTCATGGACAAAGCCTGGGCTGCGAAAGCGGGGTTGGGTTGGGTAGGCAAACATACTCTCCTGCTTTCGAAACAAAAAGGCTCCTTCTTTTTTGTAGCCGAATTGATCGTGGATCTTGAACTGGAGTACGATACCCCCGTTACAGATCACTGCGGAAGTTGCACTGCCTGTATTGACGCCTGTCCCACGCAGGCCATCGTGGAACCTTACAAGGTGGATGGCAGCAAATGTATCTCCTATTTTACCATTGAGCTGAAGGACCAGTTGCCGCAGGAGATGAAAGGCAAGTTCGACGACTGGATGTTCGGTTGCGATATCTGTCAGGATGTGTGCCCCTGGAACCGTTTTTCAAAACCTCACAATGAGCCGTTGTTCAATCCACACCCCGAGCTGTTGAGTATGAGAAAAAAAGATTGGGAAGAGATCACCGAAGAAACTTTTAGAAAAGTGTTCAAAAAGTCGGCGGTGAAGAGAACGAAATTCAGCGGACTTAAAAGGAATATCGATTTTCTAAAGGACTAGTTTTCCTGAATAATAGCTATGAACAGCCTCTTTAGCCTCATTTCTCGCAGGAGCCTTCAGCTGCAATTTTTTCAGAATAGTCATAGCCTGTAACCTTGCGGCATTATCATTATGGCTCATTACAATTACATTTTTGACTTTAGCATTTTCGTCGATTTCAAAATAGTAGTTGAGAACCGCGCCATTTTTCGCATTTTTGACCCCTTTACTGATCTTTTCCTCGGTTGTTTTTTTGAAACAAAGGTCTTTATAATTCTCTGCGACACATACTTCGTATAGCGGCGGGTAGGCGGTCTCCCAAGCAAGAGGTAGACCCTTGGCACGTGTCTCAAAGTATTTGGAGTAACTGTCGAATATCTGCCTTTTGAAGATTACGGGCATGGAATAGCTCATGTCTACAAACGCCCCGTTCAATTTTGCCGGGGATTCGATCTTTAACGAAGACAGCACCCTGATTACTTCTTCTTTCTGGTCCTCTTCTGTAGCCCGTACCCGAATATCTTTTATTTCACCGGTTTTAGAGATCACGAATTGCACGTAAGCTTTCCCGTCCGCTTCGATTGTCCTGGGAGTCACCAATTCGCTGCGCACGAAATCACTGATATTCTGAATAAAACATTCTTTAGTATCTTTATTCAGATCGTAACATTCCTTCACAAAAGGAGCTACATCTACAGCCGTGAGGCTATAAATGTTGTCTTGCGAATAGAAATTTTGAAATAGAAGTAGAGAAATGATGAAAATAATGCTGCGCATGATTGAAGTTTGTTTAAAATTAGAAAAAAAATCAATTTTTCTGCTTCTTTTTCTGCTGATCCTTTCTTCGGAAGGATTTGCTCAGGAAAAGGAGTTTGTACTGCAGGTGCAGCCGAGTTTTGATCGGTTGATTGCCATAGCCGATACCGATAATGACAAAAAGATCACCGTAGAAGACCATCCAAAAAGCCCTTTTTGGATAATGAGTCAAAAAGGGGATTCTGTGAGCATTTCCAGGATCTACTATTTGTCCAATCTGCTGCAGGAGTTGGCAGTGGCGCGTGAAGCTGGAAAAGATACCGTGCAGTTGGAATTGGAGGAGATTGAAGAAGCACCTTCCCGACGAATTTCCCGCCGCATCAAAACCCAATTTTGGGACGACCTCACCCGCAGCATTGACAAAAAAGGTCTTTCCAAGATCCTTAAAGACACTAAGGCTTCAGATAGCGTGCAGCGGCTTTACGTTCCTGCTGATGATTCTGTGGGGGTTGCCTATTATCGGGGACTGGAGCAGGAGATTCCGGGGCTGGAGGTGGTTGTTCTTCCAAAGAAGATCACTCCTCAATATGTGAAGAGCCTCAATGACAAACCCGGTTTACTGGCGCTCAAGATCGAGAACGGCCGCGGAGTTCCTTTTGTGGTGCCCGGCGGCAGGTTTAATGAAATGTACGGTTGGGACAGCTATTTTGAAGGCATTGGGCTTCTTCTCGACGGTCGCGTGGAGCTCGCTAAGGCCATGGTCGACAATTTCATTTACCAGATCAATCACTACGGAAAGATCCTCAATGCCAATCGCAGCTACTACCTTACCCGCACCCAGCCGCCCTTCATGTCTTCTTTTGTGCGGCAGGTTTATGAAGCTTCAGAAGAAAGGGATATCGAATGGCTTCGGAAGGCTTTGAATGCAGCGATCACAGAATATGAACAGGTATGGATGCAACCGGGGCAGCGGCTTAGCAAAACGGGGCTTAACCGCTATTATGCTTCCGGAATAGGCATTCCACCGGAGACCGAAAAAGGGCATTTTGAGGAGGTGCTCAAGAAGTTCGGAGCGAAAACCGGAATTTCAGCTGAAACCTTCCGAAGAAAATACCAGTCGGGAGAACTGCAGGACAAAGAGGCTGACGAATACTTTAGGCATGACCGCAGCATTCGCGAGAGCGGCCACGATACTTCCTGGCGCCTGGAGAACCGGGCCGCCAATCTCAATACCGTTGATCTTAACTCGCTGCTGTACAAGTATGAAGAGGATTTTGCCTATTTGATCGGTACGTATTTCAACGGAAGTTTTACTGCTGTTTCGGGAAAAACCTATTCCGAAAAATATTGGGAACAGAAGGCAGAAGACCGCAAGCAGCTGATGAACGACCTGCTGTGGGACCAAGAGGCGGGAAGCTATTTTGACTATGACTTCAAAAAAGGGAAAAGAACGGGCTATACTTCGGCGACAAATTTTTATCCGCTCTGGGCAGGAATAGCTTCAGAAGAGCAGGCGCAAAAGATGGTCAAAAATTTAGTGCGGGATCTAAAGGCGAAAGGAGGAATTTTGGCGAGTTCAAAAGCTTCCGTAGAAAGAACTGCGACAAATGACGTGCAGCGGCAGTGGGATTATCCTTACGGTTGGGCGCCGCACCAGATGCTGCTGTGGCAAGGATTGCTCGATTACGGATACGAAAAAACTGCCTACGAATTCATTTACCGATGGCTGTGGATGATCACAAAAAATGCCGCAGACTACAACGGCACCATTCCCGAAAAGTATGATGTGGTAAATGCGACGCATAAGGTTTATGCCGAGTACGGCAACGTGGGAACCGAATTTGACTACATCACGAAATCGGGTTTTGGCTGGATGAATGCCTCGTACCAGTTGGGCCTGGAGCTATTGCCGCAGGAATATGTGGAGAAGCTGGATGCGCTGTTGCCGCCGGAGAAAATCTTTGATAAACCAAACACAATTCACAACCCGGAGAGGCTCGAAAAAGATAGGCCTCAAAAAAGACATTTTTGAAGCTTATTTGTGAGAGATTTCAGTAAAAAATGACCGCGAACAGGAAGCCGTACATCCTAAAGTTCTACCTTTGTAGGTCCTGAAAAATTACGGGAAATATGAATAACGAACGCAAACGCCGTGAAGCCCTTGTCTATCACGCCAAACCGCACCCGGGAAAGATACAGGTGGTGCCCACAAAAAAATATTCTACCCAACGTGATTTGTCTTTAGCCTATTCCCCGGGAGTAGCCGAGCCCTGTCTCGAGATCCATAAAGACAAAGAAAACGCTTACAAGTACACCACAAAAGGTAACCTGGTAGCTGTGATCTCGAATGGTACCGCGGTGTTAGGACTGGGTGATATTGGCCCCGAAGCATCAAAACCGGTGATGGAAGGTAAAGGCCTGCTGTTCAAAATATTCGCAGATATTGACGTTTTTGATATTGAGGTTGACACTAAAGATGTAGATGCTTTTGTGGAGACCGTAAAGAATATTGCGCCGACTTTTGGAGGGATAAACCTTGAAGATATTGCTGCGCCCGAGGCTTTTGAGATTGAGAAACGCCTTAAGGCTGAACTCGATATTCCGGTGATGCACGATGACCAGCACGGTACGGCGATCATTTCGTCTGCCGCGCTTATCAACGCGCTGGAACTTGCCGAAAAAGACATTGACAAAGTGAAGGTGGTGATCTCGGGCGCGGGATCGGCTGCTATTGCTTGTGCCAATCTTTACGTGGCGATGGGCGTGGAGCTGAAGAATATTGTCATGTTTGACGTGAACGGTGTTCTTCATTCGGGGAGGAATGACCTTTCAGATCTTCAGCAAAAGTTTGCCGTAGACCGGCAGTACAAAAACCTTTCCGAAGCTATGGAAGACGCCGATGTTTTCCTGGGACTTTCTGTAGGGAATATTGTCACTCCCGAAATGCTAATCAAAATGGCGCCCAATCCTATTGTGTTTGCCATGGCCAATCCAAACCCCGAGATTGATTACGACCTGGCCTGCGCCACCCGTAAAGATATTATTATGGCCACCGGCAGGAGCGATCATCCTAACCAGGTGAATAATGTTCTTGGCTTTCCATTCATTTTTCGCGGGGCTTTAGACGTAAGGGCGACCAAGATCAATGAAGAGATGAAAATGGCTGCAGTTAAGGCGCTTGCCAGCCTTACGAAAGAGCCGGTGCCCGAGCAGGTGAATATCGCTTATGGGGAAACCCGCCTCAACTTCGGAAGGGAATATATTATACCTAAACCGTTTGATCCACGATTGATTACCGAGGTGCCACCGGCAGTGGCAAAAGCGGCAATGGAATCCGGAGTTGCCCGTAATCCAATTTACGATTGGGAGCGTTATGAAGATGAGCTGCTGGAGAGAATGGGCAATGACAATAAGATCACCAGGCTCCTTATGAACAGGGCAAAAATGGATCCGAAAACGAGTGGTTTTTGCCGAAGCAGATCATCTTGATGTGCTTAAAGCCGCTCAAATTGTTCATGACGAAGGCATTGGAAAACCCATTTTACTGGGAAGAAGAGATGTCATCGCCGAACTCATGAAGGAAATAGATTTTCATGCCGATGATGTTGACATTATCGACTCAAAGGCTGATGAGGAAAAACCAAGGCGCGACCGGTATGCCGAGGTCTACTGGAGAGCGCGCCAAAGAAAAGGAGTTACCCGTTATGACGCCGAACTGCTCATGCGTGAGCGAAACTATTTTGCGGCGATGATGGTAAACGCGGGAGATGCAGACGCGTTGCTTTCGGGTTATTCTAGATCCTACCCGACGGTATTAAAGCCAATGCTGGAATTAATTGGGAAAGCAAAAGGCGTTTCAAAGGTAGCGGCTACGAACCTCATGAACTCGGCACGTGGGCCAATTTTCATCAGCGACACTTCGGTAAACATTGACCCAACTGCAAAAGAGCTCGCGAAAATCGCGCAAATGACTGCGAGGACGGTTCGTCTTTTTGGAATGGAGCCGGTGATTGCCATGATCTCTTACGCCAACTTTGGTTCTTCCAAGAACGAAAAGGCCGAAAAGGTAAAAGAAGCAGTTGATTACCTTCACAGGTTTTATCCAGATCTTGTTGTGGATGGGGAAATGCAAACAGATTTTGCCCTTAACAAAGAAATGCTTCAGAGAAAATTCCCATTTTCAAAGCTTGCAGGAAAACGCGTGAATACCCTTGTTTTTCCAAATCTTGATTCGGGGAACAGCACTTATAAGCTCATAAAAGAACTCAACAAAACAGAGTCTGTTGGGCCAATTCTAATGGGTATGAACAAACCGGTACACGTGCTGCAGCTGGGCGCCAGCGTTGAAGAAATGGTGAATATGGCTGCGGTTGCCGTGGTTGATGCCCAGGAAAAAGAGCGCAAAGCCAAAAGGGAGCTGGTTTAAATAAAAGCCGATTTTTTCGAAAAATAAATAGCAATTCAGGCTGTCATTTGGCAGCCTTTTTTGTTGCAATTTTTTCCGTCTAAAGAGCTTACGAAAATGCCATTTTTGGGGCCCGAAAGCTGCGGAAAATAAAGTGTTTTCCCGTCCTGCGAATTTTACTACATTTGATCTTGTTAACCATCCTTATCACATGATCCATAGTATCAAAGGTCAACTCGTTGAAAAAAATCCTACAAATGTTGTTATCGATTGTAACGGGATTGGCTATTTCATCCACATTTCCCTGTTCACTTATTCCCAAATTCCATCTTCTGAAGCGATAAAGCTCTATACCCATTTTCAGGTAAAGGAAGATTCGCATACATTGTATGGGTTCTGGGACAAGGCAGAAAGAGAGATCTTTAGATTGCTCATCTCGGTCTCGGGAGTGGGCGCCAGTACGGCTAGAAGCATGCTCTCATCACTTGAACCACGGCAAATTATGGAAGCCATAGCATCTGGTGATGTGGCGACGATACAGGGGATCAAAGGAATTGGAGCCAAGACAGCGCAAAGGGTAATTATAGATCTTAAAGATAAGATCACCAAAGTGTTTGGAATTGATGAAGTTTCAGCGCCACAAAGCAATACAAACCGCGAAGAAACGTTATCTGCTTTAGAGACTCTTGGTTACACCCGCAAACAATCAGAGAAAGTAGTTGACCGAATAGTGAAGGAAGAGCCTGATGCAAGCGTTGAATCTCTAATAAAGCTGGCACTTAAAAAACTTTAATTCCGTTGGGGCAGAACTACAACTTCCGGTTTTCGCTTTCGCTTTTCTTTGCGCTGTTTTTGGCGCTGGCGCTGCCTTTTTCTGCTTCCGCTCAGGATACCATCACTCAACAAGACACTACTAAGACCGGCTATTCCCTGGGAAAAATAAGACTTCCCAATCCTTCAAGCATTGTTGCCGCCTACAAATATGATCCCATTCTGGATCGTTATATTTATACAGAAAGTCTCGGAAACTTCAATATTTCTGCGCCTTTGATCCTCACTCCCGAAGAATACCGGGAGCTGGTGGTCCAGGAAGAAATGCAGAAATATTTTCAGCAAAAAATTGATGCGATCTCGGGAAGAAAAGAAGGCGTAAAAGACGGGCAGCAGGATTTGTTGCCGGGCTTCTATGTGAATTCAGATTTCTTCCAGAACATCTTTGGGGGAGGAGATATTGAGCTTATTCCGCAGGGCTCTGTCGCGCTTGACCTGGGAGTGTTGTACTCAAAAAGGGATAATCCGGCTTTTTCCCCGCGTAACCGCCGCACCTTTACATTTGATTTTGATCAGCGTATCCAGCTGAGTCTGCTGGGGAATATTGGCGAAAGACTGAAAGTTACTGCCAATTACGACACCGAGTCAACCTTTGACTTTCAAAATCAGCTCAAACTGGAGTATACACCTACCGAAGATGACATCATCAGGAAGATAGAGGTAGGGAATATCAACATGCCGCTCAATTCAGCTTTGATCCAGGGGGCGCAAAGCCTTTTTGGGGTGAAAACAGAGCTGCAGTTTGGAAAGACCAGGATCACCGGGGTGTTCTCTGAACAAAAATCTGAACGCCGTACAGTAAATGTTGAAGGTGGGGCTACGGTTCAGGAATTCGACAAATTTGCCATTGATTACGACGAGAACCGACACTTTTTCCTCGCGCATTACTTCAGGGACCACTACGATGAAGCCCTCAAAAATTACCCTTTTATAAACTCAAATGTGCAGGTGACCCGGGTGCAGATTTGGGTGACCAACAGGACCAATAATGTGCAAAACCTTACCGATTCCAGGAATATTGTAGCGATTCAGGATCTTGGAGAATCTCCGGTTCCCGGAAATATTGGTCTTGATAATCCGCCGGCGGGATTTTTCAATGCTCCCGCAGGCGCCTATGCAGACAATACCAACAACGATTTTAACCCTTTTGGAATCACAGGTCCGGGGGAATCTGTACTTACTCCGGCAATTAGGGACATTTCAACTGTACAAAGCGGTTTCGGCGGGTTGCCGGTCGCGGAAGGAACAGATTATGTCAAGCTGGAAAATGCTCGCCAGCTAAAACCTTCAGAATACACCCTCAACAGCAGGCTGGGCTATATCACCCTCAATCAACGTTTGGCCGGGGACGAAATTTTGGCCGTCGCTTTTCAGTACACCGTGGGAGGAAAAGTTTACCAGGTGGGAGAGTTCGCCAATGACGGGATTGATGCTTCGGGAGGGACGGGAGAATCGGCCATTTCTCAGAACCTGGTCGTAAAACTGCTCAAAAGCTCTGTGACCAACGTGAACGAGCCCGTGTGGGACCTCATGATGAAAAACATCTATAACCTGGGGGCATTTAACCTCGAGAGGGAAGACTTCAGGATGAATATCGTGTATACAGATCCTCAACCGCTCAATTATATCACGGGAGTTGACGGTACACCTTTACCCGAAGATGTCGAGGAAACCACACTTTTGAAGGTCTTCAATTTGGACAATCTCAACATCAATGGCGATCCTATTGTTGGAGGCGACGGATTTTTCGATTTTGTCCCTGGAATTACTGTGAATACTGAGACCGGAAGTATTATTTTCACCTCTGTAGAACCTTTTGGACAATACCTGTTCAACAAACTGGACCTCAATCCCAATTCGGGTGGAGAGACCTATGAACTGCCTGAGACCTATAATGCGAATCAGCAAAAATATGTTTTCAGGTCCCTGTACACCACTACAAAAACTCAGGCCGAGCAGCTGCAGGCTGAGAAGAATAAGTTTCAGCTTAAAGGCCGCTATAAATCTTCTAACGTAGAGGGAATTCCTATTGGCGCCTTTAACGTGCCGCAGGGATCGGTCACTGTGACTGCAGGAGGAAGAGTGCTTCAGGAAGGCGTAGATTACGTGGTGAATTACCAGTTTGGGCGGGTACAGATCCTGGACGAGGCTCTTTTGGCCTCAAATATTCCCATCCAGGTATCGACAGAGAACAATGCCCTTTTTGGACAGCAAACCAAGCGGTTTACCGGGATCAATGTAGAACATCAATTCTCAGAGAATTTCCTTATCGGTGGTACTTACCTCAATCTTAACGAGCGACCGCTAACACAAAAATCGAACTACAGCTATGAACCCATCAACAATACGATTTTTGGGTTCAACCTGAATTATTCTACCGAAGTGCCTTTTTTGACCCGAATGGTGAATAAACTGCCCAACATTGATACAGATGTCATATCAAATCTTTCGCTGCGCGGGGAAGTAGCTTACCTGCTGCCGGGAGCACCAAAAGGCAACGAATTTGACGGACGGGCAACCACTTATGTAGACGATTTTGAAGCTGCCCAAACCGCGATTTCTATTGATAATCCGTTGGGATGGGAGCTCTCAAGTGTGCCGCTTGGCTTTGGAGGGGAACTGGGCAATGGTGATCTTGCTACCGCCTATCGAAGAGCGAAACTTGCCTGGTATTCTATAGATCCTGTTTTCTACGGAAGCAGCAGGCCGGCCGGCATTAGTGATGCAGACCTTGCCAGCTATGCCACCCGCAGGGTTTTTCTTGATGAGATCTTCCCGAATGTTGACGTGGTGCAGGGGCAGTCGCAGGTGCTGTACACCATGGACCTCGCCTATTATCCCAACGTCCGAGGGCCCTATAACTTCAATCCTGCTGCTACAGGAAATACGTTGCCGTCTCCCGAAGATAATTTTGCGGGAATCACCCGCGCCCTTAATTCCACCAATTTTGAGCAAAGCAACGTGGAGTACATTGAATTCTGGATGATGGATCCTTTTATTTATCCTGAAAACGCCCAGAACAATGGGGGAGAGCTCATCTTTAACCTGGGGAATATTTCTGAAGATGTCCTCAAGGACGGAAGAAAACAATACGAGAATGGGCTTCCCGCTACTGGAGGTGATCTTAACACTACGCCCACTGCCTTCGGAAAAGTTCCTTCAAATCAATCTCTCATCTACGCCTTCAACACTGAAGGGGAAGAAAGGCTGAACCAGGACATAGGCTTTGACGGACTTTCGGATACCGAGGAAGCTGTGAAATTTCCAGATTTTGCTAACCTGCCCGACCCTGCTGCCGATAACTATAACTACTTCCTGAATTCTTCGGGCAGTATTTTACAAAGATACTTTGACTACAATGGCCTTGAAGGAAACTCGCCGCCTACGGTGACCAATACAAACCGTGGAAATACGACGCTGCCCACCGTAGAAGATATCAACCGCGACAATACCATGAACACGGTTGACAGCTATTTTGAATATGATGTGCGGCTATTCCCGGGCATGAACATTGACAACAGTGAGTATATCACAGATGTTAAGCAGTTCACCACGACTCTTGCCAACGGGCAGGAGCTGCCGGTAAGATGGCTGCAGTTCAAGATCCCAATCTACGAACCTACTGCAGCAAAAGGCGGGATTGGAGACTTCAGGTCAATTAGGTTTATGAGGATGTTCCTTACAGGCTTCAGTGATCCAATCGTGTTGAGATTTGGAACTATGGATCTTGTGCGCGGGGATTACAGGAGGTACACACAAACCCTGGATCCGGATAAATCTGACCCTGCTAGTGAAGACACTTCTTTTGAAGTCGCGGCTGTGAGCATAGAAGATAACGAAAACCGGCAGCCAATTCCATACGTTTTGCCTCCCGGGGTAGACAGGGAAGAACTGTTGAACAACAACACAAGAATTCGCCAGAACGAGCAGTCACTTTCCCTTTCTGTGTGCGGGTTGGAGCCTCAGGATGCCCGTGCAGTTTATAAGAATTTCCAGATCGACATGCGGCAGTACAAGAACCTTGAAATGTTCTTACACGCAGAATCGGTTGTGAACAAGCCGGCACTTAATGAAGGTGAACTGGTTGCATTTTTAAGGATAGGAACAGATTTTACAGATAACTACTACCAGGTAGAGGTGCCTCTGAAGCCGACGACTTTTGGCGCTGCTTCGGCATCTGAGATCTGGCCTGAAGAGAACAGGATGAACCTGCCACTGGAACTTCTGCAGCAGGTGAAAGCAAAAGTCATTGGAGATCCTTCTTTTGTTTCAACCGAACTTAATTTCTTCAAGGAAGACGGTACTCCTGTGCAGGATGGGATGCCATACGACATGGGTAGCCTTAGGATTGGAATAAAAGGAAATCCAAGCTTCGGGAATATTCGGGTGCTTATGTTAGGGGTGAAAAATGGCCTTTCTGAGACCACTTCCAAAGAACTGTGTGGAGAAGTCTGGTTCAATGAACTTCGGCTTTCAGAACTAAAGAACGAGGGAGGCTGGGCAGCCATTGTTAATATGGATGCCAACGTTGCCGATTTTGCCAATGTCTCGGCAACGGGCAGAAGGAGTACGGTAGGATTTGGAGCTCTGGAACAGGGGCCAAACCAAAGAAGCAGGGAAGATCTGCAGCAGTATGATGTAGTGAGCAACCTTAATATGGGCCAGCTGTTGCCGGTAACCTGGGGAGTGAAGATACCTTTTAGTTACAGCATTGGAGAAGAACTTGTAACTCCAAAATATGATCCCGAATATCTTGACCTTGAACTGGAAACTGTTCTGGATAATGCTGCCTCCACAGAAATAAGAGATGATCTTAAAGAGCGGGCAGAAAGTTATACCAAACGGCAAAGCGTTAACGTGATAGGTTTGCGCAAAGAGAGAATGGGAGAATCCAAACCAATGCCGTACGATATTGAAAACCTTACGGTATCGGGAAGTTACAACCAGATTGATCATCGCGATTTCGAGATCGAAAAAGCCTTTGATCAAAACGTGAGAACCAGTGCCACCTATGATTATACCTTTGCGCCGGTCAATATTAGAACCGCTTCGCAATGTAAGGATGCTCGACAGCAGTGCGTATTTTGCCCTTTTGAGGGATTTCAATTTCAATGTTTTCCCTTCAAACGTTACTGCTACCTCGACCATTTTTAGACAGTATAATGAACAGAAATTCCGGGAGATCAATTTACCACCCGGTTTCTTAAATGGTATCCCAACGCTTTACCAGCGCAACTTTTTGTTCGACTGGCAATACACGATCAACTACAATTTCACCAAAAGCCTGCGCATGAATTTCGATTCATCTACAAACAGGATTGTTAGAAATTATCTTGATGAAGACCATAATCCCGATACCACCACCAGCATTTGGGACGGATACTTCAATATTGGGGTGCCAAATCAGCATTTTCAATCCTTACAGGTAAATTATGATTTGCCGTTTTCGAAAATTCCGGCGCTAACTTTTTTAAGTGCTACCTATTCCTATACCGGGAACTTTCAATGGGAGCGAGGTTCACAGATCTTCCAGACCCTTGAGAATATTCCTGATCTCGGGAACAGTATCCAGAATTCGAATACCCATCAGCTGAATGCGAATCTCGAGATGCAGACCCTTTATGATTTTGTAGGTCTTAAGAAGAAAATTCCTCAATCCTCTGCACAAACCATTGAAGAAAGGAGCAAGGCCGTACCTACCCTGGATCCAAAAAAGAAAAATACAGCCGCTTCCGAAGAAACCGAAAACGGCCTTAATGCAGGTGAAAAGACATATAATACCTTTATTGGTATTCTTACCGGAATCAAATCCATCCAGGTGAACTACCAGGAAAACAACGGGATCTTTTTACCCGGTTACACTAATGGGATAGGCTTTATGGGTACCTGGAAACCTACTTTTGGTTTTACCATGGGAAGTCAGGAAGAAATTAGATATCTGGCAGCCCGCAAAGGCTGGCTTACCCTTTACCAGGATTTTAACCAACAGTACACCCGTGTGGCCAGCGAGCAACTGGGCATTAATGCTAACGTATCCTTCGTGCCAGATCTCACTATTGAACTTAGTGCCGGCAGGCTATATTCTGAAACTTTTTCAGAGAACTACAGGGTTACGAATAATGTCTATGTTCCGCTTACCCCGGTAAGATTCGGGAACTTCAATATCTCGACAATCCTGTTGAAAACTGCCTTTAGTGAAACAAGTGCAGAGTCTTCGGCTATATTTCAGGATTTTCGTGATAACAGGCTTGCAATTGCCCGCCGACTTGCCAGTTGAAAACGGGTATGACCCCAACAATACAGATGCTTCGGGATATCCCGTAGGCTTCGGAAGAAACAGCCAGGACGTTTTACTTCCTGCTTTTCTTGCGGCCTACTCAGGTAAAGATGCAGACAAAATCTCCCTTGGCGCGTTTAGAGATTTCCCGCTGCCTAACTGGAATATCAAGTACACCGGGTTCATGAGACTGCCATGGTTTAAGAAGACTTTCAAGAGGTTTTCTTTGAATCACGGCTACACCGCGGGCTACACCATCAACCAGTTCCAAACCAACCTTGACTACGATCCCGAAGATCCCTGAAGCTGTTGACCAGGCCGGGAATTTCAAGAGCGAGGTCCTGTATTCGAATGTTAACCTTACCGAGCAGTTCAGCCCTCTAATAAGAGTGGATCTTGAAATGATGAACTCTGTAAAGATCCTGGCCGATGTTCAAAAGGACAGAGCGCTTTCTTTAAGCTTTGACAACAACCTGCTTACCGAGATCAACGGGAATCAATACACGCTGGGGCTTGGATACAGAATAAAAGACCTTAAGTTTACCACCAAGGTGGGAGGCAAACAGCGCATTTTGAGCAGTGATCTCAATTTTAAGGCAGATGTTTCTTACAGGCACAATGAGACAGTGATAAGATATTTGGACATTAGCAACAGCCAGGTGACCGCGGGACAGGATATCTGGGCCATTAATTTTAGTGCAGATTATGCGCTGTCAAAGAACCTTACGGCTTTGGTGTATTACGATCACAGTTTCTCTGAATACGCGGTGTCAACAGCATTCCCGCAGACAACAATACGCTCGGGTATAACTTTGAGATATAACTTCGGAAATTAATAGCTGCTGCTTGAACAAAAGAATTAAAAAAATTAACTTTGCTAGAATAAATAACTAACCAAATGAAGATTCCAAAAGATTTAAAGTACACCAATGATCACGAATGGGTGAAAGTTGAAGGGGATATTGCCATTGTTGGTATTACCGATTTTGCCCAGGGAGAATTGGGTGATATTGTATATGTTGAAGTTGAAACTGTTGATGAAACCCTGGAGAGGGAAGAAGTGTTTGGAACTGTGGAAGCAGTAAAAACAGTGTCTGATCTTTTTGCTCCGCTTTCTGGAGAGATCATTGAATTCAACCAAAGCCTGGAAGACGAGCCTGAAAAAGTAAATTCAGATCCTTATGGAGAGGGATGGATGGTAAAGATCAGGTTCAGTGATGCTTCTGAAATTGATGATTTACTCTCGGCCGAAGAATATTCAGAGGTTGTTGAGGGCTAAATTACTTTTTTTATTACCCGCACTGGCCTACACCTTTTTGGTGTTATACCTGTCATTGATTAACCTCGCAGAGACCCCTATTAAAGAATTGGGAGTTAGTGATAAGGTCATGCATGTCTCAGCTTATTTTGGGTTAGGGCTGTTATGGTTATTCTACGCTATCTTTAATTACAGGAATGACAGGTTTTTAGCTAAATTATTAGTTGTATGTTTGGCTTCGACTGCATTTGGCATTTTTATTGAGGTGTTACAAAAGACATTAACAAGTTATCGCCAGCTCGACCTTTTTGATGTTTTGGCTAATATAACGGGAGTGATCATTGCAGCACTTTTGGTGTGGTCTTTAAAGGATTATCTAATCAGGTTAAAAGGCAAGATTAATTTATTTTTTATGAAAAAATAATTATTTTAGCCAACCTATAATTAAAACGGAATTATGAAACCCAAGAAAAACGAGAAAGCCGACTTGTCCAGGAGGAGTGTTCTCTTCTTCCAGATCGGGATGATCTTGATGCTTTTTGTCACATGGATGGCCATTGAATGGAAAACCTATGACAAAGAGGACCTTGATCTCGGTCAGGTACAGATGGATGCTTTTGAAGAGGAAGAAGTGCCAATTACCGAGTTGAACACACCACCGCCACCACCGCCACCTCCACCGCCACCGGCACCCGAAGTGATCGAGGTTGTTGAGGACGAAGAGGAAGTGGAAGAAACCATTATCGAGTCTACCGAGACCAATCAGGAAGAGATTGTTGAGGTGGAAGAAGTAGAAGTGGTTGAAGAAGAAGAAGAAATTGGAGACGTTCCGTTTGCTGTTATTGAAGATGTGCCAGTTTTTCCCGGTTGTGAAAACGAAAAGAACAACCAGGCCCGTAAAGACTGTATGAGTGAAAAGATCAATGATTTCGTAAACAAAAGATTTGATACCGGACTTGGTAGTGATCTTGGACTTTCGGGAATCAACAGGATCTATGTTCAGTTTAGAATTGAGAAAAACGGTGATGTTACTGTACTTGGTGCCCGTGCACCGCACCCAAGACTTAAAACTGAGGCCGAACGTGTGGTAAACATGTTGCCTAAAATGAAGCCCGGGAAACAACGTGGTAAACCGGTTGGGGTACTTTACTCTTTGCCAATTACCTTTAGAGTCCAGGACTAAGATAATTCTGTTCAATAGTAAAAATCCCGCACTTGTTGCGGGATTTTTTTTTGCTTTTTTTTGAGACCTTTAAAAGGTTGAGCAGGTTTTTTTAAACACCGTGAAATAAAAAGGCATATTATTTGAGAATATAATCACTACTTAACAGTTGTGATGCTTATTTCATGTTGTAGGAGTGCTGTTGAGGCTAAACTTGATAAAGATTAACCTTAAATAGCAATAACATGAAAAACAAAAAGAACAAAAAAGTAGACCTTTCAAGAAGGAGCATTCTCTTTTTTCAGTTTGGGCTCATCCTGGCCCTTTTTCTGGCCTGGCAGTTGATCGAGTGGAAAGTTGAAGCCGCAGTGCCTCAGGAGCTGGACCGGCTTTCTATGGATGCTTTTCAAGATGAGACAGTACCAATTACCGAATTTAAAGAACCGTCCCCGCCAAAAGTTCCCGTAGAAATTGTAGAGCCGCCCAAAGTGATCGACGATGATGATGAGGTTGAGGAATCTATTATAGCGCCTACAGAAGATCTTGGTGAAGCAGATCTTAAAGTTGAAGATATCAAGGTGGAAGAGCCAGACGAGGAAATTGATGATTATTCAATTATGTCTGTCGAGCAAGTGCCGGTTTTCCCGGGTTGCGAAAATTTGAAGTCGAATGACGCCCGCAGGCAATGCATGGGTGAAAAGATCAATGAGATTGTCAACCGCACTTTTGATGTTTCGCTTGCCAATGAACTTGGGCTTAGCGGCATCAACAGGATCTACGTAAGCTTTAAAATTGAACCCGACGGAACGGTTACGGTTATTGGCGCACGAGGACCACATCCAAAACTGGAAGAGGAGGCGATAAGGATCGCAAAGACATTGCCCGAGATGCAACCCGGGAAGCAGGGGGGTAAACCTGTAGGAGTGATATATAGCCTGCCTATTGTTTTTAGAGTTCAGGATTAGAAAGCTGAATAAAGGATTGAATCCCGCACTTGTTGCGGGATTTTTTTTGGAGAGGTGTCAAAAAGGACATTTTTGAAAGGTTTCCTTTCGGACTAGTTTGCCACGAATGCACTAATTTTCCAGCTCTTCTTCTGAAGACGATTTTCAAAAAATTTTACACTAATTTCTCTACGGAAGATCCTTCTGTAGCTCGATGATTTTAAAGCCACAGATGTACTGATGGTTTTTTTACTACCAGGATCCTGTTAAACTAAAAAGTTCAAAACGTGAAACGTTGAACTTGAAACCTGGAACCTGAAACCTTTCAAGGTAAAATTTTGAAGGAAATTGCTTTCAATTTCTTTGGCTTGTTTATTTTAGTGTATCTTTCTTCCGGTAATCTAAAACAGGACTTGCAGGACATGACCAGGTTATTTAAGCTACTGTTCCTTTTTCTTCCCTTTCTTTCTTTTTCTCAAGTATCTCCGGGTGATGATGAACGTTTTCCGCAGTTTGCTGAATGTTCCGAGGTGAGCTTACGAGCAAGAGGAAACATGTTTCATAAACACCTTGAAAAGCAAATTTTTCGAGAATTTCAAAATTCCTGAAGTTGTCACTGAAGAGAACTACAACGGGACGATTGTAGTCCTTTTTGAAGTAACCAGGGAAGGACAGTTTAAAATCATTTTTGTAGATGCAGCTTACCCGGAACTTAAGGAAGAGACCTCAAAAGTTTTTGAAAGCCTGCCGCAAGTTCAACCGGCTACGTATAACAGCAGGCCAATAAACATGCAGTTTAGGATGCCTGTAAAAATCCCTTTTGAACAGGGGCAGGTAACTTCAGGAGAGAAGGAGCCGGAAATAGAAGTTGTTTCGGTTCAAAAAGAGGAAGAATTAAAGCCTTTTCAGCAGAAAAAACCTGAGGTGCAGGAATCGACAGAATATGACGAGATAAAATCTCTCAAATTTAATAACCCCCGGGCTTCCAGCGAAATCAACATTCCTTTTTCGCATGAACTTTATAACAGGTTTGATGCTGAAGTGAACCGCGTGGGGACAAATTTTCATACTGCCTCAAAACCATATATGTTCAGTGAGGTGCAGCCGTATTACGATTTTTCCGAAGAGATAGAAAATCTAAAAAAACCTGTAGATTCCTGGCTGGGCCGAAAGATTTGGAACGAACACCTGTTCACATTTCAGGGGAAAGACTACTGGTTTTCTGTCGACTTTGGGCTGGATATGCAGGTGGGAAAAGATTTTGACAGTGAACTCGACGTGACCTACAACAATACGAGGGCAGCCATTTTCCAGGGAGGTCTTGGTAAAAACTTTAATTTCTATTCGGTGGTTTATGAGAACCAGGGTCGCTTTGCCGATTACTATAACCGCTATGCCGAATCGATAAAACCGGGTACCGAGGGGCCGGCGATCATTCCGGGTCGTGGCATTGCCAAATCCTTCATGGGGCAGGCTTATGATTATCCCGTGGCCGAGGCATATCTTTCATACAGCCCTGCAAAATTCTTCAACCTTCAGTTTGGGCACGGGAAGAATTTTATTGGGGATGGCTACAGGTCTCTTTTGTTAAGTGACAACGCCACGCCTTATCCTTTCTTTAAGTTGAGCACAGAATTCTGGAAGATCAAATACACCAATCTCTGGATGTCGCTGAGAGATGTAAGGCCCGATGTCACCGGCGAAGGCTCCTTTCGTACGAAATACATGGCGAATCACTACCTAAGCTATAATGTCACAAAGAGGTTGAATATTGGCTTTTTTGAATCGGTAATGTGGGAGAACGACAACAATCGTGGGTTTGATCTCAATTATCTCAACCCAATCATCTTTTACAGGGCGATCGAGTTTTCTACCGGTGCCCAGGCAGGTAATGCAATTATCGGCCTTACCGGGAAGTATAAATGGAACAACCACTTCCTCACCTATGGTCAATGGCTTATTGACGAGTTCTCATCTGGTGATGTGTTTGGGGGCGAAGGCAGCTGGAAGAACAAGCATGGTTTTCAACTGGGGACAAAATATTTCAACGCTTTCAATATTCCGCAGCTATACCTGCAGCTGGAGTACAACCAGGTGCGGCCATATACCTATTCTCATAATACGATCATCCTCAATTACGGGCACAACAATCAATCCATGGCGCATCAATGGGGAGCCAACTTTAGGGAATTCATTGGGATAGCGCGGTATAAATACGGTCGCTACTACGGAAGTTTAAAAGCTATCTACGGGAAACGCGGCTTTGACTTTAATACCGCGGATGACAACGCGGCTTATGGAGGTGATATCTACAGGAGCGAAGAAGACAGGCCTTTTGAAACAGGAGTAAAAATTGGGCAGGGTAATACAGCCAATTCATTTTATTCTGAAGCCGAACTGGGTTATATTGTAAATCCTGCAACCAATCTTAAGTTCTTCGGAAGTTTTATTTACCGCAATTTTGATCCCGAGGTCAATACTTTCAATACTTTTGACAATACCACTTACTGGCTCAACATCGGCTTGAGAACAGATATTTTTAACTGGTATTTTGACTACTAAGGAGTCAAAAAGTTGATTTTCAGCAGGTTTTTTGAAGACCGCCCAAAAATTAACTTTTTTGGAGCCTTGTCAAAAAGCAATTAAGGAGTATCTTTGCGCCACAAAATTTTTCCTTTTTGGACAACACCCGTGTACATACTTCTTCGATCTCTTTTGTTTCAGATTTAAAGGAGATCACCAAAATCAGGCTCACTGTAAGTGTAGTCTTTTCTTCAATTGCAGGTTACTTTCTAGGGGCAGATTCTTTCGATTTTCTTACTGTGATCATGCTTGGAGTAGGAGGTTATTGTTTGGTTGGCGCTTCAAATGCTTACAACCAGATCATCGAAAAAGATCTGGACCTGTTGATGGATCGCACCAGGAACAGGCCATTGCCATCTGGGAGAATGTCAATAAATATGGCATTTTTCATCGCCAGTGCACTTACTATTCTTGGGCTGGTCATCCTGTACCTTATCAATCCTGTGACTGCGATGTTTGGGGCGATAAGCATCTTCCTGTATGTGAGTATTTACACGCCCTTGAAAACAAAGACGCCTCTTTCTGTATTTGCAGGTGCTTTTCCCGGGGCTATACCATTTATGCTTGGCTGGGTAGCGGCCACCGGAAAATTCGGAATTGAACCCGGTACACTTTTTATGGTACAGTTCTTCTGGCAGTTTCCACATTTTTGGGCGCTGGGATGGTGGTTATATGATGACTATGAAAAAGGAGGTTTTTTCATGTTGCCAACGGGTAAAAAGGACAAGGGTACTGCCGTGCAAATTGTGCTTTATACGGTATGGACAGTTCTTGTTTCATTAATTCCGGCCTTCGGAATGACCGGCGATCTCTTTATCACGCCTGTCTCTGCAGCCCTGGTGCTGGTGTTGGGGCTGGTAATGCTCTACCATGCGATTCAGCTTTATAAGAACAGGGATGGCAAATCTGCAAAAAAATTAATGTTGGCGAGTGTATCATACATCACCCTGCTGCAAATAATATATGTACTAGATAAATTAATTCGTGTATGGATTTAACACAAGGAACAGATCATTATAAGAATGCCAGGGCAAAGAAAATGATGCTGTGGTTTGGGATCATAAGTATGGTGATGATGTTCGCCGGGCTTACCAGTGCATACGTAGTAAGTAAGAACCGCCCCGATTGGATCTCAGATCTTGAATTGCCCTCTGCTTTCGTGTGGAGTACCCTTTGTATTCTTTTGAGTAGCGTTACAATAGTTCTTGCTGAAAAAGCGGTTAAAAAGGAGAACAGGAGTCTGGCGACAGGTTTCTTGTTGACCACTTTAGGGCTGGCGGGGATTTTTATTTCTCTTCAGTTTAAAGGCTTTAGTGAACTTATAGCCAGCGGTTACTACTTCACCGGAAGTGAGAGTACAGTCACCACTTCATTTATTTATGTTGTGGTTTTGGCGCATTTGGCTCACCTGCTTGGGAGGGATTGTGGTCCTTTTGGTCCTAATTTATAAACATTTTAAACAGCGGTATTATCCCGGTCAAACTCTTGGCTTAGAACTTGGTGCGACCTACTGGCACTTTGTGGATGCCCTTTGGATCTACCTGTTTTTCTTTTTATATTTCTTTAGATAAATAAAATACTTATTTTTGCCGAATACTTAAATTCAAACTCTTTCTATGGAAGCTACTGTTACTAGAACAGGTACTGAAGGAAAAACCTGGGGCGGGGGAAATGAACCGTTAAGGGCGAGCTATGGGAAAATGATGATGTGGTTCTTCATTTTGTCTGATGCTCTTACCTTTTCAGGTTTTCTTGCGTCTTATGGTTTTGCGAGATATAAATTTTCTAATACCTGGCCTATTGCAGATGAGGTCTTCACTCACTTTCCTTTTTTACATGGGGTAGAGGCACCAATGTATTACGTGGCCTTTATGACCTTCATCCTTATCTTCTCTTCTGTGACCATGGTGTTGGCAGTAGATGCAGGAAAACAGATGAAAAAAGGAAAAGTTACTACTTACCTGCTGCTTACGATCATTGGAGGTTTGATCTTCCTTGGATCTCAGGCATGGGAGTGGAGTACATTTATTCAGGGGAGTCACGGTGCTATTGAAACCAAAGGAGGTAACATCCTGCAGGTGGTAGATGCCGAAGGAGACCAGGTAGCCCTTTCTTCTTTTGTAACAGCTTCTGCCGGTGAAGAAACAGAACATGAAAGATCAAACGGAATATGGTTTTTAGAAGGTGCAAGTCTTCCTTCTTACCAGGTTGCCGATGTTGTAAAGAGTTTCGAGGCCAATCCTAATCTTCTTGTTCGTACTCAGGAATTGACAGAGACTGGCGAGAAAATAGTTCTTACCAGGCAACAATCTATAGAAAAACTTAGAAGCGAGGCAGTAGGTGTTGTGGAAGGTGCAAACCTGCATCACAATGAATATGGGAACAGGCTCTTTGCTGACTTCTTCTTCTTTATTACAGGTTTCCACGGGTTCCACGTATTTACAGGGGTGGTGATCAATATAATTATCTTCTTCAATGTGCTACTTGGTACTTATGAAAGAAGAGGAACTTATGAAATGGTTGAAAAAGTTGGACTGTACTGGCACTTTGTAGACCTTGTATGGGTAT
This sequence comes from uncultured Flavobacteriaceae bacterium, assembly GCA_963739625.1. Taxonomy (GTDB): domain Bacteria; phylum Bacteroidota; class Bacteroidia; order Flavobacteriales; family Flavobacteriaceae; genus Salinimicrobium. The sequence continues at coordinate 240,778 of CAVUAU010000009.1, forward strand.
TTGTCTTTACATTCTTCTATCTGGTATAATTGAGAAAATAAAAAAATGGCACACGATACAACTCATCACCACGAATCAAGCGCGAAAAGGATCTGGACGGTTTTTGTAATTCTTTCTATAATTACAACCGTAGAGGTAATTCTGGGGATTGTAAAACCCGAGTTTCTTACTCTAACCTACTTCATAAGTCTTAAGCTTATTAACTGGATCTTCATTATTCTTACCATTGTAAAAGCCTATTATATTGTATGGGCATTCATGCACATGGAAGGTGAGACCAAGGGCTTGCGTAGAGCTGTGGTCTGGACTGCAGGTTTTCTTATCGTCTATCTGGTATTTGTCCTTTTGACCGAAGGAGATTATGTTCACGAAGTATTGAAGCGGGGGCAAATTGCCTGGGACTTTTAAAAGTTAAAACATTTGGAAAAGGCGGTTTTAAAACCGCCTTTTTTTATTTTTGCACGTCATTTTATGAAGAAAGTCTTTGTCATAGTAGTACTCTTTGCGCTGCCCCTTGTAGCCTACCTCTTTTTTGCTTCGGGAGTAAATCATTTTGCAAGGCTGCCTGTGCTCACTAAGGAGCTTTACGGGCTGGAAAATTTTAAAACTGCGGAAGGTGAACAACTTTCCTTCAACAACAACATAAGTATTGTGGCATTTCCGGGAGAACATCCCTATGAATATCTTACCAATGCCTATCATTTAGCCGAAGAGATCTACAAGCCTTATCATCAATTTAAAGATTTTCACTTTGTGTTTGTGGTGCCTGAAGGAACAGAGGCTGAAGTGGAACAGTTGAAAACCGAACTTTCTGAAGTTGTCGGTTTGTCGAGGTGGCGCTTCGTCTACGGAACAAAAGAAGAAATTCAACAGCTATTTGAAAGTCTTGGCACCAACCTTGAGCTTGATCAAGACCTGTTTACGCCAAATGCTTTCATTATCGATAAAGACGGAAACCTGCGGGGAAGAGAGGAAGATGAGGACGGTAACAGCTTGTATGGTTATGATACGGGTTCAATTGCAGTTCTCAAGAATAAAATGACCGATGATGTCAAGGTGATCCTCGCCGAGTACAGGTTAGAGCTAAAGAAGTATAATAAGGACAGGACCAAAGAACAATGAAAAAATATTCATACATAGGTGTTACCCTTGTGATCCTGATTTTTGGAATTCTTGTGATTCCCGAGATCATCGACAGGGTTAAAAATAAAGAAGTGGTAGATTCCACTCGTTCAGATACCAGGGAAGATCGCGCTGCTGCTGCCCAACCTCTTGCTTATATAGAACTAAGTGGCAGTCGCAAAAAAGTGCCTCCTTTTGAGTTTGTCGATCAACATGGAGATACCATCAGCAATGAAGATTACAAAGGGAAAATTTATGTGGTAGAATTCTTTTTTTCCACCTGCCCTTCCATTTGTCCCATAATGAAAGAAAATTTGCTGGAGGTGCAACGTGAGTTTAAGGATAATGATGACTTTGGGATTGCCTCATTTTCCATCGATCCCACTCATGATACGCCCCAGGTGCTTGAGGAATATGCAAAGACAAACGGAATTGATCACCCAAACTGGCACCTCCTTACAGGAAAGGGGACAGAGGTTTATGAACTGGCCAATAAAGGATTTAATATTTACGCGGGAGAAGATGCAGATGTCCCCGGCGGATTTGCCCACTCGGGTTATTTTGCACTGGTCGATAAAGAGGGCTTCATCAGGTCTCGGAGAGACCAGTTTGGCAATCCAATCATATTTTACAGAGGTTTTGTAAAAGAAGGTTCGGTTACAAGCCCCGAAGAAGAGCAGCCCGAAACAGAGATGTTAATTCAGGATATCAAGAATTTAATGGATGATGAGGTATAACAAATCAGACAAAGTGATGGTTCCGGCCATTGTTAGTATTTCCTTTCTGGTCCCTGTACTGGTGTTAATTCTCATGTATCTTCCCGAGAGGTATAATTTTCTTGGGATAGAGATGGGGAATTTTCCCCTTTTTCACGCCATCCTCAATTTTTGCACGGCTTTTCTCCTTGTGCTGGGCTATTACTTTATGAAGAATAAAGAGCTGGTAAAGCATCGAAATACAATGATAGCTGCTTTTTTTCTTTCGGCTGTTTTCCTGGTAAGCTACGTTATTTCAAAGATAAGTAATGAGCCTGTGCCTTACGGGGGAGAAGGATTCCTGCGCCCGGTTTACTTCTTTATTCTTATTTCCCACATTCTCCTCTCGGCCATTATCGTACCTTTAGTATTGTTTACCATGTACCGCGGCCTTACCGGGGAGGTGGCGAAGCACAAGAAAATTGCCCGGTACACTTTTCCCGTTTGGCTTTACGTGGCTGTAACAGGTGTGCTGGTGTATCTTTTTATGGCTCCATATTATTAAGATCATGAAAAACAAAATAATTCCAGTCTTACTGCTCCTTTTCCTTGTCTCTTTTGAGGCCGAAGCCCAATGCGCCATGTGCAGGGCTGTACTGGAAAGTGAAGGCTCTCAATCTACTGCCGAAGGGATCAACAATGGCATCGTGTACCTCATGATCTTTCCTTATCTTCTTATGGCCGGAGTGGCCTACGCCATTTGGCGCTCCCGGAAAAAGGCAAGGGAATAAACCCCTTGCTGCTTTTCTAAAAGCCTTTGTGGATTAACTTTTTTCGGTCCCCCATGTAACATTTAAGTGTTTTTTAAGTCTAATGGGTGGGCAAGTGTTGTCCAAAAAGTTTTTTAGAGATGATAGAGATTAAAGATCTGCACAAATCTTACAAGACCGGAAATTCTTCCCTTCATGTTTTAAAAGGGATTAATTTTAATGTTGCCGAAGGGGAGCTGGTTTCAATTATGGGCTCATCCGGCTCGGGAAAATCTACCCTGCTCAACATCCTGGGGATGTTAGACGAGGCAGATGAAGGTTCCTATACTCTTGATGGTGTGCCTATCAAGAACCTTAACGAGAAGATTGCCGCCAGGTACAGAAATAAGTTCCTGGGTTTCATTTTTCAGTCCTTTAACCTTATCGCTTATAAATCGGCTTTAGACAATGTGGCGCTTCCGCTGTACTACCAGGGAATGAAGAGAAAGGAAAGAATGGATCGTGCCATGGCCTATCTTCAAAAGGTGGGGCTGGAACCATGGGCACAGCACCTGCCAAACGAACTTTCGGGTGGGCAGAAGCAAAGGGTCGCCATTGCACGCGCCTTGGCCAGTGATCCAAAAGTACTTCTGGCAGATGAGCCTACGGGAGCACTTGATTCCAAGACCTCTTATGAAGTAATGGATCTTATCCAAAAGATCAATGAAGAGGGACGTACAATCCTCATCGTTACCCATGAAAACGATATTGCGCAAATGACCAAGCGTATTGTAAACCTCAAGGACGGGGTGATCATCAATGACACAAAAGTAGAGCAGGTAAAAGCATTGCAGTATGTTTAATCTTGAACGTTGGGAAGAGATCTTTGATACGATTCGCAAGAATAAACTGCGGACGTTCCTTACAGGCCTTTCGGTAGCTTCAGGGATATTTATCCTGGTTGTGCTGCTGGGGATTGGAGAAGGAATGCGTACAGGGATTTCTCAACAGTTTGAAAGAGATGCCGCCAACGAGATCTTCGTTTGGACCGGCACTACTTCAGTTGAATATAAAGGGCTAAACCCCGGCAGAAGAATTCAGCTTAAAAATCAGGATTTCACCGAGACCCGCCGAAAACATAAAGATGAACTTGAGTATAAATCTTCGGTTTATCGCATCTGGAATGCGGTTGTAAATTTCGGAAAAGAATCAGGCGCTTATTCCGTAGAAGGAGTATGGCCAGATTACCAGTTTCTCGAGAACAGCAGTATGGTGAACGGTCGCTATTTGAACTATACAGATGTTGAGAATTACGACAAAGTTGCCGTTGTTGGGAACAAAGTAAAAAATGACCTTTTTAAGGGGCAGGACCCTATTGGTAAATACCTGCAGGTCTCTAACATCAACTTTAAAGTAATTGGGGTTTTTACAGATCCCGGAGGAGAAAGAGAAGAATCGCGTGTCTTTGTGCCATTTTCTACAGCACAGCGCGTTTTTGGAGGGGGCGACGATGTCAACAACATGGCCTTTACCCTGCCAAAAGAAAAGAACTTTGAAAAGGCTCTTGCAGCCTCTAACCAATTTACGGCTCAGCTGGAACAGGATCTAAAGGAGAGGCACATTGTCGCTCCCCAGGACGCTCGTGCTATAAATGTGAACAATTCCCTTGAAAACGCTAAAAGGTTCTATGATCTCATGGACATGATCAAGTTCTTCTTCTGGGGAGTAGGAATATGTACTATTATCGCCGGTATTGTTGGGGTGAGTAACATTATGTTGATCATTGTCAAGGAAAGGACCCGTGAGATTGGGGTGAGAAAAGCCCTGGGGGCAGAACCCTGGTCGATAGTCTGGATGGTGCTGCATGAATCTATTTTTGTGACTGCCATTGCGGGCTTTATTGGACTTGTAAGTAGTCTTGCCCTGCTGGAACTCGTGGGCCCCATGATCGAAACCGAATATATTTCTAATCCCACCGTCAATTTCTCTGTAGCGGTTTCTACCGTGATCATCCTTGTTATTGCCGGTGCTTTAGCCGGATTCTTTCCTGCCTGGAGAGCCGCCAGTATAAAACCAATTGTAGCACTAAGAGACGAGTAACCATGTTTAGCAAAGACAACTGGGATGAAATATTAGAGGCTTTGAGCGCCAACTGGTTTAGAACCGTCTTAACGGCTTTTGGAGTACTGTGGGGAATCTTTATCCTTGTTATTCTTCTTGCTGCAGGAAAAGGTCTTGAAAATGGCGTTAAGCAGGGATTTGGTGGAATGGCTACGAATTCCATGTTTATGTGGACGCAAATCACCTCAAAACCCTACAAAGGTTTGCCGAAAGGTCGCAGGTATAGCTTCAAGACAGATGATGTTACGGCCATTAAGGACAATGTGCCAAATCTTAGATTTGTCTCCCCGAGGAACCAGCTGGGAGGCTTCCGTGGAACGAATAACGTCACCCGTGGCCTCAATACCGGAGCCTACAACGTGTATGGAGATTATCCCGAAATCATTCAGCAACAGCCAATGGATATCACTTCGGGCAGGTTTCTCAATTATTCAGACATCAACGACAAGAGGAAAGTAGCCGTAATTGGGGAAGGCGTGCGCACAGAGATGTATGATAAAGGTGAGGAAGTGCTGGGAACTTACCTCAAGATAAGCGGCGTGAACTTTATGGTCATTGGTACTTACAAGAAAAAAGGCAATAACAACGGAAATGTGGAAGAGGCTCAAAAGGAGATCTATGTTCCGTTTACCGCGTTTTCACAGGCCTTCAACCGGGGACGCGATGTGGGCTGGATGGCGATCACTGCTGAAGATGGGGCCTCGATCACCAATCTTAAGGACCAGGTTTTTGATGTCATTAAAAGCCGGCATTCCATTCACCCTGATGATGACCGGGCCATTGGAAATTTTGATCTTTATGAGGAATTCAGCAAGATCAACGGGCTTTTTGTGGCGCTGAAAGGAGTGGCATATTTTGTCGGAATTTTAGTGCTGCTGTCAGGAATTATCGGGATTAGCAACATCATGTTAATTGTTGTCAAGGAAAGAACAAACGAAATTGGGGTAAGAAGGGCGCTGGGCGCTACTCCCTGGAATATAAGAGGACAGATACTTACAGAAGCCGTTTTCCTTACCATCGTGTCGGGTATGGCGGGAATTGCCCTGGCAACCGGCGTGATCGCCCTAATTAATTACTTTATGAGCGGTATGGACACATCAGATATGATGTTTACAAATCCTACTGTAAACCTGGGAGTGGTCTTTACGGCACTTGCAATCCTGGTGATCTCGGGCTTGTTGGCAGGGATGATCCCGGCCCAGAATGCCATAAAGGTAAAACCGGTTGATGCTTTAAGAACAGAATAAAATAAAAGTCAAATCAAAGAGAATGAAAAGAACTGTAACCATTTTAATTTTAGTAGTCATTGCACTTGGTTTTGCGGGTGCGCTCTATTACCTGTACGCCAAGAGTCAGGAAGATCCTGTGATCTATGAAACCGAACAGGCTACTACTCAAGACATAGTTAAAAAGACAGTTGCCACTGGGAATATTGTACCTAAAGAAGAGGTGTTGATCAAACCAAACATCTCAGGTATTATCGACGAGATCTATATTGAAGCAGGGGAGCGGGTAAAGGCAGGAGACCCTATCGCCAGGATTAGGGTAATTCCAAATGTTTCTTCATTGCAAAGCTCTAAAGATGCTGTTGCCACCGCTAAAATTAACCTCGACAACGAGAAAACTACTTATGACCGTCAAAAAGCCCTTTTTGAGAAGGGAGTTATTTCGGCTAATGAATTTCAGGTAGCCGAGGTGGCGTACAAGCAGGCGCAGCAAAATTATCGTTCTGCACAGCAAAACTATGAGATCGTAAAAACCGGAACAACCAGCGGTCTGGGTAGTGCGGCCAACACCTTGATTCGTTCAACGGTTGAAGGCATGGTGCTGGATGTACCTGTGAAAGAGGGCAACCAGGTGATTGAGAGCAACAACTTTAATGACGGGACCACTATTGCGGTCCTGGCAGATGTTAATGAGATGATCTTTGAAGGCAAGGTTGATGAAAGTGAGGTTGGAAAAATAAGGGAAGACCTTCCGCTTGAAGTGACTGTGGGAGCCATAGAGAACAAAACTTTCGATGCGGTGCTTGATTATATTGCACCAAAAGGCGTAGAGGAAAATGGAGCGATCCAATTCAACATTAAAGGAACTCTTGATAAGGCAGATACCACTTTTATTAGAGCCGGCTTAAGTGCCAATGCGTCGATAATCCTTGCGCGTGTCAATGATGCGCTGGCCATCAAAGAAGCGCTTGTACAGTTTGACAAAGATCAAAAGCCTTACGTGGAAGTTGAGACGGGAGATCAACAATTCAAAAGAAAAGATATAGAGCTGGGAGTGAGTGATGGAATATTTGTCGAAGTGAAGAACGGCCTTACAAAAGATGATAAGATAAAGGTGTGGAACCAGCTTAAACCTGCCGGGTTCACTGCCAATCAAGGTTAATCTCTAAGATTAGCTTCAAAAGCTACATATATTCATTACAACCACAATTATGAGAAAAATTTTATTGTCTGTATTTTTACTTGCTTTCGGAATTGCCGCGAATGCCCAGGACAACAAAGAATGGACCCTTCAGGAGTGCGTCAATTATGCCCTGGAAAACAATATTTCTATTAAACAGTCTCAACTCGATGTTGAACTTTCAGATACCCAAATTTCAGATGCAATAGGGAATCTACTGCCCGGGGTGAATGCCTCTGCATCCAATTCCTGGAACACGGGACTTACACAAAACGTTACTACAGGGATCCTTCAGGCCCAAACAACCCGAAACTTTTCCGCAGGAGTGACCGCGAGTGTGATGCTTTTTGACGGACTGAGAAACGTGAAACAACTGCAGCTGGCAAAAATGTCAAAATTGGCCAGCCAGTATTCCCTCGAAAAAATGAAAGACGATATTGCCCTTTTTGTGGCCAATGCATATCTCGAGGTGCTTTTCAATAAAGAAAATTACAAGGTGATCAAGGCGCAGCACGAGATCACTCTGCAACAGCTGGACAGGGTGCAGGAGCTGGTAGATGCCGGTTCTGTGCCGCAGGGAGATTTGCTGGAGATCAAAGCCAACGCGGCCAATGAGGAGCAGCGAATGATCGTGGCCGAGAACCAGATCAAGATATCGCTGGTCGCCCTGGCGCAGATCCTTCAGATAAAGGATTACGAAAATTTCGAAATTGCCGATCGCGAATATAATGTCTTCGGAAGTGAGATCATGGATATTCCTGTTTCTGAAGTCATTAACCAGGCAGAAGCCGAGCGTTACGAGGTGAAAGTGGCCGAAATGAACGAGCAACTGGCTCAAAAACAGGTGGAGATCTCAAAAGGATCGTATTATCCAACACTTGGCGCTTTCTTTAACTACAACACCAGGGAATCTGGGGCAGGGCGAATTGTCGCCGCCGGTCTTGATCCAAATGAACCTTACCGCCAGATAGGTTTTGTAGAAGAAACAGAGCAGGCGGTCGTCACGCCAAACATGACTTCGGAAGTTGGAAGTCCCCTGCCGTTCTTTGAACAGCTGGAACTCAACGACGGGATCTCTTACGGGATTCAGCTTAACGTTCCCATCTTTAACGGTTTTGCTACCCGCAATGCCGTAAAGAGAAGTGAGATTGACGTGCGCCGTGCCGAGTATCAGTTAGAACAAACCAAATTAGATCTTGAAGCCAATGTTTATCAGGCTTACACAGATGCCAGAGGCGCTTTGAAAGCCTATGAAGCTGCGCTGGTGGCACTTGATGCACAACTGCTGGCTTACGATTACGCCTCAGAGAGATATGATGTGGGAATGGCCAATGCGCTGGATTTCAGCCAGGCCAAATTTAACCTGGAAAATGCACAAAGCGAGGTGGTACGCACCAAGTACGACTATATCTTTAAATTAAAAGTTCTGGAACTTTATTTTGGAGTGCCTACATCAGATCTTAAATTCTAAACAATGAAGAAAAAAACACTTTACATAATTATTGGAATTGCCATTGTATTTATCGCCCTGCTTATTATTGGGAAAAAGGCCGGCTGGTTTGGAAAAACAGGGAATTTTAAAGAAGTTGAGATCACAGAAGTTGAACGAACAGATATCGTGGAGAAAGTTTCGGCTACGGGGAAAATTCAGCCCGAAGTAGAGGTGAAACTATCTTCGGAAGTTTCCGGAGAGATCATTGAGCTACCTATCGTAGAGGGGCAGCAAGTTGAAAAAGGAGATCTTTTGGTGCGTGTTAATCCTGAACTTTACCAGTCAAGCCTCGAGCGTTCCCGTGCCGGATTACAGAACATTCGTGCAGGTTTAGCCCAGGCAGAAGCCAGCCTTAAAGAGGCACAATCAAATTACGACAGAAATAAGAGATTATTTGAAAAAGGCATAATCTCTAAGGCCGAATGGGATAAAATTGTTTCTTCTTACGAGGTTGCACAAGCCAACCGTCAATCCGCTTTTTATAATGTTAAAAGCGCAGAAGCAAGTGTAAATGAAGCAACAGAGAATCTTGGTCGCACAAATATCTACGCGCCAATGTCGGGTACCATTTCTTCCTTAAGTGCCGAACTTGGAGAAAGAGTCGTGGGAACCCAACAAATGGCCGGGACAGAGATCCTTCGTGTTGCCGATCTTGGTGATATGGAAGTGGAAGTTGATGTCAACGAAAATGATATTGTGAAGGTGGCCATTGGAGATTCAACAATAGTTGAGGTTGACGCCTACTTGAAACAACAGTTTAAAGGAATAGTGACCGAAATTTCTAATTCGGCAAATTCTGCTTTGACGGCAGATCAGGTGACGAATTTTAAGGTGAAAGTTCGTATTTTAGAGGAGTCATATGAGCACCTTTTAGAGGGAAAACCTGAAAATTACAGTCCTTTCCGTCCGGGTATGACGGCTACTGTTGACATCATCACCAATAAGAAGAAAGATGTTATCGCGGTGCCAATAAGTTCTATCGTGGTTACTGCAGACACTGCGGTGGCGAAAAAGAAGGATATGGATAAGTCACAGCTTTCAGATAAAAAATTTGAAACAGTTTTTGTGAAAGAAGGCGATGAGGCGAAACGTCGGGTGGTGAAAACCGGGATTCAGGATGATGCCCGTATAGAGGTAATCACAGGCCTTGAGGTAGGTGAAGAAGTGATCACCGGCCCTTACAACACCGTAACAAAGGTTTTAAAACCGGGAGATAAGATCGAGGTAACTGAAAAAGAAAATTTGAAAGAAGATTAAATTGGGTTTGATTTTATGCATTGAAACGGCTACGACCAACTGTTCGGTAGCTTTGGGGAAAGAAGGAAAATTGCTGGCCCTCAAGGAGGATAACGGCAGGAACTATTCACATGCCGAGAGGCTTCACCTGTTCATTCGAAGAGATCCTGAAGGAGAATGCCTTAAAAGGATCAGATCTTTCGGCGATTGCCGTGAGTAAAGGTCCCGGCTCCTATACCGGGTTGAGAATAGGGGTTTCGGCTGCAAAAGGGCTGTGTTTCTCGCTTGATATTCCATTAATCGCTATTCCTACCCTGGAGTCGCTCGCGCAGCAGGTGAAAGAGGAGGAAGGGGACTGCATTATTCCGCTTTTGGATGCCCGAAGAATGGAAGTTTACACCGCCGGCTTTACAGCTGCCAAAAATGCCCTTTTTGACACCCGTGCAGAGATCCTTGATGAAAACTCCTTTTCTGAATATCTGAAAAAAGGAAGAGTAACTTTTATAGGTAACGGGGTAGAAAAGTTCAGCAAGATATGCAGCCATGAAAATGCTGTTTTTAAACCTGAAGCTTTACCTTCTGCCCGGGAAATGGTAAGACTGGCGGAAGAGAAGTTCCAAAAAGGCCTTTTTGAAGACGTAGCTTATTTCGAGCCTTATTACCTCAAAGATTTTCAAGCCGGATAGAATTCTCCTGTGACCGCAGGACGATTTTTCTTTGCGGGTGACAACATATTAGTGAAGAAGAATAAAAAAAGCTGAAGGAGATCCTTCAGCTTTTTTATTTTTAAAAATTATCAAAGCCCAATGCTCACTGCTCAACAGGGCCCTTGCTGTGGTTAAAGAAATGCACATCGCGCTGGGGGAAAGGAATGGAAATTCCGGCAGCTTCCAGTCTCCTCTTGGCTTCTTCAATGGTATACCAGTGACGGTCCCAGAAAACCTCATTATTGGCCCAGAAGCGCACAGAAAGGTTTACCGCGCTATCGGCCAGTTCGGTTACAACAACTGCCGGTGCCGGGTCTTCCAGTATATCTTCCTGCTCCTGCAGCAGTTGCAGCAGGACCTCTTTGGCCACCTTGATATTACTGTCATATGAGATGCCTATGGTAATGGCATCTCTCCTGGTGTTTTCTCCGGAATAATTGACAACATTGGAGTTGGAAAGTTCCCCATTTGGAATCACTGCCAGTTGATTTCCGAAGGTATTTAATTTGGTATAGAACATGGAAATGTCCTTAACACTGCCCGAGATCCCGTTTACTTCTATCCAGTCACCCAGTTTGAACGGCTTTAGAGCGATAATAAGCACACCTCCCGCGAAATTGGAAAGGGAACCCTGCAGTGCAAGGCCAACTGCAAGACCGGCAGCTCCAAGTACTGCAATGAAAGAGGTGGTTTCTATGCCCAGCATACCTACCACACTAACCAGAAGTAAAATGATGAGGCCCCAGTTTGCCAGGGTAGCTACAAATTTGGTAAGGGCAGGATCCTGTCCTCTTTTTTCAAATAATTTTTTTAGATACTTCACGAAGAATTTGATCGCCCACCAGCCAATGACCAGCCAGAGAATGGCTCCCAAAAGATCGGGTAGAAAGGCCACAAAGGCTGCGGCGTATTCTTGTGTAATATCTTTAATGTTGTCTATTTCGTTCATTCGGGAATTTTGGTGCAAAGTTGCAAGTTTAACATTTTCTTATTCTATAAATAATGTTAAAAGAGATTATGAAGTTGGTCTCTGTCTATAGTACCGGCCGAGGCTGTAATGAAAAAAGCTTCCGGGGAGGAAGCTTTAATTTTTTTTTCGTGCCGTTGTTTTTAGACGTTCACTTCGAATGTGATCTTTACAATGACCCGGTAATCTGTGATGTTGTCTCCAGAGACATTTGCCGTTTGATCTTTCACGTATACAGAACGGATGTTCTTGACAGATTTAGATGCATCTTTAACTGCATTCTTAACGGCCTGTTCCCAGCTTTGGTCAGAATTTGACATTACTTCAATAACTTTCATTGTAGCCATAATTGATATTTTTTTGGTTAATATTATGTTTTAACTAGTTGAATATCAATTTACAAAATCAAAAATGAGGCAAGTGGCAAATCTTTGTTAAACCTAAGCAAAGAAAAAGGCTGAAACCTTCATTTTTCAGAACGTTTCAGCCTTAGAAATTTTTCTTCCGAAGAAATTTACCCGTTGATGGCTTCCACCTTTTCAACCTTATTTGGAAGCATTTCTTTCAGCATGTTTTCTATCCCGTTTTTAAGAGTGAAAGTGGAAGAGGGGCAACCGCTACAGGCTCCCTGCAGTATTACCTTTACAGTCTTGTCCTGTTCACTGTAAGATTCAAAAAGGATATTTCCGCCGTCGCTTGCCACAGCAGGTTTTACATACTCCTCAAGGATCGCAACAATTTCTGAAGAGATAGCATCTAGCTTTACCGGTTCAATCTTTTGCTCTTCTGACTGTTCTTCCCTGGCAGGGGCAACGTTTTCTTCAGAAACGACCTCTTTACCCTGCTCAAGATACTCCCTTACGAATTCCCGAAGCTCCATGGTGATATCTTCCCATTCGGCGATATCGTACTTCGTAATAGAAATGTAATTCTCATCAAGAAAAACCTCTTTTACAAAAGGAAAATGAAAAAGCGCTTTTGCAAGAGGGGCATTTTTTGCCTCATCGATGTTTTTGAACTCCACAGTTTGAAGTACCAGCTTTTTGTTGGAAACAAACTTTTGGACAGATGGGTTTGGGGTACTTTCGGCATAAACGGTGACCGGCATTTTTTTGCCCGGCTCTTCTTGAGCCGTGACTACCTGGCCTCCTTCATTCAGGAAATTTTCAATTTGTTCGGCTACCTCGTTCTGGATGTCCTTCCAGTGTACGATGTTGTACTTTTCAAGGGCGACAAAATTCTGGGCGATATATACCGTCTTCACAAACGGAAGGTGGAAGAGCTGCTGGGCAAGGGGAGACCTCGCGGCTTCCTCAATGTTATGAAATTCGAAGGTTTCATGCTGGGTGAGAAACTTATTTGCTTCAAATTTTACTATCGTGGGCCTGTTGGTAGGCTGTATATTTATATGGAATTGCTTCATACTAAAATTTTTGCAAAATTACTAAATCCCGATCTTTTATGACCAATATTTAGAATCATTCTTTTAGAAGTTAAAATTCCAGACGGGAAACCTCAAAGTCGTTTGGCTGGGGCAGGATCTGCGAGAGTACGTCAAGATCACCATTTGTGAAGAATTCGGGAGGCTGCTGCGGGGATTCGGCGAGTAGGTTGAGGCTTTGAAGAACGACCTTTGTTTGCCGGGCAACTGCTCTTCCCGAGTCGATGATCTCAACATGTTTCGGCAGGATCTTTTGGAGAACGGGGATGAGGTAAGGATAATGGCTGCAGCCCAGCACCAGGTGATCTATTCCTGCATTGAGCATGGGCTCCAGCAGGTCCCTCAACATATTTTCTACTTCTACAGTATCTTTTTTCCCTTTTTCGATCTCCTGCACCAAACCTTTACCAACCACTTCTATTACCCTGATATCTTTAGAATACAAATCTGAAGTGCGGGCGAAAAGGGCACTGGAAAGCGTGCCTTTTGTCGCAAGAATGCCTATACAGCCGCTTTTGGTTTGAAGGGCAGCCGGTTTTATGGCGGGTTCAATTCCAATGAACGGAATATTGTAAGAAGACCTTAGCTTCTGGATGGCGTTAGTGGTAGCGGTATTGCACGCGACCACAATGATCTTGGCGCCCATTTGAAGCAGCTTTTCGGTGTTCTTGATACTTAGCTGTACGATTTCCCCGGGAGGTCGTTCTCCATAGGGTGCGTTTGCGCTATCTGCGAGGTAAATTGTGTGTTCCCACGGCAAGAGCTGGTGGATCTCTTTCCAAATGGAAGTTCCTCCAACTCCCGAATCAAAAATACCTATGGGACTGTCTTTGCTCATGCCTGTAAAAATAAAAAACTGCGCACCATTGGTACGCAGTTTTAAAAAATGTTTTTTGAGAGTCTTCTTAGATTCCCAACTCCTTTTTCACATCGGGCATAAGGTCATAACCATCGGCCATGATCACACCTGTTCCTGTAGTTGAGTCAAGAACGTAATCAAATCCTTTTGCACGGGCTACTTTTTGAATGGTAGTACGGGCTTTTTCCAGAACCGGTTTCAATAGTTCCATCTCTTTCTTTTGCAGTTCCTGCATTGCATTTTGACGGTATTCACCAATAGTTCTTTGAGTCTGCTGAAGTTCTCCCGCTCTTTTAGCGTTTTCTTCATCAGTTTTGGTTTGAGCTTCAGACTCGTATCTTTTCATAGTATTCTGTGCTTCTGTAACCATATCCTTTATCTCAGTATCGTAGGTCTTCTGCAATTTATCCAACTGGTTCATAGCTGTCTTGTAGGATGGCATTTGCTCGATAAGCTCCTGCGTTGCAATATGAGCGACTTTTGTTTGCGCGCTGGCAAAAGAAGTTGCTCCCAAAACTAAGGCTACAGCTATTAAAAGGGTCTTGAATTGTTTCATTGTTAAAGTGTTAATTGTTGATTTATGGATTCTTACTTGTTTACTTGTTTGCCCGCAGGCTCTTATTTATCTTCTTTTTCGTCTTCCCGTGCTTTTGCAATGGAATCTTTTTTTCTTTGTCGCTCTTTCAGGATCTCGGCTTTTCTTGCCTCATATTCCTGTTTCTTGGCATTCCTTATAGAATCCCTTACGCGTTGTCGCTCTTTAATGAGTGCTTCCCGTTCATTTTTTCGCTGTTGTTGAAGTTGCTCCCTTTCGGTTACTTCTGCATCTTCCTCAACAGTTTTATCCTCGTCCCTAATCAACTCTCTCTTTTCCTGCCTTGACTCCAGCTGCTCCCTGTTAGAAGCCCTGGTGATCGATCTTAACACCTGGTCGCTTACATCAAGCCTGTCGGCCGCATAAAGCGTAATCACATCGGCAGACTTGTCAAATATAAGATCATATTTCCGGTTTTTTGCGATTTCCTGCACCGCTACAAAAACCTGATCCTGGATTGGTTTTACCAGCTGTAATTTCTGCGTGATAAGGTCTCCATTTGGGCCAAATCTCTTTTGCTGATAATCAAGGATCTTCTGCTCTTCAAAATTGATCTCGTCCTCACGCTCGTCTATCATCTCTGCTGTCAAAAGCGGCTTTTCATTCGCGAGATCCTGCTTCATCTTATCAATGCGCTTGAGCTCTGTCTCAATTTCTGTTTTCCACTGCTGCACTTTTTTTTCAAGCTGTGCATTTGCTTCCTGATATTCGGGTACATTCTCAAGAATGTACTCCATGTCAACATAACCAATTCTTACCGTTTGCTGTGCCTTCGCACCGAGAGCGGTAAGGAAAACAATTGCGAGGCTAAGAAATGATTTTTTCATAACATATCTGGATTATAGAAAATACCGTGCCAAAATTAGAACTGCTGTCCAATGATGAAATGCGTTTCCCATCCATTGGCTTCAATCTCTCCGGGGACAGGATCAAATCCATACCCAAAGTCGATTCCCAGAAGTCCGAAGGCAGGCATAAATATACGAATTCCTGCACCTGCAGATCTGTTTAACTGGAATGGGTTGAAATCCTTGAACCCGTCATAGGAGGCACCTGCTTCTACAAAGGTGAGGGCGAAGATAGAAGCGGTTGGTTTTAGGGTGATAGGATATCTTAGTTCTAACGAATATTTGTTATAAATTGTTGCACCGTCGTTATCAGTTGCTGAGGACATCACCCCACGATCAAGCGGAATAAGTGATTGGTTAGGGTAGCCACGCATGGCGATTGCTTCACGGCCATCAAGGCTATAAGTACCCATTCCGTCTCCTCCAAGATAAAATCTTTCAAAAGGAGGCACTCCGCGGTCATTGTTATAAGCTCCCAAAAAGCCGTATTCGGCATGGGTTTTCATTACCAGTTTCTCGTAAAGGTTGGTGTACCAGGTACCGTTGAACTTGATCTTGTAAAATTCAAGCCATTTAAATTTTTCCTGGTCGATCTTTGATCGATCGGCAACAGGGCTTTCTCCGGGTCTCAAAGGTCTTCCCTCGGCATTGATCAAAGTACCGTTGTCATTTTTTAACTGAAATTCTTCCTGATCTCCAAGGTTGGCGTAATCAACATCATTAAAAAGTGAATATGGAGGAGTCAATTTTGCAATAATCTCAAATTTGGAACCTCCCATTGGAAAGATCGGGTTGCTGAAGGTATTGTCCCTGGTAAGGCCAATAGTGTAGGAGAGGTTATTTGAATACCCGTCTCCAAAGGTGAACAGCCCGGTGTTGTAGTTGCTCAGGTTATAGTGCTGGAAAGCTAAAGCATGTGACAGGACGAAATAATCGTCGGGCACTGTAAGTCTTTTAGCTAGTCCTAGAGTAACCCCGGTGATAGAGAATTTTCTGTCCTTGTCAGCTTTGCGGTTACGATAGTCGTAGAAATATTGTTCTGTATGCTGGAAAGAGGTTGAAAGCCTTACCGGCTTCACTCCGCCCCACCATGGTTCAGAAAATGAAAGGCTGTAGGTTTGGTAATAGGTACTTGCCTGTGCTCTTAAAGACAAGGTTTGCCCGTCTCCCATAGGTAGCGGCCTGTAAGCATCTTTATCAAACAATCCTGAAAGTGAGAAGTTGTTGAAGGATAGCCCAAGGGTTCCAACGAATCCTCCACCACCGTATCCACCTTGCAGCTCGATCTGGCTGGCACCGGCTTCAACAACAGAGTATTCCAGGTCAAGAGTTCCGCTGTTAGGGTTCACATTTCTGAATTCGGGTTTAAGATTTTCGGCGTCAAAGAAACCGAGCTGCCCAAGTTCCCTTACCGTACGTACTACATCTTCTTTGCTGTACTTATTGCCGGGTTTGGTTCTCATCTCCCTGTAGATCACGTGATCTTTTGTTTTATCATTCCCAACGACTCTAATGTCGTTAAAGTAGGCAATCTTTCCTTCCCTTATCCTTACCTCAAAGTCAATGGTGTCATTGTAGATCTTAACTTCTACCGGGTTGATGTTTGAGAAAAGATAACCGTTGTTCTGGTAAAGGTTGGTGATGTCCGGCGCATCTGGTTTGGTGGGATCGGCGATTTGCTTTTCAAGTAAAACGCCGTTGTAGACATCGCCTTTATTGATTCCCAGAACCCTTTGCAGCTGTGCATCGGTGTATACGCTGTTCCCAATGAAATCAATATTTCCGAAGTAATATTGATTACCTTCTTCCACCTCAAGTCGCAGGGCCACATCTTCGGGCCCTTCCTTAATAAGGGTATCCGAAACGATGCGCGCATCTCTGTATCCCTTTTTCTTGTATAGCTTAAGGATTTTTTGCTTGTCTTCCTGGTAGTCTTCAGGAATGTATTTTGAGCGTTTCCAGAACCTTAAAAAATTCGCCTGCTTTGTGTTCTTCATTGCTCTTCTCAAGCGTGCATCTGAAAAAGCATCATTTCCAACGATCTCTATTTCTTCCACTTTCACGCGCTCTCCCTTGTCGACATTGATGACGAGGCTAACGAGATTAGTGTTGAGGGTATCTTCTACAGGAATGGTATTGATGTTCACCTTCGTGTTGAGATAACCGTCTTTGCGATAGGTGTTTTGAATGTAGTTCCTGGTTGTGGTAATGAGGTTCTCTGTGACCTTAGTGCCTTCGGTCAATTTATTCTCGGTCTTCATTTCCTCCTGGGCTTTCTTCTTGATCCCGCGGATTTTAACCGAAGCAAGTGCCGGCACCTCCTGGATCTCCAGTTCAAGATTGGCAGTGTTACCTTCTATACTGGTTACATAGATGTTGATGTCGCTGAATAAACCTGAATCCCACAGCTTCTTGAGTACTTTACTTATGCGGTCACCGGGAATGTAGATCTTTTCTCCTTTTTTAAGACCAGAGTAGGCTATTACGGTTTGTTCATTGAACGAGACTGTACCAGTAACGTCTATATCGCCTATTGTATATTCTTTGCCGTTGGCAAGTGGCAGGTCCTGGGCGGTTGTGGGGGTGCTGTTAAAAAGGCAAAGGGCCAAAAATGCTAAAAATGATGTTGCTTTAAAGGCGCTAACTAAGTTGCTCACTTGTTTTTCCAAATCTTCGTTCTCTGTTTTGATAATTATAAATGGCCTCAAAAAGATCATCTTTCCGATAATCCGGCCACAGTACTTCTGAAAAATATAATTCGGCATAAGCGATTTGCCATAAAAGGAAATTGCTGATGCGCTGTTCGCCACTGGTTCTGATCAAAAGATCAACATCTGGCAAATTTTGGGTGTAAAGATGCTCATTTATAACCGATTCATCAATAGCTTTTTCTGAAATCTCGCCCTTTTGGACTTTTTGCGCGATTTCTTTGACCGCCGTAGTGATTTCTTCCCTTGAACCGTAGCTTAAGGCAAGGGTGAGGGTCATTCGCTTATTGTTGCTGGTTTTTTTAATTACTTCATTGAGTTCCTGACGCGCTTTAGCCGGTAAATTCTCCAGCCTGCCTATGGCATTGAGCTTAATGTCGTTCTCCTGCAGGGTCTTGATCTCTTTCTTGAGCGAGGACACCAGGAGTTTCATGAGAGTTTCAACTTCCAGCTTTGGGCGGTTCCAGTTCTCTGTAGAAAAGGCGTATAAAGTGAGGTTTTTGACACCTATTTCACTGCAGGCTTCGGTTACTTCTCTCACCGCCTTGGTTCCTTCCCTGTGCCCTTTCACGCGCATCAACCCCTGTTTTTTGGCCCAACGGCCGTTACCATCCATGATGATGGCCACGTGTTGCGGCAATTTTTCGGGATCGATCTTTTCTTTAAAACCCATATTAGTATTCGTTGTAGCAGGATCTATGGCCAAAGTTAAAGGTTAAATAGATCCCAGTGAAGACGTACCAGTCTGTAGTATTTCTGTTTCCGAAGTCTTTTAAACGGTAAGAACCGTCTACTTCAGATGGTTGGCTTCCGTCAAGATTGTCGGTAAAAGTATATCGTGCTCCAATTTCTAAACCGCCGGCCATAAAAGAATTCAGGGTTTGCTTGTATCCCATTACCATGGGGATAGAAAACTCCCAGTTGTTCCCCGCTTCTTCAAGCAAGTTGTTCGCGGGATTGGTATAGGCGTTGTTCTTAAGCATGAAATGTTTTGCGTAGTAATAGTTGATCCCGGTATAGAGGTAAGGGGTAGATTGATAAGCATTTGAATGTACGTCCCATTCCCAAAAAGTAAATTCCAGGCCCAGAGATGCTTCGGCAATGGTATTCGAAAAAGAGTATCCTCGTTGCTGCCTGCGGGTCTCGTTAGAGTTTGCATCATCTGCTTCGATCTTCGCGTAAAGAAGGGAAAATCTAAAGGCGTGACGGTTACTTCGGTTCCACTTCAGTAAACCTCCAAAAACAGGGGATTTT
This sequence comes from uncultured Flavobacteriaceae bacterium, assembly GCA_963739625.1. Taxonomy (GTDB): domain Bacteria; phylum Bacteroidota; class Bacteroidia; order Flavobacteriales; family Flavobacteriaceae; genus Salinimicrobium. Next base: position 259,978 of record CAVUAU010000009.1, read on the forward strand.
GGGTTGATATAGGTAGTGTTGCCAACATCTCCAATGTAATTAGCACCTCCAATGTAGGGGCCTATTTCAAAATTCTGGGAAAATGCCTGGTTACTAAAAAAGAACATAAGCACCATAACAACAATATACCTCATAAGGTTTCCAAAGTTTGCAAATATAACAATAATGTTTGCTCTACAATAAAATGAGCATAATTGTACTTTAGCATTAACAAAATTCGGAAGCTTTTATTGTTTAGTTGCGCTTATCTTCTCCCCAAAGCAGCTTTTTGCGCAGGGCTTTGAGAAAAGTGTCGCCGGTAAATTCTACCATTTTTAGCTTAAAAGGCGCCTTTTTGATGATAACGGTAGTATTATTCTTGAGGGAAGTAATGCGTGAATCCATTGACACCAGGTAGGCATCCTCGCGACCCGAAACCTTCAGCTTTATAGTCGTGTTGTCTTTTACAATAAGCGGTCTCGCATTGAGGTTGTGCGGGGCAATAGGGGTAATGGCCAGTGCTTTGGTAGAAGGAGTGATCACAGGACCGCCACAGCTTAGCGAATATCCTGTGGAGCCGGTGGGGGTAGAGACAATTAGGCCGTCTGCCCAATAAGCGGTAAGATATTCCTTGTCCAGCCAGGTTTCAATGGTGATCATAGAGGTGGTGTTCTTTCGGCTCACCGCAATTTCATTCAATGCAAAATTGTCTGTACAAAAATCCTCGTCCTGGGGCTCTGTTGTGATACACAGGAGAGAGCGTTCAGAAATGCTGTAATCTCCCTCCATCATTTTGCTTATAGTAGTTCTTATCTCCTCCTTATTCACGGTTGCAAGAAAACCGAGCCTTCCCGTGTTTATGCCTACAATAGGAATGTTGAGATCACGAATAAAGTCTACGGCTTGAAGAATGGTTCCGTCTCCACCAACGCTTATAAAGAGATCAAAGCTGTCATCAAGGTGGGTGAAAGTTTTAAAGTGATGGTAATCTTTTTGTATCGCCTTGTTCTCGTCTATGAGCTTGAAGAATTTGCTTTCAATGGCTACTTCAACCTTTTCCTCACCCAGCACGTTAAGCAGTTCTTCAATATAAAGGCCTGAATTTGCGTGATAGAACTGTCCGTAGATACCTACTTTCATGAAATTAAATGTTTAGGTATTTGTCCAGGTACTTCGAGCGCTCCCTAAGATCTGAAGAGAAATTATCTTCCATGTGGCTGGAAACTATGTTGTAGCCATATCTTCGGAAGGCCTGTAAGACGGAATTAATTTGTGTTGGTCCTGTTTTGATGGTCACTTGTGCCAGGTCATTTTCTACATTTGAAACAAAGGCACCCAGCAAATGTGCGCCGTTGGATTCGACGATCTGGCTAATTTCGCTGAAGGAGTAATCTTTATAACCTTTTTCGATGACAAAAATGATCCCGGGATTATTGAGAAAAGGAGCTTCGGTGAACAGGTTCATTACGTCCTGCAGTTCGAGATATCCAATGTAATTGTTGGTTTCATCTTCCAGTACCGGCATAATATTGCACTGGTTTTTTGAAAAAGTATGAAGTACGTCCAGCCAATTGTCCTTTTCACGAACAAAAAAACCTTCCAGTGCATACTGGTAATCTTCTACCGTCTTTTCAGCATCAAAAGAACGAATGTCGTTTTCAGAAATACTGCCCACATAGGTGCCTTCGTGCTGAATGGGAATATGGGAGTAGGTGAGCTGGTTGAACAACGCCTGGACATCTGCCAATTTTATCAGTAGTTGCAGGCATTTCAAGATCGTTGATGATATAGGGTTCTATTGTCATGGCGCCTTCTTTTTCCTGCAAATTAATTAAAATAAAGTACTTTTTTGCCTATTCAACTTTGTATTTTTGCTTAAAAGAATTGCCAAAAATGACAAAATTAAGCGTAAATATTAACAAGATTGCAACCCTTAGAAACGCACGGGGAGGAGACGTGCCAAATGTGGTGCAGGTAGCAAAAGATGTGCAGCGGTTTGGCGCACAGGGTGTCACCGTACATCCCCGGCCAGATGAACGTCATATTCGCTATCAGGACGTTTTGGACTTGCGACCGGTTGTGTATACCGAATTTAATATTGAAGGGAATCCCATTGCCAAATTTATAGACCTTGTACAGCAGGTGAAGCCCGAACAGGTAACCCTGGTGCCCGATGCCGAAGATGCCATTACCTCAAATGCCGGGTGGGATACAAAGAAGCACCGTGATTATTTAAAAGAAATCATTGCCGAATTTAAAAAGAGTGGCATAAGAACTTCCATTTTTGTTGATCCCGATCCGGAAATGGTCAAAGGGGCAGTCGAAACCGGTACAGACAGGATCGAACTTTACACCGAAGCCTATGCTACCGAATATGCCAAAGGCAATAAAGCTGCTGTAAAACCTTATGCCGAATGCGCCGAACTTGCCACAAGTTTAGGGCTGGGCGTGAACGCCGGGCATGACCTCTCGCTGGAGAACATTAAATATTTTAAAGAAAATGTACCCGGCCTGCTTGAGGTTTCAATAGGGCATGCTCTGGTGACCGAAGCGCTCTACCTTGGCTTTGAAACTGTGATCTCACAATATCTAAAAAACCTGAAGTAATGAAGTTGCATGCTACCGTACTTGGAGAAGGGAAACCCTTATTGATCCTTCATGGCTTTCTGGGAATGAGTGATAACTGGAAGACCCTGGGCAAGGAATTTTCTGAGGCCGGCTTCCAGGTGCATCTCATCGATCAGCGAAATCACGGGAGGAGTCCGCACAGCGAGGAGTTCAATTACCTCGTGATGGCAAAAGATGCCAAAGAATATATAGATACGCATTCCCTCCAAAAATGTGTTTTACTGGGGCATTCCATGGGAGGGAAAACGGCCATGACCGCGGCTTGTCTTTTTCCTCATGTTGTGGAAAAGCTGGTTGTGGTGGATATTGCGCCCCGCTACTATGCACCACATCACCAGGAGATACTTAAGGGGCTTAAGGCTGTAAATGAAGCAGATCTTTCTTCCAGGGGCGAAGCCGAAGATTTACTCGCCAATTATGTGAAGGAGCCGGATGTTCGCTTGTTCCTTCTTAAGAATCTCTACTGGAAATCAAAAGGTAAGCTGGCGCTGCGGCTAAATCTTGAGACTTTGGTCGATAATATTGAAGAAATTGGCGCAGCTTTAGGGCAGGATCAGGTCTTTCCAAAGCCCACATTATTTGTAAAGGGTGAGAGATCGGGGTACATACGGGAAGAGGACAGGGAGATGATCCTTAAACATTTTCCGGCTTCAGAAATCGTGACTATTCCCGGCGCGGGACACTGGGTTCATGCTGAGAAAAAGGAGGCTTTTTACGGGGCAATAATGTCATTCCTGTAACAAACACAGGCAAATATTGTGCGTGCATAACAAAAGAAAGGTTTTTCTTGCATTATATCTAATTTGTGGTATTTTTGGGAAGTCATCTTAAAAAATCTACAAATTTAATTATGAGAAAACTTTTATGCCTAATGGTGTTTGCATTGACAGGCGCCGTGACTTATGCCGGGGGTTACCGCGTGAGTGTTCAGGGACAGCGTGCGCTGGCAATGGGACACACCGGGGTAGCTGTCGTAAACAGTGCCGAACTCGGCTTTTTTAACCCGGCAGGCCTTGTCTACCTGGAAAATCAATTAACCATCTCTGCAGGAGCCAGTGCAATATTTTCAGATGTTGCGTGGCAAAATGAAGACACCGGGGATATCTTTAGAACAGATAACCCTGTAGGAACTCCTTTCTATTTCAATGCAGCCTATAAGATCAAAGACTGGCTTTCTGTTGGGCTTAGTGTTTATACTCCTTATGGAAGTACCGTAAAATGGGAGGATGACTGGGCAGGTTCACATTTGGTCAACAATATTGAACTGCAAGCCATCTATGTGCAGCCGTTAGTTTCGGTAAAAGTTACAGACTGGTTTAGCCTTGGAGGTGGACCAATTTATGTAACCGGTGCCGTTAACTTTAATCGTAACCTGAACCGTACTTTAACAGACATTGAAGGAAACCGTTCTAATGTTACGGTTGATGCTTCCGGTGTAAATGAATGGGGCTGGTCTGCAGGAGCTATGTTCAACGCCACAGATGATCTAACAATTGGGGTGAACTATCGCTCTGAGATCATTATGAAGGCTGAAGGCGGAGAGGCCGACTTTCAGAATGTGCCAAACACACCGCTTGCACCTTTCAACGATACTACTTTTGATGCCGAACTTCCACTTCCAGCCGAACTTACCGTGGGACTTTCCTATGAGCTAAATGATAAGTGGCTGTTGGCCTTTGATTATAACCGCACCTATTGGGGAGTTTACAAGTCTCTGGATATCAACTTTGCAGATCCTAACATCCCGGATTCTAAAAATGTGCGTAACTACGAAGATGCCAGTACCTGGAGATTTGGGGCTCAATATACGGCGACAGACAATCTTGTGCTTCGCGCCGGTTATTACCTGGACGAATCTCCCGTACAACCGGGATATTTCGCTCCCGAAACTCCAAGAAATGATTCTATGGGCTTTACAGCGGGACTGTCTCTTGATGTAACTTCTCATTTGGCTATTGATGCTTCTTTTGCATACATAAGATTTGATGAGGTAGATGCCTCTTATGACTATTATATGGAAGGTACAGGAGCTAATGCAGTTGCTGTTCCTTTTGCCGGAACTTACAAATCCAGCGCCTTTATTCCTGGATTGGGAGTTACCTATAAACTTTAAAAAGAATACAGAAAAATGAAAAAATACTTTTTATATGTCGGGCTCTTAGCCATAGGGATGACTTCCTGCGAGCCTGAATTTGAAAATCCTGTAGATGACAGTGATGCTTATTCCAGCGGTGAGGCAGATTTCTCCAACTACGTTGCATTGGGGAATTCGCTAACTGCCGGGTATGCAGATAATGCGCTGTATATCTCGGGACAAATGAATTCTTATCCAAATATTCTTGCCCAGCAATTTGCAAAGGTTCAGGAAACACAGGATTTTGATCAGCCTTTAATGGCCGACAATGCCGGTGGGTTGCTTCTAAACGGAACTCAAATAGCCGGAACCCGTCTTGTACTTGCTTTTGATGCACAAGGTAATGCTGCACCAAAGAACTACACCGGGCAGACTCCAACTACAGAGGTAACCGAGAAGCTTTCAGGACCTTTTAGTAACATGGGAGTTCCCGGAGCAAGAAGTTATCACCTTTTAGCGCCGGGTTATGGTAGCGTTGCCGGAGTGCCTGCACAAACGGCCAATCCATATTTCGCGAGATTCGCCAGTTCTGCTGAAGCCACCGTTGTAGGAGATGCAGCTGCACAAAACCCTACCTTTTTTAGTCTTTGGATTGGAAATAATGATGTTTTAGGTTATGCAACTTCAGGAGGTTTAGATGAAGCAGAAATTACAGATCCTACTATGTTTGCAGGAGCTTATACGCAAATCGTGAATACTATGATTGGTGCGGGCGCAGAGCAAGGAGTTTTGTTGAACATCCCTGATGTTACCAATGTGCCTTTCTTTACCACTGTTCCAAATAATGCCCTTGTGCTTTCTGCTGAACAGGCAGCAGGTTTGACAGGATATTTTAGAGCTGTAGCGGGAATCTTTACACAATATTTAATGAGTCAGCAGGTTCCTGCAGAACAGGCCCAGGCTATTGCTTCGCAATATGCGATTACTTTTTCTGAAGGGGCTAACCGTTTCATTATTGATGTTCCGGTAACTCAAACCAATCCTCTTGGATTTCGTCAAATGACTGAAGAGGAGTTACTTCTTTTAACCATTGATCAGGCTGCGTTGAAACAGCAGGGCTATGGTACTGCTGCTCTTACACCTGAAGTGATGCAGGTGTTGGGAATCCTTCAGCAAGGAGGACAACCTACTGCTGAACAAGGTCAATTAGTATTAAATGCTGTGAATGGGATAGATGACAAAGATGCATTAGATACTTCAGAATTAGAGGCGATCAATACTGCACGTACTGCTTATAACCAAACAATAAAAGGTCTGGCTGAGAGCAAAGGTCTTGCTTTTGTAGATGCTGCAGCTATGCTTGAGGAAACTGCTACTACCGGTATTAATTTTGATGGTGGGGTGATCACTTCAGCATTTGCCGTAGGTGGCGCTTTTTCTCTTGACGGGATACACCTTACCCCAAGAGGGTACGCATTGGTAGCAAACAGGATCATCGAGAGCATCAATGAAACTTATAATGCTACTGTTCCCCATGTGAATGTTGGAGCCTATGGCACTATTACCCCAAGTAACGAGGTTCAATAAAAGCATTTTACTTACTATCTTAGAAAACGCCGGATCATTTCCGGCGTTTTTGTTTTTAATGCTATCTTAGTTTAAAATCTTTCAAAAATGACCTTTATTCTTCGCATTTTGCTCACCGCAGTCGTAGTGGTTTTTCTTTCTAAATTCCTTCCGGGAGTTACCGTAGCCGGATATCTTACTGCTATTATTGTCGCTTTGGTACTGGCCTTGCTCAATCTCATTGTCAAGCCGGTACTCATTATTTTGACGCTGCCGGTGACTATTGTAACCTTTGGACTGTTTCTCATCGTGATCAATGCGATCATTATTCTTCTGGCAGATGCTTTTGTCGATGGCTTTGACGTCGCCGGATTCTGGATTGCATTGCTGTTCAGTATTCTTTTATCCATTTTCCAGTCCCTGCTTTTCTCCCTGGCCGAAAGGAAATAAAGCCTTCTGAATTTCAGGTTTTTGAAACTTTGCTTGCTCTTAAAAAAGTTGTACTTTTGCAGACCAATTTTTATAAGAGTTTGTAATGAATATAACGAGAGAGAACATCGATGAACTTAATGCGGTAGTGAAGGTGGATATCGCCAAAGAAGACTACAGCGACAAAGTTGAGAAGATCTTAAAAGATTACCGTAAGAACGCCAATATTCCCGGCTTTAGAAAAGGGCATGTGCCTATGGGAATGGTGAAGAAGCAATATGGAAAGGCTGTGTTGGTTGATGAGGTGAATAAATTGCTTCAGGAGTCACTTAACAAATACCTTACAGAAGAAAAACTGGATGTTCTTGGAAATCCGCTTCCAAAGGAGCAGGACAACTTTGACTGGGACAATGATACCTATACTTTTGAATTTGAGTTAGGCCTTTCTCCTCAGTTCGAAGTGAGCCTGGAAGACCAGAAGCCAATCACTCATTACAAAATTGTTGCGGGAGACGAAATGATCGAGAACCAGGTGAAGACCATTCGCAAGCAGTATGGTAAACTTGTTTCTAAAGATGTTGCCGAAGAAGGAGACCAGATTACCGGAACCTTCAAAAATGAAGCTGAAGGCATCGATACCACTGCAACTCTTCCATTGGATAAAGTAAAGAATACAGAGAAACTTGTTGGTGCTAAAGTTGGTGACGTGATCACCCTGAATACCAAAGGTCTTTTTGAAGACGATCACGATCTTATGGAGTACCTTAAGGTTGATCACGATAAGGCTCATGGTCTTGATGTTGAAGTAGAATTTACTGTTAGCGAGATCAACCACCAGGAAATGGCCGATCTTGACCAGGAATTGTTTGACAAGCTCTTCGGAAATGGAGAAGTAACTTCAGTAGAAGAACTTAAAGAAAAGATCAAGGAAGACGCTGCAAAACAGTTTGAGCAGCAGAGTGATCAGCAACTTCTTAACGATGTGACCGAAATGTTGATCGAGAGCGCGAGTTTTGATCTTCCGAAGGAATTCCTTCAGAAATGGATCCAGACAGCAGGAGAAAAAGAACTTTCCGAAGAAGAAGCTAAAGAAGAGTACGAAAAAAGCGAAAAAGGACTGCGTTTCCAGTTGATCGAAGGTAAATTGATCGAGAAATATGACCTGCAGGTAAAATTTGAAGACCTTAAGGCTTTCGCAAAAGAGCGTATCAAGGAACAAATGGCCCAGTTTGGTCAAATGAATCCTGAAGATAAAGAGCTTGACGATATCGCCGCCCGCATCCTTTCACGCCAGGATGAGGTGAAGCGTTTGTCTGAGCAGTTGATGAACCAGAAACTTCTCGAACTTTACAAGGAAAAAGTGAATCTTGAGGAGAAAGAAGTAACGTATGAAGAATTTGTTAAAGAGGTCTATCAATAGATCTTTTGTAAATTAATACTTATCTTTAAGGCGTTAGACCAATTCGGGATAACGCCTTTTTTGGCAAGTAATACAAACGTTTTTCTCTTCTGAAAAACGTTTTTTTAAGCAGATAAAAAACCGAACAAAAATCTATGGATTACGGAAAGGAATTTGAAAAATATGCTACCAAGCATCACGGGATCAACTCCAACTACTACAACCAGATCATAAGTAGTATGAACCCAATGGGGATGACCCCAAATATTATTGAGGAAAGACAAATGAATATTGCCATTTTTGACGTGTTCTCACGTTTGATGATGGACCGTATCATCTTTCTTGGAACTGCTATTAACGACCAGGTAGCAAACATTATTCAGGCACAGTTGTTGTTTTTGGAGAGTACAGATGCTTCAAAAGACATCCAGATCTATATAAATTCTCCGGGAGGAAGCGTTTATGCAGGTCTTGGTATTTATGATACCATGCAGTTCATCAAGCCCGATGTGGCTACAATTTGTACCGGGATGGCGGCTTCTATGGGAGCTGTATTACTTTGTGCCGGTGAGAATGGAAAACGCAGCGGATTGCCTCACTCCCGTGTGATGATCCACCAGCCTCTTGGTGGCGCGCAGGGACAGGCCAGTGACATTGAGATTACTGCCCGCGAGATCCTTACCCTTAAAAAGGAGCTGTATGAGATCATAGCCAAACATTCTGGTCAAACCTATGAAAAGATCGAAGAAGATTCTGACAGGGATTACTGGATGAAGGCAGACAAGGCTTTGGAGTACGGAATGATAGATGAAATTTTAACAAGGACTTAATTTGTCCTTTTTGAAGAATGTAGAGAAAAGCCTTTGCAAGACAGGGGCTCCAACAAAAATTGTATGGCGAAAGAAGAATTAGAATGTTCCTTTTGCGGAAGGAAAAAACCGGAAACCAATTTGCTCATCGCAGGCCTGGACGCACATATTTGCGACCGCTGTATTGAGCAGGCGCACGGTATTGTTATAGAAGAATCAAAACAGGAAGGCACCAGCGAGCTCACATCAGAATTGAAGCTGCGCAAGCCGCAGGCGATCAAGTCTTTTCTTGATCAATATGTGATAGGGCAGGAGCATACTAAAAAAGTGCTTTCTGTGGCGGTTTACAACCACTATAAGCGTCTTATTGCAGCCTTCTTCTGAAGATGATATCGAGATCCAGAAGAGTAACATCATCATGGTGGGAGAGACCGGAACAGGGAAAACCCTCATGGCCAAGACCATCGCTAAGATGCTCAACGTGCCTTTAGCGATTGTTGATGCCACTGTATTGACCGAAGCAGGTTACGTGGGAGAAGATGTGGAAAGCATCCTTACCCGCCTGTTACAGGCAGCCGATTATAACCTTGAAAAAGCCCAGCACGGGATCGTCTTCATCGATGAGATCGACAAGATCGCCCGTAAGAGTGACAACCCTTCTATCACCCGTGACGTATCGGGGGAAGGCGTGCAGCAGGCTTTGCTGAAGCTTTTGGAAGGAACTACAGTGAATGTTCCGCCAAAAGGAGGAAGAAAACATCCCGACCAGAAGTTTATTGAAGTTGATACCGAAAACATCCTTTTTGTAACCGGTGGAGCTTTCGACGGAATTGAACGTAACATCAGCAAGAGATTGAACATGCAGGCCGTTGGCTTTAGCGCCTCCAAGAGTGATGACGCTATTGAGCGTGAAAACCTGCTGAAGTATATCATTCCGAAGGATTTGAAAGACTTCGGATTGATCCCTGAGATCATCGGGCGTTTACCTGTGTTGACGCACATGAATCCGCTGGATAAAAAGACACTTCGTTCTATTTTGACCGAGCCTAAAAATGCCATTATCAAGCAGTATCAAAAACTGTTTGAGATGGATGATATCGAGTTCAGCATTACCGATGAAGCCCTTGATTACATTGTGGAAAAAGCGGTTGAATATAAGCTTGGAGCACGTGGATTAAGATCTTTATGTGAGGCCATTCTTACCGATGCTATGTTTGAGATGCCGGAGGGTAAAGATTCAAAGCTGGTAGTTGACCAGGAATATGCAGAGGAGAAGTTGGATAAATCTGGAATTAAGCGACTCAAAGCGGTTAGCTAGAGCAGCTTCAGAAATTATAAAAATTTAAAGCCATCATTGTGATGGCTTTTTTTATGTCCGATAAGAGCCTCTGAAAATGACATTTTAAGAGAATAATTTCAGCTATAAAAACATTAATTGTAAATTAGATACAGCTAAAAATCTGAAAATCAACAGGTCATGGAAGCAGTACATCCTTATTTAACTTTCCACGGAAATTGCGAAGTCGCATTTGAATTTTATAAACAGGTCTTTGGAGGTGAATTTCTCCACATGGGCAGGTTTTCTGATATCCCGCCGGGGCATGGGATGGAGGTGCCCGAAAGTGAGAAGGATAAGATCATGCACGTTTCCCTGCCGCTGGGCAAGAATACGATCCTCATGGGCAGCGATGCAGGTGGCGATTGGGCCAAGCAGGTGAAAATGGGCAACAACATCTCCCTTTCTATTACTGCAGAAAGCAAGGAGGAAGCCGACCGTTTTTTTGATGCCCTTTCCAAAGGCGGGGAGGTGATCATGCCTATGGATAATGTATTTTGGGGTAGCTACTATGGCATGTGTAAAGACAAGTACGGGATTAGCTGGATGATTAGCTACGGGCAGGAAACCAACAACCAGTAAACTTTAACAGCAAATGGAAGAACTTGAAATAAAGACCGGCATACAGATAAGTGAACCGCCTCACAAGGTTTTTGAGGCCATTGTAGACCCTTCAGAAATGTGTAATTATTTCATCTCTTCCAGCAGCGGGAGAATGGAAGAAGGAAAAGACCTGGAATGGCGGTTTCCCGAATTTGATCAACCCGTGAACGTACACGTGGTGCAGGTGACAAAAGATGAATACATCTCCTTCCAGTGGGAAGGCGCGAAAGGCGAAAAACTGCTGGTCGAGATCACTCTTTTACCTATGCCCGAAAATTCTACTCTTGTGAAGATCACAGAAGGCAAAATGCCCAACAACAAAAAAGGGGTAAAATGGCTGGCGCAGAACACCGAGGGCTGGGCTAATTTCCTTGCCTGCCTCAAAGCTTTTGTAGAACACGAGATCAACCTTAGAAAAGGCGCCTTTGATTTTATGAAGCAGAAATAATCTTAAATTCCAAGATACAAGTACCAAATTCCAAAAAGACTGTCATTCCGACGAAGGAGGAATCTTTTTGGATTCAAGGTTCCGGGTTCAAAGTTCAAAGTGGAGAGATTCTTCACTTCGCTGCACTACGTTCAGAATGAAAGTGTCATTCCGACGAAGGAGGAATCCTTTTTAAATTCAAATTACAGGCACCAAATTCCAAAGGGTCTCAAAATGCTATTTTAGACAGCTTTTTCTGAGGAAATCTGTGAGATCTGCGGGAAAGTTCCTGTTGCAGGACTTAATATCTATTTGGTTTCACTACAAAACATTAAAAAAGGCTTTCAACATGAAAGCCCCTTTTTTTGATTTGATCCCGGGATTAGAATTTGTATCCTAAAGAAAGCTGGAAACCGCGATTTTGGACTTTGTCTGGATCTCCCAATCTTTGATCCTCTCCGTCGAAGTCGTTGATTTCAGAAAGCCCCAGGTGATATCTTGCCTGCAAGAAAAGGTTGTTCTGGAATTCGTAACCTGCTCCAAAGTTCAGTCCAAAGGAAAAATCCTTCAATTGGTCCTTAACGTCTTCAGTACCAGATTCCTGAACATCTTCAGGGAAATTTGCGGAGATCTCATATTCATCCTTTGCGCTTAAAAGGAAGCCGATCTGTGGTCCCGCCTCAAGAGAAAGGCCCGGAGTCACTTCATATTTCGCCATTACGGGAAGGTTGATGTATCCAAGTTTTAACTTGTCCTTTGAGTGAATGATCCACTCCTCCTCTTCAAAATTATATTCAGATTTGGCACCTTCAAGAGAATAAAGAAGTTCGGGCTGCACAGAGAATTTTGCTGATAAGGGAAGTTCTGCAATTACTCCAGCGTGAAACCCGAGCAGGTAATCTACATCCTCTTCAGAAGTAACTGTAGAATAATTGGCGCCTGCTTTCACTCCCCATTGTACTTCCTGAGCGAGTGTTGAGGAAATTCCAGCGAAGAGAAAAGCGCCGGCTAATAGTAGCTTTTTTGTTATCATTTTTTGATGTATTAGTAATTTTTGGTTCAACTGTTAGACTGAAGGATGCTCTTTTCGTTACAATGCCTACAACAAAAAACCCGCTCCAGAGATGGAACGGGTTTTATATTTATCAATGATCTAAAGTCTTACGTCTAAGATCTAGCGTCTAACATTACATCATTCCGGGCATTCCGCCACCGCCCATTGGAGGCATTCCGCCACCGGCGTTATCTTCTTTGATATCGGTCAAAGCACATTCTGTAGTAAGGATCATTCCGGCAACAGATGCAGCATTTTCAAGAGCTACTCTTGTCACTTTCTTAGGATCGATAATACCTGCTTTCAGCATGTCAACAAAAGAATCAGATTTGGCATCGTATCCATAGTTGCCTTTTCCTTCAAGTACCTTGTTGATCACCACAGAGCCTTCGCCTCCTGCGTTCTCAACGATAGTTCTTAATGGAGATTCAATTGCACGGTTTACGATCTGGATTCCTGTTCCTTCGTCTGCGTTTGCAGCTTCAAGGTTTGCAAGTACTGCTTTTGCACGAACAAGAGCTACACCACCACCGGCAACAATTCCTTCTTCAACAGCCGCACGGGTTGCATGAAGCGCATCGTCTACACGGTCTTTCTTTTCTTTCATCTCAACTTCAGAAGCGGCACCTACATAAAGTACGGCAACCCCACCTGCAAGTTTTGCAAGACGTTCCTGAAGTTTTTCTTTATCATAGTCAGAAGTAGTAGTCTCCATCTGAGCTTTGATCTGGTTCACACGGTCTTTGATCGCCTGGTTGTCTCCGGCTCCGTTTACCACAGTAGTATTGTCTTTATCGATAGCTACTTTCTCGGCAGTACCAAGCATATCCACAGTTGCGTTCTCAAGGGTGAAACCTCTTTCTTCAGAAATCACGGTACCACCTGTAAGAATAGCAATATCTTCAAGCATTGCTTTTCTTCTGTCACCAAAGCCAGGAGCTTTCACTGCAGCGATCTTAAGAGAACCTCTCAATTTGTTCACTACCAAAGTAGCAAGGGCCTCGCCGTCTACATCTTCAGCGATGATCAAAAGCGGTTTTCCGCTTTGTGCAACAGGCTCAAGTACCGGCAGCAGGTCTTTCATTGCAGAGATCTTCTTGTCGTAGATAAGGATATAAGGATCCTCAAGATCTGCAGTCATTTTTTCGCTGTTGGTAACGAAGTAAGGAGAAAGGTATCCGCGGTCAAACTGCATCCCTTCAACAACATCCACGTGAGTTTCAGTTCCTTTTGCTTCTTCAACAGTGATCACTCCTTCTTTACCAACTTTTCCGAAGGCCTGGGCGATCAATTCGCCAATCTGGTCATCGTTGTTGGCAGAGATAGAAGCAACCTGCTTGATCTTTTCTGAAGAATCTCCAACCTGCTGGGTTTGCTCTTTAAGGTTTGCAACCAAAGCCTCAACAGCCTTGTCAATTCCCCTTTTTAAGTCCATTGGGTTTGCACCGGCAGCAACGTTCTTCAAGACCTTCTTTTACGATAGCCTGTGCAAGAACAGTAGCGGTAGTAGTACCGTCACCGGCAAGATCATTGGTTTTAGAAGCAACTTCCTTCACCATTTGAGCTCCCATGTTCTCAAGAGCATCTTCAAGTTCGATCTCTTTTGCCACGGTCACCCCGTCTTTTGTCACTACAGGAGCACCAAAAGATTTGCTAATGATCACGTTTCGTCCTTTTGGACCTAAAGTAACTTTTACTGCGTTTGCCAATGCATCGACTCCGCGCTTGATCCCGTCGCGGGCTTCAATGTCAAATTTTATGTCTTTAGCCATTTTTCAAGTAATTTTTCTCCCCGTGGGAGGGGAATTAGTTAGTTATTTTCAAAATTGAGAAAAGCCGTTTTTGAGAAGATCAGGAAACGGCAAATCCATAGTTAGACTATGGCAAGAATATCATCCTCTCTCATCATAAGGTATTCTTTACCTTCCAGTTTGAGTTCGGTACCCGAATACTTTCCATAAAGCACGGTATCACCAACCTTTACGGTCATGTCGTGATCTTTTTTACCGTTGCCAACTGCTACTACTTTTCCTTTTTGAGGTTTTTCTTTTGCAGTCTCGGGAATGTAAATACCTGAGGCGGTCTGGGTCTCAGCTGCTACAGGCTCAACAAGTACTCTGTCTGAAAGAGGTTTAATGTTTAGTGCCATCTTTTTCTTGTATTTTAGTTAATGAATGCTTTGTTTGAGTAGCCTTCAGGACGAAAATTGTGCCACTTGAGAAAATCTGACATTTGCCCAAAAAAAATGCCAGCTTGTCATAAGCCGGCATTATAAATGTCTTTGTTGTTCTTTTTATTCCTCCTCTACAGGATCCATCGCCGGGCCGTTGGCAGGCGCAGGAATGTTGGTTTCAACATCTGGTTCGCTGTCGATGATCTTAGATTCACCGGCACCATTTCCATTCATGATGGTCACGTTAGACAGCAGGATAAGCACCAGTAGCAAGGTTGCTAAGGTCCAGGTACTCTTGTCAAGGAAATCTGAAGTTTTTTGAACTCCCCCAATTTGGTTTGCACCGCCGCCAAAAGCAGCAGAAAGCCCACCACCCTTTGGGTTTTGTACCATAATAACTATCACCAGCAAAAATGCAACGATGATGATAAGTGCTAAAAAGATTGTAAACGTGCTCATTATCTAATTGTTATTGTCTTGCAATTTCTCGATTGCCCGAATTTGGTCTGCAAAGAAACCACTTTTTTCGGGATTTTTCAAAATTAAAATTTTATATGCCTGGATAGCTTTTTTATAGTTTTTCTGCTCCAGGTAAACCCTTGCCAAAGTCTCTGTCATTAAGGCTTCGGGCGAGGTAAGGTGTTCCTCGGCGAGGTTGACCTTTTTTCCGCTTTTTGAAGGGGTGATCTTTGGGCTTTTTGCAATGAATTCATTGATGAGCTCAAACTTTCTGTTCTTCGTCTCCTCTTCTTCGGAAGAATTTTCTTCCCGCTCAACAGGTTTAGCCGAAGCCAGTTTTAACCATTCTGAAAATGAATGATTTTCATTCTTATGGAAAACCAGCGGCGAACCTATTTTTAACTCTTTTTCTTCTGAAGTTTCTTCTTTCTTCTCGCTCCTGCGGAAGAGTTCGGGATCAAAAACCTGTTCAGATTCCCTGAACTTCATTTTCAGGGCCTTGTCCAGCCCAATATTTTCGTCAGATTGTTCTGCCCGCGTAGCATTCTCCTGCTGTTTGCTCTGTAGCTCCTGCTTTTTGATCTGCTCGGCAATCTGGTTCTGGTTGAATTCTTCGGTAGTAATAAAATCAAACAACACTCCGCGATCTGTAGTGTAGGCAGCGGTTTTCTTCAGCTCCTTATTGTAGTGCAGGCTGTTGGTATTCTTTAGGCCCTTGAGCCTTACGGCCCTTGCCGCCTGAAAATAAGGATATTCCTGGAGCAGCTCCCTAAGAGCACCGGTTTGCTCGAAGCTAACCTGCGCGGGATTTTGCAGTAATGCTATGAGCTCCTCCTGTTTCATTACCAGTTTGCCAGTGTCGCGTTAAAAATATCCTGGGTGATACGGGTGAAAACCTCGTCTAGAGCGGTCGCCAATCGTGCTCCTGTGAGTTGGTCGTTGGCGGGATAGTCATAATAGAAGGAGAACCTGCGCTCCATATCCTTTTCGGGATCCAGAGTGTTATAGAACCTTACATTCACTACGACTGTGAGGCGGTTTTGGGCAGCGGTACTTTGAGCCGTTGCACTCATGGGGGAAATGTAATAATCGACAATCTCGCCCTCATATACCAGGTCTCCGTTGGAGTCTGTAAGGTTAAGGCTGGTCTGGCTTTGGATAAGATCCTGCAGCTGCAGCGTAAAAGTACGGTCAATTCCCGGCTCAACGATGGCTGAGGCATTTTGAAAGTAGTTCACCTGAAAGGTCTCGGCATTACCGGTATCGGCACCCGAAAAGGAATAGATCCCGCAGGAAGTGAAACTTAGAAGCAGCAGGCCTGCTAAAAAAAGCTGTAGGTGTTTCATGAAGAAGGGGTGTCAAAAATGCCTTTTTTAGAGGTCATATTGTTTTATTTTTCTGTAGAGGGTGCGTTCGCTAATTCCCAGCTCATCTGCCGCGGCCTTGCGTTTGCCGTTGTGCCGCTCCAGTGATTTCTTGATGAGCTCCAGCTCCTTATCCTGCAGCGAAAGAGTTTCCTCTTCCTCGATCTCTTCGGCAAAATAATATTTATCCTGCTTGTCTGGCATATTTTTCTGCGGAATTTGAAGCACTTCCAGTTGTTCGTCCGGAACTTCTTCGGGCAGAACCTCTTCTCCTTCAGCTTCACCGTATATCTTTTCAATGAGGCCTTCATTCTCTTCTTTGACCTTAGCGCTACTTTCGTGCTTCATCAACTCGAGCGTTAATTTTTTCAGGTCATTGAGATCGCTTTTCATATCGAAAAGCACCTTGTAAAGAATTTCGCGCTCATTGCTGAAGTCGCTCTCCTCTTTTTTTCCTCGATCACGGCAGGTAAATTGCTGCCTATTCCCGGAAGATAACTTTTTAAGATCGTAGCGTTGATATTTCTCTCCTGTTCGAGGACCGAAATTTGTTCGGCAATATTCCGAAGTTGCCGCACATTCCCGTTCCAGCGGTATTTTTCCAGCAGGTCAACAGCGTCATCTTCCAGCCTGATGGTTGGCATCTTGTACTTCAAAGCGAAGTCTGAAGCAAATTTTCTAAAGAGCAAATGAATGTCATCTTTTCGCTCCCTTAGCGGCGGAAGATAGATCTCCACCGTACTCAGCCTGTAATAAAGATCTTCCCTGAATTTCTCTTTTTTGATCGCCTCAAACATGTTGAGGTTGGTCGCGGCTACAATACGCACGTTTGTTTTCTGCACTTTTGAAGAACCCACTTTGATAAATTCACCGTTTTCCAGCACCCGCAGTAATCTCACCTGGGTGGTAAGTGGCAATTCGCCAACTTCATCAAGAAATATCGTTCCGCCGTCGGCCACCTCGAAGTATCCGTTACGGGTTTGGGTGGCGCCGGTAAAGGCTCCTTTTTCGTGCCCAAAGAGTTCAGAATCTATGGTGCCCTCTGGGATTGCACCGCAGTTTACAGCTATATATTTGCCGTGTTTTCTGTGGGAGAGCGCGTGGATGATCTTGGGAATACTTTCCTTACCAACCCCGCTTTCCCCGGTTACCAGCACCGAAATATCTGTAGGCGCAACCTGTATGGCCTTTTCCACGGCCCGGTTGAGTTTCTCGTTGTTTCCGAGAATCCCGAAACGCTGTTTTATTGCTTGTACGCTTTCCATTCTTTAATTCAAGATTCAAAGTTCAGAATTCAAAATTCCTTTGCTCTTACTGCCAACTGAGATGCTACCTTCGCTAAAGCTACGGCAGGTAAAAGCACTGAACACTAATTATTCTCGCTATATCCAACTGCTTCCCCAATCAAAGTAGCGGTGGTGCAGTCATTGATCTTTACGTTCACAAAATCGCCCACCTTGTAGTTTTCTTTTGGAAATACTGCCACAGTATTTTGAGAAGTCCTTCCGCTCCAGTGAAGATCAGATTTTTTCGATTCTTTTTCGATAAGCACCTCCACGGTTTTTCCAAGGAACTGCTTTGTTCTGTAGTGGCTGTGTTGCTGTTGCAGGTTCACGATTTCGGTAAGCCTTCTCTTCTTTACCTCTTCGGGTACATCATCCTCCAGCTTTCTGGCTGCCATGGTGCCGGGTCTTTCAGAATAAGCGAACATGAACCCGAAATCGTATTTTACATACTCCATCAATGACAGGGTATCTTTATGATCTTCTTCGGTCTCTGTTGGGAAACCTGTGATCATATCCTGAGAAATAGCGCATTCGGGCATTAACCTTCTTATGTTGTCAATGAGTTCGAAATATTCTGCCCTTGTGTGCAGGCGGTTCATCTCCTTCAGGATCCTGTCGCTTCCGCTTTGAACCGGCAAATGTATATAACGGCAAATGTTCGGGTACTTTGACATCGTCTCGATCACGTCTAGCGTCATATCCTGCGGATTTGAGGTAGAGAACCTTATCCTCATTTTTGGATGGGCTTCAGCAACAAGTTTTAAAAGTCCGGCGAAATTAGTGGCCGTGGCTTTTTGCATTTCCGAAGCATTTTTGAAATCCTTCTTCAGCCCGCCGCCGTACCATAAATAGGAGTCAACATTCTGTCCCAAAAGTGTCACTTCTTTGAAATCTTTTGCGGCAAGGTCATTTACTTCTTCAAGGATCGACTGCGGGTCACGGCTGCGCTCCCTTCCGCGGGTAAAAGGCACCACGCAAAAAGTACACATATTATCACAGCCACGGGTGATCGAAACATAGGCAGAAACGCCATTGCTTTGCAACCTTACGGGAGAAATATCGCCGTAAGTTTCCTCTTTTGAAAGGATAACGTTTACGGCATTGCGACCTTCTTCCACCTCGTTGATGAGGTTTGGCAGGTCTTTGTAAGCATCGGGTCCCACAACGAGATCAACGATCTTTTCCTCCTCCAGGAATTGTGCTTTAAGACGTTCGGCCATACAGCCCAACACGCCGACTTTCATTTTAGGATTTATTTTTTTAACCGCATTATATTTTTCAAGGCGCTTGCGAACAGTTTGTTCGGCCTTATCGCGAATAGAACACGTATTAATAAGGACAAGGTCTGCCTCTTCGAGATTTTGAGTGGTATTAAAGCCTTCTTTTGCAAGAATGGAAGCTACGATCTCACTATCGCTAAAGTTCATTTGACAGCCGTAGCTCTCGATCATCAACTTGCGCGTATTTTGAGCTTTTGGCTCGAGTACCACTGAATTTCCCTGTTGTTTTTCGTCTATTATCTTCTCCATAATCCAAAAAAGTACCGTTAGGTAATTGAACGCGCAAAGATACGTTTTTAGTTGAGTTATGACAAAGTGACAGGAGGAAATTAGCAGAATTTGTTGAGGAGTAAATTCGGCTATTTGTAAAATAAAAAAGCCTATTTTAAAAATTCCTATACTTTTGCAAAACAAAAATAGATACTATGGCGAAGAATTTAGTGATTGTAGAGTCCCCCGCAAAGGCGAAGACCATTGAGAAATTTCTGGGTAAAGACTACAAGGTCGCATCCAGTTTTGGTCACATTGCCGATTTGCCCACAAAAGAGCTGGGTGTGGATACCGAAGGGGATTTTACTCCTAAATATATCGTGTCCAAAGATAAGAAGGACGTCGTCAAAAAGCTCAAGGGCCTTGCAAAGGATGCCGAAATGGTATGGCTGGCGAGTGATGAGGACCGCGAGGGAGAAGCTATTGCCTGGCACCTGGCCGAGGAGTTGAAGCTGGACAAGAACAAGACCAAAAGGATCGTTTTTCACGAGATCACGAAATCCGCTATTTTACGGGCTATTGAAAATCCGCGTGGGATCAACTATAATCTTGTAAATGCGCAGCAGGCAAGAAGGGTGCTTGATCGTCTGGTTGGATACGAGCTGTCGCCGGTGCTATGGAGAAAGGTGAAAGGCGGACTTTCTGCCGGAAGGGTGCAGTCGGTTTCTGTGCGACTTATCGTAGAGCGCGAGCGCGAAATCCAGAACTTTAAAGCTGAAGCCTCTTATCGCATAGATGCCGAATTTACTACGGAAGAAGGAAAGACCTTTAAGGCGAAAATTCCGAAGAACTTTGACACGAAAACCGAAGCAGAACAGTTTCTGTCACAAAATATAGGTGCCAATTTTAAAGTAGCCGATCTTACTACAAAACCGGCGAAAAAATCGCCGGCGCCACCGTTTACCACGTCAACCCTGCAGCAGGAAGCTTCCCGGAAATTGTATTTTTCGGTGAGTAAGACCATGATGCTGGCGCAGCGACTCTACGAAGCCGGACATATCACTTATATGAGAACAGACAGCGTCAACCTTTCTGATGACGCCAGGAAAGGTGCCAAAAAAGAGATTTTAGACGCCTATGGAGAAAAGTACAGCAAAACCAGGCAGTTCAAAGGTAAGGCAAAAGGCGCGCAGGAAGCTCACGAAGCGATTCGTCCCACAAATTTTGCCAGTCACAGCGTGAAGGCAGAAAGAGATGAGCAACGACTGTATGAGTTGATCTGGAAAAGAGCGATCGCTTCTCAAATGAGCGAGGCCCAGCTGGAGCGCACGAATGTTAAGATTGAAGCCGATAAACACGACAAACAATTCACCGCAAATGGTGAGGTGTTGAAATTTGACGGATTCCTGAAGGTTTATCTTGAAGGAAGAGATGAAGAGGAGGAAGACCTGCAGGAACAGGAAGGAATGCTTCCGGCGCTTCGGGAGAATGAAAAACTTGATAATAATTACATCACTGCAACCGAACGTTTCACGCGTCCGCCATACAGATATACGGAAGCTTCTTTGGTGAAAAAGCTGGAGGAGCTGGGAATTGGCCGTCCGTCCACATATGCGCCAACAATTTCAACTATCCAGAACAGGAATTATATCGAAAAAGGTTCTGTGGATGGAACAGAACGTAAGTACGCGCAGCTTACTTTTAAGAACGATAAAATCTCAGAAAAAGAACTTTCAGAAACTGTAGGCAGCGATAAAGGAAAACTGGTGCCCACAGATGTTGGTATGGTGGTAAATGACTTTTTAGTCAATCATTTCTCCGGAATTCTCGACTACAACTTTACTGCAAAAGTAGAGCAGGATTTTGATGAGATCGCCGAAGGGAACGAGGAGTGGACGAAGATGATGAAAGACTTCTACAGTGATTTCCATCCACGTGTAAAAGACGTGGCTGAAAACGCCGAAAGGGAAGTTGGGGAGCGCATTTTAGGAACCGATCCTGCTTCAGGAAAACCGGTGAGTGTGCGTCTCGGGAAGTTTGGACCAATGGTGCAAATGGGGTCAGTAGAGGATGAAGAAAAGCCAAAATTTGCCAGTCTTTCGCCCGATCAAACTTTAGATTCTGTCACCTTTGAGGAGGCAATGGAGCTTTTTAAACTTCCGAAGGAACTGGGAGAATACAAAGGAGAGACTGTAGAGGTGAACAACGGCCGCTTTGGACCTTATGTAAAATTCGGGAAGAAATACGTGTCGCTTGAAAAAGGGGAAGATCCTATTGAAGTGACCATGGATCGTGCGATGGAGCTTATCAAGGAGAAGGAAAAAGCCGATGCTCCTATTTATGAGTATAAAGAGCTTCCGGTTCAAAAAGGAGTAGGGAGATTTGGTCCATTCCTTAAATGGAACAACATGTTCATCAATGTGAACAAAAAGTATGACTTCGATAATCTTTCCGCAGAAGATATTGAAGAATTGATCGAGGATAAGCTTAAAAAAGAGCGCGAGAAAGTGATCCACAATTGGGAAGATGAAGGAATAAGAGTGGAAAAAGCGAGATGGGGCCGTTCTAATATTATAAAAGGAAAGACCAAAATTGAGCTGCCAAAAACAGTGGACCCCGCCAAACTAAGCCTTGATGAGGTAAAGGAGATCATTGAAAAAAAGGCGCCAAAGAAAAAAACGGCAAAAAAGAAGCCGACCACAAAAAAACGCTGCAAAAAAGACTACACGAAAAAAAACAGCCACCAAAAAGAAATAGGGAATGGACTTTGATTTTTTTGTACCCGTCAGTGAGGAATTGTTGGATGAGGTGGCGGCTTCGAACAACCTGAGGTCAAGCCTGCTGATTCATACTGAAAACAAAGCTTTTCCCGATCTGGAAGGGGTGAAAATTGCCTTTTTTGGGATTTTGGAAGACCGGTTTGATGAAGAGAGAAGTGGCGAGCCTTTTAATTTTGATGAGGTAAGAAAAACTTTTTACCGTTTGTTTCCCGGGAACTGGCATTTAAAAATGGCCGATCTTGGGGACATTCAAAAAGGGGAAACTGTTGATGATACTTATTTTGCTGTTAAAACTGTGGTGGCGCAGTTACTCAAAAATGACATTATTCCCGTGATCTTGGGTGGAAGCCAGGATTTGATTTACAGCCAATACCGCGCCTATGACGGGGTCGAGAGTATGGTGAACCTGGTGAATATCGATTCAAGATTTGATCTTGGTGATGCAGATAAACCTATCAGCAACCGTTCTTATGTTGGAAAGATTGTAGTTAACAAGCCTTACAATCTATTCAATTACTCAAACTTGGGCTATCAAACCTATTTCAATTCACAGGAAGAAATAGAATTAATGGAGAGGCTGTTCTTTGATGCTTACAGGCTGGGAGAGGTGAGCGGTGATATAAGTGTGGTGGAGCCGGTGATGCGTGATGCCAATCTTGTTGGAATTGACATGGGTGCAGTAAGCGCAGGAGCCTTGGGAAATTACAGGCTTTTGTCTCCCAACGGCTTTGACGGAAAAGAGATCTGCGCCCTGGCCCGATATGCGGGAATAAGTGATAAAGTGAGCTCGTTCGGAATGTACGAGATCAATTCGGGTCTCAATTTCCCCACAGCCAATATGCTTATCGCCCAGGTTTTATGGTATTTCGTCGAAGGAGTGAATTTCAGAAAAAATGAAAATACTATTTCGGCAAAAAAAGAGTTTATTAAGTATCAGGTGCCAATTGATGATGAGGTGCTTGTTTTTTATAAAAGTCCCGTTAGCGGGCGCTGGTGGATAGAAATTCCATTTATTTCGCCGTCTAATAATAAATTAAAGCGGCATACGTTATTACCTTGCACCCAAGACGATTATCTTGATGCGTGCAACCAGGTCATACCTGAAAGGTGGTACAAAACGAAAAGGAAAAACGAAATTTAAGAAATTTATAAGCCTATAGCAGACCGCATTTTGCCTAAAAAATTGTTTATTAGAAAATAAATAAATAGGTTTACTGCCTTGAAGCTATATGTCCTAACTTTGAGAGATATTATGAGGAAACTTTTTGTGCTTGTTGCTACAGTATTAATTCTGGCCTCTTGTGGCCGGGGTGATCAAGGGCAATTGGTAGGTGTGCAGGGGAAAAAATGGCATCCCGAAAAGCCTTTGGGAATGACACTTGTTCCCGGTGGTGCTTTCATAATGGGTAAGTCTGACGACGATATTGCTGCTTTAAAGAACGCGCCTCCAAAAACGGTCACCGTACGGTCTTTCTATATGGATGAGACCGAAATTACCAATTCTGAATACAGGCAGTTTGTAGAGTGGGTAAAAGATTCTGTAGTAAGAATGAAACTTGCCGTGCTCGCCGAAGAAGTTGGAGAAACTCCCGGTTCCGGTGGAATTGGGGAATTTGCTTTTGCCGATACTAATGAAGAAGAAATGTCTGTGTACGAAAAGTACATGTACGACAACTACTACAGCATGGGTGGCTATGAAGGCAGAAAGATCAACAAAGATGTTGATATCATTTGGGATACCCGTGATTATCCAGATGAGTACTATGCCGAAGTAATGGACACCATGTATATTCCAATTGAGGAAGCATACAATGGACAGCGTTCTATAGACGTAAAACACTTGAAATTCCGCTATAAGTGGATGGATATTTCTGAAGCTGCAAGAGCCGAACCCGGAAAACGTGCAGATTTTATAAAAACCGAAGAAGTTGCTGTTTATCCTGATACTACCGTGTGGATCAAGGATTTCAACTACTCCTATAATGAGCCAATGCACAATGACTACTTCTGGCATGACGCCTACAGCGACTATCCTGTAGTTGGCGTTTCCTGGAAACAGGCAAGGGCATTTGCTCAATGGAGAACCTTATATCATAACGCTTACCGTAAGAAAAGAGGAAAACATAATGTGAACTCCTACAGGTTGCCAACCGAGGCTGAGTGGGAATATGCTGCCCGCGGAGGTCTGGAATCTGCTACCTACCCATGGGGTGGACCATACACCAAGAATGACCGTGGTTGTTTTATGGCAAACTTTAAGCCTTTGAGAGGGGATTATGCCGCCGACCAGGCGTTGTATACTGTTGAGGCAAAATCTTACGAGCCTAACGATTACGGCTTGTACAATATGGCAGGGAACGTTGCCGAGTGGGTTTTCTCCTCATACGATCCTGCTTCTTATGAATACTCATCCTCGATGAACCCGTCTGTAAATGATGAAGAGAACATGAAAAAAGTCGTTCGCGGCGGTTCATGGAAAGACGTGGCTTACTTCCTGCAGGTGAGCTCAAGGGACTACGAATATGCCGATTCAGCGAGAAGTTATATCGGATTCAGAACTGTACAGGATTATCTCGGTACAGACGTAACCCTCAACCAAACAAGATAAAAATCCCCTATTTTTTCACAACAACCTAAACAAAAAGAACAGAACCTAAATTTTAATTATTATGGCACAAGCAAAGTCAAGTAAAAAATTAATGAACATGGTGTATGGATTGGGTGCCTCCGTGGTTATTCTTGGAGCCCTTTTTAAGATCATGCACTGGCCTTTTGGTAACCTTATGCTTATCATTGGTCTTATCGTAGAAGCAGTTGTATTTGCTGTTTCTGCATTTGAACCAGTTGATGATGAGCTTGACTGGTCTCTTGTGTATCCAGAACTGGCAGGCGGAGAGCCTGGTGCCAGAGGAGGTGAGATCGCGGTAAGAGATGAAGAGACCGAAGGTATGCTTTCAAGAAAACTTGACGAGATTCTGCGTGAAGCAAAGATCGATGCCAGTTTGATGAGCAGCCTTGGAGATAGCATCCGCAACTTTGAAGGTGCCGCCAAAAATATTACGCCTACTGTTGATGCCATGGCGTCACAAAAGAAATACAGTGAAGAGATGAGCCTGGCTGCTAACCAGCTTGAATCTCTTAACAACATCTATAAAGTACAGGTAGAATCTGCTTCCCGTCAAACGGAGGTGAACGAGGCTGTCGCCGAAAATGCTTCAAGGCTTAACGAGCAAATGGAGTCTCTTGCGTCTAACCTTTCTTCATTGAATGGGGTTTACGGCGGAATGCTTTCTGCTATGAGCGTTAAAGTCTAAGTTGGTTTAGTTTGAACCAGTAATTAAGAATTAAAACCAAATTAGAGAATGGCGTCTGGAAAACAATCACCAAGACAGAAGATGATTAACCTGATGTATCTGGTTTTCATCGCAATGATGGCTTTAAACATGTCCAAGGAAGTGCTTACTGCCTTTGGGATGGTCAACGAAAAAATAGCCGAATCTAATGCTTCTGTTACCGAGAGAAATGCCAATTTCATGGCTGGTCTTGAAGCAAAAGTGGAGGAGCAACCGGCAAAATACAAACCTTTAAAAGCAAAAGCTGATTCTATTCACGAACTCACAACAGAATTCACTGCTTACCTTGACAGTATTAAGGAAAAAGCCCTCGAAGAAGTAGATGAGGAAGATCGTAAGGATTATGAGGCGATGGATAAGTCAGCAAAACTTGATGAATACCTTTTCCAAAGCGGAAAACCCAGTGCGGCCGGACAGGAATTTTTGGATGAAGTTGAAAAATTCAGGGAAGGAGTAGCTTCAATTATTGGAGGAAATTATCCGCAAATTGCGGCTGAGGTTAGAAATGAATTTAGTACTTCCGAAATTAAAGACAACGAAGGTGTAAAACGTCCTTGGCTGGAATATAACTTTGAAGGTTTTCCATTGGTGGCCTCTTTGACGAAACTTACCCAAATGCAGGCCGACGCGAAATCTGCTGAAAGTGATATACTTTCAGCAATGATGTCCGGTCAGCTGCAGAGTGAAGTTTCCCTTACCAACTATGAGGCTATTGTAATTCCTGAAAAAACCGCATTTTTCAATGGGGAGAACTTCAAAGGGAAAGTAGTTCTTGGAAGGGTAGACAAAACCTTGAACTTTGATAACGTTGTGATCAACGGAAAAGAAGTAAAAAGTACAGAAGCAGGACAGGTGCAGTTGCAATTTCCTGCAGGAAATGTTGGACAGCAGGAGATCACCGGGAAACTGGAATTCAAAGAAGGAGATTCTATTGTAAGTATTCCGGTAAAAAGCTCTTACAGCGTAATTCCTAAACCTAATTCTGCTGTAATTTCTGCAGATAAGATGAACGTGGTGTACCGCGGGGTAGATAACCCAATGACCATCTCCATTCCCGGAGTTGGAAATGTTAGCGCAAATGCACCCGGTCTTCGATCTGTAGGAGGAGCCGGTAACTATTCTATGAATGTTACCACCCTTCAGGCGCGTGAAGTTACTATTAACGTGAGCGGTGAACTTCCGGGAGGAGAAAAAGTTTCCGATAGCAAAACTTTCCGTGTAAAAGATATTCCAAGACCGGTTGGAACCGTTAGAGGTGAAGACGGTACGGTGAGAATGCAGCGCCAAAACCTTGAGATCTCTACTATTGGTGCAGCGCTCCCAGATTTTGATTTTGATCTGGACCTAAGGGTGACCGGGTTCAAATTCAAAGTTCCGGGACAGCCTACAGTGCAGGTAAGAGGTCAAAAGTTGGATGATGCAGCTAAAAGAGCGTTAAGCCGTGCCGGAAGAGGAGAGGCTGTACAAATCTTTGATGTGGAAGCTCAGCTTGCCGGAAACTCAAGTTACAAATTAAAGCAGGTCTCTCCGGTATTTGTGGAGTTGACCAACTAATAAAACAGAACTATGAACTGGAACCGATTTTTTGTTGGATTATGCGGAGTGCTCTTTTCGGTGACATCTTTTGGCCAGAACAATATCCTTAATGCCAAAAGTCCCGATGAGATTGGAGGTCCTACCGTTGCCGAAGAGACCTATGGAAAGAATGATCCGTTGGAGTACGGTTATGTAGATGACCGTGATGTGTTGTGGGCTAAGACTACCTGGGAGGTGATAGACCTTGATGAAAGGGTGAACTTTCCGCTGTACTATCCCATAGACACCAACCAAATAGGAAGTTCCAGGCGCTCTTTGTATGATGTGCTTATTGCCAGCATCAAGAACGGCAAGATCAAGAACATTTACGCCGACTCTTATTTTAATGACAAGCGAACTTTAAAAGACATCCAGGCGGCACTTTCAAAAGTAGATACTACAGATCTTGGGATCGAGCAGTACAATGCCGGAGAGGAAATTGATCAGCAATTTATTAGCAGAAGGGACATTTCTTCCGCCGATATTGCTGAATACCACATTCGCGGATACTGGTATTTCGACAAGCGCCAGGCCGAATTGAAGTACCGTTTGCTGGGAATCGCCCCCGTGGCACCCGATGTTAACTTTATTGACAGCTCAGAGCCTGCGCTGGTAGAACTGTTTTGGGTTTGGTTTCCCTCGGCTAGAGAGGTACTTAATGAGGCCTACGCCTTTAACCCTGAAAATACTTCGCAGCCCATTTCATTTGACCATTTGCTGAATGCCCGAAGGTTTGATGGGGTGATCTATGCCGAAGATAACGTGCAGGGTGACCGGCAGGTTGATGAGTACATAAGCAACAACGCGTTCATGCAATTGCTGGAATCTGAAAGAATCAAAGAGCAGATCCGTAACTTTGAACAGGATATGTGGAATTACTGATCCTTATCATAAAGCATTATAATTTTAAAAGCCTTTCAAATTGAAAGGCTTTTTTATTTCTAATTTTGCAGCATCCAAAAAAGTAAATTTTTATGAAGGATTATTTGATCGTGGGTTTAGGCTTAAGCGGAACCAGCATTGCTTTTAGGCTCGAGCAAAAAGGCCGTTCTTTTCTTGTTTTTGACGACCAAAGCCAGGAAGCTTCGAAGGTGGCCGGCGGATTTATGAATCCTGTGATCCTGAAACGTTTCACCCTCGCCTGGAAAGCCGATCTTCAGCTTGAAAAAGCATATGACTTTTACGGCCAAATGGAAGAACTTCTTAAAAGGCCTTTTTTGGAACCTCTTGAGATCTACCGCAGGTTCTCCTCTGTGGAAGAGCAGAACAATTGGTTTGCCGCCGCCGATAAACCTTCTTTAGCGCCTTTCCTGGACACGAAACTGGTCTCACAGGTCAATGAGCATGTTCCGGGAAAGTATTCCTTCGGGAAAGTGCTTAAAACCTCCCGTATAGATCCACGAGGACTTCTTGAGGCGTATGAAGCGCACCTGCTGCAGCAAAACCTGCTGAAAAAGGAAAGTTTTGACCACGACGCACTTCAGGTTTTTGACGATCATGTGGAGTACAAAGGTATAAGTGCCAAAAATGTCATTTTTTGCGAAGGTTTTGGTTTGCTGAAGAATCCATTCTTTAGCTATCTTCCGCTAAGAGGGAATAAAGGCGAATATATTCTTATCAAAGCGCCTGGTCTCGACCTGCAGGTTGGAGTAAAATCTTCCATTTTTATATTTCCGGCGGGAGAAGGTGACATTTACGCTGTTGGCGCGACCTACAGCAACCATGACAAAACACCCGAACCAACCGAGGCAGCTCGTGAAGAACTTGTCACTAAGCTCAAGGATCTTATTGATGTGGATTTTGAGGTCATAGACCAGGTGGCGGGGCTAAGGCCTTCAACGATCGACCGTCGACCAATGGCAGGTCAGTATCCTGAACATGCGCCGCTTTACTGCTGCAATGGCTTCGGAAGCAGGGGAATCCTCATTGCGCCAATGCTTTCAGAAGAATTGCTGAACTTTATTGAAAACGAAGAGGCTTTACCTTCCGAAGTAGATATACAAAGATTTACCAAAAAGTGGTTTTCTAAGGCTTCTTGATTTCGCCTTTTTTGGGGTCATAGCTAAAGAAGAAATTGATCCAGATATTTCTGCTCCACCTAATGATCACGGGAAGGAAAACAATTAGAACGGCTACAATGGCTATAAAAGTGGCCAGTCGTGTCATGTCCAGTATAAAATAGGCAATCACAAAGGCCGCCACTGCAAAGGCAATTCCCACCGCATAGCTCACATACATGGCGCCAAAGAAGAAAGATGGCTCCATTTTGTATTTGGTATGACAATTGGAACAACGTTCGTGCATGTCAAAAAGCTTGGAGATCTTGTAAGGATTGTCCTCTTTATACATGCTTTCTTCCTGACAAACGGGGCAGGTACCTGTGAAAATACTGTATAGCTTGCTGCCTTTCAAGAAATCCATGGGAGTTTTTTTAGAGACGTAAATTTAATCATCTTTGCAAAAAAATTGAAGAAGAATGTTGAATATCCACAACTTGTCGATTTCCTTCCAGGGAGAATACTTATTTGAAGAGATCACCTTTAGACTTGGTGCGGGTGACCGGGTAGGTCTCATTGGAAAGAACGGGGCGGGAAAATCTACAATGCTCAAGATACTTTCGAAAGAAATGGAGCCCGATACCGGCCAGATCGCTGCAGATAAAGACCTGAAAATTGGTTTTTTAAAGCAGGACATCGACTTTGTGGAAGGTCGAACGGTGCTTGATGAATCATACCAGGCTTTTGAGGAGATCAAAAGGCTCGAAAAACAATTGGAGGAGATCAACATTCAACTGGCAGAACGAACTGACTATGAAAGTGAGGGTTACCACCAGTTAATGGTAGATCTTAACGATGTGCAGCACCAGTATGAGATCCACGGTGGCTACAACTACCAGGGAGAAACCGAACGTATCCTGCAGGGGCTCGGCTTCAAGAGGGAGGATTTCAACAAACTCACCGATACCTTCTCGGGAGGATGGCGAATGCGAATCGAGCTGGCCAAACTTCTTTTACAACAAAACGATATATTGCTCCTGGATGAGCCTACTAACCACCTGGATATTGAATCTATAATATGGCTTGAGGGCTTTTTGAACAATTATCCCGGTGCCGTGGTGATCGTTTCCCACGACAAGATGTTCCTGGACAATGTTACGAACCGGACCATAGAAATTTCCCTCGGAAGAATTTACGATTTCAATAAACCCTATTCTAAATACCTGGTCCTTCGGAAGGAGTTGCGGGACCAACAGCTGGCATCACAGAAGAACCAGGAGAAGCAAATTCAGCAGACAGAAAAGCTGATAGAGAAATTCCGTGCCAAGGCCTCCAAGGCGAGCATGGCCCAGTCGCTCATCAAGAAACTTGACAAGATCGATAGGATAGAGGTAGACGAAGACGATAATTCTGTCATGACCTTAAAATTTCCAGTTTCCATCGTACCCGGAAAGGTAGTGGTAGAGGCACACGAGGTGGCAAAAAATTACGGCGATAAAAATATTCTGCGGCACATCAACCTGCTCATCGAAAGAGATTCCAAAACGGCTTTCGTAGGCCAGAATGGGCAGGGAAAATCCACTTTGGCGAAGATCATTGTGGGGGAGCTGGAGCACAAGGGAGAGTTGAAATTAGGGCACAATGTGCAAATTGGTTATTTCGCTCAGAATCAGGCAGAATATCTTGACGGCTCCAAAACCGTACTTGATACGATGATAGATGCGGCCAATGAAACCAACCGGTCAAAGGTTCGGGATATTCTTGGGTCATTCCTCTTCCGTGGAGATGAAGTGGAGAAATATGTGCGGGTGCTTTCGGGAGGAGAAAGAAACCGGCTTGCGCTGGCTAAAATGATGCTACAGCCCTTCAATGTGCTGGTAATGGATGAGCCCACGAACCACCTTGACATCAAGTCTAAGAACGTACTTAAAGACGCGCTGAAGAGTTTTGAAGGCACCTTGATCCTTGTCTCACACGACAGGGATTTCCTGCAGGGTTTGACCAACAAGGTCTATGAGTTCAAAGATCACAAGATAAAAGAATATCTTGGAGATATAGATTTTTACCTGGAGCAGCGTAAACTGGCAGATATGCGACAGGTGGAAAAGAGGGATGTGGAGAAAAAGGCTCCAAAAGAGGGCAATAAGACCGCCTGGAAAGATCAGAAAAAACTGAAATCTCTCAACAACAAGTTGAGCAATATCGAAGCCAGGATCTCGAAAGTAGAAAAAGAGATCCAGGAAAAAGATCTTGAAATGGCTTCCGATTATGAAAAAGCTATGGCGCAAGCCAATTTTCTTAAGAAGTATAAGGAGAAGAAGAAGGAGCTGGAACAATTGATGGAAGATTGGGAGCGGGTTCAGGAAGAACTTGAGGTATTGAGCTAATCATGTACGAACATTTTTTTCAATGTCCATACTGCTGGGAAGAGATCTCCATGTTACTGGATCCGTCGGTTCGCAGTCAGAAGTATGTGGAAGACTGCGAGGTTTGTTGTAATCCTATTCAGGTAATAGCTGTTTTCGAAGAGGGAGAACTCACTTCTTTTGAGGCGACAGATATCGAACAATAGCAGCGCGAAGCAGCATAGTTACTCATTATAATTTTTTTGCATAGATTTAGGTAATCTAACCGCCGAAAAATGAAAAAATTCTTTGCTTTTTCTGATAACGTTGTTGGCTATATGGTCAAAACGGAAATAGATCATGAGAAAATGGAAGAAATTCTATCTGAAGTTAAGGATCGCATAAAAGTTGTAACTCCTATTTGTATCTATCTGGAGGATGAGTCTGACGAGGGAATTTCCCTTCGAGGCTTATTAAAAGCTATAGAGTTTCATTTTTCTCATTCCGAAGATATTCACAAGCTGGCACTGGTTAGTGATGATAAGCTTACTCAGAAATCAATGGAAATGAAGGATCTAATCGTTCCAGCAAAGGTGAAATCCTTCAAGAAGAAAGATCGCGTAAAAGCTATGAATTGGGTGATGGAATAATTTTAGAAAAAAACCTTTGGTGAAATGAAATTTGACTGTATATTTGCAGTCCAATATCGCGGGATAGAGCAGTAGGTAGCTCGTCGGGCTCATAACCCGAAGGTCACTGGTTCGAGTCCAGTTCCCGCTACTAGCAAAGACAAGGCTTCACAGAAATGTGAAGCCTTTTTCTTTTTGACCTAGTACAGAATTAGTACAGAATCAGATTTTTTTTTCTACTATCATATTTTTCCTCTTCATTTAGATGTAATTCCTACGGAATATCCCTCTTAATTGTGTGACCTTAAATAACATCTTCATGAAAAAAGAATTTGACAGAATTCCTCTACCGCCCAATGGGTACTGGATGAAGAGGAAGTATGGAATAGAAGTAGGTAAACCGGCCCTACCTGGTTCTGAAGAGACTGGTAAAGTAAAGCTGTTGTTGAAAAACAAAAAAAACCTTCTGAAATCCAATCCTATTGGCACTAGCATGGAACATAATCAATATGATTTCAGAGTTCCGAAGAAGTTACCAAAGGATCCGGATCCCATTATTCAGGAAATGCTATCTAAAATTCCCCGGAAACATCCTGTAGTGAATAATATTTATGATTATACAAAAAGGTATGATTATGGAAGAATTTCGGTCAGAGCCTCTGGACGTGCTTATAAAAGGGCTCTTTGTTTTCTTGATACTTTTATAAAAATTATGAAATCAAAGGACTATTATTTTCTATTCTGCTATGAACGATCTTATGTGGTCATCGAAGGAATTGAAATAGCTCTAAGAATGCGTGAAAGGTCGAAAAGAGTCTATTCTACTGAGAGGTCAGGTTATCGCAATAGTAAATTGGAACCAATCGGTTTACTCAGTTTTGTTGCCGGGGAGTACACAGGAAAGGAATGGCAGGAAACACCAACCAAGACTATTGAAGGAAAATTACCCGGCATCATTGATTATTTGGAGAAAAGGGCAAAAGAGGAACGCAGATGGAAAGTAGAAAACGAAAAACGTCTGAAGGAAGAGGCTATCGAAAAAAGAAAACAGGAAGAGAAAGAGAATTTACAAAAAGAAGAAATTAAAAAATTACGCCTTATAAAACAGAAATCTGATCTCTGGCATGAGGCCCAGAATCTCAGATTATTTTTGAGCGAATGTGAGACGAATGATCTCACTGGCGAGATGAAAGAGTTAATTAGGTTCGGATTTCAAAAAGCTGATTTTTTGGATCCACTTGTAAACGATAAAGATGAACTCTTTCACGATATTGACCCATATTCTTTACTACAAATCCTTCGAGAGAAAAATATAAGTTCATAGCACCTACTTTCTGTTTTATTGATTTTTCATCGATTATTGTGTTCCTCTGAAGACTTCATAATTCTGAGCCTCCTAAATAGTTAAAGAGGATGTAGAATCAATTCATCCTGCTTACCCTTCCTGAAATTGGCTTTACGAAAGTCAAACCACCTATCCCTCTGAAGGTCAACTTGAAACTTTTGGAGGGATTTTTTTATGCACTCGCCATGGAAAAGCTGAACATTTCATTCTATAAGCCCCCTTAGATCCTGATCCCGCTTTAGAATTTCTTAATCTCTTTATTCCTTCACCGTCATGCGCCCGATAAAAGTCCCGGTCCAACTACTGATTGCTGCTCAACAGGAACATTATGTTTCCCGCATAAGGTTTTTCCTGCTCCTCAAAATAATGTATCCGCAGGGGAAATCAAGACTTTCTTTGGGAGAGATGAGAGCTATTCAGCAGGTACTGAGGGTAAAGTCAGAGAAGACTATCCAATCCTATGTTCGCTTTTTTGAAGCAAAAGGATGGCTTAGGCTTAATACAAAGACGGGATATTATATTATCAAGTCCTTCGA
This sequence comes from uncultured Flavobacteriaceae bacterium, assembly GCA_963739625.1. Lineage (GTDB taxonomy): Bacteria > Bacteroidota > Bacteroidia > Flavobacteriales > Flavobacteriaceae > Salinimicrobium. Next base: position 293,614 of record CAVUAU010000009.1, read on the forward strand.
CAGAATAAGAGAAGAAAATGACTGGAGGATGCGCTATGCGATCCTCCTGCTGCCGCTTGACCTCTACAGACCAAAAGCCTTCGTAGGGGCAGGCATATATGCTTATTTACACACTGTTTATCTAAAAAGACAAAGAGAAAAGGAAAGCGTTCAGAAAAAAGGGAGAACCTATCATTTTCTTCAATCTCGTCAAAATAGAAGAACAGCTGCTCCTGTGTCAGTCAATGGAGTAGAAAAGATATTCAATATATCCAAAGCAAATGCTTCACGATTAAAGAAAGCTGCAGAAAAAGAAAGACTCATAAAGGTCAAAAAGAACTATTCTAAACCTATATCCAAAGAAATAGGAAAATGGAGTTTAAAGTACAGCGATCTGCCTCAGAACATTGTCTTTCGCAGAAGAAAATATCGTCTCCAGCTTACCGATACGATCACTCCTCTTTTTTCTTTTACCCGCCGGAAAAAAATGAAAACATTATAGAAAGGTAGATAGGAAAACAAAAAAAAGAAAAAAAATAAAAAGCTTTTTAGAGGGTGTTTTTTATCGTTTTTAGAGAAAAATTAGAGCTCTTACACAAGTTGTATCACTACTATTGTCACAAGTCTTATTACAACTTGTATCATAGGTTGTATCAAATATGATACAGCTCAAAGGAACTTCAATACTACTCCCTCAGCACATTTCCCTCCACTGCGCTGCGGAAAAGCGCTTCAGGTGATGGTCTTGGACACATGACCACAGGATTCCTTCCATTTCGCTCCCGGAAAAAATCCTTCCACTGCATTGCAGTCACCGCTGCAGTCACGCGTCCGCTTGATCCTGCTTTCGTTTAAAAATTTGGGTAAATAAGATCGTTGCCTTCAGTAGCATTTACTTCCAGAGCCTCCGCCTCTGCAACCATTTTGCAGGCAAAGAAACGGGATTTAGAACTTAGCCGGCCTTGATGGATAATTTTCAATCTCAATGTTCTGTGAAATACGGCCTATCCTAATTCTAAATCCCGTAAAAGCTCGCCATCAAAAGTGGTTGCGCGATGGCTCTGGAAGAAGTAAATGGAAACACCGGAAGTCTGTTCAGACAGCTGGATTCCAGAGGAAATCAAAATGGAAAACGCTCAAGATGAAAAAAGTAAATGGTTTTTTGTCTTAGACTTTGATCTGGCTTGTATCGAATGATTTTTATTTGCCAATAAATTCAAGGCCATCTATTAAAGATTTTAATCCTGAGGTTGCGTGGCTTTCATTGTCATAAATTTTGCTACCCACGGATTGATTATCAGACTTATGTTCATCTAAATATCCTTTAAGCCATTCAACATTTTCCCGATATCCATTTGCGTCATTTGAGGCAGCAGTTATAAAAATAGAATTAAAGGAGAGACTTCCTTTTTTCTCCAGGGTCTTAAAGATATAATGTTGGTCGTACAAGGTACTTGGACTTGCAGAAATATAATTATCAAATATTTCTGGCCTTAGGACGGCAAACGAGAGAACACCTAATCCCCCGAGGGAATGACCAAAGATGGTTTTCTTGTTAAAAGTAATTTTGTATTTGGACTCTATATTGGGGATCAGTTCTTTTTCTAGCAAGTCAGCAAATTGTGAAAAACTGCCTGTTCGGGCATAAAGATCTTCATATCCTTCTTCTACGTGGATTGTGTCTTTGGTGGGTGTGTAATAAGTCCACCTACTTTCTATTGTGCTTGGTAGAGATAGAATAAATGTAGGATTGATTTTATCGCCAAACTCATAAAGTGAGGTCACGTTCTTTGCTATCCCGGAATAATCATCACCATCTAGAAGTACCAAGAGGTCCAGGGTATCTTTTTTGGACTGAAAATCCTCTGGTAAGATTATTTTATAGGGAATTTCATTACCGATGAATTTCGAATTGTAGTTCTGTGTTTGATATAGTGTTTTTTGGTGCAAGGAATCGATTTGAGCGACTAAGCTTGAACTGCTAAAGGCTATCAATAAAATGGAAAGATTAAGAGACATTTTTATCATAAAGAGGTTTTTTCCTTGAACAAAACAGCCAAGGTATCAAAATTTCTACGGGTGAATGAATCGGAAACTATTCTTATTATTAAGGTAGGGGAGAACAGCAAGAGGACAACACGCCCTGCGATGTTGAAATGGTTCTCCCCTTGGTTTACAATGGCTTGAGGCAGCGCCATCATTTTTCTTTCTTTTTTATTAGTAAAATGCTTTCAGAAGCCCCATAGACAGCTAAAATTTTGCGCCAATTCTTTCAAAAAGGATAAAAAGTTCAACATGACAAGGATAAACAAATAGCAGCTGTGACTGGCCTTAGGAGGTCGGGTGAGAAAGGGCTGGACTTCAAATATCGAAGTTTTTCAAGGAATCGGTTTTCTGCAGATAAGGACCGAAAGCCGGGAAAGTGGTACATATTCAACTTCACCATGATTAAGATTTTAGAAAAACTTGATGGGGAATCCCAAAGATGATTCCTGAATAGAAGATAATGAGACCTTGAAAAGCAAAGGAAAAAAGGAAAACCTGAATGAGGACAACTATCGAGATAACAGAAGGTGTAGTTCCCTCAAAAATTCAGCTATAAAATGATAACCAATTGCTAACCAATCATACGGCCAGGCGAAGCTTCTGTACCAATGCTTACAAAGCGGATATGCCAGTAATAGACATTATGGCGATAAGTGGCCATACTTCAGAAAAAGTCTTCTACAACTATATTAAAGCTTTACCAATGGAAAGGTTAGAGAAGATTTCTAGTCATGGTTTCTTTAATTAGTCTGGAGAGGTTATGCTTTAATCTCCATAATTTTCTCCTCAAAATCATGCTTGTTGTGTGATCTTGTTTTTGCTCGAGTTTTATAACTATAAATCGTCGCTACAGACAAATCGAGAAAATCTGCAATTTGTTTACTGTCTTGTATTCCCAATCTGTAGAGAGCAAAGATTCTTAGCTGAGTATTTAACAACTCTCCTTTCTTCACTTCTTTTTGTTCTTCCTCAGGAAAAAGAGAATAAAACTCTTGCTTAAAGGTTGGATAAAGTTTTAAGAAAACTTCATCAAATTCCTTGAACAATGCCTCCCTTTCTTTTTTTACGCTGTATTTCTTAAGATTCTTCAGAACATCCTCTGGCTTTTTTGCGATTAGCTTTTGAGTTGTCGTTTTTTGAATTTTATCAATTTTCTTTACCAGTTCAGATGTTGCCGTTAAAAAATATCGAATATATTCTTGTTTGACAGCATCTGATTCCTGAAGGCTTGCATTCAATTCTTGCAGCTTTTCGTTGTAGTTAGTAAGAACTTTTCTTGACTGGGTTCGGTTCTTTAATTGTTTATAAATTATTCCTATAAAAACAAGTACTACCAAGGTTAAGAGACCTAAGAGAACGGCAATCAGGGTCAAAGTGTTATTTTGCTTTTCAATCTTCAAAAGTTGAGCGCCTTCGATTATCGGCAGTATTGTGGAAATTTCCAGTTTCCGATGGCGAGCTTTATAGAAAGTCGCATCCTCCATGGCAATCCGAATGAACTTGTTTGCTTTTTCAAGGTTACCATTCTTATAGAGTTCACTGGCTAAATTTCGTAGAGCGACATTTTCCATCGTGGCATTTTTAATATCTGCTATTGCTGCCAGGCCTAGATATTTTATTGCTTGATCAGGATAGCCAGTCTCCGAATAGATGTATCCCAGACTGGAAGTAGCTACACCATAAAATTCTGGCGTAAGATCGAAATTATTAATCCAGTAAGTGAACGCAAATTTTGCACCTTTCCAATCCTGAACTTTCATACGTCTTAAACTCTCAGTCGCCCAATAAAAGGAAGAATTAGGATCTGTAAAGCGCAATGCTTCTCGAACAAAATTGTTGCCTTTCCGAATGTAATTTATGCTAAACCTTTTATCCTTTGTATAGTCGGCTAAATCGTAGTAGGCACGTGCTTTAACAAAGTTGTACCTGAATTTATCATGATCACTAAGAAGAGAATAGTCAATGCTGTTAAGAGAATCTAAGGCCTCCTTAAAAAGGCCCGATGATAATAAAATAAATCCCTCTTTAATTTTGGCTTGTGATAATCTCAGACTATCATTCATTAAAAGGGCATTTTCTTTCGCCCGATCGAGGTATATGTACGCCGAATCGTACTTAAAGGATTGGTACTCCTCAGATAAAGCAATGTTAGCCTGATATAAACTATCCTGCTGATCCTGAAGCCGGTATCTGCTAGCACTTTTTTGTAAGGCTGAAATTTTTGCCCGTTTTTGCTGTATATAAAGTTCTTTTTTATCCAAAGTCTGTTCTAACTCCTTTAAAATGCCTTCTTGAGCTTGTGCAAGAACAAAGTTGAAAAACAATAAAAAGACTAGATTAATCAAGGTGCGCATTTAAGGCTTCTTTTGGGTGTTGGTTCGAGAAAATGTGATTTTTAAGAAAACGTTTGCGCAATATTACGAAAAGCCCCGAATTAATACCCCCTAATTACCCCATTAAATTCATATTCGATCTTGATTTTATTAAAACAATTAAAAGATTAAAAATCTGTAATTCAATAATTTAAAATGGATTACATCTATTTTCACTCTTGATTTTTGCTTGATTTCTTTCTACCCTTCTTATATCCTCTAATTTTGAAAATCAGATTGCATTCTAAGTTTTTTTTAACAAATATAACCCACATGAAAAAAATGAAATTTAAATTCCTGACCCTCTTATTGACGGTTATGGCATTCGGGTGTTATTCTCCAGAGGATGGTGATTATGCAGAACCCATAACCACCTATGAAGTCATTGCCGGAGAATGGAGCCTTATGAACTTAACTATGGTCGATGAATTTGCTAAAGCAAATAATATCAAACCAACCGAAGAGAACTTAAGCACATTATTCAATTTTGAGGATTTCAGAATCCGTTTTGATGTAGACGAAAATAACAATCCAACAACTTACGAAGTACTAGGTGAGGTTCCCCCTCTTTTCCAACTGAATGGCTACTGGGATCTCAATAGTGATTTTCAGCCTACTAATTCAGGAGCTATTATTATCAGACTTTATAGTGATCAGGAAAAGACTCAATTAAAGGATGAATTCCATTTGACATCTGTTCCCAGGACAAATCAGCAAATGGAACTTCAACTTTTTCGTACGTCAGGCGGGACTCCTTTTGTTTCCTATAAGTTCAAATTAATTGAAGAAATATAAGCAGTAACATGAGAAAAATTATCTATTCTATTTTATTTCTATGTTTCCTATCTCCTTCAGTATCCAATGCTCAGGAAGTCATAGGAACCATAAAAGACATGTGGTCTTATCCAGTGGTGTACTCTTTTGATGAAGAAGTTACCTGGTATTTTGACCTTTCCGGAACTTCAGCCGTAGAAAATGAAGATTTTTATATTTGGATTTGGTCACCTTCAGAACCAGATGCAGGTAATTATGACTCCTCTTCTGAATTTGCAAAACTTTCATATGAGGGTGATATGATTTGGAGTTTCACACTGACTCCTACCGAATATTTCTCAAGAACTCCAGAAGAAATAAGGAACAGTGATGGTTTTTGGTTTTTCCTGAAAGACAAGGCGGGAACTAAACAGACCGAAGTTACTCAAATGAAATATACGGATTTCTCTTCCTTTTTTGACGCAGGAGAAATTATGAAAGCGTACCCATCGAAACCTGAGCTCAATGAGGGGGTAAGTATCCTTTTTAACTCTAATCTTGTGGAAGGATTTGAAAATACTCCTAATGTATACTTTCATAGTGGTCTTAATGATTGGGAAATCCCCATGGAGTATCAGGCATGGGTTCCTGAAAGAGTTGAAAAGACAAGGATGAAAAACTTGGGTAACGGGTTTTATAAGATGGACCTTATTCCATCTCAATACTACGAAGTTGGGCAGGATTTCATTATGAATAACATGGTTTTTCTTTTTGTTGCTGAAGACTGGACTGCCGTGGGCCCTGACCTTGTACTCAATGCCGCAGAATATATCCCGCCACCACCTCCAGAATTCCGCTTCTTTCCTCTCCAGTTAAGCAAAAAGGATTTTCTGGGTATAGTACGAGTTAATAATGAGCGAGGAGTAAACAAGTTGATATATACTATTACTGCAGGACCAAAGGTCTTTTCAGGAGAATTTACTGGAGACACTAATGAAATCAAAGGTTTTGTTGACCTCCCTTCTAAATTTCGAGATGTTGAACAAATAGATGAGCTTCATATTTTGGTTGAAGACGACAAGGGAAATATTATTATCGATACCAATATTCCATTGATCACACCTGATAATTAGACCGTTTAAGGCGAAAAAAAATTACAAAAATTAATCAAATGAGTATTAAAAATAGAATTATATGGCGGGGGCGAAATTCTTTGTCCAGCTTGACTGTTATTCTTTGTCTCTTGCTTTTTCCATTGGTGGTAAATGCACAGGAATCAAGGTCAATTAGTGGTACAGTGTATGACGACACTGGAATGCCGCTGCCGGGAGCCACAATATTAGAAAAAGGGACGAGTAATGGGACCACTACTGACTTTAACGGCCATTTCGAATTAGAAATTACAGAAGGTAATACTGTCGAAATATCCTATGTAGGTTTTCAACCTCAGGAGTTTGTCATTACCCAAGGTATCACATCTCCTCTAATAGTTAATCTTGAATTAGATTCACAGGCCTTAGACGAAGTGGTTCTGGTAGCTGTAGGTTACGGTACGATGAGAAAGTCAGATCTTACAGGAGCTATTTCCTCAGTATCGGGGGATGAATTAGTGAAGGGTGTAATTTCTTCTACCGAACAAGTTTTACAAGGAAAAGTTGCCGGACTTACAGTTGTACAAGGTTCTGGAGATCCAAGTAGTGGAGCAACCATGAGGTTGCGAGGAGGAACCTCCCTCACTGCAAGCAACAATCCATTAGTAGTAGTTGATGGTATTCCAGGTGTTGATATAAATACTGTCCTGCCCACAGACATTGAATCCATTGACGTACTTAAAGATGCATCTGCATCTGCTATCTACGGTTCCAGAGGTGCAAATGGGGTTATTATTATCACGACCAAGAGCGGGGAGTTAAGTGGTTTAGCTATTAACTACACAGGATATTCTGGTGTCAGTTTTTCTGCCAACAACATAGATATGCTTTCAGCCAATCAATGGAGAGATTATGTTCGTAAAAACGACCTTTCACAAGCAATAGACTATGGAGGGAATACAAATTGGCAAAAGGAACTTGAGCAAACCGGGTTTACGCAGTCCCATACTATCAATTTATCTACCGGAAAGGAATTCAGTGGATTTAGAGCTTCAATTTCTTACCTGGACGATCAGGGGATAATCAAGACCACCGGACTGGAAAGATTGGCGGCAAGTGTAAACACTTATCAATATGCTCTTGATAAAGATCTGAAATTTGACATTGGTCTGACCGCAAATATGGATGAATGGCATCCGCTTGATTATAGGATATTTGAAAGAGCTTATAACTTAAATCCAACTATTCCAGTTTATACAGACGAAGGTGATTTTAGCCAGGTTGGTGGAACTCTTTATGAGAACCCGGTAGAAATTATGACAAATCGAACAGCTGACGACAACAGAAAAAGATTGTTGGGTTACTTTAAAACGGAATACGAGTTCCTTGACCATTTTAAGGCTGTTATGAACCTTTCGTTAGAATACAATGCCCACACAGGTAACTTGTATAAACCTTCTTACGCGATCATGGAAGGAAGGACAGAAAACGGGTATGCTAATAAATCGTACGACCAGTACACTACTTCACAGTTGGAGACATATGTAAACTACGATAACAAATTCCAGGATCATAAGCTCAATGCAATGGTGGGGTATTCATTTCTCGAAAACGAATACGAAGGATTTGGAGCTCAAAGGAGTGGGTTTGAAACAGATTTATTTCTTTACAACAACTTGGGAGCTGGGCAAGATTATCGTCTGGGAGATGTCTATTCATTTAAGGGAAAATCTCGATTAATTTCATTTTTTGCCAGAGGAAATTATTCTTTCGATAGTAGATATATGTTTACCGCAACGGTAAGAAAGGACGGTTCAAGCCGTTTCGGGAAAAATAATAAATGGGGGATTTTTCCTTCAGCCTCGGCAGCATGGCAGATTTCAAATGAAGATTTTATGAGTGAAACTGCAAATTGGCTTACCAATCTTAAAGTTAGAGCCGGTTATGGAATTACTGGTAACCAAGAGGGAATTGGAGAATACAGGTCTCTTTCCATACTTGGAGTCGGAGGAGATAGCTATTACGATCCAAGGAGTAACACCTGGAAAGTAGCCTATTCCCCGGTACAGAATCCCAATCCGGATCTAAAATGGGAATCAACTGAACAAATCAACGTTGGTGTGGATTTCAGTCTTTTTAATCGCATCTATGGTTCGATCGACTGGTATCAAAAATATACTAATGATCTCCTGTACACCTATGAAGTTCCACAGCCACCATATTTGGTGGGAACAATGCTCGCTAATGTAGGAGAGCTTTCAAACAAAGGAATTGAACTTGCCCTGAATGCAGATATTATGGAAGGGGAGACATTTTCTTGGGATGCTAATTTCAACCTGTCAAGCAATAAACAGAAGATTGAAAAACTTTCTAACCAGATCTATGAAACGGATGTGATCTACAGTGGTTCTCTTCATGGACTTTCTGGAATGTCTAATCAGTTTTCGCAGGTAATTAAGGAAGGTTATGCTGTCGGAACCTTCTGGGGTAGAGAATTCCTCGGGCTTGACGACAATGGTGAGTTCATTTTAAGTGAAGAGGAAACGGCTATTGGTAATGTTCAGCCGTCTTTAAATGTTGGTTTGGGAATGAATTTCCAATTGTACGACTTTGATTTTGGTTTCACCGGCTATGGAAGTTTTGGTCAAGAAGTGCTTAATGCTACTAATATGATGCTATACGACCAGCACAGACTTCCAGCTTACAATGTTCCCGATGAATCATTGTCCAGTGGAATTTCTTCCACCCCAACTTTTTCAAGCTATTGGGTAGAAGATGCTTCGTTTTTCCGACTTCAAACGGTGACAGTAGGATATAATGTTCCTGTTGAAAATATCTTCTCCAAATTAAGAGTTTATGTCTTAGGAGAAAACTTAGCCGTATTTACTAATTATTCAGGTGTGGATCCTGAAGTAGCAACCAGTGGACTGGCCAGTCCTGGTATCGATAGATTTAACATTTATCCAAAGCCAACAACCGTTTCCCTGGGATTAAATGTCTCTCTGAACTAGATGAGAACCATTACAAAATTAAAAGGCAAAAACATGAAACTTAAAATAGCAAGTATACTTTTTAGTAGTATTTTTCTGTATTCCTCGTGTACAACTTTAGACGAAGAGCTGTACGACAAGGTACAGGATAAAAACTTTGGACAAACCCCTTCTGAGGTAGAGGCTCTTGTTGGAGGTGCATATTCTTCTCTCCGCGGCTTTAAAGATAATATTTCAACTTCGTACCCAACAAGTGAATACCTGTTCTTCCTAAACGAGGTTGCTTCTGATGAAGCAACAATTCCAACCAGAGGAACCGATTGGTATGACGGAGGTCAATATCAGGAGACGCAAAGACATACGTGGGATGCGAACAACGGGATGATACTTTCTGCATGGAGATATAATTATACAGGTATTGCTAAAATCAATTCCATTATTTTTCAGATAGACCAATCGGAACTTTCGGAAGAAGCAAAAACACCTATTAAGGCTGAGCTTCGAGCCGTTAGAGCCTATTACTATTATCTCCTGTTGGATATGTTCGGAAATGTTCCAATAGTTACAGATTTTGAAGACCAGGAACTCCCCGCAAATTCTTCAAGAGAGGAAGTTTTTGATTTTGTAGAAAGAGAATTATTGGAATCAATTCCTTATTTATCCTCAGAAATTGAATATTCCAAATTCACCCAAAACGTGGCCTATTCCCTTTTGGCACGACTTTATTTGAATTCTGAAGCCTTTGTGGGTGTTCCGAGATGGCAAGATTGTATAGATGCCTGCAGAAATGTCACAGGTTACAGCCTTGAACCTGATTATTTCGCCAATTTTATTACCGAAAATCAGACTTCAACAGAAATAATTTTAGCCATTCCTTATGATTCAGATGCGGGTACTCTAGGAAACTATTTGAATTCTATGTCGGCCCATTACCTGCACAGGTTTACAATATCACCAACAGGTAATTACCCTTGGAGCGCTAATGGAATCTCCGGTCAGCCGGGAGTGTACTCTTCATTTGAAGATAATGATGTTAGAAAACGTTCTTTCCTTGAAGGGGAACAGATTCATTTGGGTACTGGTTCTGTACTTATCATGGATAATGGAGAACCTTTGATATATACAGAAGAAATTAAAAACTTTGAAAATGCTTCACAAAATGCAGGCGTTAGATTAAATAAATACGAACAAAAACCAGGAGAAACCTGGGAGAGAGATCATGATTGGGTAGTTATCAGGTATGCCGAAATTTTAATGATGCAGGCCGAAAGTTATGTTCGTATGGGATCACCAGAGCTTGCTAGACCCTTTATTGATCAAATTACCGCTCGTGCAGGAACAGAAACTCCCGCAACTATAGATTTGGATTATCTGAATAAGGAACTGTTAAGAGAATTTGTTTTTGAAGGTAAAAGAAGAACAGACAATATCAGGTTTGGAACCTACTTTCAACCATGGTGGGAAAAGGGTTCAACTCCAAAGTTCCGGGGAATCTTCCCTATCCCACAAGTCGAACTCGATAAAAACAACAATTTGGTGCAGAATCCCGGGTATTAGATCCGGGTTTTGCCTCATTTAAAATATTTTTGAAATGAAAAAAATGATCAACCTTTTACTAAATAGCTGTTTTGGAATTCTTTCCATCCTCATGATGTTTGGTTGTGATAATGACTCTCCTTCCGAAAGTAATACGAAGGTAGAAGAATTTGATCCAGTACCTCTGGCAAAAACCAATGACACCAAGGTCTTTATGCATTACATGACGTGGTTTGAAACAAATGAAAGCAGCAGTAATAATCAATGGGGTTACCACTGGACTATGCAGAACCAGAATCCCGACAACATCGATGGTAACGGAAGAAGAGAAATTGCCTCTCACTACTATCCCCTTATCGGTCCCTACCATTCAGGAGACAAGGATGTTATAGAATATCACCTCTTATTAATGAAATATTCCGGAATCGATGGAATACTTATCGACTGGTACGGCACCTATGATGTTAATGACTTTTCTATGGTGCGGGAAAATACTGAACAAGTAGTAGAGATGATGGACGAAGTGGGACTTGATTACGCAATTGTCTACGAAGACCGTTTCCTAAATACTGTGGTCAATGCACAAATGGCCCCTACCCCAGAGAGTGCAGCAAAAAGGGATATGCGATATTTGGAGTCGAATTTCTTTTCAGATTCCAACTACATTAAAATAGATAACAACCCACTATTAATGGTCTTTGGACCTATCACTTTGGAGACACCAGAACAATGGACAGAAGTATTCAGCACCCTAAGTACACCGCCAACGTTTCTAACTCTATGGGATAGCTCATCTGAAGCTGGTGAAAACGCCCAAGGTGAATATGCTTGGGTTTATGAAGATAACTCTTACCTGCAAAATTTCTACACGAATACTCTTCCTTCTTTGGAAATTGGAATGGGAGGTGCTTATCCTGGTTTTCACGATTTTTATCAGGAAGGTGGATCTTCAAGCAGCATTGGGTGGACAATTGAACATGATAATGGCGCTACTCTCGACCAGACCCTTCAAATGGCCGCTAATAATGACCTTGATTATTTACAATTAATTACCTGGAATGACTTTGGAGAAGGGACTATGTTTGAACCAACAGAAGAATTTGGTTTTTCTTACCTAAAAGAAGTAAGAGACTTCACAGGGGCCGAAATGAATGAAAATGTCTTTGAAGAAATACTGCAACTTTTTAGGTTCAGAAAAGAATATGAAGGAAATGCCTCTGTTCAAAGAAAATTAGATCAGGCATTCGAATATTTTGCTTCTGTGCAACCGGAGAAGGCGATCGCTGTATTAAACACCATTGGAAACTGATATTGCTTTATTACCTGCTTTTTATGAAAACGAAAAAAAAATTACACATAAACTTTATTTGGATTGCGCTCTTAGCTTTGAGTGTCGTTTCTTGTGTTGAGAAAGAAGTTTCCATTAGTTCACCAGACTCAGCCAATAAATTGACCTTTTCTCTTGATAATGAAGGAATCCCTTATTACAGTCTTATTTCAGGAGAGGAAGTAATTATAGCACCTTCAAAAATGGGTTTTGACTTCGAAGAATCACCTTCTATGAACCAAGGATTTGAAATTATATCATCAGAATCGACTTCAGTCGATGAAACCTGGGAACAACCATGGGGAGAATTTAAAGACGTTCAGGATAAGCACAATCAACTAATTGTTCACCTTAAGGAAAAAGAAGATCCTCACAGATTAATGGATGTCATTTTTCGTGTTTTTGACGATGGAGTTGGTTACCGTTATTCTTTTCCTGAACAACCGAATTTGAAAAAGGTGAAAATTTCTGAAGAGCTAACCGAGTTCAGTTTTACGGAAGAGCCGAATGTTTGGTGGATACCCGTACACTCTGAAAATAGCTACTATGAAAGCTTCTACAGAAAAAGTCCAATGAACCAAACAGATACAATCAATACTCCCGCCACCTTCGAAACAAAATCCGGTAAGTTTTTGGCCATTCACGAAGCAAATTTGACGGACTTTGCTTCAATGACTTTATTGAACACTACCGACAATACGTATAAAAGTGAATTGGTTCCTTGGGCCAATGGTGTGAAAGTTTATGCAGAGGCACCATTTGTGACTCCCTGGAGGACCATCATTGTTTCGGATAACCCTGGTGGGCTCATGACCTCAACTCTAATGTTGAACCTAAATGAGCCTTCTGAGATTGAAAATGTTTCCTGGATCGAACCGTCGAAATACCTGGGAATCTGGTGGGGTATGCACCTTGAAAAGTTTACCTGGGGACAGGGTGAAAAACATGGAGCAACAACAAAAAACACGAAGCAGTATATTGATTTTGCTGCTGAAAATGATTTTGATGGAGTTCTAGTTGAAGGATGGAACGTGGGATGGGATGGAGACTGGACCGCCGATGGAACCGCCTTCAGTTTTACTCAAGCCTATCCTGATTTTGATCTTGAGGAAATTTCTGAATATGCAGCGACTAAAAATGTTCGCTTAATTGGGCACCACGAAACAGCAGGTGCGGCTAAACATTACGAAAACCAGTTGGATGACGCCTTTGCATTATATAATAAATTAGGAGTTAATACGGTGAAAACCGGGTATGTGAACAAATATCTTGATAACAAAGAGTGGCATGACAGTCAGTATGGAGTTCGTCATTATAGAAATGTAGTTGAGACTGCAGCCAGGTATAATATTATGATAGATAATCATGAGCCTGTTAAGGGCACAGGATTGCAGCGTACTTACCCCAATTTGATGACCCAAGAAGGTGGAAGGGGACAGGAATATAATGCTTGGTCAGCTGATGGAGGTAATACTCCTGAACACACCACAGTACTTCCTTTTACAAGAATGTTAGCTGGCCCCTTTGACTTTACTCCGGGAAATTTTGATTTTGATTATGAAACAACAAATCATGCAAAAGTGCAGACCACTTTAGCCAAGCAACTGGCTCTTTATGTAGTCATTTTTAGTCCTCTTCAAATGGCTTCAGATCTTCCAGAAAATTATGAAGGAAAACCCGAATTTGAATTTATCAAAGAAGTTCCAACGATTTGGGCAGATACAAAGGTGTTGAATGCAGAAATAGGAAATTATGCTACTGTTGTCAGGAAAGATTGGGACAGCGAAAACTGGTATCTCGGTTCAATTACTGATGAAAAAGCCAGAGATCTTAACGTCTCCTTAGAGTTCTTAGAACCAGGCGAAAAATATGAGGCCGAAATTTTTGAAGATGGTGAAGATGCCGATTATAAAACTAATCCCTACCCGGTGAAGATTTCTAGACAAACAGTGGACAACACTACAACTTTAAAGCTTAATCTTCAGCCCGGCGGAGGAACAGCGATAAAGTTTCATCCACTTTAGAGATCGGTTGTTGTAGAGTAGTTGTTTTTTAGACACCCCAAAAAGTTATTTTTTGGGGTGTTTTTTTTGATTATTGTGGAGAATTTCTAGTCCTAAGGAAAGAGCATCACCTTCTTCTTTCCACCTTTTAATCTATATTTGTTTCACTCCTTCCCTACAGGTATAAATTAAAGCGTATAAAACCTGCGAAATCCTAGAGAATTTTGAAGCTGTTAGCGTCATTCGCATTGTGGCCCACGGCTAAATGCTGAAAGCTAAAGGCTAACTCTTAAAATTATCTTAACTTTAGTGCAGTTAATCTGTCTTAAGGACAACAATAAAAAGAACAACTTGCCCCCTAAATGGCAAAAGCAGACATTGATTTTGAAAAAGAACTCTGGGATGCGGCGAACGAACTACGTGGCGCGGTATCTGAGAATAACTATAAAAACTACATCCTCCCCCTTGAAATTGTGGACCTGGCAAAAATGTACAACCTGGACAAGATCGATATTTCCATAGTTGACGATAAGTTCCAGGCCATTGTAAAGGAAAAAGGCGACGAGAACATCAAAGTAGAATTGCTGCGCAGGATCATTAATGACGAGATACGGGTGCGAATGCCAAAGAACATCCGCATGCGAAAGCTGAAAGACGAGCTGGAAAAAGTGCTGAGCAACTACCACCGGAATTCTTTGGATTCCATAGCTGCAATAAAGCACCTACTGGACATCGCAAATGAATTTCAGCAGGATGACATCAGGACCAGGCAACTCGGTTTAACCGAAGATGAGCTGGCATTCTATGATCTCTTATCGGCCAACGAAAAGCTCCTCAACCAATCCGGCCCCATCCAGGACCTGGTGCATACTGTAGTGAACTCAGTCAAGAAAAACCTCCAGCTCGACTGGACCAAAAAAGAAGACGCCCGCGCCGCCATTCGGTTAGCCGTGAAAAAAGAATTACGGGGAAAAGTACCATTTTCGGAACTTGATAATCTGCTAAAGGAAGTGATTGAGCAGGCAGAGGGGCAGTACAGGGACTGGCCGATGGAGGCGTAGGATGTTCTTTGAGTAAACGGGACCGGTTTCAAAATGGTCTTAAATCTGTAAAGTAAAGGGCTCAATAAGGGCTCAATTGTGAAAGTGTGAAGAAAATAGAAATGCGCAATCACAATGATATCGGGCAGTTTCAGTTGGTTGGTAAGGGCTCATTAATTTCTCATAATAACAATTGTAAGGACTCATAAAGGGCTCATCAATGGTGAAGAATGAAGGCATCTTGCTTAAAAATTGATTACACTCTCCAGAGCATCATCTGCCTCTTTGTGAATAAAATTTGCCTGATAATTCAAGGTAGTTTTTAAGTCACTATGCCTGTAAAGTTTCTGCAACATAAGAGGGTGGATTTTGTCACCGGCTATATTACCAAACGTATGGCGGGCAATGTGATTAGAAAGGTTTTTGTCAATTCCACACTCTTCCGCTATTCGCTTCAGAAATTTATTCAAAACTTTAGTAGCATTTCTCATTTTGAGAAATATACTTTTTTGATCCTGTGGATCTGCATCTTTCAAAAAAGGAAAAATATAACCGTTATTTTCTATTTTGTCCTCCCGGTAAAGATCTAGGATTCGTTCGGCTTTGTCGGGAACCTTAAAGCTTAGTGGTTTTTCATTTTTATTCATCACATAATATAACCGGCTGTCTTTAATGTCTTTCCATCTCAGTGCTACTACATCTGAAATTCTTATACCTGCAAAATAGAAGGAAACAAGCCAGACATTCCGGGTATGCCATATAGAAGAATGGCTTTCCGCCTGGAGATTTTCTATTCTTGTAACTTCTTTAGAAGTCAAACCAATTTTGTTTCCTGAGCCAATCCGAATCTTTTCTTTTTCGCCCGCAAAAGGATAATACTTGGACGAAACAATTCCATCTTTTATGGCGACATTGAAGAGCGTTCTAATGAAAATAAGTTGATTCGTAATGGTTCTGGTCTTATGCCTCATATAAGTAGAGCAAAAGATCTTGTACTTATTGAGGAATGATCCATTGATTTCCCGGAACTCCAGCCGCGTATTCTTCTTAAAATAGTAAATAGCATCCTCGAAGGAGAGTTGACCCTTTCTGGTCTTACTTACTCTTAAGCGTCTCCGTTCCTTGATTCCTTTTATAACTTCTTCTTTCTTTTTTGAACTCTTCAGGTTTAGGAACTCTTCCAGGTTGTAAAGAATAGATAACTCGGATTTTGCGACAGAAAAAGTTCCTTTATCATGTTTTTGCTTTACACGTTCAGCAGCCACTGCAAAGAAAGCTTGAGAACCTCCCGGGCCTTTGAGTTTATTTTTAATTTGCCTCGGAGTCAGGTCATCTTCTGAATGAAAATACAGATCCTGAGCCTCAGTAATTTTCTTCATCAGGAAATAATTGAGCTTCTTATGATTTGGATGGCTCTTCTTAACTTTTTCGAACCTTTTATCCCAGTCCTTCTCCAAAACGTAGTGGCCCAGCCAATGATAATTTGTCTTGTAATTTTCACTTATTCTAAGAGCAAGAGGAATGGTTCCGTCTTTTTTGATCATATTTTTGCGAAGGACAACTTTTATACTGGCCATAATCCTCTTATCTTTAGACTTTTAAAGATAGGTAAAAGTTCCAAAAACCAGTACAGAATAAGTACAGAATAATCCCATTTTACCCCCCTTTTTTTGATATCAATAAAAATGTCAACCTCTGGAAATCCTAATGTTTATGCGGGTTTGTTGGATTTTACTGATTCTCTAATTGCAGCTCATAACCCGAAGGTCACTGGTTCGAGTCCAGTTCCCGCTACTAGCAAAGACAAGGCTTCACAGAAATGTGAAGCCTTTTTCTTTTGCGGTAAGTACGAAATATGGCTGTTCAAAATTGTTTCACCTAAGATGAAGGCTTTTGCTCACTCTTTTGTTTTCTTAGTGAATTTCTGCGTCTGTTTGAGAATAGTAGTAAAAAGTTCTTCCTTGTTAAACGGCTTTAAAAGGTAATCTGAAAATCCCTTTTTTCGCAGCTCTTCTCCTTCCTGTGCGTACAACGAGCCTGTTAGGGCAATCACAGGAATTGATCGGGTTATTGCTGCATTAATTTCTTCTAGTTTTTGAAGAAATTCATATCCGTCTATTTCGGGCATTTTAAGATCTGTCAGGATCACATCAAATTCATGTTGAGATATCAGCTCCAATGCTGCTCTCCCATTTTCGGCAGGGATACAATGCATTTCCTTCGATTCCAGGAATTTTTGCACGATCATACGATTCAATTCACTGTCGTCGACTAAAAGAATCCTCAGGTCTTTCAAGGCCTTCCAGGAGTTGAGCGTAAGAGGGAGGCTCTCTTCCTGCTCCTCTATTGGAGCTGAAAGTGTAAAACTGAACTTCGAGCCGCTCTCAGGTGCACTTTCAACAACGAGGCTGCCGCCCATGGCCTCTACGAGTTGTTGACTTATCGTCAATCCCAGGCCGGTTCCGCCGAAATTGACGTTGGTGTCTCCATCACCCTGGTGAAAGGCGGTAAAAATCTTTTCAAGATATTCTTTAGAAATTCCCATTCCTGTATCCTCTACTGAAAACTGGAGTTGAACTTTTGAATCTGTTTTTTCTATCAACACGACTCGCAGGCCCACTGAACCGGTTTTGGTAAACTTGATTGAGTTGGAGATGAGGTTTAATATCACCTGGCTCAGCTTGAGTGAGTCAAGGAGCACTTTCCCGGGAATATCGGTGTCAATATCCACAAAGAAATCCAGGCCTTTTCTCTCTGCTAACAGGCGTTGTCCACCTAGTTGTAACGCGAGGCTGTCCTTTAGGGCAACGGGTTTAAGGTTCAATTCCAACTTTCCCGATTTGAGCTTACTGAAGTCCAGGAGGTTGTTGACCATTTCCATTAGGTGCTCAGACGTCTGCATAAGTCCTTCGGTGTAGTTTCTAACTTCCTCTATGGAATTGGTAGAAGAGAGAAGCTGCGAGATTCCAATAATTGCGTTTAATGGATTTCTGATCTCATGCCCCACAGCTGCCAAAATATCAACACTGTCGACCTTAACGTCTTCACCACCGGGGCAGGGGGCAGGAACTTCATAGCGTTGCATCATGGATGGGATTAAAAATAATTTATTTTTCTGGGGCTAATTCATCCGAATCAAAAACAAAAGATCCGTGATAGCAAAAGAACACTAAAAGAATTATAAGTCGTTGAGAAATGACCGCTTAGCGGTGCCCAAATCAAATTTGGACACCAATCGTTACCGGTTTAGGGGGATGAGGAAAGTTGAATTTCTCCTTTTAGTTAATAGTCATCGCATATTGACTTGGACTTAGATCTGTAGTATTTTTAAATGCTTTACTGAATGAGGTTCTATTTGCGAAACCACATTCCGCAGCCAAAGCTTCAATAGTGTTATTTTCCAGGAAACCTTCGTCAATCAATTTCTTTGCATAATCCATTCGCAAGGAATTTTTATAGGCAGAAAAACTTAGACCATAAGCTCTTTTAAGAAAATAGGATATATGATGTGAAGGCATTTCCATTTCCCGGGCGCATTGAGTAAGATTGAAATCTTGATTCAGGTACAGTTTCTTCTGATTTAAAAGTCCAAGTTTGGTTTCTACCTCCTGTTCTGCAAGGCCATACTTCAAATTATCGTTTTCAGGCTTTTCCTCTTTTTGAATAGTTTGTAAAGAGGATGTTTCCTGAGGCAATTGAGGATATCCATGTAAGATGCTTGGAAAATAAACAGGAACAATTCCAATTACCAGAAATGATAAATACAGAGTTAAGGTTACTATGCCTGCAATTTGTTGACCCTGGACTAATGGGAAAAGTACACTGAAGTTCATTTTTTCCAACGAATACAAGATAGCGAGAACTGCAAAAATCCATAGGAGTGCCCAAAACAACATCAGCCATTTGTTGAGGATGCTTTTTAGTTTGTCGTCCTTTCCCAGTTTCAAAAATTTCCACAATTGAGGCAATAAAACCATTAAGATCCCAAGCTGCCATAAATGCCTGATCAAAACATGTTCATTCAAATTTAGCAACAAATATTTTGCCTGTAGCCTGTTCTCAGGATTTGAGATAGCCTTTGAAAGAATATCGGTATATACTTTATCTGGCTGAAGGTAAATGTATACGACATCAACCAGTGCCAAAAAGAAAGGCACAAATAAAAGGAGCTGCCTCTTCTTCCATTGAAGTTGATCGGTGAAAACAACTTGAAAATAGTAATATATAGGGACGAAGAATAAATTGTAGGGGATAAGCGGCCATAGAAAAAACCACGGGTACTGGTCTAAATGACCACCATCTACAATATATGTTTGGAGGGTGTAGATGGATAGCAAAAGATAAAAGGCTCCCAGAAAAAAAGTCGCCTTTGTATTGGTTGATCTTTTAAGAAATAAAAGAGTTGATAGTACAAAACCGAAAATAGATGCTATTAATAGTATATTGATCAAAAGGCAATTATTACAGTTAGAGTCGTTACCACATTCAAGTCGGAATCATTTTAATTTACACATTGAAGAAATTACCGTTTTTCCGAAAATGACATCATTTTTGTGAAAAATCGGAAACAAAGAAAAGGAATGGATGAATTGTCTGCAAATTATTATTGAAGGTAATATACTTTTTCGTGCTTCCGTCAAGAGCAGATGCAGAATTTTCCTGCTTGCTCTTTTGTTCTCCCGGCGAAAGGTTTTTAAGTTATCACTGCCCAATTTCTACATCAGGTCAAAAGCCTGGGCATATTGTGTGAAATCGAAAATGGTAGATATTCCTAGTTTCGATTTTATGTTCTTCCGGTGAGTATTCACGGTCTCTACAGAAATATGTAACTGGCTGGCTATATCAATAGAACTCTTTCCCAAGGCCACCAGGTGGAGGATCTCCCTTTCCCTGCCGGTGAGCTGCAAAAATTTACCAATGTTCTTTCTCAGGAATTCACTTTCAGCCAGAAGTCGCCGGGCCTTGTTGGGTATGTGCTTTAATTCATCAATAGGAATGGCTGTCGTCACAAGATGCGTGGGTTCTCCCGCGGCATCCTGAAAAAAAATGCGGGTGGAGCCAATATGCCAAACCCAATCTTCACGCTCCTTTAGTTTAACCTGTTGAAGAAAAGTAAAACTTTCTTTGGTGTTGCGGGAACCAAGCATATTTTTTAAACGGCACAGAAAATCTTCGGCATCATCAAGATTAAAGAATTGCTTGAGGTAATCTGCCCCAATCTTTCTCAATTCTTCGAGGCTTAGGCCCAGCCCCTCCAGTCCATTTCTGTTCATGTAGATAGACTGAAAAGGTTCCAGTTGCTGAATGATCACTACAGCAGGCATAGCCTCTGCGGAAGGGATAAAAGAATTAATTTTCTTCTCCAGTTCCTTGTTATTGCAATATTTATCCATTCTTTTTGATAAACAACTTTAAATAAAGATAAAAATCCTGGTGATAAACTACCGAAAAATCTTTGGCTTCCAGAATGTTATTTACGGAAGAAATTTTGGTAGCAGAAGATCTTCCGAAGCAAAAGATCTCTGCAAATCCTAAACGCGGCCATCGAGGAATGTCATTGCTAAATTGCCATTAATTACCTATCTTTTTTAAAAATTGTAATAATGGAAAAGTATGAAGCTATACCCAATGAAAAGGTGAATATTGATCTTCCGGTCAAGGTAGATTACAGGGTGCTGGACGAATTCCTTCAGAAGAAATTCCAGGGGAAGATCCTGAGCAAGGGCAAGGCCAACGGGGAAACTTCAGATACCGCTAAAATTCAGAAGATCTCCCTGCGGCGGAGCCAAAAAGAGGATTTTGACCTGGTCTTACATCTGCGGCTCAAGATGCTCACTTTGCTGCTTAGGAACAAGGAATTTGAGGTGGAGATGCACCTGGCGGTAAGTTTTGACCCTGTTTCACAAGAGGTCTCTATCAAGAAATATGAACTGGACGGCGAGAATAACGGCTGGTTTACCAACACCCTTGTTGAAACCCTGGGAAATACCCTGCTCTATGGGATCTTAAAGAACAAAATGAAATTTGATCTAAGGCCTCTGATTGAAAAACAGCTTACAAATTTGAACGGCAAATTTTCTGAAGGCATGGAAGTAAAAGAGGGGATCTTCCTCTCGGGCAGACTGAGCAGTGTTCGCATCAATGACCTGATCCCGGGGCACGATCACCTGCTGGTGGCCGTGAGCATCATGGGAAAAAACGTACTGAACATAAAAAAGATTGCTCTCTAAAAATGCCATTTTTGAAGCCTCTTAAAACATGATTAGGAAAGGCTGAGAAATGGCAATACCTTTGCAAAAATTATCATCATGGCGCACAAAGCAGGTTTTGTCAACATTATAGGAAATCCCAACGTGGGGAAATCCACCCTTATGAACGCTTTTGTGGGGGAGAAGCTAAGCATCATCACCTCAAAAGCCCAAACCACGCGCCACAGGATCCTTGGCATTGTGAACGGGGAAGATTTCCAGGTGATCCTCAGTGATACTCCGGGAATTATCAAACCTGCATACCAGCTTCAGGAATCCATGATGGACTTCGTAAAATCGGCTTTTGAAGATGCAGATGTTTTGGTGTATATGGTCGAGATCGGCGAACAAGAGCTCAAGGACGAGGCTTTTTTCAACAAGATCATTCATTCGGAAATTCCTGTACTTCTTCTGCTGAACAAGATCGACAAATCCAATCAGGAGCAGCTGGAGGAGCAGGTACAGCTGTGGCAGAAAAAAGTGCCAAATGCCGAGATCTTCCCAATCTCTGCTCTGGAAGGTTTCAACGTGCCGCAGGTTTTCGCCCGCATAGTTGAACTGCTTCCCGAGTCGCCTGCCTTTTATCCAAAAGACACGCTTACAGATAAACCTGAAAGGTTCTTTGTCAATGAGATCATAAGGGAAAAGATACTAATTCATTACAAAAAGGAGATTCCCTACAGCGTGGAGATCGATACTGAAGAATTCTTTGAAGAAGAAAATATCATTCGCATGCGCAGCGTGATCATGGTGGAGCGCGAGACGCAAAAAGGCATCATCATTGGCCATAAAGGCGCGGCTTTAAAAAGGGTAGGAGTGGAAGCCCGTAAGGATCTTGAAAAGTTCTTCGGAAAGCAGGTGCACCTTGAACTTTATGTAAAAGTAAACAAGAACTGGCGCAGCGATATGCGGCAACTAAAGCGCTTTGGGTACAGCGGCGAAAAATAGCATTTTTCTTATATCTTTCTTAAACCTGCTATAACAGCAGCTCTTGCAGCAGCACGGGCTGTTATTTTCGGTTTCTTTCCATTATATTTATGTCAGTATCAAATTTTGACCTGTCATTTCTATGGATGTTTATTTCATTATCACCCTTCTTGTCGTCTTAGCTGCTGTTTTTGGTTACATCAATGTTCGGTTTCTGGAGTTGCCCAATACAATAGGCCTCATGTTGATCAGCATTTTCTTTACGCTGGTCATTCTGGGGGTAAGCATTTTTGATAATACCTTATTGGATGCCGAAAAATATGTGCTCACCCAGATAGACTTCAGGACGGTGCTGCTGGATATCATGCTTAGTTTTCTGCTTTTTGCCGGTGCACTGCATACAAATTTTGAAAAGCTGAAGGTGCAGCGATGGCCGGTACTTTTCTTCGCAACCGGGGGCGTTCTTGTTTCCACTTTTTTAGTAGGTACAGGTTTGTATTTTGTGCTGCAGCTGCTGGGTTTACACGTGGATTACATCTATTGTCTGCTGTTTGGCGCCCTCATTTCCCCTACAGATCCTATTGCCGTCTTGGGAATCCTCAAAAAGGTGGGAATTCCGAAGAAACTCGAGACGAAGATCGTGGGAGAATCGCTGTTTAACGACGGGGTAGGAGTGGTGGTCTTTCTTACGCTCTTCAACATTGCTTCTATGGGGAACGAAAATTCTGGCGCGGTAGAGGTGCTAAAACTATTTGGGCAGGAGGTGGTTGGCGGCATTTTGCTTGGCCTTCTCATTGGTTGGATCGCTTACCGCTTGATGCGCACTATAGATGATTACGATGTTGAGGTGATCATTACTTTGGCTGCGGTGATGGGAGGCAATGCCGCGGCGCAGCTCATTCACGTTTCTGCCCCGCTTGCCATGGTAGCCGCAGGATTGCTGGTGGGAAATGAGACGGTGCGTAACGATGCCATGTCTGAAATGACCGAAAACTATGTCGATAAATTCTGGGAGCTCACAGATATTCTGCTCAATACGCTGTTGTTCGTGCTCATAGGAATGGAGATGGTAGTCCTCACCTTTGATGTGGAATATATTATTGCCGGCTTTATCGCCATTCCGCTGGTGCTGGTTTGTAGGTATCTGTCATTGTTTGTACCTATCAGGATGTTTCGTAAAAAGATGCAGTTTGTTCCCAATACGCATCTCATCATGACCTGGGGCGGATTGCGCGGCGGAATTTCCATAGCGCTTGCTTTGGGCCTTACAGATGGGATGCATCGCGACCTCTTTTTGGTAGTAACTTACATAGTCGTTGTATTTTCTATTGTAGTCCAGGGATTAACTGTGGGAAAGCTGGTAAAGAAGCAGGCGCTAACAGAAGAATTGTTGCCAAAGCAGTAATTTTTTCTTTTCTTCTGAAAATAAGGCAGAAGTTAGACCGAATTGGTTTAAATGCGCTAATTTTGCAGCCTGAATAAAAGCATGTTTATGAGCAGTATTGTAGCCATTGTAGGAAGGCCTAATGTAGGGAAATCCACTTTTTTTAACCGATTGATCCAGCGAAGGGAAGCCATTGTCGATTCCGTTAGCGGGGTGACCCGCGACCGTCACTACGGCAAAACCGACTGGAATGGCCGGAAATTTTCGGTGATCGATACCGGTGGTTATGTAGTAGGGAGCGAGGACGTTTTTGAAGCCGAGATCGATAAGCAGGTGAAACTTGCTATACAGGAAGCCGATGCCATTATCTTTATGGTAGATGTAGAAAGCGGGATAACTCCTATGGATGAAGAGGTTGCCAACCTGTTGAGACGGGTGAATAAACCTGTGCTCCTGGCCATCAATAAGGTAGACAACGCAAAAAGGCTTGAAAATGCTGTGGAATTCTATTCCTTAGGTCTTGGAGAATATTATCCAATCGCCAGCACCAGTGGTAGTGGTACGGGAGAATTACTTGATGCCCTGGTTGAAAAACTTCCTGAAGATACTTACGAAGAAGAAACCGAACTGCCACGTTTTGCGGTAGTGGGCCGGCCAAACGCCGGAAAATCTTCTTTTATAAACGCGCTAATCGGGGAAGACAGGTATATCGTGACCGATGTCGCCGGTACTACCCGGGATTCGATAGATACCCGCTACAACCGCTTCGGTTTTGAATTCAATCTTGTAGATACAGCGGGGATAAGAAGAAAGTCAAAGGTCAAGGAAGACCTGGAATTCTATTCGGTAATGCGTTCGGTAAGAGCGATTGAGCATTGTGACGTTTGTTTGATCGTGATGGATGCTACCCGCGGCTTTGATGGCCAGGTACAGAACATCTTTTGGCTTGCGCAGAGAAACCGCAAAGGGATCGTGATCCTGGTGAATAAATGGGATCTGCTGGAGAAGGAGACTAACACCATGAAAGAATACGAGGCGAACATCAGAAGGGAAATGGAACCTTTTGTTGATGTGCCTGTTGTCTTTATGTCTGTTTTGACCAAGCAACGTATCTTTAAAGCTATCGAGACTGCGGTTGAGGTGTACCAGAACCGCAGCAAGAAGATCAAGACCAGCGAACTCAACGAGATCATGCTGCCAATCATTGAAAGTTATCCGCCGCCGGCATATAAAGGAAAATACGTGAAGATCAAATTCTGTATGCAGCTGCCAACGCCGCAGCCGCAGTTCGCTTTTTTCTGCAACCTTCCGCAGTACGTTAAAGACCCGTATAAGCGCTTTTTAGAGAATAAACTAAGACAGGAGTTTAACTTCACAGGAGTACCTGTGTCGGTCTACTTTAGGAAAAAATAAGAAGCTAAATTTCGAGCTAAAAAAGCCTCCCAAAAATGACATTTTTGAGAGGCTTTTTTGTTGCATACGACAATTGCAGGTTTTGACCTTGCTTATAAATTCAGCGGAAATCTGCGTGATCTGCGGGAGATATTTGAAGTGAAGGTGAGATTGCTTCGGTCGTTCCTCCCTCGCAAAGACGTAAAAAACGGCTGGCAACATGCACCAAAAAGGGCTTCGACTATTCGGCTGTCGCCGGCTCAGCCTGACAGGGCAATTAACAATTAACAATAAACAATAAACAAGAATAAGATTGCTTCGCTATCGCTCGCAAAGACGTGGTATGAAGCAACTTGCAACATGGAACCTGCATCCTGCAAAAACTGCTCACTGACCACTGAATACTACCCACTAAAAAACTACCATCCTCCGCTGGCGCCACCGCCACCGAAACCGCCTCCACCGAAGCCGCCTCCAAAGCCACCTCCGCCGCCGAAGCCACCGCCTCCGCCACCAAAGCCGCCTCCGCCGCCAAAACCTCCACGGCCCAGGCTGCTAAGCACGAGAATATCCAATAATCCACCGCCGCGCCTTCTGCCGCCGGGGCCTCCACGGCCACCTTTGTTTCTGCTCAAAACGATGAGAATAAAAATGAAGATAAGCGCAAGTACGATAAACCGGGGAGAAGCCCCGTCGCCACCGCCTCGTCTTTGAGGCGTGCCTTTAAAGGTGCCGTTTAGCACCTGCATAATAGCTGTTGTTCCCGCGTCCAAACCGCGATAATAGCTGCCTCCCCTGAACTCCGGGATCATTACCTGGTCCACGATCTGTTTGGAAACAGCATCGGTAAGGTCGCCCTCAGTTCCGTAGCCCGTAGCGATCATCACCTTTCGGTCTTCTTCTGCCAAAAGAATGAAAATTCCGTTGTCTTCTTCGCCCTGCCCGATGCCCCACTTGTGGGCCCATTCGGTAGCATAGGTGTTGATGTATTCCCCCTGCAGGGAGTTAATGGTGGCAATAACTATTTGGGTGGAAGTTGTGTCTGAATAGTTGATGAGCTTCTGCTCAAGGCCTTGCTTTTCCGAAGCACTCAGCACATTTGCATAATCGTAAACGCTCGTCTGCTCACTCGGTTTCGGCGGAATGTCCCTCTGCGCAAAAGCCGTGAAGGCAGTAAGGGTGAAAAAAAGCAGCAGTAGGAAATTCCGTTTTTGAAGGTGCATTAGCGCGATATTTTGTCGGATAATTGATTTTCGTCTGTGTTCTCGTCCCAGGGAAAATGCTTTTGCAGTTCGTCGCCGGCCTTCAGGATCCCGTTGATAAGGCCTTGCTTAAAATTGCCTTTTTTGAACTCTGCGACGATCTCATCCTTGGTGGTTTCCCAAAAGTCTTTGGGTACAACATCATTAATCCCTTTGTCGCCGTAGATCACGAAATTGCGGTCGTCAATGGCTACATAGATGAGCACGCCGTTGTCCTGCTTGGTATTGTCCATCTTCAAGAGGTGAAAAACTTCCATAGCGCGTTTCCAGATGTCTTCTTTGCTGGATTTTTCGATGTGTACGCGTATCTCTCCGGAAGTTTTTTTCTCGGCTTGCTGAATGGCGGCTACTACCTCCTTTTCATCTTCTTCAGTAAGAAACTCCTCTATTTTTGCCATTTTTGAAAGGTTTTAGAAGTCGAAATCTACTTCAGGTGCATTCTGAGCTCCTTCGTCGGCTTCGTAAGGAGGCATGCGGTCAAAACCGTACATGCCGACTATAATATTGTTCGGGAACCTTCTAATATAACGGTTGTATTCGGTCACCTGCTCGTTGTACCTGTTCCTGGCTACGTTGATCCTGTTCTCTGTGCCCTCCAACTGCGATTGTAGCTGCTGAAAATTTTGAGTAGCTTTAAGTTCAGGATATCTTTCCACGGTTACCAGTAGACGGGAAAGGGCAGAAGATACCTGGCTTTGTGCCTGCTGGAACTGCTGCATTTGTTCCGGAGTGATATTGCTCGGGTCCACATTTACAGAGGTTGCTTTTGCACGGGCCTCAATAACATCGGTCAGTGTGCCGCGTTCAAAATCGGCTGCACCTTTGACAGTGTTCACCAGGCTGGGGATGAGGTCGTTCCTACGCTGGTACGCGCTTTCCACATCGGCCCAGGACTTGCGGGCGATTTCCTGCTTATCTACGGCAGAATTATATTTTCCCATAAACAGCAGAATGATTCCAAGGATGATCACCCCGATAATTGCTACTGGTACTAACCACTTTTTCATCTATAATTGGTTTTTTAGTTTAATTAGTTCAGACTTTACTTGCTCCAACTTCCGAATTATTTCAAAGTTAGACAATGTTTTCGTGCTTTCTTCCTTTAAATGCGTTTTTGCACCTTCCAGGGTAAAGCCGCGCTCCTTTACCAGATGGTAAATGAGCTCCAGATTCTTGATGTCCTCCCGGGTGAACTTGCGGTTGCCCTTGGCGTTCTTCTTCGGTTTGATCACGTCAAACTCCTTCTCCCAGAAGCGAATGAGCGAGGTATTTACGCCGAAAGCTTCGGCTACTTCGCCAATTCCGTAATACAGTTTTTCAGGAAGTTCTACGTGCATTAATCCAGGGATTGGTTTTCTTGTTGTGACTGCTGGAGGATCTCGTCATATTCCGCAGGCGAAAGGTGGCCGTAATAGAAGTTCAGCGGATTGATACGCTCATCATCCTTGAAGATCTCGTAATGCAGGTGCGAACCTTGTGAGCGACCGCTGCTGCCCACAAACCCGATGAGATCCCCGCGCTTTACATACTGCCCGGGCCTTACGTTGTACTTGTATAAATGGCCGT
Source organism: uncultured Flavobacteriaceae bacterium (assembly GCA_963739625.1). Classification (GTDB taxonomy): domain Bacteria; phylum Bacteroidota; class Bacteroidia; order Flavobacteriales; family Flavobacteriaceae; genus Salinimicrobium. Next base: position 321,530 of record CAVUAU010000009.1, read on the forward strand.
AAAGGCTCACATAGCCGTAGCCGTGGTCGATCCTGATGTGCTTGCCGTAGCCGCTGGAACGGTTATCTGCGCGAATAACCCTGCCGTTGCCCGGGGCATAAACAGGCGTGCCACGAGGTGCCGAAAAGTCCATTCCGTAGTGAAATTTTCTCACCTTTGTAAATGGGTCGGTTCGCCATCCATAACCTGAAGCCATACGTTTCAAGTTCTCATTTTTAACAGGCATAATTGCCGGGATAGCCGCCAACAGCTCTTCTTTATCTTTGGCTAAATTCACGATCTCGTCTAAAGAACGGGATTGTACCACAAGCCGTTTGGTGAGCATATCAAGACGTTTGTTGCTCTCAATAATGAGTTTCGAATTATCAAAACCCTCAAGATCTTTATACCGGTTTACCCCTCCAAAACCGGCAAGCCGTTGTTCTTCAGGAATAGGATTGGCTTCAAAATAAAGTCTGTAAATGTTATCGTCACGGTCCTCGACATTGGCAAGCACCTGTTGCACCTGGTCCATTTTGCGGTTAAGCAGGCCGTACTGCAATTTCATATTGTCCAGCTCCCTTTTCAGGGCTTTTTCCTTGGGAGTTTCCAGCTGCGGAATGTTAAGGTAAATGACCAGCAGGATAAAGCCGGCAAGAAATGAGCTTACCACGCTAAGCAGAGCAATTCCAAGGCGGCGGCCTTTTTTTCGCTCAATTTTTTGGTAAGAAAGCGTGTCGCTATCGTAATAATATTTAACCTTAGACATAAGTCAAATTATGCTATTTTTGCGTTACTGTGCATGTTGCAAAAACGGTGCAACTATAGGCTGAGAAACGAACAAATATAAAAATTGTTTTCTCCCCCGCACAATTTAGGAACTTTGAAAAGCAGCTTCATTTATGAAATCTCAGGAAATTCGTACTAAATTCCTCGAATTCTTTAAATCTAAATCCCATACTATCGTCCCTTCTGCACCCATGGTGATCAAGGACGATCCAACCCTTATGTTTACCAATGCCGGAATGAACCAGTTCAAGGAGTACTTCCTGGGAAACGGCACCCCTGTGGATACACGCGTGACCGATACCCAGAAATGCCTTAGGGTAAGTGGGAAGCACAACGATCTAGAGGAAGTAGGTAAAGATACCTACCATCACACCATGTTCGAAATGCTGGGAAACTGGAGCTTTGGCGATTATTTCAAGAAAGAAGCCATTCAGTGGGCATGGGAATTGCTGACGGAAATTTATAAGATCGATAAAGATATTTTATACGTTTCTGTCTTTGAAGGCAATGAAGAGGAAGACCTTCCTGTAGACAGTGAGGCGCTGGAACTTTGGAAGCAGATCGTGCCCGAAGAGCGCATCATCTTCGGAAATAAAAAAGACAACTTTTGGGAAATGGGCGACCAGGGCCCCTGTGGACCTTCTTCTGAAATTCATGTTGACCTGAGATCTGCTGAAGAAAAAGCAAAAACTCCCGGAAGGGACCTGGTGAACCAGGACCATCCTTTGGTAGTGGAGATATGGAACCTGGTATTCATACAGTTCAACAGGAAAGCAGATGGTTCCCTGGAAAAATTGCCTGCCAAACACGTGGACACCGGGATGGGCTTTGAGCGCCTGTGCATGGCGTTGCAGGATAAAAAATCTAATTATGATACCGATGTTTTTACTCCGCTGATCAAAGAGATTGAAAAGATCACCGGCGCTACCTACGGAAAAAACGAAGAAATTGATATTGCCATTCGCGTGATTGCAGATCATGTGCGGGCGGTGACCTTTGCCATTGCCGATGGGCAGCTGCCCGGAAGCACCGGCGCGGGTTACGTGATCCGTCGTATTTTAAGAAGAGCGATTCGTTACGGCTTTACCTTCCTCGATCAAAAAGAAGCTTTTGTCTATAAACTTGTTGACACCCTCAGCAAGCAAATGGGCGATGCCTTTCCTGAACTTAAAGCTCAGCAAAACCTTTGCAAAAATGTTATAAGGGAGGAAGAAAATTCGTTTTTACGCACTTTAGATCAGGGTCTTGTTTTGCTTGACCAGATCATGAAGGATAGCGAAGACAAAAATGTGTCAGGTAAGAAGGCTTTTGAACTGTACGATACTTATGGATTTCCAATTGACCTTACCGCGCTTATACTTTCTGAAAAAGGCTACAGTCTCGACCAGAAAGAATTTGAGCAGGAGCTGCAGAAGCAGAAGGACCGCTCGAGAAGCGCTTCAAAAGTGACATCGGGAGACTGGATTATGGTTGCAGATGAAGAGACCGAAGGTTTTGTGGGTTATGATTCCCTTGCAGCCGAAGTGAAGATCCTTCGCTACAGGAAGGTCGAGTCTAAAAAAGAAGGGGAGATGTACCAGCTGGTTTTCAGCAAAACGCCTTTTTATCCCGAAGGTGGTGGCCAGGTTGGCGATAAGGGCGTGCTCGAGAGCAAAGATGGCGAAGTGGTTTACATTACCGATACCCGAAAAGAGAACAACCTGATCATTCATCTTACCAGGGCCCTGCCTAAAGATCCTGCCGCGACTTTTACCGCAAAGGTGAATGTGGCGCAACGCGCAAGAACAGCGGCCAACCATTCGGCTACGCATTTGCTGCATCAGGCGTTGAGAAAGGTTTTAGGTACCCATGTGGAGCAAAAAGGTTCTATGGTGCAGAGCGACTATTTGAGGTTTGACTTTTCGCACTTCAGCAAAGTCTCTGCCGAAGAGTTGCAGCAGGTGGAGCAGTTCGTCAACGAGCGTATTGCACAAAAGCTGCCGTTGGTGGAGAACCGCGAAATGACCTATGACGAAGCCATAAACGACGGCGCAATTGCCCTTTTTGGAGAGAAATACGGCGACAAGGTTCGAGCGGTGAAGTTTGGAGAGTCCATGGAACTTTGCGGCGGAACCCACGTAGGAAACACTGCCGATATCTGGCATTTTAAGATCATTTCTGAAGGTGCTGTGGCCTCCGGAATACGTCGTATAGAAGCCATTACTTCGGAAGCTGCTAAAGAATATTTTGTAGGACAAACCGAAACTTTTGGAGAACTAAAGGCCTTGCTTAAGAATGCTAAAGATCCGGTGAAAGCGGTGGTGAGCCTGCAGGAAGAGAACGCAGAGCTTAAAAAGCAGATCGAGAGTCTGCTGAAGGATAAGGCGAAAAACCTGAAATCTGATCTTAAGAACGAGATCAAAGAGATCAACGGCGTGAACTTCCTGGCTAAAACGGTAGATCTTGACGCCGGCGGCATCAAGGACCTTTGCTTTCAGCTGGGGGACGAAAAAGAGGATCTATTCCTCATTTTTGGAACCGAACAGGATGGAAAAGCCTTGCTTTCCTGCTACATCTCCAAAAATCTGGTTTCAGAGAAAGATCTAAACGCAGGAAAGATTGTGAGAGAGCTTGGAAAATTCATCCAGGGCGGCGGCGGCGGACAACCTTTCTTCGCGACTGCCGGCGGGAAAAATCCGGCAGGATTGAACGAAGCGCTGCAGAAGGCACAGGAGTACGTAAAATAGCACCAGACTAACAGACCTCACAGGTTTTCAAAACCTGTGAGGTCTAAATCTCATAACGATCGACTTCAGAACAAGAATACCCATCCAACTCAAAGAGCCGAAGATCACTTACGACTCAAAGCTGCTGTTGCTGGGTTCCTGTTTTGTCGAGAACATAGGGCAGAAGCTGGACTACTACAAATTCAGGAACCTGCTCAATCCCTTCGGGATTTTATTTCATCCGGCAGCCATCAGGAATTTTTTGGAAAAGGTGGTGGAGCAGGCGGAGTATTCCGAAGATGATATTTTTCACCACAACGAGCAGTGGCATTGCCTGCAGGCACATTCAGATTTGAATACCTCTCAAAAAGGGGAAATTCTGGAGGCTTTAAATTCGGCGGTGGAAGAGACTTTTCAATTTCTGAAAGAGGCGACGCATATCATTATCACGCCGGGCACGGCCTGGGGCTATCGCTTCCGGGAAAGCGGAAATATTGTCGCCAATTGCCATAAACTTCCGCAGAAAAATTTTTCTAAAGAACTTACCGAGGTAAAAAAGGATTTTCTGGAATCAGTAAAACTGGTCAGGCAACTGAATCCTTCCGCAGCCATAATTTTTACTGTTTCTCCCGTGCGGCACATGAAAGACGGATTCGTGGAAAATCAGTTGAGCAAGGCAAAATTGATCATTGCGGTGCATGAAGTGATCGCCTCAGAAGAAAATGTAAATTATTTCCCGTCTTACGAGATTATGATGGACGAGCTGAGGGACTATCGCTTTTATACTGAGGATATGTTGCACCCCAACAAGGTCGCGATCGACTACATATGGGAAAGATTCAGCGAGAGCTGGATCTCTGCCGAGGCAGCGGCTACAATGAAAAAAGTAGAGCAGCTCCAAAAAGGGCTTTTACACCGGCCTTTTAACAGCGAATCTGAGGCGCATAAAAAATTCCTGAAGGATCTGGAAATGAAAAAACAGGAGCTGCAGCGGCAATGTCCGCATATGGAATTCTAAAGCGAAATGGTTAAAACCATTTCTGTTTCCTATTATAACAAATAGCCCCGGATTTAAATCCGGGGCTATAAGAGATTCGTGGAAATCAAAAACCGTTTCAACGGTTTTGACGCATTTTCGATCGCCGATACCTATATCTTCACATTTTCTTCAAAAAAAGCGAAAAACTTCTTTGTAACTTCATCTTATGAGGAATTTTCTAATTGGCGCGCTCCTGGTCCTGATCATGGTCTTTACTTTTCGCTACTGCGAAAACCGAAATTCCGAAAGAGATCAACTGGAGGAAAGCACAGCGCTCATTCAGCAGCAGATAAAAAACGTTGGGAAACTTGTAGTGACCGAGGGAACTTTCTCTCAGGTCTATACCTACAATGACTCCAAAAAATTCTATTTAGACGTGCTTTCTGCCCGCAAAAAGGCCCTGATCATTGTCAATGCCAAGGCGACCGTGGCTTATGACCTGAGCAAGCTGCAGGTGGAGCTGGACGAGAAGAACAAGACGGTGCTCATCACACATATTCCAAAAGAAGAGATCTCTATTTATCCCGACATCCAGTATTACGACATCACGCAGGACTATCTCAACCAGTTTGACGCGAAAGATTACAACCGCATTAAGAGCCGCGTGAACAAGTCTATCCGCAGTAAGATAGAAAAATCGGGACTAAAATCGAACGCCAAGAACAGGCTGATCAGCGAACTGCAGAAGATCTATATTCTTACGAACAGCCTGGGCTGGACACTCAAGTACAACAACGAGGAGTTCAAAGATCCTGAAGAGATGCAGCGCCTAAAACTGTAGGCCCTTGCTCAGTTCAAAATCTGACCTTACCAGGTTGAGGATGTTGTGCGAAATGGTTGAAACCATTTCTGCTATTAGCCAATAACCAATTAGCCCCGGATTTAAAACCGGGGCCATGGACAAAATTTAGAAATGTGAAACCGTTTCAACGGTTTAATTAAGAATCGGGTGTAGTCTAAAACTGTAGATCTTTGCTCAGTTCAAAATCTGATCTTACGAGGTTGACGCCATTGTCTATCAAATGCGCTACTTCAGGGCGTTGTTCTTTTACATTTTCCAGGTGCTGCAATACTTCCTGAGCCAGTTTTTCATCTTTACCATGTGCCAGCTCAAATATTTCTACCGATAGCAACCAGTCTTTCTGATGGTACTTCTTTACAATGTCAAACGCAGCCTGCAGAGAAAATTTCGTGTTCTTGCCTTCTCTGATATTGCGCACAGACTCGTAAAGCGATTCCAGTTCCTCCCGTTCGGGCGTTTTTTTGCTTTTGATGGTCGTACTGCTGGGCTTGTGTGTGATCATATCAAAAGAATGCCAGTCAGCCGGTCCTGCAAAAGCGGAAATAATCTCTTTTCCCACGGCCATGTCAAACTTGCCCCATTCGGGCTTAAAAAGTACTTCCTCTTTGTAGGTGACGGTACAATCTTTCAGGCTGATGAGGATGATCTTGCCCTGCAAATTCCTGGTGCCGGTGATGATCTCTCCTTTGACGACCACTCCGCCTTCGAATTCAAAAGTGATCTTTTCACCTTCGTAAATGTCATAAGCACGCAAGTCTCGCGGACTCATATCTTCAATAGCAAGGTTGATGCCTTTCAATTTACCTACAGGAGAACCAAAACCCTCCGGGTGGTTTTCTGTGCCGTGGCCCACAAGTTCTTTTTCACGCGAAGCCAGTGCGGTCTTTCCGGTGGTCTGGAAATAGATCGGTTTTCCCTCGTGTTCGATCACCCTGGAGAAATTTCCGGAGACCTGTAAACCTGTGCTTAATTCTATACTGCCAATGTTTTTGGAGTTGATCAGTTTTTGCAGGCCTTCAAGTCCGCCTACGCGCAACGCCATTTTATTGGCAAAATCTTCCAGAACCGAACTTAAGTAAGCAAAATCGGGAGTCACGTACAGCTGTGGCTGAGGTTTGGTAATATCGAATTCCTGTTGTGCGGCTTCAATGCTGTAAGGGATCTTTTTCACCTTATCTGTCATACACCAGGCGCTCTCTCCAATAGAGGACAACAATCCGGCGCCATAGATCTTTGGATTTTCCAAAGTGCCTATTAAACCGTATTCCACCGTCCACCAGTGCAGGTTCCTTATCTGCGCCATCTCGCTTTGCTCCCGCAGGTCGTTCTGCAGCTCATCCACTCTTTTTTCAGCTGCGGCAATCTCCTTTTCGGGAGTGTCTTCGGCTTCCTTGATAATAGATAGATGTCTTATAGCTTCATAGATCTCGTAATCTTTTGCGCTGGAAATGGCTTTGCAGCCTATTTCTCCAAAACGCCTTAAATATTCGGCATATTCAGGGTTGGCGATAATAGGAGCGTGGCCCGCGCCTTCGTGGATGATATCGGGAGCCGGCGTGTATTCAATATGTTCAAGTTGCCTGATGTCGCTGGCGATCACCAACACGTTGAAAGCCTGGAACTCCATAAAAGCTGCCGGCGGAATAAAACCATCAACCGCCACTGCAGCCCAGCCAATTTCTTTTAAGATCCTGTTCATCCCGTACATGTTGGGGATGTGCTCTATGGAAATTCCCGTCTGCCTTAACCCTTCGAGGTAAGAGGAGTGCGCTACCTGGCTGAGGTATTCCACGTTTTTGCGCATCACATACCTCCATACTGCCTGATTAATGGCAGTGTATTCCTCGTAATTCTGAGGTTTTATAAACTGCTTCAGGTGGGCCGGAAGACGTTCGATGATTTCGTTTGATTCAAATTCTTGTTCCATAAAATTTCTAGATAACAGGAGTCTAAAGATACAAAAATTCTGCTTTTTCAATCGTTTGAGCTCTCGCCTTCCACTTTTTCCGAAGCATAAAAAAAGCCGCTAAAAAAGCGGCTTAATTATCTTGTGCTGTACGTTAATTCATGGATGGCGGATACTTTTCAAGAATTTCCTCCACGATCTCGTTAATGCGCTCCTGCTTGCGGTCAACATCACGCGCTAAGGCTGCTGTACCCATTCCCTGCCAGACCAGCTGTTTCTCGCCGGCGTCGATGAGGTCGATGTACAATGTACCTTCGGTAGTGGAATTCACCGTATTATATCCCGAGCCCCAGTACCATGGACTCCAGCCCCAGCCGTAATAGCCGTAAGCATAATTGTTATTGTAAATGTTGATGTTCTCCTTTGTCTTTGTGAAAATGCTCACTAAAAGGTCAGGATTATCAGACTTCGTGAAGCCTTTTTGTTGCATCTCGTCCTCAATGGCGCGTAAAATGCGTTTTTTGTCCAGGTCTGAAATTTCTGCTTTGTCGATTCCGGGTTTAAAGAATGCAAAAGTTTGATATTGACCGAAATTTGCTTCGCGGTCATAATCTGTTGCGACCCTCACGGTATTACACGAAGACAGCATCACAACTAGCAGCACAAGCACTGCAAGGGTTTTTATAGATCTCATGGTTTCAGGTTTTTATCCTTACAATTTAAGAAAATAAATCATCATCTACCATGTTTGGAAGCGTGATTTTTAGGAGGGGTTCTGCCTGCATGGCCCGCTTAATGGCAAAAAGGGCTCCGTCATTTCGTGCCCAGGAACGTCTTGCAATTCCATTATTCACGTCCCAGAAGAGCATCGAATTTAGCCTTTTTTCGGCCTCCTTTGAACCGTCGAGTACCATCCCGAAGCCGCCGTTGATCACTTCTCCCCAGCCAACGCCGCCGCCGTTATGAATACTCACCCAGGTAGCGCCTCTAAAACTGTCGCCAATGACGTTCTGAATGGCCATATCAGCGGTAAACCTTGAACCGTCGTAGATATTAGAGGTTTCGCGGTAAGGAGAGTCGGTTCCTGAAACGTCGTGATGATCCCTTCCCAGAATTACAGTTCCAATTTCCCCTTTTTCAATAGCATCATTAAAGGCTTTTGCAATTTCCATTCTTCCCTGGGCATCGGCGTAAAGAATGCGGGCTTTAGAACCTACTACGAGTTTATTGTCCCGTGCGCCCTGTATCCACCTGATGTTATCCTGCATTTGTTGCTGAATTTCTTCGGGAGCTTCTTGTTTTAACTTCTGAAGCACTTGCGTGGCAATTGCATCGGTCTTGTCGAGATCTTCGTCTTTTCCCGAAGCACAAACCCAGCGGAAAGGTCCGAACCCGAAGTCGAAGCACATGGGGCCCATGATATCCTGCACGTAAGAAGGATAGGCGAAATCTTTGCCTTCACCGGCTTCTGAAGCTGTTATGAAATGCCCTTTTTCATCCCTGAAGATCTTCGCGCCTGCGCGTGAAGCTTCTAAAAGGAAAGCATTTCCGTAGTCAAAGAAATAGGTCCCTTTTTCGGTGTGCCTGTTGATGGCATCAGTTTGGCGTCTCAAGCTTTGCTGTACCTTCTCCTTAAATTCTTCTGGATTTGATGACATCATCTCGTTGGCATCCTCAAAAGAAAGTCCGGCAGGATAATATCCACCGGCCCATGGGTTGTGCAGCGAAGTCTGGTCACTACCCAGGTCGATGTGCAGGTTCTCTTCGTCGAACTTTTCCCATACGTCCACAACGTTTCCGAGGTAAGCAAAAGACAGGCTTTTTTTGTCATTTTTGGCAGCTCTAATTTTGGCTACCAGCTCATCAAGATCTTCCACAACTTCATCTACCCAGCCCTGAGAATGACGGGTTTTAACAGCTTTTGGATTCACCTCGGCGCAAACCGTGATACAGCCGGCGATATTTCCGGCTTTTGGTTGTGCGCCGCTCATGCCGCCAAGCCCGGAAGTAACAAAAACTGCCGGTTCCTCAGTTGTATCTGAAGGTTTTCCGATCTTCCGAAGCGCGTTCAAAACAGTGATCGTCGTGCCGTGCACAATTCCCTGAGGTCCGATATACATGTAGCTGCCCGCAGTCATCTGCCCGTACTGGGTCACGCCAAGCGCGTTGAACTTTTCCCAGTCGTCGGGTTTGGAATAATTCGGGATCATCATCCCGTTGGTGACCACCACCCGTGGCGCATCTGCATGAGAAGGGAAGAGCCCGAGCGGGTGACCGGAGTTCATCACCAAAGTTTGCTCATTGGTCATTTCACCCAGGTATTTCATCACCAACCGGTATTGCGCCCAGTTCTGAAAAACCGCTCCATTTCCGCCGTAGGTGATCAATTCATGCGGATGCTGCGCCACCTTTGGGTCCAGGTTGTTCTGTATCATCAACATGATTGCCTTTGCCTGCTGTGCTTTCCCGGGATATTCTTCTATCGGCCGCGCATACATCTCATAATCCGGCCGCAGCCGGTACATATAGATCCTCCCGTAGGTTTCCAGTTCCTTACGGAATTCGGGCAACAGCGTTTCGTGATCTTTTTTCTCGAAGTAGCGCAAAGCGTTCCTTAAAGCCAGCTTTTTCTCATCGGGAGAAAGAATATCCTTTCGCTTTGGCGCGTGATTTACTTCTTTATCGTAAGCTTTTCGTGGGGGAAGCAGATGGGGAATGCCTTCTAAAACTGCATTTTTGAAGTCCATTTATCAGTCTTTTTTCTGTTGATTGGTCTTGTTGTTATAGCCGTAAGGGCAGTGGCGGCAGCCGCTTTCGCAGCAGTAGCCGCGCTTGAGGTGGTATTGTTCGGTAAAACAGCGGTAGCCTTCTGGAGTGAGGTAATAATCGCCGTCTTCCAAAGAAATTTTTTTCTTAAAAAAACTCATATCACAAAAATAGCATTTTCTTATCTTGTCCTCATGTTCGTTGTCGTAAATAAATTCTTTTTGGCTAAGCAGTTTGATGGAGTCACGTTATGGCCCTTCATTGTTGTGAGGCGGGAAGAACTCAAGCACAATCCTGTTTTTATCAACCATGAAAAGATACATTTGAAACAGCAGCTGGAGCTGCTTATCGTGTTCTTTTTCATCTGGTATTTCTTCGAATATTTCATCAGGTTAGTCAAGTATCGCGACTCTTATAAGGCCTATAGCAAGATTTGTTTTGAGCGCGAAGCCTATTCGCTTGAAAAGGATTTGGGCTACCTGAAAAAGAGAAAATTCTGGGCCTTTTGGAAATACCTGTGAGGGTTCTTTCTCTTCGGAAAAAGTTTTTTCACCTTTGCAGCAGTATGCCGCCACTTTTTGAGCAACATCCCGAAATTCCCAACCAGTTCATCACCAAAATGAACGGAATTTCCCTCTTTTTGAAACGTGAAGACCTGTTGCACCCCGAAGTTTCGGGCAACAAGTTTCGGAAGCTGAAGTACAACCTCAAAAATGCCATTTTTGAGGGGCATCATACGCTGCTCACCTTTGGCGGCGCCTATTCCAATCACATCGCAGCCACCGCAGCGGCGGCAAAAGAAAGCGGATTGGATTCTATAGGAATTATTCGTGGGGAGGAGCTGGGGCAGGACCTGCAGCAAACCCTTCGGCAAAATCCTACTTTGAAATTTGCCCATTCCTGCGGGATGCAGCTGCATTTTGTGAGTCGCAGCGACTACAGACAAAAGACTTTAGAAGATTTTCAAGAAAAGCTTCGGCAGCAATTCGGAAAGTTCTACTTGGTTCCTGAAGGCGGTACCAATCAACTGGCAGTACAAGGTTGTGAAGAGATACTTTCCGAAGAAGATAAGCAATTCGACATCATTTGCTGTTCAGTAGGTACCGGCGGCACACTTTCAGGCCTTATCAATGCTTCGGCTGAAACTCAAAAAGTTCTCGGTTTCCCTGCTTTAAAAGGAGACTTTTTAACTTCCGAAGTGAGAAAATTCAGCAAAAAAAATAATTGGGAGCTCATAACAAATTACCATTTTGGAGGTTATGCAAAGGTGAACCGGGAGCTCATCGATTTCATCAACAATTTCAGAAGCGATTTTGGCGTGCAGCTTGATCCGGTGTATACGGGCAAGATGATGTATGGGATCTTCGATCTTATGCGCAACAAAAAATTTCAAGAAAATACTCGTATTTTAGCCGTTCATACGGGAGGCTTGCAGGGCATTCAAGGTATGAACAAACAACTGGAAAAGAAAAGTTTACCCCAAATTAATGTAAAGGATGAAGATCATTTTTAGAATCCTGAGCCTGTTGCTCATTTTTACCGCATTTTCCTGCGGAAGCCATAAGAAAGTTGCTTCCCGAAGGAAACATAAAGTGGAGCAGCGTGTGGAAGAGGAAAAGCCGCTGGTAAATGTGGAGAAGGTAGAAAAAGAGAGAGCTAATGAAGCACCTGTTAAGCCATTGACCTACGTGGATAAAGTGATCGCGTACATTGAACTTTACGCGCCCATTGCACAGGAGGAAATGAAACTCTACAAGATCCCGGCCAGTATCACCCTCGCGCAGGGAATCCTTGAGTCGGGTGCGGGAGAAGGAACATTGACTTTGGAAGCCAATAATCACTTCGGAATAAAATGCCACGGCTGGAAAGGCGGTAGCGTCTATCATGATGATGACCGGCGGCAGGAATGTTTCAGAAAATACAATGACCCGAAATATTCCTTCAGGGATCATTCGCTTTTCCTTACAGAAAGAAAACGTTATGCCGCACTTTTTGATCTCGACGTCGATGATTATGTTGGGTGGGCAAAAGGGCTAAAAGCTGCAGGTTACGCGACCGACAGGAAATATCCGGACAAACTTATAGGCCTCATTGAACGTTACGAGCTTTACAAATATGACGGCGAGATCACGGAAAAAGAACCTATCGTGTACACCGAAAGAGCTGCAGAGGGGCGGCAATATGTGGTGCAGCAGGGAGATACGCTGTATGCAATTTCAAAGAGGTTCGGCATCACGGTTGAACAGTTGCAACAATACAACAATTTAAAGGGGACGGCGATTAGCATCGGGCAGGTGCTTTATGTTGCCCCGTAACCAGAAAAAGACAATTTTTTATGATCTATAGGAGAAGCAGCGATCTTTTTGCTGCAGCCAAAAAAGTAATTCCGGGAGGAGTAAATTCCCCTGTACGCGCGTTTAGTGCGGTAGGAGGAGAGCCTCTTTTTATCAAAGAAGCCAAAGGTGCCTATCTCTATGACGAAGACGGGAACAGGTATATTGATTACATCAATTCATGGGGTCCTTTAATTTTGGGTCATGCCTTTGATCCCGTGGTGGATGCGGTAGTGGAAAAGGCTAAAAAAGGAACCTCTTTTGGAGCGCCTACCGCAATTGAGACAGAAGTAGCCGAACTCGCTGTTTCCATGGTGCCCAATATCGACAAGATAAGGATGGTAAACTCGGGAACCGAGGCCTGTATGAGTGCTGTGCGCCTTGCCCGCGGCTTCAAAAACCGGGAAAAGATCATCAAATTCGCTGGCTGCTATCACGGCCATAGCGACTCCTTTCTAATACAGGCGGGGAGCGGGGCAATCACTTTTGGAACTCCCAACAGCCCGGGGGTAACCCAGGGAACTGCGAAAGATACTTTGTTGGCAAAGTATAATGACCTTGAGAGCGTGAAGCAGCTGCTGGAGGCAAACAAAAATGAGGTTGCCTGTATCATTCTGGAACCTGTGGCAGGAAACATGGGTTGTATCCCTCCCAAAAATGGCTTTTTGGAAGGTCTTCGCGCACTGTGTGATGAGCATGAGGTTTTGCTGATCTTTGATGAGGTGATGACCGGCTTCAGGCTGGCAAAAGGGGGCGCGCAGGAAGTCTATGGCGTGAGAGCCGACATCGTCTGCTTCGGAAAAGTTATCGGCGGCGGACTGCCCGTTGGAGCGTTCGCAGCGAGAAATGAGATCATGGACCACCTGGCACCTATGGGGCCGGTGTACCAGGCAGGAACCCTAAGCGGAAATCCGCTTGCTATGGCCGCAGGGCTCGCAATGCTTTCTGAACTCAACCAAAACAGTAATATCTACGATAGCCTGCATGATAAAACGGTTTACCTGGAGCAGGGAATTCACCGGGTGCTAAGCGAAAACAATGTGACCCACACGATCAACCGTAAAGGTTCAATGATCTCTGTGCATTTTGCTGAAGACGAGGTAGTAGATTTTGATTCGGCTGCTAAAGGGAATAATGACACCTTTAAAAAATTCTTCCACGGATTGTTGGAGAACGGAGTTTATATCGCGCCAAGCGCCTTTGAAACCTGGTTCCTGACAGATGCGCTCACTTATGAAGATCTCGATGTGACGATTGCAGCGGTAGAAAAAGTAGCCGCAATACTGTAGGGTCAAAAATGACATTTTAGAGACCTCCTCAATTAGTTAATTAATGAATAGTAATTAGTTAATTGGGGAGTATTTTTACCCAATCCCCTGAAGGAGACTTTTTCTTCATTTGAAAAAAATTAGCCATGGATTCACGGATAATTTTGTTTCTCGTAGTCCACACAAAAGTTTTGCGCAGAGACCACAAAGGAGGTTTTCCTTGTACTTCACTACATTTGAGAAAGACATCTTCAAATTTTCAAATCGGCTCATCTTCAAATTATTTCCTGCACAGAGCGCAGATTTTCCTATTTGGAATCTGCAACTTTGAACCTTGAATTTTGAACCCGAAACTTTGAATTCATTCATTCATATCCAGTAGCTCCTCAACATAATGTCTTTCATTGGAAAGCCTCGGGATCTTGTGCTGTCCGCCGAGTTTGTTGCGTTTTTTGAGCCAGTCATAGAACAGCATTTCCCGCGCCTGATGGATCTTTGGCGGGTTGAGGGTCATATTATTAAAGCGTTTTGCCTCATAATCGCTGTTTAGTCGCTGTAAATTTCTGTCGAAGCTGTCAACGAACCGCTGGAAATTGGCGGGAGGCGTTTTAAACTCTATGATCCATTCATGGGCGCCTTTTTCCTTGTCATGCATGAAGATAGGGGCGGCAGTATAATCTACGATCTCGCATTTGTTTTCCAAGGAGGCCTTTTTCAGTGCCACTTCGGCATTTTCAATGATAAGCTCCTCGCCAAAAACGTTGATATGATGCTTGGTCCTACCCGTGATCTTGATCCTGTATGGATGCAGAGAGGTGAAGCGCACGGTATCTCCAATTTTATAGCGCCACAGTCCGGCGTTGGTGGTGATGAGCACAGCGTAGTTTTGGTCCTTCTTAACTTCTGAAAGTGGAATCACCTTCTCATCAGGTGTTCCAAAAGTATTCATGGGGATGAACTCATAAAAGACTCCGTAGTCCAGCATGAGCAGCAGTTCCTTCGAATCATTGTGGTCCTGTATGGCAAAGAAACCTTCAGAAGCATTATAGATCTCGTAATACCTGAAGTTCTCCCTGGGCAGTATCTTCTTGTATTGTTCGGTATAAGGCGAGAAATTGACGCCTCCGTGAAAATAGGCCTCCAGGTTTGGCCAAATCTCGAAAAGATTTTCCTTGCCGGCGGCTTCCAGAGCATTGTTCAAAAGTACCAGCATCCAGGAGGGCACTCCGGCCAGACTGGTGACATTCTCCTTTATCGTCTCGTTGACAATGGCCGGCATCTTTACCTCCCAATCGCTCATAAGCGACACCTCATTTTTGGGAGTACTGCTATACTCGGCCCAAAAAGGCATATTATCGATCAAAATTGCCGAAAGGTCTCCAAACTGGGTGCCGTTGCGACTATACAACTCTTTACTGCCGCCAAGCCTGAGGCTTTTTCCGCTAAATAGCTGTGAATCGGGGTTATTGTTGAGGTACATGCAAAGCATGTCCTTCCCGGCCGCATAATGACAGCCCTCAAGGGATTCGTCGCTTACCGGGATAAATTTGCTTTTGGCATTGGTAGTTCCGCTCGATTTGGCGAACCATTTGATGGGCGTAGGCCAAAAAATGTTATTCTCGCCCCTGCGGCTGCGTTCTATTTGCGGCTCAAAGTCTTCATACTGCTGCAGCGGCACGCGTTGAGCAAACTCTTCATAACTGGAGATGCTTGCAAAATCATATTTTTGGCCTACTTCGGTATCTTTCGCACGTTGAATGAGCTTTTTCAACAGCTCAAACTGTACCTCATGAGGGTATTTGATGAACAATTCCATTTGATGGATACGCTTCTTGAGAAACCAGGAAGCAACTGAATGAACTAATGGAATTGGCATTTTTCTTGTTATCTTTAAACCCTTTTTACCGCCTGTATAGTATGAGCGCAGGCCGGTTAAAATTAAAACTATTCTGTTACCTGCAAAACCGGCAGGTACTAAAATTTAGCAATTTTCTATGAATTACCAGGGCGCCCTGACCAAAATGAGAACCGAGATCGAGAAAACAGTTCAATATTACCTGCTTTTTGAGCAGGATTTCCTGAACGTAAATCAGATTTTGGATAAAAAGATTAGCATCAATTTCCTGCACTATAAGTGTCTCAACTGTGGAAAACAGAAAAAAGTTTTTGCGAATGGGTCCTGCTATCAATGCTTTATGTCAATGCCCGAAAATGGCCAGTGGGTAATCCGGCCAGAACTAAGTACGGCTCACCTGGGACAGGAAGACCGGGACCTGGAATTTGAAAAGAAGGCGCAGCTACAGCCGCACATCGTATATCTCGCTAACTCGAGCAATGTGAAGGTGGGAGTGACCCGCAAGAGCCAGATGCCAACGCGTTGGATCGACCAGGGGGCCCATCGTGCCATTGAGGTGGTAGAGGTGCCAAACCGTTACCTGGCCGGGATTACCGAGGTAGCGCTAAAGGAGCATGTGAGTGACAAGACCAACTGGCGCAGGATGCTTACCAATGATCTTAAGGAGATTAATTTGGCAGAGATAAGAGACAGCCTGCGACAATACATCCCCGAAGAGGTGCAGGAGTACTTCCTGGAAAATTCCAAAGAATATGTAATTGATTTTCCTGTTCTAGCCTACCCGCCCAGTTGTAAGACCCTTAACCTTTCAAAAAACCCATTTTACGAGGGTGTTCTAAAAGGCATAAAGGGCCAGTACCTCATCTTTGAAGACGGGATGGTGCTCAACGTAAGGAAGCACGAGGGATTTGTGGTCAACCTTAGCATCGCCTGATCACTGACTGGTGGTATCTTTCTTTTTCTTTTTACCTCCAAGGAGACCGCCCAGAATATCTTTGGCTGCCTCTTTCACTACATCCTTTTGAGCAACACTGTCTTTAGGCTGAGTTTTGGTTGCAGTAGTATCAGTTTTTGTTTTTCCCGTGATGATGTCGGTCAGGATGTTTTTTCCTTTTTCCTTCAGGTTTTCCTTTTGAGAAGCGATGATCTTCTGGGTTAAGTTGTTCACCGCCTGCTGAATGTTGAGGTTGATAGCCGGGTTTTGGAAACTTCCTCTAATGTCTACCGGCAACGCAACGGTCATGGTATCCTGTGCCTGTGAACTCAATTGAGCTAAGGTGCTGCCAATTTCATTTCCGAGGTATTTGGCAGGTACATTGAGGGCAACAGTATAGTTCATGTTCATATCGAACCCGTGGCTTCCCGAGGCGCGGGCTTTAATACCCTTGATGTTGAAGTCAAAAGGGGCAACAGCAACCTGTCCATTCTTGAACTTCAGGGTGGTCTTAAGATCTTTCAGATTGAGGTCGTTGAGGTTGACAAAATTTAATTGCTGGTCAAGACTCGCCAGGAGCGGGGTTTGTGTGGCATCGACCCGGGCGCCAAGAATTTCGGCCAGCGCATTTCCTGCGAGGGTTTGGAGTTGTGGAGTGAGGTCATTGTTCAGGTCTCCGCGCAGGTCAATTTTCGTGCTTAGGGTACCTTTTAAAGCAGTGGCTATTGGCGCCAGGTTCCTAAGCAGCTCCATATCTTTAAAGGCTTCAGCAATGTTGATCGTACTCAGGTCGAGCTGCATAGCGAAATTTGGAGTGGCCTGGCCTGTTGAAACTTTTCCGTTGAGGCCAATGTTGCCGCCAAAGATGCTGGAAGTAACATTTTCAAGGGTTGCAGTTTCGTTCGCGATCAGCAGTACTCCTTTTGTGTTCTTAAGTACCAAATTATCATACAGCACGCGATCGGCCTGGAAGTCAAGCCGGGCATCCAGAAAAGACGGAATGCGAATGGCATCTTCTCCCGTAGCCACGGGTTGATTTTCCGGGTGCCGCGTTTTCTTCTTCCGAAGGAACTTTTTTGACCATAAAGTCGTTCACAGAAAAGGTTTTTGAACGGGCATTAAAATTCCCCTTCAGTTTTTGATCTGTAAACAGGTAGCCCATCAGGTTTTGAATACTTCCGTTTAGAGCAAGATCTGTCTGCCCAGTGGTTAAAACTGAATTCTCTAAAGTGACATTTCCGGAGGTAAATTTAAGATCGGCATTGGCCAGCTTGATCTCATTTGGTATCTCGGGCGAGGCGTAGCTGAAATTCTTTATCGAAGCCGTCCCCGAACTCTTCACATTCTGGTACTGCTCATTTTCTACGGAATTCATGTCGAAACTCGTGCTAAGATTGGCCGTCACTATCCCGTTGAGATCCTGTTCCAGCTCCAACGGATACGCCCTGCTAAGATTTGCAAGGTTAACGGTCCCGTTGACCGCCATGTCGACCAGCATATTGCCCGTAAGGTTCCTTATTTTTCCGTTAGCCCTAAAAGCATCGCGGTCTATCCTGAAGTTGAGGTTATCTATATTGACATAGGTATCTTCGGTCAGGCCGGTTTCATTTACCACTTCCGCAGCAATGGTAATATCCTCCACAGCCTTGGGCAGGTCGGGGTATTTGAAAGAGGCATTTTTGGAAGCGATGTTGATCTTCATTTTTGGGATATGAACATCATCCACAATTCCTTTTATGTAACCGTCTACCACAAAATCTCCCTTAGTCTGGACATTTTCTATGTTCTTCGAATATTCTTCGGGCATTACCGCGAGAAAATTCTTAAAGGACGAGGAAGGGGTTTTAAAGCTAATGTCCATCTCGTTATTGTCCTCGTTGACCTGCACGTACCCGTCAAAGGTGAGCGGCAACTGGTTGATCAAAGCCTTATTTTCGAGGAAAGTATAGCGCAGGTTTTCCAGATCCATCTTAAAGTCGGCGTCCAGCTTTAGCTTATTGCGGTTGAGATAATTCACATCGTCCATATTGAGGCTGATGAGGGCGCTGGAGGTGGTGCTAAGCTTTGAAACAGCTGCCGAAAAATCTCCATTCCCTTCGTGGTTGAGTTCTTCGAGCAGCAAATGGACCTTTGCAGCCTCATCTAAATAATTTAGCCGGGAATTGTTAATCTCGTAGTGTTGCACGTCAAAAGAAAAGCCGCCGCTGTTGTTCGCGGTTGCCGCGGAATCTTTCACGGCAATATCATAATTGTTGTTGCCCAGGGAATCTACCTTGATATTGAGCACCGTATTGTCAATGCTCAACGCATCGACCTTCATAGGTTCGCCGCTGCCTTTGAAAAGCTGGGAGATGCCCATTTGCAGGGCAATTTCTTTACTGTAAGCAAGGGTGTCTCCTTCAAAAGGGGCGTTATTGACCACGCTCAAGTCGTGTATCTTAAGGGTCGCGTCGGGAAAATGCCTGAAGAGGCTTAAGTTGATATCCTCAAAAGCCACTTTGGCGTTGAGGTTGTCATTAATTGTCTTGCGCACCAGGTCTTTTAGCTGGCTCTCAAAAACGATTGGTCCCAAAAACAGGATCAACAAGAGAACACCTAATACTATGGCGACGATCTTTAAAAACTTTTTCATAAAAAAGCGGTTTGGTTCTACAGGTGTTTCAGTTTGGGCCATGAGGTTATGGCCTCACAAAAACCTGAGAACTCTTTTCCTCAAAGTTAAGAGTATGTTATTTTGTTTTGTTTAATTTGCTGTGAAATTACAGTTTTCGTCTTACTAAAATTCTCTTAAAATCCTTTGAAGTCTCCAAAATCTGTTTATATCGCCCTGGGCAGCAACGAGGGGAACAGGCTGGCGCTGCTCCAAAAAGCCATAGATAAGATCCAGAAGAAGGTAGGGGAAGTGCTGGAGATCTCACCGGTTTATGAGACTGCCGCATGGGGTTTTGAAGGAAATGCCTTTTTTAATGCCTGCATCGAGGTCTCTTCCCGTTTTGCTCCCGAAGAGGTGTTGAGGTTGCTGCTGCAAATAGAAACCGAAATGGGGCGGGAGCGGGAAAGCGGCAAGGGCTATCAAAACCGGCCTATCGACCTCGATATTTTGCTTTTTGAGGAGGAGCGTTTTTCTTCGGAAGTTTTGCAGATCCCACATCCCGAAATGCTGAACAGGAATTTTGTGCTGCGACCGCTGGCTGCAATTGCTGCTGATGTTAAGCATCCGCTTAAAAATTTAAAAATAAAGCAGCTTTTAGAAGAGTCTCCAGATGCTTCGGAGGTGAAAGAGCTGCAGGAAAAACTGCAAAAGCCGGCAAAAACTGCATTTTCGAAATACAATTATGTGGCCGTAGAAGGGAATATAGGCGCGGGGAAGACCAGTTTTGCGACCATGGTTTCCCAGGATTTCAACGCGAAGCTCATTTTGGAACGCTTTAAGGACAATCCATTTCTTCCGAAGTTTTACGAAGACCAGCCGCGATATGCCTTTCCCCTGGAAATGTCTTTTCTAGCCGATCGCTACCAGCAACTTTCAGACGACCTGGCGCAGTATGACCTGTTCAAAGAATTTGTCATCTCAGATTATGATGTGTTTAAGTCACTCATCTTTGCCAAGATCACCCTACACGAAGATGAATACCTGCTCTACCAGAAGCTGTTCCACCTCATGTACAAGGAATTGGTAAAACCGGACCTGTACGTTTATCTCTATCAAAACACCGAGCGGTTACTGGAGAATATAAGGAAAAGAGGAAGGGATTATGAGCAGAACATTCAGCAGGACTACCTGGCCAATATCAACAAGAGTTACCTTTCCTTCATTAAGTCACAGCCGGGACTCAATGTCAAGATCATCGATATTTCTGAACTCGATTTTGTGAGCAACCGCGAAGATTACCTGCAGCTGCTGGAAGAGATCTTCTAAGGGTTCAATGTTTAACGTTCAGCGTTCAAAAGCTAGGTCAATCGTTCTTTTTGAATCTTTGAAAAAACGTCCCACAAAACCACACCGGCACTTACAGAGATGTTGAGCGAATGTTTGCTGCCCAGTTGTGGGATCTCGAGTACGCCGTCACTTTCTGAAACCAGCTTTTGCTGCACCCCTTTCACCTCATTGCCAAAGATGAGGGCGTATTTTTCCCCTTTTTGAGGCCTGAATTCATTAAGCATTACAGCATCTTCAGCCTGTTCTACGGAAAAAACCTGCACATTTTCCTGTTGCAGTTGGTGGACCAGTTCAAGCGCGTTGTCAACGTATTCCCATGCAACGGCATCGGTCGCTCCTAATGCAGTTTTCTGGATGTCCTTATGCGGGGGAGTGGCAGTGATTCCGCAGAGATAGATCTTCTCGATCAAAAAAGCATCGGCGGTGCGAAAAATAGAGCCAATGTTGTTGAGGCTTCTTACATTGTCTAAAATGACAATAATAGGGGTCTTTTCTGCCTGTTGAAATTCGGTTATGCTTTTGCGGTCCAGTTCGCTATTGCGAAGTTTGCGGTTTTTCATGTGGCAAAAGTAAAAATTTCAGCAAGTTTAAGCTGTAGTCAATGCACTGTAAAATCTTTTGGAACAAATTGTGAAGAAAGTTTTAATAAATCCCTGAGGGCGGTTTCAGCTTTAAATCAATAGATTATTTACTTTAGCAATTGATAAAGAGCAGGAAGCGTGGCAGCAAAAAAAGACAAGAAGGTAACGCCTTTAATGCAGCAATACAACAGCATCAAGAAGAAATATCCAGATGCGCTGTTGCTGTTTAGAGTGGGCGATTTTTATGAGACTTTTGGAGAAGACGCGGTCAGGGCCGCAAAGATCCTCAACATTGTACTCACCAATAGAAATAACGGCGGGGAGCAAACCGCACTTGCCGGCTTTCCACATCATTCCCTCAATACCTACCTACCTAAACTTGTAAAGGCAGGGCAGCGGGTTGCTATTTGTGATCAACTTGAAGACCCCAAAGCGACCAAGAGCATCGTGAAAAGAGGCGTGACCGAGCTGGTCACTCCCGGGGTGTCTATGAATGACGAGGTGCTGCAAAGCAAATCGAATAATTTTCTTTGTGCCGTACATTTTGGCCAACGCAACCTGGGAATCTCTTTTTTGGATGTTTCCACAGGGGAATTTCTCACTGCCGAAGGCTCTCTCGAATATCTCGACAAGTTGCTTCAAAACTTTAGCCCCAGTGAGGTGCTGCTGCCAAAGCAAAAGAAAAAGGAATTTTTTAAGGCTTTCGGGGAGGATTATCATACTTTTTTCCTTGAAGACTGGATCTTCAAACAGGACTATGCCTTTGAAACACTAAACACGCATTTCAAGACCAAATCTTTAAAAGGATTTGGCGTAGAGCACCTGCAGGAAGGGGTGATCGCCGCCGGGGCGGTGCTTTACTACCTCGCAGAGACGCGCCATCACCGGCTGCAGCACATTAGCAACCTCACCCGCATAGCCGAGGAGGAATACGTGTGGATGGACAGGTTTACCATCCGCAACCTGGAATTATATAACTCCCATGCCCAAAATGCGGTGACCCTGCTGGATGTGATAGACAAGACGATTTCTCCCATGGGTGGGCGAATGCTTAAGCGCTGGCTGGCACTGCCACTCAAGAACGCTCAAAAGATTTCGAGGCGGCACCAGGTAGTGGAGTATTTGATCGAAAACCGGGAGGTGCTGGAGAAGATGCAGCAGCATATAAAGCAAATCAGCGATCTCGAGCGGCTTATTTCAAAGGTAGCTACCGGGAAGGTGAATCCGCGGGAGGTGATACAGCTTAAAAACAGCCTCGAGGCTGTAGTGCCGGTGAAAGGCCTGGCGGCAGCTTCTAAGGATGAAGCCCTAAAAGCTCTGGGGGAGAATTTACAAAGTTGTGAGCTGCTAAGAAGTAAGATCAAGCAAACACTCTTCGAAGAAGCGCCCGTAAATATTTTAAAAGGAAACAGTATTGCCGATGGTTTTTCTGAAGAGCTGGATGAGCTGCGAAAAATGGCATTTTCGGGCAAGGATTACCTGGATAAGCTACTCGAAAGAGAGTCGGCTGCCACCGGAATTACTTCCTTAAAGATCGCCAGCAATAACGTTTTTGGATATTATATCGAGGTGCGAAACGCGCATAAAGATAAGGTGCCCGAAACCTGGATCAGGAAACAAACCCTGGTCAATGCCGAAAGATATATTACCGAGGAGCTCAAGGAATACGAGGCCAAAATCTTAGGCGCCGAAGAAAAGATCCTGCAATTGGAGCAGGAGATCTTCCAGAAATTGATCGTGTGGATTGGGGATTATATTCAGCCGGTGCAGCAAAACGCGGCGCTCATCGGGCAGCTGGACTGTTTGTGTTCTTTTGCGCAACAGGCCCGTGCCGAACAATACTGCCGCCCCGTTATCGACGATTCTTATGAGCTGGAAATAACCGCAGGAAGGCACCCGGTAATTGAAAAGCAGTTGCCACTGGCCGAGACTTACGTGGCCAATGATGTGTTCCTGGATCGCGAAGAGCAGCAAATCATCATGATCACCGGGCCAAACATGAGTGGTAAATCGGCTATTCTACGACAAACCGCCCTGATCGTACTCATGGCGCAAATGGGAAGTTTTGTGCCTGCCGAAGCCGCCAGAATAGGCTTGATCGATAAGATCTTTACCCGTGTAGGCGCCAGTGACAACATCTCGATGGGAGAATCCACCTTTATGGTAGAGATGAACGAGACCGCTTCCATCCTGAACAACCTTTCTGAACGCAGCCTGGTCTTGCTGGATGAGATCGGCCGCGGTACGAGTACCTATGACGGGATCTCGATTGCCTGGGCCATTACCGAATATCTACATGAGCATCCTGCCCGTGCGAAAACACTTTTCGCGACCCATTATCATGAGCTAAACGAGATGAGCGAGACCTTTGGGCGCATCAAAAATTACAACGTTTCGGTAAAGGAGCTGAAGGATAACGTGCTGTTTCTTCGGAAGCTGGTTCCCGGCGGAAGTGAACATAGCTTTGGAATACATGTAGCGAGAATGGCCGGCATGCCGCAGCAGGTACTGCACAGGGCGAATAAGATCCTGAAGAAGCTGGAAAGCTCCCATGGGCTTGACGAAAAAGGCAAAATGATGAAGAAGTCGGCCGAAGAAGAGCTGCAGCTAAGCTTCTTCAATCTGGACGACCCAATTCTGGAGGAGCTAAAAGAGGAGATCCTTCATCTGGATATCAATACGCTCACCCCGGTAGAGGCTTTGATGAAGCTCAACGAGATCAAGCGCATGCTTGGCAGCGATCAAAAGGTAAAAGCCTGATGGATTGTATATTGTATAGTGAATAATGTATAGTAAAAAAGTGGGGGCTTAAAAACCAAAAAACCCTCTAAATCAAAAAGATAAAGAGGGTTTCTGTACTCGGAGCGGGTCCCGATAGCTATCGGGATGAACCCACACGATATTTATCAATTAACTTCTTCCTCATTTCCGGAAATGACTTGAGATCTTCAAAATACTTCCTGCTTTTCATTTTCTTAATGTGGCTTTCCATTTTCCGTGCCTGCTCACAACCAAGATGGTCTATGATTAGAAATTTTGTCCAATCTGAAGTCCTTCTGGTAAAGGATTTTTCAAAATTTCCATCTAGATGCTGTTGCAAACGTTCTTCAATATCCTGACAGCTCCCAACATAATAAGAATCTAAAAATGAAGAATAAAGAATATAAACAACAGCCATATTTAAAGAAATAAAACCAAAAAACCCTCTAAATCAAAAAGATAAAGAGGGTTTCTGTACTCGGAGCGGGACTTGAACCCGCACGACCGTTGCTGATCATTGGATTTTAAGTCCAACGTGTCTACCAATTCCACCATCCGAGCGTGGTGCTTTCAAAAAACAAACCCCGAAAAATCGGGGCTTACTTTGTCTTCCAGAGCGAAAAACGGGATTCGAACCCGCGACCTCCACCTTGGCAAGGTGGCGCTCTACCAACTGAGCTATTTTCGCATTTTAAAGAACTTCGCGTGTGCCCTGCAGGCTTCAACGCGGATGCAAATTTAATATATTTCTTATAATGACAAAGATTTTTTTAAAAAAATAGGTCCTAGAAAATTCAGCCTGAATTTTAGGAGAAAAAAGTTGGAAAGTTTGAAATTAGTATCTTCAATTGCCGAGGCTTTAACCATTCTATGAACCTCCAAGTCACTCATATCCACGCATAATTGGACGATACGAATTATACAAACGCCACTGGAGGGAGTCTCCCAGGACTTCAATTCAATTTATTAGAAGAGTCTTTTAAAAAAGTGGAAGTGGCAAAGTGGGGGGGTGCCCATGGAAATGCCGGGCAGGAAATTATTTGTTAAGCCGGAAAACAGAGACTAATTAAAAATCAGATAGTTTTTTTGGGAATATGCGGCAGTTAAAAGTTTGCTTCAAGAACAAAAAATAAGCGCAAAATTGTAAATTTGATTTATGGATATAGATCTTCAAAACAAGAAAATCGAGTTAATTCAGTGGTTATCTACCCTGAATGATGAATCCATTATTGAAAAAATAATGAAGTTGCGAGAGGCTGAGAAAACGGATTGGTGGAAGGAAATATCCAAAGAAGAAAAAAAATCAATTGCCAAAGGAATACAGGATGCTGATTCCGGAAAACTAAAATCTCATTCCGAAGCGAAGAAATTATATGACAAGTGGTTATAAATTCTGTGGACTGACCACACTTTCTGAAGAAAATACAGTTATATACTTAGAAGAAAATGGACGGAAAGAGAATTGAAAAATTTCTCTCACGAATTGGATCATATCATAGAACTAATTTCTAAAGATCCCGAACTATTTCAGGTTTCCTCAAAGAGGAATAATGTTAGAAGAGTTGTAGTAGCCAGATTTAATACTTTATATTACCGCATAAATAACGATTCAATAGAAATATTATCCTTCTTTTCTAACAGACAAGATTCCGACAAAATAAGGCTTTAAGAAAAAGCTGCATTATCGATGGGACGACTGGGGCCGGGGCTGGTATTTACCACAATAATGACAAAAAACAGAAAAAAGAAACCCTGGCCGACCAAAGATGCCATGGCCCAGATCTATGAAAACAACCTGTGGGGTGGGAACAAATCTGAATTCTACTCCGGCTTAGGCTCACATCATCCTGAGACAGTAAGTCCATATATAGCTATAGTATCCGATTTTTTAAAAAGTTTTGAAACTCCGCCGGTAGTTTGCGACCTGGGCTGCGGGGATTTCAATATTGGCAAAGAACTGGTCAGGTATTCCAAAAAGTATATCGCTACAGACATAGTACCGGATCTTATTGCGCGTAATAAATCAGAATTCCAGGCAGAGAATTTAGAATTTCATGCTTTGGATATTGCAACAGATGATCTGCCTTCGGGAGATTGCGCAATGCTAAGGCAGGTTTTGCAACATTTATCCAATGCGGAAATTAAAAGGGTGATAGAAAAATTATACGATTTCAAGTTTGTTATTCTAACCGAACACTTGCCGGAAGAAGATTTTGAGCCTAATAAGGATATTATCTCTGGCCAGGGAACCCGACTGAAAAAACAAAGCGGTGTAAAGCTTACCGCATCGCCGTTTCACTTCAAGGCTAAAGATGAAATACAATTATTGTCTGTTCCATCTCCCGGTTTTAAAGGAGTTTTAGTAACTACTTTGTATAAGGTAAGATAAAACCATTTACAGGCCCTTTTACTATACCTTAACGACTTTCTTCCTGCAGCGCTTCTTCCCAGATCTTCATGATCTCAAGATAATTATCTACTGCTGTGTCATGATCGGGGTAATCTATCAACAAAACATCATCAAAACTTTCCAATTTCCATTCTTTCGTACCCAGATTGAAGACATATTTCTTACGGGTTTTGAATTCGATCTTCAATTGATTTGTTTCCGGTTTGACATGGTAATACTCATTGTGTGAAATGGCTTTTATTTTATCCAGTTCCAGAATATTTCCATTGAGGTTAATAATCCTGTTCATTGTATATTATTTATTGTCATTGTTTACACATTTCTCTAAAATACTTATAGATCATCACCATCGCCACGGTATCCAGTTGGCAGTAGCGAAGCAGGGTCTTATTAATGGCTTCTTTTCACTTAATAAAAAAGGGTTCAACATCATTTTCCAAGTCGAACCCTTTTTTGAGTCAATTACACTTTTAGCTTAGTTCATTTTGTCGTTCCAGTTGTTATCTACCTTAAGTTGAAGGACATTGAACTCATCTTCTCCGAAAGTATCTTTAAAAGCTGTTTCTAAGGAATCTATTTTGTAGTAGGTTCTGAGAGTGTCCCATCCTCTTTGTTGCCAGTCAGAGCCATAAAGCATTTCCATTTGCATGTTGGAAAGGCCTAAGACACGGGAGCTCCTTTTAGTTTCCTCAACGTTTATTTTATGCTTGGAAATTGCTCCATTATATGTGACGAGTATTTTTGCTGTTTCTTTTTCTATTTTTTCTTTTTTACTCTCTCCGCAAGAGATGATAAAAAGTGACATAAAAAATAAAAGAGGTAATAGCTTTTGCATCTTTAAATGGTTTAATTTGACTACTTCAGTATTTTCTTTTTCTCATTCTTCGCAAAATAATATATTATGTTACCTATGCCGAAGGTCCACCACAAGGTGAAAAAAGCAACTAAAAGATGACCAGTGGTAGAGCTGTTATTTCTGGTTAGAAGAAAAAAACCGGGAGTTTCTTCTTTTAAATTCCAATCATTTGCGATGTACATTTTGACATCTTTATAAGCTTCATCCCTGGCTTGTTTTTTTTCTTGTTCAGCGGTTTGGGTTTCCATTTTGTTAGTGTTAGTTACAGTTAGATCACCTAAAACTAAATCTTTTGTTAAAGCAACTTAGAGTGGTTTAGTAAACGTGCAGGATTTAAAAGTTAACGTAAGAATTTTCGTTCAGTAATTAAAAAGATTTGCCCAAGTTTCCGTTCTCCTGTCACCTTACATTCCGGAAGAACTTCTGCGGGGTCGTATGTTTCAAAGATGGTCATGCCTTGCGCCAATTCATGACGCAAAAAAAAATATTTATGATCCTTATCCCCTTAGGGAGTTATTAGATATACATTTCCCGGTACCGGGGCTTCTCCCGCCCGGGCTCTCCACTTTTCCGAAAAATTAGTATCTTCATCTGCTCTGCGTTGCCCCTGCCGTCGCAGCATCAAATTCCCCCGTATGAAAAAAATTTTTCTAGGGGCTGCCCTTTTGTGCTCGGCCCTTTCCTTTTCGCAGTATTCCGGCCAATGGCAACAAATAGATTCCCTCGAAATAACGGGTCAAATTGAATCGGCCGATGAACTTGTCTCGGGTATACTTCAAACCGCCCGTAAAAACAAAGGTTTTGACCAGCTCATAAAGGCGAAGATCTATCATTACAAATTTTATCAGGTGAACCATGAGGAGTCAGATCAATTTATTCTGAAAGATCTCAACCATACAATTTCTCAGCTCCCGGTACCATCCCGCAATGTACTGCAGAATTATAAAGGACAATTTCTTCAGCAATATTTTAGTCGGCCCGTTGGAAGATCAAAAGGCGCAAGGAGATCGATAATCCGGATGCCAAAGACATTGCCACCTGGAGTGAGGCCACCTTGCAGGACAGTATAAGAAGCAGTTTTGAAGCTTCCCTGCTCCACAAGCAGCAACTTAAAAAGACTCCGGTAGAAAACATTGCCGAATTACTGGAGCCGGAGCCTCTCAACCGGAAGTATAAACCTTCTCTTTACGATCTGCTGGCCTTTAAGGCGCTGGATTACTTTTCTGATACCTCCAATTTCACACCTGTAAAACCTTCGGCGGAATATGATTTTGAGGCTTCGGAATTATTTGGCACCACCTCACAGTTCCTAAAGCTGAAATTGCCGCAGGCGGCGCAGCAGACTTCCGCAGTAGCAGTTTTAAAAACATTCCAGGAACTTGAAGGAGTGCATTCCGAAGAAAAAGATCCTACCGCGCTGGTCTTTGCACAGCTGCAACGCTTGAAGTTTGTATTTACCAATACTCAAAAATGGGAAAAATACATGCAGGCCCTGGACAGGCTTTCTAATAAGTACGAGGGAACAAGGGCAGAGCCTCTGCTGCTTTACACCCTGGCCCAGGCTTATTTTGAAAAAGCCGGTAATATGGGAGAAGACGGGGAGTTACTGCATCCCGACTTCAACCGAAAAGCAGTAGAGCTGGGGGAAAAGATCATTAAAGACTACCCCAATTCTGAAATGGAACAACGGGCTTTCTCCCTCATTAGCGCCATTAAGGCCGTAGAACTCAACATTCAGGTGCAAGATTATATACTTCCGAATCAAGCCGGCAGAATGCTGCTTTCTTACAAAAGCATTGACTCTGTACAGCTGCAGGTGTTTAAAGTACCTGCCCATTTTCCTCGCGGAAATTCAAGATACCGGGGCCTGGATAATATAGATTCACTGGTAAAAAAAGAAAAAGCTCTTTTGAGCAAAACTTTGCTGCTGCCGCGCTCTGAAGATTTTAATTTCCACTCCACCGAAGCAATACTTCCTGCCATGGAGCAGGGAACCTACCTGTTGTATGTCTCAGGCCGAACAGCTTCGGAAAAAATGGCTACAGTTACGGAATTTTGAAGGTCACCGGACTCAGCCTTTCTCAAACTTCATTTGAAAAAACTAACCTGTATCGCGTGTTAAATCATGAAACAGGCTTTCCTGAAAAAGGTGTCAGCCTGAAGTGGATTCTGAAAAAAAGGTGTCAAGAGAAAGGACCACAGATGAAAATGGGGAGGTCTTTGTAAAAAAATCATCCGATTATTCACGGCTTGACTATGTAATGGCTACGAAGGACGGCGATATGCTCATCTCTGATTTCTGGGAGGGTTATTTTGGTGGGAATGATAAAGAGGACGATGCTCTAAAAGCCAAAACGCTGCTGTACCTTGACCGGGCAATTTATCGTCCCGGGCAAAAAGTCATTTTAAAGGGGTGCTCCTAAGCCATAAGAACGGGAAGACTCAAACGGTTCCCCATGAATTTGTGAAGATATTATGTTGATGATCCCAATGAGGAGGAGGTTACCAGCTTCAGATTAAAAACCAATAAGTTCGGCTCGTTTAACGGGGAATTTTTACTTCCAAAAAATGGCATTACCGGCAGCTTCAGCATTTATACCGAGGAAGACGCAGAGTCTGAAACCCCTTTTTGGGAGGAGGTTTGGGATGATGGTGATTATATGGATGAGGAGGTGTATTTTAATGTGGAGGAATATAAACGCCCCAGTTTTGAAGTCAGTTTTGATACCATCAACCAGACCTACAGCTTTGGAGACAGCATTCGCGTGAGCGGTAATGCCCGTGCCTTCATGGGTTCTCCCGTGAGCGGGGCCCGTGTGGCGTACACCGTGAAGAGGCGCGAAGTGGTTTATCGCTGGTGGTACTATGATCGGGGAGATTTTACCAGCATTAAAACAGACACCCTGCTTACCGGTGAAAAAGGGGATTTTTCGCTGACTTTCCCTGCGGAAATAGCTGCGGGTGATCAACAAAAGCAGGAACTCATTTATGAATACAGCATTGAAGCGACCGTCACTGATGTTTCGGGAGAAACGCGTGAAGGCAGTAGCAGCCTCAAGATCGGGAAAAAGAACCTGTTGCTGAAACTGGACCTTCCAGA
>CAVUAU010000010.1:0-211910 GCA_963739625.1 uncultured Flavobacteriaceae bacterium
CGTATTAATAAATGCAATAGTACATTTATATCTACTTTGTCTTTACTAATCTAAAGGGTTTTTGATTTGTAAAATAATATTTGTTGCTACGTGAGTGTAAATTTCAGTTGTTTTGGTGCTTTTGTGACCCAAGAGCACCTGAATGTATCTCAAATCTGTACCGCTTTCCAATAAATGAGTGGCAAAAGAATGCCTTAACATATGTGGAGTTACATTTTTCCTGATTCCGGCCTTACGTGCTGCTTCCTTTATTATTTTCACAACACTTTCTGCAGAATATTTTTCCCCTGTTGGCCCCTCGAATAAATACTTTTTTGGTTTCCACTGAACATAATACTTTCTTAGATCCTGTAGCACTTTCTCCGAGAGAATCGAATACCTGTCCTTATTACCTTTTCCCGATCTCACTCTAACAACCATCCGACTACTGTCAATATCCTCTGGCTCAAGATTGAGGACCTCACTTCTTCTCAAACCGGCAGAGTATAGCAAACTAACAACGCATCTGTGCTTTATGTTGTTGGTATGTTCTATAATATCAAGAACCTCGTTCTTTGCTAAAACCTGTGGAAGCTTCTCCTCTACTCTTGGCCGTTCGATGGCATAGAAACGATTTGGCATTTCCTGCACGACTTCATAGTAGAACTTTATGGAATTAATAGCCTGATTAATGTATGAATGTGAACATCCATGCTGAATTAGGTTTTGAAGATAAGCTCGAATGTCATTCTCATTAAGCTCATCCAGCTCCCTGTCATTGAAGTGGTTCATAAAGGCCTCGAAACATGAGATGTAAGTTCTCACCGTATTCAAGGCGTAACACTTTAATTCTAACTTCGCCAGATAACTTTCAGGACAAGTCTTTCTACCTTCAATAACTTCTCTATTACGGAATGTCTCAACGTTTGCAGCCTCTGCTGTTCTTCCAAAACTACTTTTTGGAAAAAAATGATTGCAATTTATCCAGGCCACTCCTTTGAAAGTTTTGAATATATTGTCCAGGTTCTTCGGAGTGTTTTTTACATAAGCCATCCGAAATTCCTGACTCCAATTGATCCCCGGCAGGTCTCCGACCAAAGCATCTAAAACTTTGTCTGAAAGATATTGAAGTCCAATACTTCTTTCTCCTGCCACCATTAAATGCTTTAGGGTAACGTACCTCTTTTCCATTACATATTTTCTTGTAAAAGTACATTTACAGGAAACTTTCAAGTGTTCATTATTCGTATATTATACGACTAAAACAACTAGGGAAATGAGCTCAAAAAAATTTTGCCTTACCTGCAACTTAGAACTTAAAGGACGAACAGACAAAAAGTTTTGTAATCCTCAGTGTAAAAGTGCCTATCACTACGAAAAAGCACGTGAAGAGAACAACTTCTTTTTTGAAGTCGACCATCAGCTCAAAAAAAATCGAAAGCTCCTAAAATATTTTAATAAAGCGGGTAAGGCAACAGTAAGAGCTCAAAGGCTCGTGGATCAGGGTTTCAATTCTAATTTTTTTACTCACTTTTGGAAAAATACTAAAGGAGATGTTTACCTGTTTGTTTATGAATATGGTTTCCTTTCAAGAACCGAGAACGGCAAAAAGAAATACATTCTAATCACCTGGCAGCCTTACATGAAGAAAAGAAATATTTTTTAATGACGTTAATATTCTCTTTGACTTTCAGGCATGCCTCCGGACGCTGAGACCCATATTTGGATCGAGCGATCATGCTAATATATGTTAATGAAAACAAAAAAATTTACGGTTTCCCGTAAAGTATAAACCATCTCGTTGCCTGATTTATAATTGTCTCTCCGGAACCAGGAAAGCAGTTGTACTCCCTAAACACAATTGTATAGGTTCCACGATATTTTTAGAAAGCGGTTTGTCACAAATTCAAAGACATCTTTAAGGTTTTCTTCCGTTTCCCTCTTACCTTATTTTGTTTAAAGTTCTTTCAGGTTGATTCACTGAAAACTCTTATGCGGGAAAACCCTTGAACAGTTGCTTTGACGATTCAAAAGAAGAAATAATTGTTTGGTTCCATCAGATTTCAGATTCATCATTCGTCATCTTACCTTTTTTGATGAAAAAGTAACGGAATTCAGAAGTTAGCCGGCCTGTAAAATATTTGGTACTCTCCTTTGCTTCTGGTCTTACGGCCTATCCTAATTCTGAATTCCCATGAATAGCAAGACATCAAAAAAGGTAACAGCGATGGCTCTATGGGAAGTAAATCAGAAAAGAAATTCCTCTTGTTCACCAACAACAGCCGTGAATCCAAGAGGAAAAATCAAAAAGGAAAACGCTCAGGATATAAAAAGTAAATCGACTTTTTTGTAAGGATGTTCCTATTCTTCTTAGGTCTGGAATATCCCCGAATTATTGAACCTCAAAAAAATCTATAATCTTTCTGGTATTTCGCTCAAAAAATGAATTTTCACTTCTCCTGCTCTTCCGGAAACATTTTGATCATTCTGCATTATTTCCCGAATATATCGTATCTTATGTTCAGACTCTCTAAATATTTAGACGGTTCAGAATCATAATCAAAAACCATCTTTCCTCAAGATCAGTTTTAAGGACATAAACAAATACAGAATTGTATAGAAAAATTTGTCATAACATTTTCTGATAGACTATTTCTCTTCATTTAATTCAAACCGTAATCCTTTTACGGTTTTATGTTCTGCAAGTAACAGGCCTATTGATTACTATTGTGATACTATGAAAATTAAAAAACTACCCTCATTCAACCTCCAGGAAATGCTAATTGTCCTTGCCATTCTTGGTATCCTATTGTTAATTGCCTTGCCCAATTTCATGCCACTGATTAGTAAAACAAAGGCTCAGGAGGCCCAGATCCAGTTAAAGTATATTTCAAATCTGCAAAAGCAATTCCAGTACCTACATTCGAAATACTCAGCTGACTTTAATGAAATAGATTACGAAACACCTCGTACTGTTTTGGAAAATGGTAGCGCAAATTACCAGTATGAAATTATAGAAGCTACGGTAAACACTTATAAAATTAGAGCCACTGCTGTTGTTGATTTTGACGGAGATGGAATTTTCAATGTTTGGGAAATCAATAACGTTGAAGGAAACCCAAAACAAATAGTAAAAGATTGATCATCACAATTGCACTTAAAATAGTACTCATCACGGGACTCGCTCTCATCTTTTATCAGGATGTAAAAGAACGTGCCGTTTGGTGGTTTCTTTTTCCCGCTTTTGGTCTAATTGCTGGGTATTTCCATTTTACAGAAAGTCTTACCTGGTTATTTTTCCCCAATATCTTTTTTAATCTAATTGTAGTTGCAGGAATTTTCAGTATTGCCTGTCTGTATTCTCAATTTAAAATGAAAAAAAACTTCTTAAGTGAGGCAATGGGGTTGGGAGACCTCTTGTATTCCATCGGACTGGCAGTAGCTTTTCCTCCTGAAGCTTTTTTAGTGATTTTTGTATTTAGTATGCTCTTTTCTCTCGGTCTTCATGCATTTGTTTCCAGAAAAAAAAACAATGAAACTGTACCACTTGCGGGATATGCCTCTCTATTTTTAATCTGCATCTATTTATCAAGTTGGTTCGGATTTTATAAAAGTCTCTACTTCATTGGATAATCAGTTTCACATCCCGGTATCTTTAAAGCAGCTGATAACAGCCAATCAGGCTTTTCATCACCGTATTGTTCCTGTAGAAAAGCGAGAGAATAAAGTTATTTTTCGAACAGACGCTGAAAATATACCGGAATTAGAACAGGAACTCAAAATTCTTTTCGGTTATAACCTCAAACTTGAGAAGGAAACTTCCACCACGCTACAATCATTCCTCTCCCTCAACTACAGGCAAACTACAACTGCAGAAACTGAAGAGCTAAACTATAAGAACAATTTTCTTCAGCAATTACTCCAGACTGCCAAAGATTACGGTAGTAGTGATATTCATTTGGAACCATATGAGAACCGATGCAGGGTTCGATTCAGACTGGATGGTAAGTTGAAAGAACAGTTCTCAATTTCTTCAGTAGAATATCCGCAAATTGTTAATCAGATCAAAATTCAGGCTGGGTTGGATATTTCCCAAAAAAGATTATCTCAAGACGGTCGAATAACTGTAAAATCTGCTAATAAAGATTTTGATATTAGGGTTTCCACCTTACCAACTCTTCATGGTGAAAAGATTGTACTTCGAATTTTAAAAAGAGATGCTGAAGAAGTGAGCTTATCAAACCTTGGTTTTACAGAAAACGAACTATCTCTCTATATGGAGGGAATCAAAAAACCAAATGGAATAGTATTAATTTCCGGTCCTACAGGATCAGGAAAGACCACCACTTTGTACGGTACCCTTAAATTACTGAATCAGGAAACCACAAATATTCTCACCATTGAAGATCCTATAGAGTATACCTTAGCCGGAGTGAATCAGGTACAATTGAAAGAAGATATAGGATTTGATTTTCCGGCTGCACTAAGAACTTTTCTTCGCCAGGACCCCGATATAATAATGGTTGGAGAAATAAGGGATGAAAGAACAGCTACTATGGCCATAAAAGCAGCCTTAACAGGCCATCTCGTGCTTTCTACCATTCACACCAATTCAGCCTGGTCTACTATTTCCCGGCTTCTGGATATGGGGATCCCTTCTTATCTCATTTCAAGTACTCTAAACCTCAGTGTAGCGCAGCGCCTGGTGAGAAAATTGTGCGACAGTTGCAAACAAGCTGCCGCCATTAAAGAAGCCATTCTACCGGAAGATTTCAAAATTCCTGTTGAAATGACCCGGCATTTTTTACCTGTAGGCTGTCCAAATTGTTTTCACACAGGATACTATGGAAGAAAAGCTATTTACGAAATTGTTCCGATCACCAGAAGTCTCGAACCTGCAATAAGGCAGAATGAAGCTGAAATCGACAGTTACTTTATAGAAAAGAATTTGTCCTCGCTTAAAACCAATGCTATACGGATGATCATTTCAGGGGAAACTTCTGTCGAGGAGGTTTATCCCTTACTAAACACCGAAAATTAATGCCCTACAAGAAGTACGTATATTTTATTTTTCTCATCCTTAGTCTTGAAGCATTTTCTCAAAATGACAGCAGGATCAATTCTATTGAAAATCAACTTGAACTTCTTAAAGTTGATCACCCGGAATTTGAACAAAAGGTAAATGTCAATATTAGCCATACCACCCTGTCTAATCTACTTTTGGCTATTTCAAAGGTACACGGGATAAATATCAATGTTTCTCCGCAGCTTGAGGAAATAAATGTTATTAATAATTTCTCGGATGTAAGCATAGCAGATTTGCTCGTATTTTTTGTAAAGAAATACAATCTTGAAATTCAATTTTCAGGAAACATCATTTCCATATCTAAGTATCAGCCACCAGTACAAATACCTGCGGAAAAAGAAATTGTTGCTCATTATGACACATCTCTTAATGTCCTAAGTTTGGATTTACAAAATGATCCTCTTGACAAGGTATTCAGGAAGATTACAGATGTGTCCGGCAAAAATCTTGTTTTTGCCCCCGGAATGGAAAATCTCCCGCTTTCCGTCTATTTTGCACGTGCACCTTTTGATTCTGCTATGGAAAAATTGGCTATCTCAAATAATCTGGAGGTGACACAATCCCGGGATGGCTTTTATATTTTTAATATTAAAGAGACCGGAGGTGAAGGATCCTCAGCGTCCAGGATCGTCAGTAGGGCAGACAACTTTAACTACAGAGTCCTCGATCCATATAAAAAAGTCTTAGAAGTAGATTTTACTAATGTTCCAGCAGCAGACATTATTTACACTTTAGGAGATGAACTCAACCTTGATATTTTCACAGCCTCTTCTCTGGCCGAAATGGGTAATGTCACCGTCAATGCAGAAGAGATATCCTTTGATAATCTCCTGAACAAAATATTTGAGAGTATCAATGAAGGTAGGCCTTCTGCAAATCTTCAGCAGGGATCTTCCATGGATCAAAACATGCAAAGGGATGTGACCAGCTTTAACCATGGGAGCTCAGGAAACTATACCTATAAAAAGGAGGGAGATCTTTACTTTTTTGGAACCGAAGATCAACTTGCTCTTAAACAGGTGGAATTAATTCCAATGATGCATCGTTCAATTAAGATGCTAACCAATCCATCCAGAAGTAATCAAAGCAGACGGGCAGACCGGAATAACTTTATGGCTGCAAACACCAACTACTATCCCGGAAACAATCAAAATTTCAATAGCGGGAATTTGTCTCCTGTCAATAACAACTTCAGAAACTCCGAGGCTTCAAGTGAAAACAATACAGAAGGTATTCAGAAAATTATTCCAGATGAACTGATGGCAGGAATTGATGTGAAAATTGATTCCGAATTAAACAGTTTTGTCGTGAGCGGCCCGGCAGCAAGAATCGAGAGGTTTAAAAGCTTCATACAGTACATCGATAAACCTGTGCCGGTAATCCTTATTGAGGTAATGATCCTGGAGGTGAATAAAACCGCTATTGTAGAATCGGGAGTGTCTTTTGGACTTGGAGACGAAGCAGTCCAAACAGAAGGAAGAGCTTTTCCATCTGTCGATATGCAATTGGGTGCACAAACTGTAAACCGTATAATAGGCGGATTTGACGGATTTGGCTCCCTAAACATGGGAAAAGTCCTTCCTGAATTCTATATGAACATTAAAGCTATGGAGACCAATGGAAATCTTAAAATTCTATCTACTCCTAAATTAAGTACCCTGAACGGACATAAAGCACATCTCTCCAGTGGAGAAACGACTTATTATGCAGTAACAAGCCAAAGTTTTTTCGGTTCTCAAATACCGCAGACTTCAGAAGTGACCAACTACTACCCTATTGATGCCGAACTTGCCTTAGAAATTATGCCTTTTGTATCTGGGGATGGTGAGATAACTCTTGACATCAATGTCATCCAGTCCAATTTTAACGGGGAGCGTATAGCAGAAGACGCACCTCCTGGAATGAATAGTAGGGAGTTCTCCTCTATTATCAGGATGCGCGACCAGGATGTGGCCATCCTTGGAGGAATTGAAGAACGAGCAAAAGACGATTCCGGTTCAGGAGTTCCTGTACTGGCACGTGTTCCTGTTATCAAATGGTTGTTCAGTGAAAGGAGGCGGCAGGATTCAAAGAAAAAACTAAACATTCTTATTAAACCTACAGTAATCTACTGATGATCTCGGCTTTTCTCTCATACTGGACCTATGGCAGAAGATTCTGCGGAATAGAATATAGTTCTACTTCAAATGATACTTCCGGAATTTCCGTACTTACAGCCATTAAGAAAAAAAACGAGTTTAACATAGAGGAAACTTTTGAGGCAGATAGTATTGAAGACTGTGCACAAAAGCTGAAAAAAAATCAACACGCCTTCCTCTGTATTACAAGCACACAGGTACTTTTAAAGGAAACTACGACTACAGGGACCGATGCTAAAGTGGTCTCCTCAGCCTTTCCTAATGTGGAGCTGAATAATTTTTATTACGAGATCCTTCCTGGTTCTGAAGGAAGCATAGTAGCTCTATGTAGAAAAAAGATGGTTCATCAGATTATTTCCTCCTTTGAAGAGAAAAACATAAGGATAATCGGATTTTCCCTGGGATTCTTTTCTCTGCAGAATTTGCTCAGTCTAATAAAGGAACAGGAGGTTCTTTTGCCCTCCTTTACCCTCCATACGAATGGTAGGGAAATCATTACTTTTGACAGAGCAGGACAAGGAAATGAAAAGACAGATTTCACCATAGGAGACACGACGGTTAATTATAAATTTTTACTTCCTCTTGCATCACTGTTTAATTATCAATCAGGAAACCTAAATCACACTTCTAATTACAACACTAAAAACCTTGAACTAAAAAAGGAACATCATCAAAAAGTTTTCTTCAGAAAAGGATTGGCAACTGCCGTTATATTGCTCCTGGTAATGCTACTGATCAACTTCCTGTTTTTCTCAACCTTCTATTCTGAGCTTCAACAAATGACCG
Organism: uncultured Flavobacteriaceae bacterium; assembly: GCA_963739625.1. Lineage (GTDB taxonomy): Bacteria > Bacteroidota > Bacteroidia > Flavobacteriales > Flavobacteriaceae > Salinimicrobium. Next base: position 7,990 of record CAVUAU010000010.1, read on the forward strand.
GCCAACATGAAATTGAGATTTCTCAAAGGCTGGCTTATAATAAGAAATATGAAGAAGTACTTGAAAAAGAAAAAATTGTAGAGAACATTCTTAACAACAGTAATTCTCGAAGTACTCTTTACCTTAACCGGCTCATCCATGTATTGCCTGGTTCAGTACTTTTAAACCAATTAAATTATCAACCCCTTCAAAAGCAGATAAAACAAAATGAACCTGTAAAAATAGAGAAGAATATTATCGCTTTAGGAGGAGAAAGCACGAATGAAGAGGAGTTCTCGCTCTGGATAAAGGATATGGAAAACATTCCCTGGATAGCAGAAGTAAAGGTTAAAGACTATGGCTATAGCTCGCCAGGGACTTCAGAGTTTCTTCTTGTACTAAAATTAAAAGAAGATGAAGCAGTCGACTAAGAACTTTTTATTAATAACAGGTTTCTTTCTTGTGCTAATGGTGGCCTACCAGTATTCTTTTTCAAAAACTTTTGAAGTAAAAAGAGAACTAGACAACATAAAATCACAGGTTGAGCAAAACTCCCGATCCCATCAAAATCAAACTTCTTTGAAAGAAAAAGAAGCCCAATTTGATACCTTTATCGCAGGGAACAGGATTGGAAATACTTCTCCTCAAAACAATCTATTAAAGGTTCTTAATGAGCATGCAGAGGAAAAGTCTTATAAAATTATTAAATTTAAAGAACCTCATGTTGTGGCAAACGATAATAGTATTGTTGCGTCCTACCAGTTTACCCTAGAAGGAAATTATCGTGCCCTTCAGGAAGTTTTGTATAAATTGGAAAAGGATTACAACTTTGGATCTTTATCTTCTATAAGTTTTGAGCGGAAGATGGATCATCAATTGAATAGAAGCTTTTTACAATGTACAATTTTTGTGCGCAGTATAATAAATAAACAGAAATATCCTTCATGAAAATTTCCCAAAAGAAGGAGAAGAAGTTGTGGTTTAATAAGTAGGCAGACTGAAGGAAGTTTACAGAAGTGAGATATAAACCTAATTTAGATATTAAAGGTTGAAGTGGAGGCTAGGGAGGACTAATATCAGGTTTACATGCACTGTAAAGCTTGTGAGATGGACTTGCAGTACGCAATGTATAATGGGTTACTCCTCCCTCCGGATGATAGCAGACGTGGCATGAAATCAAAAGGTCGTCAATATAAAAAAATGTTTTTCGGTTAAACAATAACTTCCTGCAGAGTAATCTAAGGGTGCAGAATATTGATTAGAAGATTTTTATGTAGTTGGTTCAGCACCACGAAACCAATTGATTATTATTACCAAAGTTTATTAAAATCACCTACACTATTTTGATCTATTGTGGGGAATATCAACTATTAAGTTATAGTAGTGATCAATTTTATCGGATTCTTCAGGATACTCTCCTTTAAGACTTTCTAGACGTTCAAGATAATCAACAGGTTCATTAAAGTAGGCATTTAGAACCATAGATTCAAGAATAATGTCTAAACTATCGGGGAATTTAATCATGAGGTTTCTATAAGCTTCATTACCTTTAATATATTGAGCTTTTGCAGAATCAAGATACCCAATTTCCTTATACAGAAGTGCTTTTTGAGCCACCCATTGGACATTTTCTGGATCTAACTTAGCCTGTTCTTTTACCATTTTTAATGCCTTAGGATAATCACCCATCAAATTATAAACACTTAGTAGATTATTTCGAGCAATTAAAAAATTTTCATCACATTTAACCGCTAAACGCAAGTTTTTTTCCGCTTCTATAAGAGAAATTGAATCCTCTCCCCCAGAATATAGGAAAAGGTTCAAATATCGTACACCTATCTCATTTAAATTTGTACAACGATCATTTTCTCTTTTATTTTTTATTATTCCATCTTTGGCTATAGGTTTATCTTTGCAAGAAATGAATAATAAAAATACCAAACCAAGAATTATTGGATTCCTCATTAGAAAATCGTTTTTTTTATTTGAATTGGCCAAGGGGTAAAAATAGGATGTTGAACAGGTACAGCTGACCCACTTTCTGTTTTTACTGTCCATGTACCATGAACCTTGATATGAATCCTCCCACTATTTAATTCTGGAACGGTAAAACTAGCTTCTCCGATTGGATAACCCCCTACAGGAGAGATATATGCCTTCTGTTTTGGTGTCAGATTCTGAGATTGTAGTAGGTTCCTGCCATTATGTACGGAAACCCTCATTCCTGGATTAACAGTTCCGGGGGCAAGAGTATTAAATCCTCCTGCTGCTATATTAAACATATAGTCTTCCGGATTAACTTTTTGCCCAGAAGGTGAAGGATTTTTAGACACCGACAAATTGACATTCATCCTATAGGTCGTCCAGGCAGTAGTAACTGGACCGTCATTATTATGCGCTATAGCACCAATCCGCTTAAAAGAATCGTTAAAAAGATTAAAGCTTCCGCTCAGATTTCTTTCCCACTGGTTTCCTGATATTATTTCAACTCCGGTACAGTCGCATCCATTATCATAATACGTTTGTCCTAAAGTGAAACTTCCATTGTCATTTTTATTGATTTCGCCTCCCCCGTTGAACAATTTAAAAAGAAAAGCGCCAAACCATGTGTCAAAGCCACCATCAGGATCAATAAGAGTTATGGGGTTATTACCCATACCTAAATATGGTGAACTATACTGAGCGTATGGATCAGTGGTTAACCACCTCCCAATTCTGCTGTCCCACAGTCTTAGCTCAAAAGCCTCCATCCCTGTTTCTGAATCTTTCTCCTGTCCCTGATAAGCATAGCGGTAATCACCTTGGACATTTCGACTTGGCATTGGCATTCCAAAGGGGTAATAATCTGTTTTAACAAGTGCTACTGCATTACCTGATGAATTTTTTTGTACCACAGCACGTACATTTCCCAAGTGATCTGTAAGCTCGTAAAAATAATTTTGTTGTGCAAGAGATGTCTGTCCAATGGTTCTTTTTGCAACACCTATACGTGAGGCACCAAATACCGGATGCTCAAGGGAATTATTACTGTATACAGCTAAAGGTTTTCCCAAAGCATCCCTTACGTAAAAGGTGGTAGTGGATATAGTCCCACTTGTAGAAACCTTCTTAATTCTATTGCCACGGTCGTCATAAAAGAATTCTACACTACTGGAATTACCTTGTACCTTAGTTACCAGACCTGAAGCACTATAAAAATAAGTTATACCATCCTGAGCATTTGAAATCAGCTGTCCAATAGAGTTGTAAGTATAATTTCCAGAAGCTTGATCCTTAATGTCGTTAGCATCCGTACTTGCGGTCACGGCGTCGTCCACGTAAGAAAGTTGGTTTGTCCCTGCTTTATATCGATAGGTCAAATGGTCCATTGCATTACTTCCGTTTTCATACTGTTTGTTTCGGCGTAAGGACAATATATTACCGTTGGGGTCATAGGAGATGTTATCCACCCGATAATCGGCTGTACCACTTCCCAGATTAAAGTTCGCACTTGTTAACCAATTATTCCTGTTATAATTGTAAAAATAATTAGCTGCAGTACTGCCGAAGGTTTTCCATTCAATTCCTTTTATGTTCCCTCCATATTGTTCCGTTCCTAAACTCGATAACCCTATAGGCTTAGGTGTATTAGTCCTCTTGAAATCTTCGGCATTGTAATGTATCGTCATACCAAAAATATCATTAGCGTCACCCCCGGGATCTTTACTAGAACTTAATTCAGGGTGATTAATACTTTTCAGAGCACCTTCCAGATTATAGACATAGTCCATTCCCTGAAGTCCATCTCCTATAACCTTCCGTTTTAAAGCCCCCGTCTCATAATAATCGTATTGGGCCTGAGTCAGATAATTCGTTCCGTTTGTCGATGTTTCCACCTTCGTCAATTGTCCCTTTATATCATAGGAATATCTATGTACGAATCGTTCACCTGCACTGTATTTCTGGTAATCTACCAGAGTAACAGCACCGGTAACTTCATCATAAACATAATCAATTGTTTTAATTCCTAAACCTGAAATATTCTGTACCATCCATTTAAGTCGGCCATAAATGTCGTAACTGTAGTAGCTTGTAACATTCGCGTTTCTTGTTTTAGCCACATTTCCTAAAAGAAAAGAAGGTGAGGAATAAGCAGGGTTCACTCCAGATAAAGTGCTTATATCCGATGAATTTAAGGCATCATAGGTCGTGAACTGCTGCTCAATTTTAACACCTGAGGCAACGGTGGCATTAGGATCAATCGTCGTAAAATAACTGTTTTTCACAACTCCACTTTCAATTGGACGACCGAGATTGTCATATTCGGTATAAGAAAATTCTCCTGCCATCTTTTGTTTACTATTTTGAGAATATCTAATCTTCCCGTCTGTCCTGTATTTAAACCACGCCTCTCCCTCATCTGGACTTTTTGTGTAAGTCAACTGTCCAAGGGAATTATAAGTAAAAGTGGTCTTCAACTTGTTTAAAGGTTGAAGAGTTTCAATAAGCCTTCCCGCCTTATCATATTTATTGAGACTATAGTCGTAATAATTTTCTTTATATGACACAGTTATGGCTTGTACTGAGGGATCATAATTATCCGGATTAACAATCGAAATTCTATAAAAGCCACTACTTAGGGAGGCTAATGAAGGAGTGATTACGTTCTCTGTAACCAGGTCATAAATTTTTAAAGACCTGCTTGTAGGGTTACTTATTGTGATACCAACAGCGTTTGATCCTTCTGGAATATGGATATCTAAAAAACCTTCTTTTGGGATGTCAACGCTCATAACTCTCGCAGTTGAACCTCCACTTCTCGCTGCAGCTAATGTCTTGCCATCTGTATCTGTGAACAGGACATTCTCTACACCCTGAACATTCCTAACAACTGTTTTGACTATCTTGTAAGAATTGTAAACGGTTGAATTAAAAGCTCCCGCCTGTGCCAATTCCTGAGCGGCTCTCATTGTAAATGAATACCCATTTTTCCAATCTCCTGCTTTTTTGTTTCCGCCTAAAGTTCTTAGTATTTTGTCGGGGTTGAGCTTGCTGTATTCTGTTTTAATGTAGGGGCGATCTGTGATGTCCTGATATGGTTCACTAGTATTAGCAGAGCTATAATACCACCCAAGACTATTGCTTTGGTTTCCAACTACTGAAGGATCTCCTGAAAGATTTTCAAAATCGGAATTGGAAAACACAGTATTATCTGCCTTTTTTATGAAGTTGGATCTAAACAAAAAATCTCCCGGAATATCACTGTTGGTCGGTGCTGTAAAGGTTCTTAAAGCAGAACGTCCGTAAGAATCATAGAAAACTTGGCTGGCCCAGACCTTTCTGGATTGAACATCCAATTCCTGTGATTGAACCAACTGCCCTAGCTCATCATAATACGTTTTTGCTTTCCCCCTTATAGTCCCGTCCCTGTCGTATTCTGTGATTTGTACAGTATTCCAAAGTTCTGTAACATCTCTTCCCGCAGGAGGGCATCCATCTTCAAAACCGGAAACATCAGGACATAAATCGTTGCCATTCGTGACATAACTGCCGTATGGCTTAGAGCATTGTTTCTTGAAGTTTGATGGATCACCATAGGTATCACCGTCTCCATCATAGTACCAGGTTATTTGTTGTACCTGTGGGTCACTGTCATCGCAATCTTTGTTTGAAAGAGAGTATGAATAGGTAGAATTGGAAGGATCATTACAATTGTATGTCGGATTGGAATTTACACCCCCCTCTCCGTCTTTGTCCAAATCTTTGTACCAAGCCTTAGCTGAACCGACCTCCTCCCTGGAATCATCACAGTCATCATTGTTGTTGACATAAGATCCTCTGGGTATCAAACAAGACAACATACCACCACTACTGGATCCTAACCCATCAAAATCATTGTCTGGATACCACCATTGCGCCGTGGTTACCGAAGAATTGGAGTCATTGCAGTCTTTATTATTGGAAACGTGTTTAAAGGGTTGAGAACAACTATCTCTCCACACCATTGGATCACCGTATCCATCTCCATCACCATCATAATACCATCGCATCATGTACTGCGAATCACAGGGTTCTATAGGCTCAACAATGAGTTCTCTGGTCTGGGCACTAATATTAAAAAAAGAAAAAAGAAAAATGCCTGGTAAAAGGTATAGAATCTTGTTTTTCATAATAATAATTTTATTCTAATGCAGGTTTCAAAGGTTCAAGGTTCCCATCACAAGTCCTATAAATCGCCGATTCTTTTTCCACTATTAAAGAGGTCTCATTGTCCCGTACTTGACATTTATAATATTTTATACCATCAGGACATGGGTTAGTAGTAAATACTTGATTCATTGATGTCCAACTACCATAAGAAAGGAAATCTTGAGATTCGCCTGTTGCCCAGCGATAAGAGTAATTACCACTTCCTCCTGAAGCATTTGCGGTAATTGTTACAGAATATGAAGAAGGGTCAGTTACAGTGGAATAAAGTTTTAAAGGATCATAAGTTTCTTCTTTGTCAATTTGTCCATTTCCATTCGTATCCATTGCAGCAGTTCTCTTGTAATTATATTTTACCTGTTTGGCTAATTTAAAACCACCTGGTTCACCTGTTAAATCCCCAACCTCGTTATAAATTTCGGTTAGACGACCATTAGAATCATATTTATATTTGACACCCAGATTATTTTCACCAAAAATATATTCAAGTTCATCCCATTCATTGTAGACATAAGAAACAAGGGAAGAACTCTTTGGAAACAAACGGAAATCATCATAAATGCCTGTTCCAGAAGAATTGTACACGTAGATTTCTTGTCCTGTAGATATGGTATTCAAATGAAAATTCAATTGCACCCAATCCCCGGCGTGAACTGTTTCCGCCAAAGCAGGACTATAAGTCACGCCTCCTGCTTTGACTTTAGTACCAGAGTAATTATAACCACCTCCTTTGTAAGCCCAGAGAGAAACCTTATAGTTGTCAGCTAAAGGTTTTACAGCGAAAGCCTTTACATTAACATTCACTTTTAGCGCCTTTTGTCCGGAATGGGAAATGGATGAAATAGAAGCAGTGCTTCCTTTGTAAACCTGTCCGCTAAAAAATTGTGTGCCTGAAATCAAATCTTCGGCACTTGAAAAGAATTGTCCTGAATAAGGAGCGTTACAAACAGAAAATATTTTGGAATTGCCGTCTCCCATTTTGGTTGAAGTGAAATTTCCATTTATATCTTTTTGCTCTAAAGGCTTGGAAAATTGATCATAAATTGTAATTTCAGATGTTTTAACCCATTTAGGATTGGTTTGAACTGCACCTATTGACCAATTAAATCCGTCAAATTTATTGCTGTAATTCAAATAGAGACCCTCAGATGATATATCTCCGTTCCAAACAAATTTTTCAGACGATCGCCAAAAATTGTTTGAAAGGAGGGATTGTCCGGTATAGTCAAAGTAATTCCAGTCATTTTTCCAGGTACGGATATTAGCCCCAATTTTTTTCCAAGTTCCATCAGAATAAATTTCTGAGATATTTCCTGCAGATTGAGATAGCATATTTTTATTTAAGGTGTTGTCCACCTTACTTCCCATTTCCGGATAGTGGTTGAACGCCGGTAAAATGGATTGCCTGATCTTTTTGCCGGAAGAATTTTCAAACGAATTCTGAATGACCATACCAGTTAAGAAGTCATAATCATCTATATACTGGGTTTCGGTCAAACCACTACTGGAAATTTCTGTTTTTGACAATACACTGGGAAGCTTAGCCCGACTGGATGAGCTTAAATAGTAAGTATTATTGTTATTCTCTTTAACCCTTAACTTGTAAGAACTTACGGTTTCTTCAGTTCTCCCCTGCTGTACATCATCCGGTGCATAATAATAATTATTGACGCTCTTCAAAAGTTCGTCAAATTTGTTATAAATCTTTTGAGATAACATGCGTCCAAGAGAAGATGAATTATCAACTAAAATGCTCTTCGAAAAATTTAGTTGGGTGGGTTTATTATCTAATGTAACTGTACGAGAAGCCTGTTGGGTTTTTCCAAAAGAAACAATGTCTCCCAAATTAAATCCGGAAGAAGTGTTCTCCATGGGTTGATAAACTTGAAATTTATATTCGGTTTTCGATAAAAGTTCAGATTGATTATTTTGGTTTTCTACAGTAACATATTCATATAATACTGTGGGCCCGGGTAAAGCCGAAAGGTATTTTACATTTTTTTCTTTACGGGAAGGAGCAAAAGAAGTTATACCAGAAGAGACACCTGTCCTAGGGTCTGTGTACCTATAAACTTTTTTTAAGGTATTATTTGTCGCACCGGAAGTTGTGATTGCTTGGACTCTAATCCCCCCCCCCACATTATTCAACTCGATTTTATTAGAGTTGATTTTAAATCTAAACTTCAGTTTAGCATCACCTGGGTCTGTGCAATCCCCTATACCACTTTCATTCTTCCAGCCCCACTGCACCACTCCATCTCCTCCATTAAATCTGCTATAATGAGACCAGTCAGGTTCATTACAGTCTTCATCTCGTCTAACCTTCCCGGAAGTACCAGAAGAGGGAAGCTGAATTTTTAAAAGATCCTCAGAAACATAGGTAACCAAACAAGACTTAGCTATATCTGCAATTTTATGAGCATTGCTTCCATTCGGATTGTTCCAAAACAAAACATCTATATCAGTGTATTTGTTTGATTCAAAATAATCTCTGAAGTCAATGTTATCAGAATAGCTATTGTTAGGATCATTTTGAATTTCTATATATTTTGACCCTACATCTTGACCTTGAAATCTTGCTTGCAGAAAATTGCTATTCAGTACATAGCTAGTTTCAGCAGCTTCTCTATAATACTCGTCCTCCTCGTAAGTTATTTCAATTTTCCCACCCACTGGTGTGGTTATTTCATTCAAACTCCATGCTGCCGGATCTTGTTCTGAATATCCCCAGTCATCGCTTCTGGAATTATCATACTCTATATAGGGCTTATTATAAGCAAATTTATAGGGAGGTATCGTTTGAATTGAACCTTTACCTTTTTGAGAAATTCCACTTAACGTTAATTTACCTTTGGATGAAGCATTAGAATTAGGAGAATTTTTTGCTAATGGATAGGCTTCATCATAGTCAAATTCAATAGTTTTTAATGCCTCTGCTTCGATATTAGGTGTATTTAAAAGGTCCTCAGAATCTAATATTTTCGAATAATACTCGCCGTAGAAGGCAGGTACATCATGAATATCTTTTGATTGGGAATATTGATACCCCGTGGTCATATGATATAAATCAGCCTTTTGTCCAATGTATATTTCTCCCAATAGTTTAGCGGCCATTTGGTTGGAATTGGTTTTCGCAATATCAACAGAACTTTTATTGTTAGATAATAGAATGATCTTATCCAATTTGAGACTTTTTTGTTCTTTGGATTCCACAAAAAAAGATATTTCTGATTTCACGTAATTGTAGGCGTTGATATATCCAAAATCGAAATCATCAAAGATTCCTTTGAAATACCATTGATTATTATCTCCTTTCCAAAAACTTGCGTGATGTGTATCAGGATACTTTAAAGGCTCTGTTCCGTTTTTAATATTTATGGGAGTAGATAAATTATCTTTCCTAACACTTTTTATAAACAATGCTGTATGACTCCGTGTAGTCATTTTATCTAAGTAATACACCTCTTTTCGACCCCATTCATAGGTTTTGGATTTTGAACTGACTTCATATCCTGAAACAGGGGCCCTCCATATATAACCATCACTCCATTTACCATAATCCATACTCACCCAATAACCATAATCATCTTTATCTAGAATTCCATTTGAGTTGGTGTCAAAGTAATCTGGACCTGTTATTGCTGTCAAAAGCCAATGTGTCGCATATGGACTCAAGTCCTCCTGTTCATAAAAAATATCATCAATATTATCGTCAAGATAGGCACTTCTCGAAAATCGCTCCCTCTGGTAAACCGGTAAGGAATAATGGTAAACTTTTCCATCTAGAGCGGTTATCCGGTATGCTCCAATTCCATCTTTTGGGACAGTGGAAACATTTCTTTGAAAATTATTGGGAGGAATAATAGAAGATGGGGAATTAATTATTTCCTGGTTAGTGAATACTTCAATATAAGAACCTTTTCGAATTCTATTCTTGGCTTGGTTAAAACCATTATAAATAATTCCATCTTTGGTTAATTCGCTGTCAAAAGATTTATTCTGTGTCTGAAAATCAGAAATGGATGTATGAGTGGAATAAGAAGATGGTACATTCCATTGGTCTGACGAAACATTTATAAAAGAAGAAATCTCGTTATCAAAATAAAAGTGAATATCATTAGTTGATCCGTTAGAGACTTGATTCGTAAATTGCTCATTGGCAGGATATTGATAAATAACATCAGACTTCAAATAACCATGTTCATCCTGATATTGAGCACTGTATTGGCCTAGAACCGCCCCTTCCTGTAAAATATATGGAGATATTGAACCTGATAATCCTTGAGCCATCACAGTATAATTATCATATCCTATCATGGTGTAGTTAGGAGCTTCTATGGCTGAAATCTCCCTGTCCTCCATTAACTCATGTGAATCAAAAGCAACTTTATGATCGAATACGTTATCAGCCAAAGAGCCTGCGATATCCCCGGCATATAAAGATCCATTGAATATGGAGTAATTATTTTCGTACAACCAGTACTTGGTTTTATTATATGAAAAATCGAATTGCGTCACTGGGCTAAATGGTACTATAGCTCTCAATGTTTTTGAATTTATGGAAGTTACGTTTGAAGCTGAATTACTACCGTTCAGATTAAAACTTGAACTTCCAAAATTTACACTTAAACCATTCTTGGAGCTTAAACTCATTCCGGTTCCTGCAACACTTATCCCTAATGAAGTTGAACCATTAATGAAACTTTGGTTCAGTTCAAACAATGCGTTAGATATACCTATTCCATCCGTTCCGAGTTGACCGGTAATTGAATAGGGGCTATTCTTATCTCCAACTCCAATAGTAACAGATCCTCCGACATCAAAGCGTTTTGAATTTTCACCATTGACACTATTGTGCGTTCGATAGCTAGCATAAATACCTGCCGATAATGCACCTTCAAAACCAACCCTTACACCTCCCGAAAAGGATTCGCTCACTCCACCTTTGTTATAAATAGCACTAAATTTTTTCTCTCTCTTCCAATCGTCGGGAACGCCTGTTACATTCCTATTAATGGCTCCCGGATTAAGATTCCATCCTAACCCTACCCAAGAGGCTTCCTGCCCCATTGCTATTCCGGCATTGTAAGACAAGGCTATTGGATAACCACCCTCCGGTGAGGGAATATTTAGAAGAGGTAGAACATAACTTAAATCACCTGTGCCGAGATTCACCATATCCGTTGCATCCACTGGCTCAAAACTAGCAGCTTCAGGGGCTGTAGGTCCATTATTATTAGCATATAGCAAATTGTACGGCAGCAAAGAGTTGGAAAAAATCAATAGTAAAATAATAGAAAGTATTTTTTTGGATCTTTTAGTCTCTTCTCTTCTTTTAGTATTTCGTGAATCCATGATATCTTTTTATAAAAACCTAATCCTGTAGTTAAAATTCCAATCTTGGTTGCTTTTTTATAGGGGCAGTTTGAAGTTCAACTTCAACCTCTCTAAGCCCGAGATTTTTATCATTTAAAATTACCTTAAATGAGTCCCCACCTGCCAAGATGTCCGCCCGCGGGTAAACCAGTAAAAGATCAGTCGAAGAACTCATCCCATACATTCTTGGATAGATGTAATCCGTTAATACCACTGTGTCTCTATTCTTGGTAACTAACCTTACCTGTTCTTCCATCCCAAAAGAGATTTGATTTACCCATTCTCCAAATTCACGCTGATTGCCTTCAAATGAATTAATAATTTCCTGCTGATTAATGGAAAAAGAAAGAATGAAGTAAAGTCGTTCTTCATATTTTTTTCTTGATTTCGCAATGTCCTTTGAGGTATAATTTTCCGGTAAATCTTGCTGAACCAAAAGATCAGTTGGCCAGTAAATCAAATTGATTTTAATTCCATTGATCTCCTTGTGATGGGAATATCCGTTCTCCTCATTCTTAAGATGAGATATCATTAGGTCCCTTCGACCAAAGGTTGCAGTAGAGTTTGAACAGGAAATAAATCCAATTACAATACTTATCAACGAGAAAAATTTTCTAAATTTCATCCTCGATTGAAACGTTTATTGAGCGCCTTTAATACTTCATCCGTAATATCCACGGACTTTTTGGCATACATTATATTACCGGAACCAGTTGCTCCATGAATGATAATATAATTTTTGTTCTCACCATATTCAGTTACAAAAGCATTAATATCTTTAATAACAGCCTGAGTGGTTTTTTGCTCTTCTTCCTGGATTTGCCGCTCAATAATTTGCCGATAATTATTTAATTGTTGTTGCTTCGTCCCGAGCAATTGTTTCTTCAGATCCAGCTCTTTCTCCGACATGGAGTTCCTCTCTTTTTCATAATTTTTTAGCTCATTTTGCCAATCAACTTGCAAGCTATCGACATTTGATTTCAATCTTTCGACAGTTTCTTCTAAGTTTTTCTGAAGAAAAGCAGACCGGTCATATTCCTTAAACAATTTGTTAACATCTACATAAACCACCTCATCAGCAGAAAAGTAAACACAGAAAAAGGCACAAAAACTGACAAGTAGAGAACCAATAGATATCCAAAGGGAAGGTTTATTCATTTTCAACTTTTATTACATGTTAATGTAAAAGTAGACTAACCTGCAAATTTTAGTTGAAGAAGAACCCTAAACCTTTTACGGTTTTCGAAAAAATGAAATTTGTTATCAGCTAACCGTATAACTTCAAATCGACAAATCAGGAGCCATTATGAATTAACGTGGCAATAGCTAACCATGAACCTCTATAGGGGACTCTATGTTTAATTTATTTTTTGCACTGGGAAAATGGTTGTAAAGTCTAATAATTTCTTTCGGCTAATCTCTTTACATACTTCTGCGTGTTGATATTTGATTCCTGGGGAACTGGTGAACAGAATGAAGAAATAATAAAATTCTCTAATTACTTAGCAAGCAAATTAATAATATCTAACAGCCACTGTTGTTTTGAAATCAATTCTCATTATTGTCCTAAATAGTTACTATTTACCAAAGAAAACAAAGAGAAGTTGATGACCATCTAATCAAAGAAAATGATTTAGAACTTTTTTAGAAAAGTAGGCCATTATAGCAGGCCATTTTTAAAAAAGAGCTGCCCACCTTTTTCATCTTTATCTAAAATACTACAGTAAGTAATATTAAGTTGCAGCCTCTTCCTTCCTCCTTCTTCCAGCAAATAATCCACCTACGAAGGTTATTGCAGGTATAAGAATCTGACTTAATGCAAGTTCAGGATTATCTAGAAGCAGTTCCCGTATCTTCTCCCAATAAGTTATTTTCTTTACCTCTACTTTGAATTTATAGGTCTTATTGAAAGCATATGGTGTTTTACCATCATCGTTATATGCTCTAACTGTTAGTACTAATTGCTGATCTGTTTTGGAGGAAGTGGGGGTGACTTTCCAATGCCAATCCTGGATGTATTCATTTACTTCTTGTTTGTCATGATCATGGATCTTATCAATCTTAAAATCTGAGTTTGCCGAATTATCCAGACTTAATTCTATTAGATCGTAATATTCAATTTTCTTTATCAGGATATTGTTATCCATTTCTTCAGGCTTGAGATTAGGTTCATGCTCCCGTACCCGTTCGATCATTATTTTTCTCAGCTGGTCATCACTTATTAAATCATTAATAAAGCCGTAAACATCATTTTTTTGATCAAAAATCATTGTTTTTGGGCAGTAAAAAGCCAACTTCCCACGCCAGATTTCGTTCCTGACCCGGGAAATGGTTTCGGGTTGAACAATTATTTCCCGATAAACTTTAATATCCTGCTCCCGCTCTTCCATTGTTTCCGCCGGAATTTGACTCCTCCCGGTTTCGGGATTAATTTCCATTTCCTCCCGAAAAAAGCGACTCGACATTTCAAGGGAGTCGTTCAAGTACTCAAGAAGCGAAATCTTTCGTTCTAAAGAATCCAGAGAATAAAAAACCCTGTTACACCTTTCTTTTAGAAGTTGGTTCTCTTCTTTATTACGCTTTTCCTGCTTAGATGTTGAGCAGGACAAAATCAGAAATAAAATTCCCAATAAAATACATGCTTTTTTCATGATCTTAATATTTACTAATTTCACCCAATCACACTACTCAACCTAAACATCGGCAGATACATAGCAATGAGGATTACTCCCACTATAAAACCCACCATAAGAGTAAGGATGGGGTTGAGAATATTGGTGATTGTCTTTGATTGATACTCGACTTCCTTCGAATACTGGTCGTAGAGCTTTTTAAAGACGTATTCCGTCTGGTTGGTCTCCTCGGCCACCTTTAGCAGGGCGATCATTTTCTGATCAAAAAGCTGGTGCTTTTTAAAGCTTTCACTCATTCGCTGGCCCTGTAAAATATCGCCTTCAATGCCACGAAGACTTTCCTGGAGGGGATGAAAATTTACCATCTCGCGTATCATTCCCAAGCCATTTACTACCGGAATCTTTGAGTTGGTAAGCAGCATCATCGTATGGGTAAATCGTGTTACGTATATCTTCCGCATATACTCCCCAATGATTGGGGTGCGCAGAAAAAACTTTCCCTTGTACTTTCTAAACCACTCCTTTTTTCTGACCATTCTGAGCCCTATAGAAATCGATGCCAAAATCAGCAGAAAGTAGAGGCCATTGGCTCCCAAAAGATGAGAAGCCTTAACGATCATCTGGGTCAGAAAAGGCAGTTCTACCTGGTTTTGTTCAAAGATATCTTCGAACATGGGCACCACGTATTTCAGCATAAAGAAAACTACTATGAATGCGGTAAAAAGCACAATTACAGGATACGTAAGGGAAGAGATCACCTGTCTTTTCTGTTCGTTTTTACGCTGATAATATTCAGCAAGATCATTTGTGATAAAATTGAGTTGCCCGGTTTGTTCACCTGTTTTTATGGCCCGATATTCATAGGGAGTGAAATTTCTATCGTTTTCCATGGCGGCGGCCAGGGAACTCCCTTTCAATATCTGTTCATTAAGGTCTTTAATAATTTTTCTGTCCTTCTCCTTCTGGGATTCTTCAATCAGATCTAGGGCCATTTTTAAGTTGACTCCCGACTTCAGCAGCACAGAAAGTTCAGCATAGAACTGCTCCTTCTTCCTATCTGTAAAACTCTTCCCAAAGATCCTGATCTCTTTCTTTAAGAGGGTCTCCAGGGAAGCTGTGGATCCTGTTTTTCTGGCAGGTCGTACCTGTTCAACTTTGATCCCCATTAGTCGAAGTAAACTTTAGCGTCATTAATTTTAGAAACAAAAAGAAAATCATTAGAAGGTTCTCGAAGAATGATTTTCACTGCGTCTACTTTCCCTTCGGAAATAGAGTTTCCAAAAAAGAAAAATTCTACTCCGCTTATTGATACTGGAATAGTATCCTCATTGCGGGTTACTATGCGATCTAAAAAGGTGTAATGAACAGAATCAATCGCGTTTTTTAATTTTAACCCTTGAAATCCTTTGTTGTACTCTATATCATGGTACCTGTTGAAATCAATTTTTAGCTGTTGTTTGAGATGCTGCACTTCAGTGGTTGCAGCATAATTGCCTTTGATGGCTCGAAGGTTGTTTTGTACAAGGTCAAGAACAGAAAACGCCAGCCCTACAACAATGGCACTAATCACCAGCACCACGAGGATTTCAGTGAGGGTAAAGGCGGGTATTTTGTTCTTGTTGTTCAATTCCTTTCTATAGTCTTTACATGTTCTTTCCCACTCCTCATATTCCTCACTTCAAACTTTGCCGTCTCTCTAAACTCTTCTGCGGAAATAATCCAGTACGGACCTTCTTCAAAAAAAGGAAAGGATACTTTATCATGCCTGGAAAGATATTCCAACTCCAGTAGCCGATTCTGAAGCAGATCATCGTTTGCTTTCACGGAATTCATGAATACATTATTAAAGCTGAAGCTGGCAATCATAAAAACCACCACAACAATTACTGAGGCAGTTAAAGTCTCTAAAAGGCTTGATCCGCGTACTTTTCTTAATAGAGCCATGCCGCTACCTTTTTATCTGAATCCTTTAGAACCAGGCCTGCTATTTCTCTTTTTTCGCTCACCTCCAAAATTCTGCCGTTATAGATATGGTTGATGTAGAGGGAACCTGCCTGGTTTGCCACAAAATACCGGGTATAGATGCTTCCTAAGACAGTTCCTCTGAGTTCGGTATAACCTTCAGAATAGACATTCCCTTCTATGAAGGAATCCTCTGCCAGTAAAACATCATTTTTATGACCTTCATCTTCTGAAGAATCCAGAAATAAAATATTCCCCTCAAAAATGCTTTTTTGACCTATAATTATTTTGGGTTTGTAGACATCTTCAGGTTTCAACTCCTCACCTTCTCTTGCAAGGACGGTTATAGAAGAAGGATAATGTAACCGCACATTTTCTTCTACTATAGCTTCTTCAGAAAGGACATGAGCATTACCTGCAAATTCACTTCTAAAAATCACTTTCGGAGCTATTAACAGCACCTGATCTAGCTTTGCAAAAGCAGAAACCTCGATTTCCTGTGGACTTACTACAATTATATTTCCGGATAATGACTGGTCCAGGAATATCTTGTTCTCCTGAAATATTACCCGTCTGTTCAGAAAAAAGGAAGTGCCAATATTCTCTAATCCCACCACGACATCCTCCGCGCCGGGAATGAAGTGCAACATTTCCTGAATATAAGATCTCCATTCAGTGTTTAGAGCAGGTAACTTTTCCGCACTTTTGAACCTTCTGCCGTGTATCAACTGGTTTCCGGAAAAATAATGACCGGATATACTTCCGGGTTTTATAATATCATCCGGAGTATAGGCATCTCCTTCAATAAAGGTATTGCCTGCGAGTACCAGGGGAAGCTGGTTATTTTCAAGATAAATACCGGTAGCTTCAGCTGAAGTCCCAGCTCCAAGAAGGGCTACCTTTTCAAAAGCAGTACTCCCCGCTCCTCCTTTTGAATGAACGAGTTGATACGCCCCCCAAAAACTGGTTTTCAGGAGCACAGGAACCTCATTCAGGACAAGGGACAGGGAGTCAATAAGCTGAACGTCTGCACGACTCATGTAGCTGACTCCCTTGTTGGAAGCATCTATATTATCTAATACCTGATTGGTGCGCAGCGAAAAGCTACTGTACGTATAAGTAAACAGAAGAAAAGAACTAAGTAGCAATGCGACCAGCACCGAAACCAGGATGGCGAACTGCATGGCAGATGCTCTTAATTTGTTTCCATACTTCATGAGCCATTAGCTTTCGAAAAAGTTCTTTTATCTCCCCGGTAAAGCAGCGTTACCTGTCCCGGGCGCGAGCCCACAATTTTAATCTCTTCGGCAACTTCCCCTTTTTCCAGTAAAAACTGTCTCCCGTTAACCTGAAGAATATGTACCCCAGTAGATTTACCTGTTTCAGAAATCAGCCCGAGGTAAGATATCTCCGGCCATTGTACCTCCCTGGGGAAAGCGACCAAATATTTCTTTGGCTCTATCGGTTTTTTGTAGTAATGACCTAAAAAAGGATCCCGCTCGATTGGTAAAAGCGAGAAGGTGTCTTTCTTAATTCTCATTACTTCTTCGGTTACTTTAGGAGTTACAGCAGGAATGACCACTGTTTCGTCTCCAAAAGCACCGGCGACTTTATATATTATTAATCCCCAGATGACAATTACCAGTGGAAATAACAGGTACAGACTGGTCTTGTTTTTTGGCATGCCCCCTATTTTCCTATGGTGAAAGAGAAAACTTCACTTCTGTCTCCAACGTTACCTGCGGCATCATACGATCTCATGAACCAATAGTAGGTTTTCTCACGATCAAGCGTAGTGGTATAGGAAGTTGTCACCCTGTCTTTCTTTACAAGTTCAGTTAACTCCAAATTCCTGTAAATAAAAATACTGTCCATTTCTTCTGAACCTGGAATACTGCTCCTGTTCCATTCAAAAAAAACAGTAGGAACAGTTAGATCTGCTTTGTCTTCCGGCTTTACCAACTGCGGGGCTTCCGGCTCTATACTATCGACAAAAATCCCTCTTTCAGAGAATAAGGTATTCTCAGTTTCATTTTCGGCTCTGATTCTCCACGTTGATTGTCCTTCAGGAAACGTAACATCCAAATGCGTCTCTGCAGTTGTTTTTTCCTTAACCACCAGTCCATCCTGGACAATTTGGATCCGATATAAGATGGTGCCTTCTATCTCTCCCCAGTTGAGGGTAATAGTATTCTTGTTGGACAGAACATTATTGGAAGGGGAAAAGAGATTTAGCTGTTGATCAGAAAAATCCTCATGGGTCT
Organism: uncultured Flavobacteriaceae bacterium; assembly: GCA_963739625.1. Taxonomy (GTDB): domain Bacteria; phylum Bacteroidota; class Bacteroidia; order Flavobacteriales; family Flavobacteriaceae; genus Salinimicrobium. The sequence goes on from CAVUAU010000010.1 coordinate 26,390, forward strand.
CTACTGTGAATGCCCCTGAAGAAAATGCAGTACTATAATTAGAATTTGTTGCTCTTACCCTCCACTCATATTCCCCCTCCGGGAGTTCTGCTGAATAAAAATTTTCTTCAATTATTACATCTGTCACAATTTGTTGAGGGGCTTCAAAACCGGGTGTAGCAATTTGAAGCTGATATTCCGTCGCAGCCTCGACTTCGGTCCACCGAAAACTAATGGTTGAAGATTTAATGACAGCATTCTCCCCCGGGGTGAGTAATTCTACTTTTGAAGTCGAAATATCCTCTTCCAGCAGGATTTCCTCACAGGAACATAGGACCAACAACAGAGAAGCAAAAAATGTGATGGTAAATTTTCTCATTTTATAATTTGTCAAAAATATCTTCGCTTTCAAACTTCCCCGGGTTCTTTTGAGTTTCCCCGGGACAGGATCCTCCTTTTCTTCTGAAGCCCGCGATTTCCGGTTGGTGTCTATTGTTTTCACGCCAGCAAAAAGCTGAAAAGACATAGTCAAAGGATTTTCCCTCCTTAAAATCAATGACGGTTCTCGACCTGTCTTTGTTCAATAGCTCAAGAGAGTAAGAACTTTGCTTATTACTGATAAGATAAACTTCTGAAGCCTGATCTATGAGAGCTGCAACTTCCGGAGGGAAGTACATATTTAAAGCAGTAACAATTAAATTTTCCTGGGTTGTTACCAGAAAGGTTATTAAATCGGAATTCTCCGGTTGGTTCAAAGCAGTTATTATACCTATTTTATCAGCAATTTCAAGTTTGTAGAAGAAAGGACGGATGTCCAGAGTATCTATTATCTCCAGCTCCCCTTCTTTTTGAAATACTTCTCTATTGTAGGCCTTCAGGCTCTTCTTAGTGAAAGGCTTCTTTTGAAAAGAAAGCCTGATCTTTTCCTCCAATTCCGGAACTCCGAATTCCAAAAATTTGCCGGACTGCATAAGTCCTACCGTTCCAGGTAATGGACGGGAAGAAGGAGAAGCAGCACCATCACTAACAAGAGATGATAATTTACAGGAGACAAAGCAGAAACAGAGTGCAATAACAAGTAATTTTGTCCTCATAACCACATTTTTCACAGCTTTTCTCGGAAAGAAATAGCCGCATTAAAGGTATTTCAAAGAGGAAAAAAAGGAGGTACTGGAAACCGTAGATGTTGTAGGGTTTTAGAATTTTTTTCTAAAGAAAGAATTGAAGGCATCCTGAATAAAACACGAAATTCTCGGCTTGATTATTTTAGAACAAGTCTCAATTAACTAAAGTAGCAACTGAAAAGAAAAAATCCAATACCCTTACTCCTCTATTTACGTCAGTTCTTAGATATCACCTAAAAAGCCTTTTTACAAGTTACCATCCTACGTTGGCCATGAGTTACTTTTTTACGAAATTTACTAGTAATTCCCAATTATTTTGGTAGGATCAATCTTCCTTGGATTATCCGGATTTCTATTATACTTTAAGTCTAAATTTATTGTGGCTAAATAAATAATTGGGGCGCGGTAAATTATATTTTGAAATTCCTTCTCTGGAATGTCTTGAAAAAGCTCAGAAATTAATTCGTGATCATAATATCCTTGGTCCATGAGTGGCTTCAAACTTTTCAATTCCTGATAAATGATATGATCTTTTTCCAGTCCCAATTGGGAATAAACTTCAAATGGACATTGATTAAAAATATTGTCGCGTACCATAAAAGAAGTAAAGTCGAATCGGTTCTCTTCTATTAATTTCTCAATTTGTTTAATCGCAGTCTCTCCGGCTGGATACCTAGTCATGTCCAGATCAATTAGCATCTTCTCATAGCTATCCTTATGTTTCGAATCTATTATTGAGTTTTCTAATAAAACATTTTCCAAATCTTCAGAAAACCTATAAAAATCGAAGGAGCCCCCCCCCCTAGTGGTTACAACAGTTTCATTCAATCGTCCATTTACACATTCTCGTAATAAGATTTTAGCTTCATCTCCTTTTTTTTCGCAGCTTGTAGTGGTTAAAAAGATTATAAGTAAAATTAAAAGTGACTTCATATTAATTGCTTATTATATTGCTATTTCGAATGTAATTAAACTTTGGGTATCGTGTGTTCAGTCGTCGCATTAGAATATCTGAGTTTTGACCAGAAGTGGAAATAAAATAATCCCCCATATTACCACCGCTACTGGGGTGATACACGGGTAATCGCAAATTAGTCTGATTTTTAAATTGAGTATTCCCTCCACGTGTCGGATCAGGACGACTTACGAAATTTCCTAACCCCACTGTTAAGTTAGAGCCATCTAGTGTGGCTGACCGGTATAAAGGAATATCATAATTCAGTCTCACTTCGGTTCCTTCGATACACATCATGGCATTTCCTGATAACATACTCCTCATATTTATATTCGAGAAATAAGATTCTGGTTGAAATGCATATCCTCCATTTGTAGTTGATTGATCAGAGCTATAAACATAATGATCCCATCTTCTTTGCTCGCTCTGACCTTCAGGTGAATTCAAATCCAATTTCAGAACTTCTCCTCTTGATGCGAGATTATTACCCTTTAAATTATAAGGATTTACTTCTGACACCTTTTGACCTGAAATTTCTGTTCCAACATCTATTTTAGTGTCACCTTTAGTTCCAGTAATGGCTTCCGCATCTTTTTGACTAATGCCATATTGCGAAGACAGGGTTTTAGCACTATCACCTTGTTCAGCAATATATGAGGTAGATCCATCTTCGTTGAGATTGGGTATCCATTCAGCTGCCATTCCAGTTGGATCAATGAAATTTATCGGATTATTCATCATAGCATTGTATGGGGAGTACGAAATATAATCCTCCGCCAACGGATCAATATTCATCCACCTACCCAAAGCCGCATCATAGTTTCTCGCACCGAAGTCATACCAGTCAATGTTTTTACCTCCTATGGTTTCATCCTGTAGTTCTTTACCTCCAAACTTAAACATTTTTGCAGCGCTGTTCCCGTGCCCGTTGGGAGCATCATTATAACCTTTATGCCTAAGCCCAAATGGGTAGTAGTTATTCTCCTCTGAGATTACCACACTCGGTGATAAAGCTGTTCCATTGTTAAAGTAACTTAACCTTATATTCCCCAAGTGGTCTTTGTACTGGTAATGATATTTGTAGGAGCCAGCATTATTTTCTACATACCCTTCAGGATGATGGAAGATCTGGAGGGTACCGCTACCACTATCACCGGATCTTTTATATAAATAATTACCCGCATAAAAAGTATAACTATTAGGTTGGCCGCTTTCTACAACCTTCTTTTGAAGTTTTACCCCTGTCGCATCGTAAATAAATGTGATTGTTCCGCCACCTATACTAACGCTCTTTGGTAAATTAAGGTGGTTATAGGTAATAGCTGTAATGCCTTTGTTCAAATCGGTTTTCATATTTCCATTGGTGTCATAGGTATAGTCTGTAGAGCTATCCATAGCCGTTCCTAATAGATCATCTTTGAACCCATAAGTGTCATTTCCAGCATCAGAAACAATTTGAAGCTTGTTACCACTATCATAGATATAAGTAAGCTTATCCATTTCTCCAAAACTGCTAGAGGTGGAGTTAATTGCGCCTCCTCGGGTCAAGGTAGTGATATTTCCGTTTTTATCATACATTATCCCACTAACATTGTAATTACTGCTATTCGCGATAGCCGAAGTAATACGGTTTAGGTGGTCATAGCCGTAGCGGTACCATTTCAAATTGCTATCGGTATTTGCTGTTCTCCATTCCGTTTCTGCTATATTACCGTTGAATAAGGGGGCCCCGCTGTGGTCAACGGTGTTATAATTGATCCCAAATGAAAACAAATCTGTTCCCAAAATTGCAGGATTGTTGATCTGCTTGAGCCAACCTCTCACATTGTAGGTATAATCCACTGTTTGCAGGCGAGATTTTCCTTCTTCATTTCCTACTCCTCTACTTTTTAACTGGCCTAGTTTATCATACTCATTCGAGGCTATCACTTCCGGAGTCGATCCATTGATACTCTGCGTGTGAGTCTTTAAACGATTTACATGATCATAAGTGAAATTGTCTACAGTAACTATGGTAGGCTGTCCCGATTTGCTATGAGTCGCTTTGGCAACTTCAATATTACCAATAAAATCAAGATCACTCTCTACAAGATCTGTAGTACCCAGAAATGAGTTTATTGATTTACTCCAGATTACCCTTCCCTTTTTATCATAGGCACTCACTGTTGTAATCCAATTTGAGGTATCAAGAACCCGAACTTTACTTACTGTTGGTAATCCTTTTGTGGCTGTGCTGGTGCTTTCACCTAGAGAGTTGGCAGCAGGAACTACTATTCCTCCCTGTGCAGAGGAGGCAAGATACGTATCGTAATAATTTTCGGTGTGGATCTCGCTAATATAACTTTTAGGATAAGCATTATTAGTGTAATAAATGGAAGTCCCTCCTAATGTAAGAGCGCTTCCTCTATTTTCAAATTGAGAAGTGTAAGCATCTGCCTCTGCTTGTAGGGTCGTACGGCTCGCTGTTCTTGTCACCAGCCCCGTATAAACCACTCTTCCAAAAGCATCATACTTAGTGAACAACCACTTGTTCTGAGCTTTAAGATTTGGATCCTGGGTCATAATAGGCTGATCAAGCTTGTTATAGACTATTGACTCCCAATTTGTCGCAATTCCTTTGCCAGGTAGCTTTTTTTCAATAAGCCTATTCCTTCCGTCATACCTGTATTGATAACATAATTCGGCAAGCTCTGTTGCTGAAATACCATCTGAAGTCACGACTTTCGGAGGAATTACGTAAGTAAGATTGCCATAATCATCATAGACGTAATAGGTATCATGAGCAGCTCCTGCATTATAAGTTCTTTTTAGAACTACCCTCCCCTGCTTATCCTTAAATTCTTCACTTGTATTATTGACTCCTGAAGTCCAGTTTTCATCTTTGGTGATGTTCTTGTAAAGGTCTCCTGCACCGTAATAAGAAGTTGTACTTTGAATTAAAGTAGGAGCATAAGTAGAAGAAAGGCTTACGCTGTAGAGTCTGACTTCATTGGCTAAATTAGATTCATAATTAAATTTTATTGTGTAGTCTGTATCACTGTTCTTATTAACAGCCCAGGCTGTTCCCGGTGCTCCCTGTTCTAGCACTCTGTTTAAAGGCGAGGCCTCGAAATGAGTTTCAGAATAAGGGTTTGTGTTTTCAGCTAATACTCCCTCGAAATCTTGAGAATGAATGGACTTGTAACGATTTTGGGTCTTTAAAATCGTCCCAGTTTTTAGCTCACCTGGAAGACCAACGGTATCAGGATAAGATAAATATTTCTTGTCTTCCCTACCATAGTCATCATAGCCTAAATGGGTAACGATGTCACTTTCGTCATTTGCTCCCTGCCTAATGGCAATATGTTGCATTGGTCTTCCAAGTCCATCAAAATATGTGATTTCATCAATAACATCATCAGTAGTAGGCACAGTAAGAGGGGAAAAAACCTCATTTCGATACAACCTCTTGAAAACATAATTTTCATCAGATAAGGTCACATTACCCGCCGGACAACCAGCCTGGGGTCCAGGATCATTTGGACATTTATCATCACTATTGGCCGAGTATCCTGCTGGTTGTGTACAACCGGTTGCAGTTGGGGAAGCTGTTCCAAAACCATCACCATCCACATCCCTGTACCAGATAGTCTCTGGGTTTGTGCTTGCATCTGAATCATCACAATCTCCCCCAGCTAAGATGTAAGTACTAGGTTGGCTACATTGCGTTCTGGTATCAGATGGATCTCCATATCCATCACCGTCAGCATCTTTATACCAAATGGTGCCGGGGTTTTTTAAGGCATTTGTATCGTCACAATCCAAGGCATTGGCAACGTAACCCATTGGTTGAGAGCTGCTGGTCGTTGTGACATTCGGATCCCCATATCCATCTCCGTCTACATCACGGTTCCAAAGAGAGCCTCCATCGCCGGGTGGCGGTAATATCACCATAGCTCCAACTTCTTCAGTTGAATTCTTTTTATTATTTCCAGATTGGTTTTGACTAAAAATAGCCTGCCCGAAAAGAAATATCACAAGTAAGGTCAGAAATTGCTTCATCCTGGTTAATTTTTGTAGTTATACTTATTTTCAGAAATGATTTTATCATCATTGTCTTTCACCAGATGAAGCCGATTAAAACTGTCATATTCATAAAAAGTTGTTATTCCTCGAGGGTCAGTAATACTTGTTACTCCTACCAAAGGTTCATAAGTAGAAGTGGTGACCATTGCATTGGGTAAACCATTTCTAATTTTATTCAGTTCCAGACGCATATTATCTTCGGTAGTGGATAGATCATTAAGTATTGTCTGATCGAATAGAACTGAAACTTCATCATAGGTAGCATTTTCTATTTTTGCCACCGGGTATTGGTTCTGGTAGCCATAGATAAAAACTACATGGGGTCCGCCCGGTTTGCTCACTTCAAGGGGATTACCAAAGTCATCGTATCGGTAGTAGATCAACCTTTCTTGCAGTGGGTCCTCTTTTTTAGAGGCAAAGACTTTTTCTTTTAGTGTTTGGGCATTAGCCATATTAGCATAACTAATTCTGGAAACCTGCTTTTGAATTCCGTTTTGATTTTGATGCACCTGTATAAGTTCCCCCATGCGGTGACCATCAGCTCTTTGTAAACTCTCGATTGCATCAAACTCTTGGGTAGTAAGAGTAGAGTTTCCAAGACTTGTCTTGGACGTTACATCATCAGGATATTTGTAAGTAGTGGAAAGCTGGTTACCCTTACTGTCCACTGTCTCCTTTCGTGTCATCTGAAGATGAGTGGTATTATCATAATAATAGTCAGTCACAGTTGTCACAGGATTTGCACCATTGAGATCATAATCGATTTCTTTTGTTTGAGAGAGATAGTTCCACTGTGAAAGAATCTTATACTCATAGATATCAAAGTTTTCCAGTGTATGAAGACTAATGTTCTGGCCTGCTTTACCATAACAAGGATTTTCATAAGTAATTCCCTGAAGCACGTTGTTATTTCCAAGGGCAATGCATTTCGTAGGATCTATTTCTCGTAGTTTCCAGTAGAAATGGTCGTGAGCAGCCGTACATACATAGTGATAATATGGATTGGCGGCATCACCAGAGGTACAATTATATTCATAGAAATATAACGGGTACGAATATTTTTTACTTACCACATATCCATACAGTTGATCAGAATAACGTTCATCTTTTGTATACGTATTTTGAATTTCTTTTAAAACCGTAAATGATGTTCCATTCTTTTTGAAATATTGCACTCCTACCTCCTTACCCTTCAGAATTCCTGTATTAGACATAGGAAGGTATGGCCCGTCATCCCCTACTAGAACATATCCATTAGTATCGTGCTCAAATAAAAAGGAATGTTCTTCTCCTCCATTTTCAAAATTGTCACCCCCATAGCTCACTGTTACATCTTCATAAGCAACCTCATAGTCTGTATCATATAAGTATCCGAAAGAATCGGCACTATAAACATCATACTTGCAATCATAAGGATAAGTGATACTTCCACTTTGACATTGCAGACGCATAATCGACTTTATTGATCTTAAAACATTGTCCTTTCGTTGTGTTGCCTTTGATTGAGAATAATTTTCTTTTTTATTATAGTAAAATCTTCGCGTATTGGTTTGGCCGGTGGAAGGCTCGTAATCTTTGATCGTTTTGATTCGCATACCTCCCAACAAAACTTCCCCTGGTGTATTTTCAGAAGTATAATAAATCAGCTTGGCTATAGCATCATAGCAGTAATTCGGCATGTTTCCCACTATTTCTAAAGAGAAGCTAGCACCACTATTAAGATAAATGTCCCGCGAATCTCTAAAACCATAGTTTGTATTCCCACTATTTCCTGAAAGTTTTATGCTAAAAGTCTCTGAATTGCTGGTGTCATACAAATTAATATTGACCTGATCCAAGTGAGGGGAATTGCCACAACTTTGGTATTGAGTAATTTCGCCGTAAAGTTTTGCGGGATGCGAAATATCCATGGCTCCTGCTGAAAAAGGTTTAGTTACTATCGTGCCCGTATTCTCATTGATCTCGACTGAAATTTCATGCTTCACAAATCCCTCTGTCATCCCCCAAGATGAGTGAGGCTCATATTCAAAAGAGGTATAACCTTTAGTCGGGTAAGTTATTTTTTCCAGTAAACCAATACTAGACTTTTCGGGATCTATACTTCTATCAGCATAATCTGAAGGCGAATTAAATCCTGTCGGCATGGTGCCATAAAATTCTCCGATGTAAGGGATTAGATGACCATTACTTTTTCCGTTGTAGTAACCAAGCATGTCCTGACCTCGGTCAAGTCGCTCCGGCATCTGATCAACCTTTACATAATTTAAAGAATAATTCTTATCAGGATCTTTAAATTGTACCTTAGTAAGAAAAGGCCTCTTGGTCGACGTCACATAATGAAAAAGATTTATCTTGTCAATTTCCTTACTCTTGGAGTTTAAAACACGAATCTGGCTCAAAAGCTTTACGGGGGCATCAGCTATGGTGGAATGGCTAAAAAGAATGCTCCCCGTCTTGCCACTTATTTCCTCCAAAAGCCGAATTTCATTTGTGACTATGTTTGTATTCGAGTTATAACTCGTTTCCGGACATCCTCCCCCATCAGCACCACATCCTCCATCGTTAGCAATTTCACGCACTCGTAGTACATCCTGATTTGATGCGATGTAACCCTGACCAATAGGTTGACTATACTTAAAGCTTATCGTATCACCTAAAGGATGTACAATTTGATCAAGATACCATGCAGTTTTTTCTATTATTTCATGATGAGTAGGTCCACTGTCATCAAATTTTTTGGTTACTTCTTCACTGGAAAAAATGTATTTTATGCCCTTTGAAGTAGTAATCTCGAAACCATTTGTTCCATCGATCCCAATAGGAATAATTTTAATGTCCTGAGGATGCATCTGAAGAACTCTTCCATCGTGAGCTATTACAAATTTTCCGCTATAACCTGGAAAAGAAAAAAGATACTCATCTCGATTTAAGTCAGGATTACCAACCAGATTTGCACCAAATAACAATTTATTATTTAGGGGATCATCCAGATCACTCAAGGAGCCCGGAGGGACATATCCCGGTGTGTGCCTATCGTCTGCATCACCTTTTATAATTCGTGTCACAACTCCTCCAGCTTTCATATTCCATCCTAATCCAATGTTTGTGGTTAGCTGGTCTACTTTTATACCATTTGAAGCATAATCAAGAGAAATAGGAACAGACAGTTCCCCTGATTTAAAGTTATAGATAGGTATGGAGGCCTGAGGAGTTCCGGTGAAGTATCCTACAGGTGTAGAGCCATACTTCCCAAGGCTATAAGCGGAAGGTGATGGAGGAAATATCTCTGGTATATCGTTTTCCTGAGAAAAAACTGAAATACCAAAAAAATTAAAAAGTATAAATATCCAAACAGTTGAAAAGAACTTCATTACTAAATTTGTTAAAGTATATTAACAAATAAAGCGTCGACACTGTCGGAAATAAAATTTTTGACCGTAATGTTTTTACGGTTTGTAATCGGAAATAGAAGAATATTTTAGCTCCCCGATTTCAAAAATAGAAAACTTCCAAAGCAAAAAGAAAACTTTCCAACTAATGATAGTTCAGATAAAAAACCGTTTTGCTTAAAGAAAACCCTTTTTGCGAGCTTCACTGATCAAAGCCAAATCGCCTTTGTTCTCAACTTCAAGTACTTCTTTTAAAATCTTTTTTCTTTTTTCGATTGCTGCTAAAGAAAGAGGAATTATATCTACTAAATCCTTTGTTCTTACCCCTTCAGAGAGGTGAAAAAGAATATTGCGATCATATTCGTCCAGAACAAAATCCTGAGTCAACTGTCTACGCATGATATCTATAATGGACTTACTATAATGCACTTCTCCCTCCCTTACTTTATTAAATGCCTTTAAAAATTCTTGTGGAGTGATATCACTTTTTATAAGAAAAGCTTCAGGATCTAAACTTTTTAAAATATTTAATAGCCTTATATTTTCACTGTACATCGTGAGAACAATGAGTGCGGTATTAGGAGACTTTTTTCTTATGACCTTTCCCAAGTCCTCCCCTGAAAGTATTTTTCTGTCTTTAGAAGGTGGTAAATTAATATCAAGAATGACAATATCATAGGAGGAAGAAAAAAGAGAGCCATTTATTCTTTCATATGCTTCATCACAGTTTTGGGCAATATCAATGACAAACTGAAGCTCATCTCCTGGGAACGATTCCTGAAGCTTGCTTTTATACCCTTCTAAAATTAGTGAATGATCATCTACCATCAACATTTTAACTACTTTACTCATGTATAGGAATTTTGATGTTTATTTCCGTACCGTTACCACTGGAATTAATCTGGAAATTCCCCTTTAATTCCTCAATTCGTGATTTCATGTTTTTTAGACCAATACCTTGTTGAGGCCTACTCAAATCAAAACCTTGTCCATTATCTACAATAAGTAACATTAATTCTCTTCCCGAAATTTTGAATTCCACCTTAACCTTACTAGCCAAAGCATATTTATGTATGTTATGTAAGGCTTCCTGAATAATCCGATAAAGATTCATTTTGACCGGGTTACTCACAGCACTCCAGTCAATTTCATCGTCAGACAACAATTCAATCTCCACAGCAGAGATTTTTCGAAATTCCTGGCACAGCTGGAAAACCAGATTTAAAAAACCGACTTCTTCCAGTTTCCTGTTATTATGAAGGTCTCTAGATACCAGTCGAATTTCCTCCTCCAGCTTCTGTAACCGATTTAAAAGAACTTCCTTCGTATTTAAGGCTGCTTCATCATTCCTCGAATTTAAGTTAATCAGATTGAACCTGATCCCATACATTTCTCCTAAAATTCCATCATGAAGCTCTTTGGATATTCGATCCTTTTCCTTTTGCTTTTCCTGTTCGATTTTCCTCTCCTGCTCCAACAAAAGATTATAAATTTCTTCATTCGCTTTTTGTTGTTCTTTTTCAAGAGATAATTTCTTGTTATTGACTTTCTGCCTCCAAATTACAAAAAACAAAACAAGTATAGTAAAAACACTCCCCGCCCCTCCCAGTATCCACTTTCTCTCTTCTGTCAAATACTCATTTTTTGCAATAAATTCATCAGTTTCAAAACGAATTCTTTCGAATTTATTTTTAATAGCTCTTTCCTGATTACGTAAAGAATCACTCAACGCAACATATTTACTGAGATACTCACTGTCATTTTGAGGATCGGATTCGGAAAGCAATAGCAAAGAAGCGAGTATGTCGCGATGATATTTATGTTCTTTAGCCAATGCAAAAGCCTCTCTTAAATAAGAAGTGGCAACGGAGCTATCTCTTCTGACCAGTAAATATTCCGCCATATGAAGCTTACTAACAACAATACCTGCCTCATGATTAAGACTGTCTCTAATTTGAAAAGATTCATAAAATTCCCCCCACAAGTCTGCTTCGGGATTTGCCTTAAATTTTGCGTATGCCAAATTATCTTTAATCATCGCAAATAATTCCATATCTTCTTTTGCTAAGTCTGGATAATCTAAGGATTTTTTAAAAGAATCAATTGCTAAAGTAAATTGACCATTCTTAATATAAACAATCCCCATATTGTTCAGGGTCACAACCTCTAGATACCTGTCTTCCAGTAAATATGCTTTTTCTAATGCTTTGTCGTGGTACTCGATAGATTTGCGATACTCTCCCAATCCATTAAAAATCATCCCGAGATTGTTATAAGCTATATAAAGTTGTCTGTTTTCACCAAAGGATTTAAATGTTCTAAGAGCGCGAATTGTAGATATCTCACTTCCCGTGTAATCTTTTATATTTTTTTGTAGAATGGCAATGTTTAACATCATTCTTGCAGCCTGAAAATCTTCTTTCTGCTCCTTGTAGTAACTGTGAGCATGGTGATAATGAAAAAAGGCACTATCAATAATTTCTTTTCGAAAAAAGAAATTGGCCAAATCCCAATGAGCTTCTGCAAGTTTTAAAGTATCTCCATTTTTTCGAGAAATTTTAAAACTTTTATTATTCCACTCTCTAAATTCCTTCTCCTCGTTATTCTTATAATGGAAATATGTAATCCTAAAAAACAGATTTGTTTTCAGAGAATCATCTGGAAGGGATTGAATATACCTTTCTATGGAATCCCGGCTGGTTTCCGATGTCAGATACTTATTGAAGATATCATTAATCTTCAATGCTATTTTCTCATCTTTACTTACCCTTTGATCCTGTGCACAACCGAAAAAAACGATGACGAAAAGAAAAATATAAAAAAAAGAAAAACCTCTGTACAGAGGTTTTTCTTGCTGTCGAACATATTTTAAAAAAGATTTAAATCTATTTTTTCTCATCATCAATAACGTCTTTACCATCTCCCCCAGTATCACTTACTGGATCAACATGAGTTTTCCTTGGCGCAAGTTCATCATAAGGTAATTCTTCAGGTTCACAAGAAACCAATAAACTAATCACAAAAATAGATAAAAAAAGATTTGTTAAGCTTTTCATAATAAGAATTTTAGATTACATCCCTCATCATCCCTTTTCGCGAGAAGGGATTAAGCGGGAAATTTGATTTGACTAAGAATTCTTAATGATATGTTAACAATTCAAAAATAACATAAGTAAAGTATCAAGCCTTATAGTTAAGACCCTATCATGTAGATGGTTGCCTCTCTGTTGTAGATGACGCGGTTTACGGGGTCACTGGATTACATTAAGCAACTATTCGGAGTCCTTCTTTTAACTGTTCCTTAAGACCTTCTACTTTTTTCCGGTAAGATTTTGAAAAAGGCAGAAGTTCATCATAACCCTTTAGAGTTAAATTTGACTTCCCGAAATTAATTCGAGTAACAAAAAAGGTGTTGACAATATAACTGTTATGGACCCGGAGAAATCCGGGAGGAAGTTCCTCTTCAAAAAATTTTAAGGGTTTGTACGCCGAGACTTTTTTCCCATTTAATAAATAAAGGTCAGTGGTATTGTTATCTGCTCTTAAGAAAACTAGATCCTCCATTTCGATAAATCTGTAGTCCGTATTAGATCTTATACACATCTTCTCGGGTTTATCCCCCTTAAAAGTTTTCGAAAATCTCATAAAGCACTTTCTTATCTCAAATTCAGAAAAAGGATAAAGTAAATAATCGTTCATCCCACTTTTTATTACTTCATACGAGTACTTTTTTGTTTTTGAAACGGCAACAAAAGTGGGTAATTGATCCAGGTACAAATTCAACTCGTGGTAAAGCAAAAAAATATTTCCTCTCTCCCAATCAGAGTCGAGATCAAGAAAAGTAATCGTTGGCTTGAACTTCAGTAGATGATTCAGCGCATCATCATACTTAGTGGAGTCCCAAGTGAATTCCACATCCATAAAACCACATAAGATCTTTTTCATCTCATGGGCTAAAGAGGGATTGGAACTAATAAGCGCACAGGTGATCTGCATATTAGAGGTTGATGTAAGGGATCTTTAACCCTCCTAATAAGTTGAAAATTCAATTTTGGATGTTGATATTCATCTGAAATTAGAATATCATGCATGGCAAAAATATTTGAAGTAATGTCGTCCACGAAAGCATTAACCGTAAGAAATTTACGGTTTTAATACGAGTCTTGTAATGAGTCTGTCTTCAGCGCCTTTCCGTTAATTCCGTTGCTCTGAATGGCGGGAAAGGCCGTTCGTCTAAAGTTCTTGGACAGACATAAAAGCCTTCCTCAGGTTTCTTTCCTTTCGCGGGACTTGTTTCGCTCAAGTAAATCAGAAAAGAAATTCCTCTTGCTCACCAACAACAACAGCCGTGGGTCCAAGAGGAAAATAAAAAAGAAAACACTCAGGATATAAAAAGTAAATCGGCTTTTGTAAGTATCTTCTTACGATATTCAGGAAGAAAAATTGGCTCCCGTCACCCCTCTTCGCTTGAACTCAGCATAGCCTTATCTTGAGTCGAATTTTAGTTTTAGCAGACGATTCCCATGCCGCTCTCTTAGTTCCAACAAGATCTTTTCATGATCCCCGGGAACAAACTTTGCAAAGCCTAATACAAACCTGATGCTCTGACCATGGTATACCACCTTCGGCTCATGATAATTCCACACTTGCTCCTGCTGTACCTTCTGGTAAGAAGCACTTCGTTTATTGTTCCCATTGACGAGGTACAGCCTCAGGTAATCAATCTCAAGAGTGATTCCTGAGCTGTTTTCCAGCTCCAGGACAACAATTGTCTCATCACCATAATACCTCAATCCTCCAACCGCCAGCGAAATTCCTGCCTCCTCTTTCCTTCCTATCTTCCCGGGTTTCAGATTCAGGAAATACTCCGCAGCTTTTCGATTCTCAACCTTTTTTCTGCTTATCGAGTCCATTTCTTCTATCGCCTTCTCAGAAGAAACCTTTTTTTCCTGAACCTGTTTAAGCTCTTCGAGACCTTCCTCTTCAATTTTTTCCTTTCTTCTGATAAAGTATTGTAATCTGGGAAGTACCTTTCTGTAGCTTAAAATATAGGAGTATACACTTCCCTCTTGCGTGATCACCAAAAGGTTTGAATCCACTCCAGGTGTTGCCTTCAGCAGTCCGAATCTCTGAGCCTCTACTTCATTGTAGCTAAAAGTAAAATGCCCTGCTCCTACCACTCCCTGCTTTATAGGATCAGGAAAGAATAGGTGGGTATTATAATATTCATTGGCAAAAATTGTGTCCTGAACCTTATTCTCCTGGGCGTTAGACAACTGAATAAACACAAAGAAAATGAAGATGATATTTTTCATAATGACGGTTTTAGAATGAGTTGATATTGATCAAGAATGGTGACTTTTATATTTCGATTATTTCGACGGAAAATGTTTTTTATACCTCCTATTTGTGGCAGGCCTGCAATATTTACGTCCTGAATGACATCATCCAGCACCTCCCGCTGAGCATCGCTCCGGAAGCTGTTTCTCACGTAAATACCTTCATTTCCGTCCTGCAGGTCGTAAGCCTTCAGTTTTACCGGAACATTGTTGATATGAGTTATCTTCAGCATTACCCGGTTGGGCTGTAAACTGACAAAACCATAGACTATCGAGTTCCTTGGAAAGGTCCTTCCCCCCACAGTTAAGTCTTCGGCTAACAGAAGCTCGAGCCGATCATTCGCCCGTACCTCCTGCTCACCATTGACCTCTGCTTTAAAACTCTGTTTTTCTTCGGTGGAAATAACCTTGCCCTTTGCGACAGTTGCTGCTGGTGCGCTGCGAAAAAAAGCATCATGTTGTTCTTTAAAATTCTGCTTCAAATAAGGCTCCACTTCAGATGACACAACTTCTTTCGCAACTATCTCCTCTTCCACTTCTCCATAGGTTTCCTGGTCATAGCCGATTGTTCCATAGCGATAGATACTGTCTACCACCCACTCCCGATCTTCCTCTTCAATTGCAGGAGCATACGCGTCTAAAGAATCCAGGAGTTGATCTGAATACATGCTGGGTATTGTTCTTTCCCTTTCTTCTTTCAGATCGTTGAGAGCATCAATCTTAGAGGTATATGTCTTCTGCTCTTCCTGTAGTTCAGGTACCAGAGGTTGATCCAGACCTTCAGGCGCCTCCTGTTCCATAAAGATCAGCATGCTGTAGCTCGCGATAAAAACAAGCACGATAACAATGATGCTGATGAATACTACTTTTTTTTTATCTATTTTCATCGGTTAATTTTCTTAAGCTGTTTTCGAAAAAATCTGTAATTAATAATCCATGGGTATTCCTGGGAAAATTTCGATCAACCTGGATCAGTTTCCCCGTTGTCACCAGTTCGTAAGTATCTACCACCTTGCCCCTGTTGATCTCAAAAATGGTAGTCGTCTTAAAGCTGTATGGCTCCTTGCTCAGGTCGAGCTCTGTATCAATACTCTTTATCCTCTGGACCAGGGAATACTGGATAAGCCTGTTGTAAAGTCCTTCTAATTTCTTTTGCCGATAAACATCGTCAACAGAACTATTCCCTAACCAGAGCGCCTTTTCCAGGTTACTCTCAAGATTACTGGCATCAATGCCGTAAAAATACGTGTGGAACATCTCCAGGTGAGCAAGCGCCTCTACCTCTAGGTTTTCTTTTTCAGTGGTTAACTTCAATGGGATAATACTTCCATCTGTGTTCACGGCAAACATGCTGTTTAGCATCTTATGATTCATGTCAAAGACAGACCAAAGGGAAAAAGCACTGCTCGCAAAGGCCAGGGTGATCACCGTCATCACAATGAATCGGTTGATCTTCAATACGGAATAAATATTTTTGTATGGTGTTTTCATATACTCTTAGTTTTAGGAAGCAAAAAGCCTGAATGTGAATGATATGGCCCTGCGGTAGAGCTTGAACTTTAAAAAGACTATAAAGCCTACAGAACCCAACTGTATAACCGGTGCAAAAATTCCACTGTCTTCCCCGGTGCCCAACAAATTCCCCCAGAAGTTGGTGTTGATCTCTTCATAGAGCAGATTAATAAAGACGTTCACCAGGAAAAAAGCAGGTACAATCATATAGACGGCCGCATAAAGCCTGAAGAACCTATAACCCATTTCCCGAAATTTTTCAAATACTGCAAGACTGATTATAAGCGGGAAAAAAGCCTGCATAAGTCCCAGAAGGAAATAGCGTTCTGCTAAAAACATAGGGTAAATGAAGATGTCCATGATCCATAGGAATATTCCAAGGATGAAGGCAATCACCTTCATTGGGTACAGGGGAGTTACCAGGTACTCGTAAAGCATGCTCAATGCTTTTGTTCCCGCTTCCACAAAATTTACATCCTCCTGGATCTCTACATCCTGCAGTTGAAGGGGAATTAGGGCCGGGGCCGTATTCTTGTACGCTGTTTCAATGGCCACAAGTATACTATCAAAGTATCCCAGTAACTGGGTTGAAAAAATGACCAGAAGAACCACTACGAAATTTTTAATAAGCTCTCCCGGACTCAGACCCCAGGTATACCCATCACTGCTGACTGCGCCTTCACTGTACTTCTTAAGGATGTTCACCAGAAAAAAGGTGACCGCCAATGCTTTCATCCCCATGATAGTATACTGTGAAAAGCTGCTCGCTTTTATGGTCTGAAAGACCGCATCCACATATTCAATTCCAATGGATAAAAACATGCCTCAGAATTTAGATGCTCTGTTGTTGATCTTGTCCTGCATTTGTCTAAAAGAAATGATGGCCCTGTATCGCTTTGTCCTCAGCTTGGTTTCCGCAATCAATTCTCTGGAGCGCTCCTTCTGTGCTTCCAGCACCTCAAGGCGCTCTGCGTCTGTCATGCTGATCAAATTACTGGTGAGCAGCTGTTGCATAAAACCCATGTCCTGTAACGCCACTTCAATGATAGCATCAAATGACCTGGAGACCTGGTCGATCTCGTTCTCCCTGATAAAAGGTGAATTAAGAATCTCTTTAAGATCGTTCTGCACCATAGAGATCAGTTCCTGATTGTTGCTAACAATCTCCTGTACTGCACGAACCTGTTTCACCACACTGCTCACCTCATCCAGCCGCTGCTTTTGTTCCCTTAGAAACTCTACCGTCTTTAACAACTGCGAAGTCTGTTTGGCTGATTCTAAAAGAGACTTGGTAAGGGAAATGAAATTCGTGTTGTCATAAACCGGCATTCCCTGTCCATGAGATTTAAAACTCATGATGCCCAGTAATAGAAGGATAATCACTTTTGTTTTCATTGCTTTTTGTTTTGGTTATAAATTTTTGGATAGCTTGCTCCATAGAACCTGTCTCCTCATAAAGCTGCATGAGACGACTATTATCAATCCCATCTGTGAGATAAGCGGCATATACCTCGGGAGGTACTTCCAGGCGGAAGATGTTGCTCTCCTTCCCGATCTTGATAAACATTTCAGTGTATTTCCGGTCTCCCGAAAGATGGTTTCTTATGGATCTCAATTGGTTGAGATCATGAGAAGAAAGGTTCAAACGCTTCTGCAGCTGATCATAACCTTTTTCGTTGTGTAGACTGTAGATCACCTGGGTGTTCTCCAGAATACTGGCAGAGGTCGCATTCTCAGGAAGCTGGTTGATGGATTGCAGGATAATACCAATGGCTCCATTTTGTTTCCTGATGGCCTGGTAATAAAACTCCACGCTCTCGAGCACATTCTCGAACTTCAGCTGTTTGGCAAATTCATCAAAAAGAATAATCCCCCGCTCACTTCTGTTCTGCCAAACCGTCCTTTGAATGGCTGATTTAATCAACTTGAGCATGACGGACAAAATTTCTTTGTTGTCCCGTATTTCATCAAGCTCAAAAACGATCAGTCGCTTCTCCTCCAGCCGAAAACTCCGGTCTTCACTGATTTCAAAAAGAAAACTGTAAAGCCCGTCTCCCACATATTCAGACATGATATGGAGGAAATTTTCTACGCTGAAGTAATCCGGGTGGATCTGAAGTTCTTGTAGTAAGGTGGATTGTCTTTCTGCTACAAATTTGTAGAAGGTTTCTAAAGAATAGGCTTCTTCCTGTACCTCATAGTAATACCTCAGAATTTTCTTGACAGCCACCTCCCTCGCCTTCTCCACTACTTCTCCCGAGGCGTAGAGCTCAAGTAAAAATGTGGAAAGATCTTCCAAATGCTGGGGACTCAGATCTCCCGTACTGCTAATGTAAAATGGATTGATCCCGAGGTTTTTGCCTTCTTCATATCGAAGGATTAAATGCTCCTGGGGATATAGCTTTGCAAACTTATTATAGGATCCACCAAGGTCAATGATCACCAGCCTTACTCCCTCTTCAAAATACTGTCTGAGGATGTTGTTGGCCAGAAATGATTTTCCTTCTCCGGTGGGAGCAAAAATGGCAAAGTTCCTGGCTTTGATCCTCTTCTTTTTTTCATCCCAAACATCCTTAAGAACAGGAATGTTGTACTGCCGATCATTGAAAATGATCCCGCTCTCATCGCTTTTGTAGTTCGAGTTATTGATCAGAAGACAAAGCGCATGTTTTAGATCGGTCACATAAAGGTCCTCATCAGAAAAATTGGTGGAGTAGCAAAAAAGACTATTTAAAAAATAACTTTTTCGCTCCTCTGCCAATGGGTAATAGGGGGTGATATCAAGTTCTTTAAATACTGAACTGATTTTTGAGGCGGTCCTAACCAGGCTCTTTTCATCCTCTCCCCAATACACCACATTAAAATGACCCCGAATTACCTGGGAACTTTCATCCCTGTTGATCTTGTTCAGTATATCCCTGATCTTCTCAAGGACTACCTTATTCTGACTCCCGAAATTGGTACTTTTCCTGAGCTCCTCAATCCGCTTTTCAAGCTGCTTTCTCCACTTGGTTTTGTCATCCAGATAGATGATCTGGTTCACAACGTGATTCTCATTGAGGTCCAGACCTAGCCCATCTACAAATCCCTGGTGAAAGACAAAGTCGTCTGAAGTATACCGGTCATTGTTTTTACTCGACTTTACCAGATCTCCAAAACACAATTCACTATTTACAGAAAGGATCTCAAAGAGGTTCCTGCCAATTTGAAGATGGGATTTACCTAAAACCATATCTGTGTCAAATTGGTCATTAAAGCCATTAAAGAATGAAGATGCTAAGCCAAGAATTTCTTTCTCTCCCAGCGGAATGAGCTTGAGTCTCTTACTGTTGTTCAGAAACGAAACAGATTCATTCACCGCTCTAATAAATTCCTGCATCTCCTCCCCTAATTCCTCCGGAAGCCTCTTTGAAATCTTTCTAAATGGATTGATATACTTCGAATTGTTCAAAGCCTTGTTTTTGGGCGAGGTATAAAAGATGAAACTTTGGTGCGCCAGATACTCCCGCCCTTGAAAATAATCCGCGGTAGCCTTGCCCAAAAAAGTTCCACCAGGTAGTGCCTCAGCAGAGTAGGGCGTTTTTCTATAGACATCCTGCTTGTGAATGACACAACCTGTTGGTAGGGAGCGCAGGGCCTGGTGCCATACTCCGTGCAGATCTTCGAAATCTTTTTCTGAAAGAGAATAGACTTCCGGAAGATCCGTGCTATAGCACAAAATCAGATTGCCATTGTTGGCGAACACAAGATTGCCTTCAATGTTGATGATAGGATGAGCAGTTGCAACGTTAACCTTCATAGCGTAGTCCGGAGGATTTTTTGTTGGAGACCATTGGAGGAAACACCTTCTGAAAATTCAAAAGGTGTGGCTGCGCAGAAATCCGGGTTAAAAGGAAAAAGAGCCCCAGATTGAAGATGAGAGCTAAAGCAATGACTCCAAGACTAAAGGAGAAGATCATCACCAGCAAGGAACCAATGATCGATAACATCATCAGGGCAAAAAGACCTATGGGTAGACCATAGATCATTGCCTTTTTCCTGATGTTTCTATAGACCTCGAACTGCTTCATCAGACTACAATTCCAATGAGGTAGGTGAAAATTCCGACCACAGCCCCGGCGATAAGCACGAATACGAGGACACGAGTAATACCCTTTTTGAGATCGGCATTTTCACCAAAGAAATGCCCGGCATTAAAAAGGAAACCTACAAGGAAGATCACTCCCAATATGATGGGAAATACAGCGCGAATTGTGTCTGCAATGTCTGCGACAGAGTTTTCAATACCTCCTATCTGCGCAAAAGCAGGATAAGAGAACAGTAGCAAACCAAAACTGGCATAAAATGTTTTTTTCATCGGTTTTTGTTTTAGAATTAATACCGATGATGAAACTATTACAAGACAATGGTGGGAGGCTCTTAAGAGAAGCAGTTTAACTGTTTTCAGAGCATAGAATTATTCAATTGTCAAAGGAATATCATTTAAGCAAAGAATTATTGAAAAGGATAGCACTTTAGAGGGGAAGAATAAATTAGAAGAAATGAGAGAATAAGCTGTGAACTTATTATATTAGACCTGTCAAAATTTCAAAAATCCCTACATCATGACATTAAGTGACATACATGAAAAGATAGACGATTTGATAATTACAATTAAACAGCACCCTGAAGATCAGGATTGTCTTTTTAATTGTGAAATGGAATTAGCTTATCTCGAAGAATTAAGAGAGGAGATAGAAAACGATATTTAGCAAGGCTTCTTTGTGATCAAAGTCTTTTCGGCAGGTTACTTTTTGTTGACCTGCTAAGGTCATGTTGTCTAATTGAAATGAAAATGTTTGACTCCTAAAATAAGAACCGATGGCTTATCCCGGTTTCTCTATCCCTTGGGAAAGCTGGTCGTCATTCTCGGGAGTACTTGTAATATTCTGGTTCATATTTTTTCCAATCACGGAAATTTTCTTCTCCGACTTCAAAATCCCGAAGGAGCCTCATAATGAGCATTTGACCGGCACAAAGGTCCTCGAGATGCTGCCGTACGTGTTCCCTGAGGACCGGGAAAGCATCAGGAAATACTTAAACAGAACTGGCCTACCACCCGCAATGGAGGGAAGAAATAAGCCAGGAGCTTTAAGAAACTTTGCAGAAGCTGGCTTAAAAGCAATACTCTAATCCTAAGTTAATGACCGAGCTGCTTACCATATTTTCTCTTTTTACAAGTCCCAGAAAGTACCTTGTACTAATTTTGAAAGAGGAATTCAGATTTACCCCCAGACCACCTGCAACTCCTGCATCATATCTATCTGTCAATGAAGCCTCAGTCTCTTGCATTCCTGAAGGAACTTCTTCTACTTCTTCTTTTCTACTTATAATATAACCCAGCTGTGGCCCTGCCTCCAAAAAAAGGCTTCGAAAAAAGAAATAACGAAACATTACCGGTAGATCCAGAACGGATTCTGTAATAGTAGCCTTATATCGAAATCCATCCCGGGCCATTGGATCGCTTATAAAAATTTCTCCTGTTTGAAGCCCCCCCGGTCTGTGGGAAAAAACAAGTTCAGGCTGCAGTTCAAATTTTGGAGATAAATTGAAATTAGCAAAACCTCCGAGATAGAATCCTGTTTTTGTTTCGTAATCAAAACCGGAACCTCCATTCTCGTCCAGCCTGTCTACGTAGGTAACTGCAGATATCCCTGCTTTTGCTCCCCAATTTCTAGATGTTTCCTGTGCCTCAGCACTAAAAATCGCACAACACAAAGCGCTCATGGCGATCAAAATTACCTTTTCCATAAGTTGGTTTTATCGTTAAAACGGCGCTGTAGGGAGCGTTCGAATATACTAATTAACTTTTCTTTAAGGAAGATACACGGGTATTTTTGTGGAAAAATTTCTGGATCAATATGTTCCTCAGAAAAACAATTTAGGGATGGATCTCAATTTCTTAAACAAAAAGTCCCCGAAATGGGGACTTCTGACTAACAAATAATTAAACCGGCAATTTTTATATTCTTAAAACCAAAAAAGCTGAAAAATTGCCTCCGACCTTATTTACTCTTGTAGTAGACAGGATCATACGCGTTCCAATCTTTGAAAGTCCCCTTCTCTACCTCAAAGTCTCGCATTACGCTCATGATCATCATACTTCCCACCGCCAGGTCTTCAAGATGTTGCCTTACATGCTCTCTCAAACAGCTCCTCCAAGACTGCTTTTCTCCACTGTACCACGATTTCCTAAGGAAGACATTCTCCTCCCAATCCGTTATAATGCTCGTAATATGCAATTCTATCTGGGAACCGGAGCCTAACCTTTTGCCGGTATAATAAAAGTCATACTCTACCCCTCTAATGCTTTCCTCAATATTCTCCTTCGGATGATAATCCTTCCTCCCGCGTTCTTGTAATTTTGGTCCATTCATAATATGGAATTTTTCCAATACAAAGTAAGGCTTTATTAGGAATATTTCCAACTTATATTTCAATCCATATAAGAGGATGGCCACTAGCCTGTTGCCTTTCTGAATGAACTGTTTCATAGCAATTCCACTGCCCTCTATTTGAAGGAAATATTCCTTTTCTGTTGAGCCCGGAGTCCTTTATCACCTTGAACAACTCAGGAGAAATCATCATGTAATCCTGCTGACGAAGGTTCACTCCTAATCTATAGGCTCCCAGGCTAAAATAGCCGGCATCTTTGCCCAGATCCAGATCCACGTTGAAGCTCTGATGTCTCTTTACATCAAGAAGATCTGTCTCCCGAATCAATGGACTAACAGAATGGCAAAAAGAAGGTGCATTGAAGGTTCCTGCAACTACAATGGCGGTATGACCTTCTCTCCTCCTTTCATTGTAGATCTCTTTTAATTTTTCACTCTGTAACCGTCGTCTATCATCGCTATAGGATTTCTCCAGTTGTTGATCCTCTAGATGGCTCGTCAGAACCAGAATTTTCTCACCCTTTGGTCCATGAATCAAATACTCCTGAAAATCTTTATCAAATGACCTCCCGTTAGTTTCCCAAGCATTGCAGTGAGATCTTATAGATGTTATTGTAAAACCTTCTTTTAGCAGCAGGGCTATTTCACGGCCCTTGTTGTCATTTCCACACATCAGGGAGATCTCCTTGAATTGCTGATTCTTTGGCAGGAATTGTTCATTAAAATCGAGCAGGCTTTGCCTGTCTTCCACCTCCTGCATGATCAGGATGTTCGGATTTGCCTCAGCAATTACCTTTGCTTTATTCTCGACAGCAGCGGTAGATATAGGATTGGAATTCACTTTAATCCACCCACTCCAGTTATTCCAGGGACCGGCCTTTTCCTCTTCTTTAAAAGTCTTTTTTTTCAGGTAGAGCTCTCCCGCTTTTCTTCGCATTACTGCATAGGGTTCGGAGGCAGACTTATGAAATCCAAGAAGAAAGGAAAGCTCTCTCATTCTGCGGAGTTCATTTTCTCCCTTGGAGCCGGATAAAAGTTGCTCGAATTCTTCCAGCCATAGATGAATCGAATCATTCAGGCTTCTTTTTATCAATTCCCTATCACGATAGAATAGGTTTTCCACATTGTAAACTGCTATTTTCATAATGGTTTGATTTTAAATTCTTTTGTCTTTTGCTTTTTCATTGAAGGAAACCAGGTTAAAGAGCTGTCGCATCCTGCTCCGAACACGCTCCCCATATCGATTTTCCAATTCACTTGCACTTAAGTTGGTTGTAACGTGTGTCTTTACCTTATGCCTCAGGAAGAGGTCATGCCGTGATAAGAGAATTTCCCCCATAACCTCGCAGGACTGGCCGAAAAATTTTCCTTCTGGTTCTACTCCTAGATCATCGAAACAGAAGTAACCACTGTTGCCGTAATCTTCCACTGTTTTGTAACCAATATGATTGAATCCGAAGGTGATGTTCCGGGCCGAAACCACCTCATAAGGCCGCTGCAACGGCACAATGAACTTCATCAGTTTCATCAGGGAAGTCTTACCGCAACCAACGGGGCCGGTAAGTAAAATTCCCTTTGAGATATCCATCCCCATTTTTTCGCACTTCTCTGCATCCTGAATAAAATAATTACTCAGCCTGTAGAGGATTTCCCGGTCCTCCTCAAAAATCCTGAACTTCTTTCCGAACATCAGTTTTCCCTTGGCCTCCAGGTAAATGAGAATCTTCGGAAAATCATAGAAGACATGCTTTCCCCTCTTTTGGCCCAGGCAAAAAGTCACTCCGCCTTCCCTGATCTCAAAGTGGCTCTCCATAATTTTTTGATTTTATGGTTTTTAGATGATCTGAACCCGAAGCTTTTCTAGGGGAGGTCTTGAATTCAGCTGAACTCAGGATCCATTTTTCTGCAGCGGCTGTCCAATCAACAATTTTAAGTTTACCTCCATACTGCCAGCCAACGGCTTGGTAATGATTGAAAAATTTTCTGGCCTCGGTGCTGCTCTTCTTTTTTTCATTAAAAAAATCAATGACTTGTGATTCTGAGGGTGGGTGTTTTACAATAGTTTTTTCTTTTTGTTTACTACTGTTTTTATAAGATACCACAGCTCTTATCACTTCTTGTGCAGCACTTTTATCACGACCTTTATCACTACTTCTATCATCAGTTATATCACCAGTCCTATCATAAGTTATATCAAAAGTGATACACCTTACCCTGCTGCTTTTAAAGGGGTTGTTTGTGGGGTAGTACACGATGTACTTCTTTTTGTGAAGCTGAAGCAGAACACGATGATAGGTGTTGGCTGAACCAATCTTTGACAACTTCATTAACTCTTCCCGGTTGATGTAAATAACAGCAGCAAATCGACTGATATTCCAGACTTGAAACAACGCGAGATACAAACTGATATGAGTAGGATTCAGCGAAGGGTCAGCAGCAAATCTCCTGCATACAGCATTGAGATGCTGGATGTAATTCATGAGAATTCGCTTTAAGAAAATTTCACCTTGTTCTCCTCCAGAACTCTGTCAATTTCAGTTGCTTCATAATAGATAAGTCCACCAATCTTGGTGTAGGGAATGGTTCCGTTGATCCTCAAGGTCTGCAATGTGCCGGGGCTGATCTTGAGCATTTCCATCACCTCTGATGACTTCAACCATCTCTTAGGCGAGGAAACATTGTTGTTCAAAAATTCCTTTAGGTCCTCAAGCAGTTCCATTTTGAACTCTTTTAGGTCTTCTGTGGTAACAATTGATGTTGGCATAATGTTTTGTTTTTATGCACCTCCATATGAAGGCATTTGTTATTGATACCACCAAAGTTGACCAAACATCAAAAGATCTTTTCACAAGAGGTTTCGTAGTACGAGAAGATTTAACAGAACCAGATGACTTTAAGCCATTTTCTTTAGAAAAAGAAAAGCTCTAAATATGGAATTGACAGGTTTCGAAATTTAAAGAAGAAAAAAGAGGTTTTTCGTAGTTACGAAAGACTCCGAAAAAAGGAGGAAGTCCTTCCGGCTGAACAACCCTAAAATGTTCATCCCGATGAAAATCCTCCTGGTAAAAATTAGAAGACGCTGTCTTCCCTGTTTATTTTTTGCTGTAAGTTAAGCATTAGCTCTTCAAGGAACTTGGTTTTGCTGCCTTTTCTGGATTTAATCTCGGTGTATGTCTTGTAGACATTATCCAGTTTGATATTGAAAAAATCTTCAAAAGATGATGTGATTACACTCAGATCTGCCCCACCGTGATTTATTGCTCCATCGGAATATAGCGCATAAATAAGTTCAATCAAAGCCGTTTTGGAAGAGGTCCACAACAGGACTGAATGCTTTTTTCCAGGTCCCCGAAAGGTTTTGCCAGGTTTGAGCTCTTCAAGACTGTTCCTAAGGTAATGAATAAAGCGGTGCATAGCTTTTATCTTCGCCCAAAGCATATCGTGTGAAGTGGAGAACTCCGGAAATTGATAATAGTTTACCATTGGGGTAAAAGGAAAGTTATTCCTATAGTTCCTGGTAAAGAGTTGATGGTCCAGGTAGGTATGTCCTAATTCCATATAATGTGCAAAATCAATATTCCTGTAAAAGAATTTGTTCACCTTTTTAAGTTCTTTTTCAAGAAACCTTACCTGGAAAGATACTCCTGCTTTTGGCTTTCTTATTTCACAGGAACGCACTTCGGTAAAATAGATCAAATAGCTCATCACGGCAGGCTTGGTCTCCTTGAAAAATGCTATTTCCTCCTCAACTGTCTCAAAGTCTTCTTTGTCTATTCTTTCTTTAAATGCCGTTAAAACGGTATTGCAGATTTCAATTCCCTTTAATGTAATTTTTAGTTCATTGGTATTTGAGACCAAAATTTTATTGATCTCGAGGTCAAAATCATTCAAAATGCCCTTAAACATGTCTTTACTGCGATTTGGATAAAACAATCTAGGGGGGCAGTAAACTTCTTTAGTTGTTGTGCATAGTCTCCAGAAGTTCGAGAGAAAAGTTATCTTTCGCCTGCACATAACAAACTTTCGGTTGTACAGTAGCGCCCAACTTCCTTTTCTCAAAAGCTGCTGTTAAGCCAAAATCGATTCTGGAAAAATTTAATTCTTTTGCTCTGAGTATAGTTTGAAACAGAAGCTGCCTGTATACGCTGAATTCCTCTGAGTAGGAATAATCCATTCCCACAAAACTGGGGACATAGGTTCGCCCAGAATTTTTGTAAGAGAACATTACCCCGATTAATTCTCTTTTACCGCTATGCGAATGGGCCGCTTTTATATAGACGATCAAGAACTCCCAATTGTCATTACTGTTCATTTCGTGAAACAACTTGTCCGGGAACGGGAATGTATTGAGGCCCGGATTATTCTGTCTCACGTTCTCGTAAAGCACATGAAAACTCTTTAGTTGTTCTTCAGATGCATTCTCTACTACTTCGAAGTCCAGAAGTTCCTCAAAAGGTTCAATGTCTTTGCTGAAATGTCTCCTGGATTTCTTTGATAGAATTGAGAAAAACTCTTTCCTGTTACTCCATGAGAAGTCCTCAAAATAACAGCAATCGGGCATATTTACTTTAATAAATCCTTTGTCGTGCAGAAAGGAGTTGAACGGATTTGGCTCTTCAAAATCTCGCAGCGCAAGCATTTGAGTGTCCTGTAGCGTACTTTCCAGTTCCTCCATTTTATCAAGGAGTTGTCCTAAAGCTTTTTCCTTTTCAGGGTGCTCTTGATCAAGATAAAGGTGCTCCCCTTCGGTAAACATGGATCCCAGGCTCAACACCATTGAGGTCAGATAATATTTTCCCACTTCTTTTCGCTTCTGCTCTACTCTCAAAGAAGTAGATGCAGGAGCCAACAAATCATCCTTCCATCGCGCGTGAGTCAAAGGAGCAGCAAGAACAATTTTCTTATTATTATCACGAATAACCACATAAAGGAATTCCCATTGGTGCTCCTTCTCTTTATTGTTGCTGAAGACATTTTCAAGGAAAAGCTGACCCTCCCAATCCAGTACTCCTTTGCCGGCATACAATTGATTCCATTCCTCTTTGGAAACTTTCTGAATGCTGTTGAAGAGCTCCAAAGAAAGACCTCCAGTAGATTTTGAAGTATCCTTCTCCTCCAAAGGCGCCATCCTGAAGGCTCTGCGTACTTTGTTCAAGTCTGTTGCAGTCTCTTCTAAAGCTTTTGGATGATGATAGACCATTGCCTGAACAAGCTGTTTAATATCTTCCTTTTTATTATGTCTCGAGACTGTTATTCTTACTCCGGTGTTTTTTACCGGTACCGCCGGAAAAAGACCAAGATTAACGTAGAAATGCTCCTTTAATAATCTTTGGACAAAATTGTATCCCGTTTGAGGAGTACCTGTACCTATATAAAAAACAGGGGAATTATTGTCATCTATTAAAGGTAAATTGGTCTCCTTCAGTAAAGAGTTGAAGTAATTAATCCTTTCTTGAAGCTCATTTTGCAATAGGTAAATTTCAGACGAGAGATGAATATTAGCAGACGCTATACCGGCTGCCACGGAAGCCGGTTCCAACTGGGCAGAAAAGGTTAAGGGGCCACCAAAGGTTTTTACGCGGGAAAACATTTTTTGATCTCCAAAAACGGCTACTGCTCCACTTGCTCCGAAAGTTTTACTTAAAGTAGCTATTAGAATAACATTTTCAGGAAGTTCACCTAGAACACTCGAAATAAATCCCGTACCATTTCTACCGTTCCAACTCATTCCATGAACATCATCAAAATACAATTGCAGTTGCGGGTATTTCTCAGATAACTCAATAAGCTCGCCCACCGGTGCATAATCGCCAAACATTGAATATACGCCATCCGCCATGTACCAAATGTTCTCTGCTTTTGAGGAAAGCTTCATGATCTTGTCCTCTAACATCTCCAAACTATTATGGCGAATCATCTCTACCTGTACCCCTCTTGTTTTGAGCACCTGAGCCGCATTCTGAACACTCCAGTGTACCTGATGATCTAAAATAACAGCATCCTCGTCCCTGACCACTGAAGGAATTACAGCAATGTGGCCGAGTGTGCTGTTTTTTGTTACTATAATAGGTTGACCATACATTTCGTTTACCTTTTCCTCTAATTCGGCATACAAAGGATGTGAAATATAGGATTTGGACAATGGAAATTGGGTCCCATAGTTTTGTATGGCTTTAATTGCAGCATCTTTAAGACGCTGATCTTGCTCAAGGCCCAAATATCCGGTAGTTCCAAAATGAAAATGTTCTTTTCCTCCAATGGAAATTTTTCGACCAGAAAAACTCTTCCCTTCCGCATGTAAATGCACAACTCCTGCTTCTTTTGCGTTGTTAATGACTTCATTGACGGTTGCGATAAAATCGTTTTGTTTGACTTTTGCCATAATTAAAATTTTAGTTGATCAATTTTTCTTAACTTCGATCTAAACTAAATAATGTTTATGTTAACTGAATAGGCATCAGGGTTTTGCAACTTAATATTATCTGATATTATTAAGTGATTTTTCATTTTTCGAAACTCTGTATGAACTTATAGTAGTAATATTAGTTTTTTGAAGTTTTTATTTAGTACTGCAGACGGGTATGATAGTACATAAAGAAAACATGGAGAACCTATACGCGAGATTCTGGATTGAAGACAGAATTTTGCATGTCCAATACAAAGCTGAGATCTTTATAGACCTTGAGGCTGCGCGTCATATCGTTGCCGACCGCGTGACATTTCAAAAAGGAAAGGCCTACCCAATTTTGTGCTATACAGAGGGAATCTCGAGTTCAGACAAAGCTGCCAGAGATTACCTTGCTATTAAAGGGTCCATTCTTTCTAAAGCCATAGCTTACATCGCCTCTCCTACAGTATCCCTGGCAATGCTTCATTTTTTCATTGAAAAGAACGAGCCTTCTGTCCCCTCTGAAATATTCAAAAACGAAATTGCAGCAAAACAATTCCTTAAACCCTACACAATGTAAGACGAAATAAAACTGCCCCCTTTTTAATTAATTCTTTAATGAAGTCAAAAAACGACAGCAACAGGTGGCAGACCCTCTTCTATATGTACGTGGCCTTAGCCAAGGGAAACTTTACATACAGGATTAAAAGAAGTAAGCGGGATGACGAGCTGGAGGCACTGGTGGCCCTGAGCAATATGCTCGTAGAAGAACTTCAGGAAACCTTTAGACACCATGGTTTTGTTGATCCCAGACGAACTTACATGTACCTTTCCAAAATGGATTTCTATCTGGATAGGAATTTCCGCATTATCAATTTTTCTAAAGAAGTTCCGGGTCTCTTACAAACTTCCGCTGAAGAACTTTTGAAAAGCTCCTTTAGACAAATCCTGGATGGACCGTCCCTTCAGGCATGGGAAGAAGTAAAACCACGGCTAAACCAAGAATTGTTTAAGAGATTCAGTCTAGAATTGAATTTTAAAACCGGAAGAGGTCTTCTTATCCACAGCAACTGCTATGTTTCCTCTCTTTTTGTAGAAGATCTAGACCGGCAATACGTTGTTTCCACTTTTGCACCTGTCATTTTAGATGAAACTTCGAGGAGATTAGATGCCACCTGGTCTATTGGTGCAGGAAAGGAAGAGGTTCGCACCCCAAAAATATTCAGCCGTGATTCAGATGTGCGTCAGGTTCATAAAGTAAGGGATTACATTTTACAAAATCTTGGCAGGGATGATTTAGATATGAAAACCCTTACACACACTTTCTTTACCAACGAATCTAAGCTCAAAAAAGATTTTAAAGCCGTTTTTGGAATGACTCCATTCCAATTTATCAAAACTGAACGTTTGAAACTGGCAAAAGAACTAACACAAAACACCTCTCTTCCCCTTAAGAATATCTCACACACTTGTGGCTTTAGTAATTACCCTCACTTCTCCTACG
Organism: uncultured Flavobacteriaceae bacterium; assembly: GCA_963739625.1. Lineage (GTDB taxonomy): Bacteria > Bacteroidota > Bacteroidia > Flavobacteriales > Flavobacteriaceae > Salinimicrobium. The sequence goes on from CAVUAU010000010.1 coordinate 57,079, forward strand.
CTTTTAAAGAGGAGTTTGGAGTTTCACCTCAGCAATTAAGAAATTCTGAACCGGAATAAAACTGCATCCATTAATTATTCATCTACAATTAATAAAAAAGTAAGGGGATCTTTATTTTATAAAATTTGAAAAGATGAAGATGTTAGATAGGAATAGAAAACGGATTATTGAAGTAATCTCCTTTTTTCTAATTGTCTTGTGGATCTACGCAGCCGTGAGTAAATTGCTCCAGTTCGAAAACTTCAGAGTCAGGTTGAGCCAATTTCCCTTTATAGGGGAGTATGCAGAAATCCTTGTATGGCTGGTACCGGGAGTTGAAATAGTAATTGCCCTTCTATTCTTCTTCCAGCGTTTTAAAGATGAAGCGTTTCTTGCCTCTACTACCCTTCTACTAATTTTCACTGCCTATATAAGTGCTGTCATTAATTTTGCAGATTCCATTCCATGCTCCTGCAATGGAGTCCTTCCCTCCCTATCCTGGAAAGAACACATCCTGTTTAATTTAGGATTTCTTGTTCTGGCCTTAGCAGGTTTAGCCATGTCACCTCAACTAAAGAAATATCATTAAGAATTTTTGTTGCAACAAAAGCAGGGGAAGCCGAAAACCTGATATAAGAGTAGGCATTCATTTTAAATTTTAATGTTATGAAAAATAGATTTCTAATTCCGGTAATGGCAATGTTTTTTGCCATAAGTATGTCTTTTGCGTCTGTAGAATCTGCTTCATCCGCCACTGGCTTTATAGAGACAGAAGAAGGTTGGCAGCAAGTTGACTTGGCCTGCAATAGTGGACCAAAGACTTGTAGGATGTATTATTCAAGCGACCCAAGCACGATATATACCGTTTATGATGCACCGGGAGGAAATCCCTTAAGGTCACCTAACGAGAATCCAATTGAGGTGAAAAATTAATTGTGCTTTTAGGAAGAACATCGAGATTATGGGTCTCGATGTTCCTTTTTTTCCTGCTATCTTACCATTCTTTTCAGAATGAGAAACTCGAAAGTTTAATCAGGAGAAATTTCATCTTTTAGTTCCAACTTCCCACTGAAGTCTCATTACATGTTTCATAAGCCTTCCACCTGACTATTATAGCCTTCTGGTAAAAAAATAAATTCTTGTAAATTTTCTTCACTCAAAAATTTTTTTGCGGCAGCATTCAAATCTTCTAAACTGATAAAATGCTCCAGTATGGTAGAATATTGAAGAACTTCTTGTTCTAAATTTTCATTGCTCTTCAGTTTTTCCTTGAGATAATCTCGCCAGAAATTGAAGGTCCCGAAGGTATCCAGTTCTCTTGTAAAAGTTGGAGCTTCAGAAGAGATAGCAGCATCTAGCCAAGACTGACCCACTCCATTTTCACGTAAATTCCTAAACTCTTCAAGAGCAGCCCCTATCATGTTTTCCTCATTTCCCAATTCGCTGTCAAAATTTATACTGAAGGCAAAAATACCATTCTTGACATCCATCCACTCTCCACCAGTTGTGGGGGAGTAAGTTCCATTACGTAAACGATTCCAAACTCTTTCGTAAAGAGCCTTCGTAAGAAGTTGAAGTTCAATTTGCGTTTTTACATCCCGACTCGCAACAACTGGAAAATAAAGGCGAACAAAAGCTTGATCAATATTTTTAAGCTTTATCCTTTCTTTTATTTTTTTAAGTGGAAATTGTAAAGTAAGTTTACTCTGAACCATTTCGGAACGTACTGGAAATACAGAAAGTTTTTCTGTTATTTCCGGAAGTAATTTGTCAGTATTAAAATCTCCGGAAATAAGGAAAATGTAACCCGAAAAATCTGAAAACCAATTATTATAAGCTGCAAAAACATCACGTAATTTTAATTCCTCTAAGTCGGAAAGGCCCAGCTCCGGCACATCCGGATACCAGGCAGATTCAATCTTATCTTCTATAAGAAATCGAAAACCACTAGCGGGAATTAATCCTTGCAAAGTTTGATTATAATCGGCTTTTAAAGCTGCAAATCCCTCAGAACTTTTTTTCGGCTGGTCAATATATAGGAATAGAAGATTCAGCAGTTCTTTAATATCTTTCTCTTTACACCGTGCATATATCCTCTGATACTTGGCATCATCAATAAATTTAAGTCTTATTCCTTTATTCTGCGCAAACCGATTAATTTCAAATGTTGTCAAAGGCCCGGCACCTGCATATTCCAGATAGGTGGGCACCATTTTGGCTGCCAAATATCCTTTTCTATCGGATCTTGGAACCTCTTTAGGACGAAAAGCATCTATGGTCACAAATCCTTTATGATGTTCAGAAGCTGGATCTGAAGGTTTAAATAAAACCTTAATGCCGTTGTGGAGGGTCACAGTTGTTACACCAATAAGACTACAAGATTTTCTTTCAACCGGCTCATTCTCCTGTATTGGGAATTGAACAAGATCTACCAATGATTCTATAGGTTCTAAAGGTTTTATGGGCTCTACTCTCATTCTTTTTACTTCTGACAACCACTCCTGAAAAATTTTGAACTTTGGAATACCTCTTCTTTTACCCTTAAAAATTAAAAAATCAGTATTCTTGTCTAAGTCACCGTAATCCAGAACGGCATTTTGAATTTCTTGCAAGGTTATTTCATCTAGAATACTTGAAATTAATTGCTCCTTTACCTCCGGAGCGAGAGCAGCGTCACCTTGTACAAAATGAAATCGGTATTCTTGGGCCAGATCATGTGAAGTAACCTCATTAACAATAATTTTCTTTTTTACCTCCTCCTTAGCTCTTTCAAGTTCTGAAATATCTAAGTTCGAGTGAATCCGTTGCCAGGCAACCATAGCCTCTATAAACTGCTCTTTTACTTGCTGCCGATTGTCGCTTTTGTAGATGACGAGCATTCGTGTCCCATTGATCACCTTGTTTTTCCCAAAACCGCCTCCATCAAAGCTGCACCTAAAATCCGCAAACGGGGCGTCAAACTGTTCTTCTAATAATCTACCCCTGGTCTCGACTATTTCTTTGTAAAGTTCTTGAATTAACCACTTCCTAAAGTCACCTCTGGTTTTAAGCCCAAAGCTCTGTTTATTAAGGTATTTAGAAATTATTTCCATTCTAAACTTTGGGTTGAGAGTGTCTTCTGTTATTTGAAAAGTACTTTCACCGCTGAATTCGATCTGTTGTGGATCGACTCGTTCTTCACCGTTCTTAGGATTTTGTGGCATCTTTAAATCAGAGAATAATCTTTTAACCTCAAGCTCTATACTATCAACATTTATGTCTCCTACAATGATCGCGGCTTCAAGGTCGGGTCGGTACCAGTCATTGTAAAAATTCAAAAAAGCATTTCGGTTAAATTGTTCGATACTATTTTTCATTCTTTTAGCATCATAACCTGTTTGATTTGCAGTCTTTAGGACCTTGTTCTCTATTGTTTCATACAACCAGGTACTATAAGAATCACTTGTTCTTCCTTCGCCTATTACGGCACCACGTTCAACATCAACTATTGCCTGGGGAAAAACAAGATTTTGCGCCCAATCACGTAGTACTTTTAATCCTGTTGGAATTTCTTTCTCTCCGGATGGTAACCTGGCCCAATAAAATGTGTGATTATTTTGAGTCGTTGCGTTGTTGTATCCTCCCATTTTCTTTAGGTGGTTTTTCAGGTTCGGGAAATTTTTTGTTCTCCCTGCTGCAACATGTTCGAGTAGATGGGAATATTCCAGTTGATCATCATTTTCATGAAAAAATCCCCCTTTTACGACCAAATGAAATTCGACAGTTTTATCCGGAATATTATGTCGGCGAATATAATAAGTAAACCCATTTTCTAGTTTTCCATATCGTACAGCCGTGTCTAAAACCAATTCTTTCTCACGAAGAATTTCTTTATCAGTCTGACCTTGAGCCCCACAACAACTCATATATAATACAAGAAAGAATAAAGAATTGAGATTTCCAGTCATTATAAGTTTAGTAACCTGCATTTTGATCTATTTTAGGATTTCTCATTCGCTCTTGTTCAGGTATAGGATAGAAAACATCTGTAGGCATCCAGTAAGATGTTTTTTGACTAAAAACATCGCCGGCCTTCCCGGTTCGTTTTAAATCAAACCAACGATGGCCCCATTCAGCAAAGAGTTCTTTCTTTCTTTCCTCCATGATCAAATCAAGAATTTCTTCTTTACCCAAATTATCATTACTCGATTCGATTAATTCTTCCCCAGCACGTTCGCGGATCCTATTGAGATCAGAAATTGCTTCGGTAAACATTCCCTGTTGCACCCTAGCTTCTGCCCTAATCAAAAACTGCTCTGCCAAACGTAAAACCATCGAATATTCAGTGATGTTACTCAGGCTGGATCTGTCTTTATACTTATATGGAAAGTAAAAATTACGAGTAGTGTTTTCATAATGACCAATCCAATTCAGCAGCCTATTGTCTGTAGGTTGAAAACTATGTACAAAATCCGAGTTTAATTTTATTGAGCTAAATGAACCTCCAATGAAAACCTGACCTTCACCGGTAGAAGTAAGAATATTACCTCTGCCTATGGGTGATATTTGCCAAATTGCTTCTCTACTGTTAGCCAAAAAAACATCGTGTAATTCCGGAAGGAGTTGGTACAAATTAGCTTCATCAATAATTTGGCTACTCAAATCTTCTGATAATTCCCAATTCCCCATAAAAAGAGCTACCCGCGCCCGCATTGCAATGGCTGCAAAAACATTAACATTTGTGCGGTCAGAATCTTTGTACTCTTCATCCAGATATTCAATTGCAGTGTCTAAGTCAGTAATTATCTGAGCATACACTGCTTCGGCAGGATCTCTTAGAATCACAGAATTAACCCGGTAATCAGTTGAAAGAACTAATGGCACATCACCGTACAAATTGGTCAGATAGAAATAGGTGAAAGCTCGAACAAATCTTGCCTCCCCTTCAAGATTTAGCCGCACACTTTCACTAAGACTTTGTGAGTTTTCGAGGCCTTCCAAAACCGAATTGGTCATGTAGATAATATTGTATGCGCTGGACCATAACTCAAAGTTGGCAGAATTTCCGGGAGATATTTCATTTTGCTGAAATTCAGAATAAGAGTTCTCCGGATTCACTGGCTCCAATATGTCTGAAGACAAACCTGCGAGGACGGTTACAGAAGAACGCCAACCACTAGAGAAGGACGCCCTGAATAATTCGTTATAAATTCCTTTAATAGCACGAGAAGCTGTCTCTTCGTTATCAAAAACAGTTTCCTTTACAATTTTGTGATCTGGAATTTCTATTTCTACATAATCTTCACATTCCCAAAACAGGGAACAAATTACTATGGTCGCGAAGACCATTATTAGTTTTTTACCTTTCATAATGTTTTTTTTAGAAGTTGATTTCGAATCCACCCGTAACTGTTCGCAGAGCAGGAAGTGATACTGCTCCGGGATTTTCAGGATATAATCCCTCGTAATCGGTAATTGTTAGGAGGTTCTGGGCATTCATATAAATTCTCCCCTCATTAATACCAAATACACGCTCTATACTACCTGGTAATCTGTAGTTGACGGATAGATTTTTTAGCCTTATATAAGAGGCATCATTGTAGAAAAGCCGCGTGCTAGTTGCATAGGAGTAAGCACTGGATGCCTCAAATGATTGAGAAACTTTTTGTAATGTAAGTTTGCCGGTGTCCTGAAGAGAGTTGAATACATATGCTGGTTGATTTACCATTGTCCCTGGAGAAGGAAAATATGGATCGGGAGCGTCCTGCTTTACAAATTCCCAAAGAAAACTTAGAGAAAAATTTCTATAAGAAATATCGTTACTTAACCCACCGTAGAATTGTCGAGTATGATCCATTATTATCACCCTATCTTCATAATCGAACCTTCCATCATCATTAATGTCTTGTATGGCGTATAGTCCCGTCTCTGGATCAACTCCTTTATATGAGTAGAGAAGGGAAATATTTAAAGGTTGACCCACCTTGTAAACATTCGCATACGAAGTTTCCTCTATGTTTGGAAAACTAAGCAACTTAGTTTCGGGAACTGTAAGATTGAGAAAAGTTTGCCATCGAAAATTTCTCTTATTAAAGTTAACTGAGGATATTTCTATTTCCCAGCCAGTATTTTGGACCGTAGCCGGCATGTTGGCCTGGATAGAAGCAAATCCCGTTGTAGATGGAAGTGGATAACCAACCAATTGGTTGGAAGATCTATTGCGATACCAACTTGCTCCAAGATTGATCCTTCCATTGAAAAACCCCAGATCCACAGCAGCTTCCAGTTTCTTATTTTCTTCCCATGAATACTCTGGATTCGTGAGTTGAGTAGGATATAAACCTCCCGGTCCCGGTGTGGCTTCATAGGTATCCATATAACCATAATCTGGAATTTGATCACTTCCGGTGATCCCGTAACTCCCTCTAAATTTGCCGAAACTCAGGAATTCTAAGCTTTCTTTTAACAGTGGTTCTTCCGAAAAAATCCAGGCACTGCCAATCGCTCCAAAATCGGCAAACCTTTTCTCGGGTCCAAAACGGGAAGAACCATCTCTTCGACCTGTCAAATTGATAAAAAACCGTTCCTTTAGGTTATAACCCAATCTGCCAAAAACTGCGTTGTACCTGTATTCAGTATCCAAATCCCTAAGAACATCAACCTCCTCCGCTGCACCAAGATTTCCCACAAGTGCTTCAGAAGAATAACCTTTTCCCACAATTGAAAGATTTTCACTTTTTGCCTCCTGGAAAGTAAGTCCGATAATTGCATTTAAAGATCCTCCTAAAAAATCGGATGTATAATTTATTTGAGGCTCTACAATCCAGGAATCTCTTTTAGCTTCTATATGGGTTGAGGAATGAACACTGAAGTCTCTCCAATCTGGGGGGTAAGAATCCCTAAATACCCTACGAAGCTGACTGCTAACAAGATTGGTGAATCCGGCGTTTACTTCGAATTCTAATCCTTCCAAGATTTGATAACCTATTTCAAAATTGCTTATCAAATTGTTCGCTTTTGATGTACTGGAATTATTTAGTACTGCAAAAGGATTGTTCCAGGTATTTTCTTCCCAATTGAGACTTTCGTCTTCATTGTAGATTGCAGGTGCATTTGGAGGTAAAAACAGCGCATCTTGAATAAAATTATCACCATGAAAAAGTTCGTTTTTATCCAGTCCATATGTAGTGGAAAAGTTTAAATGAAGTTTGTTTTCGTAGGCCCTATGCTGAAGGCTTAAAGCACCTGTGGCTTTGCGGTAGCTCAAATTGCCGGGAAAAACACTTCCCTCTTCATGGTAAGAAATTCCGGCACGAAATGATGTTGTAGATGTTCCTCCAGAAGCAGAAAGATTAACATCAGTTATATTTGATGTTCCACCAAATAGTTCTTCCTGCCAATCTGTATACCGATTCTGATCCCATACTACATGATCTGGAGCATTGTCAGCCGTAGGTTCTATGTTATCATTTTCAAAAGCTCTCTTTCTTATTTGAAGATATTGATCTGTATTAAGCAAACCCATTTTGTTTGGAACTTCACTTATACCGCGGTAGAGCCGAGTATTAATTTTTATACCCTCGTCATAAGCGACTCCACTTTTAGTCGTTATCAAGACTACACCATTTGCTCCACGAGAACCATAAATAGCAGTTGCATCAGCATCCTTTAAAACTTCAATGCTTTCGATGTCCGAAAGATTAAGAGTACTTAAAAAATCTATACCATAACTCAACATGCTGTTTACTCCTGTGATAGGATTTGCGTTAATAGGTATCCCGTCTACTATATACAATGGAAGGTTTCCGTTATCATCTGGTGAATTTCGCAGACTATTTTGTCCTCGAACCCGTATTATAGGAGCGTTACCGGGAACACCGCTGGTTTGGATTACCTCCACCCCTGCCATTCTCCCCTGCAAAGCCTGGAGCGGACTCACCACCGGCTGCATCTCTATTTCCTCTGCAGTGACACGGGAGATGTTTCCTGTGCTTTCTCTTTTGGTAGTATTATAATATCCCGCGTTGATCTCGACTTCTGCAAGAGCAGTGACATCTTCCTCCATGGTGGTATTGATCTCACTCCTGCCCTGCACCGGTACCTCCTGCTTTTTGAAGCCCAGGAATGAGAAAACCAGGACTGCATTGGGCGCTGCCTCTATGGTATAGAAACCATCTAAATTTGTGACGGTACCTTTATTACTGTTTTTGATATTAACGGCTACCCCCGGAATGGGTAAACCTTCTTTGTCAACTACTTTCCCGCTTATAGTTGTTTGGAAGTAGATTTCTTTACCTGCGGCATAACCGCGAACGGTCATGACAAACAGAAAAAGAATTATGGTGATGAGCGCGATTACAACAAACCGGCTGTAATTATTTTTCATATTTTTGTAATGGTTAAATGAAACTCAAGTTTTATTTGATTTAGGCCTTCCAGCGTCCTTCGCCAAAAGTGACTGGAAGGCCCTTTTTTATTTGCCCTGCTCCTGGAGCAAGGGGTAGGTATGGCAAAGCTGCCGTGGGGGATGACAGCTTTGGCCGGGATAGTTTTAGCACTGTTTCATTGGCATAGTTGTTTTTGTTTCACTTTTTGCGTCATCCCTTCAAAAAGGGCAAAATTGTGTCCCACCCTCCCATCACCATTGTAGGGTTTATATGGTGATTACCCACGGGTACTAATGGCTAAACTAGACACCCTGCAGCGCTTTGCCTCCTAAACATGAAGGGCTAATTACAGGTTAGGCAAAGCATCAAGTTCTTTTTGTTGTGAAACTTCTTATGAAGAAACAGTGCTTCGAAAAGTGGAGTATCAGGGGGCGCCTTAATAGGGGGAAATAAAAAGGCGTGAGAACTCAACTTATTGTACTAGAGGCACTGGTATGCCCACACACAAATAAGCGGCTACTCACGCCCGGGTCGTGAGCATCCATGCTTATCATCTCGTGTGTTCAAAAATTACCAGTTTTCTAGTACGAGATTCAAAGCGAATGCTTCCAATATTTAATTAAAGAAGTTTCGCAAATATAATTTATCGGCAATAAAAATAAGAATACTTTTTTCAACGACAATATTTTATTTAAAATTATTTTTTGTCGTCTTAGGTATTTGTCAATTTGGGTATGGCAAAAACGGCTAAAAACAAGGCACTCCAAGCGGTAGGCAAAAAAATTAAAGAAGAAAGGCTCAGGCAGAATTTGGAAATTGCCGATATTTCTGATCAAACTGGTTTGCATTACAATACAATTCGGAAAATGGAAGGTGGACATGACGTGTTGCTTTCCAGTTTTGTTGAGGTATGTTTTTCTCTTAAACTACATCCAAAAAATATTTTTGAAGTTGATTTAGATATTGAACCAAAATTTGACCTTTCTCCTTCCCGCAGGGAAAAATCCCGACTAACATCAAGAATAAAAGATCTATTAAATAAGGGGTTTTTCACATCGTGGCGAGGAACGAGAGATGTTGTTCAAGAATTGAATAAAGGATATGCTTTGCAAGCTGACTCAAAGAATATTTCATCCATAATGAAAAGACTCGTTTTGGATCACTATTTAAAACTTAAAAAGGAGGGGCGAAAGAACTTGTACAAAGATTTAAAGTAATTTTCCCTCGGAATATTTGTTGAGAAGCTCTCCCTCTGCAAAACTTCTTTTCTCAACAATCTCATTTGTTTTAAAATCATACTCTACTTCAACAAAAAATTTTTTAAAGCCTAAAGAGCAAACCTGCTGGTTCCTTCTTCACGATTCATAATTAAAATTCTTTAAATAAGTAAGGTTTAGAACTGATTAGAATTTATAGTGAGAGAAAATAGTTTGATACAAGCGGACAGCGATATTTATATAGTGTGATAATTATGTTGTCCTTGACAAGTAGACGTATATTTTATGAAGAACTTGAAAACCGTTTAGATAATAATCCATCAAAAAGTGTCGCTGAAAAAATTTTAAGATAATGTTCAAATACCAGAAGACAAGAATAATAAGTATGAAGGTGCTTAATTGCATAACATCAGTACAATAAGTATATCCCTAAGCTAGAATTTGTGCGACTGTTAAATGATTCCGAGCTGAATCCATCTGGAATGAGAAAATAAAATTAGTGCATTTGCCAAGAAATTTACACTATTTGTTTCTATATTTGCGTATTACGCTAAAAAAATGACTAATAAAAACATTAATAGGCTTCGAGTAGTTCTGGCAGAAAAAGGGTTAACTAATAAGTGGTTAGCTGAGAGAATGAGAAAAAACCCTACAACTATCTCACGATGGTGTAATAATGATATGCAGCCATCTTTGGAAACATTAATGAATATCGCTAAAGTTTTAGATGTCGATATAAAAGACCTGCTTTGGTCATCAAAAGGATGAAATGAAAAATACTCAAAAGGATGTATTAAGTGCATTTACAGCAATTTTAGAAAATCTAGTAGAAGGAGATATATATGATTCATTGCCTCCTAAAGGGCCAATTGATTTACCTTTTCCTTCTGTAGCAGAGGAGGAACTTAAATCTCTTGATCAAGATATATATGGAGAGAATGAAGAAGATGGTGAAATTATATCTTCTGAAAGAATTAAAGTTGTTGAATTGCCTGAAATAAAAGAGGTTTCAATTCCATTAACCTCAGATTTAGACGGGTTAAATATTATTGGTATATCTGGAGCGAATAACAGAATTTTAACAACATCATTTCATCTTATTCTTTCTCGTTCCTCTATTGTTAATTTTAAATATACCAGGGGATATGAAAAACCTTATTTTTATACTAAGAGCAGAGATTGTTCTGCTCTACTTGTATTAGACAACAATATTTTTAATAATTCCTACAGCTTATATACTTACAATGAGCTTATAGATCAACCGGATAGTCCTATTTATGACCATATAACAAAAAGTAAAGGCAAGCCTTTCATTTTTAAATATAATTTTGAAAAATTCAAAAAAGCTCCTAACTCTCAATCATTGGGACTAGGGGTGAAATTTCAGCATTCCTTAGAATTATTGTCAATTGCTGATATCAATATTCAGCATGACAGCCCTTTAGTTTGTATAAAAGACGGTGCTTTATTTTCAAATAGTAGTAAAGTATCAGATATTCAAAATGGCTTAAAAAAACTACTTTCTTGGTCTGGTAAGAATAAGTCTTTCATTGCATTATCATCTAAAATTGCTGATTCTAGGGTATTAATAAATACTTTGTGCGCGTATCCTCATTTAATTGAGGATTATTTCCCAAATCAACACATTACAGAAGGTGTTATTCAATCCTTTGGTACAGATGCATTACTTCTAAAGAAAATATTAAAACCAGGCTACAGAACTCCATTGATTGAATATATAGAAAAAACGCGGGAACCAATTGTTAAAAAGGATGGGTTTGAAGGGTTAAAACCATTAACCTGCTATTATCATAAAAGGTCAAAACCATATAGTTTTATAAGAATTGAAATACCCAAATTTATGTGGGAGGAAAACAAGGAACAAATTGAATTTGCTATTTCTGTAGCTATCTGGCAGTATGAACTTGGCGGAGATAAACCATTAGTCATAAAAGCTGCAAATGAAAGATGTATTTTAGACCATGAACATAAAATAGTAGAACAACAGATGAAAGCAGCGTTTGAAAAGAAAAAATTGGGCTTAATCGAATTTTAAAAATATAATTAAAATGACAGAGAACAGTATAGCAGTAGCTAAACCATATCATGACATAAATACTCCTTTCTCTATTGACGAACATGGAGCTCTGGCAGAATATATAATAAATGATCCCGAAAAGATGCCTCAATTGGCTTTAGGCGCATCTATTTTAATTAGGGATAAAAAAACAGAGGGTATTTCTGCGGATGACTTTAAAGATTTCTGGTATGCTGGGAGAATTATAGGCTTAAGAGCTGTCTCTCCTTTTAACCCGGAAAGAACAAGTATGCTTTATCAAGAAGATAGCCTTATGGATCCTACTAGTCCTCTTGATTCAATTAATGGGCCCCATACACATCAACCGATGGTAATACAAGTTGCTTTAACGAGAGAATTGTCCACTGTTGATAATGAAGCAGGTAAGTTTATAGATTCAGCCATTCAAAGACCACCTTCTGGACATAGCAGATTATTTTTTCCAAAATTAAATAGAGATGAAGGTGACCCGGCTCCTACGCTTAAGGATATATTAAGAGTAAAGGAAAAAGGTCTTAGTTTGGGCATGATTGGTTTTGGAAATAAGCCTTATGGGTGGAATAATAAAAAGTTTATAGAGTATAAATGGGATATAGATAAACTTGATAACAAACATATTTTTATTGTTGGCGAGAGTGGTTCTGGAAAAACTGTATTCCTTAAGAATTTAGCTTATGAGATAATGCGATCAAATCATGATCGTGAATTTGATAAAAAAAATAGAATCATATTAACTGATGTTCAAGGGGATATTTCCCAGTTATTGTTTTGGGATTTTGTAGGACATATTGAACCGAATTCCTGGCAACCTAAAATATCAAAACAAGAATTTGAAGATTCAAAACAAGTTTTTGGAGATTTTAGGCTAATTGTTCCTATGACAAAGGATCCCTATGCAGAAACTGAAGTTGCCTCTTTAGTTAGTTTAGCTCAGAAAAGGAATGTAGATGTACGTAGAATCAGTTTACGTTTTCAAGATTTGGATTCACCTCGAGATGCTGAATATTTATTTAGAACCAGTTCTGATCAGGCAGCTCTATTAATGGAAGATTTGGCAGAAGGATTAAAATCTAATGGGGAACCTGCTTCCTTATCGAGATTACAGACAGCAATATCAAGACTTCTAACTAGGAATACTACTCCACAAATTGCTATTCCTACGAATGGTATTTCTTACTACAGAAGTACATTTGAAGCTAGTAAACGGGCATTGAGAAGTTTAGAGGAATATTTTGATATGGATACTGTTGGATTACAAGAAGATAAAAATCCACTCGATGACTTTGAATTTGATGGGACTACTATCCTTTTTCTTGACCATTTAAATCATGATGAACGATTAATGTGGGAAATGCAACTTGTTAGCTGGTTGTACAGAAAGAAAAAACAAATGCAAAATACTTATGTATTCTTTGATGAAGCACATCAAATTATACCAGCAACTAGATCTAGTAGCAATGGAGCTAGTGCCGAAGTCTTCAGTAGATTAAGATCAAATTTTGAAAAACTAGCAAGGGAAGGACGAAAGTTCAGATTGAATTTAGTTTTAAGTACTCAAAATCCTCAAGATTTACATCCTATAGTTCCAGAGCAATGCCCGACCAGAGTGGTTATGAAAATTAATCCTAAAAATGCACAGTATGCATTTCTTGATAAAGAACTCGCTTATGTAGCAAATAGTTTTAGTCAAGGACAATTCTGGATACAAAGTCCATTTAATGGAACACCAGACTGGGTGAGAGTACATAGTCTTGCACCTCCAGTCCCTCACGTTTCTATGGAAGTGTTTAGAGAGAAAATGATGAAAAAAGCTTCAATTTAACAATTAAGTAGCTAAATGGCACTCGAAAGAAGAAAAGCAAATACGACTCCCAAGATATGGACTTCTAAAGAAGAAAAGCTATTGCTTGATTACCTTAAGGAACAATCTTTTGATGCCAAATTATTAAAAAACCTTTTTCCTGATAGAACTTTACCAAGTATTAGAAGTAAAGTAAGAAAATTACGAATAAAACATGATTTGTTTGGAGAATCCTATAGACAGCAAAAGGAAGATTTTACATTAAAAATTGCGAAAAGTATCAAGCCAAAAACAGTTTTTGATGCTTATGCCGGAGCTGGGCATCAAACTTTTAAGTGGATAACAGTTGCAAATACTGTTTACGCTTCTGAGAAAATGAAGTCTAAGCTAAAACAGTTCGAACAAGCTGCAGAAATAAATGGTTTTGAAAAGGTAAAGACAGGTGATTGTCTTTGGCGATTATATAGAAAAGAAAACAAAGAAGTTTTCTTTTTTATAGGTGATGCTGTTGATGCAGCGGCAGACCTTAAAGTAAATAAAGTTCGTATTGACTTAATTGACCTGGACACATGTGGGTCAACCCTGCCGATTTTACCAACATTATTAGTTCTACTAAAGCCAAAGAACCTAGCAATTACCCATGGCGAATTTCATTCAATGCGTTTTAAAAGAGAAGATGTATTGAGAAGACTTTTGATGCATAAAGATATTAGCAAAAACCCTTTGCCTTTAGATGTTGATGAAATGAGTAAAGAACTAGACAAAGCAGTTAAGATTGCGGGATTGAGAGCTCATAATGAAACAAGTGATTCATTTTGGTTGAACTTAAAAGATGAGACTTGGCTAGGTAGTAGGTTTCATGGAATGCTCAGAAGGCATTACAAAATATCCAAACCTTCAGCTACTTCAGATTGCATTAATGAATTATCTAATCCTTAGTAATTATGAGGAGATCAAATATAGAATGGACTGAAGTTTACATGAAATCCAACAACTGGATCTACAAAAGTGTCCAGTGGATATAAGAATTGTTATGCTAAAAGATGGGCGAAAATGCAACAGAAGCGAGGAATAGATCAATATAAAAACGGATTTGATTTAAAACTTTCACCAAGGAGATTAAATGAACCTCATAAATGGAAGGAAAATTAGTAGTTTTTGTTAATTCAATGAGTGATTTATTTCATGAGAAAGTTAAGGATGGTTATATAAAACAAGTGTTTAATGTTATGAATTATACTCCACAACACACCTAGCAAATTCTAACTAAACGAGTAGAAAGAGTCAAGAAATTGTCTTCTTCACTTTATTGGTCTGAAAATATAGGGTTAGGAGTATCCGTAGAATCAAATGATTTTAGTGGGAAAATCGAAGAATTTAAAATGACACCGGCTCAAACAAAGTTTATTTTTATTGGGTAATATTGAATATAATAATTATAGAGGGATTGATTGGGTACTTTTAGAGGTGAATCTGGTGGGAGAGCAAGGAAAATAGATAAAGAATGGGTGGTTTCCATCAGAAGTAATTGTGTTGGGAATAAAGTTCCTTTTTTCTTTAAGCAGTAGGGCAAGCGAATTTTCAATCCTAATGTCAATGATCCTACATTAAATAAAGAACATCCTTTATTTGCTAAAGGAGGTTGTTTGATCGATAACAAAATTTATAGAGAATATCCAATTAGGAAGTAATGGCATTACCAATAAATATTGAAGATCTTGTAAATGCAAGAACGGTGGAATCTGTTAGAATAGAGTTTAAGAGAGGTTGGAATCCCGAGGAAATACTACATAGTGTTTGTGCTTATGCAAACGATATAAACGAGTACGGAAGTGGTTACCTTATTGTAGGAATTGATGAAGAGGATGGAACTCCTATTTTGCCTCCTCATGGAGTAAAAACGAATCAAATAGATAAAATACAAAAGGAATTTGTTAGTTTATGCTATAAAATTCAACCGAACATATTTCCTATAATTGAGCCTGTTGAATATCAAGGACAGAATATAATTGTTATTTGGGTTACTACTGGAGAAGAACGACCATATTCTGTACCAAGTACATTGGGTAAAAAAGCTCAGCGAAAAATATATGTTAGACCTTCTTCAGTAACTATTCCAGCAGCACCTTTATTAGAAGATCAGCTTAGAGAACTAGCTGCGTATAAACACTTTGATGATCGTGTGAATACTAAAGCTACTATTGATGATCTAGATTTAGGTTTAATTCAATCTTATTTACAAGAAGTTAAAAGTAACTTGTATGAAGAGACATTTAAATTGCCTTTACAAGAAATAGCAATTAAAATGCAATTAGCGAGAGGTACTGTTGAAAATTTAAAACCTCTAAATGTGGGGCTACTCATGTTTTGTAAAAATCCAGGAAGGTTTTTTGAAGGCTGTGCTACTAATATCGTAGAATTCGAGGATGAAGCAGGTACCAAATATTCTGAAAAAAGACTACAAGGTCCTATCCATACACAAATTAGACAAGTAATGGAGTATCTTAGCAGTAATGTAATTAAGGAATTTATAAGAAAAGATTCATCAAGAGCAGAATCAATACGTTTTGTAAACTATCCTTATCAGGCTTTGGAGGAAGCTGTTGTTAATTCTTTGTATCATAGAAGTTATGGAAACCCAACTCCTAATGAAATAAGAATATATAAATCGGGAAACGATCGAAAAATTGAGATATTAAGTTATCCAGGACCTTTACCTCCAATAGATGAGAATTCATTAGTACAATTAAAAATAACTGCAAGAAATTATAGAAATTTAAAACTGGGGGATTGGCTGAAAAATTTACACCTTGCTGAAAAATATGCTACAGGCATACCAACAATATTAAATGCATTAGAAACAAATGGATCCCCAAAACCAATTTTGTCTACTGATGTTGAACGATCACATTTTTTAGTTGTCTTTCGTATTCATCCAGACACTCCTTTAGACAATACCATCAATAATGAAGATGTTGAGTTGTTTTCATTATCTAATTTTCAACAACAAATTTTAGAAAAAATAATTAACGAGCCCATTGTTGAGGCTGAGGTAGAAGAAATGTTTCAAAAGGATGTTTCCGTTGAAATTGAATATTTGAAAGAAAACGCCTTTATAGGAATGAAAGAATTAGGGGAAAATAACATTTTATATATAACTGCAAAGGGAAGAAATGCCTTAAAGAGTTCTTTTTAATAACCTCAATTAATCCATTCTGTGTATATGGCCAATCATACAACAGTTAATAATCTCATATCAATTGATTTAAGTGCTCTATCTTATAAAGATATTAATGAACTTTTTTATAGTGGAAAACTTGTAGAAACTCAAACTATTGAATTAAAGAAAGACCTCTCTTACGATAAAAAAGGTAAATTAGAGAATAGAGAATTTGCTAAAGATATTACTGCTATGGCCAATGCCGAAGGAGGTTTTATTTTTTTAGGGATAGACGAAAAAGCATTTGAAATTTGTGGAATTCAAACAATCGTAGGAAATCAAAAAATTGAGGACTGGATATGTAATGTGTTAAATGATTTAGTAGATAAAACTTTAAACTATGAATTGCATAAAATAGATATTAATGATGATGATACTCAGAGCGTTATAATTTTAAGGATTGCTAAGGGTATAGATAAACCATATTATGTGATTTTTGATAAAAAAAGTATAGTTTATATACGAAAAGGAACATCAGTTTTTTCTGCAAAACCCTCTGATATTGCTAAAATGTACCAGACTGTTCATAAAAAATCAACACTAACTTCAAGCCCCGTAGAAATTAAACTACAAGCTAAAGGAAAACGAGTTCAACAAATCGGACAGAATTTTGGAAGAATAATTAATACAGAGAAAATTCAAAATATAACTGAGGTTTTGTATGATAAAGATACTCATATTACAGATGAACAAGCCAAATCTATAAAAGATAAAGTTGATGAAATTGTCAATATTAATGATCAAGCACGTAAATTCGAGAATAGTAGTAGTAAAGGAAAGTTTTATGCCCTAACATGGGGTAGAATTAAGAATAGGTATGGCATCACAAAATATACTCTTCTTAAAAAAGATGACTTTAATGATTGTATGAAATGGCTACAGTCGCAAATAGCGTCTAAACATAGACCCATCCTACGAAGACATAAAAATTCTGCCTGGAAAACATCTATGTATTCCAGTATATATGCCAAATCAAGAAGTGATTGGAATATGGATAAAGAAGCTCTTTATGATTTTGCTTATCAGAAACTTGTTTTAAAAAAACCCATAAGTTCTCTAAAGGATTTAAGTGATGTTAATCTAAAGAAATTATATCATTTTTTATTTAGTAAGTAATTCTTTATAAATATAACGTATAGAAGAAGAGCTTAGAAAAGTTGCATTACATATTGACAGCTAGACAATACAGGAAAGGTTTTAATTATCATCTGAAAAGATCAAAAATTGAATTTGAATCAAAATAATTGAGGAAAGGAATACCAGGATCATTTGTTTTGGCAAAAATTGGCACTATATTAAAAACTGTGTAAGTATTGAATAACGGGGTTTGTTAGCCCCGTTATTTTTTTAACCTTGCCTGCTAATCCAGGCACTAATATTTACACATAGATGAAAAAAGAAGATCTATTTGATGATGAGTTTTTAAAAAAGTTTAAATCAGGAGAAGAACTCAGCAGTTTTCTCAAACAACTTCAAAAACGAGGATTGGAGAAAATGCTTGAAGGTGAGCTGGATGGCCACCTAGACTACGATAAGAATCAGAAGTCTGGATCTGGAAATACCAGGAATGGCTATACTCAAAAGAAGGTTCGTAGTTCCTATGGCGAAGATACCATAAAGGTTCCCCGGGACCGGGATGGATCCTTTAACCCGATGATTGTTCCCAAACGTCAGAACATGATTGATGGCATTGAGAATGTCATTGTATCGCTCTATGCCAAGGGAATGAGCAACAGCGATATCGAGGAACAAATCTCTGAGGTTTACGGCTTTGATGTCTCTACTTCTACTATATCCCGAATTACAGACCGGATCAGCAATGATATTGTAGCCTGGCAAAACCGACCTTTAGAGCCTGTTTATTTAATTGTTTGGATGGACGGAATAGTATTTAAGGTACGGGAGAACTCCAAAGTGGTCAACAAGACAGTTTACATAGCTGTAGGCCTTAGAAGAGATGGTAAAAAGGAAGTGCTAGGTCTTTGGCTGGGAAAGAATGAATCAGCAGCCTTCTGGATGAGCGTATTGACCGATATGAAAGCTCGGGGAGTCGAGGACATTTTAATCACTGCTACCGATAACCTTAATGGATTTACCGCTACTATCAAGAATGTTTTTCCTGAGTCAAAAACCCAGATCTGTGTGGTCCACCAAATCAGAAACGCCTGTAGATATGTAGTTTGGAAGGATAAAAAAGCCTTTACCAAAGATATGAAGCTGATCTACGATGCACCTACCAAACAAGCCGCAGAAGCTGCCCTGGAGGATTTTTCAACCAAGTGGAACTCTAAATACTCTTACGCAATAAAAAGCTGGAGAGACAACTGGGAAGACCTTACCGTCTTCTATGAGTTCCCACTGGAGATCAGACGAATCATTTATACCACCAATCTTATTGAAAATCTGAACGGTAAGATCAGAAAGTATACCAAGAACAAATTATCCTTCCCAACGGACGATGCTGTTATGAAATCTGTATATTTGACTCTACGGGAAGCCACCAAAAAATGGTCTATGCCCATAAGAAACTGTGGAATCGTCCTCAATCAGTTCTTGACCATATACGAAGAAAGGGTTCAACTTTAGATAAAAGTCAAACCCCTTTATTTAGAACTTACACACTTTACGGGATAGTGTCAAAAAATTCTTCTAGGATGAACCTAACAACTGCCAAAATTCAATGCGGATCACCTTTGAGAAAAATCTTTAACAATAAGAATGGGAAGCCCCTCTTCTTTCTTAACATTCTGTAAGATTTTTCTATATTTACAGCACACCTTCTTCTTCTATAGACGCATGTTCTATCTCGAGACAATTTTACAAATCTACATAATTATTAATAGCTAAAACTAAAAACCCCTTTGAACAAGACCTTTTCAAGGCGGCAGCCAAACTACGTAAAAATATTGATGCTGCAGAATTTAAGCACATTGTCTTGGGTCTTGTCTTCCTAAAATATATATCTGAACCTTTTGGGTACACTGGATTGAGCTGACCCCTCTACGGGAGTAGATTTGCATTATGCCGTTCTGGCGGATGCTGACCCCTCTTCAGTTAAAAAAGATAGCCCATCCGGATATAATTCTGAAGCATGTTGACCCCTCTTCGGTTTTCGAATTGTGCCACTGATTTTATTTGAATGTATTTCTGCTTAAAAACAATAAAGACCTTGACGCGGTCGCAAGGAAGTCTCACTCTTAGGTCTATCAAAGATCAGTACTAAATTTTTAAGATTCCTTGTAAGTTTCGTGTTTATTATCCACTTCACAATTCTTTAACTCCTTCAAACTTTTTCCTACATTGTCGTTCTCTAAAAAAATACAAGAATTCTATGAACGGTACCAGCTTAGCCCCTCAAATTGAAAAACTTGATCAATTAAAAAAGATCCTGCCAGAGACTTTTACAGAAGGTAAAATAGACTGGGAGAAATTAAAAGCTGCTCTGGGGGAAGATATCAACTTCAGCAATGAGCGCTATGTTCTTAACTGGGCCGGGAAAAGTGAGGCTTTTAAAGCTATTAAGACTCCAACAACAAAGACTTTGAATCCTGCCCGGGAAGAGTCTGTGAATTTTGAAGACACAGAGAACGTTTTCATTGAGGGAGAAAACCTGGAAGTGCTTAAGATCCTTCAGAAGAGCTACTTCGGCAAAGTTAAGATGATCTATATAGATCCTCCTTATAATACCGGCAATGATTCTTTTATATACCCTGATAAATTTTCTGAAACCAAGGAGGAATACCAAAAAAGAGTGGGTGATAAAGATGAAGAAGGCTACGCCACCAAAGAAGGAAACTTTTCTAGAAACAGCAAAGAAAACGGCCAATACCACAGCAACTGGCTTAATATGATGTACCCCCGCCTCTTCCTGGCAAAAAACCTTTTGAGAGAAGACGGGGTGATTTTTGTATCCATTGATGATAATGAGGTTCACAACCTTCGACTTGTGATGAATGAAATTTTTGGGGAGGAGAATTTTGTAGCTTCGATTATTTGGCAAAAAAAATATTCTGTGTCCAATGACGATCCGGGTATTGCTGCAATGCATGATTATATAATTTGCTTTCAAAAATCTAACAAGTTTAATCGCAGACTACTTCCCAGAACAGAGAAACAGAAATCTCGATATAAAAATTTAGACAATGACCCTAGAGGAAGCTGGGCTTCAGCTGAATATGTTAGTAGTAAGTCTAGAACAGAGAGACCAACACTTTGGTATCCAATAAAACATCCAGGCACCGGACAAGAAGTCTGGCCAGATGAACGAGCGGTATGGCGGTACTCAAGGGAAAAGCATTTAAAAATGGAAGCTGAAAATCGCTTGTACTGGGGGCCTTCAGGAGAATATGAGAAACCTCGGTTAAAAAGATTTCTATCAGAGGTTCAGGGCGGAGTAGTTCCAAACACCTGGTGGGAATTTAAAGAAGTAGGACATAATGATGAAGGTCAAAAAGAGACCGGCCGAATTTTAGGAAAAAAAGTTTTTAGTACTCCAAAGCCTGTGCGGCTTCTAAAAAGAATTCTTCAAATTAGCACCTCAAAGTCTGACTTGGTACTAGATTTCTTTTCAGGATCTGGCGCCTTTGCTCAAGCTGTTTTAGAATTAAACCAGGAGGAGGAGGAAAATAAGAGAAAATTTATTTGTGTTCAACTTCCCGAAAAAACAGAAGAAAATAGCGAAGCCTTTAAAGCCGGTTACAAGACAATAGCTGATATAGCCAAAGAACGAATCCGCAGGGCAGCAAAAAAGATCGAGGAAGAATTAAACGCTGAAAAACAAAAGAAAAAAGGAGAATTAGAATTTGAAGAAGAAAGTTCTTCTCCTCTACCCGATCTGGGCTTTAAGGTATTTAAGCTGGCAGACAGCAACTTCAAACAATGGAGGCAAATTAAAAAGCATGATACTACTGCCCTGGAAGAACAAATGGAACTTTTCATAGATCCTGTTGGGGAATACGCCAGTATAAAAAACATGGTGCACGAACTCCTACTCAAAAGCGGGAAAGATCTCAATAGCAACATAACTGAGAAAGAAGGATTCATTTCTATAGATAATGGGGAACTTGTATTGGTTTTAGAGAAAGCAAACCAGGATATTTTTACTTGGGTCTTAAAAGAAGCTCCTCAAAAAGTAATTGCTTTAGACAGGCTGTTTGAAGGTAACGACCAGTTAAAAACCAATACTGCCCTGCAAATGAAAGATGCAGGTGTTGAATTTAAAACGATTTAATATGGAGCAGGTAAGGTGGAAACAGCGGTTTGACAACCTCGAAAAAGCATTTCTTAAATTAGAGCGGGGCCTTGACCTTTTTGACTACCGCAGCTATCAGGAAAAAAGGGATGATTTGAAGTACAACCTGGACCTTGAAAATAAACACTCCCTAGTGATCCAACTGGAGCAGCTGGACTTGGAAAGAGAAGGAATTATACAGCGCTTTGAATATACCTATGAACTTTTTTTAAACACCATAAAAGATTACCTGGCTTATCACGGGGAACCCAAAGAAAGCTTTAAAGGCAGCAGGACGATCTTGAGCCTTGCTTTAGAAAAAGGGATCATTGAGGACCATGATAACTGGAGGAAAATGGTGCAGTCCAGGAACGATACCTCCCATACCTATAATGAAGCAGTAGCCGACGAGGTAACGGAAAACATTATTTCCCTCTATTTCCCCTTAATGAAAAAATTATATACCTACCTTAAAGAAGAATATGACCGGTAACTTTGGCTTATCCTCACAAACTACTTCCCTACTACATTCGGCCTTCTCTAAATTTCCGGCCATTGAAAAGGTCAAAATCTTTGGGTCCAGGGCTATGGGAAACTTTAGACCGGGATCTGACATCGACCTGGCTGTTTTTGCAAAGGCCTTGTCCTACAATGACCTTTTAGATATTAAAATGGCCGTAGATGATTTAGAACTACTTTACAAGATAGATTTAATCGACTACAATAAAATAGACCACCAGGAGCTTAAGGACCATATCGACCAGGTCGGTAAAATTTTTTATACGCATGAAGTTTAAATTTGAAGCAGACCTCGATTATCAAAAATCAGCTTTTAACGCAGTCACCAACATCTTTGAAGGACAACCCACCGAAGATTCCATAAGAGAATTTAAACTTCAGGAGGAATCCAGCTTAAACCTTATTAAAGGGGTTAGCAATAAACTGGTGCTAACCGAGGACCAAATTCTCAAAAATCTCCAGGAGGTTCAAAAGGAGAATGAAATCCTGCCACTTTCCAGTGAGTTGGACGGTATGCACTTTTCCGTAGAAATGGAAACAGGAACCGGTAAGACCTACGTTTACCTTAGGAGTATTTATGAGCTGTTTGAGAAATACGGGTTCAAAAAATTCGTAATCGTAGTTCCATCTATTGCCATACGGGAAGGGGTTTTGAAAAACCTTGAGGTAACGAAAGAACATTTCAAGAATCTCTATGACAATGTACCCGTTAATTTCCAGGTCTATGACAGTTCTAAAGTTTCGGGGTTAAGAAGTTTTGCGACAGGAAATACTGTTGAGATCCTGGTAATTAATATTGATTCCTTTGCCAAGGATGAAAACATTATAAACCGCCCCAATGACAAACTTGGCGGCCAACGACCCGTAGAGTTTATCCAGTCTACAAATCCTGTGGTCATTGTAGATGAGCCCCAGAACATGGAAACGGAGAAAAGAGCGGCTGCAATTGAAAATCTGAATCCTCTATGCACGCTTCGCTTTTCAGCCACCCACAGGAACCGCTATAACCTCATTTACAGTCTTAATCCGGTTAAAGCTTACGACCTTGGGCTTGTGAAACAAATCGAGGTGGATTCTATAATGGAAGAAAATTCCTTTAATGATGCCTATATCTCTTTAGATACGGTAACTGCTACCAAGACAAAAGTTCTTGCCAAACTTTTTATCAACGTCAATGACAAAAGTGGAGTAAAAAAGAAAAAAGTTTCTGTCAAAGTAGGCGATGACCTCTACCGACTTTCTAACCAAAGGGAAGTTTATGCTTCGGGATACATTATTGAGGAAATAGATGCAGTTAATAAATGTATTTCTCTCTCCAATGGAAATATCCTGTACCAGGGAAACAGCCAGGGGGGGCTCAATGACGAGGTAATGAAGTTCCAGATCAAAAAAACAGTTGAGGAACACCTTAAAAAAGAAAAGCGGCTCGCCCAAAAGGGGATAAAAGTTCTTTCCCTGTTTTTCATTGATAAGGTTGCAAATTACCGGGAGTACAACCAGGCCGGGGAAATGCTCCCCGGGAAATTCGCAAAGTGGTTTGAAGAAATATACCTGAAGTATATTTCCAAACCCGCTTTTAAGGAACTGGATAAATTTCCCGTGGAACAGGTTCATAACGGCTATTTTTCGACCGACAGAAAAGGAAAATTAAAAGACACCTCGGGTCTCACAAAGGCAGATGATGATACCTATAGCCTTATCATGAAGGACAAGGAGAAACTCCTGGACCTGAATACCCCTTTAAAATTTATCTTCTCCCACTCTGCCTTGCGTGAAGGTTGGGACAATCCAAATGTCTTCCAAATCTGCACTCTTAATGAAACAAAATCTGACATTAAGAAGCGCCAGGAAATAGGTCGCGGTTTACGACTTGCTGTTGATGCAGAGGGAAAGAGGGTGTATGACCAAAACATTAACCGGCTTACAGTTGTAGCTAACGAAGCATATGACGATTTTGCAAAAGCCCTGCAAAAAGAAATCGAAGATGAGTGCGGGGTTGAGTTTAAAGGCAGGATTAAAAATCGCAGGGACCGAAAGCGGGTGACCTACCGGAAAGGGTTTGAAGCCGATCCAAAATTTCTAGAGATTTGGGAAAGGTTAAAGCACCAAACCCGTTATCGTGTTGATTATAAAACATCTGATTTAATTTCTCAAGCAGCAAAAGCTGTGCGGGAGCTGCCGCCAGTAAAAGCTCCTTCCATACGATCTACAAAAGTTTCCTTAGGAATGGATGAGAAGGGAATTGAAACCCGGTATGCAGGGGACAAAGTAGAGTCGTATGAAGGCCACTCCTGTCAGATTCCGGATATCCTCGGTTACATACAGAGTAAGACAGATCTCACCCGCTCCACGATCTTTAAAATCTTGAAAGAATCGGGGCGTATAAAAGATATCCTGGTGAATCCACAATTGTTCCTCGACCTTTCTTCAAGCGCGATCAATAAGAGCCTTTTTAATCTCATGATCGAAGGAATAAAGTATGAGAAAATTGGCAACCTGGAATATGAGATGAAGCTTTTTGAAGCACAAGAACTGGAAGTTTTCGTCAACGACTTTACCTTTAGAGTTGAAGATGCTTCCAAGACCATCTATGAAGATTATATGCCCCTGGATTCGGGGGTTGAGAGCCAGTTTGCTAAAGATTGCGAGACAAGTGAACAGGTAAAATTCTATTTTAAACTTCCTTTCTGGTTTAAGATCCCTACTCCTATTGGCACTTACAACCCCGATTGGGCTGTGGTCTTTGAGGATGACTCAAAAATCTATTTCGTAGCCGAAACCAAGGACACGGGTACAGGGGAAGTTGACCTGTCAAAGCTGAAGTTGGATGAACAGCTAAAGATAAAATGCGGAAAGGCACATTTTGAGCAGGTAAAAGAAGTAGAATACAAGGTGGTGAACAAGGTGGGGCAGTTAATAGTATAAAGCATTCACCTCAATTAATAAAATAAGACTGCAAAAGCAAGCAATGGCAAATGTCAAAAATATACAATTAGCCCGCGAAAGAATACGGAAAGTGCGGCAAAATCGTGAAAGAATTTTGGATCTGAGCGGATTAGGGCTTGAAGAATTTCCCGAAAATATTTCGGACCTGACCTTTCTTTTCGATCTGGACATAAGCTTTAATAACTTCTTGCTTTTCCCTGAGGAAATTAGTTATCTCGAAAACTTACAATTTCTAAATTGTAGTCACAATCAACTCACAGATTTTAATCTGTATCCAGGTAAAAGTTACTTCTTTAAGGAAATTGATATTTCAAATAATCACTTTAATTATATTCCAAAAGATATTCTTGATTTGGGAGATGATGTTAAAGTAATTTTTGACAACAATTTTTTCACAGAAGGTTTACCCCCAGAAATTGCTCAATATGATGATCTCTCCTACATTTCTTTTTATCTCGATTCTTTGGAAAAAAAAGAGGTTCCAAAGAAATTGTTTGAGACAAAAATCTTGTTGGTAGGTAAGGGTGAAGTTGGGAAAACAACGCTCCAAAAAACTCTTGAAGACGAGAATTTCCAGGTTAAGATCGGAAAAGAGAATCCAACTCACGGAATAGATATTCAAAGTAGTTTATTGCCCTTAATATTTCCTGCTAAGAAACCGTACTACAATAGATTTGAGGATTTTGAAGAATTATTGGTTTGGGAGAGCCATGGATCATCGGAAAATCTACCTAATTTAAATGACAAATCTATTAATGATTTTGAACCTTTTATTTTATGGCACCTAGATCATGAACCGTACTTCTTAGAACTTCGAGTAGCAGAAGAACCATTTAAAATCAATAATCGCCTATATATTGAAAAAGATATTCGAATAAATTTCTGGGATTTTGGAGGACAGGAAATTCTCTATTCAACGCATCAATTTTTTCTCACTGCAAGATCCATTTACCTTCTCGTTTGGGAGCCAAGATCTGACACAGAAATAGAAAGTTTTGATTACTGGCTTAACATAATTAGACGCCTGAGCAATAACTCTCCCGTTCTTGTTGTCATGAACAAAGCTGATATTAGGATAAAACAGGTAGATGAAGAAAGTCTGCGAAAAAGATTTCCAAATATTCTGGATTTTCACCGCGTTTCTTGTTTAAACAAAAAAGGGATCCCCGGGCTTGCGCGCTCAATCAAACATGCAGTTTCGCTACTTCCTCACATAGGAGATAGGCTGCCTCATTCCTGGGACGAGATAAGGAGTAAAATACATGAAATAAAAGCTGACTACATTTCATTTGAAGATTTTAAAGAAATTTGTAATATTAAAGAAGACGACAAGGTAAATTTTCTCAGTTCCTACTTAAATGACTTAGGAGACATCATTCATTTTCAAAAAGATTTTCCTTTAAAGAACCTGGTAATTATTAACCCCCACTGGTTAACTGAAGCCATTTATGTTCTCATTCATTCTTTGAAAGTACAACAAAACTTAGGTCGGTTTAAAGCTGAGGATTTGGAAAAGCTGTTGGACTACAAGAAGTACCCTAGGGCCAAACATGTTGAAATAATTTCTTTAATGGAAAAATTCGAGATATGTTTTAAAGTTGTTGGCTCTGACAATCAATACATCATTCCTTCTCTTCTAAAATCTCAACCTCCAAATCCCAAAGTGATTGAAGCTCTATTAAAAGAAGAAGAAGATGCACTGAGAGCGGAATTTCAATACAAGTTCCTGCCAAGTGGAATAATTGAACGTCTTCTATGTAAAATGAATGGTTTCGTTCAAGGAAACAACTATTGGAAATATGGGGTAATTTTGCAAAATGAAAATGCTAAAGCCCTCCTTATTCTAAACACTCTAGAGAAAAAGCTTCTCCTACACGTAACCAGAAATATTAAAGCTCCTCTTTTTCAGGTTATACAACATAATATAAATGAGATTAGTACATCCCTTAATTTAGGAGTCGACGACATAGATATCATGTTGGCTTGTAACTGTTCAGATTGTAGCGTCAGTAAGAGTCCGTGGATGATCAACAAAAAAACTCTACAGCTGTTTTTAAGTAGGAAAAAGAAAAGTATACCCTGCTTGAAAAGCACGGAAGAGGTCAACATTGCGACACTTTTGGTTGGGTTCAAATCGAACCTTCAACGTAAATCTCTTTTGAGACCTTTTATAAAGGCCGCTTCTAGCCTACAGGCAAGAATTTCACAGAACAAGAATTCTCACGAAGACGCCAAGAACCTTTATTTGGCCGATCTCCTGCGACCACACCTTAGTGAATTGGGATTACGTCCCAGTGACCAAGCTCAAAGAGGACTATCTCCTTCTGGCAAAAAGGCAGGAGAATTAGATATTTTAATTGAAGACCAGAACGGAACAGCAATATCCATTTATGAAGGATTACATTTACGTTCAATTGATAAGAACAGCATTAGTTCTCATATTGAAAAAATTATTCACAATTATGACAAAAATGGGTTAAAAGAAAAATTCATAGGAGTTTATTCTTTAGCAGCAGATTTCAGGGTTTTAGCAAAAGGTTACATGTCACATTTGTCAGAATTGGATGTTTTACGTGACGCTAAGGACATTTCTTACTTATATAGCACCGGGGAAGAACTTAAAATTTTCAGAAGTGAAATCCAAAAGTATGAAAACCCAACCTTTTTATACCACATTCTTATTAATTGGAATATTGATTAACATGATGCAATAAAATGGAGAGAACAATTGCCTACCAAAGAAAATTAATAGCTGTTGAAAAGAAGCTGGGTTTTTTATATGTTCCTGCTAAAGCCCGTGAGTTATTACCTAACGAAAATTCAGAAGTAAAGCTTCTACTTCCGGGAGGAAAAGCTCCCCTACTTAAATCCTATAATGCCGATTACAACCGTATTTTTGGAATGACTTCCTTTTACCAGAAGCATGGTCTAAAACCGGGAGATATGGTTTCTGTAGAAGTTTCAAAAGACCTGATCAAAATTGATCTTCAGCAACAGGAAAAAACAGAGGACTCAGAAGGAAAGGAGGAAGAGAACTTTATTGATACTTCTGGGCTTTCTTCACAGTCCAAAGGTAACATAGGTGAGGACCGGGTCAAGGAAATCATTCTCCTTTACAGCCAGGGTCTTTTAAACGTATATAAGCCGGTGATAGATGACAGGGGAATAGACCTTATTGTACTTAAGGAAAAAATCTACAATCCTATTTATATCCAGGTAAAATCCAGGTTTAATGTTCACAAACGTAATCGCTTAATTCTAACAATTAATGGCAGCACCTTTAAACCTCACCACTCCTACTACTTTGTTGGTCTCTCGTTCAACCAGGAAAAGATGGAGATGGATGATCAAATCCTGTTCATTCCATCCAAGGAAATTCCTGAGTTGGCCAGCAGGTTAAGTGATGGAAACTGGAGGATTACGGTATCGCTCACAAATGGAAAAACCACAGGAAAATTTAAAAAATACTTTGTTACCAAGGAAGAACTGGTAAATAAGCTGCTTGAGCGTATAGACCTGGTGAATGAGATTGTGAACTAGTCCTAAAGATAATTTTTTGATTCCTTAGTTTATGCAAACTTTTCATCTCAGCCAATGACTTGAATAGGCCAAAACCTTAATGCAATAAAATATTGCCTAATTTTTTGAATAAAATAACCGTTACTAATGAAAAGCTTTAAGCTCTTAGCCATTCGCCCTCTGGTAGACTGCGCTCCCAAATTCCTGAAAAACCTAACTGGAGGTTATATCTATACCTTCTACCCGACTTATGATTTTTTTAATCGGGATGGCCAACGAATTAATGAGGTTCAATACAGATATCACGAAAGGGATCGTCTACTAAATACCGAGGTATTTAAAATCAAAAATAGAAGCGAAAATGAACCCAGACTTTTTGATATTAGAACAGATGGTGGTCAAGTAATTTCTATGGAGGTAGCTGCTGTGGTAGGAAAGAATGGTTCCGGTAAAAGTGCGTTGTTGGAAATACTATACGCCATGTCATATGTCATAGCTTTGAGAAAAGAAATCATTGAAACACCTGCCAAAAAAATAAAGGACAAAAAACCCATTAGGAAGAGTGACCTGAGAAGATTGCAGGATATAGAGTTTTTTTTAAATGATTTTCGAGCGGAGCTGTTTTACGAAGCACAGGGAGGATGCTATGGAATTCGCTGGGATGGTTTAAACCTGACTCATCATTTTCTTGGCGGAAAAAATAATTTCGCAGGGGTCTCTCGTGAGGGGATTTATGATGATGACGGAGCAGTGGAGAAAAGAGAAAAATTTCTGCAGAATTCATTGTTATTTTATACCATTGCTATTAATTATTCCCTTTATGGGCTAAATACCGAAAGTAACAACCTTTGGTTACGGGATCTTTTCCATAAAAATGATGGCTATCAAACCCCACTTGTAATCAATCCCTTTCGAATTGAGGGTAATATTGACGTTAATAATGAATTACACCTTGCCCAGACCCGCCTGCTTCTGAACATTTTTAAAACAGAATCGGAAGAATTTTCTCTAATTAATGATAAGAAGGTAAGTATAGTCGCTTTTGAATTGGATTACAACAAGTTCAATACCTTTCGTAATATTCACTTAGAAAACGTAATAGCTCAATTCCAAAAAGATTATGATCTTAATGATCAGATATTTTTCCAAAAGGTATATACCACCTTTTATGAAATGGAGACCTTAGAGGGTTTTGACCTAACCACAGTGAAGCATCATGATATCTTCATCAAATATCTCTATCGGAAAATTTTTAAAATCGCGTGGCATTATGAGGAATATCGAGATTTTCTTGAAATTCCGGGGGAAGGCGCACCCATTCCAAAAATTAAAGATTTTTATGGTCTTTTGAATAACCTAAAGAAGGACCGGAGTCATATCACTCTTAAGCTCTTACAGATTTCAAACATCATTCGCTACAATTTTTTTACTGAAGACTCAGAGCACCAATGGCAGAAAGAAGAAGTGGATGAAAATACTGGCGACAGGTTAAGACAGAGAGAGCCGGTGCACTATTTTACTATTTCTTTCCATAACCTGATCTCCCGTATTAAGCGAGTCTATCCCGGAAATGAGGATTATCAGATAGAGGAATTTATTCCCGCAGCATGCGTCATTCCCCGGTTAGCAATAATGACGGGAAGCACCAGCTCCAATTTTGAGGTTATGAGTTCTGGGGAGCAACATTTCGTACAGTCCATGCAATCAATATTCTATCACTTAAAAAATATTGATTCCGTTTTTGACTCTGGAAAGGATAAAATTAATTACCAGTATGTAAACCTGGCCCTGGATGAAATAGAATTGTATTTTCATCCTGAATTTCAACGTAGTTATATTTACGAATTGCTCAAAGGAATTCAACAGATGGATCTGAAACATATCAAAGGGATCAACATTCTGCTTTCTACCCATTCTCCCTTTATTCTTTCAGATATTCCACATACCAATGTTCTTAAGATGGAAGGCGGAAAAGCTGATAATTTCCAACAGGAAGAACGTACATTAGGGGCGAATATTCATGATTTGTTAAAAAATGATTTCTTCCTGAAAAAGTCATTTATGGGTGAGCAGGCCAGGCAAATCATTACCTCATTAATTACCTTTCTCGAAGAAACTCCTGCGGAAGAACCAATTAATACAATCTGGGAACAGGCCTCGACCAAAGCTTGTATAGAATTGGTGGGGGAACCTATTCTACGTAATTCATTACGGCAGCTTTACTTTAATAGATACCGGAGTACAGAAGAAATAGACCGTGAAATCGCCCGTTTAACCCAATTAAAACAAGATCATGATCGGAATTAACAAACAAGGTGTAGAAGAGGCGATCACTGCATTTCAAACCCGCATAGATGATTATAATACTAAGGCACTTAAACGTTTGGAAGAAGTAAGGGACGTTTATGAACCAAAATTTTCCAATACTGAAAATGATTGGTTGAACCGACTGATTGAATTTCAGAAGGAACAAAACCTGATGACACTGGATCTGTCCCAACAGGAAAATTTAAATAAGAAATTAAAGAAATTTCCCAAAAAACTTACACCGCTCACCAACTCAGGAAAGGTCAATCTTAAGACGAAGACACTTTGGGCGTTGGATTACAAAACCATACGGAGAGATTTTTTACCAGAGTATTTTCAAAAAATCGGAATTAAGTCCTGTGTATACTGCAATTCTCAGCTAACAATCACAGTTGATAAAAGTATAAAACCTCCAAAGGGAAAATTCCAGGCAGACCACTATTATCCTAAGAGTAAATACCCTCATTTGTCCATTTCGCTGTATAACCTCTATCCAACATGTGCTTCCTGTAATCATGATAAATTAGATGCAATAATTGATTTTAATCTGTATCAAGACTCCGTCAAGGAAAGCCGCTTTACTTTTAGTATCGATAAAAATTCTTTGAGTAGCTATATGACTTCTAAAAATCATCAGGAATTAAAGATCCTTTTTAACGATCCGGAAGCGCCAGCTGAAAACTCATTTGAAAATAAGTTTCATATTAGTGGGATCTATCAAACGCAGAAAGACCTCGCTGAGGAAATCATTCTTAAAGCACATATTTATAATGCAGCATATAAAGAAACATTAAAGAATTCTTTTCCTGAATTAATACCTGATTCTCTGATTTTGGAACGGTTGTTAACAGGGAACTATGTGGAGCCTAATGACATTCATAAACGCCCCTTGGCCAAGTTTGTTCAGGATATTACCGCGGACATTAAATCCCACCTAGCAAGGGAAAAGAAATAAATATTCCTATCTTGATCTCAAGTGGATAGGAAACTTTAATGTTCGATTCCCTTATGATTACTGGACTAATCACTTTGGGACCTATACACCGTAAACGCAACACGAATGTTCTGTTGCTATTACTGTTCAGGAGCAAATTAATGAAAAAGACAATATAAATTTCAAGTCTCACAAGAGTGATTGACGAGGATTAATGATTAAATAGATTTTCTCCTGTGTCAGAAAGATTAATGTACCTATTCAATTTAATTAACTCATCCTGTTCTTTGACCTTAACCTCGGCTCTTAAGTTAAATTCCCCCCAAGCAAGTTCTTTTAGCTCAAACATATTCATTCTATTTGATTTTGTTTGCAAACTATTTGGATATGAGGAATGTAGATGATACTTCACAAATTCAATCCTATCCAGGACATCATTATTTGCTTGAATTATAACTTGGCAATGATAAAAATAGAACAAGTTACATTACCACGAAGGGGAGCAACAAAAGCAACAATGAAACTCAAGTATATATATGGCATTTATAACCTTCTTGATTTCTATTGCATGTTGAAGGAATACCAACCTGATACCAAAAGTATCCAGAATGTGAATTATTTCTTCTATGACTGGTGGAGAAGTTTCTTATATGAAGTAGCTATTTTATATGATGAGGAAAATAGAAGAAGATTAAATCCGGATTTGAAAATAAAAATCAAGAAAATTAAGAATTTTGAAGAAAGTATTTCCTTTACTACAAAGCTCAATGAGCTCGATAAGATTTGTGGCTTTGATCTCCTGGATGAAAAAATTGAGATATATCAAAATTCACGCTTGGATATTTAAACTAAAATCCTCTCCCCAAAACACTATTGAGCTACACAAATTTAGGATTACCTAACATTAAGGAATTATATAAATAAGATTCCCGGAAATCAAGGAGAAATATAGGTGAACATTTTCTTATTCTTAGAGTCTTCTCACTTTGTTTTAGCAGTCTCACTTCTGTACCCTTTTTTCTTTTTTTATACCAAAATAACAACATCCAGTTCCGGAGACGGCATAAAGCCGCTGCTCTTTTTATACGTCTCTGTCGGCCCTGGATGTCGGAAAGTCAAGCATAAAAAAGAAAAACAGGGGCTTCATCAGCTCTTTATTTCTCCTAAAATTTTGTGCTATGAAAACTTCAAAATCTACATCCGCTACAATGGTAAATTCACAATCGCCCAAGCCCCAAAAATCGATTCTTCCAGTAACGCTTTTGAAACCCTCTACTCCACTTGGAACTTGGATTCCATAGGTATACAGGAACAGTTTATAGTGATGGCTCCCCAACAACGCCAATCGCGTGAAAGGCATCTTCCTCCTCTCCTCCGGCGGAATCACCGCAACCCTTGTAGACGTTCGCATCCTTTTTGCAGTTGTTCTAAAGTCTCTCTCCACAGGAATTATTCTTTGCCAGAACCATCCCAGTGGTAACCTTACTCCCAGTACAGCTGACAAGAATCAAAGAAAGCCGGTGAAATTCTCGATATTCAGGTTCTGGATCATATCATCCTCACTATAAACAGGCAATATTTTAGCTTTGCTGATGAGGGGTTGTTGTAAAACGAATAATAGAAAGAAGCCGCCACACGTTTCCCAGTTTCATTGAAATATTCTGTTCAATTTTAGTGATGCTTAATAAGCTTATCTACAATTTCCTCTAAGATTTCTCTATGAGCTTCCACCGCAGATAATCCGTCCTCATGCAAAGCTTTTAAATTCTCCACTTTTGCATTATCCATAGCACTATCTGCATTAATAAGCTTTGGCTGGATACGATAATAATCCCTGCAATCCTGTTCCTCCAGGGTTTCGTATACCTGCTTAAGTTGATAGTCCACCGTTTCTGAATTCCCGCTCATCATGATGTCTATTAGAGGATTGATCCATTTAAGAACTCCGGCATCCTGGAACTCCTTGAAATGGTACGGTTGTTTAACCGATCCTGTTCCAATAGAAACTATAATCATATCCTTGGCCCCGGGTTTATCAGGTTTATCTTCATTGTTGAGGGCTTCTGAGAATTTAATGGTACGAGCTTCGGCGTAGGCGCAAAGAGCCGGGTTATTAGCAAATACACCCCCGTCTACAAGTGCGTGAGGGGTACCGTATACCGATTTGACCCTTACAGGCTCAAAATAAGTTGGTGCTGCAGAGGTAGCCCTCGCTACATCTTTGAGATAGTAGTCA
This sequence comes from uncultured Flavobacteriaceae bacterium, assembly GCA_963739625.1. Taxonomy (GTDB): domain Bacteria; phylum Bacteroidota; class Bacteroidia; order Flavobacteriales; family Flavobacteriaceae; genus Salinimicrobium. The sequence goes on from CAVUAU010000010.1 coordinate 91,430, forward strand.
TAAATTTCACTTTTCGCATCAAGACTAGTAAAGAAATGGGCTTTCCTATTCCTAATATCATAGCTTGTGATCAAACAGGGCTTAAGAACTTCACTCAATTTTCTGTCCCCAAAGTATTCATCAAGTGCCTCTTCGAGTTCCGTGGCGTCATATTTTTCGTCACAAATTCCCCTAAGGCTTTCTATTTTCTTTCGAAGCGACACATCAAAGATTTCATCTCCCTGATCAAGGTAAATATTCAACGCTTCCTCAGCACTAAAAAGGTATTCCCCTTCTGGCCCAGGACAAGCGCAGACCAACGATAATATCCCCCCTGTACTCGTCCCGGCAAGGAAGTCAAAGTATTCTCCAATCTTGGCATTCTGATTGCCCGTTTTTTGTCTTATCCTTTCTTCCAGGTAGGTCAAGACCGTTCCGGGCAAAATTCCGCGAATGCCCCCTCCGTCAAGAGATAAGATTCTTACTTTTTTTTTCATCTTTTGGTATTTTTTTAATTAAAGTATAGCGGCTAAACTTGGAACTTTCTTTGCGAGTTTAACCGCCAAGTCTCCTAATTCTCTGATGTTTTGAGACAGTTCAGCCTGACTAAGGTTTTTCCTTGAAGCCTCCTCCACCACTTTGGTTAAAACGTTGTAGGTTCGTCTATCGGTAGTACAGGGAGTAAGCTCGTCAATTTCTTCCCTGGACAAACCTGAAAGCTCATTAAGTTCTTCACTGTATGCACCATCAAAAGCTTCATCGGCTTTTTCAAAAAGTGCCTTAAATCTATTTTCTGGCATACTATTTATCTTTAGTTATTTTATTAATTTCTTCAAATACATTATTAATTTTCATCATTGCATCGTCACTTTTAACATCAATATCTTCACCTATCTTTAGAGCTTTTGAAAGGGATTCTGAGACCCGGACAAGACTATCAGTAATCAGCTCTTCTGATCCTCTAAGACCTAGTATTGCCATGGCTTCATTTTGGCTTTCCTTGACCGTTCTCGCAGATTTTAAATAACCAGTTAGCGTAGTATTCGCATAGGTCATATTGGCGTATGATTGATCCAAAGCATTCAGAACCTCAGCCTTTTGTTGTAAAACAGGACGAAGTGCTTCCTCTCTTTTCGCTTCAATTATTTTACGAGCTTCAAAAAGGAAATTCTCAGTATCGTATAAAGCAGCATCTACAGATTCTTTACCTCCCGTTCTGCCTGCCTTTTCTAAAGAAGTGTAAATAGAAGGCCTTCCTTCTTCCTTAGCTTTCAACTCTTCTTTTAGAACAAAGTGAATAACAAATGGAGAATATACCTCCCGAATAAAAGTATTCACTTCTGCTTCCATTTCATCAAACTGCAGTTCAATCGCTTTTCGGTGTGCCCGGTGCAATTCGCGAATATCTTTTCCAATAGTCTCAGATAGTAGAACAGTTTCTTTCGGAATGGAGGCACAGGAGGAGAGGAAAAACAAAAATATTAGTAAACCGCTAAATTTTAATTTCATAAGTTATTTTTTAGGCCCTAAAATTCAGAAGAATAACAGATAACTGAAGATTATAAAACCGTAATAAATTTATGGTTTTAGGAAAAATTTGGGCCCTAGAAGAAAAAGATGTTAGAATTGAGGAGAGAGCAAATAATGACAGCCAAAGCAAATATGATATATTGTCTTGGCCAAGACACTCGTTTTTTAGATTTGAAAAAACAATCTTTGACTATTATACTCTCAGGACAGAGGATCTATAGCATATCCAATTATTCTCTCAAAACAGCTCCAGTAAACTCACCACCGGGCCTTTCCTGCCAAGACAGATCGGCGTGGCTATGATATAAATTTTCTGTAATCATTTTTAAACCAGCTTTGAAAATTATATGCAAGTCTTCTTAAGAAAAACTCCCATTACTACTGAACCTGCACTTGCAAGAATATAAAGGTACGGGCAAATTCGTTGATGATGCCAAATTTGCAATACCAAGTCCTGATTCACATCATTAAGTGATTGTGGGAAATAGGTTTTCAAAAATTTTCAGTTGGAATATACACGAAAGGTGGAGAACAAGTGGAATAAAAAACTGTTTCAAAAAAACAAGCCAAAACTGTTTTCAAACCATATCATAAAACCTAAGATAACAATGAAACCTACAATTATAATATACTTTGGTAATCTATAAAAAAAGCTATCTGATAAATTGAAGCCCATATACAATTTACTTAATATGTATTACTTAAACCTAATGAAAGGTAGGGGCTTCCTTAGGAATGGAGGGCAAAATTAATAAAAAACAACAAGACGATACGTAAGAATTTTTCGGTTCTTTGAAAACACTCGAATATGTCAAGTCGATCAGCTTTTGAAACCCTCTACTCTATTAGAAAGAAATTTTTGGGTGGACTGTAAGACACCGTTAGAAGTGAGCCTTATAAACTCCGCTTAGATGAATACTGGCACACGAGAAAAGACCAAATAATTGAGCTTTTTATTGCCCTTAGGCATTAGGAAAATCACTTATGGAACAAAAAATTAGAGGTTGACAGGCTAACCTCATCGATTTTCAGCTCCAGCCCATTACCTGAACAAGATATGTGGAGAAGAAATGATACTAAATCTAACTTTGAAATGCCTTCAATCCAACCCTGTACTTTAATTTCGGTTAAAAAGTTTAAACCATAATTCTTTTACGGGTTTTTGCTGGTATTAGTGAATAATATTCTGGTAAATTGATAACATATAAGTTTCAATAAACTAATTATCATTTAATTAGGTGAACCAGTACATCCTCCCCGACCTGGATATTGGCCTCGGTTAAAGTGATTGAACTCACCCCCTTCCCCTCAACAAAAGATTTGAAAAATAATTCTAATAACTAAAATTTTTAATCATGGAAAATCAGAAATTAAGGAAGGATGAAAACCTGTTTACTATCTCACTAGATGGGATCAAACTGAGTGATGATCAGAAACATCAAATCAATAAGGCAATTAAAAGCGCGGTAATGGTTGAACTGGCAAGACTTGACAATTCCAAGGATCTGATCATTAACCATAATCTAGATCTTTATCCCTGGCCTATAGGTCCAAGGCCGTCTTTCCCATGGGGCATTTGGATTGAATCCTTTGACAGGTACAGAGAAAGATTAAGGGATATGGCGCAAATTGACCCCCGCTCTATTAAGAAGTAAAAACAACAGGATATGAGCCAGGACAAGAACTTGAAATGCCCCAGCTATGTCTGTAAACCAGGTGCTGAACTATATGGTGTGGTCAATTCACAAGGTAAGGTCGATTTCCTACAGGAAACTTTCGAGGTCAACCTTCCTTTTGTTAAAGAAGCTTTTAAAGGCAAAGATCCGGAAAGTCGTTTCAGGTTTTCCGGTAACTGTGCCAAATCGGGATGCAAACAATGGAACTCCAATGCTAAGAATTGTGGGTTAATAACAACAGTTATCGATCGTTTCGCAAAACCTGTTAATCAAGAGCTTCAACATTGTCCAATACGCTCTAAATGCAGGTGGTATGCACAGGAAAAAAGCTTGGCTTGTGCCCAATGCAATGAAGTTCTTAGGAATCTGGAGGGAAGTGTTGTCTAGAAACTTAGAATATCTTGCAAAACAAAAGCACCGCTGTCGCGGTGCTTTTTTATCATAAAAGTTCCAATTTTTAATGAACAATAATAGGATCAGGATTATTGTCTAAGTCACCAGAAACATATCCATCGGTTGAGGCATTGCCTAACAGCAGAACTCCGGCTGCATGTGGAGAAGCCATAGAGGTACCGCTAATAGTATTATAACCACCATTCATCCATGTTGATTTGATGCTTACGCCAGGTGCGCAAAAATCTACCGGAGGATTCCCATAATTTGAGAAATATGCAAAGACATCATCACTGTCTAACGCAGAGATAGTATAGATGTTTGGTCCGTTTACTCTGGCAGGAGAATGATTATTTGCATCATCAGTCTCGTTTCCTGCAGCAAGAGCAAACTTTATCCCATTTTGGGAAGCGGCAAGGACAGCATCATCTAGAGCTTGTGAAACTGGTCCTCCAAGGCTCATATTGGCTACATCTCCACTTTTACCATTGGCAGCGACAAAATCTACTCCAGCTATCACACCAGAATACGACCCACTCCCCCTGCTGTCCAAAACCTTAACAGGAATTACTGTTGCACCGGGAGCCACACCAATTACCCCTATATTATTGTTTAGCGCAGCAATAGTACCTGCCACATGTGATCCATGACCGTTGCCATCGTCGAGAGACTTGCTATCTCTTCCTCTGGTAAAGGCATTAAACCCTCTGGATTCATCCACATTAAGGTCTTCATGATCAAGGTCAATACCTGTATCAATGATCCAAGCCACACCTGAGCCTGTGTAACTTGTAACTCCGTTCACCCTGGAAATTCCATAAGGTATTTCTTGTGCAGCCGTTGCAGTTACTTCACCACTTCCACCAGGAGGAGCAAGGGTTATTACTCTATCCTGCTCAACATAAGCAACATCTTTGTTTTGCTTTAGAGCAGCAGCCTGTGTTTGAGTTAGACGCAACGTAGCACCATTAATGGCATTACCATATACGTCTAAAACTTCAGCATCTGCAATTCCTGTTTCCAATAAAACCTGCTTTGTTTTATCCTGCACAGCTTTTTTGTTGAACGATGACTTTCCAGTTTGCCTTGTTTGATCGCTATAGACCACGATATATTGTCCCGCAATTGGCTCATCAAGGGTTTTCGATGCATTCTCCTGAGTAGTGTCTGGTGCAACCTCATCTTTAGAACAAGAAGTCATTAAGGCTATAGCAAATAAAACTGCCAGCGCCTGGTACGAATTTTTTAACATAATGTAAGTTTTAGGATTAATATATCTCCAAACATAACCATCACTTTCTCCAACTCTCTAAATCAAACCGTACAACATTTACGGTTTAATTGGTCTTAATAAACTTTTAACAATTTAAAATACAGGTAATTACGCGATATATATTATTGTTATAGAATCGGTGAATATTTACGGCTCGTGTTACTTTGATGTATTACAAGAGTTATTTGAAATTCGATAGAAAACAAAAAAGATGCTCGGAAGCATCTTTTTTGAGTTACCATGGAAATAATATTAGTATAAATACTCTAAAGCAACCGTATCGTAATATCCGAAATTTCCATCCTCATTTGCACTAAAGCATGCAAGCATAATTGACGTTGAATCATAACCAGTAGGAGTGCCAGGGATATGAACTGCCCCATCGTAACCCGCACTTTCTCCACTTTGTCCACAACTTTGTCGACTATACCAATCTGTATGTCTCAATCCCACTGTATGACCAATTTCATGAGTAAGAACATGTTCATTGGTCGCAGTACTGTAATTTTCCATTCCTGAAAAGATTTGCACATATTTATAAGGATCACCATATTCCGGGAATCCGGCTACCCCTCCTGCTTCTCCATTTGGATTTTGATAAACAACGATGTCATACGGGGTATAATTGGTTCCGAAAGTAAGAGTGAAATTTAAGCCAATGTTAAGAGCGTTATAATTGTTAATCGCTCGTTGAAGAGCTGATCTTTGTTTTGATGTTAATCCTTGGCCTGAACCACCGGTATATCCTATTACATTAATATTCCTGGGACTATTCACAAGATTGTAAGTTCGATACTGTTTATTATTTGACTTGCTCGGAAGCATATTTTCCAATTGATCAACACTCATTAAAATATCTCCTTCTAAGAGCAAGTTTTTTTCAGTTGAACCTTCCGGCAAGAGCATATCAATGACCTCCACGTTTTTATTGTTAAAGTGCAAAGAAGAAATCAAGTTCAGCGTTTCTTGTGAAACTTCCGTTTCCTGTTCCACAGCAAATTCCTCTGGATTGGTAACTTCATCTTTTTCACACGAAGCAAACAAAGACACGCATAAAGCGACTAAAAAAAGTTGAAAATTTTTCATATCATATAGTGTTTTAAGTTATTAAGGTCGAAACTAATGATCACAGCCCCAACTACACATCAAAAAAACCGTACATCATTTACGGTTTGATCGGTCTTAATAAACATTTAACATATTCAATTACAGATATTTACATATTGAAATTCGACTTGACATTCGACTTGACATTCGACGAATTCTCCTCTTCAAGGCAGGATTTCTTTTCGGGCGAAGAGGAGAAATATGGCACATGACCCGAACACACCTACAATTAGTTTTAAATATTGTTGAAATCAAAAAAAGGGTACTCCTGTACCCTTTTTTAAAAGAAGAATTAAAGGTGAAACAAAAGATTTATTGGTCCTACCCCAACACTTTAGTATTACAGCTTTATATTCTAAAACCAAATTTACACGCTCGCTTAAATAGAAGGATACGGTTTTCCGTAAAAGAAATATTGTTTCATTAATGCCATTTCCATCTTCTTGTCTGATTCTAAATAGAAACCTTTAAATCCTCAGATGCTCCTAAGGCCGTCAGTTCAATAAAAAAATTTCTTCCTCCTATTTCCTATTCATCTAAGACACCTCTTGCTCACCAGAGATTTATTCATCAGATACATTCTTGAATAATAAACTGTTAAACCGGGGGGGATAAAGATCTTTCGCAATAGAAATCAAGATGTTGTCTATTCTCCTATATCCCTTTGGCTCTTCTTTTTGAACATTTACGGTCAGCATCATAATTCAAAGAGGAGTGTCGGCTTATCGACCTGCGTAAAAGACACACCGTTGTTTATCATACAGTTGTAATTTGTTTCTGTCGTCATGTAAACCATACCAACATTACGGTTTTTAGAATCATATTCTGTTTTATTAATTATATGTTTATCCTCTCTTTTAAAAACAGATCTTTAATAAGAGACAAACATTTGTATTAATCTTTTAAAATTATTTTACATGAAAAAAGTTTATTCCTTTTCCCTGGCGGCATGCTTTAGTATTGGCTTGTTTGCCTTTTCTCCACCCCCAAAAGTCGTGGATTTCCAAGACATTACAAATAGCGGATCGGCTTTTACTGAAAGTGAGATATCTTCTTTTCAAGAGGCCGAGGAAAGTGAAACAACCGCGGATAAAGGTACATGGGTAAAAAGGTATCGTGTCTGGACCGACCTCACGAGCGCCTATAGCTTAAATACTTTAGAAAATTTCATTAATAAAAATTAAGGTTATGAAAAAAGTACTATTACCAATTTTATCTATAACTGCCACTCTATTTCTTTTTGCATTTTCACCCAGCGAGAAGAATTTTTCCTATAAGGAGATTAATGGACAGGACAGTTCTGAGTTCAGAGAAGACATTGGAGAATTTGTAGAGTTCGAAACTACAAGGTACACTTCAGACAAAACCACCTGGAGTGAAAGAAGAAAAACATGGACCGATTTCGCATCGGTAGCAAATCTTGAGACTATTGAAACAACTATGAATCAAAATTAAAATTATGAAGAAAATTATAGTTGCACCAGCCTTGTGTGCAAGTTTTCTGTTCCTTGTAGCCTTTTCACCTGCGGACATAAATGCTACTTATTTGGACATTTCGAAGGACAATTTAAATCGAGAATTTAACGAAGAGGTCAGTTCATTTACAGAGATGTATACAAGATGTACACTATCTGACAAATCTACTTGGTCTCATCGCTACAAGACTTATGAACTGACCAGCCAGGAAGAAGCATATTCAACTTATTCGCTTGCCTTGAATAGAAACTAAATCAACCAATCTAAAATTTATAATTATGAAAAAAATTAAAATACCTGCCGTTTTTTTTATGTTTTTGAGCCTGTCGCTTATGGCATTTTCACCAAGTGATACCAAGGCAGATTATCAGGATTTAGAGAAGTGCGGTCCTGCGCTTTTTCTAAATGAGGAAGTCGGTTCCTTTACGCAAGCGGAAACTTCACACACTACCGAAGATCAAACTGTATGGAACAACCGTTATAAAACCTGGACTGAATTAATGTCTTCCAGTACAATAGCTCAGGTAGAACAAGCAATTTTGCGCAATTAAAATTTACAATATGAAACAGTTATTTATATGTCTTTCGACAATTTTGTTAAGCTTAGGCTTTTTCGCATTTTCACCTGCTCCTACGGTGAATGAAGAAAATTACTCCGAAAAAGGACGTGAATTTACCATTGACGAACTGAATGAAGAAGTTTCTTCCTTTAGTGAATTTGAAACCAGGACCTACACTTCCGATAAAGCGGTTTATAATAAGCGTATCAGATACTGGACGGACTTAACGAGTAGTGATTTTATGACGCAGACCAGCATTGAGCAGGTTATTGATAGAAATTAAGTTTTATGTCAACAATCATTTTAAAAAGCATTGTAATGATGCTTTTTTTAATCTCTTATTATGAAGAAACTCACAATATTTTTTGGTGTTCATTTATTTATCGTAGCAACACTGTCGATCTACCTTTTTTTAGACTCAGTGTGGAAAAAAAAAGAAGACCTTCCAGTCCTGACTTATTTGAAACACGATGTCTATGACTCCAACTTTATCCGACCTTATCTTGTTTTCTCCGGAATTAACACGGGGTATGGATTTTATGGAATTAATGTTGCCACGAACAAGTTCTTCTTGATTGAAATTCTGGATGAGCAAAACTGCATTGTTGAAAAAATTAATGTCTCAGATTTTAGAAGTAAAAATTCATTTCAGAGATTTCATACGCTACCTTCTTGGTTGTACAATTTTAAAGTGGAAACGACAGATCTCTACGAAGAGGCTGATTCTCCTCAGGAAAAAAAATATGCCGAACTGAGGGATCTGTATGTAAAAAAAATCAATAAGCACATTCTTAAATCCTATTTAGATCGGGAAGAACTTCAACCAGACTATAAGTATGTGATTAAATTGGTCACCGTAGTACCACCAGATATCTGGAATAGCAAACTTGAAAAAAACAATATCTATGTACTTGAAAATTACGCTTTCCAGAGCGGAGAGTTATATCAATAAATTTGTCAGGCGAGATAAAGATCATCAATATCTGGCATTTTTTCGAACTGCTGTGGGGCTGATTGCCTTGGCGGATGTAGTTACCATGGGAAGAGATTTCCGCTTGTTCTTCTCCGAAGATTCAACGATTATTCCTCAGGAGTTATCTTATCTGTTCACAGAGTATTTCCATTATTTAAATCCTGTTTATTCAATATTTCGAGAAGCTAACGAACTTCCTTTGTTTTATTCAGGAGTCTTTTGGAGCTATATAATATCACTGATCGCATTGATGCTTGGTTTCAAGTCGCGTTTCTTTGCATTTACATCTTTGATTCTGCAATTAATTATATTTAAGTCTTTTGCACTCTTTAATTTTGGTTATGATCATTTTTTAACCATGTCCTTTTTCTATTGTATGGTTTTTCCAACTGGAAAGATTTCCTCTGTGGATAATTGGATCTCAAGTAGAAAAAATGATCTAAACTACAACTTCAATTATCAGAATATATTAAGAGTTCATTTGGCGATCGTGTATTTATTTGCAGGCCTGGCCAAAATTATTTCAGTGACTTGGTGGAATGGGGAAGCCATTTGGCGATCGATATCCTCCATTTATGATAATCTTTTCAAGATCCCCCCACTACTTTTAGCAATTGCTGGAATCATAACTCTAATTTTAGAAGTTGGTTACCCCTTTTTAATGTCCTCCAAAAAAACCAGAGATATAGCACTTTTTGGTGTTTTATCCATGCATTTCGGAATTGCCTTCTTACTACAACTACCCTTATTTGCTGGAATAATGATTGTCTGGAACATTACAGCTTATTATGAATATATTAAGCAGTGGTTTAAGAAATAATATGATCAAAAAATGTTTTCTTCTCTTGGTTTTAATGTGTTCTTTTTCACCAATGCTTTCCCAGGAAGTGATTATAGAGGGATCCTTGTCAAATCAGACGGATGAACCTGTAGTCGGAGCCACCGTAATATTAGAGAATTTGCAGTCTAATAAAATATTGAATTATGCCACCAGTGATTCAAAAGGGAACTTTAAGCTTAAAGGTAAAGACATACTGGAAACAAAAATTATTCTTAAGATTTCACATCTGAATTACAAAAAACATATAGATACCTTATTTATTAAAGATGAGAAAAATCAATACGATTTAAAACTGGAGGAGAATTTGTTTGAACTTAACGAGGTAGTCCTTATCTCTAAAAAAATCCGTGATACCATGAAGATTCCTACTGATAGTTTACGGCTGACAAAAAGATCGACGCTTCGCAATATCTTAGATCAAACTGATGGTTTTATTGTTTCCGACAATGGAGGAATTACTTTTATGGGTAAAAAAATTAATAAAGTATTAATCAACAAAAAGGAGGTTTTTATTGATCAAAATAAAGTAGCTCTTGACAACATCGATTATGAGATGATCGATAAAATGCAGGTGATAAATAATTATAGGGATAAATTCAATCTGGATTTTGAAAACTTCACGAATTCGGTTATAAATATTGATACAAAAAAAAGCTTTAAAGGTGTTCTTAAAAACAATGCTGAAATTGGTGCTGGAATAAAAGAGGAAGGATTAATAAAACTCAAAAGTCTTTATTTCTCGGATTTCTTGAATATGTTCTTTACGAGTAGTAATAATACCATAGGTGAAAAAGAATTTGGCTTTGATGCTATTTCCAATTCGTTCAAAGAAGAGTCCTCCGAAATTTTTAGAAAAAGCCTAACTCCATTTTTTGCGGAAGACAATCTCTTAAAGACAGCTTTCGACTCTAACAGCAGCCTAATATTACGCAAGGAAAACATGAACTCCAGAATTGGTCTTATCATGTATTACAACAATATGGATCAATCCGAAGTAAGCTTTGAAAATACAAAAACCACTAAACAACAGTTGATCAAAAGTGAAGGTAAGACCAGAGGAAGTAGAGGAAATTCTTTTTTAGCAAACCTAACATACCAGAGGATCTTAAACAAAGCTACCATCGTATCATTTATGTCAGACCTATCACTCGTGGATATGAAAAATTATGATGATTTGGTAATACAAAATGTTATTCCGGAAAACAACCAAATAAATGAATTCAACAGTTTACAGCCGGAATCATTTCTAAGCTCTTCTGCTTTTTCATTTAGAACTAAAATTGGTCAAAACTCTATCCTGTCCTCCCAATTAAACTATTTTCTGGAAAATACTCGATATAATTTTAATTCTAGATACCTAATTGGGAATGAAGAACAATTTCTTCATCAAGACTACACTTTGGACAACGACCACTTAAACCTTAGTGTCGATCTGGAGCGTAAGTTCAGTAATTATTTGTCCCTTTCCATTGGAGTAAATACCAAGTATTTTGATGATAAACTAAATGACAATTTTATTCGTAAAGGTGTCAGATCTGAAGTGTTTTCACAATTTCGAGGACAGACGGAGAAACTGGATTATGAAGCTTCAATCACACCTCAATTTTTCATCTTTCACAGCAAATCAGGTATTGAAGACAAACTTGCAATCAGTGCCGAAATCGGTTATAGAACTGATGAAAGAAACAGGTTTAGCGTGAATTACAGCAAATCTAATGAACTTATTGATTTAGATACCAATATTGATACCCTCATTGTATCCTTTAATAACAGGTTAATCAACAAAAACTCCACTTCATATAATATTTCAAGTTTTGAAGATGTCAAGGTAAGCTACAACTATTCCAGTATAATTAAAACCCAATCTTTCAGTGCCTCCTATACCTTTTCAAAGGAACGAAATTACTTGCAACCTTTTTTTGACAGGGAAGAAAATAATATTTTCTATTATTCCAATAGGTTGGTCCCTAAAAGTACCATTCAGAATTATTCCGTCAGAGCAGGCAAGGGTTTTTATTTTTCGGAGAAATATCACATGCTGAAAATTAGTCCCGGTTTTAAACTTCAAACCCGTCAATTCCCCACCTACCTTCCTGAAAAAGCTCAGTTTAGAACCACAAACACAATTTTCGAATTGGGACTGAACCTTCAACCGAAAAAATTTTTTCTCAATCAGCTATTATTTAAATCTCAAATTGGAGCGCAGAATTTATACTTAAACGACGAATCTATAAATAATAGTAAAAACCTCAGATTCTATTTTGTTTTCTCAAAGAAGAATGATGCTTTTGAATTTAATCTGAAAATCGGAAAGAACTACCAAAAGACTGAAGATTATAACTTTCAAACACCTATCTTGAATTTTAATTCCACAGTTGAAATTACTGACCGCTTTGGTCTCTTCTCGAAAGGCCAGTACCTGTTTCACCTTTTAAATTTTCCTAACACAGAATTTACAGCCTTTCAAACTTCTTCAAATGGTAATCTTATTTATAATAACTTTCATAAAAGCAATCTGAATTATTTCATAGTCGGTGCATTCTATAAATTTTAAAATCATTAATCATGAGAAATTTTACATTTTTACTTTGCCTAATCCTCGTAAGTGCAACCTATGGACAGCAAAAAACTCCTAATACTAGCCAACAACCTAAAATACTCAAGGTTACCTATACGGCTTATCCTATTAGCAGTTACGATACTCCCCCAGAGAATAGTGAAAATTATAAACAACACGGGGAAACGGTCGCATTAGCCCAGAGTTACCAACATAAATATTCCCTGTACATTGATCTGGACAGTCAAGAGTCCATATATAAATTTGACACCCTGGTTGTTGATAAAACTGACGCCCAGAAAAATATAAATTTTATGATCAATTCTGATCTGGATTTTGTACTTAGAGAAAAAAATGGTGATGTATTTAAACACGAAAAAATTTTTCAAAGGGAATTTTATTCCAAAGGTTCCTCACAAGATATTGATTGGACAATTACCGCAGAAACAAAGAACATTGCCGGAATGAACTGTAGAAAAGCAGTTGCAAAAGATGAAGATTACCTTCTAAATGTCTGGTTCACAGATCAAATACCAGCTTCAAGCGGCCCTGTAAATTATTTTGGTTTACCTGGTTTGGTATTGAAATCCGAAGACTTCTTCTGGACTACCGAAATAGAAAATATTGAATACCTGGAGAATTTTGACTTTATTACTTTAAAGGACAGTCTCAAAACCAAATTTGAGCAGAAGAAAAAAGGTAAAGAAATAGAGGAACCTTTACTTATCGTGAAAAAAAATGCCTTGGTTCAATCAATGATTGATCAGATGAAGTAAGAATTTGATTGTTAGCCACAAACCATAAATATATTATTCCTTCAAAAGGCAGGATAGTAACAACCCCCATTATAATTTCTACTCTAAGTTCAGCCCTTTTTTCTCTTCCGTCCTAATTTTTCTGTAATATTTTGTTCAGATAGCTCAGTTTAAGTAGTTTTAGTTTGCCCCCCTACACATTACCCTCTAAGGTGATTCCTTTTCATAAAGGAGTCACCTTTTTTCTTGCCGATGGTAGAGTCGATCTTTAGTCCTCAGAGTCTTCTCACTTAGTCTTAGCAGACCCACTTCTGTACCCCTTATTTCTTTTTTTATAGCAAAACAACAACATCCATTTCCGGAGACGGCATAAAGCCGCTGCGCTATTTATACGTCTCTATCGGCCCTGGATGTTGGCGAGTCAGGCATAAAAAAGAAAAACAGGGGCTTCATTAGCCTTGGTTTTCTTGCTAAAACTCTATGCTATGAAAACTTCAGTAAACGAAATCTCGATCCGCTACAATGGCAAAATAAAAATTGCCGAAGCTCCTAAAATCAGCTCCTCAAGTCATGCCTTCGAAACCCTCTATTCCACCTGGGACTTGAATACCATCGGTGTCCAGGAACAGTTCAAGGTAATGCTGCTCAATAACTCCAACAGAGTCAAGGGAATTTACCTTGTTTCCTCCGGTGGAATAACTGCCACTCTTGTAGATATTCGAATCCTCTTTGCAGTAGTGCTCAAGTCTCTCACTACGGGTATTATCCTGTGCCACAATCATCCCAGCGGCAACCTCACTCCCAGTGCTGCCGACAAAAACCTCACTCAAAAGATCAAAAATGCAGGTGAACTACTGGATGTAAAACTCCTGGACCATATCATCCTTACCCCTAACAATCAATATTTTAGTTTTGCTGATGAGGGGTTGTTATAAATTCCGATGGAAAAAATTCAACCTGTAACTGAAGATAAATTAAAAAATTGCTTCAGAAGAAAATTCTCTTAGTTAAACTCGAACCACATGAAGAAAACCAAGATAGCGATCATTGGTAATTTGGAAAATAAACGTCTTCAGAGTTTTGAGCACATCTATTGATATTGCTAAACCTATTGAATAGCCCCTTTTTCTTTTTCAAATGAGGGTAAATTCAAGGGTAAAAAGCAGAAGATCCCTTCAGGCAATCCTTTAGCTACTTTTTTTTCCGACCTGTATCTTATCTTCGCCAATATTAAAAAATCTCTCCAGTAAAGGATTTTTCAGCGTGTGCCTTATAATTAATATATTAAAGTAAATTTGCCTAACCAGCAATTGCAATTAATGGAAAAAGATATTAGGTGGGAACAGCGGTTTTCCAATTACGTCAAAGCTCTTGATAAGTTGACTCAGGCAGTAGAGTACATCAAAAAGAGTATGACGGATGAAGATCATGCTGAAAACGAAGACTGGAATGATATCCTTGACGACATTATTAAAGAAGGACTAATCCAGCGATTTGAGTACACTCACGAATTAGCCTGGAACGTTATGAAAGATTACGCCACCTACCAGGGTAATCCAAATGTTGGTGGAAGCAGAGATGCGACAAGAGAAGCCTTCCAACTGCAACTGATCTCTGATGGCAAGCTGTGGATGGATATGATTGGAAGCCGAAATAAAACCTCCCACACCTACAATGAAGAAACGGCAGATGAGATTTATTCTAAAATTCTAAATGATTATTATCCTGCATTTTTAGAGTTTAAAAAGAAAATGGATGTTAAAAGAAGCGGGGAACAAGGTAATATCTTCTAAAATGCAAATGTTTGGCTTGTCAAATGAGGATATAGAACGTATCAAAGAAATTTTTACAAGATACGAACCAATAGAGGAAGTCTTAATCTATGGATCGAGAGCAAAAGGCAACTTTAAACCTTCCTCAGATATCGACCTCACTTTATTAGGAAATATTGATTTGGACTTACAGCAGCAAATTGAATTTGATCTAGATGATTTATTGTTACCATACAAATTTGATATTTCTAATTATAGCAAAATAACCAATCCTGAATTCTTGAATCATATTCAAAGAGTGGGAAAAACATTTTTTAAAAAAGAATCTGGTTAAACTGAAAAGGTACCGTGTTATTCTAAACTCTTTTTTTTCGGCCGTTCCAGGCTAACTTCCTAGTTCCTTTAATACATTTAAAGCTCTGGCTATACTGGCAGTCTATTCAAAGTGCCTTCCATAGAAATCTACTTTAAACACCAAAAAAGCAGGAGAACTACTGGATGTGAAAATACCGGATCACTTTACCCTTACCCTTAGCAGTCAATATTTTAGATTTGCTGATGAGCCCCCTCATCAGCATCCTGGCCATTCTGTTCCTATAGGAAATAGATTTTAAACGAAATCAAGAATTTTTATCATATTCCACAGGAACCATTTAGGACTTTTGTCCTTCAAAACATATCTCTTAATGAGAGTTCTTATTTTGTCTGATTTTTATGTAGCCGTTATTAATGCCACCCACTTTTGAATGGAATTACTCCAAAATGAATAAATGGACTTTACATTCCTAAATATTGCTTACCTGTAAAAGGAATTTATGAAACTGAAAGAGATCAACAAATAATTCAGAACAAAGAAAAATTAGAAGAGAATAAAGGCACCTATAAAAAGCAGTGGGAGCTAAGAAACGCAACGAAGGTCGCTTTAGTGAATTATTGTTTGCTCCAAAACCTAAACCTCTCTTCATTCCTTTTGGAAGCTCCTATTCGAGTACATTGAGTAAAGCTCCACCCACTACAGAGCTTTTACAGACCTAATTTAATATCGACCTTAAAGATAATTTTAAAAGCGTTAAAACTTTCATGTTATAATTTTAACTGTTAAGAGAATTCTAAACCATGTTCATAGAGACCTACAAAACCGTAGCTTTTTTACCTTAGAGGCTTCCACTGTTTTAAACAGATTACGTATCTGTTTTTAGGTTAATTACAAACTTCATGTCAAAAAATACAGCAATACCGGAAGAACCTTCAGGTGTTATGGATGTTGATTTTAAGCAAATATTCAATAATTCTTCAGTAGCAGGCTATTCTTGTAACAAAGATGGAAAGATCACATGGTTTAATAAAGCAGCTGTGGAAACTTGGGGT
This sequence comes from uncultured Flavobacteriaceae bacterium, assembly GCA_963739625.1. Classification (GTDB taxonomy): domain Bacteria; phylum Bacteroidota; class Bacteroidia; order Flavobacteriales; family Flavobacteriaceae; genus Salinimicrobium. The sequence continues at coordinate 107,690 of CAVUAU010000010.1, forward strand.
AGAACTCCGGACTTAAATAAAGATTGCTGGTGTGGCTCCTGGAAGATGTTTTATCCAGATGGAACTCCCATGCCTCTCCAGAATTCTCCCATGGCAAGAATATTAAAAAAAGAGACTCCGAAAGGAAGAAGTGAAGTAAGAATCCAATGTCCGGACGGTTCTTTTAAATTTCTTCTTGTGTTTTCCCAACCACTGTACAATTGTGAGGGTGCAATAAAAGGTGCTTTCTCCACCTTTGTCGATATTACTGATCAAAAGAGAGATCACATCAAAAAAGAAACGCTTTCGGCCATTGTTGACTCCTCCGGTGATGCTATTGTAAGTAAAGATCTCAACGGAAAAATAACTAGTTGGAACGCCGGAGCAGAGCGTATTTTCGGGTATTCGGAAACAGAAGCAATAGGTAACCCTATTACCATGATCATACCAGAAAACCTTCTATATGAAGAGGAGAAAATAATCTGAAGTATAAGAAAGGGTGTTCGTGTGGAACATTTTGAAACGCGACGGCTTCACAAATCGGGAAGGAAAATACCAATATCGGTATCAATTTCTCCAGTCAAGGATGCCTTTGGAAGAGTTGTTGGAGCCTCAAAGGTAGCCAGGGACATATCAGAAAAACTACTTTGGGAAGAAAAACAAGCTTTACTTTCTTCTATCGTTGAGTCCTCAGATGACGCAATTGTCAGTAAAAATCTTGACGGAATAATTATGAGCTGGAACAGAGGAGCCCAGGAAATCTTCGGATATTCTGAGGCTGAAGTTCTAGGTAAATCCATAAAGCTCTTGATTCCTGAAGAACGACTACAGGAAGAAGATCAAATATTAAGAAAGATAAGAAACGGGATAAACATCGACCATTTTGAAACTGTAAGAAAACACAAAACGGGAAGAATGTTACCTGTTTCAATCACGGTTTCCCCTCTACGGGATTCAAATGGAAAAATCATCGGTGCTTCTAAGGTGGCCCGTGATATAACAACCCGCATTCAATCTCAAGCTGCACGCGAAAGATATACCGGTAATCTTGAGTCACTAAACACCATCGGAAAAAGTTTATCGGAAACTCTTGATGTACAGAAAATAATTCAACGAGTCACTGATGCTACCACTTTACTCACAGAAGCTCAATTTGGAGCCTTTGTTCAATATACTGATAGTAATACAAAAAACCCCTATAAGCTCTCCAGTCTCTCGGGAACATTTATTAACAATACTGAAGAATTAGAAATTGACCAATCTTCCCAAATTTTTCATCCTCTATTTATAGATAAAAAAGTGATTCGTGTTGATAATAAAGATTTAAATGAAGACTGGATTCAGCCATTTTGTAAAAAAACCAAAAGAGACCACTTAACTGCAGAAAGTTATTTAGCTGTACCAGTGGTCTTGAAATCAGGAAACAAAAACTTGAGGTCTAAAAAAATTGGTGGACAGGAGTTGTGAAAGAATTTTATTTCGAATTTCCTTAGTTTGCTGTATTCAAAAATGCTATTTAATAGGTCAAGTATCGAAGGTAATAGAGGTTCGTTATATCGTCAGGCTTTGCATGAACCTTTTCAGTTATGATTTTGTAAGTTCAGTACACACAGCAAGAGGATGACACGCAGAGCGTGTCATAAGGCTTTTCCCTCCTCTGTTTTCAATACCTTTCGCCGATTCGTAGATTTCACTTTTCAAACTCTTGAAGCAAAAAATTTTGGAACCCCTGAGTTCTCGAAGCAGATTTAGTAAAGCCTATAAGAAACAGATCCAAATCTGCCTCACAATTTTGGTTCGGTAGATTTGAGCTTGGAGTACTACACGATCGCTTCATTTGCTTTTTCTGATATAACTCCTTTACTTCTGTAAAATTCCTGAGTTTTAGAAACGAATACTATTCAAAATCGGTTACCACAGTAGTAATAGTAGTAAACAACAGGCGATCAAAAAGAAAAAATAAACAAGATAAGGGCGACCGACACCAGAAGGCTGAGAGCTGTCATCTTATATTGGCCAATTCTGCCCACTATTTCCCCGCCAGGCCATGAGTCCGCAGCCCATCCTGGGCCAAAACAACTTAGTGTATAACCTGGTTTTAAAAGAACCTGTTAACTCCATAAAACCTCCTTTAATCCAGAATTTCTGGCAGATCTGATTAAAAAATTTCTTTTTGAACCCTCAATCTTCAGTGCTGTTCACTAAGTGCTTTGGCCAAATATTGATCGAAAAGATGCTGATCATCTAACCAGGGATAATGCGTGGCATTGTTGACAATCATGATCTCTATATTATCATTTTTGGCCTCTAATTCCTGCCATTCAGCGGCTTTGGGATCGATATAATCCTGCTCACCCTGAATGATGTAGATGGGCACAGGATACTGAGCCAAGGTAGGACGAATATCATAAGTATCGGGGATGGAAGAACCAATGGCGGAATCAACATCGGAATCGTAATAGACCCCGCCGCCAATGAAGTCTTTCCAATTTGACATCTCATAGACGTTAAAAGAAGCAAGGCCCGTGATCTTAAACTTCAGGGATTTTTGTTGCGGACTCAGACTGTCGCCGGTAAGTCCCGCTTTTACCAATTCTTGCTGGACCTCGGGTCTTTCGCGTAGCTCCCTCACTCTGGCATGAATCTGCTTCAGCTTTGAGGAGAAGGGTTCTTCTTTCGTGATAAACGGTGCCATGGATGCTGTAAGGATGAGCTTTTCTACATGTTGAGGATATTTTTGATAGTAAAACAGGGCCAAAAGGCTTCCGAAGGAATGGCCAAGGATCGTGATCTTTTCTTTTTTAAGACTTTTCCTGATGGTCTCTAGGTCTTCTACCAGGACGTTCATTGTGAGGTCCTGCTTTAAAGAATCTTTTACGGGAGAAAGGATGCTTCCACGTTGATCGAACAGGATGAAATGATTGCTTTGAGTATTGTTCCTAATCGCGTCTATCAGGTAATGGAAATCATTTCCGGGACCACCATGTAAGGTCACAACGCTGTCTCCCTCGCCCAGGCTTGTCATGTAGAGCCTGGCCTTATTGTCTGCTGTAGGAAGATACCAGGCATTCTTTTGAACCTCATGAAAAAAAGATCGGACTCCTGGGAGAAAATTTGAAAGGAATTGATTAGTAAAATGAATAACAAAAATTGTCTCATAAATGGAAGTTTGATAAAAAGACAATCCTCTTCTCACTTTGTTACACCAAATTTGTTCAGAAAATGTTCTAAACATGCCATTTTTGGAGAGATTTCCCACTATCAGCCTATTCAGTTTGACTGCAACATGTCCTCGTCTTCACCTAATTTTTGATGTATTTCTCGTACATAGATCTGAGTTGTTTAGCAGATTTTCTTGAGTGACGTTTTTAAACTTCATTTTGTAGTTACCGGATGGATCTTTCTCCAACTACCCAATTGGATCAGGATTCCAATCTAACAGATCTCGGAGTTCTTAGTTATTTCAGCTACATAGCCTGGATTTCTCAAACGGAGAATTTAGAGACAATCCAAAATTCTCATTTAAATCACACATTATTTAAAGATTTCATTTTTCTCACCTTTCATAAGTCTTAAAAGAGCCTTCAAGTTTCCTTATCAACTTCTTGAAATCTATATTTTCTGAAAAATGTTTTCAGAATGAACAAGGAAGTTTTTGTCACTATTAAAATTAAAGAGAAAACCGCAGGACAGTTTCGAATCTATTCCCGGAGTCTTGGAAAACAGCAATCTGAAACGCTGCAACTCATGCTGGATTTTTTTGAAGGCAATCAATTGAGTCCACTTGATGACCTAGGACCAAACATGCTGACATTGGAAAAAAAGCTCAAAACAAGGATCAATGCCGTGGTCGCAATCCTTCGGGATATCGAAAAAACCCAGACTAAACCCACTTTGGCCATGCTACAGCTGCTTTTTCAGGAAATACCGGCCAAAAAAGAGGTCCTAGTGGAAAAAACCAGTCTTACCCAAAAAAAGGCAAATAATGTTCAGCAACAGAACTACGAAAAGATTAGATCTCTGCAAGATAGACTAAAACTCTCCCGTGAAATTATTACAGCCCTTTTAGATCATGTGGCAGTCTCCAGATCAAGTTTTGGAAAAGTTCAACTGCGTTTGCTGATGAGCGAAACTGAACTCCAGCAAATAAAAGATAAATTTCAAAAGATCTAAGTATGTATCTCACTATTACTCCACAAAAGCTCACCGCCGGCTACTCTCAAAGTTCAGGTGACTTTGTCGCATATCTTGAAAAGGAGAATCAGACAATCCGCGCAGAAGCACCGGAATTTTTCTTTAATAGCGACAACAATAGAATCGCGGCCGAAGATGTGGTGACAGCTATAGATGGAAATTCAGCTAAGCTCAAGAAAACAGAACCAAAGTATTATTCTATTACAATAAACCCGAGCCAAAGAGAACTGCAATTTCTGGGAAACGATAATGTAAAGCTGAAGGATTACGCAAGGGAGGTAATGAAAGAGTATGCTAGAGCCTTTAATCGTGAAATTAACGGACGACCCGTTTGTTCACAGGACATCCTTTACTTTGGTAAAGTCGAAACCACACGACGTTTTAAGGGAACAGACAGAGAGGTCAAGGAAAATGCTCCCTTTTTGCAAAAGATAAATACCCTGGAAAATACCATTAAAAAAATGGAACGCGGAGATCTACAAGGTGACCCGGCCTCTCTTCGTAGAGAACTTCAGGTGGTAGTAAAAAAAACTCCTCATAGAATCAATGGAAAAGTCATTGAACAGGGAATGTTGAAAGAAGGTTTGCAGACCCACATTCATCTTATTGTGAGTCGGAAAGACATCTCTAACACCTACAGCTTATCCCCCGGAAGCAAATACCGCTCCTCTGAAGTAGTGATGCACGGAAAACTAGTAAAGCGAGGTTTCGATCGTGACCGGTTCTTTCAGGCAGCAGAGAAAACCTTTGACCGTATGTTTGGTTACAACAGAAACCCTATGGAATCCTATAATGGGAGAAAATTTTTTACAAAAGATCCGAAAAAATTCTACGCATATCTCCAGACCCTCAATCCAACAGATAGAAAATTGGCGTTTTCAATTCTACGTCAAAGTGGACTTCAAATCCCAAACCTTGGGATCAGCCAAAACCAGGTTTCCTTTGCTCTGAAACAGCTACAAAAGGCATTAGGTGTAGTCATTAGATCAAGTTCTACAGGTTACTGAAAAGAAAATGGGCAATTTCTATATCATTCTTTTTCAGCTATTGACGGGAGGACTTGTTTTCTGGGGTATCCTGAAAGTACTTTCATGGGGATTTTGGCTAAATAGCATTTTAACAGTTCTTCTCGTTCTAATTTTCCCATCTGAAGATCTAAAAGGCTACCTTCAGTTTATATTGGCGGTCATCCTCCCTCTTCTTTTTATCAACACTATCCTATTTACGTTTACAACCAGACAACCAAAAGAAAAACCTCATAAAAAATATAGTCCCCATTTTCAACTACAGACAGGAAGATTGCGAATTCACAATATTCGTCGAGGAATCTCCATCATAGGTTCAGCAGGCAGCGGAAAAACAGAAAGTGTTGTCTACAATTTTCTCAAGCATCTCAGTCAACACTCCTTTTGCGGAATAATCCATGATTACAAGGATTTCGAATTGACTGAAATTGCCTATCCTCTGTTTAAAAAAGGAAATATTCCCTTTTATATTGTTTCATTTGATCAACTCCATCACCGGGTGAATCCTATCGCACCCCGTTACCTGCCAAATGAGGAGAGCGTTAATGAAGTATCACGTGTGCTCCTTGAAAATCTTCTGGAACAAAAAGAAATACTTTCCTCGGGTTCGACTAAATTCTTTTCAGATGCAGCTGAAGGAATTATTTGTGGCCTGGTTTGGAAATTAAAAAGTCAATATCCCCAATTTTGCACATTACCTCACCTTATTGCGATCTTTCAGTTCCTGGACACCAGCAGCCTTGCCTCATTTCTAAGCTCTAATCTCACTTCAAAGGCAATGGCGGACGCTTTTCTAAGCGGTATTGAATCAGAACGCCAGACAGCCGCGGTAAAAAGTACATTGGCCAACGCTCTAAAGAAAATAAGCACTCAAAGGATCTTTATGGCGCTTTCTGCAGATGAAGTTCCTCTAGACATTAACAATCCTCAGAATCCTGCTGTTGTTTCCATTGTGAACAATCCCAAATTTGAAAATGCCTATTCCCCTGCTATAGCTACAGTCATTCATACCATAGTCAAGCAGATGAGTGTACGAAATCGAAAATCATCATTTATACTTATGGAGGAGGCCCCTACTATTCGTTTGATCAACATGCACCGAATACCTGCCACTCTTAGGAGCTACGATATAACAACTATCTATGTGATGCAGGACAAGATCCAGAATGACCTTTTGTACGGAGAAAAAGGAAGCAGATCAATCTTAAGCAATCTATCCTATCAATTCTTCGGAAAGGTAAACGATCCCGACACCGCAAAATACTACGAGCGGTTTTTTGAGATAGTAAAACGCCAAAGCATAAGTACCAGCCAAAGCGAAGGACTTCAGTTTGATACCCGGGTAACAAAAAGTGAGCGCGAAGTCTCAAAAGTTCGGGCAGATCTTTTCTTCAGATTACAACCGGGAGAGTTTGTAGCGTTTGCCGACGGAAAGGATCAAATAATCAGGTTCAAACATGATAAAATAGAAAAAGTTTTACCCGCCGGCTCCTCAAAATATTTAGAGGAGGAAATAATCGAAAACTTTAAAAGGATCCATTGGGAAGCACGTTCCATATTTGAGAGTCACTCACAAATAATGGAGGACACCATTTGAACTTTAAGATGTTTATAACTAAAGATTTGCTCTCCTTTCCAGTCTGAGCTTTAAGCCCTTCATGTCTTCACTCAGTTTTTTATCGAGAACTTTCGCGTAATGCTGAGTGGTTCGCACAGAAGTATGACCGAGCATTTTACTTACAGATTCTATTGGAACACCATTCGAAAGAGTCACGGTAGTAGCAAAGGTGTGCCGGGCTAAATGAAAGGTCAGATTTTTCTTTATTCCACATAGATCCCCGATCTCTTTCAAATAAGAGTTCATTTTTTGATTAGAAAGGACCGGAAGCAGATTATTTTCTTCACTCTCGTAGTCTCTATACTTATTCAGAATGCTTTCAGCAGCCGGAAGAATCGGAATGCTGCTACGGGTTTTTGTCTTGGTCCTTTTTGTTTTTATCCACCTTTCACCGTCAATCCCTATTACAATGTCATTATCTGTCAGCTTTTTTACATCAGCGTAAGCCAGTCCCGTAAAACAACAGAATAGAAAAATATCACGTACCATTGCCAATCTCTCAACCGATAGCTTTTTATTGTACATGGTTTCAATCTCCTTTTCGGATAAAAATTCACGTTCTACCGCCTTCGGTCTACTTTTCCAGTGCAAGAATGGATCTCTTTGAATCCAATCATTTGCAAAAGCAATACGAATAATCTTTTTGAAATTCTGAATGTACTTTATCGTTGTATTATGACTACATTTTCTCACAGACTTGAGATAATATTCAAACCCTGAAATAAAAGTGTGGTCCACCCTGAAGAGTGGTAAATCATTGACTTTATATTCCTTCTTTATATAGTCCTCAACATGTTTTTTAGCTGTGCGATATCTCTCAGCAGTCCCTTCTGAAAATTCTCTTCCCACCAGGCTATCCACCTGTTCATTGTGTACCTGAAAAACAGAGAGAACCATTTTGTATTCCTGATCCTTACCTAAAAAAGCATCTCTTAATTGTTCTGCAGTGACATAAACCTGCTTTTCCTTGAGCTTTTGAAAATGGTCATACACCTTATTTTTAATATTGCTGAGATATTTGTTCAGGGCGTAAGCCTCGGTTGAATTTCCTATCATCGAATTGCTCTCAGAGTTCCAAAGGTGCACAGGCACTTTTCGGTTAATACTTGTTTCTGCTCTTTTGCCGTCGATGGTGATTCGTAGATAAACTGCAGCTTTTCCATCTTTAGTTGCTTTGGATTTCTTCGTGTAAAACAAAATGGTGGGATGATTCATAATAAAGAACTTCAAAAGTGACACCTCGCTTCGGGAAAAAATTCAATTTTTTCCTCTTATAAAAATATAAAAAAAGTCAATACAATCCACGCGAACTTCACAGTATCAGGGCGATTCGGAGAAATGTTAAAGGATTCGGAGTCACTTTCTGTTTGAAAATAATGTGACCCCGAATCGGACACCAGAAAGATGAAATCAGATGATTTTAATTGAATATGTTAAAAATAAAAAGCCCGTAAACACTGGGGTTTACGGGCTTTTGGTGGTTTTTGATGCCCACCTGGCGGAGAAAGAGGGATTCGAACCCCCGGAGGTGTGACCCTCAACAGTTTTCAAGACTGCCGCATTCGACCACTCTGCCATTTCTCCAGTCGTTTCAGAAGCATTCGACCTCCCGATAGCTATCGGGACTGCCATTTCTCCTTAGCGGATGCAAATATAAAAAGCTTTTTTAAATTCTGAAGAAGAAATCAAGGTTTTTAAAAACTTATTTTCTGACACCCTGTAAATGAAGCCATTGAAAAAGAATATTTTTTGATACAAGTTTATTAATGCTTTTAAAACCTATTTGAAAAAGGGTTAAATCGACGTTAAACCTGTGCCGGAGGCTTTTAAAAATCGGAAATTATAGGTTATTTTAACCTAAAGAAATTCGCCTTTACAGGCACTTTAGAGTGAGAAGGTCTTCCCCCTACGATACCTTCTCACTTTGTTTTTGAGCCCGTTTACCTTTTTCCCATGGAGGAAGTTCCTCAACCGGGCTTATCGTAAAATCATGGATCTTCCAGTGAATATTTCTCAAAGTATCATAGCCGGCTTCCAGATCTTCAAGCTCTATAGCACGATTTGGGACTACCGCTACCTCCCCAAAATACACCTGTCCGGCTTCTCTAAAACGTACAGCCGCCTCTTTCACCCAGGGCCAGGAATTTACATTCTGGGCTATGTCTTCAATGAGGGTGTCATTTTTATCCTGTACATTTTTTGGGTAGCGGTCCATGAGATCGAGAGCGGCAATTTTCACCCGCGTCAGCCCGTCTTTTAAAACAGAAAGAGAAATGAACAAGGCCGCGACAGAATCTGCCCACCACAAACCATATCCTACTCCTGCTATTCCAAGAATAGCGGCAAGAGCGGTCATATAATCGGCTTTTTGAGCGGTAGCATCAGTATGCAGCAGCTTATTGTGCATCTTTTCTGCCTTGGGCAGTTTTTTGAATCCCAGGATCATTGCAGGCACGGCACTGTAAACCAGGGCTACCATCATGATCCAGCCCATCCAAACCTGATGCCCAAAAAAAACTTTTGAACCAATTGTAGGGTGTTCAGCCTTGATCAACGATAAAGAAGAGTCCCATACCAGAAAAAGGCCCATCCCGAGCAGAGCCACAGCTCCCGCTAAAAAAGAAATTGAGAAGACCCTGTGATAACCATAAGGGAATTCCTCATTTGCACTCTTCCTGTTGATCTTTGTAGAAATTAAGAATGCTATTGACGGCACCAGACTTAGCACATCTTCAAGCCAGGCAGACTTCATGGCCTGGGAAGAGCCCAGAGTGAGGTACATCACCACCACAACGCTTAGCAAATAGATCACAGTGATCCATTCTAAAGTCGTGGCTTGTTTCAAGACCTTCTGCAGAGAGCTGGGCAGTTCGTAATCACGAATTGTTTTCATTTCCTGTCTTTTTTCTGAAGATAAAATCCTCAAGATGCTTGAGCAACCTGTTCTCGCCTTTTGGAACTAAAAAAACGTGCTTCATGTCGTAAGGGGCTGTGAGACCCGCTTTTTTCTTCCATATGGTCTTCTTGTCTATCCCGCCAACCACCACATGCAGTTCGTATTTTTCCAGCTTTTCTACCAGTTCACTTTCGGTACCTTTCTCGATCTTGAGCCGAAGGTTTTCTCTTTTTGCAAAAGCCCTAAGCTTTTCTATCTCGGAACCGGTAAACTCATCATTGGAAATTTCCACATAAGGAGGATTGGGTACGGCGCCTACTAGAAGTGCGTCTCTCCTGGCCTCTTCGAAAGAATTCTCCGGATCTTTTGGAACGCTGCAGGCCGTCACAACAGTCAGCATTGTCAATAATATCAACTTCCTCATGAGAACTAATTTAATTAATCGTCTGCAGCTAAAGCTTCTGATAAAGTTAAATATTTATCAAAAAACTACTTAAACCGCGTTTTTTTCATATTAATTTGAATTTTATTCAAGACTTTACCTTTTTACATGAAAAAAAGCCGTTCAGTTTTTCCTGATCACTACAGATTTGGTCCCGGTATAAACCAGTTCATGCGGACTTTGCTCAAGATATACTTCGAAACTTTTATGTCGGTAATAAGAACAATGATCTGGGGGAGCAACGTACCACCAATCGGTAAAATCTATTCGGGGGTGATTTCAGGGCAAAAAACAAAACCACACTTCTGGCACTCCTTAAAATCGTATGCTCCCACTCTCCCCTGCGATTCAAATTTCCCGTTGCCGCACATGGGGCAATATACGTTGTTTGTAATGTCTTGATAAGATTTCCCGGTATGTCTCCTTTTTTTCTTTTTTGTTTTTACCTCTCTCTCCTTCATTTCTATTTCTTTATAGAAAAAACTTTCTTCTCCTTAACCATCTGTAGCCACAGCCCGAGAGTTTCAGTTTCTGGTTTTTGGGGTCAAAGCGTTCGTACCTCTTGTCTCCGAATATTTCGCTGAAATTCTGCGGATCCTCGAGCTGCAACTCCACTTCAACATCCTCATCTGAAAAATTATGGACAGAAATTCCTATTCCCTGATGAGATGAACGGCAAATGGCAAGTACTCTGGGGTCATTCGTCTCCAGAACCTCCACTTCTCCAAAACCAAATTCAGGACTTTCCTTCCGTAGATTTATAGCACGTATCATCCAGTTCAAAAGAGAGTCAGGTTCGCGATGCTGGTCATTTACATTCTTCTTTTTGTAACCAAAAGGCCCTTTCTCAATAATTTTTCTTACCAATTGGTCTGGTGAGGCCTTTGAAAAGCCTCCATTCTCGTCTTCTGTCCATTGCATCAGCGTGCGCACACTTTCCCTACCTTCCAGGTCAAGGTCCTCCCCCATTCCAATTTCCTGGCCATATCGTAACACAGGCGTCCCGGGAAGGGTAAAGAGCAGGCTGTATGCCAGCTCAATTTTTTTTTGGTCATTTTGGAGCATGGGCGCTAATCTCCGCCTAATCCCGCGACCATAGATCTTCATATTCTCTTCTGGCGCAAAGGCTTTATAAACTTCTTCCCGTTCATCATCTGTAAGTCTTTCGAGGTCAAGCTCATCGTGATTGCGAAGAAAGTTAGCCATCTGTTCTTTTGGTGCCAGCCGGGGAAGATTCCGCAGTGCTTTAGTTATAGGTCCTGCTTCCTTTCTGGCAAGAGCCAAAAAAATGTAGTTATTGAGGTAAAAATTGAAGAGTAGATGCATTTCGTCTTCTTTCCCGAAATAATCTTTGTAATGTTCGGGTTTCACATCTACCTCTGCGAGCAGAATGGCATCTTTTTTCCCTTTTTCGACATAGTCCCTGAAGGTCCTGAAGATCTCGTGAGGATCTCCCTCAAATTTCTCGTTTCCTTTTTGCCTTATCATATGTGGCGCGGCATCAATTCGAAAACCGGAGATTCCCATTTTCAGCCAAAAGTGCATGATCCTCATGATCTCATCGCGAACATCGGGATTGGTGAGATTCAGGTCTGGCTGGTGCGTGTAAAATGTATGGTAATAGTAGGATTGTGATTCCTCATCCCATTCCCAGTTGGAACCTCCCTGTGCCTTTCCAAAAATGGCATGTTGGCCGTCATTTTCGGGCTTTTCATCACACCAGATGTAGTAATCGCGATATTTATTGTCTTTACTTTTCCTGGCTTCCTTAAACCAGTAATGTTGGTTGGATGTGTGGTTGGCAATAAGATCTATAATGATCCTAATTCCCACTTCTTCGGCGGCATCCACAAGTTCAGCGAAATGCCCGAGATCTCCCAATCGTCTATCTACCTGGTAGTAGTCCTCAACATCATATCCATTGTCCCGGTTTGGCGAAGCATAAAAAGGCAGGAGCCATACACAGGTGACGCCAAGACTCGAAAGATAGGTAAGCCTGTGGCGCAGACCTTTAAAATCTCCTATTCCGTCCCCGTCAGAATCCATAAAACTTTCAACATCAAGCGAATATATCACTGCATTCTTGTACCAAAGATTGTTCATGAAAAAGGTTTTTTTGAGAAATAAAGATTCGAAAAGTGGATTTCGAGACCTTCCTTTAAAAATAAAATAATGTAAAGAAATGGTTACTACTTAATCTCCTATTTAACACGGGTACAACATCTTAAGCGAAACAATAACAGAACTTTAAACCATTTTTAACTCCAAAATACTGACTGCTGTTTAAATTATAATAACCAAGTCTTCTTCTGGTGATCTGCTTCGGCTTTTAAAGTCCAGATCAACAGTGGGCGAAGGCAACGAGGTAGCTCAAGAAGAGGATGTCGGGAATGAAAGGAAACAATAACACCCGAAAATGCCATTTTTCGGTAATGTATCATTTTATAAAAATCATGAATTATGAGAGGTAAACTGAAAGAAGAAGGAAACTATGAACTCTACAAAACAAACCACGGGCATGACATTTTGAACCTGGATGACGAGAATTATTTCGCTTTTGTTGAAGGCGACCAGGGCGATATGATCATCAAGTCTGACTCTGACCATAAAAAGGAAAAGACCGTGTCTAAAGGTAAGTATTACTACGCCGACTTTAAGGATGACCCTGAATTCAAGGACATGCGCCACCTGTTCATGGAAGACGGGGAGAAATTCAGGGAGATAATCCTTCCGGAAGGCCTTCCGAAGGAAAGTGATTACCAGAAAAAACTGGTGAAGACCGATGAAAAAATTCCGAAGGAAAAGGTAAAAGAACATGTGAAAGGCAAAGGCAATAAGGGCAGCGAAGAACAGTACGAAGGCAAAAAAGAAGGTCTTCGCAATAAAACCAAGGAAGAGCTGTATGATAAGGCCCAAAAGCAGGACATAGAAGGCCGTTCAAAAATGGATAAGGAAGAATTGATCAAGAAGCTGAAGGAGGGTGGCGAAAAATCTGAGGATCTCGAAAACAAAACAAAAGAGGAGCTTTATGACATGGCCCAGAAAAAAGACATCGAGGGCCGGTCAAAAATGGACAAGGATGAACTGGCTAAAAAACTTAGTAAGGAGAAGTAAATTTTAATACCCGTTAAGAAAGAACCGAATGACATCTGTCGTGGTGACAATGCCCACGAGCCTGTCATCATCAACCACGGGTAAGGCATGAAAATCGTGTTCTAAAAAAAGGCTTCCTGCCTCCTTTACGGTTGTACCCGAATTTATGCTCACCACCTTTTTGGTCATCACCTGCTCAATACTAAACATTTCATAGACAGTGGTTTCTATCTCGTCCTCTTCATCATTGACCGCATCTGCAAAGGAAATACGCAACAGGTCATTATAACTCAGCATCCCTACAATGCGCTCTTCGTGTACCACCGGCAAATGCCTAATATGGTTCTTTTTAAACATAGCTTCGGCGGTAGAAAGCTGGTCTGTAAGGCATAACTTCATGATATTTTTTGTCATGATCTGTGAAACCGCAACATCTGTTTTCATAATGAAGATCATTTTGGGAGTACTTCTAAAGTACAATTTTAAAAGCAGATTTTGATGGTTTTTTAGCCAATTTACATGAGCATTCTTCAATAAAAAAAGTGAAAATATTCTGATTAAGCTGAAATCTGTTATCTTGCTCTCAGAATAAAAAACTGAACTATTTCCATGAAAAAAATCGTATTATTTTCTTTGGCTGTAAGCCTTATTGGCTGTAAAGCCCAGCAACCAAAAGAAATTGAAGAGGCAAATGTGATAGAATATGCTAACACAATTACGCCAGATGAATTAAAGGAACACCTGTACACCTTCGCCAGTGATGAATTTGAAGGAAGGGAAGCCGGAGAACCCGGGCAGAAGAAGGCCGCCGAATACCTTAAGAACGAGTACAAAAAACTTGATATTCCATCGCCTCTGGGAGGTGATGATTACTTTCAGGAAGTGCCAGAAAGTGCATTTTCAAGAGGTAACGTAAAGGCATCAGAAAATGTGCTCGCCTATATCAAAGGCAGCAGTAAACCCGAAGAAATCCTGGTAATCTCTTCCCATTATGACCACGTGGGAATAGATGATGAAGGAAATATTTATAATGGAGCAGACGACGACGGTTCGGGAACCGTAGCCATCCTTGAAATCGCCGAAGCTTTTACCAAGGCTATAGAAGATGGTTTCAGACCAAAGCGCAGCATTCTTTTCCTTAACAACACGGGAGAAGAAAAAGGCCTTATTGGTTCAAAGTGGTATACAGATCATCCTGTTTTCCCATTGGCTCAAACTGTAACAGATCTTAACATAGACATGATTGGAAGAGTGGGAGAAGGCAAAGAAGATGCGGGAGATTATGTTTACCTTATTGGAAGCGATAAATTGAGTACAGAGCTGCATGAGCTTAGTGAAGAAGTGAACAACAAGTACACCAACCTGGAACTGGATTACACTTACAATGACGAGAACGATCCAAACAGGTTTTACTATCGAAGCGATCACTACAATTTCGCAAAACATGATATTCCAATCATTTTTTACTTTAACGGGGTACACGAAGATTATCACCAGATGACCGATACTCCAGACAAGATCAATTATGACCTGTTGGCCAAACGTGCCAAACTGGTATTTTTAACTGCCTGGGAAGTAGCAAACCGCGATGAGCGCCCGTTTGTTGATAAACCTACCCTTTCAGATGCAGTTGAATAAGCCTGTTTTTCAACAACAAAAAACCTCACCAGACGGTGAGGTTTTTTGTTTTTTAGAGGTGTCAAAAATGTACATTTTTGACACCTCCTTTTATTTTATCATTTTCAGGAAATCTTCTTCGCTGATGATGGGCACTCCTAAACTTTCGGCTTTAGTGTGTTTGCTTGGTCCCATGTTCTCCCCTGCCACCACATAGCCTGTTTTTGAGGAAATAGATCCCGAGACCTTACCTCCGTTATCCTCGATGAGTTTTTTCAGTTCATTGCGTGACATGGAAAAAACTCCTGAAACCACAAAGGTCTGTCCCTTGAGTTTGTCTGTGCGACCGGCAAGTTCTTCGGCAGAGATCTCCAGTTGCAGCCCATATTGCTTGAGACGCTCCACGGTTCTTTGATTCTCTTCCTGTGCAAAGAACTCCACCACACTTTCGGCTATGCGTTCTCCTATTTCCTCTACTTTTTCCAACTCTTGTTGAGAAGCAGCCTTTAAGGCATCAATGGTTTTAAATTCCTTTGCAAGTTTCTTTGCTACTGTCTCTCCCACATACCGTATTCCCAGTGCAAAGAGTACCCGCTCAAAAGGGATCTCCTTTGAATTTTCAATCCCGTTAATCAGATTGTCGGCAGATTTTTCGGCCATGCGTTCCAAAGGCAGGATCTGCTCTTTTTTTAGCTCGTACAGGTCGGCATAATTGCCAATCAATCCTTCATTCACGAGCAGGGTCACCGTTTCTCCACCCAAACCTTCAATGTCCATGGCCTTTCTCGAAATGAAATGCTGAATGCGGCCAATCACCTGTGGCGGACAGCCGGTCGCATTGGGACAGTAATGCTGTGCCTCTCCCTCGGTTCGCACCAGCTCTGTATTGCATTCGGGACAATGGGTTATATATTCTGTTGGTTTTGATTTTGGATCGCGTTTGGTAAAATCGACACCCACGATCTTCGGAATGATCTCTCCTCCTTTTTCGACATAGACCTCATCCCCTTCTCTTATGTCCAGTTTCTCTATTTGATCGGCGTTGTGCAGGGAAGCCCTTTTGACGACCGTACCTCCCAGCTGCACAGGCTCAAGATTGGCTACCGGGGTTATGGCACCTGTTCTTCCCACCTGGTAAGTGATCTTATTGAGGTGGGTTGAAACCTGTTCTGCCTTGAATTTGTAAGCCATGGCCCAGCGCGGAGACTTGGAGGTATGCCCCAGTTCTTCCTGCTGGTGCAGGTCATTCACCTTTACCACTACGCCGTCTGTCTCATAAGGCAGGTCATGCCGGTGAACATCCCAATAGTTCACGTACTCCAGCACTTCTTTAAGATCTTTAGCAAGAATGGCTTCACCGGGCACCTTAAAACCCCATTCTCGAGCCTGATTAAGACTGTCATATTGCGTTTTTACCGGAAGATCGTTGCCCTTTAGATTGTACAAAAGACAATCAAGCGGCCGTCGCGCCACCTCGGCACTATCCTGCAGCTTTAAGCTGCCCGAAGCCGTATTTCTGAGGATTGGCATAAGGTTCTTCCCCTGCCTCTACTCTTGCAGCGTTGAGATGTGCAAATCCTTCATAAGGCAGCACGATCTCTCCTCCCACTTCAAATTTTTCGGGAAAGTCTCCTGCTGTGATCTTGAGCGGCACGCTGCGAATGGTTCGCACATTATTGGTCACATCATCGCCTTTAAAGCCATCCCCACGCGTTACTGCCCTTACCAGTTGACCTTTTTCATAGACAAGATTAATAGAAGCCCCATCGTACTTGAGTTCGCAGGTAAAGTTGACCTCGCCGTCCACCTGCTTTCTAATCCTTTTCTCCCAGTTCTCCAGGTCTTCCTTAGAATAGGAATTATCCAGAGAATACATGCGATGTTCATGCTCAACAGTAGCAAAATTTTTGGTGACTGCCCCCCCTACCCGCAAGGTTGGTGAATTCTCATCGTAAAACTCAGGATGCGCCTCTTCCAGAATTTGCAGCTCCTTCAATTTTTGATCAAAGTCGTAATCAGAAATTTCGGGTTTATCGAGTACGTAGTACAGGTAATTGTGGCGGTGCAATTCCTCTCGCAGCGCCTTTATTTTTTCTTCCGCGTTCATAGCAGTTCTAGTCTGTCGTTTTTAAAAGCAGCTCCAAAAATGGCATTTTGGACTGAGAATTTTATTTCAAAAGCCGAAGCATAAGCAGTGTCCCCTGTGGGAATCCAGTCTTTGAGGTTTTTATCGATAATGATGAATAAGCCTTCATCATCGCCCGTAGCACAAAATCGTTGGTAGTCCCCGGTGAATTTTTGGAGTCCGAATTTACTATTCAAAAAGTTGAATTTTTCCCCTACTTCATCTGTGGCCATTCCTATTTCGCTGAGTCCCAGAAGGCTTTTTTCTGAAAAATCTTCGGAAGCAGCAGGAAAAAGATCCCTGCGGGAAATCAACTCCACAATATTTTGATCGGCATCATAAAAATAAATTGATTTTGCATTCCATGCGGGAAAATCAATGATATCGTCTTCACCATCTTTGAGAATTACAACCTGTTCCTTTAGCCATTCCAGGGCTTTTTCCTCCTGAAGTGCAGGAATATGAAGTGCGATATGGTAAGGAGTAGCCCATGCCTGCTGTTCCAGTTCCAGGATACTGTAGCCAAGCTTAAACTGCAGGTTTCCTTTTTCTTCTCTCACGACCGGCAGCCCCAAAACGCCTGCATAAAATCGCTTTTGCGCCTGCAGATCCCTGGTGTAAAGCTTCAAAAATTCAATTTTCATGGTCTCTTACCTCTTAGCATACGGTCATTCCCGAAAATATCCTTTTTTAAGCTGGTATGGAAATTTTTCTGTTGTAAAAGTGCAGCGGTTTCCTGCCCCAGGTATTGATTGATCTCAAAATACACGGCGATTTCTCCCGAAGTCATTGCAGCAAGTTCGCATATCTTTCTATAGAACAGCAATGGGTCCTCATTTTGCACATATAATGCCCCTGCGGGCTCAAAGTTGAGCACATTTGAGTGCATTTCCTTTTTCTCCAGTTCCCGAACGTAAGGCGGATTAGAAACTATAACATCAAAGTTTTTTGGCATTTTTGACACCCCAAGCACGTCCACTTTTTCGAAAGTAACAGCTACCTCATTGAGTGCCGCATTCTTTTTCGCGGTCTCTAAAGCAGCTTCAGAAATGTCCCAGGCAGTGACTTTTGCCTGCGGAAGATTTTTGGCCAGTGCAATTGCAATACAGCCGCTACCCGTGCCAATGTCGAGGATCTTTAAATCCCTTCGGAAGGAATTGAGATCTTCAAGCATCCACTCAACCAATTCTTCGGTTTCGGGTCGCGGAATAAGCACATTCTTATTGACCTGAAATCTCATTCCGAAGAATTCTGTCTCGCCGGTGATATACTGCACCGGCTCATGCTGCTCGAGCCTCTGCAGGGCATTACTCAATTGCTTCAGCTCATCGGGAGAAAGCTCTTTTTCGGGCTCCAGGGCTAGCTGGAGACGGGACATCCCCATGTAAGCTTCAGCAAGAATATTAAAAAAAGACTGCACCTCTTGAGGAGGAAATTCCTTTTCAAGTCTGGTTACAAAATCTTTTTTAAATGCCTTCAGATTCAAGATGGGTTATTGGTTATTTGGAATTTGGAATTTAAAATTTTGAAGTTCTACAGATCCTTAATCATCCACATGGTGCAGTTATAGTGACCGGTATCGCCCATTGGTTTATCCAGGGAGCGGAAGCCGGTGCGGCCGTAAAGTTTTCGGGCGTTCTCCATGTAGGGCAGGGTTTCTAAATAACACTGCTTATAATTTTCACTCCTGGCATAATCGAGACAGTGCTTCATCATTTCAGCTCCAACCCCGCGACCACGCGCTTCGGGTAAAAAATACATTTTTTGAAGTTCACAAACTTCAGGGGAACCGCCCTGTAAAGGAGCTATTCCCGCGCTACCAATGACCTTTCCCTCCTCTTCGACCACAAAATAGGCCATTCCTGGATGATCATAGGTAGCGTACATATCTTCCAGGGAAACATCTTCATAAGCGGTACCCACCTTTGGTACTCCCATTTCCACCAATACGGCCTGTACCACCTGTTTCACCTGCTTATTATCTTCAGGGCGAATCTCCCTGATCTTATAGTTACTCATCGTGTTCAAAAATTAAGATGTAAAAGTAGTGCATATGAGCCTGTTCACAAAAGGAGAAAAAAAAGTAGGTGCAGCCGGAAAAGAGCCTTGACAAAAATTTTCTTTGAAAAAGGAAACCTTCCATAAAATACTAAGACACAGCAGTTTTGGCTGCACAATTTTTTAATTTTTCCTGTTAATTTGTTCCAATATCATCATCAATTCCGTAAATTTAATATCCTAATAATCAAAAAGTTATATTATGAAAAATGTAATGATCATCTTGCTGATGTTTGGGGCAATCGGCTTGAGCCGGGCTCAAAAAACTGAAGAACTAAAAGAAGCAACTGTCGAGTTCATCAAGACCGACATGAGAATGGATCCTAACACCCGTGCCGTTGCCATCACCATTCCCGAGAAAACGTATGGAGAGTTCAAAAATGCCCCTCTTACATTTATTAAAAACCGGTTTAGCCCTTACCAGATGGTGCAGGAAAACCAGGATCAAAAATTTGATTCCTTTGAGGTCTATTTCAACACAGATAATGGATACATCGTTGCCAAATATGATGAAGAAGGTGATTTGCTAAGCACTTTCCAAAGATTTAATGATGCCCAGTTACCTCAGGGAGCCAAAGATGAGATCATGAAAAAAATGGGAAAAGACACCCAGATCCTCAACTCAAAAATGACAGCAGTGTCCAGCGGATGGGATGTCACTAAAGAGATCTATCGCGTTGAGGTCAAGAATGGTGGAAAAGTTCAAAAAGTCAAAGTTGTGAGGAATGGAAATCAATACACTCTTTAAAACTTCTTTTTTTCTGAAATATCCGGTGCTGTAATGGCTCCGGATATTTTTTTGCTGTCGTTTTTCAAAAAGCCAATTTCTGAGTTAATTTTAGCATACGGCTAATTCTTTAAATGAAATGCTATTTTTGTCCCGTGACCCGGCATGAAAAATATATGGAGCGCTGCATCCAGCTCGCAAAAAACGGCCTCGGCCGCACTTATCCCAATCCTATGGTTGGCGCGGTGGTGGTGAACAATGACAGGATCATTGGCGAAGGCTGGCATCAAAAGGCGGGAGAGCCTCACGCCGAGGTGAACGCCATAAATGCGGTTAAAGATAAGCGCCTTCTTAAGAAGTCAACCATTTATGTGAGCCTCGAGCCCTGTAGTCACTACGGAAAAACCCCTCCCTGCAGCAATCTTATCATCGACAGCGGAATAAGGAAAGTAGTTATTGGAACAGTAGATCCCTTCTCTGAAGTGGCCGGAAAAGGCATAAAAAAGCTGATGGACGCCGGCTGCGAAGTCATAGTTGGGGTACGGGAACAACAATGCAGATATTTAAACAGGCGCTTTTTCACCTTCCACACAAAACAGCGACCATTTATCATCCTGAAATGGGCGCAAAGCAGGGACGGCTTCCTTAGCCCCGCACCTACAGAAGATCAAGCACGACATCCGGTTTGGATCACTAACAGGTATTCCAAACAGCTGGTGCATAAGTGGAGAGCCGAAGAACAGGCGATTCTTGTTGGCACCAATACGGCCATTTCCGATAATCCCAGGCTCAATACCCGCCTGTGGAAAGGCAATGATCCCGTAAGACTTGTACTCGACAGGCAGCTGCGAATTTCAGCGGATTCCCATCTTTTTGACGGCAGTTCAAAAACCATAGTGTTGACCGAAAAAGATGCGAACGCAACAGCTTCTGAAAATGTCATTTTTAAGACCATTGATTTCCAGCGGCCTTTGGCAAAACAGATCTGTGACCTGCTTTTTGAACAGGAAATACAATCCCTGATCGTGGAAGGCGGGCGACAAACATTACAAACCTTTTTTGAAGAAGACCTGTGGGATGAGGCTTACGTCTTTACGGGACAAAAGAGTTTCAAAAAAGGCACAAAAGCACCTGACTTTTCCGGTAGCCCGGTTGAAGAAAAGTTGCTGGTTAAAGATGTTTTAAAGATTTACAGGCATGATTAAAACCATTATTTTCGACTTTGGCGACGTTTTTTTAGATCTTGACAAGGCCGCCACCCAAAGGGAACTGGAGCGTATGGATATCTCAGACCTTTCAGAAGAAATGCTGCTGCACAATAGGAATTATGAGAAAGGCCTGCTCTCTTCAGAAGAATTTATAGATTACTATTGCGATTATTATCCGCAGCTTTCTTCCGAAGCATTTAGAAATTCCTGGAATGCCATCCTGGTAAAATTTCCCGAACACCGACTTGAATTTCTTCAGCAGCTGAAAAAAGAGGGAAAATATAAGCTTATCTTGTTGAGCAACACCAATGATATCCACATTGACTGGGTAAAGGAAAATATTCCCTTTTTTGAAGAATTCAGGAACTGTTTTGATGCTTTTTACCTTTCACAGGAGCTTAACCTGCGTAAACCCGAGCCTTTGATTTTTGAGTATGTGCTCAAAAAACACAACCTAAAACCTGAAGAAACCCTCTTTATCGACGACACTGCCGAGAATACTGCCGCAGCCAAGAAGCTGAACATTCACACCTGGACCATAGATCCCGACCGGGAAGATGTGGTGGATCTTTTCAGGATCAAAAATGAGCTATTTTGATCTATTTACTGCTAAGTGTACTCTCCTCGAGTGTGATTTTTGTGATCTTTAAGCTGTACGACCGGTTTAAAGTCAATACGCTGCAGGCGATTATTTTCAATTACTTTTTCGCGTTTTCGGCCGGGATATTAATAGATGACCAACCGCTACAGCTGGAAAGAATTCCTGCGCAGCCGTGGTTCCCGGGAACAGTCATCCTGGGTTTCCTCTTTATTGCGGTATTTTACCTGGCCGCGCTTACCACCCAGCGCAGCGGCTTGTCTGTAGTTTCTGTAGCCACAAAAATGTCTGTTGCCATTCCTGTTTTCTTCGGAATTGTTCTCTACAACGAAAGCACAGAATTTCTCAAAATAATTGGGATCATTTGTGCGCTGGTTGCCGTTTATCTGACTTCCATCAAGAAAAAAGAAGGCATTAAAATACGAAAGCGCAACCTCATTTTCCCCCTGCTCGTCTTCTTTGGAAGCGGCATCATAGACACCACTCTAAAATATCTTGAAACTACTTATGTGGCTCAACAGGATGTAGCGCTTTTTTCTTCAACGATCTTCGCCATTGCCGGCTGTATAGGAATTTGTATTCTTACTATTCAAAAATTCAAAGGCAGGCTTAAATTGCATTTTAAGAACCTGCTTGGCGGGATCGCTTTGGGAATACCTAATTTTGGATCCATATATTTTCTCGTGCTGGCTCTTAGGAGTGGCGGGGTTGAAAGCTCGACAATTTTTCCCGTTAATAATGTAGCAATTGTAATGATCTCGACTTTTCTGGGAATCCTCCTTTTTAGTGAAAAAATGCTCCCAAAGAACTGGATGGGAATTGGCCTTGCTATAGTTAGTATTATTTTAATCGCAACTGCCGGGGAATGGATGAAATAAAAGACACCTATAAAACCCTCACAAAAGCTTCAAAGGAAGTGCTGTTCAAAGACAAGAACAGCAAATTCTTTGGCTATGCCTTTCCTGTGACTTCAGAAGAGGAGATCAAAGAGCACCTGGAGGAACTAAAGAAAAAACATCATGCCGCCCGCCATTGGTGCTACGCATGGCAGCTGGGAAAAGCTGAACATCATTACCGCGCCAACGATGATGGCGAACCCTCTAACTCTGCGGGCATGCCTATTTACGGCCAAATCCAGTCTTTTGATGTGACCAATGTACTCATTGTAGTGGTACGGTACTTTGGAGGAGTTAAACTGGGGGTAGGCGGGTTGATCAACGCCTATAAAACGGCAGCTCAAATGGCGCTGGAAGCTTCAAAAATAGTAACCAGGACCATTGATCTTAAGTTTGAGATCGCTTTTGACTATCCCGAAATGAATAAAGTCATGCGGGTAATCAAAGAGAACAACCTGAAGGTGATCGACCAGATCCTGGAGCTCGATTGTAAGATTATCATCTCTGTTCGCAAAAAGGAGGCTGACAGGATCTTTGAAAAATTTGATGCTACCTATAAAGTTAAGATCGAACAGCTCGAGGATTAAAATCCGAGTTTTTCTAAAAGATATTGCGGGCATTTTATGGGTTTCCCCTTCTCAATGTCCATAAAAATAAGTGTTGTCGCGGCTTCGGTCAACAGTTCCTCGTGCTGATTAAAGATGCGATACTCAAACGCGATCCTCACTCCCGGCTTTTCTTTTAATTTCGTCTCAATTTTTAGCCGGTCATCAAATTTTGCCGACTTTTTAAAACGTAGTTTGAGCTCATAAACCGGTAACATTACCCCTTCCTCTTCCATTTTTCGGTAAGATATACCCAACGCCTCAAGCCAGTCAATACGGGCTATCTCAAGGTATTGCGCATAATTTCCATGATAGACCACGCCCATTTGGTCGGTCTCTGCATATCGAACTTTAACATAGGTGGAATGGCTTTTCATGATTTTTTTATGGGATTATTTAATTCGGTTTCGTACTTTCATCAACGGAAGGAAGTATGCTAAAATTTTTGTTAAAATTCAAGAAGCAGAACGTTTTTTTTTCAGATAATTTGTTCACATATTTGTTGCTCTAAATAACCCCGGGAGAAAGAAATTTTTTTCTCTTTTTCTTATGGAAGTCTTAACTAACAACCACGTCAAAAACCTCGAATCAGGAATGTCAGAAACTGCCCAATCTGTTTGGAACAGCTGTCTAGCTTTCATTAAAGACAACATTACCCCCCAGGCATACAAAACCTGGTTTGAACCCATACAGGCAGTTAAGCTTACCGATAAGGCCCTTAGCATTCAAGTGCCTTCTAAATTCTTCTACGAATGGCTGGAAGAACATTATGTTAAACTTCTTAAGGTTTCGTTAAACCGGGTGCTGGGCGACCAGGCGAAACTGGTATATGTGATACGTATGGAAAACACCTACGGAAACAAGCAACCTTTTACCGAAAAGATCCCAAGCACTAATCGATCGAACATGGCTTCCCAGGAAGTTGATGTTCCTATCAAGAACAAAAATCCTGAACTTAAGAACCCGTTTATTATTCCCGGGATCAGGAATGTAAAGATAGAATCCCAGCTTAACCCAAGCTACAACTTTGATAACTTTTTAGAGGGAGATTCCAACCGGCTCGCGCGTTCAGCCGGATTGGCTGTGGCCAACAAACCGGGAGAAACCTCTTTCAACCCTTTGCTGATCTTCGGCGGAGTGGGATTGGGTAAAACACACCTTGCGCATTCCATTGGGATTGAGATCAAGGATAAATACCCTGAAAAGACAGTTTTATATATTTCCGCGGAAAAATTTACACAACAATACATAGAGTCTGTAAAGAAGAATAACCGCAACGATTTTATTCACTTTTACCAGATCATTGATGTGCTTATTGTAGATGACATCCAACTTTTGTCGGGAAAAGCCGGCACGCAAGATGTTTTCTTCCACATTTTTAATCACCTGCACCAGAACAGGAAACAGGTGATCCTTACAAGTGACAAGGCACCGGTGGACATGCAGGATATCGAGCAGAGGCTGCTTTCCCGTTTTAAATGGGGACTTTCTGCCGAATTACAACATCCCGATACAGATACCCGCATCTCCATAATCAAGAATAAACTTTATAGGGACGGTGTTGATATGCCGGAGGAGATCGTTGAATTCCTGGCAAACAATATCAAGACAAACATCAGGGAATTAGAAGGCGCGATCATCTCGCTTATCGCCCACTCTTCTTTTAATAAAAAGGATATCACGCTCGATCTTGCAAAGAAGATCGTTGACAACTATGTCAAGAATACCAAGCGGGAAGTCTCTATCGACTATATTCAAAAGGTAGTGAGTGAATATTTCCAGATGGACGTAGAAACTTTGCAGTCAAAAACACGAAAAAGGCACATCGTTCAGGCACGGCAATTGGCCATGTTCTTTGCAAAGAAATTCACCAAGGCCTCCCTTGCGAGCATTGGCTCCCAAATTGGAAAAAGGGATCATGCTACGGTATTGCATGCCTGTAAGACTGTTGACAATCTGGCATCTACAGATAAGCAGTTCAACAAGTTCGTAGACGACATCAACAAAAAACTTACGCTTTAAAGTCTTTTTATGAAAACCAGAATTTTGATGGTGTGTCTGGGAAATATCTGCAGGTCACCTCTGGCCGAAGGCATTCTAAAATCCAGAGTTGATTCTCAAAAGATCTACGTTGACTCGGCAGGAACCGGGGATTATCATATAGGACATTCCCCCGATGAACGCTCTGTTGCCATAGCAGAAAAAAATTCCATTGATATCACCTCACAACGCGGTCGGCAATTCTCGGTCGAGGACTTTGACAATTTTGACCAGATCTACGTGATGGATATGAGCAATTACCGGGATGTACTGGCACTCGCCAGAAACGAAGAAGACAAAAGTAAGGTCTCTCTTATCCTCAATGAAATTTTTCCCGGGGAAAATGTGGAAGTCCCAGATCCTTATCACGGCGGGGAAGATGGCTTTCACAGGGTTTACACCATGTTGAGCGAAGCCTGTGAGATCATTGCAAAAAAGAACAGCTAATTGAAAGATCCTTTTTCACACCCCGGAAAACTTTACCTTATCCCCACAACCCTGGGAGACAATGACCCTTTAGAAGTTTTGCCGGTTTCTGTACAGCAGCAGGTGGAGCGCCTTGACACCTTTATTGTGGAGAACGAAAAAACTGCAAGACGGGCGATAAAAAAGCTGGTACCCCACAAATCACAGCCTTCCCTAAAACTTTTTCTACTCAACAAGCATACAGACCTCGCTGATATTCCTTCGTTCCTGGATCCTTGTAAAGCAGGAGTGGACGTTGGTTTATTGAGTGAAGCCGGTTGCCCCGGAGTGGCAGATCCCGGTGCTGAGATCGTGAAGATTGCTCATCGCGAAGGAATTCGGGTGGTGCCAATGGTTGGCCCCTCCTCTATTTTACTGGCCATGATGGCCTCGGGGATGAACGGGCAGAATTTTGCTTTCAACGGGTATTTACCAATTGATAAAGCAGCCAGAAAATCAGAGATCAAGAACCTTGAACGGCTATCTCAGGAAAAACAGCAGGCACAGTCTTTTATTGAAACTCCCTACCGCAACAACAAGATGCTGGAGGACCTTATTCAAAATCTTCATCCAGCTACAAGAATATGTGTGGCGTGCGATCTTACCCTAGCCTTCGGAATATGTGGTGACAAAACCGGCTGCGGAATGGGCAAAAACAAAAGTGGACCTTCACAAGAGGCCCACCATTTTTATATTGCAGAAGGAATTTTAGCCTTCGCCGTTTTGTCCGGCACTATAGAGGAAGTATCGTACCCTCCGAATTTTTGAAAGTAATGCTTGATGGAAGTTCCAAAGCCATCGTTAAAGCTGTTGGTTCCGCCGCTTCGTAGATATTTTTTGACATTTCCGGCACCTGCAAGGTGCGCAGCTGCCAAGATCCCAGATTCGGTTATTGTTACCCCGTTGATCACCTGGTCCTGAAAACGGGTAATATCCTTACGAAGTATCCATTTATTCCTTGAGGTGTTGGCGAAAAATGCCGCCTCCTGAAGATCGGGGCTGTTTAGGAAAAGATTGGTATCTCTTATGCCAATCATCTTAAGGGTTCCTCTTCCAAACTGGTATTTTCCGAGGTATCCAAAATCATTGATGACAGAATAATCGTTGCCTGATTCTTTAAAGCCCAAAGCTTCCTTAAAAGCGACAAACGACTTTCCCAATACAGGAGTGATCCTTCCGGTTGTTTCCAGCACCGGTGCTTCGGAAGCAACAGGAACAGTAAACAGCATTTCTACGTTTGCAGTAGAAAATTCTTCTGCCAATACAGTTTTTACATCATTCGCTTTTTTAGCTGAAAAGCTGTAAAAAAATACAGAAGCTCCTAAAACCGGTAATATTGAAAATTTGGCAATTTTCTTCTTCATCCTTTTAGTTTTTATTAAAACACTCCTTGCAGATTGTTCTAATTCGGCCGACAAATGTAAGATAATTTTTAATAATCTAATTATCAGCTTGTTAAACAATTCTTAAAGCAATTTTTGCTTGTTTGCCTGGTTAGGTGCACAGAACGTGCCAAAAACGTTTTAAGTATGAAGCTTAGTATCTGGAAATACGGGAATTATTTGGAATTAGCGATTAATTTTCTTGCTGTTGATCCACTTTACGTATTCCCGTTTGTTAGCGTTGTGCTGTGCTAAATTTTTAGAAAATTTATGATAACCAAAATTTTGTACATCGGCTACGAAATACATGTAATCATGGTCTTCATAGTTTAGAACGGCATTTATAGAGGAGATATCGGGCATGGTAATGGGACCCGGAGGCAATTCCTTGTACAAATAAGTGTTGTATGGCGAATCGAGCGTAAGGTCTTTATACAGGACCCGTTTTATGATAGTATCAAAATCCTTCAGACGGTCTTTTATGGCATAGATCACTGTTGGGTCGGCATCCAGTTTCCAGCCTCTATTGATCCTGTTCATGTACACCCCGGCAACCCGCGGCCGTTCATCAACCTTTGAAGTTTCCTTTTGCACAATAGAAGCCAGCACCATCACCTGCTTTGGAGAAAGCCCAATACTTTCGGCTTTTTGAAGCCTTTCCTGCGTCCAGAAACGATTCATATTCCCGCAACATTCTGTCTCTGAATTCTTCCGCAGAAGTATTCCAGTAGAATTCATATTTATTTGGCACATACATAGAAAGTGCATTACGCCCGTCAAACTCGTTGGCATCCAAAAATGCTGAATCCCGCATACTTTCAAGGAGTGCTAAACTGTCGGCCTCAATCTGGCCGGCTACTCTACCTGCCAAATCCTCCAAACGTTCCTGATTATTAAAGGTTACCCAAACGGGTACATTGGTGCTTCTAAGCACATTTACCATCTCATTGTTGTTCATCCCCTTTTGAAGAACAAAGTGACCCGCTTTAACATTGGAAACATATCCCTTTTTTCCTGCTACCATATCAAATGCCTCAATATCTTCCAGTAACGGCACGAGCTGCTTTCTCAGCTGACCGTAGGAAGCACCGGTAGGTACATAGATATCAACTGTTTCTTCAGCAAAGGCAGTGTTGGGCGCAAAAATAAGGTTGTAGATATACCACGAGAACACACCAAGGCCCAGCGCGAACAAAATGGCCACTGCTGCTAATATTTTTTTAATGTACATTATTGATCAATTGATAAGTGAGCTCATCTTTGAACCCGTCGTTTAATTTTAACCAGTCTTTCTTTCTTGCAGTGCATTGAAAACCGGCCTTTTCAAAAAGGAGTCTGCTGGAGCTGTTATCTGCAGCTATATTGGCATATACCTGGTGCAGCCCCAAATGGATGAAACAATATTTACAGAGCAATTCCAGGGATTCAGTCCCAAAACCTTTCTGTTGGTTTGATTTGCTGTGAATAAGAATACCAAGAGCTGCCCTCTGGTTCTTCGGATCAAAATCGAAGATATCGATAAAGCCAAGAGGTGCTGTCTCCCCATATTCAGAAATCACCAGCCTAAGCTGTTTTACTTCATAAATGTCCTTATGGGAATTTTGAAGATACTGCTTTAAGAGGTACCGGGAAAAGGGCGCACTGGTAGCACTCACTTCCCAAAACTGTTCATCATTTTCTACAGTGAACAGGAAGTCCAAATCATCGGGCTCCAGGGCCCGAAGGTAAACTCTATCCCCTTTTAAGGTTAACATTGGATACTTCCTTTAAAGACCATTTTTGCCGGTCCGGTGAGCCAGATATTCTTGAAGCCGTCGGCATCTTTTTCAAAAGAGACCGCAAGAACCCCTCCCGGAGTTTCAAGGTGAATAGTTCTTACATCTGCCCTGCCGGTGGCGTAAACAGCCAAAGCTACAGCAGTAACTCCCGTGCCGCAGGAAAGGGTTTCATCTTCCACTCCTCTTTCGAAAGTCCTTACTTTAAACGTAGCCGCATCTATGTATTCCACAAAATTAACATTGGTCCCACCAATGCTTTCATATGCGGAAGAATTTCTGATTGCAGCGCCCTGTTTTTTAATATCAACTGAATCTACATCGTCTACAAAAATTATATGATGAGGAGAACCGGTATTTATGAAGACAGCATCGTCTTTTTTCTCTACCGCATCAACATTGCTCATCTTAAGGCCGATAAGCTCTTTTTGAACCACGGCTTCATGAAACCCGTCTATTGCAGAAAAAGCTGCTTTATCCTTAATAAGACCCAGCTGCCGGGCAAATGCAACAATACACCTGCCTCCATTGCCGCACATGCTGCTCTCCCTGCCATCGGCATTAAAGTAGACCATCTTAAAGTCATCCAGGTCATTATCGGGTTGTTCTAAAAAGATGAGACCATCAGCGCCAATCCCAAATCTTCTGTCACATAGCTTCTGTATTAAATTGGTATCATTTTTGGATAGGATTTGATTACGATTATCTACCATAACAAAATCGTTTCCCGTACCCTGGTATTTGTAAAAAGACAGTTCCATGTGGTAAAATTTTAAAGGGATCAAAGATACAATAAAAGACAGAAAAGACCCCTTCTTAAAGGAGCGTTAAACGCTGTTTTTTATATACTACAGAATTATAAAATGATGTTTAACCAATAAACCACAACTTAAGAATAATGAAAAAAGTAGCAAATTTACTGGTTGCTTCCGCATTAGGCGGAATGCTTTCGTTAGGAGGCTATTTCGCTTTTTTAGATGAAGATCCGCTGGTGTCAACACATCAGGACACTATTCCCGCTTACACCCCGGTCAATTACAACAACGCTTCGGCGACAACTTCCCTCAATCCCGATTTTACCGAGGCGGCAGATAAATCTATTCATGCTGTGGTGCATGTCAAGAATATAGCGGAGACAAGAAATCCTTTTTCGGGTACTCGCGCCGGTACTGCCCTTCAAGGCACAGGCTCCGGAGTGATCATCTCGCCAGATGGTTATATCGTGACCAACAACCACGTGATCCAAAATGCAAGCCAGCTGCAAGTGACTCTTAATAACAATGAGAACTATATGGCCGAGATTATAGGATCAGACCCTAAAAGCGATATCGCCCTTTTAAAAATTGATGCTGAAGATCTCGATTACCTGCCCTTTGGAGATTCAAATAATTCCAGAATAGGAGAATGGGTACTGGCCGTTGGAAACCCTTTTAATCTAACCTCTACCGTAACTGCCGGAATTATTAGCGCTAAGTCAAGAGATCTTGGAATGGGCAGCAATGTCTCTTCTTTTATTCAAACCGATGCTGCCGTTAATCCCGGAAACAGCGGAGGTGCTTTGGTCAACATACACGGCGAACTTATTGGTATCAACACTGCGATTACCTCACAAACCGGAAGTTATGTTGGCTATGCCTTTGCAGTGCCCTCCAATAATGCAAGAAAGATCGTTGAAGACCTCCTGGAATATGGGGACGTTCAACAGGGAATCCTGGGCATACGCGGAATGCAAGCTTCCCGGGCTGCACAAACCCTTGACCTTGATGTTTCTGAAGGAGTCTATGTAGATGAAGTCGAGACTGGCAGTGGTGCCGCCAGGGCCGGAATTAGGTCTGGCGATGTGATCAAGCAAATCGACAATGTTGCCATCAGAAAATTCGCAGATCTTTCAGGCTACATCACTACAAAACGCCCGGATGATGTGGTACAGGTGACCGTACTACGGGATGGCGAACAAAAAAGCATGAAGGTGAAACTTACCAGGTACGAGGTTTACCAAATCAAGGCTATTGGTCTCGAAGTCACCAATGCTTCCAAAGAAGACCTTAAGAAAAATAATGTTGACAGCGGCGTGAAGATCACTCGTGGGCTCACTCCCCAAATGCAGAATGAAGATCTCTACGGAACGATTATTACAGAAATAGATAATATTCCGGTTAAGAGCGTAAGCGATGTAGAAAAGATCATGTCAAGACGCAATCCTGCAGATCCTGTTAGCGTCACCTTTATTTCCCCCAACGGAGAAAAACAAAAGTACGTTTGGAGGTAAATCCGGAAAAATTACATCCAAAAAACATCAATTACCTGCCTCGAAAAAGGCAGGTAATTTTTTGTTAAAATACCTTTACGAAAACGTTTGAAATCTATATTTTTGCACCGGTTTTAAACAAGCAACACAACCTAAAAAATGAATTCAAACGAAGTTTACGAAAAAGAGCTGGCCTTTCAGGCAGACAGGCGTCGGGCTGCGGTACAATTTATCAAAACCATCAGTGATCTCTGGTATGACAAATCCATTGAACTGGTGCTTTTCAGAAATCAATTGATAGACCGCAATGTTAGTGACATCCTGGACCTGCACGAGTATGCCGGCGAATTTGTACAAAAACCTATTTCGATCTTTGATTCGGTAGAAATTGCTGAAGCGATCAAAACCCTTGATTTTCCTCCTGCCAAACTTGATATTGGAAAACTTACCTATGAGTATCATCTCGAGGATCAAAAATTTGCCAATGCCACAGCTTTTGTGTCAAGCAAACTTAAGGATGCCAAGAAAAATGATGAGCCTCAACCCAAAGACGTCGTGCTGTACGGCTTTGGAAGGATTGGTCGTCTTTTGGCCAGGGAACTCATGACCCGCACAGGGAAAGGAAGTCAATTAAGGCTTCGCGCCATTGTCACCCGGGGGAAAATTGATGACACCGTGCTTCAAAAAAGGGCTTCCCTGCTTAAAAATGATTCTGTTCACGGCGATTTTTCGGGAACCGTTTCGGTCAATTCAGAAAAGAAGTGCCTCATTATTAACGGCACTACCGTTCATATGATCTCTGCCAGTGAACCCGAAGAAATTGATTACACTAAGTACGGGATTAGAAATGCTTTGATCATTGACAATACCGGAGCTTTTAGAGATGAGGAGGCGCTAAACCGTCATCTAAGTTCAAAAGGAGCTCATAAAGTGCTGCTCACCGCTCCCGGGAAAGGGGTGCCAAATATAGTTCACGGTGTAAACCACCTTGAGCATAATCCAGATGAAGTTTCCATTTTTTCGGCAGCTTCCTGCACCACCAATGCGATTACCCCTGTTTTGAAGGCAGTTCAGGACTCCCTTGGAGTGGTTCATGGTCACCTGGAAACCATTCACGCATATACCAACGACCAAAACCTGGTAGATAATATGCACAATAAATACAGGAGAGGCCGTGCCGCTGCCCTTAATATGGTGATCACCGAAACAGGAGCGGGAAAAGCCGTTTCGAAAGCCCTCCCGGTTTTTGAAGGCAAACTCACCTCTAATGCTATTCGAGTACCTGTTCCCAACGGCTCTTTGGCCATCCTTAATCTTGAGGTGGAGCAACCGACTTCCAGGGAAGGGATCAACGAGATCCTTAAAAAGTACGCTTTGGAAGGCGATCTTGTAGAACAAATCAAGTATTCCCTGGACAACGAACTGGTTTCTTCAGATATTATTGGTTCTGCACAGCCTTCTATCTTTGATAGCAATGCTACGATCGTTACGCAGGACGGAAAGAATATTGTGCTGTATGTGTGGTATGACAATGAGTATGGTTACAGTCATCAGGTTATAAGACTGGCGAAGTACATTGCGAAGGTGAGAAGATTTACCTATTATTAGGAGATTTTTATTGTTTGAGATTGAAAAACCCGTGCTTTTTTAAGGCGGGTTTTCTTCTTTTAAAGCTGTTTCAAGAGATCTCAAAAATATAATTTTTCAGGTGCTTTCTGCAGTGGATTTTTGTTAGTAGTTTTGCACCCAATTTTGAACGGCCTCAGAATAACAGCGAGTTAGGATTTAAAAAAAAGTGAAATTCGGTGGCAATATGATTTACCAATGGCCGTTCTGCTAATGAAAAAAGAGAAAACTACTATGAAAAAACTGCTATGCGCCTCCATCTTCATGTTGTTTCTTACAGGAGTGGGTTTTGCCCAGACCTCTTCGGAAACCACCATTGACGAAAAATTTTCTGAACTTATTACCAGCTCCAACAACTTTAAAGGTTATAAAGTAGTAGATTCAGATGAGCTTTTGAAACTGCAACAGCTCACCTCTAACAGGATTTCAGAACTTAAAGAAGAGATCGCAGCGGCCAAAAAAGCCTCTCTGTCACAAAAAGAAAAAGTCGCGAATCTCAATGCCGAAGTGGAGTCCCTTGAGCTACAGTTGAAAGAAGTCACTGCAGATAAAGATGCGATTACTTTTCTTGGGATGCCTTTTAGCAAAACTTCTTACAAATCTATGATGTGGGGAATAGTGGCTGTGCTGGTTCTGGCACTTGGTCTGTTTGTATTCAGGTTCAAAAAGAGTCATGTCCACACCCAGGAAGCCAGGAAAAATCTGGCAGAGGTTGAAAAAGAATTTGAGGCCTATCGCGCAAAATCTC
Source organism: uncultured Flavobacteriaceae bacterium (assembly GCA_963739625.1). Classification (GTDB taxonomy): domain Bacteria; phylum Bacteroidota; class Bacteroidia; order Flavobacteriales; family Flavobacteriaceae; genus Salinimicrobium. Next base: position 141,055 of record CAVUAU010000010.1, read on the forward strand.
TTGAAAAAGAGCAACGCTTAGGTCGTTTGCTGCAGGATGAGAAAAACAAACAAATGAAGATGGCCAAATAGCCACCAGTTCTAAGGGCCTTTAAAAGGCCCTTTTTTTATACTTTTGCACGCCTTATAAATTCTGTTATGCGCATTGATATTATCACCGTTGTTCCCGAGATCCTGAAAAGCCCTTTTGAAGCCTCTATTCTTAAGAGAGCCATTGAAAAAGGTCTTGTAGAGATACACCTGCATAACCTGCGGGATTATGTGACAGATAATTATAAACAGGTGGACGATTACCAGTTTGGCGGTGGCGCGGGAATGGTGATGATGGTAGAGCCCATTGATAAATGTATTACGGCGCTTAAGGCTGAAAGACAATATGACGAGGTGATCTATATGACTCCAGATGGGGAACAGCTTAAACAGGGAATTGCCAATCAACTTTCCCTGAAGCAGAATCTTATCATCCTTTGCGGCCATTACAAAGGTGTAGATCAACGCGTGCGGGAACATTTCGTGACCCGCGAAATTTCGGTAGGAGATTATGTGCTTTCGGGTGGCGAATTGGGGGCCGCTGTTTTGTGCGATGCTGTTATAAGGCTGTTGCCGGGAGTTCTTGGCAACGAAACCTCTGCCCTAACCGATTCTTTCCAGGACAATTTGCTTGCTCCCCCAATTTATACGAGACCGGCAGATTACAAAGGCTGGAAAGTACCGGAGATCCTCACCTCGGGCAACTTCCCAAAGATCGAAGAATGGCGGGAACAACAGGCTTATGAAAGGACAAAAAAGCTGCGTCCCGACCTACTCCAGGATGAGGAAAAATAATTTTTCATTCCCGGCATCGGGCATTGAAAAATTTTTATACTTTTGCACACGTTTCTAAACCAACCTCTGGCGAAATCCGTGAATGTTGCTTTAGACTTTACCTTTAAACCATTTGAACATGGAATCCTTAGTTAAATTTGTACAGGACGAGTTTGTCACAAGAAAAGATTTCCCTGAATTTGCAGCCGGAGATACTATTACTGTGTATTACGAAATTACAGAGGGTGCTAAAACCCGTACCCAGTTCTTCCGCGGAGTTGTAATCCAGAAAAGAGGAACAGGAGCTTCTCAAACCTTTACCATTCGTAAAATGAGCGGTACAGTGGGTGTGGAAAGAATTTTTCCATTGAACCTTCCTGCACTTCAAAAAATTGAAGTTAATAAGCGTGGTAAAGTACGTAGAGCAAGAATTTACTACTTTAGAGAGCTTACCGGGAAAAAAGCCCGTATCAAAGAAAGAAGAAGATAATATCTTACCAGATATTTTCCTTAAAGCCTCACTGTGTGAGGCTTTTTTGTTATCCATAAAATTTAAGATTTTTTTGACAACAATTTGAGTGTCAAAAACTTGTGTATTAATATCCCTGCTTCGTAAATTTAGGTGTGGATTCTTGAAAGGTACAGAATGTCGCAAGGAATTCTTCTTTAAAGATCCATGTAGAGCTAAGTTCTTTACATAGTGATTTTTCGTTTTGAACAACAATATGTCCTGCATAGTTGGTTTAATTCGAACAAATCGTTTTGGAACAATTTACACACACTCTTTTGGGAAATGTAGATTGTTTCAGATGAAATAACTTACTTGCTTTTTGAGATGATGAAAAATCTCGACGAGGAATGTAAAAATTCAGCAACACAAGTTATTTCATTAGAGCCATTTCATTATAGAGCTATAGTGAAATGGCTTTTTTTGTGTCAAAAAAGTGCTTTCCCGCCTTTCTTCGTGGGTGACAACCTATGAAATAAGCTTTAAAAATGGTAAATTGCACGAAGCATTCTCAAAATATAAATAACAAGCCATATGACACAGAAAACACAGATCATCTATACCAAAACTGATGAGGCCCCGGCTCTTGCAACCTACTCTTTCTTACCTATTGTACAAGCCTTCACAAAGCCCGCAAATGTTGATCTGGAAACTAAAGACATCTCCCTCGCAGGAAGAATACTTTCCCAGTTCCCCGAAAGACTTTCAGCCGATCAAAAAGTTGCTGATGACCTTGCCGAACTTGGGGAGCTTGCAAAAAAACCTGAAGCCAACATTATTAAACTGCCTAACATCAGCGCCTCAATTCCGCAGTTGAAAGCAGCAATCAAGGAGCTGCAGCAAAAAGGTTATGATCTTCCCGATTATCCCGATGAGCCTGCCACTGCCGAAGAAAAGTCCATTAAAGCTAAGTATGACAGGGTTAAAGGTAGTGCCGTAAACCCGGTGCTTAGAGAAGGAAATTCAGACAGGCGGGCGCCAAAGGCAGTAAAGAACTATGCCAAAAAGCATCCACACTCGATGGGAGCCTGGGATCCTAATTCCAAAACTCATGTTGCCACAATGGGCAAAGATGATTTTTACGCCAACGAAAAATCTGTAACCCTGGCCAAACCTACAGATGTGAAGATACAGCTGGTCACTTCTGGTGGAGAGACCCGGGTACTTAAAGACGGGCTGCACCTTTTGGAAGGTGAAGTCATTGACGGCACTTTTATGAGCAAGAAAGCCCTGCTTAAGTTTCTTGAGGAGCAGGTAAAAGACGCCCAGGAAAAGGGAGTGCTTTTTTCTGTGCACTTGAAGGCCACCATGATGAAAGTTTCTGACCCAATCATTTTCGGGCATGTTGTAAAGGTATTCTTTAAAGACATTTTTGAGAAGTATGCTGCAGACCTTGAGAAAGCAGGAGCAGATCCAAACAGTGGCCTGGGAGACATCCTTAGCGCTATTAAAGAACTGCCTGCTGAAAAACGCACTGAGATAGAAAATGCGATCAAGCAGGATCTTGATGAAGGACCAGATTTGGCAATGGTAAATTCAGACAAGGGAATTACCAATTTGCACGTGCCAAGTGATGTTATCATCGACGCCTCTATGCCTGCCATGATCAGGACTTCAGGAAAAATGTGGAATGCGGAAGGAAAACCGCAGGATACCAAAGCTGTCATTCCCGATAGCAGCTATGCCGGAGTTTATCAAACTACGATCGAGTTCTGTAAGAAGCACGGCGCATTTGATCCTACTACGATGGGAACTGTTCCTAACGTGGGACTTATGGCTCAAAAAGCCGAAGAATATGGTTCTCACGACAAGACTTTCGAGATTCCTGAGGACGGCAAAATGCAGGTGATTACCACAGCCGGTGAAGTATTGTTAGAGCATTCCGTAGAAAAAGGAGATATCTGGAGAATGGGACAGGTAAAAGACGCTCCCGTTCAGGATTGGATCAAATTGGCAGTAAAACGTGCCCGGGCAACAGGCTTACCTGCTGTTTTCTGGCTGGATAAAAATAGAGCTCATGACGCAGAGTTGATCAAAAAGGTCAACGAATATCTTCCTAAAGAAGATACTGCCGGCCTGGATATTCGTATCATGTCTCCCGAAGATGCAACCCAGTTCACCCTGGAGCGTATGAAAGACGGAAAAGACACTATTTCGGTCACAGGAAACGTGCTGAGGGATTACTTAACAGACCTCTTCCCTATCCTTGAAGTTGGTACCAGTGCAAAAATGCTTTCAATCGTTCCACTTATGAACGGCGGCGGTCTTTTCGAAACGGGTGCGGGAGGATCAGCACCAAAACACGTACAGCAGTTTGTTGAAGAAGGCCATTTAAGATGGGATTCGTTAGGAGAATTCCTCGCATTGGCGGTTTCTTTGGAACACCTGGGAGAAAAGTACGGCAATGAGAAAGCCATTGTACTTTCTGAAGCGTTAGACAAGGCTACGGAAGAATTCCTGGAAAAAGACAAATCTCCTTCCCGAAAAGTGAACGAGCTTGACAACAGGGGCAGCCATTTTTACCTGGCGCTTTACTGGGCTGAAGCTTTAGCTGAACAGAATAAAGATCAGGAACTAAAAGCTCATTTTAGTGAGATCGCCAAAAAACTGAAGGAGAATGAAGACAGGATCCTTCAGGAGCTCATAGAAGCTCAGGGATCTCATGTTGACATTGGAGGCTATTACAAACCTGAAGAGGACAAAGTGACCCGTGCAATGCGTCCAAGTCCCACACTTAACAACATCTTAAGCGGAAAGTAACAGCTTTCTAAAATTGAATTTTTGAGCCGGAAGAAATTCCGGCTCTTTTTGTTTCTGTCACAATTATTAAGAAAAAAGTCTATATTTAAAACTTTACTAACGAACCATAACAACATGAAAACCAAACTTTTTATCCTGTTATTATTCGCAGCAGTTGCCGTAAGTGCCCAGACAGAAGAAGGTACGACCGTGACCGTGACAATAGACAATGTACCCGGTGACGAGGGGAAAGTGATCGTTAGCCTTCATAATCAGGACACGTTCATGAAAACGGCTGCCCTGCAAACTGAAAGCAGTAGCATTAAAGACGGAAAGGTCACTGTGAACTTTAACGGCGTAGCTCCCGGAGTTTATGCTGTCTTGAGCTTTCACGACAGGAACGATAACGGAAAAATTGACATGAGTTCCACCGGAATGCCTTCAGAAGCATACGGGGTTTCCAACAATCCAATGAGTTTCGGGCCGCCGCAATGGAGCGAAGCAAAATTCGAGGTAACTGAAGAGCCGGTAGAATTGAACATCCGGTTTTGAAATTGCAAAGCACAAGATTCGAAATGCCTGTTTATAGATAAACGGGCATTTTTTTATTCTTTCCATAGAAAAAATAAATACCTTTGCTTTCATTTTGAAAGCCTCCTTATGACTATTACTCAGTTACATTATGTTCTGGCCGTTGCAGAACATCAAAATTTTACAAAAGCTGCTCAAAAAGTCTTTGTTACTCAACCAACGCTGAGTATGCAGATTCAGAAACTTGAAGACGAACTAGACGTTCTTATCTTCGATCGTTCAAAAAAACCGATAGAACTTACAGAGACAGGTAGAAAGATCGTGCAGCAGGCGCGTAACATTGTCAATGAGAGCGACCGTATTCAGGATATTGTTGACCAGCAAAAAGGTTTTGTAGGCGGCTTATTTCGGCTGGGCGTAATTCCCACCGTCATGCCCACCCTTCTCCCAATGTTTCTGAATAACTTTATTAAGAAGTACCCTAAGGTGAAGCTTAAGATAGAAGAGTTGCATACTGCAGCCATTATTGAAAAGCTACAGGACGGGCATTTAGATGCGGCAATCGCAGCGACACCTCTGGAGTTGGATAACATTAAGGAGCAGGTGCTTTACTACGAACCTTTTGTGGGATACATTCCGCCGGGACACCGGCTTTCTGCCAAGACTAAGCTACAGCCCGACGATCTTGACCTGCAGGACATCCTGCTTTTGGAAGACGGTCACTGCTTTAAAGATGGCATCCTCAATATTTGCAAGTCGACAAAAAGCACTCCCGAGGGGCATTTTCAGCTGGAAAGCGGCAGTTTTGAGACTATGATAAAACTGGCAAATGAAGGTTTGGGCATGACTTTACTGCCTTACCTGCACACTTTAGATATGAAAGATTCAGAAAAAGGGAATCTTAGAATGTTTGAAGAACCCAGCCCTGCCAGGGAAGTGAGCCTTATCTATAATAAGAGTGAACTCAAAATGCAGATCATTGAAGCGCTTAGAAAGACAATCGCGGGCGTCATAAAAGGCGCAATCACCTTTCAGAACGTGAAAATAGTGAGTCCTCTGCCCCAGAAGCAGAAATAGCACAAAGAAAAAGCGGCTTTTCAGCCGCTTTTATTTTAAGGATTAAGATAAATTAAACACTGATTCAGTTCGGGATTCTGCCTGATCAAAGCTACAATGTAAACTTTAAGTTCTTCGATCTCGTAAGGCAGCAATCTTTGAAGTGCTTTTTTCACTTCTTTGCAGAAAAGCGTAACATCAAAACTTACTTTATCAAGCACAGTTTTGGTGTACTCAAACATCGCTCTCGCCATAATTCATAATGATTTTAATAACCTGGTTAGAATTGGTAGAGATATATTCTATAGGCGCAATCGTTTTCGTTGACCCTATAAAAATAAGAAAATTTCTTATTACCGAAAGAAGATGAACAAGATTTAACAGTTAAAACCGGTTATCACCACTCACTATATCTCCCAGGCCGCCCAGGATGCTACCTTCTCCTTTGTCCTTACCTCCGCCCTGGGGTGCAGCGGCAAGAATGCGTCCCGCCAACCTGCTGAAAGGAAGTGACTGAATGTAAACCGTTCCCGGACCTGTAAGGGTTGCATAGAACAACCCTTCCCCTCCAAAAAGGCTGTTTTTGATACCTCCTATAAATTCGATGTCATAGTCGATATCTTTGGTGAACCCTATAATGCACCCGGTGTCCACTTTTAACTTTTCACCCGGCTGCAGCACCTTTTTGGCAGTAGTACCGCCCGAATGCACGAAAGCCATCCCGTCTCCTTCCAGTCTTTGCATGATGAAACCTTCGCCACCAAAGAAACCACGACCCAGTTTTTTGCTGAATTCCACGCCTATTGATACTCCTTTAGCCGCACAAAGAAAAGCATCTTTTTGACAAATGAACTTGTTACCGAATTCTGTAAGATCAATAGGAATCACCTTACCCGGATAAGGAGAAGCAAAACTTATCTTCTTCTTTCCCTGCACCTCGTTAGAGAAAATGGTCATAAAAAGGCTTTCTCCGGTGAGCAGGCGTTTTCCGGCTCCCAGCACTTTGCCCAGGAAGCCTTCGTTCTGCTTAGAGCCGTCACCAAAGATGGTGTCCATCTTGATGCCGTTGTCCATCATCATAAAGTTGCCGGCCTCGGCGATCACCGCCTCCTGCGGATCCAACTCCAGCTCCACATACTGCATTTCCTCTCCAAAGATCTCGTAATCTATTTCGTGTGAATTCATAACTCTATTGTTTAAGGTTCAAAGTTCAAGGTTAAAGGTTCAAGGTTAAAAGTTCAAGGTTCAGCCTGCAACCGGCAACCTGCAACTTGCAACCTGCAACAGGTTTTACTGTTTCAGCTTCACCGTCCATTCAAATTCAAAGATCGACACCTCAACTCCTTCTTCATTTACTCCTGTCGATCTCATCCAGAAAGTCTGCCCTTCTCCGGTGGCAATGGTCTTTTCTATTGCAGCCGTTGCTTTTGCGCCGTCTTCACAGCTAAACCTAATATTTCCTTTTGCCTTCTTGACAAATTTTGAGTTGTTCTGTGCTACCAGCATCGACACCTTTTTTTGGCTTTTTTGAATGCTCTGCATCACCAGGGCTCCGGTACTTAACTCGGCTGCCATAGCCTGCACGGCAAAATACAATGAGTTAAAAGGATTCTGGTTGATCCATCTGTGCTTTACTCCCGTCACGCATTTTTCCGCAGTCAACTCCTTTACCCGCACCCCGGTGAGCCAGGCACTGGGAAGCTTTAACATAAGAAAAGTGTTCAGTTTTTTCGGGGTAAAATTCATAGCTGTGAAAGATTTTCCTTAAAAGTATTCATTTTTCAGAACATGAGAAATGTTAAATTCTAATCTTCCGAAGAAAAAATATAGTACTTTGTTTTGCATAATACCATTTTTAAGATATATATTTGTATTAGACAATCAATCAAAAAAATCAAATCATTATGTTTCATCAACAAAATTCAAAATCAATTTCGCCTTTCAGGAAAATTTTCCTCTTACTGGCATTCTTCAGCTTTAGCCTCGTGCAGGCACAAGAATCAGAACTTACAGCCTTACTTTCTCAAAAGGATACCATTTTCTGGAAAGCTTATAACGAATGTGACATCCCGGGCATGGCTCAATTTCTTGCTAAAGACATTGAGTTCTACCACGACAAAGGCGGGGTCACTTTAGGAAGTGATGCGCTCAATGAAGGAATGAGAAAAGGTTTATGCAGTGGAGGAAAAAACTCGATAAGAAGGGAAGCCGTACCGGGAACGGTTCATGTATATCCTCTCTTTGACAACGGGAAATTATACGGCGCCATCATGACCGGGGAACATCTCTTCTATCCTACCAACGGGAACTCGGAAAAACCGGACGGCCGTGCAAAATTCAGCCACCTGTGGTTAAAAAAGGATGGGGAATGGAAAATGCACCGCGTCTTTAGTTATGACCACGGCCCGGCTGCCTATCAAAATCAAAAGCAGTCCATTTCCCTTACCGGTGATGAGCTCCAGGCCTTCACAGGAGAATATCATACTGCCTCTAACGATCCAATAAAAGTTCAGTTGAACAACGGACAGCTCGAATTGCAGGCAATGGGAAAGACCTTTATGCTTTTTCCCGAAGATGATCACACCTTCTTTACCAAAGACAGGGACCTGACATTTAGTTTCACAGGAAAGGAACCTCAAAAACTTACCATTCTGGAATCTGATCACAAGGTTGAAGAAGCCACTCTGGTTCAAAAACAATAAAAAGAATAAAATGACCATGACAACAGATATGAAAAATCCAGACAAGACCGTGGCAGCCCTAATTCACCTGTCCACCTTTAGCCAGTTCTTTTTTCCGCTGGGTAATTTTATCATTCCCCTGATCCTTTGGACAGCCAAAAAGAATGATCCTTTTGTGAATGAGCATGGAAAACAGGCGCTTAACTTTCAAATAAGCATTTACCTGTACGCTATTGCCCTAATCCTGCTAACTGTAGCCGGAGTAATTTTGATTGGCACCAGCATTAGCATTGACGAACCTTTCTACTTTGACCGCAGCTTCAGGCACATAGGAACTGCGGGCGAAGCGATGCCTCTCATTCTTTATGCTGTTTTCATGGGGCTTTTGATGCTTGCCCTCTTTGTGTTGAACATTTACGCCGTTATTTCTGCCACCGTAAAAGCAGGAGAAGGCCACTATTATAAATATCCGCTAACCATCAATTTCATCAATCCGGACTCATCACCCGAACAAAATCAATCAAAAAATGAACAGTTTAACAATACTCAAAATCAAACGCTATGAAGATTGAAAATACCAAGGCCCAAATGCGTAAAGGGGTCCTGGAGTACTGCATTCTCTCGGTACTAAAGGACAACGACGCTTATGTGGCCGAGATTCTTGATACGCTCAAGAGCGCGAAATTGCTGGTGGTAGAAGGAACTATTTATCCTTTGCTTACCCGCCTTAAAAATGCAGGTTTGCTCAACTACCGCTGGGAAGAATCAACAAGCGGACCGCCTCGAAAGTATTACCAGCTTACCGAGACCGGCAAGATCTTCCTTAAAGAGCTTACCCATACATGGGAAGAACTGCAAACCGCAGTAACCGTAGTAACTACCCAAAAAAACAAGAATCATGAATAAGACAGTAAATATAAATCTTGCCGGCGTTTTCTTTCATATTGATGAGGATGCTTATGCCAAGTTGCAACACTATCTCGAAGCAATAAAGAGTTCTTTGACCAATACCCAGGGCCAGGACGAGATCATCAGGGATATTGAGGCACGTATAGCCGAACTTTTTTCTGAAAAGATCCAGAATGAACGCCAGGTAATAAGCGTGCGCGAAGTAGAAGAGGTGATCGCTGTAATGGGACAGCCAGAGGACTACATGCTAGACGAGGAGATCTTTGACGACGAACCAACCTATACCCGCTCAAAAGGGAAAAGGCTGTATCGTGATACCGAACACTCTGTTTTAGGAGGTGTGTCTTCAGGGCTTGGACACTACTTGGGGGTCGATCCGCTCTGGTTGCGCATCGCGTGGATCCTGCTCACCTTCTTCTCCGGTGGAGGCTTTATCCTTATCTATATCGCGCTTTGGATCTTTATTCCTGAAGCAAAAACCACTGCCGATAAACTTGCCATGCGCGGGGAACCGGTAACCATCAGCAATATTGAAAAAAAGATCAGGGAGGGATTTGATGATGTGTCGGGAAAGATGAAGGATATCGATTACCAGAAGTACGGCTATAAGGCAAAGAATGGAGCAAGTTCGGCCGCAACTGCATTGGGAGATGTCGTGATGTTCATCCTCAACCTGTTCGTGAAGCTCATAGGTATCCTGCTGCTCTTGATCGCAGGAACTACCTTGATAGGCCTTTTCATTGGTCTTTTCACGATAGGAACATTCGGGATCATTGACGCTCCCTGGACAGATTATATAGACATTGTAGGGCCGGGAAGCAACAGCATCTGGATCATTTCTATCCTGGCATTTTTTGCCGTTGGGATCCCGTTCTTCTTCCTGTTTATTCTAGGACTGAAGATACTGGTGAAAAAGCTACATTCCATAGGAAGGACTGCAAAGCTTGTGCTTCTTGCTGTGTGGATACTTTCTGTTCTTGGTCTTGTCTTCTTCGGAATAAAACAGGCTACAGAAAGAGCTTATGACGGGGAGATAGTCATGACCGAAGCTTTGCCTGTAAAAGCCAATGACACGCTCTACCTGAGCATCAAGGGCAACCCCGATTTCAATTCAACGCCTTACCGTCATGACGATTTCAATTATTCCTACACTGACAATGACAGAAAAGTGCTATGGTCGCAAAATGTGAGACTGGTGGTAAAATCTACCCGCGACTCTGTTGGCCGGGTGGAGATCATGAAAAAGGCTGAAGGCAAGAACTACGAGGAAGCCAGGAGGCGTGCTGAAAATATTGAGTACACCACCACCTATGCCAATGGAAAGCTTGACCTGGGAGGACAACTGTTTACAGATCCTTCTAACAAGTACCGCAACCAGGAGGTGGAAGTGACCGTGTTCCTACCGGTGGGAAGCGTTTTATACGCGGCCGATAACACCTACTCTTTCCACAGAAATTCAGATTCCTATGGAGACATTCTTGACAACGGCAAAGAAGAGCAGTATTTGCTCATCACCCGAGACGGTGCCGAATGTTTAGATTGTCCTGCAGAAGAAGCCGATCCCTGGGGAGATGATTCCGAAGAAGATGACGAGTGGAATACCGACGAAGACACCACAGAAACAGACGCTAACTTTAGTGAAAATTCTGAAGGAGTCAAGGTAGAGAAAAAAGGTTCTGATGAGTGGGACCGGGAAGAAGAGACAGACACTGTAGAATTTTAAAAACTTGAAAAATGAACATCCTGTACGAAATTCTGGTGGCAACGGTGTTTTCCTTGCTGTTGTCACCTCACGAAAAACTGAAGAAGACTGCGGCATTCCAAAAAGAAACTGCAAAAATTTGCCTTGCAAACGGAACCGAAAGATGGGATAACTTCAAAAAAAGCACTTGTAACGAATAAGCTTCTGAAAAAAGCGCAAACAAAAAAGGGCTGTCAAAAATGCTATTTTTGACAGCCCTTTAATTTTTTACTTCCGTAGAACTATTTAGCGGTAACCTCTTCTTCGCTTTCAACAGCAGCAAGATAACGTTCAGCATCTAAAGCTGCCATACAACCTGTTCCGGCTGCAGTGATCGCCTGGCGATATTCTTTATCCTGCACATCTCCCGACGCAAAAACTCCCGGCATATTGGTCTTTGTAGATTTTCCCTCGGTGATCAAATACCCGGTCTTGTCCATATCAAGTTGACCCTTGAAAATTTCAGTATTCGGTTTATGACCAATCGCGATAAAAAGTCCGGTGATCTTGATATCTTCTTTCTCTCCTGTCTGGTTATTTACCATTCTTAAACCTTCAACTACCTGGTCACCCAAAACCTCATCTACTTCGGTATTGAACCGCAGGTCGATATTTTTGGTGTTCATCACACGGTGTTGCATGGCCTTTGAAGCTCTTAGCTCATCTTTTCTCACCAACATGGTCACCTTGGTACAAATGTTCGCAAGGTAGGTGGCTTCCTCGGCGGCGGTATCCCCTCCTCCAACAATGGCCACTTCCTGATTTTTATAGAAGAACCCGTCACAAACGGCACATGCAGAAACTCCTCCGCCCCTAAGCCTTTGTTCGCTTGGCAGGCCAAGGTATTTAGCTGTAGCACCGGTAGAGATGATCACAGTTTCGGCTTCTAGCCAGGTTGAATTATCCACACAAATTTCATGCACGCCCCCAACTTCTTTGTTGAAGTGAACCTCGGTCACCATTCCCATTCTCACATCTGTTCCAAAACGCTCGGCCTGCTTTTGCAGGTCGATCATCAAGGCCGGCCCGTCGATTCCTTCTGGATATCCCGGAAAGTTATCAACTTCGGTGGTGGTGGTAAGCTGTCCTCCCGGTTCAAGACCGGTGTACATCACGGGATGAAGATCGGCTCTCGCCGCATATATAGCCGCAGTATATCCTGCAGGACCAGAGCCTATAATAAGGCATTTGATTCTCTCTTTGGTGTCGCTCATTTTAATTCTTTTTGGTTATGTAAAAATACTAACTTTCCGCAGAAACTTATAACAAAGTCCATATAGTTTTGCTATTGAGACATTGGGAAAACAAGTGCTTCTAAAGAAAAATCACAGTTTCCAAAAATGCCATTTTAGACTACCTTTGCCACATGATAGATCTTTCTCTATTCAACATCCTTGACCTGCTTGGAACCGTAGCCTTTGCCATTTCGGGTGCCCTGGCCGCAATGGACAGGAGGCTTGATCTCTTCGGAATTTTTATCATCGCTTTTGTTACCGCGATTGGTGGTGGTACGGTTCGCGACATCCTCATTGGCAATACGCCCGTCACCTGGATGGAGAACATCATCTACATTTACCTTATTGGAGTGGTGACCATCTTTGCCATCATCTTTAGAAATAAACTGAATCACCTCAAAAAATCCTTATTCCTTTTTGATACCATCGGGTTAGGGATCTTTACAATTACAGGTGTGGAAATAGGTATAAAAAGCGGTCTTGATCCAATTATTTCGATCACCCTTGGTGCGATGACAGGGACATTTGGCGGAGTGATTAGGGATATTTTGTGTAATGAGATCCCGGTGATCTTTAGAAAAGAGATCTACGCCACTGCCTGTATTGTGGGTGGGCTGGCTTTTGTACTTCTCTACGAAATGGGCGTAGACCAGGATCTTATCTATGTGGTGACTTCACTTACTGTAATAAGCATAAGGCTACTGGTTGTAAAATACAGAATTTCGCTACCGTCTTTCCACCTTGGAGCCCGCACCTAAAGCTAAAGATCTCTCCTTTTTGCCTCCCCACAAAATTTTTCTGTTAAACCGACTTCAATTCTGTAACAATTTAAAAATCAGGCAGTCTATATAGTAAGAGATCGAGATAAAGATCTTCCCTCCCCCGCCAAACTGAATTATTAATTAAAAGAATTGAGTTATGAAAACTGCAAAATTTTTTCTTGTTGCAATTGCCCTTATGATGACATCGATGTTTTATGCCGAAACATCTGAAAAGTTAAATGACCTCAATTCCCTTTCTGCTGAAATCGAACAACTGCTTAAGAGTTATGAATTCAATATGGAAAGTGGAACTACAGTGACTGTATTTTTCTCCATTTCTGAAGATAAGACCATTCAATGTGTCAACGTCGCTTCCTCAAATCCGGAAATTGACCTTATGCTTCAGAAAAAACTGGAAGGAAGACTGCTTGACGGCCAAAAATGGACAAAAGGAAAGATCTATGAACTTTCTATAGCGTCTCCGGCAGCAACAGAAGGTCTCTGCTCCTTCTAATGAGGCAGCTTCTTCCGAAGCATTCCATAGAGCAGCGCGCCCAGTAAAGCTCCTGCAAGCACCAGGATGATCGATACATAGCCCGCGCCTATCAAAGTGTAGATAGGCCCGGGACATGCCCCCGCCAAAGCCCATCCCAGTCCAAAGATAATTCCTCCAAAAAAGTACTTTTTAAAGCCTCTTTCTTTAGAGGCTATTTTTATGGGGTCGCCAAAAAAGGAGCGCGTATTGCCTTTTTTGATCAACTGAACCCCCATAATTCCCAACACCAGGGCAGATCCTATGATGCCGTACATGTGAAAGGAATCAAATCTAAACATCTCGTAGATCCGGAACCACGAAGCCGCTTCAGACTTGTACATGACGATCCCGAAAAAAGTTCCGATAAATAAATATGCTGTTGTTTTCATTTCTAAAAGATGAGAGGGAATAAAAGATGAACCATGATGAGGCCGCCGGTGAAGAAACCAATGACGGCGATTAGGGACGGTAACTGCAGATTACTAAGCCCAGAAATCGCATGTCCCGAGGTACAGCCTCCTGCATATCTTGCTCCAAACCCAATGAGCAGCCCTCCAAGCAATAACAGGAGAACAGATTTTGGATCGCTTAAAGCCTCCAGGCTAAACAACTGTTGCGGAAGATAAGCCTCCCCGGCGCTTTCGAAGCCAAGATTTTTCAGGTTTTTGATCGTTTCGGGAGTGATCGCAACAGCGCTTCCATCTGTAAGAAAATGAGCTGCTATGAAACCGCCAATCCCAGCACCTAGCATCACGGCCAGATTCCAACGGTTTGCCCTCCAGTCAAAATTGAAATAGTCAACTTTTTTTCCGGCCCCCGAGATGGCACACATGGTTTCCAAATTTGAAGACATTCCAAATTTGCGCCCCATGAAGATAAGCAGGAACATGACCAAAGCGATTAATGGCCCCGCCACATACCACGGCCAGGGTTGAAGGATAATTTCCATTGCAAAATTTTTTGCAAATATAAAGTAACATTAGTCACACATGTCCGCCCGGGACATTGAGAAAGAGAATGCGGCTATTGAGTAAGAAAATGCTTCAGGTTCTCCACCACCTTTTCTGAAAGTCGCCGGTGCGTGGCAGCAGACCAGCCGGCACTTTTTTCTACCGAAATCACTCCGGAAAGGTCTTGGGTTGCGGCGGAAAGCTCCTTCTTCCCATCGGCGTCAAAAATGGCAAAATTCCCCTCTTTTTCGATCCATTCTGTGAAAGGCTCTTCTTCAAAAGGCAGGCCCAGGGAAGTATTGACCAGGATCTTTCCGGTTCCAAAAAGGTCAAATTCGGCAGCCTTTAAAATGGTTGTATTCTTCGGAAGATGGAAGGAAATGATTTCAGCAGTCTGCAGCAACTCCTGCAACGGCAGGTATTTAACGCTTTTTTGTTCCCATTCCGGTTTTCTGCTGCGGCTGAAGTAGAAAAGATCTGCACCAAAAGGCAGCAGGCAACTCGCCAGCAGTTGACCCGTAGTGCCCAGGCCAATGATCCCAATCTTTTTGCCTGTCAGTTCCTGCGGCATCTCCCGCCACTGATTTTTCCCGAAGCCGTGCAGCAGCTGTATCAATTGGGAAATAATAAATTCGGCTACGCCGGGATCCCCGTAATCTTTTATGCCCGTCACTTCGATTCCTCTTTGCCGGGCAAAATTCACGGCCACATTAGCCGAGGCATCATCATAAAGGCTGCAGGCCATCCCGATGTACTTCAGATTTTTGCATTTTTCGATGATCTCCTCATCCAGCTGTGTGTGCCAGGAAACAAGCACAGCATCGGCGCCTCCAATTCTGTCTAAAATTTCTTTTTTAGAATCGGGATAATCTTCATAGACCTCTATTTTCTTTTCGCTGTACTGCTGCAACTCCTCCCGCGCCCACCGCTGCAGCTTCGTATGGTCTACGCAAACTATTTTACGAAATTTCATTTCTTAAATTCCAATTTTCAAATTTTGAATTTTGAATTTTGAATTTTGAATCCGCTAGAGCGGAATATTCCCGTGTTTCCTGTCGATCCTTAGCACCTGCTTGTTTTCCAACATGCTGAAGGCCTTCAGCAGCTTTCTGCGGCTGTCTTTTGGCTGGATCACCTCATCGATAAAACCTCGCTGTGCAGCTTTAAACGGATTGGCAAATTTTTCGGCGTATTCGGCTTCTTTTTCTGAGAGCTTGAGTTCAGGATCTTCGGCCTCCTTGATCTCTTTCCTAAAGATGATCTCACTGGCGCCTTTTGCTCCCATTACGGCGATCTCGGCGGTTGGCCAGGCAAAGTTGAGATCGGCACCAATATGTTTGGAATTCATCACATCATAAGCGCCGCCATAAGCTTTCCTGGTGATCAAGGGTGACCCTGCGGCACCGTGGCTTCGCTCAGAGCGTACAGCAGTTTTGCACCGTTCAGAATGATCCCGTTCCATTCCTGGTCGGTTCCCGGAAGGAATCCCGGCACATCTACCAGCACCAGCAACGGAATGTTGAAGCAGTCGCAAAAACGGGTGAAGCGGGCGGCTTTTTTCGAAGAATCCACGTCCAGCACTCCTGCAAGGCTCATGGGTTGATTGGCCACAATTCCAATGCTACGGCCACCCAGCCTGGCAAAACCTACAATAATATTATCTGCGTAATCTTTATGGATCTCAAAAAAGCTGTCTTCATCGATGATCCCCTTGATCACCTCATGCATGTCGTAAGGCTTGCTGGAGCTGTCGGGCACAATGTCCTCCAGGCTTTCACGCAGCTCCTCACCCAGCTCATAATCCAGCTTTTTCGTGGTTTCTTTATTATTCTGCGGAAGATAACTCAACAGCGTCTTGATCTCCTCCAGGGCAGCCAGGTCATTGGCCGCCGTAAGATGCGTCACACCCGATTTTGTGGAGTGCGTGCTCGCACCTCCAAGTTCTTCGGAAGTTACTTCTTCATTGGTCACGGTTTTTACCACGTTTGGCCCGGTTACGAACATGTAGCTCGTGTCCTGCACCATCAACGTAAAATCGGTCATCGCAGGTGAATATACTGCTCCTCCCGCACAGGGTCCCATAATGGCAGAGATCTGCGGAATTACTCCCGATGCCTGTACATTCCTGTAGAAAATATCGGCATAACCGCCCAGCGACCTCACGCCTTCCTGAATTCGTGCTCCTCCTGAGTCATTAAGGCCGATAATTGGCGCGCCCACTTTCATGGCGTGGTCCATCACCTTGCAGATCTTTTCGGCATGGGTTTCAGAAAGTGACCCTCCAAAAACGGTAAAATCCTGTGCAAAAACATATACCAACCGACCGTTGATGGTACCATAGCCGGTAACAACACCGTCGCCGTAGTATTTTTGTTTGTCCATCCCAAAGTCGGTGGTGCGGTGGGTAACGAGAATGCCTATTTCTTCAAAAGAACCCTCGTCCAGCAGGTAATCCACCCGTTCTCGGGCTGTCAGTTTTTTCTTTTCGTGTTGCTTAGCAATGCGTTTTTCGCCGCCGCCTTTCAGGGCTTCAGAAATTTTTTGCGCTAAATTTTCTTTATTTTGACTCATAGATCTCTTCTGAATGTCTTAGTGGTTGGGTAATCTTAACTGCTGCTGATCTTTTAGATACTGCTTCAAGGCGACAAGTGCCGCCAGTTCAGCTTCTTCTTTTGTCTGCTCCTGCAGCTTTTCTGCGGAATAATAGTTCTTCACAAAATGAGTATCAAAATTTCCGCTTCGGAAGGCTTCATGCTCAAAAACGAATTTTCCGAAGGGCAGTGTTGTGCTCACCCCTTCCACTTCGTAATCGTCAATGGCTTTGATCATCAATTGAATGGCTTCTTCACGGGTCTTTCCGTAGGTGATCAACTTGGCGAGCATGGGGTCGTAATAAATAGGTACTTCCATACCTTCCTCAAAGCCGTCGTCCAGCCTGATGTTTTCTCCTTTCGGTCCGCGATATTTTTCCAGTTTACCTACGCTGGGCATAAAATCTTCCATAGGATCTTCGGCATAGACCCTTAATTCCAGCGCATGACCTGTGATGTGCAGTTCCTCCTGTGAAAACTCGATCTCTTCACCCCTGGCGATCTTGATCTGCTGCTCAACAAGGTCAACTCCCGTGATCAATTCGGTCACCGGGTGCTCCACCTGCAGGCGGGTGTTCATCTCCAAAAAGTAGAAATTCTTGTGCTCGTCCATGAGGAATTCCACTGTTCCGGCGCCAACATAGTCGCAGGCTTTAGCCACTTTTACAGCCGCTTCTCCCATTTTTTGCCGCAGTGCCTCATCCAGTATGACAGAAGGTGCTTCTTCCACTACCTTTTGATGCCGGCGTTGAATGCTGCATTCCCTTTCAAACAGGTGCAGGTCGTTGCCGTGGGTGTCACAAAGCACCTGTATCTCGATGTGCCGCGGACTGCCCACATATTTCTCAATAAAGACCGAACCGTCACCAAAAGCAGATTCGGCCTCACTAATGGCTCTTTTCATCTGGTCTTCCAGATCCTTCTCCTCTTCTACAACGCGCATTCCTTTTCCACCGCCGCCGGCCGAGGCCTTTATAAGAATAGGATACCCTATTTCCTTTGCAATCTTTTTTGCTTCCGCAGTATCGGTTATGGCCTCATCGATCCCCGGTACCATTGGAATGTCATATTTCTTCACTGCATCTTTCGCAGCAAGTTTGCTACCCATAATGCGAATGGCTTTAGAACCCGGACCAATCCAGGTGAGGCCATTTTTCTCGACATTTTCAGCAAAATCGGCATTTTCACTCAGGAATCCGTAGCCGGGGTGAATGCCATCCACATTTAGCTTTTTTGCCACTTCAATGATCTTGTCGCCGTCTGAGATAAGACTCGTTCGAGGGCGCATTCCCCAGGAGCACAGCTTCATCTGCAAATTTCACATGAGGTGAATTCCTATCGGCGGTGGAATAAACAGCAACGGTTTTGATCCCCATTTTCTGGGCCGTTTTCATCACCCTCAAAGCAATTTCGCCACGGTTGGCAACTAATATTTTCTTCATGCTATATCTTCTAACTTCGTACTTCTAACTTCTAATTTCGTACTTGTGATTATTCCATTTCTATCAACAGCTGGTTCTTATCCACAGTTTCCCCTTTTTGAATCTTCACAGATTTCACCTTTCCGGTACGGGGTGCGGTGAGGGTATTCTCCATCTTCATGGCCTCGAGAACCAGCAGATAATCCCCTTCCTCTACCTCATCGCCTTCTTTTACCTGCACATCAAGGATAAGCCCCGGCATGGGAGCTTTAATATCATTGATAAGATTGCCGGCAGCAAGACTAAGGCCCATCTCCTCAATCAAAAGATCGAGTTCATTGGAGATCTTTACCTCATAAACATTTGAATTGATCCTGACGGAGTAGCTCTTCTTCAGGAAATCTTTTTTTTCCAGGCTCGCTTTAAAGGAGCGGTTCTCTTTTAGAATATGTACCGAATCTTCTGAAATACGCTGTACATCAAGGGAATTGATCTGTTCTCTGTCAAAGGAAAAATCCATTTCATCATCGACAACGACTTTGTATTTTTTATCCATTTAGCATGTTTTAGTACGCTTTACGGCTAATATAAAAAATTTTTGCCCCTATTTTCTGAAGATTATCTAAATGTACTGTGGCAGTAGCTGAAATAAGAGGTGTCAAAAATGCCATTTTTAAGGCCCATAAAAAAAGAGGTTCAAAATTTTGAACCTCTTTTTGTCAGTTAATTTTCAGCATCTGCTGAATATCTGGCGGAATTTCCATTCTTCTCAGCGGCGGCACGTTTGCCCCTCCTGTATTTCCCTCAGGAATTTTACCCACAAAAGATTTGAATCCGCCAACCAACAGCCGCGGAATCTGGCCCAGGGCTTCTCTAAAATCTCTCACCTCAAATCCGAATTTCAGCATCAACCAGTGCGAGTAAGAATGTTCTACAGGATAGGCCTGCCCAATGACATGCGCCCGCTCCAGGTGATGCCAGGCATGTAAAAAATTTCCTGCCTTCATACAACGCCTGTACTGCGCCAGCTCCTTTACGTAATAGTACCTGAGCCGCTTCGGAATTGTGGTGTTAAATTTCATTTTTTAACTAAATTTCTTGATGTCTTCGCTGAGGTCATACACCTTCGTCTTTGGAAAACTGTTTTCCAGGAT
Source organism: uncultured Flavobacteriaceae bacterium (assembly GCA_963739625.1). Taxonomy (GTDB): domain Bacteria; phylum Bacteroidota; class Bacteroidia; order Flavobacteriales; family Flavobacteriaceae; genus Salinimicrobium. The sequence continues at coordinate 160,670 of CAVUAU010000010.1, forward strand.
ACTGCTTCCGGCTGTAGAGCGGTAACCGCCTGCACAGTGTACAACAATAGGTTTGTCTGCCGGTACTTCTTTAGATTTCTCCCGAAGTTCGTTCAGCGGAATGGTAATGGCATCATCAAAGATCTTTCCGTCGGCCACTTCGCTGTTATTCCTAATATCAACTATGGTATAATTCTCCTTATGTTTTTTAAAGTCCTTAAGATCAAATTCGTCTGATCTTTCGAACTTCACATCGGCAAGGGTCACGATAGCTTTCAGGGCTTTCTCATAACCAATCTTTGCTGTTCTTTCCAGCAAATCTCCTACCTCAGTTACGCTCTCTGCTACCAGGAAGAAAGGCTCTTCGGGTTTAAGGATAGCTCCCAGCCAGGTTTCAAATTTATCATCTTCATTGCGGGCCATGATGTTGATACTGTTCGGTAAATGCCCTTTTTTGTACCTGTCCCCGTCTCGCGTGTCTACCACTGTAATTCCTTCCTCGACTTTTTCCACACAAAGACGCAGTTCTACTGAAGCCTTTGCTTTTTGCACATTTTCGGCTCCCTGTTTATTCACATCTACATCAAAACCGAAGTAATGCGGAATGAACGGCTGATCTTTTAAAATGGTTTCCACGAACTTCTCTTCGGTTTGCTCCTGAAAAGCCCAGTTGTACTTGCGCTCATTCTTCAGCGTACTTGAAGAGGCCGTGCTCATATTTTTTCCGCAGAGGGAACCTGCACCGTGCGCCGGATATACTACTGCATCATCTGGAAGATCCTTATATTTATTGCGGATGCTGTGGTACATTTCTTTGGCCAGTTCCACGCGTTTGGCCTTCATATTTCCAACATTCTCTCGAAGATCTGGGCGGCCAACATCACCAATGAACAGGGTATCACCTGTGAAAAGAGCGGTTTTCCCGTCTCCTTCTGCGACTACTGTAATACTGTCCGGGGAATGACCCGGGGTATTAATAGCTTTAAAAGTTACTTTTCCCATTTGGAAACTGTCCCCATCGTCAAAGCTTTTATGCTCATAATCTGCACCCAGCAATTTGCTCACATAAATATCTGCTCCCGTTTGATCATGAATCTGGCAATGGCTGCTCACAAAATCTGCATGTGGATGCGTCTCAAAAACTGCTACTATCTTCACATTATGCTCTTCGGCATACCTGTAATACTGCAACGGGTTCCTCGCCGGGTCGACCAGCGCCATTTTACCTTCGCTTATAATCGCGTAAGAGTAATGAGCCAGGGGTTTATCGTTAAACTGTTTTATTTTCATAGTTAGTTCTTTTTATGATTTTTTTGATCAATTCTTTATTATTCTGAAATGGAATAAAAATCTGCTTTTTAAATCCTTCCTGAAAGCTTTCATCTCCCTCAAAGCCGAGCTCTATTTGCTTTCCGCTCTTCGGAATATGTGCGGTTCCAAACAAGTAATCCCAAAGGCTAAGGCTTATTCCAAAGTTCATCCCATAAGGATAATCCTGCGGCAGTTCTTTCGCATGATGCCAAATGTGCATTTTTGGATTATTGAAAATGTAACCCAGTTTTCCATAGCTCCATCCCACATTGGCGTGATTGATATGCCCAATGAGCACCGCAAGCATGTGCACCACAAAGAACTCTTTAATACCGAAGCCAATCATGGCCAAAGGCAAATATTGCAGGGTTTTGTAAATGATGGTCTCCATAAAATGAAACCTGAACTGCGCCGCAAATCCCATTTCCTTAACCGAATGATGCACCTTGTGAAACTCCCATAAAAGGGGATTTCTATGTAGCTGCCGGTGTATATTCCACTGGATGAAATCTGCCACCACAAACATGATGAGCAGCTGCGACCACACCGGAAAATGCTGAACTTCAACAGCGACAATATTCCGAAGTTCAAAAAGGCCCAGGAAATCGTTGAACAATTCCACTCCCACATTTGACAGCGCATTGTACCCAATTAGTGAAAATAGAAAAAAGTTGAACAGGATGTAAAAACTGTCCAGCCAGAAATCTTTTCTAAAGATCTTTTGATCCTTTCTCCAGGGCACAATGATCTCCAGCACCCACACCAAAAGAGACAACCCAATTAGCCAGTAGAAATAATTGGTCCACGAGGGGATACTTATCTCATCAACGAGATAGTTAAAGTATCCCGTAAAGGAACCTTGAATTATTTGCAGGTATTTCTCCAAACATCTTTTTTTTCGAAGTCCAAAAATACAATTTTAAGACTTTTTCCACAGTAACCCAGGTTACACTCATAAAATGAGGCAGTTATTACTTTTTCTGCGCCACAAATCGTATTACTGCTCCCAGTCCGTTGTGGTGATTCCCTTCTTGCAAGTCAATTTCAGCCTCGTACAGTTCCAGAAATTTCAGCTCTCCAAAATCTTTCTTGATCTCCTCCATTGAAAACAATAAAGCCTCGTCTTTAGGACCGCCCACTTTTGGATTTGCAGCCTGGTAGGCTGTATGTTTTTTACTGAAGCCTTCAAAGAACACCAACCCGTCGCGGCGCAGGTAGGAAATAAGCCGCTTGTGGTAATCGGCTCTTAGTTCAATGGGGAAATGCGCATAAATAAGGGCTACGGCATCAAAATCACCTTTTTCGAACCCAAGTTCCGGCAGTTCTCCCACGTGATAATCAATTTCAACTCCCGATTTTTTTGCAAGTCTTTCGGCTTTCTTTCGCGCCTCGCTGCTTTGATCAAAGGCTGTCACCTTCCAGAATTGTTTAGCGGCATAAACAGCATTCCTGCCTTCCCCCTCTGCAGCGAAAAGGATCTCCCCCGGGTAAAACTGTGACAGCCTTGACTCCAGGTAAACATTAGGAAACTCTCCATAGATGTATTCCTCTTCACTATATCTTTCGTCCCAAAATTCTTTCATTGCTTTTCATTATTTAGATCTGACGGATTTCTAGTAAACCTCCTGAGATCTTTAATTTTTCTATTCTTTTTTAAACGTGCAAAACGTGAAATTCTGCATTTTTCCCGAAGGAGTCTCATGGTCAATGTTCTTGCAGCTCATGCTTACAAAACCTTCCGCAAAAAGCTTTTGCATTTGTCCTACAGAATACTGTTTTACCGGCAGGCCACTACATTTCCCGGGACCTTTCTCAGAGAAGGTCGACAAAATCACAAAACCACCGGGGGCCAATGAATCCCGAAGGTTCGCCAGGTATTTTTCAACCTCCGCATCGTCGGTTAGGAAATGAAAAGCGGCACGGTCATGCCAAAGCCGGTATTTTCTTTGGGGCTTGAATTCGGTGATGTCGCTAACGATCCAGTTGATATCTTCAGCTTTTTCTCCCATTCGTTCTTTGGCACGGGCAATGGCTTTTTCAGAAATATCTACCACCGTAAGATCTGTGTATCCCTTCGCTACGAGGAATTCGGCCAGGAAGCTGTCACCACCGCCAATGTCAATGATGGGCGCATCCTTATCAAGATTACAATCTGCTATACAAGCCAGGGAAGCTTCGGGCATGGGTTCATACCAGCTCACTTCTGTGGCGGGTTTATTTTCATACACGTTATCCCAATGTTGTTTACTTGTTTCCATAATTCTTTAGATAAAATCCCACCAGATCTCCTGCTTAAACTCCTTTTCCAGGTGAAAAGGCTGCCCAATCTTTGGGGATACAAATTTTATATTTTCTCTTTTTGCTGCTTCGGAAAATCTTTTCACAGGTTCATTCCACGGATGCGTGGACAGCACGAATTTTCCCCAGTGAACGGGGATCACCATTTTTGCATTCAGGTCGTTTGCAGCCATCACGGTTTGTTCCGGGAACATGTGGATTTGCGGCCAGAACTTGTTATACTGTCCACACTCCAAAAAAGCCAGATCGAAGCTTCCAAACTTTTCTCCTATTCTTTTAAAGCTGTCATCGTAACCGGAATCACCTCCCAGAAAGATCCTGTAACCTTTGATTTCCAGCACGAACGAAGACCAGAGCGTTTGTGCTCTTTTGAAGCCTCTGCCCGAAAAATGCCTGGCAGGAGTGGCCGTAATTTTCACATTTTTGGAAACTTCAGCAAAATCCCACCAATCGAGCTCGGTGATCTTTTGTGATGACATTCCCCAATACTCAAGATGTGCACCAACTCCCAAAGAAGTCACCACCTGCTTCACCTTTTGATCAAGTTCTTTGATGCTGGGCTGGTCGAGGTGATCATAATGGTCGTGGGTAAGCACCAGCAGGTCCAGCTCGGGGAAATCTTCGGCGTTATAAGTATCGCCCCCCTCAAAAGCTTTTCCGAAGAATCGGGAAGGCGATGCGGTGCCGCTAAAGACGGGATCAACTAGAATGCGAAAACCATCAATTACAATAAAGTACGAAGAATGGCCAAACCAAACCACCACCGGCGAGGCGGCATTAAGCTGCTTCAGGTTTGTTTGCTCATGCGGCATCCCTTCTGAAGGCCGCACAGAAGAAGGCCTGGAAAGCATCTTTTTGAGTATCCTGAACATGGAAACATCATTTGGATTGACCGAGGTAGGCTCCATATTCTGAAATTTCCCGTCTTTGTATTGAGGGGATCTTTGAATACGTTCCAGTCGCTCACCGGCAGGTGTTTTCCCAAATGATTTTAGATTCATACGCTTAAATTCGCCAATTAAATTTAGGAAAAAATCTTCCCGTTTGCCGTTTATAAAGTACATATTCAGGAAATCGTTCCTGAAGTCGTTTTTCCTCATACCTGCTCTTGAGGTAAAAGACCAGCAGCAACAAAAGACTGATTCCCAGTTTATACCCTGAATTAAACCAAACCGAAAGTCCAAAAGCTACCAAAAGAATACCCGAATAGATGGGATGGCGTGCAAAAGCAAATACACCCGAAGTGAGCAGCTTTGCCCCTGCCCGAGGGCTCGGAAATGGGGACAGGTTCGTGTTGAGCTGTAGCAGAGCAAGGACGCAGAGAAGAACTCCAATTCCTGCAGCAAAAAGAGCCAGCCAACGCAGGTTTTCGGGTAATCTAAAATACCAGCGATCCACCGGAATGATCCAGGCCAGGAACACCAGGAACTGAAGTGCTACAAAAATTATATCCTTTTTTGGAACCGCCATTTTAGATCTTCTGAAGGTTTTAGCTGAATTTTACTGCTCCATCTCTCCTTTTCCGCGATCGAGGATCTTGATCATGTTGAAAGACCTCATCAGGTGAAACAAACCCGGTAAGATCACAAAACCACCAATAAGCAACATGATCCCCAAGTTGCTGATCACCTCATCTGGCGCCCTTCCCTCGAGAAGGCTCAATTCTTTACCTGATGTGATAATAATATATGGAAAATGAGCATAAATAGCAGCAAAGAGTACCAGCACCACCTGCAGCCCCGCAAGGTAACGGCTCCAAATCCTGTTCTGGTTCCTTATACTCTTCCACAGCGGAATAAGCAGCAGTGCAGACAAGGCTATGGCGCCAATAGAAACCGGATTCTCCACAAAATCCCTCACAAATTCGACCTCTGCAAAATAGCCGTAGCCAATAAGTACAAACCCCAGCACCACCAGGAAAATAGTGTATGCTGCAGATTTCCTGCTGAACATCTTACGAACGGCTCCCGAAGTTTCTCCAATGAGCAAAGTCGAAGCCATAAAAGCGCAAAGCGTGGCATAAAAGAGGCCCACCAGCAAAGAAAAAACATTTAACCAGGGCTGCATGAAGATCTCGTAAAAACTGAAGTTGGCATAATCTTCAGTAAGAATGATCCTTCCGCCAATAAGGGCTCCAAAAGCCATTCCCAGGAAAACAGGAGTAATAAAGCTCGAGATCCTAAACATCCAGTTGTAGGTATATTGTGATTTATCGACAATTGCATCATAGTGCCTGAAGATAAAGGCCACCCCTCTCATGGTGATGCCCAGGAGTATGAGCACGAATGGAATGTGCAGGTAGATGACGATCACATTGAAATATCCGGGAAAGGCGATCCACAGCACTACAAGTAGAATAATAAGCCAGATATGATTAGCTTCCCATACCGGCCCCATCACGCTGTAGGCGGTATCGCGGGTGGTTCTTTTATCTTCTTTTGAAGAAAAAAGTTCAATGATTCCCGCTCCAAAGTCGGCACCGCCAAGCAGCACATAAAGAAAGAAGGAAAAAAATGTAAAAAACAGCACTAAGTAAAGCATGATCAATCTTTTGAAGCGTTTAAAACTTTGATTTGTCTTTTCATGAGCCAGGTAACAGTGATTCCTAATGCAATATATACCAGGACGTACATATAAAAACTGAATTTTATTCCCGGCATTGGAGTCACGGCTTCAGCGGTTCTCATGACCTGGTAGATGATCCAGGGTTGGCGGCCTACTTCGGTCACTGTCCAGCCGGCTTCCAGGGCTAAAAATCCGAGGGGAGAGAGCAAAACAAAAAATATCCAGAAAGCTTTTTTATCCTGAAGCTTTGATCTCTTCCGGGTACTCCAGAAGTAGATCAAACCTGCGATCATCAGTAATGTCCCCAGTCCCACCATGATCTGGAAAGCATAATGAACAATAGCTACAGGCGGAAGTTCGTCTTTTGGAAAATCGTTTAGTCCCTGTACCTCGGCATCAAAATCACCAAAGGCCAGAAAAGAAAGCGCCCCGGGAATTTCTATCTTGTGACTTACCTCCTGCTTTTCTTCATCGACAATCCCGCCTATAAGAAGGGGAGCACTTTTTTCGGTTTCAAAATGGGCCTCCATGGCTGCAAGTTTTACCGGCTGCCGGGTAGCGATATCCTTAGCCGCAATATCCCCGCTAAGGGGCTGCAAAATTGCGGCAACCGCACCAAAAACAATGGCAATCTTAAAGGCCTCTTTATGAAGTTGTGGTTTTTTATTCCTCAAGATCTGGAAAGCGTGAATACCGGCAACCGCAAAAGAGGTTGCTACAAAGGCTGCCAGGGTCATGTGCAACGCCTGCGAAAACCAGGCTTCATTCAAAAATGCCGCTACGGGATCTATGTTGGTAAATTCTCCATTGATATAGTCAAAACCCGAAGGCGCGTTCATCCAGGCATTGGCCGAGACTACTAAAATACCCGATGCCACTCCCGAAATCCCAATAATGACACCCGTAAACCAGTGAAATTTTTCAGGTAATTTATCCCAGCCGTAAAGATAAAAACCAAGCGCAATGGCTTCAACAAAAAAGGCCGCACCTTCCAGGGAAAAAGGCATCCCAATGATAGGCCCTGCGTGTTTCATAAATTCGGGCCATAACATGCCTAATTCAAAAGAAAGGGCCGTGCCCGAAACTGCGCCGGTGACAAAAAAAATGGCTACACCTTTTTGCCATGCTTTGGTCAATTGAAGATAGAGCGGGTTACGCGTGTTGAGCCATTTTTTGTGAGATACCACCATAAAAAAGGGCATAACCATGCCAATGCAAGCGAAGATGATGTGAAACCCCAGGGTAAATGCCATCTGTAGCCTTGCATAATCAAGATTTTCCATTGAGATAAGTGTTTGAAAAAGGGCATTTTTTCGATGCTCTTTCCGAAGATTCAAATTGTCCTAAATTTAGCGAATTTTCCGCCGGTTTAGGGCGCTGTTTCAGCAGAATTGTAAAAAACTCTGCTGCTGCTTCAGCTGATTTTCATCCTCCTTATTCTGGAAGAATTCAGCTTCAGAAGAAAGCTTCAGAAAATGAGCTTTTTAAAAGATCTCCTTCCACAAAATATAGATCCCCATCACGAGGACGAACCATCCGAAGCCTTTTTTCAGCTTTTTCCCATCCACAAAACGGGTGAGATAGACCCCGGCGAAAATTCCGAAGACAGCAAGGGCGGTAAAGACCAGCAGGAAAGGCCAGTCGATCTTTTGGTGTCCCAGGTCCCCGAGAAAACCAATCAGGGAGTTGATCGCGATAATAAAGAGAGAAGTGCCCACCGCCTTTTTCATGGGAAGGCCCGCCAGGAGCACAAGAATAGGAATAATTATAAAACCGCCGCCTGCTCCAACCAGGCCCGTGATCAACCCGGTTATAAATCCCAGGGGCACCAGCAGCCCGTACCAGGGCCCGGACTCTTCTTTTTTGTTTTCCAGCAGCTTCTCCCTGTCCATGATCATTGAAAAACTGGCCACCAGCATAAGCAGGGCAAAAAAGATCATGATCCCAATATTTTTTGTGACCACAAAATCGCCCAGCTTGAAGATCACTTCGGGAATTGCCGGCACAATATACTTGCGGGTGCTAAAGACAGAAATAACAGCGGGTATGGCAAACGCAATGGCTGTACGGAAGCCCACCCTCTTCTTTTGCAGGTTCCTGCCTGCTCCAACCAGTGAGGAAGTTCCTACAACAAAAAGCGAATAAGCGGTGGCAGTAACAGGATTAACATTAAAAAGATATACCAGCACAGGGACGGTAAGGATAGAGCCTCCTCCTCCAATAAGTCCCAGTACTAACCCAATAAGTAAAGCTCCAATATATCCTAAAATGTCAAAAATCTCCATGCCTCTTTTTTCTAGTACAAAACTAAAACAGCTGCAGCAGCCCTACTGTAACATTGATTACAGTTTTATTTTAAAGATCCAGCACCTCGATACTGTTGCGCTGCAGACTTATTTTTCCTTCAATTTCCAGTTTTTTGAGCAGCCGGGAGATGACCACCCGTGAAGTGTGCAGGTCGTAAGCGATCTCCTGGTGCGTAACCTGTAGTGTTTCGCTGCCATTGATCTTCGCCTTGTCCTGCAAGTACCTCATAAGTCGCTGGTCCATGTTTAAAAAAGCGATCGTGTCAATGGTGTCCAGCATTTCGGTAAGGCGTGAGTGGTAGCTTTCAAAAACGAAATTTCTCCAACTCTTATATTTGGAGGTCCATTCCTCCATTTTTTCTATGGGGATCATGATAAGCTTGGTATCCCTCTCTGCCACCGCCCTAATCTCACTCCTGGTTTGTCCCAGGCAACACGAGAGTGTCATGGCGCAGGTATCGCCGCGCTCCAGGAAATAAAGCAGCAGTTCATCGCCGTCCTTATCTTTTCGCAGGATTTTAATAGCGCCCTCGAGCAGCAGCGGCATCGTTTTCACATAGTCGCCAATTTCGATGATCTTCTCCCCGGCTTTTATGGTTTTAAGAGTTCCATATTTAGCGATCTCGTCAAGAAGTGCTTCCTCAAAAATGAAATGATAGGCTTCAACTAATTCGTGTTTTATCATGAAGTCGGGTTTTGCAGGAAGTAAAAATAAAGTTTTAAAATAGATAATGAAGTGCAGTTGAAAATAAGTTTTTTTGAGGAAATGATTTTTTTTGGCTCTAAATCTCCGGTTGAAGCATGCAAAACAAATGGAAGATAGTCATTTGCCGGCTCCTGTTTTCTTCGGAAGAAGAGAGAACATTTTCGATAGTTTCCAAAACTACGGAAGCCTTCTGCCACCCTTACCGCGAAGCCATCCTGCCTATAACGGACTGGCAAGGTTCTCAAAAATTTGCTAACTTAAGGCAAACAAAAGAAACACATGAGCAGCAAAATATCCACCTTTTTACTATTTACAGGCGAACAGCATGGCAAAGCCAAAGAAGCCATTGATTTTTATACCGACCTTTTTGACGATTCAAAAATTATAGATATCGAACTTTACGGGCCAAAAGAACCCGAACCTGAGGGAACCGTAAAGCAGGCGCATTTCTCCCTTAACGGGCAGCAGTTTATTGCCAAAGACAGTCATCTCAAGCACAAATTCGGATTTACCCCCGCAGTTTCCTTCTTTATTGAGAGCGACAATGCTACAGACATTGACGACGCTTTCAAGGAACTGGCAAAAGGCGGAGTGGTTTTCATGCCTCTGGAAGAATATCCTTTTAGCCCGAAGTTTGGGTGGGTGCAGGATAAATACGGAATTTCCTGGCAACTCAACCTCATTCCCGAAGTAAAAAAAGTACCGAAATAGTCAACAAAAAAGGCCCTTTTTCAAGGGCCTTCAATTTTAATTTTCCTGCAGCTTTACCTGCAGGGCTTCTACTTCGGCTTCGGCTTCAAAAAGGCCTTTTTGAAAGGCTTCTTTGTTTTTGACATATTCCTCCCTGAGTAGTTCCTTGTAATGACCTATGCCTTCTCGCATGTTTGAGCAGAAGGTGTTCCAGGCCTTGATCTCTCTGCCTCCGGGATTAAAACTGCTCTTGATCTCCTCTTTGATGTAGTCGAGATACAGCTGTAGTTCCTTTATAAACATGTGCGGCCTGTCCTGCTTTTGAACCAGAGAATTTCTTCCGTAGATATGATCTGTCATTTCCCGAAGACCCGAGATCTGGGAAAAATTGACAATATTGGGACCGGGGCAAATCGTAACGGCATCCAGTTTTTCAACAAGCGGAACTTTATAATTGATCCCCGCCGAATTACTAAGGCCTATACAAAGACATTCTTTGCTCAACAGCTCTTCCACCTGTTGCTCGTATTCCTGCTGTGGCAAGCCCGCCTGCTCCAGCTGTTCCAGCTTGAGCTTTTGATATCTTCTCGAGGCAGTGCAAATAGGTTCTTTCGTAAATTCGGTATTTGAAACAAGGTACTTTTCAGTACAGGGACTTCCCGGTTTATTGCGCTCAATACGCTGCAGTCTTTCCCTTTCGGCACTGGTGCCTTTAAGATAGTTGAACCTCACTCCAAGCGGGGAAGCCTTGCTGAGAACCACATCCTTTTCTTCGCTTTTTCGAAGCAGTTCCAGGGTTGGCTCATCAACAGTAGTGGCCTCTGGGCATAACAAGAAAGGACTGCCCCAGCCGGTGCCGTTCACTTCATAACGCTTAAGAAGCATTTCCTGCTCTTCTGCATTTCCAATTCCCCCCTGCACAGTGACTGCCACGGGATGTGGTTTTTCAAAACCTGCTTCTCCCCTCGCCTGAATGGCGGGATTATACAGCCTGAACAGCTCTGCTGCCAACTCTTCTCTTTTACTTCTAAACTCCTCCAAAATAGGGCCCAGCAGCAAACCGGGAGTCGCAAAAGCGTGTCCGCCACAGTTCAAGCCCGATTCGATCCTGAATTCACTTACCCAAATGCCTTTTTTGGCCAGGTATTTTCCCTGGATAAGAGCCGACCTGTAGTCGCTCACCTTCACCACGATCCTCTTTTTAAACTGTCCCCAGCCGGTGGCGTCAAATTCCCTGAAGTTTTCGAGATAATTAAAGAGCCTTGGGTTCATTCCTGCGGAAAAGATAACGGCAGAATTTTCAAGATCACTCTCGGCATAGGCTTTTAGCGCTCCCAGGGCATCTGAACCGTCGGGGATTACTTCTCCGGCTTTGTTGGTGTTGTTCTTATCAACCTTGGTCATGATATTGACCTCGATGGCGCCCGGCGTTACCTGATTTCTCAGCCATTGCTCAAGTTCGGCGCGGGTTTCACCATGGGCCTGTAAAAATTGAAGGTAGCGTGCCTTTAGTCCGCTTTCTTCGGGTAACATTTCGAAATACTTTACGATCTCTGAACCTGTTTCGAAAGCGGAATTCCTGAGTTTCTCAAGTTTCACCTGCACGTTGCGGTTCACAAGATTCAGATAATCTGTGATGCGGCGGCTGCGGTAATTCTCCTCGTGCTTACCTATAGGCACATAGGGTTCATTGTTTTCCTGGTAATAGTACTTCCGCATCATTTCAATGAGATTGTCTTCAATGATAGACAAAGCCGAATTGATCCCGTAACAGGCCACCTTCACCGGAGTATCAATGGTAAAGGAAATTCCCATCACGGGGATGTGGAAATTATGAGGGGATAAAGTGTACATGTATGTTTCGGTTTTTAAACAAAAACCTCAAAGATGGGAAACGTCAAGAAGCTTGTTTATGACGCAGGTCATGTTCCGTGTCATTCCGACGAAGGAGGAATCTCTGATAAGGAAGAATTCCAGGAGAAGAAGAGATTCTTCACTCCGCTGCGCTGTGTTCAGAATGACAATGTTGTCATTCCGACGAAGGAGGAATCTTATTTCACTCGATCTCCCTGTTCAAAAATTTCCAATCAGGATTAAGTGAAGAAATTAAAGCATCCTTCTTCTCTCTTCTCCAACCTTTGATCTGTTTTTCTCTTTGAATAGCCGTTTCAACATCTGAAAAATGCTCCCAATAAAGAAGATAATGCAACGATATTTAGTAGTAAATGCTTTGCTCAAAGCGTCAGGATGTGTATGGTAGTACAATCTCTCCTTCAAATTATTCGTGACTCCAGTGTATAAAACTGTTTTCGCCTTGTTGGTAAGGATATAGACATAGTAGTTATGTGTCCCAAACGTTTTATACATAATTCAGTTCTTGTAGAGATTCTTCATTTTGCTGCGCTACATTCAAAATGACAATGTTGTCATTCCGACGAAGGAGGAATCTCAATATAATTAAAGATCCCATCAAAAAATTTAAAATTTACAAAGCCAAAGGCTAAGGGCAAACAGCTAATAGCTTTCCAAAAGAGATTCTTCACTCCGCTGCGCTGCGTTCAGAATGACAAGGTTGTCATCCGACGAAGGAGGAATCTCAATTAGGGATGAATTTCCAGTAAAGAAGAGATTCTTCACTCCGCTGCGCTGTGTTCAGAATGACAATGTTGTCATTCCGACGAAGGAGGAATCTCTCATAAAGAAGAGATTCTTCATTTCGCTGCGCTGTGTTCAGAATGACAAGGTTGTCATTCCGACGAAGGAGGAATCTCAATTAGAGATGAATTTCCAGTAAAGAAGAGATTCTTCACTCCGCTGCGCTGCGTTCAGAATGACAAGGTTGTCATCCGACGAAGGAGGAATCTCAATATAAATAAAGTTCCGATCAAAAAATATAAAATTTCCAAAGCCACAGGCTAAGGGCAAACAGCTAATAGCTTTCCAAAAGAGATTCTTCACTCCGCTGCGCTGTGTTCAGAATGACAAGGTTGTCATCCGACGAAGGAGGAATCTCAATTAGGGATGAATTTCCAGTAAAGAAGAGATTCTTCACTCCGCTGCGCTGCGTTCAGAATGACAATGTTGTCATTCCGACGAAGGAGGAATCTCTCGTAAAGAAGAGATTCTTCATTTCGCTGCGCTGCGTTCAGAATGACAAGGTTGTCATTCTGACGAAGGAGGAATCTCAATATAATTAAAGATCCCATCAAAAAATTTAAAATTTACAAAGCCAAAGGCTAAGGGCAAGCAGCTAATAGCTTTCCAAAAGAGATTCTTCACTCCGCTGCGCTGTGTTCAGAATGACATAGAGACGCTATGGTGCGTTCAGAATGACAGGCTAATAAAGAACCCTAAACCTGATGGTATCCTGGATCTTCTTCATCTCCTCTATCACCTGCTCGTCATAAGCCTTGTTAATATCAGTGATCACGTATCCCACCTGCTCGTTGGTCTTAAGATACTGTCCCACAATATTACAGCCATGTTCAGAAAGCACATTGTTGATATGCGCGATAATACCCGGCCTGTTGTGGTGGATATGGATCAACCTGTGCGCATTCTCGAGAATGGGCAGCTGCAGGTTTGGAAAATTCACACTGTTGGTGGTGCTACCCGTGTTGATGTACTCGATGATCTTGCCGGGCACAAAATTCCCGATGTTCACCTGGGCCTCTTCGGTGCTTCCGCCAACGTGCGGCGTAAGGATCACATTGGGCAGCCCCCGAAGTTGAGACTGGAATTCTTCATTGTTCGTTTTTGGTTCCTTCGGAAAAACATCAACTCCTGCACCCTTGATCTTTCCGGAGAGGATATTCTGCTTCAGCGCTTCCAGGTCCACCACGTGCCCACGGCTTAAATTCAGAAATACAGCCCCGTCTTTCATCTGCCCGAATTCCTTCTCTCCAATTAAATTTTCGTTTTCCTTTCTTCCGTCCACATGAAGGCTCACTACGTCAACCTTTCGCAGCAGCTCGTCAAGGCTCCTGCACTTTGTAGCGTTACCCAGGGCCAGCTTTTCCATAAGATCGTAATAGTAGACGTCAAAGCCAATGGCTTCGGCAACCACAGACAGTTGCGCGCCTATATTGCCATAGCCCACGATGCCTAATTTTTTCCCGCGAATTTCCCGGCTTCCCGCTGCAGATTTCTTCCATTTACCGGCATGCATTTCCTGCAAACGGTCGGGCAGGCTGCGCATCAACAGGATGATCTCTCCAATGGCCAGTTCTACCACAGACCTGGTATTGCTAAAGGGCGCGTTAAAAACTGCTATCCCCTTGTTAAGACAGGCTTCCAGGTCTATTTGATTGGTACCAATACAAAAAGCACCTACAGCGATCAACCTGTTGGCATTCTCTAAAACCTTTTTGGTGAGCTGCGTTTTTGAACGTATTCCCAGAACAGATACGCCTTTGATCCTTTCAGAAAGTTCTTCTTCATCCAGAGCCCCCGATACTGTTTCTACATTATAGCCCTCATTCTTCATGATCTTTGCAGCATCTTCATGGATGTTCTCCAGCAACAGCACCTTGATGCGGTTCTTGGGATAGGAAATGGCCTTGTTCATTTTGTGCAGGTACAGGAATTCATCCAGGCTGGGCGTGATATGATCAGCTTTTTGCAGCACATTATCGCGCTCCACATTCTCGGTAAAAGCGTAGAATTTATTGGCAAGACCTGCAGCCTTGATCTCATAATCTGTATACCCGTCTCCAATCACGTAGACATCCCCCTGCAAATCGAGATTTTTGAGCATTTCCACCTTTCCGTTGTTGGAGGAAAGCACATTATCTGTATCAAAACCTATGATCTTCCCCTCTTCATCATACTTAAATGTATTGGCAAAGACATTTTCTTCTTTAATGCCAAATTCTTCAACTATGGGTACAATAAACTCTTTAAAACCATTGGAGATGATGTAGATATTCTCATGATTTTCACTAAAGAATTCCCTGTTCCTTATGAAAGAAGTTGAAACCTTGCTTTTCAAGCGATTCACCAGCTGCGGAAGATGACCTTCTCTGGCATTGAGCAGTTCCAGTCTTTGAATAAGCGATTCCCTGAAAGAGAGATCTCCGGCCATGCCACTATTTGTAAGTGAAGCTAATTGTTCCAGCCTTTCCTCTTTCTCATCGTGTGCCTCAAGGGAGATTTCCCCAAGCACGTCAAGGGCTTCCACCTGCGTAAAAGTACTGTCAAAATCTATTACAAAATGTCTCTGGATCTTCATGTGCATATTTTTGCTGATGGTATCAAAGCTAAAGTTTTTTGAGGTCTAAAAAGAGGTTCTCATTTAAAAGCTTGAAGATTTGTCTTTTTCAGAACTCTGACTGCAAATGGTTTCAAAAAAGGCATTTTTACCACCTCTTTTCTGAAAAATACTTAAAGAATAAAAACCAAGATCTCATCTTATTCCCATTGTCAACATCAAGAAAAATGTGGTACCTTAATGGAATTAAATAAAAGGTCATGTTAGGCATCCTGTTGCGAAAAAAAGGTAAAAAGATAAGCCATAATGTCTTATTGGCCTGTTGTCTTCTGCTCCTTGCCGGCGGATTGCTCCTGCTTGCTGTCATCTGACCGTTCTTTTTGGGCCAGATCTATTTCCAGGTCTTCCCGAAGAAACCTCACTATTGCCTGCAACACAACTTCGGTATTTTCAGATTTTAGATCGCTTCCCATAAAGTGGTTTTTCGGCTTCTCCAGCCTCACCAATTTCTTAAGGCTATCTGGAGTTGAAAATTGTTCATGCACCCCGGGATAGATCTCTACCTCCACATGGTCATCTTCTTTTAAAAAGTTCTCGTAGTAGAAAAGCGTAAGGACAGGACTTTTTACTTTTTTGAAGGTTTCCCCGTTCATACTTGTCGCCAGCAGCACCTGAAGATCTACCAGCGCCCGGGAGGGATAAACAGTATCAAAGTATTGAGCAGTGATTTCATTTTCGGGTTCTATTCGATGCCTGTCCCCAAAGGAGACCATTTCTGCCAACTCATAGCCCCAGTGGGAATTCAGCAGAAAAGCACCGTCAAAGTCGTCTTCTATGTTGGGAGAAATATTGATAAGCGCATAAACCGAATCGGGATAGGTAGCGGCCAATTTTAGAGCAAGAGTGCCGCCGGTAGACGTACTCATAATGATCACCTTTTTGCCTATCTTTTTTCCAATAGCAAGCGCCTCTTTTGCCGATTCCCATGCGGCATCGGGTGAAAAATCCTGAAGTGCGGCATCAGGTTTTAATCCGTGACCGGCCCACCGTGCCAGGAAAATATTGGCGCCCAGGGTATCGGCAACCTGTTTATTGACGGGATAACCGTCGCGGTAACTGCCTGCAAACCCATGCAGGTAAACTATGCTGTATTCAGTTTTTGCCGGCACCTTATTCTGCCAGATGATCCTGGCTTCATTATCCCTGCGCAGGGGCATTTTTGCCTCCCGTTGCTGCACGAATTCCTCAACTTCGGCCGGGGAATTTGGGAGCGTGGGTAAGTTTAGTGTTATAATCGGGACGGGGAATCTTAGGGCCCGTGAACCAGGTGACCAACATCACCACCAGCAGCACGGCCAGGATCAAAAGGAATTTTTTCATTAAGAAGAGCATTTACATGAGAAAGGGTAAAAACTAAGAGCGTTTTTACCCTTTCTCCCCCAATTTAAAAACAACCAACAACTAATCACTGCCCGCATTAAATATATTTATGGCTTCTAAGATATTCTTCAACCCGCTCGACCTCATCGGTCCTGGTTTGCTCAATCGCTTCTGAAAGCCGTTTTTCTGATACTCCCCATTTTTGAGTCCAATACTGCCACTCTTTTTCGGGGCCAAGATGCGGAACTTCTTTAGAAGTCCTGTTGTTCTTATGATTCATCGCAAATTTTTCTCTTCAATTTAAGATTTTTAGAAATGTCCCTGTGCTAAACGGGTTCTAAATCTTCTTTAAAGTTTTCTCAATTGTAGTCCCTTTCTTTCTTCGGAAGCTAAAGAAAAACTCCTCTTAAAATGCCATTTTCGAAACCTGAAATAGCAACCGGGAAGAAATCAATATCCTCAGGATTTCTGAAGGTTTACAGCAAAAAAAATGCCCGGAAATTCGAAACTTCCGGGCATTGTATTTAGATGAAGAAAGATCAATCGTCTTCTTCCTCACTGTTGTCGTCCTCGCCATTCTTATCGTCCTCGCCAAGGTATTTTCCATTGTCATCAAATTTTATTTCGGTACCGTCGCTAAGTGTTACTTCATAAGTACCGTTGCTTTCGTGTTCAGCTTCTACGATGCTAAGACCGGGATAATGTTCTGCTATATAGCTCTGAATCATATCGGGTAGATCTGCTATCTCGATGTCTTCATCGTCGCTGTCATCATTGCCGAATTCATCTTTTGCCTGCCCCAGGAAATTACCTTCAGCATCAAAAATGATCTCCACGTCGTTGCTCAACTTGAGCTCGTAATTACCATTGTTTTCCTGTTCTGCTTTTTCAATGGAGGCCGTTGGATAATTTGTTGCTATAAAAGAAAGGATGGACTGCGGCAAACTGGCTACAGGGATCTCCTCATCTCCAAATTTATCATCTCCATCGTCATCTATTCCCAAAAAGTTTCCCTGAGCATCAAAAATAAGTTCCTTATCGTTGTTCAAAAGGACTTCGTAATTGCCGTTGTCTTCAACCTCTGCCTTTAAGATCAATGCTTCGGGATAGGTCGCTACGATATAATCAAGAGCAGGTTGCGGGAGAGAAGCGCTGTTGATATGCGAATCTGCCGTGAAAGCAGTGGCATTAAGATCTGCACCGGGAATATCCCCGGGCTCATCATCGCCCGAACAAGCTGCTACCAGCAATCCCGCACAGGCTAAACCTAAAATTCTAAGTTTTTTCATACAGTTACTTTTTGTTCTAAGGTAAACGATTTAGTTGGTTTAAAATTGTTTTGGGCTGAAAACCAGGCGTCCTACACGGGTTTCACCTCCTTGGCATCAACCTCCAATTTTCTTGTTGATAAGATATTTTTCAATATCCCTCACATCTGTACCCCCCGTTTTTTCAATAGCTTCGGTAAGCTGGGCATCGGTTATGCCCCACTTGTCTGTCCAGTAATCCCTTTCCCATTTCTCATTGGGATCTACATTGGTTTTTTCGGTGAATTCTTTACTTCTGTTGTCGCTCATTTTTTTTGTTTTCAAGATAGTCGTTGCATCACACCTGCTGTGTCAAAGCAATATTAAAATTCTAGAAAAAGCGAAGAATCTTTCTTCAGAAGAAGGAATCCTCCTCCACAAGGGCTGCCAAAAATGATTGCTGAAGCTTTTATTATATTTAATTATAAGCTGGAAAAATGCCATAAACTTCAGCTATAAAAATCGTTGAATTTGCTATTTTTGAGTTCCCTACAGTTTCTATAAGTAAAAAATTCTAAAATGGAGTTTATAGTTGCCTCATATTGGGCTGTAGGTGCCATTGCCGTGATCGCGGCCGTAGTTTACTGCTATAAAACCTGGAAGAAATATTGATCTTCTGAAGCCCGCTGAATTGCCGGGATATTTCTTCATTATACCCTTACTTTACCGCCTCACAAATACCACCTAAAAAGGCATTAACATCAAAATCGGGCTCCTCCACGAGGCCCATCCTCACCACCACGAGGTCCAGGGAGGGAATTATGAACACGTATTGCCCCTGGAATCCATTAGCCGAAAACATATCCCGTGGCACATTTGGAAATTTACCGCCCGCGTTGAGCCAGAAGTGGGCTCCATATTGCCCGTTTGAACCCTCTGTTGGTTTGACGGTGTAATCTACCCATGAGGGCTCAAAAAGTTGTTCCCCATTCCAGTTGCCACGATGCAGATAAAGCAGCCCGAATTTTGCCCAATCCCTGGGGGTGGCCCAGGAATAAGAGGAGCCTACATAATTGCCCACCAAATCTGTTTCAATGGTCATGGAACTCATCCCTATCCTGTCTATCAATTGGGAATACCAATAGTCCAGGTATTCCTGATGTGAGCCAAATTGCTTCCTGATAAATGCCGACAGTAAATTTGAAGTTCCCGAGGAGTAGTTCCAGCTGTTTCCCGGCTCGCCCACCAATGGCTTATGCAGCTGCACCTGTGACATATCTTCGGCTAAAAAGAGCATTTTTGTGACATCAGAAATTCTTGTGTAGTCTTCGTCCCACTCCAGTCCGCTATTCATTCTTAGCAGGTCATTCAGGCTGATCTTTGATCTTTGGTCTTTTTCCCATTCGGGGAACAAGTGATCCTGTTCTGTGGAAATCTTTCCCTGTCGCTGCAAAACCCCAAGGATGGTACTGGTAATGCTCTTGGTCATTGACCAGCCCTGCTGCGGAGTTTCAGAAGAAAAACCCGCGGCATATTTTTCCCCAAGCAGATGATCCCTATAAAGAACGACCACCGCACGGGTTTGGTTGGAAGGCTCAAAAGCAAGATCCAGAGCTGCATTAAGCTGCTCATAATCTACACTGGCAAAGGTAGAATCTTTAGGTTTGCCCGTACCGTAAGGATAAGCGGCGGCGCTTGTGGAAAAATTCCGTGCAGGCCGTTCAGTTTCCCTTTCTCCCCTTTTGGTATCTTCAGGTAAAAGGGTACAACCAATTCCTTCTTCAAAAACAGATTTGCGGGCTTTTATTCCGAAGACCTTTGAAACAGCAACTTCAGACTTAAGAATTTTACTCTCGGCCCAGGAAACAGGCGAAAAATTGTTGTCTTGTGCCGCGACAGTTTCGGGTTCACGATGGGCAACAAAAGTACAGGAACACATATTTTTGGAAGCAAAGCCGGTAATAAGGTCCAACCGGGGATAATAAATGAATCCAATTACGGTGATCGCTAAAAACACGAGCAGCAGACTGTAGATAAAGACTTTTTTCAACTTTGGGAGATTTTGAATTAAATATACATTTTTAGCACTTAACCCTAATGGAGTGAATTGTAGTTTCCAACAGCTCTCTTTATACCGGTTATAAATACCTCACTCGCAGTATTAAATAGTTTCAAAAAATAGAAAATATCTCGTAAATTAACAGGTAGTTTTAATTTAACCACCAATTCGAAATACTATGAAAACACTAAAGCTTTTTGGAAAATCGTTCTTTGGGTTGATTTTGATTTTATTGTTCATGAATTCCTGTGAACAGGAAAAAGAGGTCAATTTAGCCGAAGATGAGGAGCTTCGAAACGATGTTTACGAACAGATCCTTAGCAATGAAGCCTTGTTTACTGAATTTATGGAGGAAATGCGCGCGAGCGATAAACCCATGGAATGGATGAGCCGCCACAAACCAATGATGCGCAATATGTACGGCCGCAATCAAATGCAGCGAATGATGCGTAACAATCCCGGGACCATGGATTCTCTCATGCAAAACATGATGGTAATGATGGAGCAGGATAGCAGCATGATTCGAAGAAATCCTCAAATGCGACAAAAGATCATGAGACACATGATGATGATCATGCAACGCGACACTGCAGCTTATAACCAGATGCAGCAAATGATGAAGCAGAAGGGGAACATGAACTCCAACATGAGGTAAAAAAGGCTCGGCTCCTGGCGATCTAAGAACCTGAAAATTAAAATTTTAAAGCAGTTCCTAAAATGCCATTTTAGGGACCTCCCCTATTATTGAGCTCGCGTGGAGGGAAATCAGATGTTTTTCCTGAAAAATTTCTATAGCTTTGCGGCCCAAAAAATCCTCAAAAAGCGATGGAGCACGATAATGAAATTCAGGAAAGGCCACAGCTGTATTCAAAGACAATTATCCTGGGCTTTTCCATTATGTTCTCCACTATTTTCGCGGCTGTGCTGCTCATGGCCAATTTGAGAACCCTGGGCATGAATTCTGCCCGCATTAAAGTTTTGATCTTCGGGATCCTCTACGTGGTCGGGACGGGTATTGCCATCCAGGTATTTGAGCTGGCACCCATGCTTACAGTCATAGCAAATGTGATAGGGGCAGCAATCTTGAACGAATTCTTCTGGAACAAATATATTGGCAGTGATGTGGAATATGACAAGAGAAGCTGGTTAAAACCTCTGCTCATCTCAATGGGTATCGTATTGCTCGTGTTTTTCTTGCTTACCATGGCGATGTAATTCAGGATTTAAAATTTAAGGTTTGACGGGATCAAAAATGCCCTTTTTGGATCTCTTTATTCTCTTCCCTTTCTCTTTTTTCTGAAATTTAGCCACTAATCTTCGCGGCGCTACGTTCAGGATGGCCTGGCTATTAAAAAATTCTATTAGAACCTCCTTCGGTTCGATTTCATAATTTTACCTTTCCACGGCTAAAAAAACAATAGATGAAAAAGTCGATTTTCGAAATTTCCAAGATGGATTGTCCTTCAGAAGAAAATTTGATCCGCATGAAGCTGGATGGGATGCCGGGCGTCAAAAATCTTGATTTTGATATCCCGAAGAGAAAATTAACCGTATTTCATTCCGGAGAAATTGACCAAATAGAAAAATCTTTAATCGGATTAAAACTGGGAACTAAAAGAATAGCTACAGAACAAACCGACCAAACCGATTTTGAGGAACATGCACATCAGAAAAAACTTCTGTGGTCGGTATTAGTAATAAACTTTGCTTTTTTCATCATTGAGATGACCACCGGCTTGATCTCAAAATCAATGGGATTGGTCGCAGACAGTTTAGACATGTTAGCCGATTCTTTTGTCTACGGGATCAGTCTTTTCGCGGTAGGCAAATCAATTGTAAGAAAGAAGAAGATTGCCAATTTAGCCGGATATTTCCAGATATTACTGGCCCTTATAGGATTTGCAGAGGTGCTAAGGAGATTCTTCGGAAATGAGAGACTTCCCGATTTTTCGACAATGATCATTGTTTCAGTTCTTGCGTTGATCGCAAATGGATTTTGTTTATACCTGCTTCAGAAATCCAAGAGCAAAAAAGAAGCTCATATGGAAGCCAGTATGATCTTCACCTCCAATGACGTGATCATCAACCTGGGAGTGATCATTGCCGGGCTGCTTGTAAACTGGTTCAATTCAGGAATGCCAGACCTCATCATTGGAACGATCGTTTTTATTCTCGTGATCCAGGGGGCTGTAAGAATATTGAAACTGGGAAAATAGCCGAAACAACAGCTTTTGCTGTAAGACTTATAGAAAATGACGACAAAAAAATTAAGTTTTCTGAATAAAAATCTAACGCTTTGGATCTTTCTTGCCATGGCTTTGGGAGTTGGCCTGGGATATTTTTTTCCAACTTTCCCAAACGTCATCAATTCTTTTAGTAGCGGGACCACCAATATTCCAATCGCAATTGGTTTGATCTTAATGATGTACCCTCCTTTGGCAAAGGTCAATTATTCCTTACTCCCAAAGGTTTTTAAAAACGTAAAGATCCTTTCTGTTTCCCTTGTTC
Source organism: uncultured Flavobacteriaceae bacterium (assembly GCA_963739625.1). Taxonomy (GTDB): domain Bacteria; phylum Bacteroidota; class Bacteroidia; order Flavobacteriales; family Flavobacteriaceae; genus Salinimicrobium. The sequence continues at coordinate 182,928 of CAVUAU010000010.1, forward strand.
TCAACTGGATAATTGGTCCTGTCCTGATGTTTTTCCTGGCAATTACGTTCTTACGGGATTACCCGGAATATATGGTTGGCCTGATCTTGATTGGTTTGGCACGTTGTATTGCAATGGTTTTGGTGTGGAACGACCTTGCCGAAGGAAGCAGTGATTATGGAGCAGGTTTGGTTGCCCTAAACAGCATTTTCCAGGTCTTTGCCTACAGCTTTTATGCGTGGATCTTTATAACGGTTCTTCCACCCTATTTCGGCTTTGAAGGCGCAATTGTGGATATTTCAATTGGGACCATTGCAGAAAGTGTAGCCATCTATTTAGGTATTCCATTTGCCCTGGGAATATTAAGCCGGTTTGTCCTGGTGAAACAAAAAGGACTAGACTGGTATAACAATAGATTCATTTCCACAGTTTCACCAATGACCTTGATCGCATTACTGTTTACCATTGTAGTGATGTTTTCGCTGAAGGGAGAATTAATCGTTGAGATCCCAATGGATGTGCTCATGATTGCTATTCCGCTGCTGGTATATTTTAGCCTCATGTTCATCATTGGCTTTTTCTTAACCAAAGCAATGGGCGCGGAATATGACAAAACAGCTTCGGTAGCTTTTACGGCCGCAGGAAACAACTTTGAACTGGCTATTGCGGTTGCCATTGCTGTGTTCGGTTTAAATTCAGGACAGGCTTTTGCAGGAGTTATTGGTCCTTTGGTTGAAGTTCCGGCATTGATCTTTTTGGTTCGGGTTTCTTTCTGGCTGCGTAAAAAGTACTACGGAAAAGTGCACATTTAAAGGCATTTACAAAAGATTTCTCTTCTGAAGATCCGGCATCGGAATAATAACTTCTTTTATTTGCCTTTAGAAAGGAGCTCAAAAATATCATTTTCGAGACCTCTTCTTCCGCAGCAAGAAAAAAAAGGAACCTTCACAGGTTCCTCTTTTTTCTTTTCAATAGCTAAAATTTTCTAGCCCCGGGTAAGCCAGCCCCTTCTGCTTGCAGTAGCGATAGCGTATGGAGTGATCCAAAATAAGCCGAAGGTGTAGAAAATACTGTAAGAGTAGGCCCAGAAAGATTCAGACAGCTTATAACGTTTCGCGTAAAACAGCACAGGGAAACTGGACCAGATAAGAATGCTCAAAAGTGTAGAACTAATGAACAATACCGGATGCATCGCCACAAAGAACAGCATGAGCAGGATAGAGGGATAGCTCATCACCAGCTTGATCACCTGGTTTAAGAACAAAACTCTTGTTCCTGTTTTTGGGCCCTGGCGAAAATCTGTGAAAACATACTTAGCCATTGCCAGGTTTTCCCGCACGTTGCTTCTCCCCCACCTGATGAACATTTTATAAAGGCCGGTGTATTTCTCGGGTACGTTAGTATAAGCATAGGCATTTCTCTGGAAAAGTACATGGTAACCCTGCTTCAGGATCATGTTGGTCATTGCGCGATCTTCCCCAATATCTGATGGTTGCCCCATAAAGGTTTGGTTGATCCACTCTTCAAGGCAGCCGAATACGGCTTCTCTCCTGTAGGCAGCCAGCGCCCCCGGAGTACACAGTACAGATTCCAGGCTGCTTTCTGCAGAACGTACAAATTCAAAGCTCAGCACGAAGCTCACATCCAGCATTTTTGGAAGTAAAGCCTTTTTCCCATTGTTCAGTACACGAATATTTCCAGCGACCGCGCCACATTTTTCGTTCACCACAAAAGGGCTAACCAGGTTTCTAAGGGTATCGCGATTAACTTCAGAATCACTGTCAACAGTCACAAAGACGTCACCTGTTCCCAGGTTGAATCCGCGGTAAAGCGCATGTCGCTTCCCTTTATTTTCGGGTTGTTGAAAGATACTCACCCTGTCTCCCAGCACTTTTTTGGCCTCCTGCATCCATTCCCAGGTGTCATCTTTACTCCCGTCGTCAATGGCCAGCAATTGCAGCTTTTCTGCTGGATAGTCACTTTTCGCCAGGCTCATCAAGGTGGCCCACACCTGTTTCCCTTCGTTGTAGGCCGGCACGATCACGGTACAGCTGGGTAAATCTTCTTCTGCCACCGCATTTACAGGTTTGTAGCGCATGTACAGGTAAAGATTATAAACAAAGAATCCTGCTCTAAACAAGAACAGCCCGGCCGCGATCATAAAAAGGGCGCGTCCCCAGGGAGTGTCAAATTTTTCGAGATTGTACTTGCTAAAATCACTTTGCAGGGTGTAAACCAAAACGGCAGCTCCCAGGAGAAGCACGAGGCTACTGGCTCGCACCATGATCCCACGGAGATCTCTTGTTTTTTCAGCTTGTTCGGTAGATGCAGATGCAATGGCATCTTCTGCGGAAGTCTTTTGATTTGAAGCTATAGGTATAATTTTCATAAATATGTCCTTATTTTTTTGACCTGATTTTTCTAAATCGGATGTTGCATTCCTAATAGCAATCCATATACCAATTGCTAACCCCTTGAGACCAAGCCCTGTTTCCGGCCGCCGTTTTAAAAATGTGGGGAATTCCTACACAGCTGACAAAAAATTTTCCTCACTTGTGCCCACATCTGACACAGCGACAGCAGCAAAACTGCCATTTAATAAGCTCAAAATTGACTTTTTGAAACCTCTCTTCTGAAGACTTCGGCAATAACATTGACTAAAAAAAATACTCAAGCCGTTTTCCGCAGTGCATGGGGAAACACATTTAAGACAACTTGGGATATAATGCGAAAGATCATTTTGACAAGCACCTCCAAAATGGATTAATAGTCGATCTTCAGTATACTAATAGCTCATTTAGGATCTGGAGAACAAGTGGATCCAACTTCAATGATAGTGGTCATGACCTCTTAAAAATGATATTTTTGACAACTCTTAAAAAAATGGTTTAACCGAAAAAAACGGGAGAAATCTGTTGCTTTAATGATTTTAACCAGCTCATTGATTTAAAGTTATATCTTTAAAGAAACTGATGCGAATGATCAAATTCTTCAGGAAGATGCGCGAAAGATTGCTGACCAAAAATAATTTCAGCAGATATCTTCTTTATGCCCTTGCAAAAGGAACCCTTATCCTTAATACAGAAAACAGTAGAGAATGATTCTAATGACCAAAGGATTAAAAATAGTATGGACCATAGGTCTCCTTATTTTCTTTCAGCAATTTGTAAACGCGCAGGCAGCTCATGAATTGCAGTTTTTGCAGAAAACAGGGGTTGCAGATAGTCTCTTTTCAAAAGTTCTCAATGAGTCCAGAAAGATCTATATACAACTGCCTGCCGGTTTTTCTCCAGAGGATGCTCAAAAATATCCTGTTGTATATATTTTAGACGGAGAAAAATTTCTACCTACCGTAAATGAGGTGCAAAACTATTACAGCGGCGGTTTTACACCCGAAATGGTCCTGGTTGGCATCTCTAATGAAAAGAACAGAGTTCGGGACCTGACTACTTCAACCATAACCACAAAATACGGGAGGCCTTTTACCGGGAAGAACGGAGAGGCAGAGAATTTCAGGAAATTCATTCAGCAAGAACTCATTCCTTTTATTGAAAACAAATATCCTGTCACTACTTACAGAACACTTATTGGTCACTCTTATGGAGGACTGTTCACCATCTCCACCCTGCTCCATCAACCGGAACTTTTTGCTAATTATTTAGCCATCGACCCAAGCCTGGATTGGGACGACCAAAAACTTCTGAAAGAAGCACCGGAAATGTTCGCTAACAAGAAATATGAAAACAAAGTTTTATTTATGTCATTGAGTGGTCAATTGCACCTGCAGAACCCACAGATAACGATAGACAACGTAATGCAGGACACAACCGACTTCACTTTGTTCGCCCGCTCGAATATTGCTTTTTCAAACCTGGTCAAACAAAACGCTGAAGACGGATTGTCTTTTGAATGGAAATTTTATCCCGAAGATCTACATGGTACCGTCCCCCTTCCATCCATAATGGACGGTTTGATTTCACTTTTTGAATGGTATCAAATGGAAAATACCGATAAAATAAACTCTTTTGACACCTCAAGAGAGGAGCTTTTAACTATTGTAAAGCACAGGGAAAAGAAGCTAAAAGAACATTTTGGATATGCTGTACCGGCTTACCCCGAAGAGCTTCTAAATATGTTAGGTTACATGAATATGGATATGCAACAACCCGAAAAGGCTAAAATGTACTTTGAACTTGCTATTGAATACTATCCGGAAAGCGCAAATGCTTATGATTCTATGGCCGATTATTACGAAGCACAAGGCGACACTACTAACGCAATAAAGAACGTGTCCAAAGCCTATGAAATAAGCGGCAAAGAAAATTACATAAAAAAGATCGAGACTCTACAAAAGAATAACTGATGCTACGATTGCATCAAGTTGAATTTAAAGGCGACAGATGTCCTGACGTTGATATTATTTGGGGTGTCAAAAATGAACCTGAACTTGAAGAAGAATTGAAGAAGATGAAGGCATCTCACAAACTTTTCTGGATCCAAGTGTTGCACACCCTGGTGTGGCTGTTCTTTGTTGGCCTTATCTTCTTTATTGTCTCCTCCGGAATAACAGGAAATATTACCGCTTTCACCTGGATCGCCATGGGGTCGATCATTGGAGAGGGCCTGGTGCTGCTACTTTTTAAAATGTTCTGTCCGCTCACTCTCATCGCCCGGAAATATTCAGACTCAAAAAAGGCAAATTTTGACATTTTTTTACCAGAGTGGCTGGCCAAGTACAACAAGGAGATCTTTACTTCTATTTATGTTTTGGGAGTGATCCTAGTCCTTCTGCGATATTTTGATGTTTTCTGAAAATTGCGATTGATCATCTAAAAATGCCTTTTCTGAAAGCTTTCAAAAGAGCTGAAAGATCCAATCATTCGACTTATCTGTTATACAATATTCAGTATACATGCGACCAGTAAAGAATTCTGGATAAAGCGCCTCTACTCCATAATTGTTCCTACAATTCTCCCGCTTTTCAGAACTTTTTCCTACATCTTTTTTCCAGACTGGAATGTAACATTGGTTACACCCCCGGGTAACAAAGGTTACTGACTTAACGGGCATTCTGGGGTATTTTTGCTACATCAAAACTTATATAGATGAAGAGAATAAAAAGCCTTTTTCTACTGCCTTTATTGTTTTTCACCTGGATGCTTCAGGCCCAGGAAAAAGTAACCATCAGCAAAGAGGAGGTGATGGAGCGTGTACAGGAAAACAACAGTAGCTTAAAGATATCACAACAGGACTTTTTGGCTGCCCGGGCACAGTACCGGCAAACCAATGCTGTCTTTTTGCCAAACATTAGCGTATCGCATACCGGGATGACTACCAACAATCCTTTGATGGCCTTTGGCTCAAAACTTAACCAGGAGATCGTCACCCAGAGTGATTTTGACCCGGCCCGTCTCAATAATCCCGAGCGTATCGACAATTTCGCCACCAAAATAGAAGTGCAACAACCACTTATTAATCTTGATGGTTTTTACCAACGTGCTGCCGCAAAAGACAAAATGGAAGCTACAGGTTTGCAACGTCTGCGGGCAGATGATCACATGAAACTTGAGACCGAAAAAGCTTACATGCAGTTACAGCTGGCCCATAAAGCCGTAACTGTGCTGGAACAGGCACTGAATACCGCCGAGGCAAACTTGCGCCTGGCAGAGAACAACCTGAAGCAGGGTTACCTGCAAAAAGCAGATGTTCTTTCTGTAGAAGTGCGCGTGACCGAGGTAAATAATCAGCTGCAAAATGCGCGCAGCAATGTGAAGAACGCCAGTGATTACCTCATGTTCTTAATGAGTGATCCTATAGACGTGATCCTGGTGCCCAAAGATTCGCTACAGGTGGAGATGAGCCCGGTTGTTTCGGGAATTATTTCAAAAGACAGGGCAGACATCCAGGCCATGGACCTGGCTGCAGAGGCCCGCAAAAAGATGTATAGGGCAGATAAAATGGCCTTTTTGCCAAGACTTAATGCCTTCGGAAGCTATGAACTCTATGACGACGAGATCTTCTCTGGTACTGCTAACGGGTATGTTGCAGGAGTTTCTTTGAGCTGGGATCTTTTTGACGGCAGCAAGCGCTTCGGAAAAGTGCAGCAAACAAAAGCCGACTACAAAAAAGCAGAACTGCAATATGAACAACACCTGCAACAGAGCCAGCTAGAGCTCAACCAGGCGCAAAGGTCGTTGAACGATGCAAAAAACAAACTGGAACTCACCCGCATGGCAATGGAACAATCTAAGGAAGCCTTGCGAATAAGGAACAACAGGTATGAACAGGGTCTTGAAAAAACCACAGATCTCCTGATAGCCGAAACCAAATTTTCAGAGAAACAACTCGAGTACTATCAAACCGTATATGAATACAACTATGCAGTGGCGTATTTGGAATTTTTTACAGCAAATACTGAGAATTGAGTAGTGAAAATTGAAATTGGAAGCACCAAATTCCAAGCACCAAATTCCAATTATAACGATTTTCACCTCGAGTGCCCGCCTTACGGCCGGCAGGGAGTCGAGAGGTAATTAAAGAAGTCTCGACTTGCCTGTCCTGAGCGGTAGCGACGGGCCCGACCAGACAACGAAACGGAAACGAACATAAACTTGAATTTTGAATAACAAACTTTCAACCTTAAATCTGAACTATAAACATGAAGAAGAACATATACATTTTTACTATCGCCGCCCTTGGATTGTTCGCCACGAGTTGCGGTAGTGACGAGAAGAAACAGGCGGTAAACGAAACTGCGGCGGTACCTGTACAGGTGGAAACCCCATCGGGAGCAGGCGATCGTTTCCTCACCGCCAGCGGCAAAATTGAAGCCGAAGAAAACGCCAGCCTCAGCACCCGTATGATGGGTTACATTGATGACATACGTGTGAAAGTTGGCGATAAAGTAAACAAGGGAGAGCTGTTGATCTCCATCAACAACACAGACCTCCAGGCCAAACGTGCCCAGGTTAATGCCGGCATCACCGAGGCCGAAGCAGCTTTCCAAAATGCCAAAAAAGACTACGAACGTTTCAAGACCCTTTACGAGGAAGAATCTGCTTCTCAAAAAGAAATGGATGACCAAACGGCCCGTTTCGAGATGGCCCAGGCCCGCCTTGAAGCCGCGAAGCAGATGAAGAACGAGGTGGCATCACAGTTTGCCTATGTAAATATACGCGCGCCTTTTGAAGGGGTGATCACCAACAAATTTGCCGAAGAAGGCACTATGGCCAACCCGGGACAACCGCTGTTAGCGATGGAAGCGCCGGGCAACTACGAAGTGACCGCCCGGGTACCCGAATCTGAGATCTCCAGGATCAAAACCGGCACCAAGGTGGACGTTGTCATAAAATCTATTGGAAAAACAGTACCAGGAACAGTAACCGAGGTAAGCACTTCGGCCAGGAACACAGGCGGCCAGTATCTGGTTAAGGTAAGCCTCGAAAAAAGTGATGTAGAAGTGCTTTCGGGCATGTACGCCAGCGTGCGTTTTCCTATTGAAAAAAAGGAAAAAACTTCCGAGGCAGTGATGATCCCAAAGGAAGCTATCATCACGCGTGGGGACCTGAAAGGAGTCTACACAGTAAGCGCTCAAAATACAGCGATGTTGAGATGGTTACGCCTTGGCAGGACCTATGGCGACCAGGTAGAAGTGCTTAGCGGACTAAACCCCGATGAGCCTTTTATTGTTTCGGCAGACGGAAAACTCTTTAACGGAGCTAAAGTGAGTGTAAAAGAATAAAACCCGCGTGAGGGATAGAGGCAGTTATCCTGCCTGCTTTTTAGGGCAGGCAGATAGCGCCGAAAGCCCGACCCGCAGGGTCACGCCCACCTTCACAAGAAGCTTAGGTGGGTAAATTCAAACAACAACGAGAAAAGATATGAAAGAAGGATTAGCAGGCAAGATCGCCAAAGGCTTTATCAATTCAAAACTTACGGTGCTGCTCATGATCGTGTTCATGATCATTGGGGTGTACAGTTCGTTTTTGATTCCGCGCGAGGAAGAGCCTCAAATTGACGTGCCCATGGCCGATATCTTCATTGGCTATCCCGGGGCCAGCCCCAGCGAAGTCGAGTCGCGCATTATAAAGCCGCTGGAAAAAATGGTTTCCAACATCAAAGGAGTGGAATATGTCTACTCCACCTCGATGCAGGAACAGGGGATGCTTATCGTACAGTTCTATGTGGGCGAGGATATTGAACGCTCCTACGTGAAGCTGTACAACGAGCTCATGAAAAATATGGACCAAATGCCGCCCAACGTCACCCAGCCCCTGGTGAAAACACGGGCGATAGACGATGTGCCGGTATTGGGACTCACTCTTTGGAGTGAAAACTACGATGATTACCAGTTGCGCCAAATGGCCAATGAGCTTAAAAACGAGATCGAAAAGGTGGAAGATGTCTCTGTTGTGAATCCTATTGGTGGCCGTAACAGGGAACTTCGGGTGATCCTGGATAAGGACAAGATGGCCGCCAGCGGGGTGGACATGCTCGGGGTGACACAAAAGATACAGGCCAGCAACCAGCAGCTTTCTTCTGGAAGTTTTGACCGCAATGACAGCGAGATCCTCATTAGTACCGGTAGTTTCCTTGAAACTCCACAAGATGTGGAGAACCTTATCGTGGGTGTACAGGACGGGCAGCCGGTCTATTTAAAACAGATCGCTACCGTAAAAGACGGACCCGAAATTCCTAATGAATATGCCACTTTTGGCTACGGAAAGGCTGTAAATGCCTCTGCAAAATATCCTGCCGAATATCCTGCGGTCACCCTATCAATTGCAAAAAGAAAAGGTGCCGATGCCATGAAAATAGCCGATGTGATCCTTGAAAAAGTTGATCACCTGAAGCAAAATCTTATCCCTGAAGATGTACATGTAGAAGTGACCCGTAACTACGGGGAAACCGCTTCCCACAAGGTAGGAGAACTCCTGATGCACCTTATAGGCGCGATCCTGGCCGTTACCCTGGTGGTGATGCTGGCCATGGGCTGGCGCGGCGGGCTGGTAGTGTTCCTTTCGGTGCCAATTACCTTTGCCCTCACCCTGCTTAGCTACTATATGCTGGATTACACCCTTAACAGGATCACCCTGTTTGCACTGGTGTTTGTGACGGGGATTGTGGTGGACGATTCCATTATTATTGCCGAGAATATGCACCGGCACTTCAGGATGCGGAAGCTGCCGTTTAAACAGGCGGCCCTGTATGCCATTAACGAAGTAGGTAACCCTACCATTTTGGCTACTTTTACGGTGATCGCTTCTGTACTGCCTATGGCTTTCGTAAGCGGACTCATGGGACCATATATGAGCCCAATGCCAATTGGAGCCTCTATCGCGATGATCCTGTCGCTATTCGTGGCCCTTACCATCACTCCTTATCTTGGATACATTTTCCTTAGAGAAAAAGAGAAGAAAGGGAAACCGGTAAAAGAATCTGAAGAGAAGATCGAAGACGGTATGATCTATCGCATCTATAAGCGTTTTGAAGAACCGCTCATAGACAACTCTAAGATTCGTTGGAGCTTCCTGGGGATTACAGCCTTACTTTTAATAGGATCTGTTGCCATGTTCTTTACCAAAGACGTAGCGGTAAAAATGCTGCCGTTTGACAATAAGAACGAGTTCCAGGTGATCATTGATATGCCCGAAGGCACCACCCTGGAAAGAACTGCTGTGGTGGCCCGTGAGATTGGCCAGTACCTCAACCAAAGTGAGCAGGTAGTAAATTACCAGACTTATGTTGGTACCTCTGCCCCTATCACTTTTAACGGCCTGGTAAGACATTATGATCTTCGTGGTGCAAGCAATACTGCAGACATTCAGGTGAATTTACTACCAAAAGAAGACCGCAGCCTGCAAAGTCATGACATCGCGAAAATGCTGAGACCCGAAATCCAGGAGATAGGTAAGAAATACGGTGCCAATGTGAAACTGGTGGAAGTTCCGCCGGGGCCTCCCGTACTCTCTACCATTGTTGCCGAAGTCTATGGGCCTGATTATGAAAAGCAGATCGCCCTTGCCGACAGTGTTAGGAACATCCTCAACAATACTACAGATGTGGTTGATGTGGACTGGATGGTGGAAGCCGATCAAAAGAAATTCGATTTTGAGATCGACAAGGAGAAAGCCATGCTTTACGGTATAGCACCTCAACAAATTGTCTATACCCTTAACACCGCTCTTGGGGACAGGGCCATTACCCAGCTTTATGACGAAGATGCTACCCAGCGGGTGGGAATTGTGCTTGCCCTTGATGAACAGGAAAAATCATCTGTGCAGGACATCATGCAAATCCAGATCGCCTCACAAAACGGGCAAATGATCCCTATTGCAGATTTGGTGGAGCCAATAGAAGTGACACAGGCTAAGAGCATCTACAGGAAAAACCAGAAACGCGTGGTGTACGTCCTCGCCGATATGGCCGGGGAACTGGAAAGTCCTGTTTATGCGATCCTGGGAATGGAAGATAAACTAAAAGAGATTGAGCTGCCTGCAGGTTATGAAATTCAGGAGCTGTATATGGAGCAGCCTAAGTATGAGGATGATTATACGGTGAAATGGGATGGAGAATGGCAGATCACCCTGGAAGTGTTCAGGGATCTGGGAATCGCCTTTTTGGGAGTGATCGTGATCATTTACATCCTTATCGTGGGCTGGTTCCAGAACTTTAAGGCACCTATTGTGATGATGGTGGCCATTCCGCTATCGCTGGTGGGGATTGTACTGGGCCACTGGATCCTGGGCGCGTTCTTTACGGCTACCTCTTTTATAGGAATGATTGCCCTGGCGGGGATCATGGTGCGGAACTCGGTGCTGCTTATCGACTTCATTAACCTGCGGCTGGAAGACGGAATTCCGCTGAAGCAGGCTGTAATTGAAGCCGGGGCGGTGCGAACAACCCCAATTTTGTTGACCGCCGGTACGGTGGTGATTGGGGCCTTTGTGATCCTGTTTGACCCTATTTTCCAGGGATTGGCAATCTCACTGATGGGAGGAACCATAGTATCTACCGTGCTCACGCTGTTAGTGGTGCCGCTGGTGTACTACATGATAGAACGCAAAAAGTATGAAGACAGGGAAGAACAACCGGTAGTGACGGAAAAAGAAAGTGAGGAAGTGTAAAAGGTTACAGGTTGCCTGTTGGTGAGTTGTCTGTTGAATCAAAACCGACAACTGATAACGGGCAACCGATAACCTTGAATTTTGAATCTTGAATTTTGAATCTATAAAAGCATGAAACTATTAATCGTAACAGCTGTTTCCGAATTTCAAAAGCAGGTGCTAAAGCTCTTCAAAAAAGCGAATATTGAGGCCTTTAGTACTTCAGAGATTGACGGCTACAAAAACAAGCATTCCCTGCTGGCCACCCAAACCTGGTTCCCGCACGAGGAAGGCGGCAATGAATCTGTCATGTTCTTTTCCTTTACAGAACAGGAAAAGGTCGATGACTTTTTTGAACAGGTGAAGAAATTCAACCTCCACATGGAGACCAACAATCCCGTGAGGGCTATTGTGGTGCCCATAGAAAAATTTATTTAACCCTTTAAAAACTTAAGTTATGTTAGACAGAATGATACGCGGCATTGCCGGCACTTTTATCCTTGTTAGTTTGCTCCTGGCCATCTACGTAAATATTAACTGGCTGTGGTTTACCGCCTTTGTAGGCTTTAACCTGTTACAGTCTTCTATCACCCGCTGGTGTTTAATGGAAGATATCCTCAAGAAATTTGGAGTATCCAATGAGCCGACTACTTCAAAAGAAGTAAAAAGCTGATCAAACAAAAATACCTTTCCAGGAAGGGTCTTGAAAATAATATTTTCGGGACCTTTTTTTATGTTCTTTTCTTCTGAAGCAGTTTTCTCAATTTTCCCAATGAAAGCCTGCTAACTTTCTTCAACGAACAGCCTCAAAAGAGACATTTTTAGCAGCTCTTGCGGTTTTTCCTCCAAACTTCAAAAAATTGAATAGATTTACGGAAGCGCATAGTATTAGAATTAATAAACAATGGAGAATAATGTTTATATGGGAAAATGACAATGCTTTTGAAGTTCAAATTGCTGACTAGCATTAAACTTAAAAAAATAGAGAAATGAAAAAACTTGAAAACATACATCCTGGAGAAATCTTAAAAGAAGAGTTTTTAGATCCAATGGAAATTACAGCATACCGACTTTCCAAAGAAACTTTCATTCCGCAGACAAGAATAAGTGAAATCGTAAAAAAGAAAAGAAGAATAACTGCCGATACGGCACTCCGACTTTCAAAATATTTTGGAACAACTGCTAAATTCTGGTTGGGCTTACAAGATGATTATGATTTAGAAGAAGAAAGATCTTTAAAGGAGAAAGAATTCAATAACATAAAACCGTTAGAACATAACGCAGCCTGACTTCGGTTCATCGCAAATAACGGGTATTGCCGAAAAAGTCTAATTTAGAAGATCAGAAAACAAAAGGTTAAGCCGACAAGTCCGCGTCCCTTAGTCCGTCAACTGGCGATTACCGGGACCGTTGTAGCCCCTTTTTTCAAACGAAATTCCAAAACTTGGAAAGGAAATTAAATCATTTTGAATTAATGTATTTTTTAGGAACCTTATCCTTCTTCGTTTCATTCTTATAGTACATATTTAAGACATACCACCTACTACCATCATTATATAATTGGATACTTGCAGTCCCAATTTTAGAAGGAATAGAATCATTAGGACTTTTATAGCTTTCAAATGTACTAAAGACGTGAGCCATATTATTATTAATTTCTATTTCACGATTTGAGTCCTTTTCATACAGATTCATATTTTTAAAATAATCTTTATACTCTTCCATATATTCATCTATCGATAAAAAACGTACCTGGTATTCTCCTTTTTCATTTACATAATTAGAAATTATCTGTCCTTCCGGATGAAAAATAGTTTTGTATAGTTCCCAATCTCTATCCTCTCCTTTAGCGCCTGATACAACTTGATAAATAGATGAAACAATACTATCAATAGTATGAACATTGGCTGAGTATTCTTTTGAGTTATTTTGAGATTTTGCATTAAATACAAAAAATAAAAAACAGACAACTATGATTAAATTTCTCATAAAAAATTATATTTCAGATTATTAAAGAAAAACGGGTAGGGAAGTAATGAAAGTTATAAAGAATAAATGACTTGTCAAAAACGCGTAACAACAACGATCCATCGAAATAGACGGCACCGTTAGAAAAAATTAATTAAATTCACCAGCAAACCAGTTCTAAGCCTACAAGTCCGGGTTCCTTACTCCCGCCACTTTCCTTAGCCGTAACCGTAGTAGCACAATAACAATCCTCAAAGCATTAATTAACTGATACTCCCCCATTCGAATGAAAAAATTCTTTTTGGTAGGCCTGTACCTTTTTACTAGCCTTACTTATTCCCAAATAAGTGGAACTGTAACAGACAGTATAACAGCAGAACCCCTCCAGTACGTCAGTGTCTGGATTAAAAACAAACCATTAGGAGCAACCACAGATAAAGATGGTCAATTTATAATAGATTATGCAAAAGCAGGCGACACACTGGTAGCCTCCTTTTTAGGTTTCTCCAAAAAAGAGATCATAGCCGAAGATGGGATGACTCTTTTTTTAAAAGAAGAGGTCAATGAACTTCAGGAAATAGTCATAATTCCTATGAAGGCCGAACGTGAAAAGGATATCACCTCTTATAGACGAAAAAGTAAGATAAAGGAACAACTATTTGCGGGGGAAGAGTTACAGTATGCCGCAGCACGATTTATCAAATATCAACCTGAATATGAAAAAACTCCATTTATTAAAGATATTTCCTTCGTCACTATGAATTCTCTTAATAGTGAGGTGCCAATTTTGGTTAGCCTGATCAAAGCAGATGAAAACGGACATCCAACTGATCAATATATTCTTAAAAACAGAATTGTTTATGTAGAAAAAGGAAGGGAAGAAGCCAATATTGAACTTAGTGCTGAAAAGTTGCAGGTCCCTATGGATGGTTTTTTTGTTGTTCTGGAAAGAATTTATCAGGAAAAATATAGAAAGAGCAACAAATATTACATAGAAGGGAAATCCATCAAATATATGTATGAACCTTCTTTGGGAACAGTAAGCTATGGACAAGCTGAGAATTTATGGTGGAAATATGGAGGTAATTGGTTTTCCCCGTCTCAGCTTCAGAAACTACCATTTAAAAAAACCGACCTTGCAATAAACGTCCGGCTCACCAATTAAAAAGTATTGTTCCCTCTCAAAAAATAATAGTTCCTGAATTAGCCTCTCCCCCTCTTCGGAAGACTATACCTTATTTGAATATCTTAAAACAGGAACTTTAAAAGCTAATCTAAAAGAAAGAAGTCGAAACTGCTCACAAAAACGCCTATCCAAAAATGGCTCTTTTGAGAGAAATTTTCCTACATTTATTTCCTTAAGAAAAACCCGTTATTCCCGAAAGTGATTTCTTCCCTACACGCCACTTTCGTTAACCGGTTACCTTAGCCGCAATCCCATTAAAACCAAATACACCATGAGAATCATACTTATTAGCTTGCTGCTTGTTTTTACTTCGAGCATGTCAATTTATTCTCAATCAAGAAAGATTGAGAACTTAAAAACAGATTACCTTCAAAGTGCTCTTGCTGGAATTTAATAATAAAAAACTTCCGGTAAATAAATGGGAAAACAAGGACACCCTTAAATATCATATCACCGGTGAATTCCAGTTTATGTCTGAAAAAAAGTGGGAAAAATATCTTGGTAATATTGAAAACCTGATAGGCATCAAAATTATTGAAACAGAAAATTTTGATGATTCCGATATTGAGATATTTTTCGGGGAACTTGATGAGTACTTCATCAAAAACAATATCAAAGCTCCCGGAAAGATCAATTTAGACGAGTTTGATAACTGGAATAATAGAAGTTATAACAGTAAAAAACAACTGACTAAAACCAGTTTTTGTATTGTTCCTTCCAGGACTAAAGACTCAAAAAGAGGTAATTTTAATTTAAAAAAACTATTTCTGAGATCGTTGGGACTATTAGGGGAGTTGAAAAGTGAGTATAGCGTTTTTTATAAATATCAAACCCAGTATAATTCTCACCTGAGTAAAAATGACAAAAAAATTATAAAAATTCATTACGACGAATCAATTAAAGCCGGTATGAAACTCGAGGAAATAGAACTTGCTCTCAACAAAGTTGATATGCCAACAATTTTAAAAGAAAGGTATTAGTACTGCGCCGAACACGGTTTCGAGCAAATTGCGGATAGCCAAAAGGAATCCCATCACAGGCAGCAAAGGGTCCCGAAAATGATATTTTCGAGGCCCTTTTTTTGTGTTCTTTTTCTTCTGAAGCGGCTTTCCAAATTCTCATGTTCTTCACCCTCTCATTGAAAGCCTGCTAAGTTTCTTCGACAAAAAGCCTCAAAAAGAGCATTTTTAGCAGCTCTTGTGGTTTTCCTCATCACTTCTTTAACAAAAAATTAATAGATTTACTGAAGCTCAGGTTTTTCTGTTGTTATCCCGAAAGTTTTTTGGTGTGGGCAGCAGGAAGGTTTGTGGTAAAACACGTTATAACCAGAAAGCTCCAAAAAAATCCGTATTCTGATTAACTTTAAAAGCATCTAAATCATCAACTGAATTAAGCAGAATCTTTAAACAGAATAAAAGCTCGATCTAATTTAAAGCAATGACAGAAAAAAAATATAATTTATTCCTTATTAAGACTAATAGAGTTTGACTTAAACTATGGATCCTATGTTGTATTCAAATGGATTACTATATGACCATTTAACTAATCCTGTTAGAGAAGGAATGCCTCAATTCTATCCCAAATTTATATATTCAATAACTGAAAATCCTTCAGAAGGAGCTTTTAAAATGGATTCGACATTTGTAAGTAGATAAAACTCAAACAATATGCTGATATGAATCCAAATGAATCATCAATTGAAATTCATGCAAGATCATTAAAAATGAAAGCACATTGTCATTCGAACCAGGACTCTATAAATGCTGTAATAGAAACAATGAAACATTTCTTGAATAAAGATCAGTTACAATCTTGCACAAAAACGACTGGTTTCAAGTTTTGTACGTACTTAGAAATATTGCTTCACATTATGATGGGGGACACGAGCCCATTAAATTCCCAAGATTTAAATGGCTTTTACAACCTTATCCTAATAAAATTGAGAAAGAAGGTATAGTTATTATTGAGGGTCAAATGGGTAACGAGGTTAGATATAATGATATGCAATTAATTAAAATACTTAGTGATTCAATAAAATATTTTATTTCAAATAGAGTATCAATTCATAAATGAATAAATCGAGATGAAATAAATAGCTGCAAACATCTATAACATTTAAATTTGGCACACCAGTCTATAAATACAAAAAGTGATAGTCATTAGCTAAATTAAAATAGGAGTCGCTTCAGGTTATAACAACGTATAACGAAAATGGTGGGTATTCTAGAAAAGAATTAAATTAGTTTTCATAAAAAACAAAATAGTTAAGCCGACAAATATGCATCTAAAACTCCCGCAACTTGCGATATCCGAGACCGTTGTGCGTAAGCTGATAAACAAAATGACAGATCAAAAAATCACCTTGAAATACGTGTTAGTCGGGATAGTGGCAGTAATCTTTACCTGGTTCATTCACGAATTTGCTCATTGGCTGACAAGCGAATTTTTAGGATATGAAACTATAATGAGGATAAATGGAACGTCCTCGGTGAATGGAGAAAACCCAACGGATTGGCACAAAAACTATATCTCGGCCTCAGGACCAATCGTAACTTTTTTGCAAGGATTGATTGTCTTCATTATCCTCAATTCCAGGAACTGGAATAAATATTTTTATCTGTTTTTGTTCACGGCTTTTTATATGCGCTTACTGGCAGGATTAATGAATTTCGTGAATCAAAATGATGAAGGCCGAATCAGCACATTCTTAAAAATAGGGACTTTTACTTTGCCAGTAATTGTCAGCGGACTTCTATTTTTTATGGTCTATAGAATCTCCAAGAAATACGATCTAAATAGGAAATTTCAATTTTGGACCACGCTGATTATAATGATAGTCAGTTCTATTTTAATTTTATCAGACCAATTTTTAAAAATTAGAATATTGTAAAGAAAAATGAACTGCACTTGGAAAGCCTACGCACAACAACCTGTAACGCAAACAAAAAATATACCCAACAGATGCAAGCTGAGTAGCGGCAGTTGATCTTCAAAACAATAAATTGTGGCAACAACCCCTGAACACGACAATAAAATAGCAAAGATGACCTTCGCTTCGGTCTACCCGCACTACGTCGCGAAAGTGGTGAAGAAAGGTCGAACAGAAGAAGAATTGACTACCGTCATTGAGTGGCTGACGGGTTTTGATAAACAGCAGCTCCAGGAGCAGATAGACAAGAAAGCAACCTTCGAGGAATTCTTTGCCGATGCCCATTTAAATGAGAATGCGCATTTGATCAAAGGAGTGATCTGCGGCTACAGGATTGAGGACATTGAAACTCCTTTGACCAGAAAGGTGAGATACCTGGACAAGCTGGTCGATGAACTGGCGAAAGGCAAGAAAATGGAGAAAATTTTAAGGACGAATAGCTAGGGACACACTACAACTAAAAAGATTCAAGACAAATTTTTGGAGACCCTTCAAAAATGTCATTTTTGACTAACTTTTAAACAAACAATAAATTGTTCATCATAAACCTCACCTACAAAACCGAACTGGAAAAAATTGACCGGTTCCTAAACGAGCATATTGAATTCCTGAATGAACAATATGAACTGGGAAATTTCCTCGCCTCGGGACGAAAAATTCCCAGAACCGGGGGAATAATCTTATCAAGAGCCGGCAGTAGGCCGGAATTGGAAAATATTATTGAAAATGACCCTTTCAAGAAACACGATTTGGCAGATTATGAAGTGACCGAATTTGTAGCCAGCAAAACCTGTAAGGAATTGGAATTTCTACTTGAAAAATAAATAAAAACCTCTTTTTTAAGACATAAAAAAACCCGCGTTTGCCGCGGGTTTTTCCATTTTCATATCTTCTTAATCCCTTCTCAAGCCCGAAGGTAATTTGTCTATATACATTCTCTGGTAATTCGCCAAAAATGGCCTTTTTGAAAACTATTTTCTACATTTATTAGAAATAGCCGGTCCAACAAAAAATTGAAATCTGCCCTGCACACTTTTTTAGCAAAAACAGTACATGCACCTAAATTTGTCTCCAAATGCACCATAAAAACAGAAAATCAATCAGGTTACTAAACTGGGATTATGGCAGCAATGCCGCCTATTTTATCACGCATTTGCACGAAAGACAGGGAACACAAATTTGGTGAGATAAAAAACAAGGAGATGATGGTTTCACCGGCAGGTGCCATTGCACATGTACTATGGTATGAAATTAAAAATCACGCGAAAAATATCGATTTGGGCGAATTTGTTGTTATGCCCAATCATGTGCATGGGATATTGATATTGAACGGTCATAACGGTAGGGTCGTTGCATGCAACGGCCCTACCGTTGCGGAATCAAAGGAATCGTCCCCGCGGTCAAAAAATGAACAAATGGCTGCCATTTCACCAAAACCAAATACCGTTTCATCTATTATTAGGTCCTACAAATCGGCTGTAACCAAATACTGCCACCAAATAGGATTGCCTATGGCCTGGCAGGCCCGATTTCACGACCATATCATTCGAAACGATGAATCGTTTCAAAAGATTTCTACATACATTAAAAATAATCCCGCTAACTGGCAGGAGGATAAATTCCATTTATAAACCTGCGTCGCAAATTTGTTGATCCAGAAAATAATACCTCACAAAGACCTTTTTCAAGACATAAAAAAACCCGCGTTTGCCGCGGGTTTTTCCATTTTATATCTTCTTAATCCCTTCTCAAGCCCGAAGGTAATTTGTCTATATACATTCTCTGGTAATTGGGTTTGTCCATCCCAGATTGCCCAATGATCCTGAAGTTCTCCATATTCCTGGCTTTAGAACCCGATTCGAGATTTGTAGATTTCCCGGTGATCTTTGCCAGTGCCAGCTGCAACAGCGGCTCTGACGGTTCCCCAAGGGTGCCCAGGTTGTTGAGATTCTCGGCGTACTCCACATCTGGTGCGAGTCCATCCATATAATCTGATTTTCCCGCGGCATTAGCCGACTTGAATACAAGCGGCTGCACCGCATAAGTGTGATTTGGGTTGGCTCCATCCCTGCCATAGTCGGGGCTGTCATACAGCGTCACCGAGGCCTGGAATTTTCCGGTTGTGGTTTCCCCTATCTGCACCACATTAATATAAGGCTCCAGCCCATTGATGACAAGCTCACTGGCAGATGCTGTCCTGCCGCTGGTAAGAATGTACACCCGTGACAAATTCAGGCTGTTGATCAATTCCTGTGTCCTAATCTGTGGGTTGAACCTGTTGATAAGGCTTTCGGCATTTTCAGATTCAAAATATTTTTGGTACTCCTCATTCCATTGCTCTTTCATAAAGACTTCCCCTTCAAACTGGCCGGTGATCATACTGGCAAGGTCAACGGCAGATTCTACAGATCCTCCTCCATTATATCTAAGGTCAAGAACAAGTTCATCTATCCCCTGTGACTTCAATTGTCCAAAGGCAGCATTGAGCTCATCATCAAAGTCTCCCACAAAACTGTTGTACATGATATAGCCAACCTTTAGGCCATCTACATCAAGGGTTTTAGCGATTAAAACCGGATTTTCGGTGTATTCAGAATGGCTAAGGGTAACGGTTTCATCGGTCATGTAGATGGTTCCGTTTTCTATTTTTCCAATATTTATTGTAAAAGAACTTGCTTCAAGGAGTTTCGAAAAATTGCTTTCTGTGAGCTTTTTTCCGTCCACTTCGGTAAAAACGGTTCCGCGGGTGAGGCCGGCTTCGGCAGCAGCGGTATTTGGCACCACATACTGTAGAAACCCAAAAAGATTATCTGTACCCGAGATACGGCCAAGGCCAAAATTCATCCCGGCTGTACTACTGCTTACGCCCTTGAAGCTTTCCTCCAGCGCCACATAATCATCGGTAAGAAAACTAAACCGGTCTTTTGAATACTTCAGCTTTTGAAAAAGGTTCTCGGGAGAGCCGGCTTCAGCTAAATAATCCTGTTTATCGCCTTCAGAAGAAAAATAATCATTTGCAAGTACGGGTACTTCCGCTTTATAGAGATAAATATCGTTCATGCCCGAGTAGATAAAATCTTCTACCTCCAGGTCTTCAGTAACGGTCGCATTTTTTTCACCATCAGGACTTAATTTGCTGCTGAAGTCTGCATCTTCCTTCTGGCATGAAGTCACAAGAACAGTGGAAATGCACAGCAGGCTCAGAATTTTGTTCACTTTCATAGATCGTAGGGTTTATCTGCAGGTTTTAAGAAACAGCAGCAGTTATTGGTTAACGGCATTTTTATTTCATCAATTGTGCCAAAGAACTGCATGAACAAGGGTTTAACGCTTTGAACCTGTGTAATTTGAAACATAAAAAACTTCGGAAAAAATTGCAGAACATGATCTTTAGCATATTTTAAACCGAAGCCTGTAAGTATATTAGGCAGTAAAATCTCTTCAGGATGAAAAAGCCCGTTATCATTGCTGCTTTCCTCCTGCTCCTGATTAGTTGTAAGCAAGGGGAGAAAATGGAGGAGGTTACGCCCATTGCCGAAGTGGAAGTTTTGGCAGTGCAGGAACATCCTGCTCAAAAACTGCTGGAACAGAACTGTTATGCTTGTCACAACCCTTCTGCCGCGATGAACGGGATGGTCGCGCCTCCTATGGCTGCGGTGAAGGCCCACTATTTAATGGATGATCCTTCTAAAGAAGAATTTATAGACATGATTGTTTCTTATGTCGAGGCACCTTCCGCAGAAAAATCGCGTCTGCCGGGGGCAATCAACAAATTTGGAGTGATGCCGCAACAGGAATTTCCTCCTGCAGCTCTTAAAGAGATAGCCGCGTACATCTACGACTACAAAATAGAGGAACCCGAATGGTTTTCTGAACACTGGAAAGCAGGTCCCGGCAACGGTACTTACCGGCAGCAGGGGAAGCAAAGGCCGGATTTAAAAAAGACAGGACAAACCTACAAGGAAAGGGGAATTGAGATCGCCATGGCCGCCGAAAAACACCTGGGGCAACACCTGCTTAAGGAACTGCAACAAAAGAACACCCTTGAGGCGCTCCAATACTGTAATGAAAATGCCGCCCTTCTTAGAAATGAAGTGGCGCAGCAGGAAGGTGCCAGTGTACAAAGGGTATCAGACAAGAACAGGAACCCAAAGAACGCCGCCAGTAAAGAAGAAAGGCTCCTCATCAACCAGTTTCGCAGGGATCTTGCCTGGGGCCATGAACCCGAGCCCGTGTTGATCAATGACAGGGACAGTGTACGCTTCTATTATCCCCTGGTGACCAATAACCTGTGCCTAAAATGCCATGGTGGCAAGCGGGATATTGAACCGGCGGTACGGGAAAAGCTGCTGAAACTTTATCCCGATGATAAGGCCATAGG
The DNA here is from genome assembly GCA_963739625.1 of uncultured Flavobacteriaceae bacterium. Taxonomy (GTDB): domain Bacteria; phylum Bacteroidota; class Bacteroidia; order Flavobacteriales; family Flavobacteriaceae; genus Salinimicrobium. The sequence goes on from CAVUAU010000010.1 coordinate 204,476, forward strand.
TTATTCCGAAAATCAGGTGCGGGGATTGTGGAAGATTGGAATTCCAAAACCCGGGACGACGACAAAATAGAGCGGGCTCCAAAAATGCCTTTTTTGGCCCGTTGTAAAAGAACTTCACAAGGAACAGCAAAGCCTGTTCTGTTTTATTAGACCATAAAACGAATACTATGAAAGATCAAAAGTTGATCCTGGTCACCGGCTGTACCGGTCACCAGGGAGGTGCAGTAGCCAGGCATCTGGCAAAGGCAGGCTTCAAGGTAAGAGGCCTCACCCGTGATGTACATTCCCAAAAGGCAAAGGAACTGCAGCAGCTGGGAATTGAGGTGGTAAAAGCCGATCTTGACGATCCGGAGTCTTACCGGCCACACATGAAGAACGCCTACGGGGTTTTTTGTGCACTTGCCATAGGCAAAGGCGCCAAAAGAGAAATGGCTCAGGGAAAAGATCTCACAGATATGGCCGAGCGTATGGGGATTCGGCATTTCGTTTATTCCTCGGTTGCCGGGGCCGATGCCCACAGCGGCATCCCTCATTTTGAGAGCAAATTCATCATTGAGAACTACATCAAAGACCTGGAGCTGCCCTACACCATTCTACGGCCGGTCTCGTTCTTTGAAAATTTCCTTATCCCGCAGGTCAAAAAAGGCATTTCTAAGGGTAAATTGATACAGCCCACAAAGGCCTCCACCACGCTGGAATACATCTCTGTAGAAGACATTGGCAAGGTGACAGCCCTTGTGTTTAAACATCCCGGCAGGTATCTTAACCGCACTCTTACCCTTGCTTCTGAAGAGATGAATGCGGAAAAGGCTGCTGAAGAATTTTCTAAAAACCTGGGTTACCCGGTAAAATACAGCGCTTTGCCCTGGTTCCTGAAGCGTTTCTTTCTTGGGAAAGACCTCAACAAAATGTTTGACTGGATGGATGACGGCAATATGCTCGCCGGCAAACAGAAGATGGCAGACAGGAAGGACCTGCCCGAATTTATGAACTTTAGCACGTGGATACACAGCAATTTTGAAAACCGCCCTCAGGCATAAAAGTTTTTCGGGAGTGTGATTTAAATCATAATTATTCAGCCTGAAGTAGGTTAAATTTGGGGCAGTTTTTCAAAATTCATTGTCATGAAGATCTCACAGCTCCTCACTCTTTTCTTCGGAATGCTGATCATTGGTTGCAACGAAACTGTAGAAAAAAAAGATTCCTCTCCCGTTAAAGAACATGAGGTGGCCGGGCAGCAGCTCACGGGCTGGAAAAAGGATATCACGCTCAACGACGGCATTAAATGGGAGGCAAATACTGCTACCACCAGCGGCATTGAAAAAATGAAGGAACTGTTGAGCACTTCTTCCCCTGCCACTCCCGAAGCTTACCGCGCCCTCGGCGATAAGTTGAACGAAGAGAACAACATGCTGCTTGAGAAATGTACCATGAAGGGCTCTGCTCATAACAACCTGCATATCTACCTGCAGCCTTTAATGGGCAGGATTGGGGAACTGCAGGAGGTAACCTCTACAGAGAGAGGTAAAGAGCTGGTCGCCGAAATTGAAACCCATCTTAAGGCTTACTACAACTATTTCAGATAATTCGCCGCTTCCTGACCTTGGTCATAAAAAAAAGACACAGACGTCCCTAATTTTGGCGGGTAATCATGAATTTCATAGCCAATGTTCTCAAAAGCCTGTGAGTACGCCATTAGGGCGACAATTTTTATAGCCGCTGAATCTGAAAAAGGACAGCGAGCCAGTCTTAAAGACATCGCGAAGGCAATTGACTCCCCCGAGGCTTTTACTGCCAAGACACTGCAAAAACTTAGCAGAAGCGGGATAGTCACTTCCACAAAAGGCGCCCACGGCGGCTTTAACATCAGTCTCGAAAGAATGCCGCAGATCATGGTTTCTGAGATCGTCATCGCCATAGACGGCGATAAAGTCTACAGGCGCTGTAGCCTTGGTCTTCATCAATGTTCAGAAGATCACCCCTGCCCTTTTCACTCCAAATTCAAACCGGTGCGGCAGGAGTTACAGGATATAGTTGAAAATACCAGCCTGCGTGACCTTACTTCTGGCCTGGTTTCCGGAGAAACCTTCTTAAAAGTATAACCTCAAAAACAGCTTTTTTGGAATCCCTAACAGTAAAGACCCCTAACCAAAAGAAGATCCTACAGGAACAGGTGCTGCAATTAAAAAGAGAGAAAAACGCCGTTATTCTCGCTCACTACTACCAGGAACCCGAAATCCAGGAAGTAGCCGATTTTATTGGTGACAGCCTCGAACTGGCAAAGAAAGCAGCACAAACCACAGCCGACAAGATCGTTTTTGCCGGGGTACATTTTATGGCCGAAACTGCCAAGATCCTTAACCCTTCAAAAAAGGTACTTTTACCCGATCTTAAAGCAGGCTGCTCCCTTGCCGACAGCTGCCCGCCGGATGCTTTCAGGGAACTAAAGGCAAAATACCCGGACCATGTGGTGGTGACCTACATCAACTGTTCAGCTGAAATAAAGACATTAAGCGACATTGTTTGTACCTCCTCCAACGCAGAAAAGATCATTAATTCCATTCCGAAGGACAAACCCATCATTTTCGCGCCCGATAAGAACCTGGGAAAATACCTGATGGAGAAAACCGGCAGGGAAATGCTGCTTTGGGATGGCGCCTGCATCGTGCATGAGGCCTTTTCGTTGGACAAGTTGCTGGAGCTGTACAAACAGTATCCTTCGGCCATGATCATCGCACATCCTGAATCTGAAGCTCATGTGCTAAAAGTGGCAAATTACGTTGGTTCTACTTCGGGCATGCTCAACTTCGTAAAGAACAGCGCCCATGATACTTTTATAGTCGCTACAGAAGCCGGCATCCTGCACCAGATGCAAAAAGATGTTCCAGGCAAGACCCTTATTCCCGCTCCCGCAAAAGAAGATAATACCTGCGCCTGCAGTGAATGCGCATTTATGAAGATGAACACGCTGCAAAAACTGTATGACTGCCTTAAAAATGAAACTCCCGAGATCAACCTGGAGCCCGAGCTGATGCAAAAAGCCCTGCTCCCGATTAAAAGAATGCTTGAAATCTCATAACATGAAAACTGATATCCTGATCATAGGTTCCGGCGTGGCCGGCATAAGCTTCGCTCTTAAAATGGCAGAAGCCCGCCCCGATCTTCAAATCACCGTACTCACCAAAAGCAACAACGATGTTTGTAACACCAGCTATGCGCAGGGCGGCATCGCAGTGGTGCTTGACCGCGGTAAGGACAGTTTTGAGCAGCACGTACAGGACACCATGAAGGCGGGGAAAGGCCTTAGCGACAGGCGGGTTGTTGAGATGGTCGTTTCACAAGCGCCCGACAGACTTGTGGAGCTGCTGGAATGGGGCACCCATTTTGACGCCAACAGCAGCGGCGAATTCGAGCTGGGACTGGAAGGCGGACATTCTCAAAGGAGGATTGTGCACCACCGGGATCTCACGGGAAAAGAGCTGGAGAGAAAGCTGCTGAAGAAGGCGGCTTCCATGAAAAATATTATTTTCTACGACCATTACTTCGTGATCGACCTCCTTTTGCAGGAAGATGCCGGTAAAGAATCCTGTATTGGAGTCTCTGCCCTGGACAGGCAACAGGACCGGAAGATCAACATCTCTTCAAGGATCACCTTTTTGGCGAGCGGCGGCAGCGGAGTCATTTTTCAAAACACAACCAATCCATCTGTGGCAACCGGCGACGGAGTGGCCATGGCAAAACGTGCCGGCGCTAAAGTGAGCAACATGAATTTTGTACAGTTCCACCCTACCGCCCTTTTTGAAGAGAACAAGCACCCGCTCTTTCTCATTTCTGAAGCGGTGCGTGGGTTTGGTGCCTATGTGGTCAACCACAAAGGCAATCGCTTTTTGTTCAAAAAAGATGTACGGGGAGAGCTGGCAACCCGCGATATAGTTTCTGAAGCTATTGTCGAAGAATTGAAAGAATCAGGCGAGAGATCTGTTTTTCTCGATTGCCGTCACCTGGACCTGGAAGTTTTTCAGAAAGAATTTCCAACCATAGTTGCCTATTGCGAGAGCATTGGCATTGACCTAAGGTATGACCTCATTCCTGTTGTGCCTGCGGCTCATTATCAATGTGGCGGGGTAGATGTTGACCGGCAGGCGAAAACAACGGTTGCCAATCTTTACGCTTCAGGGGAATGCGCGAACACAGGTTTGCATGGCGCCAACAGGCTGGCATCTAATTCTCTACTTGAAGCCCTGGTTTATTCTCACCAGGCATACCTCTCTGTCCTCGAAGAATTTGATAACATTCCCGAGCCTGCACTTCAGCAACAAAAAGAACTGCTAAGATTTGAACAGGAGGCAGACGATGATATTCTGCACAGCCTAAGAATGAGGCTGCAGGAGATCATGACCTACGGCCTGGTCTATGTTTCTGAAAAAAGGCAAAAAAAGGAGGCGTTGGAACAGCTGCAGGAGCTCAAGGAAATCCTGGATTATTACCCGGCCTTCAACACCGGCACCGCGGCGTTCTATGAACTGCGGAATATGGTGGAGACATGCGATCCTGGTGCTGGAACACGCCATTAGCTATACTTCTAAGAAGAAACCAAGTCTTCAGGGGCTGTTATAAGGTTGTCTAAAAAAGGCATTTTTGCTTCCCAATGTGCAGCAGCTATAGGCAGATTTTGACAGAAAAGCCTATACTTGTGCAGTTCAAATTTTGAAGATGCCCATAGTTAGAAGAAAAACCGCCCAAAAAATAAGAAAGACCCACCGCTATCTTGGAATTTTCATTGGGATCCAATTCTTGATGTGGACCATTAGCGGGATGTATTTTAGCTGGACAGATATTGACGAGATCCATGGCGACCAGTTTAGGAAAACAGCACCTGTGCGCTCTTCTTTTGAAGGTCTTATGAGCCCCAGCGAAGCTTATGGAGAAAAGATCGCCTCTGTAGCATTAAAAGAGATCGATGGCCGGCCCTACTACTGGATCAACAGGAATAAGCTAGTCGACGCCCGCACAGGTATCCTTAAAAAAGGCCTTTCTGAAGCCGAAGCACTCTCAGTCGCCGGTAATATCATGAAAAGTGATCTGGAGGTAAAAGGAATTGAAAAGATCAACACCACCGGAAAACATCATGAATACCGCGGCGGCCCGTTACCCGCATACGTCATTTCTTATGACACTCCAAAAGATATAAAAGCCTATGTCTCTGTCAACGACGGCAGTTTTCAAATGCTTCGCCACCGCGACTGGCGCTGGTTCGATTTTTTGTGGATGACGCATACGATGGACTACGAAGGCAGGGATGACATCAACACCTTTGCCTTAAGAGCTTTTTCCCTGCTGGGGCTACTCACGGTCTTAAGCGGATTTGTGCTTTGGTTTACCTCTTCCCCTTCAGTCATTAAACTTACAGGCAAAAAGAAGAAGAAAAAGAAAAGGAAGAACCCGGTTTCCAAAAGCTAATCGAATCCTCCTTTTGAATTTATTTTTTGTTGTCGTAGTATTTCCTGATGTGCCTTTTGTAGTAGAAGAACCTGCCCAGGCCTACAAGCAGGATCAAGGGCGCCACGATCATCAAAAAGTACCCAAGGTTCTTGATATTGGCTAACATTTGCAGTTTTAAGATCGCGATCCCCGAACTCAACAGGACAATAAAGGTGCGAAAGTAGGCCAACAACGTGCGCTCGTTAGCAAGTTTTGTACGGTCAATCGCTAACCAATCCCTGGTGATGAGTTCCTTATCTTCCATGGAGATTATTCCTTCTTCGTCGCGGTCCAGGCTTTGTAGCCGCCTTCAAGGTCAACAATATTCTCGTAACCTTCTGCCTGTAATTTTTCTGATGCTTTTGCGCTACGGTTCCCGCTGCGGCAGTATAGGTAAACAGGTTTATCCTTGTCGACTGCTTCAGTAAAGTTCTTAAGGAAATCGTCGGCAAGGAAGTCGATATTTTTGGCGCCTTCTATATGGCCTTCCTCATATTCTTTGGGAGTGCGCACATCAATAAGCTGTATGTTTTCCTGCTGAATCTCCTTGCGGAAATTTTCAGGTGTAATGACTTTAATTTCCGGCTTGGTTTGTGCAAATCCGGCAGATGTAAAAACGAATAATAAGATGTAGATCAACTTTTTCATAACTCAAAGATAAAAAATTAAACTTGTTGAATTTTTCCGTGAAGAAAGCGGCAAAAACTACACCATTAATTTGGCACTACATGTTGGTAAATGGCCATAAAATGGGAAAAGCTACCCAACAGCACAAAAACATGGAAGATCGCGTGGTTGTATTTGATGCGGCTGATGTTGTACAGAATGGCCCCAAGAGTATAGAAGAACCCGCCGGCAAAAAGCCACCAGAGGCCCGCACTTGAAAGGTTCTCGATCAAAGGCTTAATGGCAAAAATGATCACCCAGCCCATGCCCAACGTATAGCAGGGTGCTAAGGATCTTAAACCTGCCTGTGAAGAAGAGTTTCAGGATGGTTCCAAAAAGGGCGATTCCCCAGGCTACTCCAAAAATAATCCAGCCCAGTTCCCCTTTTAGAGTGACCAGTGCAAAAGGAGTATAAGTCGCGGCAATAAGGATAAAGATCGCCACATGATCGAAAATTTTAAGACGATACCTTTTTACAGGGTTTTTGGCATTGTGATAAAATGTGGAAGCGGCGTAGAGCAGGATCAAACCAATCCCAAAAACTGCAAAGCTTAAACTCAACCGGAGACTATTGAAGTGGCCGGCTCTTAGCAGCAGCAAAATGAGCCCCAGGACACTCAGTACAAGACCGGCTCCATGGGAAAGTACATTCCAAAATTCCTCTTTTGGATGGTAACCCTCTACTTTGTCATGCTCTTTCATACAGATTCGGGAAAATGTAAAAATACGCAATGGATCGTTTGCCCACGGCAATTATTTGAAAGAAAAAGAGGACAAAATTCTTTATGAGAAAGTCCGAAAACCCGTTAAATTTAATTGAAACTCGATAAAGTGCATGATTTTTAGGATGAAACGCATTGCTATTCACAATAAATGTTTACATTAGCCGTTCAACAAGCTACTAACCGACAATAAGTTATGGATTTGATCATTAGCCTGGTGGCCATAGATGTCATCGCCTCAAAGTTTTTGAGAAGCTACATTGGCACTTACCGTCCACAGGGGGTGAGATCTCTTATTCAAAGACTGTTGAACCGCTGGGGTCTTGAAAATGATGTTTGGTTCTCATTTTTTGCTACCGTTTTTATAACCGGAGCCGGGATTTACCTGGTTGAGAACTTCTACTCTGCCGTCGCTTATCAATTCCTTTTTATCATCACCGGACTTTTTACCACGGTTCTTAATCTTGGAGCAGCACACAGTGCTTACTTCGGAAGAGAAAATTTTGTGACCGAAAAACTGCTGAAGTCCAGATAATCCACTTACTTTTTTCAAGCTTATCTTAAGA
>CAVUAU010000011.1:0-628843 GCA_963739625.1 uncultured Flavobacteriaceae bacterium
TGATCTTCTCCTGCAACGGATTCAGAATATTCTTAATATTTTCCTTGTTGAGCGTAGTGAATTTTTCAGATTTTTGTTCCAGGATCCTGTTGGCAAGATTTTCAAAGTCTGTGGAAAATTTCTCCTGAAGCTTTTCCAGCTCTGCCTTCTGATCTCTTAGCTTTTCCTCCAGGTTTTTGTATTCCGAAGTTTTTTCGGTCAGTTGATTCCGAAGCAAATCTTTTTCCTCCCGAATTCTCTCCCGTTCTTCACAAGCATCCGAAAATTGCTTTTCTATCGCCTCTTTTGTCTCACGGGACTGCTCCTTTAGCTGCAGTATCTGCTGCTCAATTTGCTGTTTGTAATTATAAAACTGAAGGTTAAGTTGATCGTTTCTTTCCTGAAGCGTATTTTGAAGTGCTTTATTCTTAAGGTTTGCAATAATAAAACCTATGATCCCTCCAAAAACAACTGCAGCAAAAGAAATTCCCACGAGGCCAATTTCATTCATAAAAGTAGGATTTCCCTCAAAGATAAACTTTTCAGGACTTTATTCTAAAGCTTTGGCTGGTCTCGTCGAAAACAATAAGATCTGAAGGGAAAAGGTCTTCAAAAGCCCCTTTTTGGATAAGCTCCTGTGGACTTCCCTGCTGAATTTTGCCTTTTTTCATCAACAGCATTTGATCGCACAGTTGCAAAGCCAGGTTGATCTCATGAGTGGCGAAAATAATGGCTTTTCCTGTTTGCCGGCTCAGTTTCTTTAGCAATTGCAGTACCTGCGCCTTATGGTACATGTCCAGGTGCGAAGTGGGCTCGTCCAGGATCATCACCGGCGTGTCCTGTGCCAGCGCTCTTGCGATCAATGCCTTCTGAAGCTGACCGTCGCTCAACTCATAGCATTTTTGATGCTGAAGCTCTTCAATTTGAACCAGGTCTAACGCCTTTTTTACCATTTTTCGATCCTCTGAAGTTAAGCTGCCCAGCCAGTTGGTGTAAGGCTGCCTTCCAAGGGCGACGAGCTCGGCAACGCTGAGATTCTTCGAAAGAGGCTGTTCGGTGAGTACAAGACTGATGAGGGCTGCAATTTCTTCGGAAGGAATTTCGGAACGATTTCGGCCGTTGATCAGGATTTTTCCGGCCAATTCAGGTTGTACACCGCTGATGGTCCTCAAAAAAGTGGATTTCCCGACGCCGTTCACTCCTATAACTGCCATCAATTCGCCTTCATGCAATTGAAGGTCAATACCCGAAGCAACAAGATTTTCCTGCTGTTTCTTTCGATACCCAATGTCCAGCTTTTGGGTCTCTAAAATGATATTTTTGGCAGGTGTTTCGATGGTCAAAAGAGGAATTTGCGTTTTCGTACCAGCAGCCAGATCACTACCGGTGCACCTACAAGTGAAGTGATAGCGTTTATGGGTAAAGTAAATTCGGTTCCCGGCAACTGGGCGACCGTATCGCAAAGCAACATGAGAATTGCTCCTCCAAAAATCACCGCCGGCAGGAGAACGCGGTGGTCATTCCCCGGAACAACCTGTCTTATCAGGTGAGGAACAGCTAAACCAACAAATGCGATAGGTCCCGCAAAAGCGGTAATGCTGCCCGCCAGCAAACTGGTGGCTGTAATGAGCACAATCCTGTTCTTTTTTATGTCCATTCCGAGGCTTCTGGCATACTGTTCTCCTAAAAGTAGAGAATTGAGGTTTTTTATGCTAAAGATCGCTAGCAGGATTCCTGTTAACCAAAAAATAAACAGGATTCCCAACTCATTCCAGCTAAGATCACCCACGCTTCCATAGGACCAGAAGACAAATTGTTGCAGCTGGGCGGCCGGGCTAAAATAGGCCAGTACGCTCACCACGGCCGAGCTGAGGCTTGCAAACATAAGGCCTATTATCAAAATCGCCATGGTATCTTTAAGACGGATAGAAGCAAGGATGACTGCCATTAATACCAGCAGGCTCCCCAAACTGGAGGCGATTGCAAGGCCCCAACTTGAGAAAAGCAGGGCAGCCGCGGCACCTCCAAAGACCGTCGCACCCATCAACACCAGCGCCACGCCAAGACTGGCGCCGCTGCTAAGTCCCAGCACGTAAGGCCCTGCTAAAGGATTCCTGAACATGGTTTGCATGAGCATCCCGCTTACCGCGAGTCCCGAACCCGCCAGTACTGCCGTAAAAGCCTTCGGCAGGCGGTAGTCCATGATAATATATTGCCAGCTCTCCTTGCTGCCATCTGCAGTGAAAAGGGCTGCAAATACCTCTTTAAAAGGAATGTTTACCGAACCCAGGCTGATGTTCAGCAATAAGGCTGCAACTGTGATGAGCAACAGTATGACTAAACTTACGCTATACCTGGGCCGCTGCTCCAATTATTCCAATGGTTTATAAAAAGTTGTTTGATAATCGGGTAGTAGATCGGGATGAAAAATGGAAATGAGATCCTTTAACACCAGGTCGGGGCGGTTCGGAGCCAGCTCGTAAAAGATCACTCCGCCGGTTTCCCCTTTTTGGCTGCTGAAGGTGTAAACTTTTCTCTCCTTAAAAGCATCAAACTTTGAGTAATGTGCCGAAGCATTTTCCATTTCTTTATAAGAGGTAAATTGCGCAGGACCAACCCAAAAGTCGGCTGTTGCTGCTTTTGCAAGCACAGTTTCAAGAGAGAGGGAAAGGCTGCCGGTACTTTCGGAGTCTGCAAAAAGATAATCGGCATTAGCATCTTTGATAAAACTCGCCTGCCAGCTGTCTCCCGCCGGCAGATACCACTGGTCTTTCCACATGGCGCCAGCCAGCACTGTTGGACTTGTTTCCGCTTTTCCGGCTAACTTCTTCGCTTGAAGATAACTGTTTTCTACCTGGTCAAAAAAGGCATTTGCCGCATCAATTTTTCCGAAGAAGGCGCCAAAAAATTTGATCCATTCGGCTTTGCCCAAAGGAGAGCTTTCGGTCCAATCGGCATTGAATACCACCGGAATTCCGCTTTTTTGAATGGTTTTCAGGCTTTTGTTGCTGCCATCAATAGAAAAGCCTATCACCACATCGGGCTTCAGGTCGAGCAGGACTTCAGTATTGAGGGCTTCATTCTTGCCCAGTTCCTTTATTTTGCCATCGGTAATTCTTTTCCGGGTTTTTTCCGAAGAAATATAATCCAGCCCGGGAAATCCCGTGAGCCTGTCCTCCACGCCCAGAATCTCCAGAGCGGGGATGTGAGTGGTGGAAGTCACCACAACATTCTTACCGGGATTTTTACCTTTTGATCGTATTCGAAGATCTTCGGGAATTTTCGCGTTTTCTTCGGTTAATAGATAGCGGTAAGCTTTTTCGGCACCCGGCCAGGGATTTTCAACCGTCACAATCTTAAAACCTGCAAACTCTTCAATGGAAAGGCCCGAGGCATACTTGATCTCTACAGGCTTTCCTGTTTTAGAAACTGTATTTTCTTTCCGATTATTTTCGGTCTTGCAACTAAAGCCAAGACAGCAAAAGCAGAAAGCAAGTATGTAAGAAATGTGTCTCATTTAGGCTTCAAAAGTAAGATTATTTAGATTTCTTATCGCGGGATGGACTGAAATGTTTATTTTCGTCCTGAAACTTTGGTTCGGCTGTTTCTGAAATTCAGAAACAAAAAAACGCCGATTAAAAGGGAATCAGGGAAAAATTAGAAGTACGATGTACGAAGTACAGAAAATTTTTCAATTGAAGTAAAAGGGAAGAACTTCTAATTTCGTCCTTCTAACCTCTAACTTCAAACAAGCCTGAGCTGTTCCCGCAACTGTAAGCTTAGTCCCGATAACTATCGGGGTGCTTTTTGTAAACTTCAATACCACTGTCGCGAATTTCGGGATGGGAAGGTGAACAAAAAGACGCGAGCCAGGAGACCTGCCAAAAACAACCATTAAACCTTTGGCTTTCGGGAAAAAAAGCCGGCGGATGATGAAAAAACAGGTTTTCTACATCTTTTCTTTGCTTGCGCTCTGCTCCAATTTTGCATTTGGCCAGCTTGATTCCATCAATTACCTCGATGAGGTGGTGCTTAGTGATGTGCGGCTTTATCAAAATTCTGGCGGCAACAGGCTGCAGGTTCTTAAGGATTCTACGTTGGAGCAAAATGAACCTGTGCTGAGCAACCTGCTCAAATTTAACTCTCCAATCTATTTTAAAGAAAATGGCCCGGGGATGGTAGCTTCGGCAGCCTTTAGAGGGACTACGGCTTCCCAGACAGCGGTAGTTTGGAACGGGATCAATATCAATTCGCAATTTACAGGACAAACAGATTTTAATACCATCCTCACTTCCGGCTATGACAGGATCGTGGTGCGATCTGGCGGTGGCAGTGTGCTCTACGGTAGTGGTGCCATTGGCGGCAGTGTACATCTCAATAACGACCTCGATTTTGGCCGGGGATTCAAAAACGAACTGCAGCTGCAGGCAGGAAGTTTTAGCAGCTTTTTCGGGAATTATAAAACTGAATACTCTTCAGAAAAAACAAGTGTCCAGTTCGGCCTGAGCCGCTACAGCAGCGATAATGATTTTAAATATTTAGGGTACAGAAAAGCGGAATGAGAACGGGGATTTCCAGAACACCGGATTGAACGCGGCTGTTGCTTTTGTTCTGAATGAGCGAAATCTTCTAAAGTTTTATACCAGCTATTTCGACGGAAAAAGGGGATTTTCGGGAACACTTTCTGCTCCCTCAAAAAGCAAGTATGAAGACGTGAACAGCAGAAACCTGCTCGAGTTGGAAAGCTACTTCGGAAGTTTTACCTCTCATCTTAATCTCGCCTACCTCGATGAAACTTACAGGTTTTTTGAAAATCGTGAAAATAAGGAACACAGCTTCGGAAGGGCGAAAACAGGGATCCTGAAGTACGACCTGCAGTACCAGTTTTCAGATAAAATAAGCCTTAGCGGAATTGCGGACCTGCAACGAGTTACCGGGGAAGGTAGCAACATTGGCGAGGCAGAAAGAACGACAGGCTCGGCCGGAATTGTATTTCTACATGAAATGTCAAAGTTCTTTTACGAGTTAAGCCTGCGGCAGGAATTTTCCGGCAATTACGATTCGCCTCTGCTGTTCGCGCTCAACAGCGGATACAGGATCTCTGAAAATTACGACCTCAAATTCAACTTTTCAAGGAACTACCGCATTCCCACTTTTAATGATCTTTTCTGGTATTCGGGTGGCAATGTTGATCTGGAGCCCGAGAAAAGTCTGCAGGCTGAATTGGGACAGGAGTTGCACCTGGGCGGGTTCAATTTCGCGTTAACAGGTTACGTGATCAAGATTGACAACCTGCTGCGGTGGGTACCCCAGGCAAATGGTCTTTGGATACCCGAAAACACCAAAAGCGTACGCAATTATGGCGCGGAAGTTTTGGCGGGTTGGCAACAAAAAATAGCAGATGGTTACCTTAAAATGAATGGCACTTACGCCTATACCCGCTCAAGGGATCTTGACCTGCAGAAGGAGCTTATTTATGTTCCGAAGCACAAAGTAACTGCTTCCATGGCTTACGGGATCGAACGATTTTCTGCATTTTACCAGTTCCTGTATAATGGGAGCGTTTATACTTCTTCTGATAATGAATACGAACTTGATGCTTACGCAGTTTCTAACCTGGGACTGGAATATGACTTTCTAAATAACGACCGGGCGAGCATTGGCTTTGAGATAAGAAACCTCTGGAATGAAAATTACCAGAGCATGCCTTCACGGCCAATGCCCGGAAGAGCTTTCTATACTTCATTAACTTTTAAATTTTAAAAATGAACCTAAAAAACCTGTTTCTTCTTTTTGCTTTCTTCGGAATCTTCGCTTCCTGTTCGAAAGATGATCCAAAGGATCCCAATGCCGGGGAGGCCTACTACGACGGAATTTTCATTATGAACGAGGGTAATTTTGGCTCCGGAAATGCCTCGATTTCTTTTGTGGAAAACGGTACAAACGAGGTGTACCACAGGATCTTCAAAAATTCAAATTCAGGGACAAATCTTGGAGATACTGCGCAGGATATGAAGTTGAATGAAGATCTCGCTTTTGTGGTGCTTAACGTCTCTAACAAAATAGAAATAGTAAACCGTTACACCCTGGAAAGTATAGCAACAATAACCGATGGCCTGGAGAACCCCCGAAAAATCGCATTTTTAGAAGGTAAAGCCTATGTCACCAACTGGGGCGACGGCAGCGATCCTGCCGATGATTTTGTCGCTGTTTACAATGCAGAAACTTTTGAACTGGAGCAGCAAATTCCGGTTGCCGAGGGGCCTGATGCTATTGCTGCCGAAGGTTCGAAAATATTCGTGGCTCACAGTGGTGGCTGGTCTTTCAGCAATATTGTAAGCGTGATCGATGCTACAACTGCCGAAGTCGTGGAGACGGTTGAGGTGGGCGAGGTGCCGAATTCCATGGTATTGGAAAATGGCAGTTTATGGGTGCTTTCTGCAGGCCTGCCTGCCTATGCTGAGTCTGGAGAAAGCTTCGGAAGCATTAGCAAAATAGATGCTGCTTCACTGCAGGTAGAGCAGGAGTGGCAGGTTTCGGGACATCCTGCAAATCTTGTAGAAAACAACGGAAGCTTCTATTTTACCCTGGAAAATGCGGTTTATGCCTTTGAGCCTTCCGAAGAAAGCCTTCCGCAAACTCCTCTTTTGGAGCTGAATGATGTTGACGTGCTTTACGGGTTCAACGTGATTGATTCAAAAATTTACGCTGCTTCGGCCAATTTAGATTTCACCGGAAACGGCAGATTATTCATCTATGACCTCGCGAACAGCAATGCGGTGACTTCTTTCCAAACCGGCATTAATCCCAACGGGATCTTTCCTTAACGACTAATGATCAGCAACAAAAAAATCCCGCTTTAAGTGAAGTGCCCCCAAAAAGTTAGACACTATTTTGAGGTTTTTTATGAGTAGAAAAATCAAATACACTAAAGCTTTTAAAATTAAGGCTGTTAAGACAGTACTTGTAGAGTGTAAAGGAATTAACGTCACTAGTGATCAATTGGGAATTGATAGGAGTGATTTACAACGTTGGATAAAGTTTTACAAAAAGCATGGTGCTGCTGGTCTAACTCCTAGGTCATCTAATTCCACCTACACCAGAGAGTTTAAAATTCAAGTTGCTCGGAGTATTGAAGAAAAAGGATTATCTTTTAAAGCGGCAAGTTTAAAATATAATATCCCAGCTCACTCTACTGTCCGCAAATGGTATTTGACCTATGTTACTGAAGGGATTAAAGGTCTTGTAGAGGATGGAAGAGGAAGATCAAAATCCATGAAAAACAAGTCGAAGAAATCAATTGGTAAAACGCTCTCCAAAGAAGAAGAACTTCTAAAAGAAAATGAATCTTTAAAAGCAGAATTAGCACTGCTAAAAAAGTTGCATGCCTTAGCTCAAGCCAACAAGAAAAAGCAATAGCCATTGAGGAGCTAAGGCCAACGCATAAACTGTCTTTACTGTTGCAGCATGCCCCAATGGCCAGAAGTAGTTTTTACTATCACCAGAGTGTTCTAAAGAAAAAGGATAAATACCAGGAGATAAAACAGAAAATCCGCAGCATCTATGACAGGCATAAAGGCAGATACGGATATCGTAGGATTACCTTGGAATTAAAACAATGTGGATTTAGTATCAACCACAAAACCGTTCGTAGGTTAATGGGAGAACTTGGCTTAAAATCTCTTATTAGAGTGAAAAAGTATAAATCTTACACGGGTGAGCACGGCAAAATAGCTCCCAATCTATTAGACAGGAAGTTTGAGGCTACCAGAATGCATGAAAAATGGGTTACTGATATCACCGAATTCAAAGTGGCTGGGAAAAAGCTCTATTTGTCTCCTGTCAAGGACCTTTATAACCGGGAGATCATTAGTCACCAGCTCTCGGAGTCTCCTAACTTTGAACAGGTTTTCTCTATGTTAAACAAAGCTTTTAAAAAAATAACCAATCAGAAGGATCTTATGCTACATTCGGATCAAGGGTGGCAATACCAAATGGTTCAATATCAAAAGATCCTGGAAAGAAAAAATATTAAACAAAGCATGTCCAGAAAAGGAAATTGCTTAGACAATGCTATTGTAGAAATTTTTTTTGGAACATTAAAATCTGAATTATACTACCAAAAAAGGTATAAAAGCGTAGATGAGCTAAAAAAAGATATCGATGAGTACATTCAGTACTATAATAACGAAAGAATATCTTTGGCACTAAATGGAATGAGCCCGATACAATACCGGGCTCATCATCAATAATTAAATCATTTGTTTAACCGTCCAACTTTTGGGGTTCAGTCCAAAAAGCGGGATTTTTGTTTGACAACAGAAATTGTTCTCTCTTTTATTTCTTCATAAAGACGTTATCAACATACATTCTTTGGTAGGTTGGTTTAAGCATGTCGCTTTCGCCAATAGTTCTCATCTCCATTCCTGAAGCTCTTTTTGCAGTAGTCGCCATTTCGTCTTGCGGTTTGCCTAAGATGTCGTTGATCGCGGCATGAAAAAGCGTTTCTGAAGGATCACCCAAAACCCCGTAATCGGCAAGTTCTTCTTCGATTTCAATGTCTGGAGTAAGACCATTTACAAAGTCTGAAACTCCCTTGGCATTCGCGTACTTGATAATGAGAGGCTGGAGGGCATATTTATGATCTGGATTTACGTGCCAGTCACCATTTTTGTCATATTTCCAGAAGTTTGGAGAATCGTAAAGTGTGGTGGAAGCCTGGAACTTTCCGCGGGTGTTGGTGCCCACATGTATTACATCAATGTATGCGTCAAGCCCGTTGATCACCAATTCGCTCGCAGATGCTGAACTTCGGGTGGCCAAAACGTAAACTTTAGATAATCCAAGGCTATTGATGGCTTCATTGGTGCTAATGGTCGAATCCATGTTCAATACCAAATCTTCGGGAGAATTAGCCTCGTAATAATCCTGATAATCCTTGTTGTATTCATAGCGAATATAAGGCTCGTCCTCAAACTGGCCCGTTATCATGCTGGAAAGATCAATCGCGGTCGCAACACTTCCGCCGCCATTGTATCTTAGGTCAAGAACAAGATCTGTCACTCCCTGGGACTTCAAATTCCCAAAAGCATTGTTAAGTTCAGCATTGTATTCATCGGTTCCGTAGAACCCAAGATACATGAGGTAACCAATTTTTCTACCTTCGATCTCCACTACTTTCTGGATGAAAACGGGATTTTCAGAATATTCGGCAGAAGTAAGAGCAACCGTTTGATCAGTCATCTGGATTTGGCCGTTAACGTTAACATGCCCGATATTGATGGTGTAATTCTCAAGATAAATAAGATCCAAATAATTACTGCGGGTCATTTTAGTGCCATTGATTTCAGTGAAAACAGTACCTCTTGTGATACCTTGTTCTTCTGCTGAAGTTCCCGGCTGAACATATCTCACGTAACCAAAAACATCATCAGTGTTTTCAATAACGCCAAGTCCGAAGTTCATCCCGTTGGACTTTTCAACTCCTTGAAGCAGTTTTTCGAGTTCGGTGAAATCTGGCATCATGAAGCTGAAATGATCCTGACTTGACTGAAGTCCTTTGTAACAGGCCTCGGGAGAACCAAAGTCGGCAAGAAAAGTATCTCTTTTGGAGCTGCTGCTGAAGTAGTCATTCGCCAGTTGAGGCACGTCGTACTTGTAAAGGTAAATATCACTCATTGCCCGGTAAATGAATTGTTCAACCTCAAGTTCTGTGGTTATTTCGGGCTCGGGAGTGACTTTCTCTTCTGTGGGTTTTTCAGGGATTTCTTCCTTGGAGCAGGAAGCCAGTAAAATTCCGCAGAGGAAAACCGGCATCAATAATTTCTTCATTTTCAAATTTTTGGATTTTTAAAGAAGCTAAAGCTAAAGCTTTTGCTTTTGGCAAAAAAGTTAAATCTTAAGGATCTGTTAATTTCTCATTATTGGAAGCTGAAGATCTTCCTGAGAATACATTCGTTGATAGAATAGCTCCTGCATGCCTTCTTCCCCTACCAAATCTGGATAGCTAGCCTGAGGAGTAAATTCCTGTGGCCTTCCTAAAATGGCGTTTAAAGCAGCTTTTAAAAGTGGCTCTTCGGGATCACCTAAAATTCCAAGGTTAAAATAATCTTCGGGGATTTCGATATCGGGCTGGAGACCGTTGAGGTAATCTGTTCTTCCTGCGGCGTTCAGGGTCTTGTAGATCAACGGCTGCACGGCGTAAGTATGGCCAAGATTGACATCGCTGTTCCTGCGGAAGTTGTAAGAATCGTAAAGAGTGGTGGAAGCCTGGAATTTTCCGGTAGTTCGCTCTCCAATCTGTATTACATCTATGTAAGGCTCGAGCCCGTTGATAAGTAGCTCACTGGCCGAAGCAGTGCTTAAAGTGGTGATCACGTAAACCCGGTTGAGCCCCAGGCTTGTGATAGCATCGCCGGTACTTATTTTTTGATTAAACCTGTGGATCAAAGATTCCGGCTGGGTTGCCTCCAGTTCTGCCTGGATCTGGGAATTCCATTGCTCTGTATAGAATACTTCTCCCGTGAATTGCCCCGTAATCATGCTGCCAAGATCTACTGCCGTCTCGGTCGATCCGCCGGGATTGTAACGAAGGTCTACAACAAGATCTGTCACCCCTGCCGATTTGAACATGACAAAAGCTTCATTGAGCGCCTCATCAAATATGCCTGTAAACCCGTTGTACATAAGATATCCTACGGGGCCTTTTTCGGTTTCCAGAACTTTGGCTAATATAAACCGGATTGGTGGTATACTCCTGTTTGATCAGGCTAATGGTTTCTCCCGTAGAAATGACACGGCTTCCGTTATATTCGGCTAAGCCAATAGTGTAGGTATTGGGTTCCAGCAGCCTTGGGTAATTGTCCACGGTGATTTTTTCGCCGTCAATCGTATTAAAGATCATACCGCGGCTTATTCCTTTTTCTTCCGCAGAAGTACTTGGAAGCACGTATCTCACATAACCAATTACTTCCGAAGAAGATTTGTCCAGCCTCACCAGCCCGAATTTCATGCCGTTGGATACATTGATGCCATCCAGGTTCTTTTCAAGGTCGCGATAATCATTTACCAAAAAGCTGAACCGGTCTTCGTTTGCAACAAGACCGTTGTAAAAAAGATCTTCGGGAGTGGAAAAGCCTTCAAGATACTTGTCCAACTCCTCCTGATTTGAGAAGTAATTATCTCCCAGAACCGGGACTTCATCTTTATATAAATAGGTGCTGTTCATGGCACGCCAGAGGAATTGCTTAACAGCAAGGGAAGAAGAGGGCCTAATGACATCATCAAGGTCATCATGGCAACTTGAAAACACATTAAAGAGAAAAATGAGCAGGAGTAACTTCTTAAGTGATTTCATAGATTTTCTTTAAAGCCCACTACCAAAATACTGGGGTTTTCAGAAAAACTGAAATTATTTGGTAACAAAATTGTTTCTTGTCCGTCGTAATGTAAAGAGGCAGTAAAAAGCTTTCACTAACCAAGAAATGAAACAGCATACTTTCATAGACCTCATAAAACCGGTGCAGGACAAGATGTACCGGCTGGCACTAAGATTGCTGGTCTCTAAGGAGGCCGCCGAGGATGCTACACAGGAGGTGATGTTAAAGCTGTGGAGCCGAAAAAGCCAATTAAGTTCTTATAATAATCTGGAAGCTTTTGCAATGACGGTGACTAAAAACCATTGTCTTGATCAACTCAAACTGAAGCAAAACAACAATCTGCGCATTGTGCACAGCAATTACGACAGTGGGGAAACCTCTGTACAGCGACAGGTGGAAGTAAGGGATGATCTAAACTGGGTACAGAAGATCATCGAGGAGCTGCCCGAACAACAAAAGATCCTCATTCAGCTGCGGGAAGTAGAGCAGTATGACTATGAGGAGATCGCGAAGATGACAGACATGAAGGAAACGGCTATAAGAGTAGCTCTAAGCCGTGCCAGGAAAAAGATAAAGGAAGAAATGATCAAAAGACATCGCTATGGAATTAAAAGTAATTGAGGCTCTTTTAGAGAAATATCTCGCCGCAGAGACCTCTATAAAAGAAGAAGAAAAGCTGAAGGCTTACTTCTGTTCTGGCCAGGTAGCGCCGCACCTGCAGGAGTATGTTCCCATGTTCAGCTACTTCAGTGTAGCCAGGGAAGAAAATTTTTCAGGAAAAGTAAATTTCGGTTCTGCCAGGAAAAAAGTCTATTCCTGGGTGGCAGTAGCCGCTTCAATAATCATCTTAATGGGAGTAGTTGTACAGCAAAACCAGGAGGTGAGCGATTTTGGCACTTATGAAGATCCAGAACTGGCCATGCAAAAAACCCGGGAAGCCCTTGAAATGGTGGCGATGTATATGAATGACGGCACCGAAGACCTGGGATATCTACAGGAATTTAATGAAACTAAAAATAAAATTGTCAAAAACCCTTAAAAAAATTACCATGAAAAAGATAATTTTTGGCCTGTTGGCCGTGATGTTACCCCTGCTCTCAAGCGCTCAAAACTTTGCAAAGTACGAAGACATGAGAGATGTGGATGCCGTTGTAGTGACGAGCAAGATGTTCAAACTTTTGACCAAGATCGATCTTAATGCCGATGATCCCGAGACCCAGGCGTATATTGATCTTATAGAAAACCTGCAGGAAATGCGTGTCTTCTCAACGAGACAGGAAAATATTCGCCAGCAAATGGCCAGCGATGTGAGCAGTTTCCTCAAAAAAGGTGGACTTGAGGAACTCATGCGAGTTTCGGAAGATGGAAAGACCGTAAAGTTTTACTATAAGCCCGGCAAAAGTGATGATTACGTGAGCGAGCTGTTCATGTTCATGGAAGGCCGCGAAAAGAATAAGCCTATTTCGGTCATCCTTAATATTACCGGAGAGATAAATCTGGCGCAGGTGTCAAAGCTGGCCAATGATTTTAATATTCCGGCAGGAGATCAACTCCAAAAAGTACAAAATAACTAGAAGATGAAAAAGATACTTCTCCTTTTGGCAGTAGTAAGCCTGGGGCTGGTTTCGTGTGAAAACGATCCCAGTCTTCAGGAGTATTACGTCGAACACCAAAATAACAATCAGTTTTTAGCATTTGATATTCCTGCCAGTCTTTTGACGGGAAATAATTCCAGCCTGACTGCAGAACAGCGTGCTACTTTGGAAACCATTAAAAAGGTGAATATTCTGGGGTTTCCCAAAAAAGAGGAGAATGCTGAGGTTTATGAACAGGAAAAGGAAAAGCTCAAGACTATCCTGAAAAACAAGAAGTACAAGCAGCTGTTTAGATACGGCGGTGGCGACCGAAGAGCCGAACTGTACTATATGGGAGAAGAAGATGCTATTGATGAACTGGTGATCTTTGGAAGTGACGAAGAAAAAGGCTTCGGGATCGCCCGCGTAACCGGAAACGACATGGAACCTGAAGCTATGATCAGGCTGTTCAAATCTTTTCAAAAAGGTGATCTAAATATTGACGGTCTTCCCAAGCTCGATGGCTTTAAAGATTAAATACCTGAAAAAGAAAAATTTTAAGCGGGCTCAAAAATGACATTTTTGAGCCCGCTTTCTTTTATATGCCGGTGTAGTTCTGCGGGGTGATCTGCTTAAGTTCCTGTTTGATCTCTTGAGAAACTTCAAGGCTGTCAATGAATTCTGAAATACTCTGCTTATTAATCGCTTCATTGGTCCTGGTGAGGCCTTTGAGGGCTTCGTAAGGATTTGGATAAGCTTCTCTTCGCAAGATAGTCTGGATGGCTTCGGCAACTACTGCCCAGTTGTTTTCAAGGTCGATATTGAGTTTTTCCTTGTTCAGCAACAATTTGTCGAGTCCTTTTAATGTGGAGGCAAGACCGATGAGGGTATGTCCAAATGGTACGCCCACGGTTCTTAAAACAGTACTGTCTGTAAGGTCACGTTGTAAACGACTCACAGGAAGCTTTGCTGCAAGGTGTTCAAAAAGGGCATTTGCGATGCCTAAATTTCCTTCGCTGTTTTCAAAATCAATAGGGTTCACCTTGTGCGGCATAGCCGAAGAGCCCACTTCTCCTTCTTTGATCTTCTGTTTGAAATAATCCATTGAGACATAAGACCAAATGTCTTTATCAAGATCAAGGATAATTGTATTGATCCTCTTTAAAGCGTCAAAAAGAGAGGCGAGATGGTCGTAGTGTTCAATTTGAGTGGTAGGAAAGGAGTGATGCAGCCCTAGAATATCCTGTACAAAATTGGTCCCAAAATTTTTCCAGTCTATATGAGGATAAGCCACTTTATGGGCATTGTAATTTCCTGTAGCTCCACCAAACTTGGCTGCAAAAGGAATTTTTTGAAGAAAATCGATCTGTTCTTTGAGCCTTTGAACAAAAACTTCAATTTCTTTTCCAAGACGGGTAGGAGAGGCGGGTTGACCGTGGGTTCGCGCCAGCATGGGAATATCCTTCCACTCCCGTGCAAGACTTTCCAGCTTGGTAAGCAGTCCCTGTAGTTTTGGGAGATAAACCTCGCGCATGGCATCTTTAATACTTAATGGAACCGCAGTATTGTTGATGTCCTGTGACGTAAGCCCAAAATGGATGAACTCTTTGTATTCTGAAAGTCCCAGGTCGTCAAAACGCTTTTTAAGAAAGTACTCTACCGCCTTTACGTCATGGTTGGTGACTTTTTCAATTTCCTTTATTTCCAGGGCCTCCTCAATAGAAAAATTGGTGTAGATCTCCCGAAGCTGTCCAAAAACCTCATCTTTCACAGAGTTCAACTGGCTAAGATCTGCCAGGCATAAAGCGATGAAATATTCTACTTCTACCTTTACACGGTAACGAATGAGCGCTTCTTCACTAAAGAAAGAAGACAGTTCTTTTGTTTTTGAATAATACCTGCCATCAATTGGCGAAATGGCTTGCAAAGAAGTCATTAAAGCTGTTTTAGAAATTAAAGGCTAAAGATACGGCTTAAGGGGAACCTGAGAAACATTTTCTTAAGAAGGCTTGCTCTGCTTTTCATCCAAAAGTTGTTTTACGAGATCGGGGACACCTACCGAGGCTTTTTCAGCAAAGATCTTCAGGTTCCTTTGTTCGGCTATTGAGGGTTTAGGGTCTATAAAGTAGACCGGCGTGTCCCGGTCGATGAACTCAATTAATCCGGCGGCAGGATACACCTGCATTGAAGTACCAATGATGATGAGAATATCTGCATTTGAAGTAATTTCCATAGCCTTTTCCATCATAGGCACGGCTTCTCCAAACCATACCACATGAGGACGGAGCTGGTGGTTGTGTTCGCAAAAATCTCCGGGTTTTATATCGCCTTCCCAATCCAGGATGAGGTCTTCGTCAAAGGTGCTTCTGGCTTTCATCAGTTCCCCGTGCAGGTGGATCACATTTTTGCTGCCTGCCCGCTCATGCAGGTCATCAACGTTTTGAGTGATGATATGCACCTCGTACTTTTGCTCCAGCTCCTTAAGCGCCAAATGTGCCGCATTGGGTTCCACCTTTTTGAGCTGTCGCCTTCGCTGGTTGTAAAAATCAAGAACAAGTTCCTGGTTTCTTTCCCAGCCTTGAGGAGTGGCGACATCCATAACATCGTGACCCTCCCAAAGGCCATCTTCATCTCTAAAGGTTTTGATCCCGCTTTCTGCGCTAACTCCTGCTCCCGTTAGTACAACTACTTTTTTCATGCTACTTGTTTTAATTTCAAAAAGTAAACAACTTTTTGAAATTTTCATAGTCCTTTCTACAGTCTCTTTAGGTGCTCTTCACCTAAAATGATGCCCAGATTCCTTACTTTCGCAGCTATGAAAACCAAGCTTGAGTTGTTGGAACATTTGGAATCTTTTCTTAGCCCGAGAAGGAAAGGTCTATTTGAAAAGGTCATTGCACAAAGGACCAATCATTTCACGGTTGCGACCCAGGACGTCTACCAGCTACATAATACCAGCGCGGTGATACGCAGCTGTGATGTCTTCGGAATTCAAAACATTCATGTAGTAGAAGAGGTGAACCTGAAAAGAATTGACCGGGAGATCGCTATGGGCGCTCAAAAATGGGTGGATGTGAACCGCTATACTTCTACCGAAGTTTGTATTAGAATCCTTAGAGAAAAAAATTACAAGATCGTAGCTACTTCGCCGCATAAAGGCGTGCCACTTCAGGATTTTGATATCCATCGGCCGGCGGCGCTTTTCTTCGGAACTGAAAAAAATGGTCTTTCAGAAGAAGTGCTGGAAACGGCTGATGAATTTATCAATATTCCCATGTCCGGATTCACAGAAAGCCTTAATATTTCGGTTTCTGCCGCTATAATTTTGCAGGAATTGACGGCCCGGCTTCGAAGGAGTGACATTCCGTGGCAATTTTCTGAAGAAGAGAAGATCGACAAGCGATTGGACTGGACAAAAAAGAATATAAAAAGTGTAGATGAAATTATTGATCGCTTTTACTCATGTTGAAAATTTAGTTACATTTAGAACCTTTAGAAGTAGTACATGACTCTTTTCTTTTACGTTGTTATTGGGATCATCACCTTTGTGGCGTTTCTTCATGCCTGGTCAAAAAAAGAGTACGATCTAAGCCGGACGGTGGTGATCAACAAACCCAAAGCAGAGGTTTACGCCTATATTAGACAGCTCAAAAAACAGCCTTTATGGATGCCCTGGTTTCTCAATGACCCGCAGCATGTTATAAAATATAAAGGTGACGATGGAAAAGTTGGTGCTGCCTCGTACTGGAAAGGGAACAATAAAGTTGAAGGTATACAGAAGATCGTAAAAGTGCGGGAGGGGAAACTTCTTGAAACAGAATTACTCTTTTTGAGACCTTATAAGTCACTTTCTCTCAATTATATGGCGGTCAAAGAAGTAGAGCCAGCTCGTACAAAAATGGTTTGGGGTGTGAAAGGAGTTCACAAGTTCCCTGCTTCGGTGATGCTTATGTTCTACGGAATGGACCGGGCGATAGGAAAAGATTTTGAGGCAGGCCTGCAAAACTTGAAGCACCAACTCGAACGGAAATAGACAAAAAGTTACCCTAAAAAAAAGGAGCGTGATTTTACTCGCGCTCCTTTTTTACTGGCATTTACAGAGTTACCTGTTCAATACTTTATATTCTTCATAGCAACCGCTCATCGCATCGAGGATCTGCAGGTCATTGGCGGTCTCAATAAAGTCTTTCGAGTAGTTGCAGCGCCGCAGGATCTCGTCAATATCCATTTTGTTAATTTGTAGCACAGCCATTAGCGTTTGACGGTCAAACTTTGTTTGCAGGAGATTTCTTATCTCATCATCCTGTTTCATCTCCCGTAGCTTTCGCATTTGTTTAGGCTGTTTTCCAAAGATGTTATAGAGCGCATCGGCCGGATTAAAGACTGCGCCCAATACCCTGAAAACCGCACCGGGACTTTGTTCTCCACCTTCGTATCCTTTATCAAGGCCCGAAATGCTGTACCTGTAGTTCTCGTAAATAGGAATATTCCTGGCATCGATCTCCAGATAGCCCGTAAGCTGCACCGGTCTCACCACCACCTCTTCCAGGGCAATACCTACTTCGGTCATTTTGACTTTGACAGCCCCGTACTTCAACCAGTCATTGGTCACCTTCACCCTTATAGATTTGAAACCCAGGTATGAAAAGTAAAGTGTGTCATTGACCGCTGCAGGGATTTCAAAATCACCTTCAGCCGAAGTCACTGTACCCTTCACCTGGTTAAGGTTGATGATGTGCGCGTTCTCAATAGGCACATCTGTAGAGGCATTCAAAACTTTTCCGGTTACTATTGTGGCATCCTGCCCAAAGGCCAAAAAACCGAGTAGTAAAAATAGGGGGGCTAAAAATTTCTTCATGCTTTCCATAAGGTGTAAAGATAACTCCTTAAAAACTATACCAAATTTTTGGAAAGGTTATTTTTTAGACCTTCTTCTCTTGATGGAGCTTTCAATGTTCTTGCTTCTTCCGCCGCTTTTTTTGCGTTTGCCTTCTCCCGGATTGAAATCTGAAGATCTCCTTTTTCCCGAAGCTCCTTCAGTTGATTTCCTGCGGCTTTTTGAAGCCGACCTGTCAAAACCACTTCCGCCTTTGTCTTTTCTGGGTCCTCTTTTCCCACCGCGATCTTTTCCCGCGCTGTTCTTGGTAACCTCTACATTGATATGGCGGCCATGGAGTTTAAAATCCTGAAAAATGGCTAAAACCTCATTTGTTTTGGAGCTGTCCACATTAAAGAACGAAAAGCTGTCTTTCACCTCCACACGGTTCACATCATCGCGCCCCAGGTCAAGGGTAGCTTTCAAAAAGTCTTTCAGGCTCATCCAGTCGAAATCGTCTTTTGCGCCCACGTTGATAAAAAAGCGGGTACTATCACCTTCTTCAACGTAAGTATCACCGGCCGCTTTTGCGTTTAGGTCCTGTGCATTGTTATAGTAGTTGAAGAAGCGGGTGAACTCTACAGAAAAGAATTTCTTTAACAGCTCTTCCTTACTAATGTCTTCAAACATCTCATTGATGCTTGGCAGGTAACGGTCAATCTCATGATTGATCTTGGTATCTTTAATATCGTTGGCAAGGTGGAACAGCTGTACTTCACAGATCTCCATCCCGTCAGGAATTTCTTTTCTTTCAAAAGATTGTCCTATAATGCGTTCGATATTCTTTATTTTTCGCACCTCGCTTTTTGAAACTATGACCATAGAAACTCCGCTTTTTCCGGCTCTTCCTGTACGGCCGCTTCGGTGGGTGTAGGTCTCAATTTCATCCGGCAATTGGTAGTTGATCACGTGAGTGATGTCGTCAACATCAATTCCGCGGGCAGCAACATCTGTAGCAACCAGCATTTGGATCTGTCTGCTTCTAAAGCTTTTCATCACCAGGTCTCGTCTGGTTCTGGCTTAGATCTCCATGAAGAGCGGCTGCGTTATAACCGTCTTCGATCAATTGTTCTGCAACTTTTTGAGTGTCGCGTTTTGTTCGGCAGAAGATCACAGAAAAGATATCGGGGTTGGCATCTGCAAGACGTTTAAGTGCTGCATAGCGATCACGGGCACTCACCACATAATATTCATGCGAAACATTTGAAGTCCCCGTGTTTTTTGTCCCGACGGTAATTTCTACCGGGGTGCGCATAAATTTCTTGGCAATAGTTGCTACTTCCTTAGGCATGGTAGCAGAAAAAAGCCAGGTATTTTTTTCTGATGGGGTGTGAGAAAGAATTGCTGTGATGTCTTCAAAGAAGCCCATGTTCAGCATTTCATCTGCCTCATCAAGAATACAGTACTCAATATTTGAAATGTCAACCAGTTTTCTGTTGACCATATCCTGCATACGACCCGGAGTGGCAACAATGATTTGCGCTCCTTTTTTGATCTGGCTGGCCTGGTCTGTTATACTGGCTCCACCATAGATGGCAACTGTATTAAGACCTTTAAAATATTTTGAGTAGTTCTTTAGCTCGTTGGTGATCTGTAAACACAGTTCACGGGTTGGAGAAAGAATTAATCCCTGGGTTTTACGACTGTTAACGTCAATCTTTTGAATTAGCGGAAAACCAAAAGCGGCAGTTTTACCGGTTCCGGTTTGTGCAAGAGCGACAATGTCTGTCTCATTTTCAAGTAAAATTGGGATTGCTTTTTCCTGAACCTCGCTGGGAGTTTCAAAGCCCATGTCTGTAATGGCTTGAAGCAATTGCGCGTCAAGTCCAAGTTGTTGGAATGATTTCATTCTAAGTTGTAAGTATTCGATTATGTTATGTGGGTGTTACATAAGAAGCGAATCGACATACTTAAAACCTAAACTTCCGGTAACACATCCTCACCCTGAGGAATTTCAAGCGGCAAAGATACTCTTTTCTTAATGATTATCAGGAAGGGCTCCTTATTATTATTTTGACCGGCTATCTCTTCAAAAAATCAATAAGCTTGCGGGTTGCACGGCCACGGTGGCTTATTTTTGATTTTTCTTCGAGCTCCATCTCGGCAAAAGTCTGCGAATAACCTGTCGGTTGAAAGACAGGGTCATAACCAAATCCATTCTCTCCACTCCTTTTTTTGAGGATCACCCCTTCGCAAATTCCTTCAAATGAATGTTCTTTTCCATCCCGGGTTAGTGCAATAACCGTTTTGAAGCGGGCCTTTCTATTGTCCTTGTTATGTAATTCCAGCAGCAATTTGTCGATGTTCTCTTCGCTATTCTTCTGTTCCCCGGCATATCTGGCAGAATATACCCCTGGAGCTCCGCCTAAAGCTTCCACTTCCAGGCCTGTATCATCGGCAAAGCAGTCGTAGCCGTATTTCTCTTTTACATAACGAGCTTTTTGAAGCGCATTTCCTTCAATGGTTTCTGAAGTTTCAGGAATATCATCACAGCAGCCAATGTTGGCCAGGGAAAGTACTTCTATCGCTTCAGGAAGCAGCGCCTTGATCTCCTTTAACTTGTTGAGGTTATTGGTTGCAAAGACCAGTTTCTTATTTTGATTCATAGCAGGTTATTTATGGTGGTAAGGTTCGTTCTTTAGAATGGTAAAGGCGCGATACAGTTGTTCCACGAAGAAAAGGCGCACCATCTGGTGTGAAAATGTCATTTTTGAGAGGGAAACTTTGCTGTTGGCCCTGCTGTACACTTCTTCGGAAAAGCCATAGGGGCCGCCAATCACGAAGATGAGCTGTTTCATTCCGCTGTTAAGCCGCTTCTGAATGTATTCTGAAAAACCTTCCGAAGAGAATTGTTTCCCGTTCTCATCCAGCAGCACCAGGAAGTCTGAAGGCTGAAGCTTTTCCAAAATGAGTTTCCCCTCCATTGTTTTCTGTTGCTCAAAATTGAGATTCTTAGTCTTCTTGAGGTCGGGAATGATCTCAAGTTCAAATTTGTTGTAATGGCCAAGCCTGTTCACATAGGTGTCGATAAGATCTTGAAGCGCCGTATCATCGGTTTTTCCTATGCTGAGCAATTTTATGGTCATGATGTTAAATTAGTGTTTACTTTGTAACTTTAGCAAAAATAGGTACTGCGATGATTTCAAAAGAACAGTTTGAAAAAGAAATTGAAATAATTATAGAAAATGCACTTCGGGAAGATATTGGTGACGGTGATCACAGTTCCCTGGCGTGTATCCCTGCAGAAGCTCATGGAAAAGCAAAACTTTTAGTAAAAGATGAAGGCATCCTGGCCGGGGTGGATTTCGCAAAAAGGGTTTTTGAGAAGGTAGATCCCGAAATGAAAATTACCGTGCTCATTGAGGATGGTAAAAGGGTGAAGAAAAAGGACGTCGCTTTTCTTGTGGAAGGAAGATCGCAGTCTATTTTAAAGGCAGAACGGCTTGTTCTCAACGCGATGCAGCGCATGAGTGCCATCGCGACCAAGACGCGAACCTTTGTTGACCGCCTGGAAGGAACAGGTACAAAAATTCTCGATACCCGAAAAACCACTCCGGGGATAAGAGCGCTGGAAAAATGGGCGGTAAAAATAGGAGGTGGAGAAAATCACCGTTTCGCCCTTTACGATATGATCATGCTTAAAGATAATCACATTGATTTTGCCGGTGGTATCAAAACTGCCATTGAGAAGACCCAACAATATTTAAAGCATAAAGGCCTTGATTTAAAGATCATCGTGGAGGCGCGTGACCTGGATGAGATAAGACAGATCTTAGAGGCAGGTGGGGTAGACCGTATCCTGCTGGACAATTTTGACTATGACGAAACACGTGAAGCCGTTAAACTAATCGCCGGCCGCTGCGAAACCGAATCCAGTGGAGGTATAACTCTCGAAACAGCCCGAAAATATGCCGAATGTGGTGTTGATTTTATTTCAAGCGGTGCCCTCACTCATTCGGTTTACAACCTGGATCTTAGTTTAAAGGCCGTTTAGGGCATGAGTACCGAACAGGCAAAAAGGAAAAAAAAGAAGCCATGGGTGCGCTGGTGGACCAGCCATGCCAAACAAGTGATCCTTCCAGGACTGGAAGGACTTTCACTTTATGACCTGCTCATTATTTTCTATGCCGGGATCGTAAAAGGTACTTTTTCGGCCCGCGCCAGTGCGATCTCTTTCAGCTTTTTTATGGCGCTGTTTCCGTTTTTGCTGTTCATTCTAAACCTTGTTCCCTTTATCAACTTTATTGATGATTTCCAGATCCAATTCCTGGATTTCATTGATTCCCTTCTTCCGCCGGAAACCAGCGGATTCTTTGACCCCATCTTTTACGATATCGCGGCGCGAAAAAGGGGAGGCTTACTTTCTTTAGTATTTTTGCTGTCGATCTTTTTAATGGCAAACGGGGTGAATGCCGTGTTTTCAGGCTTTGAATTCTCCTATCACACCAAAATTAACAGGTCAATTATCAGGCAATATGTGATCGCGGTGGGAGTTTCGATAATTTTGGCGCTGTTATTGCTAACTACTGTAGTAGTAACGGTTTATCTCACGTATTTGACCGAAGATTTAAAAAGTTTAGGCGTGGTAAACGATGCGGTGATTTGGGCAGATGTTGGCAGGTATGTCATCTTCACGGCCATGATCTATCTCGCAGTCGCGACCCTCTATTATTTTGGAACCAAGCAGGGCAGGTTGAGCAGATTTTTTTCGATTGGCGCCTTCTTTAGTACCTTTTTGATCGTAGTGACCACTTTTTTCTTCGGAATTTATATTGAGAATTTTTCAGCTTACAACGAACTCTATGGTTCTATTGGAGCGCTCTTGATACTAATGGTGTATATATGGATAAATTCTAATATATTGTTGCTTGGATTTGAACTTAACGCCTCGCTTATCAAACTGAGAAAGCGATAGACCTTTAACCTAAACTTGAATTATGAAAAAAATTGTTTTATTACTAATGGCTGTTGTGCTCTCTGCGACGGCAAATGCGCAAAAGAAAGTAGGAGACGCCACTTTGCCTACAACAGAAACTTTTGAGGGGCAAACCCTCGTGCTGAATGGGGCAGGGGTGCGTGAAAAACTGTGGATCGATCTTTATGCCGCAGGACTTTACCTCAATCAAAAGACCACAGATGCCAATACTGTATTAAATGCAGAAAAACCTATGGCAATTAAGCTGCACATCGTTTCTAAACTCATCTCGAGTAACAAGATGGTAGAAGCTGTGACCGAAGGTTTTGAAAAGTCAACAGATGGTAATACTGCGCCAATCCAGGACGAGATCAATAAGCTCCTTAACTTCTTTAAGGAAGATATTCACAAAAATGACATTTTTGACCTGGTATATCTTCCGTCAAAAGGAGTGATCGCTTTTAAAAATGGAGAGCAAAAAGGTGTGATAAAAGGGAAAGACTTCAAAAAAGCCCTTTTTGGGATCTGGTTGTCCAACCGTCCCGCCGATGATGACCTTAAAGAAAATCTTTTGGCAGGAGAATAACCTGCGTCAAACCATAATTTTTAAACCATTCTTTTTAGGATGGTTTATTTTTTTGTAGCCAAAACAAACTTAATTTTGCCGTAGCCTGCTTTAAACTATGTCGCACTTCATCAATGTCATTTTACCCTTACCCCTGGAGAAACATTTTACCTACAGCGTTTCTAAGGCCGAAGCAGATTTTCTGAAACCGGGAATGCGGGTGGCAGTACCTTTTGGAAAGTCTAAGATCTACACGGGAATAGTTTCGGAAGTGCATGATGAAGCTCCGGGAATTTACGACCCAAAACCTATAGAGCAGATCCTTGACAAAACGCCGATTGTTACCCCAAAGCAGCTAAAATTCTGGCAGTGGATCGCCTCCTATTATATGTGTGCCGAAGGTGAAGTGTTAAGAGCAGCCATTCCCAGTGCTTTTTTGCTGGAGAGTGAGACGATCGTGCAGCTGCTGAAGAATGCTGAAGTTGATGAGGAAGATCTTTCAGATGAGGAATTCCTGCTTTTTGAGGCCCTGCAGCAACAGTCTTCTCTAAAGATTGCTGAAATTGTACAACTTCTCGACAAGAAAACGGTGCTGCCGGTGATCAATTCTCTGGTTGAAAAGCAGGTGGTGGTGGTCAACCAGGAGATCTATGAGCAGTACAAGCCCAAGCTGGAGCGATACGTGAAACTGCACGAGAATTTTTCCGAAGAAAAGGCCATGCATCAGCTGCTGGATGATCTAAACAGGGCGCCAAAACAAAGGCAGGTGATTTTTACCCTTTTTGGCCTCTCAGCAAAAGAGAAGACGAAACCCTTAAAACTTGCAACCCTTAGCAAAGAAAGCAAAGCTTCTACAGCTATTATAAAATCATTGATCGACAAGAATGTACTTGTGGAATATCATCTGGAGACTGAA
The DNA here is from genome assembly GCA_963739625.1 of uncultured Flavobacteriaceae bacterium. Lineage (GTDB taxonomy): Bacteria > Bacteroidota > Bacteroidia > Flavobacteriales > Flavobacteriaceae > Salinimicrobium. The sequence continues at coordinate 24,204 of CAVUAU010000011.1, forward strand.
AGGTTGCAGCGAATAGAAGGCGAAGTCTCCGGGCGGGTGCAGCTTAATGAGTATCAACAGCAGGCGCTGGAGGAGATAGAAACGGCTTTTGAAACCCAGGATGTTTGCCTGCTCCACGGAATAACATCCTCGGGAAAGACAGAGCTATACGTCGAACTCATCGAAAAAGTGATTTCTGAAGGAAAACAGGTGCTCTACCTGCTTCCCGAAATTGCTTTAACCACCCAGCTTATCACCCGCCTGCAGAATTATTTTGGTGAAAAAGTGATCGTTTACCACAGCAAATATTCGGTGAACGAGAGGGTAGAAGTATATAAAAATGTTCTCAATAACACCGAAAAAGCGAGAATCGTAATTGGGGTAAGATCCAGCATTTTTCTGCCTTTTCACGATCTCGGCCTCATTGTGGTTGACGAAGAACATGAGTCCACCTTTAAACAGTATGATCCCGCACCCCGGTATCATGCCCGGGATGCGGCCGTGGTTCTTGGTTTGATGCACAAGGCCAGGGTCTTGATGGGTTCTGCTACGCCGGCCCTCGAGTCATACTTCAATGCTGAACACTCTAAATATGCTCTTGTAAATCTCGAGCGTCGCTTCGGAAATGTGCTGCTCCCCGAAATTGAGGTTGTAGACATCAAGGAGAAGCATCGAAAAAAGCGAATGACGGGGCATTTTTCAGACCGGTTGATCGAGGAGATAAGGGAAAGTCTTAATGAGAAGGAGCAGGTGATCCTGTTTCAAAACCGGCGTGGATTCAGTCCGATTCTGGAGTGTGATACCTGCGGGCATTCCCCGCAATGTCCCAACTGCGATGTGAGCCTTACCTATCACAGTCACAACAATCAATTGCGCTGCCATTACTGCGGATATCATATCGCCATGCAGAAGAAATGTATGGCCTGCGGAAGTATTGAGCTTTCGACAAAAGGCTTTGGGACCGAAAAAGTGGAGACCGAGTTAAAAGCTCTTTTTCCGGGGCACAAAATAGGAAGGATGGATCTTGACACCACCCGCGGGAAACACGGGTACGAAAAGATCATTTCGGCTTTTGAGGAAGGTGAGATTGAGGTCCTGGTTGGTACCCAAATGTTGACCAAGGGTCTGGATTTTAGGAATGTTAGGCTTGTGGGAATCATGAACGCCGACACCTTATTAAATTTTCCCGATTTTCGTGCGCACGAAAGAAGTTTCCAGCTCATGTTGCAGGTGGCAGGAAGGGCAGGGAGAACTCAGAAGAGGGGAAAAGTGTTGATCCAGACCTACAATCCTCATCACCAGATCGTGCAGCAGGTTTCTACCAACAGCTATTCCGAGATGTATAAAGAGCAGCTGGAGGAGCGCCGGCAATATAAATACCCTCCTTTTTACAGGCTTATCAGGATCACGCTCAAAGGCAGGGACTATTCAAGGGTAAACGAAGGAGCCGAATGGCTGGCGATTTCAATGAAGAATTCGTTCTATGAAAATGTGCTGGGGCCCGAGTTTCCGCCCATTGCCCGAATAAGGAATGAATATTACAAGAATATCCTGCTTAAGATTCCGCAGAAACAATCTTTATCAAAGACAAAAGAAGTTGTGGGAAAGATCCTGCAAAGCTTTAAAACCATTGGAGCCTACCGCGGGGTAAAGACAGTAATAAATGTAGATCCTTATTGATTGGCGGCTAAAGCCTCAATAAGATTAGACTTTTTATGCCGGCTAAGAGGAATTTGCTGCTTGTCGATCTCAATATTTCGGCTGTTATAGCGCTCGATCTTGTCGAGATTGACGATATAAGATTTGTGGATCCTCAAAAACTTGTTTGATGGCAGCTGGCTTTCAAAAGATTTCATTGTAGCAAGAACTACAAAATTATCCTTCTCGGTCACAAACTTCACATAGTCTCCCAGGGCCTCAATATATTTAAGCTTATTCAGGAAAACCTTACGGTTCTTAAGGTTGCTCTTTACAAAAATAAAGTTGTCGTCTTCTACAGGCAGCCCTTCATGTTTTAAGCGGTACAGGTTGATCGCCTTGGAAACGGCATTCAAAAATCGCTCTTTTGAAATTGGTTTGTGCAGGTAATCTACCGCGTCGTAGTCAAAAGCTTTAAAGGCATATTTGGTCTTTCCGGTAACAAAGATGATCTGCGGCTTGTTAGGCAGGTCATCTAAAAGATCAAAACCCGAAAGGATTGGCATCTCGATGTCCAGGAAAATAAGATCAACCTCGGTGTCTAAAAGGCCATTTTTGGTCTCAATAGCATTGTTGTACTCGGCCACGAGTTTAAGAGAGGGATGATCTTTGATGAGCTTTACAATTGAAAGACGTTGTAAGCTGGAATCATCAACAACTGCACATTTAAGTAAAACTTCTTCCACTGAATAAAAAGGTTAGCATTAGCAATAATAATGAAAAAATCTTACAAAAGAAAGATAAAAAGGCTTTCATCGATAAATAAAGCATTTTGGCTAAAAGGAAGAATTGCAGCGAAAGCCTTATTTTTAAGAGCCAGATGATGCTTTGAAAATAGAAATAATAGTGCTACTTTTGCAGCCAATTTAATTTAAAGTAAATTATTTATGAATCATTATGAAACTGTTTTCATCTTGAATCCCGTTTTATCTGATGACCAGATAAAGGAAACAGTTAAGAAATACGAAGACTTTCTTGTTTCTAACGGTGCCAAGATGATATCAAAAGAGAACTGGGGGCTTAAAAAACTAGCTTACCCAATTCAGCACAAGAAAAGTGGTTTTTATCACTTGTTTGAATTCACCGCACCAGGTGAAGCGATCAATCCGTTGGAAGTTGAGTTCCGTAGAGATGAGCGCATGATGCGTTACCTTACTGTAAAACTTGATAAGTATGCAGTTGAGTGGGCTGAGAAAAGAAGGAATAGAAACAAAGAAAAAGCGTAAGTATGTCATCTATTGAACAACAAGCGAAAGGAAAAAAAGACGGGGAGATCAGATATCTGACTCCGTTAAATATCGAGACCAGCAAGGCGAAGAAATACTGTCGTTTCAAGAGATCTGGGATCAAGTATATCGATTACAAAGATCCAGATTTTCTTATGAGCTTTGTGAATGAGCAAGGAAAATTATTGCCTCGTCGTTTGACAGGAACTTCTTTGAAATATCAAAGAAAAGTGGCTACTGCCGTTAAACGCGCCCGTCACTTAGCATTAATGCCTTACGTTGGCGATTTATTAAAATAAAAAGGGGCTATTATGGAATTGATACTTAAAAAAGACGTTGAGAATCTTGGATTTAAAGATGATGTTGTGACCGTTAAACCGGGATACGGCAGAAACTTTTTGATCCCTCAAGGTGCTGCTGTTCTGGCAACTCCTTCTACAAAAAAAGTTTTAGAAGAAACTTTGAAACAACGTTCATATAAAGAGCAAAAAGAGATCGAAAACGCCAAAGAACAGGCTGCGAAGCTTAACAATATCGAGATCAAACTTACAGCTAAGGCAGGTGCCGGTGATAAGATCTATGGATCTGTAACCGATGCTGACCTTGCTGAAGCTTTGTCTAAAGAAGGTGTTGAGATAGAGAAGAAATACATTACAATTGCAGGTGGTAACATTAAACGTCTGGGTCAGTACGAAGCTACCCTTCGTTTCCACCGCGAAGTGATCTCTAACTTCAACTTTGATGTTGTAGCTGAAGCTTAATCACTTTGCTAAAATTACTAAAGCCTGCTTCTCCTGAAGTGGGCTTTTTTTATTTTTACTGCGGAAGAACATCCGCAGATAAAGAGTCTTAAAAATGTGATTTTTGAGACCTGTTAATTTAGCCATATCGGCACAAAAGCATAAGCATGAAATACGCCAGATTATCTAAAGAACAATTTGAAGAACTGCACCAGGAATTTATTCATTTTCTGGCCACGCAATCCATCACGGCAGACGAGTGGGAAGATATCAAGATCAATAAACCTGAAATAGCCGAAGATGAACTTGACGTCTTTAGTGACCTGGTATGGGAAGGTGTCCTAAATCAGGCAGAATTTTTGGAGCATTTTTCTCCAAACCAGATCTTTCTGTTTAAGATCACCGAATTGACCATTAATCTTATTGGTATTAAAGTGGAGAATAAAGAGATTGATGTGACCACAAGACCAGGATACAATTGGCTGCAGCAAAATCTCATGGATGACCGCGTTTCACTTTACACCTCTTCTAAAGCTATAAGTGATGACCGCAACAAGGATATCTTTGCACTTGTGCAACAGGGAGCAGTGATCACAAAAGGAGATCTATACGGCTTTTTTGAGAAGCACCTCAATTTGTAAAATTCAAAATTTCGGGTTCAGAATTCAAGATTACAGCTCCAGTTTTAAATTTGAAATTCCAAATTCCAAATCCCAGATTCCAAACCCGGAAAAAATTGGAATTTGGTGCTTGAAAATTGGATTTTCCTATTCGTACCTGAGTGACTCGATTGGATCCTGCTTCGCGGCTTTTGCTGCGGGATAACTTCCGGCGAGAATTGCGACTAAAATGGTGATCGCGGTCGCCCAAATCATCGCCATCCATGGGGTTGTAAAGTCAAATCCTGCTGCCGAAGAAACTGCGAAACCAATAAGAATTCCGAAGATAATTCCGAAGAGGCCTCCCAATTGACCAATGATAAGCGTCTCCATAAAGAACTGGGTCGCGATCGTGTTTTTCTTGGCACCAAGTGCTTTTCGCACTCCAATCTCCCGCGTCCTTTCACTTACCGAGACCAGCATAATGTTCATCAATGCGATCGACGAGCCAAAAATGGTAATAATTGAGATTGCCCAGGCAGCATAATTTAGATATTGAGTGATAGAAAAGATCCTGTTAATGAGATCATCGCTTTTCGCAATTCCAAAGTTGTTTTCTTCCACCGGGTTCAGGCCGCGAATATTCCTGAAGGTGATGATTGCCTCGTCCTGTGCTCCTTCCAGCAGTTCTTTATTGTCAACTTTTACACTAATGTTGTAATTGATGTTTGGCGCCGTAAAAATGGAGCGTGCGATTTGTACAGGAATAAGCACCCGTAGATCCTGGTTATTTCCGAAGGTTGACCCCTTTGATTCCAGGATCCCAATAACACGAAATTTGGCGCCTCTTACAGAAATCGTTTTTCCAACCGGGTTTAATCCTTTGAAAAGCCCTTCTTTAAAATCGGATCCCAGAATAGCAACGTGGTTGTTGTTCTCAATGTCGAATATGTTGAGGTCGCGACCTTCTTCCACTTTTAACCCCGAGTTGGTGACAAAATTTTCATTTACCCCAAGAATAGTCACTTCGGGATCTGTCTCTTCATTTTCATATTTCACTTCTGCCGAAGAGGTGCCTGTGAAGGAAATCGAAGTCTGTGTCTGCGGAAAAAGGAATTTGTCCTTAAATTCTTTTACTTCACGATATCCAATAATAGGATTCACCTTCTCCTGTTCTCCGCCGTTGCGTCGCACCTGTGACTCATAACGCTGCAAATTAAATGTGTTGGCACCCATAGAAGCAAAATCACTGCTAATGGTGTTTTCGAGGGCCGAAACTGCACTCAGGATCCCGACAAGTGCTGTAATTCCAATGGCGATGATCATCACCGTGAGTATCGTCCTTAAAAGCTGACTTTTAATCGAAAAAAATGCAATGCGAACGTTTTCTTTAAAAAGTGGAAACATGCGGAGCTTTGATGTTTATTGGTTAGACGCATTTCTCGGGCAGTTGTTACACCTGTTAAAAATTAAACTTGTTGATTTTTCGCTGTGGTCGCTATTCTTTTAAATTTTCAGATATTTGCAGCTCATTTAAAGATTCAAAAATGGCCCAAAAACCTTCAATTCCAAAAGGTACCCGAGACTTTTCTCCTGCCGAGGTGGCAAAGAGAAATTATATCATTCAAAAGATTCAGGAGCAGTTCAGTAAATTCGGTTTTCAACCCATTGAAACCCCAAGTTTTGAGAATTTTGATACGCTTATGGGCAAGTACGGGGAAGAAGGAGACAGGTTGATCTTTAAAATTCTTAACTCGGGAGATTTTCTTCGGAAGGCAGATCAACAGGCCTACGAGCAAAAGGATAGCCTTAAGATCACGCCATCCATTAGTGAAAAAGCTTTGCGTTACGATCTCACCGTACCGTTCGCGAGGTACGTTGTGCAACACCGCAATGAGCTGGAATTCCCATTCAAGCGCTACCAGATACAGCCGGTATGGCGTGCAGACAGGCCTCAAAAAGGGCGTTTTAGAGAGTTCTTCCAGTGCGATGCAGATGTTGTAGGAAGCCAGAGCCTTTGGCAGGAGGTGGAATTTGTGCAGCTTTATGATGCTGTGTTTACCTCTCTGCAACTTGAAGGCGTGACCATCAAGATCAATAACAGGAAAGTACTTTCAGGTTTTGCTGAAGTTATTGGCGAATCTGATAAGCTCATCGATTTTACCGTGGCCCTTGATAAGCTGGACAAAATTGGTGAGGACGGGGTCAAAAAGGAGATGCAGGAGAAAGGAATTTCTGCGGAAGCTATTCAAAAGATTCAGCCGGTTTTTGACCTAAAAGGTGAATTTGGAGATAAAATTGAAGTGTTGAAAACCATTCTTTCAACTTCTGAAGTTGGTAAGAAAGGTATAGAAGAACTCGAATTCATTAGCAGGGGCGTTGAAGATCTTGGTCTTGAAACGGCCAAACTTGACCTTGATGTCACCCTTGCCCGGGGACTAAACTATTACACCGGAGCCATTTTTGAAGTTTCTGCTCCCGAAAAAGTTCAGATGGGTTCTATTGGTGGAGGCGGCCGTTACGATGATCTCACCGGGATTTTCGGTCTAAACGATGTGAGCGGGGTAGGGATCTCTTTTGGCCTGGACCGCATTTATCTTGTCCTGGAAGAACTCGATCTTTTTCCTCAAACAGTTGCCCAAAATGTGGAAGCTCTGTTTATCAACTTTGGAGAAAAGGAAAGCCTGTACTGCTTAAAGGCTATAAAGAACCTTAGAAAGGCAGGGGTTGCAGCAGAATTATATCCCGATGAGGCCAAGATGAAAAAGCAGATGAATCACGCGAATAAACGTGATATTCCATTTGTGATCTTAGCCGGGGCAGAAGAGATGCAGCAGGAGAAATTTACTTTAAAAAATATGAGGTCAGGGGAGCAGTTTTCTGTTTCTCAGGAGGAATTGATCGAGAAGCTCAAGTAAACAGTTGCAGGTTGCAAGTTGCAGGTCTTTTTTAAACTATCCCCTCCTGTGGAGGGTTGTCTGCAGGCTTGCCTGCCAGCGGCAGGACGGGGTGGGGAAGGAATTCGAATTTTTTTGTAGTACAACCACCCCCTCAGGCTTCGCCTGCCACCCCTCCTTGAAAAGGAGGGGAACACTGGAAAAAGTACCGGGTTAGAATTTAACCGCTGATATCATTTAGCTTCGCCATTTCCTCTCCTGAAAGTTTCAAGTTCACAGCTTCTTCAAACGCTTTTAAATGACTGCTCCTGGTAGCGCTAGCAATTGGTGCGGTTATTCCGGGGCGATTCATGATCCAGCGTAAGGCCACTGCGGCATTGGAAACATTATGAGCTTTAGAGATGCTGTCCAGGTTGTCCAGAACTTTCAGACCCTTTTCGCTGAAATATTTTTCCACGATCTCTTTACGCGCTCCCGAAATGTCTTCTTTTTTGCGATATTTTCCTGTTAGAAAGCCGCTGGCGAGGGAGAAGTAGGAGGTGACACCCATTTCATATTCCTTCGCGATTTCCCAGTAACCTTCCTCAAACTTTTTGCGTTCCATGAGGCTGTATTCGGGTTGCAGCACCTGGTATTTTGGGAGATTTCCATCTTCGGCAGCAGCCAAAGATTCCCGCACTCTTTCCGGAGAAAGATTAGAGGCTCCAATATATCTTACTTTTCCGTTCTTGATAAGCTGCTGATAAGCTTCAAGAGTTTCTTCAACGGGTGTGGCTTCATTGTCCCAGTGCGTAAAATACAGGTCTATATGATCTGTCTGGAGGCGGCGTAGAGAATCTTCAGCAGCCTTTAAAATATAATTTTTCGATACATCTCTTCCTTCCTTCCCGGGATTGGATCCAACTTTGGTGGCAAGAATAATCTTATCGCGGTTCCCGCGCTCCTTCAGCCATTTTCCTATAATAGTTTCAGATTCACCTCCGCTGTTTCCCGGCGCCCAGTGTGAATATGAGTCGGCGGTGTCGATGGTGTTGAAGCCTTTTTCAAGCACTTCGTCCAGCATCCTGAAAGATTCCTTCTCATCAAGTGTCCACCCAAAGACGTTGCCGCCAAAGATGATTGGAGAAACCTGTAATCCTGTGTTACCTAATGATCTGTACTGCATGTTGGTTGGTTTTGAAGATTAATATAAAAAAGAATCCTCAAAAAAGCCATTTTTGAGGATTCTTTAATTGCTCAACCTTTTAACCATGCTTCCCGTAATTTTACTTTTGGATCGTTTGGCGGTAACTCCTTTTCCTGTAGGACTCTTGCTTTCATCAAGGGTGGAAAGGTTTTGTGTTGCAGCGCTTTAATGCTGCCATTTCTTTTTACGGTAACTTTAATTTCCCTTCCTGCTTCCCAGGCTGCAGCTTCTTGTAGAAGCTCAACGGCGTTCCCGGCATTGTATGCTTTCCCGTTGACACTTACCAGTACATCTCCTCCCTCAATGCCAAGAGCTTTCAGGAAGCTGTTGTTGGGGGCATTTTCATTGAAAACAATAGACTTTTCGCTGTTTAACGTAAGAAATTCGTTGGGGTTATCATCTGACAAATATCGGCTAAAGTAGCTCGATTCCTTTTCAACTTCAGCAAACTCCAAACCTACCTTTTCAAAGAATTCAGCATATGGAATAGGCGTATTTCCCGAGACATAGCTGCTAAAGAAATCTCCTATTTGGGGATAGGTCATGGCAACGATCTCATCTATGAGCTTGTCATCTTCAAAAGGCTCGTTCTTACCATATTTGTTGCTCAACTTTCTCATAAGGTCCAGCAGGCCAAAGTTCCCGTTGCTGAGTTCTCTTAACCTTATATCCAAAGCCATTCCTATTAAAGCGCCTTTTTGGTAGACGTTAATATAGCTGTCGCTGTATTTCTTGTCCAAAACATTCTTACTCATTTCTGTAAAAGACATGCTGTCATCAAATTGCCTGGAGCTTCTAATTTTGCCTATAAGCCTGTCGTAAAACGCATCTTTATCTATGAGCCCCTGGTTGACCTGGAAAAGATTCGCAAAATATTCGGTAACCCCTTCATACATCCACAGGTGTTGAGACATTTTGGGAGCGTTGTAATCAAAAAAGTGAATCTCTTCGGAATGTACATTTAATGGAGTGAGGATATGGAAAAACTCATGAGAGACTACATTAGTCATCACCTTCTGGAGGATCTGAGGAGGTAGGCTTTCCGGCAGGTTGACCACCGTAGAAGTATGATGTTCCAGTGCTCCCTTTCCACGGGCATCGGTTCTTTTTGGGTCAGAAAGGTAGAGAAGAATAGCGTATTTGTCAGTGTTGTTTATTTCACCTAAAAAGTTCTTTTGCGCCCTGATCATCTTTTCCAGGCCGGGCATGAGTTTTTCTGCGGAAGTTACTCCGTTTGGAGAATAAACATCCAGTAAGACTTTCATTCCCTCTACTTCGATTGAGGCGGTATCTGGCCGGGAATACATGATTGGATGGTCTGTGATATCGAAATATCTGTTTACTCTAAATTCGTCTAAAGCAATCTTGTCGGTTTCTGAAGTTGTGCTGGCGGTAAGTGCACTTCCCGAGATCAGGTTTTTTGGTCTTCTCACCTTAAGCACATAATTTTCTTCTTTTTCACCTTCAAAATAGCCCACAAAGCCGTGAAGGTTGAGCATGAAATTTTCACCACTGTTGATGTTGACTCCCACGGGGGAAAAGACTCCTCCTTCATCCTCCATATCGTATGTATCATTGACGCGGTAGCTTACTTTGTCCAGATTCCTGGCATTAGAAATGGTCCAGGAGCTTTTTCCCGATTTTTCAATCGCCATTTCTTTGCCCGAATAATCAAAGGCCTTGAAGTTTTCGATGAACCTTCCAAAATCATCGATGGCATAATTCCCCGGAACCATCCTGGGAAGATAAAAAATGGTTTGGTCGGTTGTAAACGGGTCCGGGTCAACGACGACCTGAACCTGGTCGTTTTCAACATTCACCAGATCAAGATACGCTGTTACAGGGGAATTCTTTTCCTGAAGATTTCTGCCCGATTTACAACTGATCCCAAGCAGAACAAGGGAAACTAATAGCATTACTTTTCTCATAACTTTTGATATTGCCTTTCTTGTGCAGAAAGATGTTTTCTCAAAAGTAGGTGCTGAAAAGGCCTTTTTTAAACTGTATTTAAACGAAACGGGAAAAAGAGAAGCTGAAATAGGATATTTTCTATGTGAACCAGAAATCTCAGATTCAGGTGGAAAGGAAAGGCTTCAAAAATGGCTTTTTTGAAGGAATAGACTTCTACTCGTAATGAAAAAGCTTCAGGATCAAATTGAGGATTCCCGGCAGCGCCCTGAACAGCAGGAAACCACCCACAGCAAGAATGAACAGGATGAAGATCTCTCTCACCCATTCATTGTTTACGAGCTCATATAGCTTTTTCTTTGCCATCACCTTTTAGTATAACTACTATGCAGCAAAAATCTCACCAAAAAATAGAATCTGCTTTTTCTTTTAACTGCCCCTAAAAGGGTGAACAGCTAAGATGTCTAAAAAAAGGATTTTTAACCTGCTTTAGTGCAGCCTTTTTTGGAGATTTAAACTGCAAGTGGTTTCTAATTTGCTAGCTGTTGAGAGCTTCAAAACCGGAGATGACATCAAATAATTCTTCATCAATACTCGCCTGTCGCAGGCGATGATAGTCGTTTTTAAGATTTTCCAGGAGTTCCCCAATATTTGTTTCTGCCCGTTGCATTGCGGCCAATCGAGCTGCACTTTCGCTCGCCAATGATTCTGCACAACTTTTAAAAAGAGAAACAAATAAATATTCCCTTACAAAAGTGGCCAGGGTGGTGGAGAGATCCCCAAAGATTTGAGGCAGGTTGCCTGAGGGCCACTTTAGATCCCTGAATTCCTGCTGCCACTCCCTGTCCAGAGGTAACAGGCGTTGACTCACCTGTTCATAGTTCACCCCGCTTTGTGGCCGATTGTGAAAAATGAAGAATTCGGCAGGTTCTTTTTTTACAACTTCATCTATATTGGTGAGTAGGTCTGTAACCAGTGTCGTGATCCCGTTTACAGAATTGGGCACGGGGAACAGCTTTTTAACCGCTATATGTTGATCTTCAAGACTGTCGCGTATCCTGGCGCCAATGGCCCAGCCCTCGATGGCGGTTGAGGAACTTTTTTGCTTTACAAATTCTGCCAGCCGCTCGTTGTAAGGCCCAATTAGCCCCTGTTCAGATCCAAAGACCAGCAGAAAGATCTTTTTTTCTTTGACTGGTTCTGATTGGACCCTTAAGGGAAAATTCTCATTTTCCTGCTGCCTGAAACATACTGCGAGGGCAAGGCTCAGATTTTTGTAATAATCTTCCAGGGCGGTGACCGCCATTTCATACTGCCCAATGTTTGAGGCCGCCATGGCTTTCATGGTACGCACCACAGATTTGAGTTCGCCCGCCCCAGTGATCTTTCGTTGTAAAGTTTCCAGCGTGTCCATAGGCTTCAGGTTTTTTCAGAATTTGTTTTTTCACCGGGGGCCTCGGGTTCTATAGCAGGCTTTTTCACTTCGGAAGCACTTTTTTCTTGAGAAGGTTTTTCTTCTTCGGGAGGTTTTTCATCTTTTGAAGATCGCGCCTCAGTTTTGTCTTTTTTCGCAGTCATCTTTCGAACTTCATCAGGTTTTTTTCCTTCGGAAACTCCTGTTTCTTCTGAAGGTTCTTCTTCCGAAGAGCTTTCAGCCCTGCTTTTTAATCCTGAAACTGCTTTTTCGGCACGGTCCAGGATTGTTTTCCTGTCTTCTTCTGAAAGTTTTTCTCCTGAAGTTATCCCGTTCTTTATTTCTTCCGGAAGTTCATCGGCAATTTTAGAGAGCTCAACTTCTGCGTGCGACATCTGCTCCAAAGGAATTTCATCCATAAGTCCTGACGTAAGCGCCTCCAGGATTATAATTTGTTGTAGTACAGAAACCGGCCGGGATTCCTGCTGCGTAAAACATGCCCTGATCCTTTTTCCGTGGGCAATGATCTTCCGCGTCTCCTCGTCGAGCCGCGTCCCAAACCTGGCGAAATTCTCCAGTTCTTCAAACTGGGCAAATTTCAGCTTTAGATCTCCGGCGACCGCATGATATACCTCCAGCTGAGCTTTCCCGCCCACCCTGGAAACAGATTTTCCAATATCTACAGCAGGCAAAATTCCCATTTCGAACAGTTTTGGGGACATGTAGATCTGCCCGTCAGTAATAGAAATAAGATTTGTCGGGATGTAAGCCGAGATGTTTTGAGCTTCTGTCTCTATAATGGGCAAGGCGGTAAGAGAGCCGCCGCCGTTGTCTTTGTCAAGATGAGTGGCACGTTCCAGCAGCCGGGAATGCAGGTAGAAAATATCGCCGGGAAAAGCCTCCCTGCCTGGCGGCCGGCGCAACAATAATGAAAGTTCCCTGTAGGCCCTGGCATGGTGGGTGAGATCGTCATAGATGATCAAAACATCCCTGCCCTGCTTAATAAAACTCTCGGCTATGCTTGTTGCAGCAAAGGGTGCTATGAACTGTAACCCGGGCAGGTCATTTCCCTCTGTAACCAACACAATGCTATAATCCAGGGCATCATTCTCTTGCAGGGTGGCGATCACCTTGGCCACTGTAGATGCACGCTGCCCAATTGCGCAGTAGATGCATAACACATTCTTGTCTTTCTGGTTCAAAATGGTGTCAATGGCTATTGCCGTTTTTCCGGTTTGCCTGTCGCCCAGGATCAATTCCCGTTGTCCACGACCCACCGGAATGAGCGCGTCAATGAGTTTAATGCCAGTTTGAAGAGGAACTGTCACAGGCGCCCTATCCATTATAGATGGTGCCGATCTTTCTATTGGCAAACGCTCTCCTTCGGGAATTCTGCCTTTCTCATCAAGAGGTTCTCCCAGAGGATTGATAATGCGGCCGATGAGGAAATCACCTACCGGAATATCCATGACCCTGCCCGTGCGGTACACCTCGTCACCCGCAAAGATATTTTCGTTCTCGCCCAGTAAGACCACTCCAATCTCTTTCTCATCGAGATTGAAGGCGATCCCGTAAACCCCATGAGGAAAGCTTATCAATTCTTCAAAACCCACTCCCGGTAAGCCTGAAACTCTTGCAATTCCTGAAGAGATACTCAAAACCTGCCCCACCTCCTTCAGCCTTACCTGGGGAGAGATCTTTTCCCTCGCCCGGCTGAGTTGAGAAAAGCTTCGGTTTATCATATTTTTGAAGTCACTGGCCATCATTGGGAGTGTCGTGAAGTTGAACTTCAGGGGTTGATCGGGTTTCTTCAGCAAGACCGGCTTTTAAAGTTTCGAGGTAGTCGGCGATGCTCCAGGAAAGTTTGTAGCCGTTGGCACTAAGTTCAATTCCGGCAATGAGATCCGGGGATGTTTGGAAATTCAGGTGAACATCCTGTTTCAGGATTTGTTGAAGTGATACCCGAAGCTTTTCCTGTTGTTCGGGATCCAATTTAAACCCGCTTTTTACCAGGATCGGATCCTTCTTAAGATTTGAAGCTGAAATTAGATGCAAACGCTCCTCTTCTTTGAGTAATGTTATTTTCTGAAGAAATACTTCTGTGATCTGTTGTTCCAGGCTTCCGTTGGAAAGATCGGCCAGGACCTTTCCCGAAATGGCAAAAATTTCCTGTTCCATCCTGCTCTTCAATTCTCCGGAGAGTTGTTCCTGCTCTTCCTGAAGGGTCTTCTCCAGCCGTGATTTGAGGCCTTCGTAGTTGGTCCTTGCTTCTTCCATTAGCCGCTGTTGTTCTTCTTGTGCCTCCCGGGTTGCTTTTTTGAACAGGGAGTCCCGGTTTGCCTCTATCTCTGTCTTTTTTTTCTGATATTCTTTTTGCTCTTTTTCGGCTTCTGCCTTTTTTTTATCAGCATCTTCCAGTTCCGCGGCAATACGTTTTTCCCTTTTTTCGATAGCGTTCAAAACGGGTTTATAGAGGAAGCGTCTCAGCAACCAGACAAGGATGAGAAAATTGACGATCTGCGCGACGACTGTGAACCAGTTGATAAACATCTTTTTCGGGGTTTAGTAAGTCCAAAAAGGATTGGCGAAAATGAGGATCATGGAGATGACAAAGCAGTAGATGGCCAGAGATTCCAACATGGCGAGCCCTACGAAGAGCGTCCTGGTGATGCGCTGTTCCGCATCGGGTTGCTGGGCGATAGAACTAAGAGCGCTGGCTATAGCCTTTCCCTGGCCCAGTGCCGGTAGCATACAGCCCAGGGCAGTGGTCAAACCTGCTACTATGATCGTGATTCCTGCTAAAAGCGTTTGATTGTCCATAGTTGTGAGTTTAATTTGATGTCTTCTTTTTTTCTGAACGGTTGTCTGTGGTGGCAGCAGCAATATAAACCGAGGCCAGGATTCCAAAAATGTAGGCCTGTACCATTCCTGTGAGCAGTCCGAGTACATCCATCACCACCGGAAATACGAAAGGCGTAATGCTCAAAAGAATACCCACAATGACTCCCCCGCTCATCACATTCCCGAATAACCTTACCGCAAGGGCCAATGTCCTGGTAAGCTCACTAATGATGTTGAAAGGCAGCATAATGAAAGTGGGTTCAATATATGTTTTAAGATAGCTGAGTAACCCATTTTCCAGGATCCCGAAAAACGGTACGGCTATAAATACACAAATAGCAAGGGCGGCGGTGGTGGAGAGGGAACTTGTGGGCGGCTCATACACCGGAAAAATGATGCAAAGATTGGCCAGCGCGATAAACAAAAAGAGCGTGCCAAGGAAGGGCAGATATTTTTTTGGTTTTTCGAGTCCTATTTCTGCTATTTGACGGTTTATTCCGGTAACGATGATCTCAAGAGTAGCCTGCCAGCGGGTAACTTTTGGTTCGGCCTTTAGTTTTCTTGTAATGAGCATGGAAGAGAGAACCAGGAACAGCATAAGAACCCACGTCCATACTATGGTCGCATTTAGCACCAGAAACCCGTGCTGCCAAAAGATATTTTCATCGGGAGTGATTCTCATCTTTTAAAATTTTATCGGTCTCCTGTGGGAGCATAGATGATTTCGCGCCGGTCACCGCGAAGCGGGAGAGGCTAAAACCTGCTAAACAGGTTAACAGGATCTTCCAGTTGCCGCCGGAAAAATAATAGAAACCGGCTACTACTATCCCCGTTCTAAGCAAGAAACTCAGGAGGAACCACAGCGCAGGATACCCTGACGAAAGCCCCTTTTTCAGTGTAAGTTTCAAGCCGCCATAGAAGAACAGGCCCAGTAAAAATCCCAGGGGTAATCCAGTGATCACAGATAATTTTTCATTCATTTTTTTCTTGTTTATCGTTGTGCATTTCCCTGTGTTCGGCGCGTACCCAGTAAGCCGCGATAATACAACCTACCAGGAGTCCAATTATTAAAAATGTGAGCGTCCATGAGTAGGGATCGGGATAACTTTTGTCTATCCACCTTCCCAGGGCCGTACCCAGTAAAGTGGGAACGACTATAGACCATCCTATGGTCCCAAAGAGCCCGAAACCCCTCCATTCACTTCGTTTTTTTTCTTCGCGGGCGGCCAGTTTTCGCTTTTCTTTTTCTTCTATCTGTCTGCGGAAGAAGTCTTTTTGTCGATCCCTATTCATTTCAATTTTTTCTGAATTTTTCAAACTGGTGAATAAAATCGCTTTCCAATTTTGCTATGGCTGAGCGCAGGTCTTTTTCTCTTTCATTCAGCTCAAGAAATTCTTTTTTCACCAACTCCTGTAATTCTCCCAGGGAAGCTCCACCCATGGCATTTCTTACAGAAATGGTAACATCGTCCTCGGTTTTTACCAGTATTCCTGCATCAAGGGCCAAATATTTTACCTCCCCCTCCCGGTTTTCATATTGCAGTATTCCCGGCACAACCACTGTCGCACAATCGAGCCTGTGTGGGAGCAGGCCCAGAGAGCCGTTTAAGGTGTCCACAACAATTTGCTGGACCTCATCTTCTATGAGAAATACTCTAAACGGTAAAAGGATCTTTAGCTTCATTGACGTTATATATTGTTTTTTCACCCCGTAACTTTTTCCGCTTCTTTTTGTTGTACCTCTTCTATGTTACCTATCATGTAAAAAGCCGATTCATTGGTGTCTTCAAATTCATCATTCAAGATGCGTTCACAACCGGTTAGGGCATCCTCCAGTTTTACGGTCTTTCCTTTCTTGCCGCTAAACTGTTCTGTGGCAAAAAATGGTTGAGTGAAAAAACGCTCCAGTTGTCGTGCCCTTTTGACCAGTTTCCTGTCTTGTTTTGATAGTTGTTCCAGGCCTAACATCGCGATCACATCTTTTAGATCCTCATATTTGGCAAGGGTTTCTCTTATCCTGCCGGCAAGGGAGTAATGTTTTTCTCCTAATATTAAAGGAGAGCTCATTTTCGAGTTGGACTGAAGAAGATCAATAGCAGGATAAAGGCCTTCACTCGCCCTCTTTCGAGAGAGCACAATAGTCGCCGAAAGGTGTGAAAAGGTATGAACGGCCGCGGGGTCTGTAAGATCATCTGCGGGAACGTAAACTGCCTGAATGGAGGTGATCGCTCCCGTTTTTGTGTTGGCTATGCGTTCTTCCAGCTGAGACAATTCTGTTCCTAGCGTGGGTTGATAACCAAGGCGGGAGGGCATCTGTCCCATTAATCCTGAAACTTCCATTCCGGCCTGTATGAACCGGAAGATGTTATCTATGAGTAACAATACATCGCGGTGTTCATCATCCCTGAAATATTCTGCCATGGTTAAAGCCGCGTGCCCAACCCTGAAGCGAGCTCCAGGGGGTTCGTTCATCTGGCCAAACATCATCACCATATTGTCCAGTACTCCGGCTTCAGAGAGATCGTGATACAATTCCTGGCCTTCCCGGCATCGTTCTCCAATCCCGCAGAACATGCTCACGCCCTGGTGAAAACCGACCATGTTGTGGATCATTTCAGTAAGGAGAATGGTCTTTCCAACTCCGGCACCGCCAAAAAGACCGGCTTTTCCGCCACGTTCCAGAGGCATGAGTACATCAATGGCTTTGATCCCTGTTTCAAATACTTCAGATTTTGTGGAGCGTTTGTTTAGGGGAGGAGCAGATTGATGAATACTGCGCATTTTACCGCTGGACTGGAATGGCTTGTGATCTATGGCTTTTCCGAAGACATTGAACATTCGACCCAAAGTCTCTTTTCCTACCGGAATCATAAGCTGTTCTCCCGTGTTTTCAACAGGCATTCCCCGGGCGAGGCCTTGAGTAGGAGTGAGGGCAATACCTCTCACCCGGTGCAGGTCCATTTGAGCAAGAACCTCCACCGGGATTTCGGCTTTTTCACCGGCCCGCAGCAAGGTGTAGATAGATGGTAGTTTATTATCAAAATAAACGTCGACTACACTGCCACGAACCGAAAGCACTTTTCCCCCTCCGGCCAATTTTTCCTCATGAGCTTCTGCACCCTGCATTTTTTTCTTCTTGAATTTATCTAATTTACTGAACAATAGTGGGTTTAAGAATGATTTATGTCATTCGGAAATAGAAGTAGATGGCACACAAAAAAAGTGGAAAAGGAGAATTAATTAGGTGCCCGGGAATCTTAAAGCATATTTTTCCCGAACAAAAATGAGGAAGTTTAGGGCATAAAACACCCCTTCAAAAAAGGGTTTTTTGAATAGGGAGTCCCGAAGTTTTGGCAGAGATGAGGAACCTCTAAATACTAGAATTCTTTCAAATGAAAAACCTGAAAATCAGGCATAAAAAAAACCCTTTAAAAAAGGGTTTTAAGAGTAGCGAGAACGAGATTTGAACTCGTGACCTCCGGGTTATGAATCCGACGCTCTAACCAACTGAGCTACCTCGCCGTTTGCCGTAAAACCTGCACTTTTCAGAGCTTCTGGTTTTGTTTAGCGGGTGCAAATATATAAACATTTTGTCTTGTGGCAAACTATCTTTTCCGAAATATTTATTTTGATTTCTTTTAGGGTTTGCAATTAATAATTATATTGCCCGAAACTAATCAAAAACCAAAGAATGGACGAGAAGATAAAGTACGAGATGGAGTTTCCAATCCAGGCTTCCCCGTCTCTTTTATATAACTACATCGCAACTCCTTCGGGCCTAAGTGAATGGTATGCCGATAACGTGAACTCCCGGGGAGAGATGTTTACCTTTATCTGGGAAGGAAGTGAAGAACAGGCGAAATTACTGAATAAAAAATCCGGCGAAAGGGTGAAATTCAGGTGGGTATCTGATGAGGATACGCCTTATTTTTTCGAGCTGCGCATCCAGGTTGATGAGATCACCAAAGATGTTTCCATCATGGTGACAGATTTTGCCGAAGAAGATGAAGTAGACGAAGGAAAAATGCTGTGGGAAAATATGATATCCGACCTGAAAACTGTACTGGGATCGGTTTAATATTCCCCTTTAAAAATGCTAACTTTGCCCGTTTTTAAACGGGTTTTTTTATGGTCAATCACAACGGGGTAATTCAGGAAAGAGAAGCGGCGTCACTCAGCATTTTTAACAGAGGGTATGCCTATGGAGATTCGGTCTTTGAAACCATACGGGCAATCAACGGGAAACTAATGTTTTGGGAGGAGCATTACTTCAGGTTAATGGCTTCTATGCGAATCATGAGGATGGAAATTCCGCAGTCTTTTTCTCCGGAATTTTTAGAAGAAGAAATAGCAGATCTGCTAAGGCAAAATGAACTGCAGAATTCTCCGGCGAAAATACGTTTTTCAGTTTATCGCAAAGAAGGCGGCTTGTATACTCCTGTAACAAATGAGATTGAATATATTATTTCTACTGAAGCCCTGGAGGAGCCATTTTATTTGCTAAAGGATGACTTTTATGAGGTAGAACTGTTTAAAGACCACTACGTGAACAGCGGCTTATTATCTACTCTCAAGACCAATAATAAGGCCATCAACGTATTGGGTAGTATTTTCGCCAAAGAAAATGATTACCAAAACTGTCTTCTCCTTAATGAAAACAAAAGTGTAGTGGAAGCTCTCAACGGGAATCTTTTTCTTGTGAGCGGGAAGACTATTAAGACCCCTCCTTTGACCGACGGATGTTTAAAGGGAATTATTCGGGCGAAAATAATAGAGATCGTTAAAAAATTGCCGGAGTATCAACTGGTGGAAGAATCGATTTCCCCTTTTGAGCTGCAAAAGGCAGATGAAATGTTCATTACCAATGTGATCGTAGGGATACGGCCGGTAAGTAAATACCGGAAAAAAGAATACGCAGCAGAAGTTTCCAAAACTTTACTGTCCAGGTTAAACACGCTCGCCCGTCTTTCCTAGTTGTAAGACGGGTTTTCTGGAGCGTTAGACCAGATCACATAACTGCCGCCCAACTGCATCATCTTATCTTTCCAGAAATTGCTGGGCTTCTTATTCAGTATATCTTTGTTGTCCTTGTTTTCGGCAACTATCCAGGAATGTGCGTTGAGCTCCTCATTAAGTTGCTCACATTCCCAGCCTGAATACCCGAGAAAGAACTTGATCTCGTTTTCAGATATAAGGTCCTGACTTATCAATCCTTTTACAACTTCGAAGTTACCTCCCCAGTAGATGCCACTGGCGATTTCGATGCTGTCTGGTATAAGATCGGGCACTTTGTGAATAAAATACAGGTTATCCTGTTCTACGGGTCCGCCGTTGTACACAGGAAAATCTGCTTTCATATCTGGAATAAGGTCTTGTAAGGTAAAGTCTAATTTTTTATTAAGGATAAACCCAATTGATCCACTTTCCGCATGGTCAGCTAACAACACGACAGAGCGATTGAAAGAGAGATCTCCGGTGAGAGACGGTTCGGCGATCAACAGGTGACCCTTGGCTGGTTTTAGTGTTGTCATAGTAACGAACTTTCTTTTAAAGCTAAAGAAATTAATAACAGCTTCAAACGTCACTAGAGATTATTTAACAAAAAAACTCTCCCGGCTGGGAGAGTTTAATATTTTTTTAGCGTTTCTTAAAGCTTAGTTTACAGCTTTTTGAAGATCTGCTCCGGCTTTAAATTTTACCACATTTTTAGCACCGATTTTAATGGTCTTTCCGGTTTGTGGGTTTCTTCCTTCTCTGGCAGCTCTTTTAGATACTGACCATGATCCAAATCCTACCAAAGAAACGCGGTCACCTTTCTTAAGAGATCCTTCTACGTTTTCAAGGAAAGATTCTAAAGCTTTTTTAGCAGCTGCTTTTGAAATCCCTGCGTTTTCTGCCATTGCATCGATTAAATCTGTCTTGTTCATAATTTGAGTTTTTAAATAGTTGTTGGTTAAACTTTAATTAATTTGCTCTACAAATTTATATGGAAATCTTTGCCATGCAAGTAATGGCAAGGGAAATGGACCAGATTGTTAATAACTTCGCTAAATTGTTAATAACCTTTGTTGATTAATTCCAAAATTCGCTCATTTCAGTAAAGACAAGGGCTCAGCGAACTTTGGCGTTCGGGAAAAACTCGTATCCATTCAAAAGGTCTTTTACCGGCATTTTTCTCTTTCCCGGCAGCTGAATTTCCTTTAGTATCAAAAAGCCTTTTTTTACCGCAATTTTAACCTTTTTCTCTTCTAATGTTAAAACACCATTTTCAAGATCATGTGCGGCAATTTCTTTTTCTGCAGCATAGATCTTTAACATAAGATCATTATTGCCATTTCTAAGCATGGTCCAGGCCGTGGGGTAAGGACTAAGGCCTCTAATTAGGTTATAGATGTCTTCCAAACTGCTGTTCCAGTCAATACGGGTATTCTCTTTGTTCAATTTGAAGGCAGATCTCAAGGTCCCGGTCTTTTCCTGCGGAATCCTTTTTACTTCCCCTTTTGCTATGCTGTCAATTGTCTTAAGTACCAGCGCGGCTCCTGTGTACATTAACTTGTCATGCAAATTACCGGCGTTTTCATCGGGTTCAATATTCACCTTCTCCTGCAGAATGATCTCCCCGGTATCGATTTTATCGTCTATAAAGAAAGTTGAAACCCCGGTTTCGGTTTCGCCGTTGATCACCGCCCAGTTAATAGGGGCAGCACCCCGGTATTGTGGTAGCAGGGATGCGTGCAAATTAAAGGTGCCATATTCCGGCATCTTCCAAACAGCTTCCGGAAGCATTCTAAAGGCCACCACTACCTGCAGGTTGGCCTGCAAAGCCTTGAGTTCCTCTAGAAATTCTTCAGCTTTTAGATTCGTGGGTTGTAAGACCGGCAGCCCCTGTTCCCCGGCATATTTCTTCACCGCCGATTCCTGTAGCTTTCTTCCTCTGCCAGCCGGCTTGTCGGGTGCTGTGACCACGCCTACAACTTTATATCCTGCCTCAACTATGGCTTTTAAAGTTTCAACTGCAAAATCGGGCGTGCCCATGAACACTATTCGTAAGTCTCTCATAAATGCTTCAGTTTATATTTGTTATCTGCCGTAACGGCAAGCGCTCCTTTCTCAACCAGCAGTCGCAATACCTGGAGAATATGTGCTTCCGGAAAAGGTAATTTCCCGATCATTTCCCGGGAAGAATGTGCTCTCTCTTCAAGCAGTCCAACGATACTAAAATAGATCTTTTTCATGCGCTCGCGGTCCGGTTTTTCTTCGGAAGGTTCACACACCGAACACTTTTTGCACGGCTGTGTACGCTTTTCTCCGAAGTATTGTAAGAGCTGTTCACTCTTGCACACCTTATCGTTAGAGATAAAATTCAATACCTGCTGAATTTTCTCCTTCTTATTCTCTGCCTGCTGCCGGATGTAAGGCACTAACGGATTTATGGTGGCATCATCTTCCCTGGGCACTAAAAAAGTCACCTGGGTGTCATGCTGGTCGTGCTCAAATTCAAGCAGGTTTTCCTTTTCCAGGTGCCTTAGCTGTTTTACCGCCCCGGATTGATTTGTACCGGCTTTTTCACAAACCAGTTGGAGGTTGATGTCTATTTTGTTGTCAAAGGCGCCGCCATAAGTGCGAAGAATGGCTTTTACCAATGCGTCAAACATGGGGTTGGCCTCTAAATAATAGGTAAGCTGTTTTCCTGAAACCAGAAATTGAACCCGGGTCTTTTTCTGAAACTGCTCAGAAAGATTTAGAACGCTCAACCGGTCGAGCAGGAGAATAGAATTATATGCCTGCAGCACATTAAGCTCATATTTACTGCAAAATTCGTAAAAGTTGAAATAGTGGGTGCTGCCTTCTCCTTCCCCATAGGCTATTCTAAAATAGGTGTTGAGCTTGCGGTAGACGAGTTTTACAAGATCTCCCGTGGGAAGGGTTGCTAAGAAACTGATTTTTTAGAAGGGGAACATCACTTTCGTTCGTGAGGATCACCGCGGTTGCCGGTTTGCCGTCGCGGCCTGCTCTGCCTGCCTCCTGGAAATAGCTTTCCAGACTCTCGGGCAGGTTCATGTGAATTACAGTGCGAACATCGGGCTTATCTATGCCCATTCCAAAGGCGTTGGTCGCCACCATGACTCTTTTTTTGTTTTGCAGCCACTCCTGTAATCTCCCGGTCTTCTCCTTTTGGGTAAGACCTCCATGGAAAGAGGTGGCAGAAATGCCTTTTTTGAGGAGGAATTCAGCGAGCTCAATAGTAGCCTTTCTGCTTCTTACATATACAATTGCAGATTCATTGTGCTCCTGCACCAATTTTTCAAGGTGATAGTTCTTATCCTGTACCTTTCTTACTTTGTAAGCCAGGTTTTCCCTTAAAAAGCTTTTTTGGAAGACCAGAGGATCTTTAAATTCCAGCTGCTCCAAAATGTCTTTTACCACGGGTTTTGTAGCGGTGGCCGTAAGGCCAATAAAAGGAACTTCGGGGCGCAAGCTGCGCAAAACAGAGATCTCCCGGTAAGCAGGTCTAAAATCGTGGCCCCATTGAGAGATGCAGTGGGCTTCGTCAATGGCGATAAGATTAAGCGGCATCTGCTTTATTCGTTCCTGCACCAGGTCCTGCTGCAGTCTTTCGGGAGAGAGATAAAGAAACTTGTAATTTCCGTAGATACAGTTGTCCAATAGGGTATCTACTTCAGAAAAAGGAATTCCCCCGGGTAAAGCCATAGCTTTAATGCCTTTCTTTTGAAGCGCAGCTACCTGGTCCTGCATTAACGCGACCAGTGGGGAGACCACAACACAAATGCCTTCCATTGTCATGGCGGGTATCTGGAAACACAAAGATTTCCCACCGCCGGTGGGCAGCAGTGCCAGCACATCTTTTTTGGCAAGCACGGCATCGATGATCTCCTTTTGCAACGGGCGAAAGGCAGAAAATCCCCAGTACTTTTGAAGTATTTCTTTAGACAAGATGGTCCAGGATGAAAGAAGTGCGTTCGTCTATCGTACCGCAAGGCACTTCCACAGGGTCATAGCCGTGGAAGGCGTAGCTGCGGGCGAGTTCATCATGGATCGCTACGGCCTGTTCATAGCTTTCGTAGCGTTCGTTATCTTCGGTATAGATCTCCTCCCATGGCGGCAGGATAAAGACCTTCTCGTACAAATAATCTTTGCACACCTCATTGAAAACCGGAGGATAATCATTTCCGAAGTAATTCATATAAGCGACCACATCGGGCACACCGCGGTCGAGAAAGACAAGTTTTGAAGACATTTTGCCCGCCTCCCGGTGCTGTTTAATCCTACCTTCAAGCAGCAGTTCACTAAAGAGCAGGGGCTCCTCTAAAAACAGTTGGTCAATTCCCTTCTTCCGGGCTTCTTTAATAACTTCTCTGGAAACCTCATGGAAACAGAAATAGCCATTCTGTTCCAGGGCTTCAATGACAGATGTTTTGCCGGTTCCGGGGCCGCCGGTAATAACAATTTTCCTGGTTTTCACCTTGCAAATTTCGGCATTTGGTTTCGATTTAAAAAATAGATCTTGAATTGACTATCTTTGCATATAATCATGAAGAAAGAGTACTATGAGTGAAGCAAAAGATCCCGAAGAATTTTATAAAAAATTAAAAGCCCAGTTGCATGATACAGATATGTGGCCTACCGTTTATCTGTACAAATTCATTGTCCCAACCAATGAGAATAAAATTGAAGCCATACATGACATTTTTGACAACATGGGGGCCGTGATCAAAACCAAGCAGTCGCGAAAAGGAAATTACACCAGTGTATCTGTAAATGTAAAAATGAAAGATCCAGATGCCGTGATTGCAAAATACAAGGAGGTTGGAGAAAAAATAGAAGGAGTGATTTCCTTATAGTCTGCAGTTAGATGAAAAAGCTTGCGCTTGCGTGAATATATTTTTTTAATTTGCAGGCGATAAACTTCTGCAGTATATTATCACCTTATAAATTAGCATTTTGACATACGAATTAGAATATAACTCCGAGAGGAGTAAGTTGATCATTCCTGAATATGGAAGGCATCTTCAGAAAATGGTGGAATACGCTGTTTCCATCGAGGACGAAAAAGAAAGAAACAAGGTCGCCAAATCTATCATAGCCGTGATGGGGAATCTCAATCCTCACTTGCGGGACGTGCCCGATTTTCAGCATAAACTTTGGGACCAGTTGTTCATCATTAGTGACTTTAAACTTGATGTAGACAGCCCTTTTCCAAAGCCTTCAAAAGAAATGCTTGAGGAAAGACCCGAAAGGATGAGCTATCCTCAAAACTTTCCGAAGTATCGTTTCTACGGAAACAACATCAAAAGAATGATCGACGAGGCGAACAAGTGGGAAGACGGCCCTGAAAAGGACGGTTTGATCTACACCATCGCCAATCATATGAAGAAATCTTACCTAAGCTGGAACAAGGATTCGGTAGATGACAAAGTGATCTTCGATCATTTGCGCGAACTAAGCGGTGGCAGGATAGATCTAAAGGCATCAGATGAAGACCTCAGTGAAGCTTCAGATCTTTTGAGGAGCAACAAGAAATACAGCTCTAAAAAACCTGTCAGTAAAAAACGCGCCCGAAGCCGTAAACGTTACTAAAAAACAAAAATTTTAATGGGAACTTTTCAAATCGAGGGAGGACATTCCTTAAAGGGAGAGATCAATCCTCAGGGAGCCAAAAATGAGGCTTTACAAATTCTTTGTGCCGTTTTGTTGACTTCCGAAAAGGTCAAAATAAACAATATTCCGGATATTCTTGACGTCAACAAACTCATCCACCTGCTTAAGCAGCTGGGCGTAAAAGTTAAGAAGACAGGCAAGGGGAGCTACACTTTTCAAAGCGACGAGCTAGATCTGGATTATCTTAAAAGTGACAAATTCAAGGAAGAAGGCAGTGGCCTGCGCGGCTCTATCATGCTGGTAGGGCCAATGTTAGGAAGGTTTGGACACGGCTATATTCCGCGCCCCGGTGGCGACAAAATAGGCCGGAGAAGGCTCGACACCCATTTTGAAGGCTTTATAAAACTGGGAGCAAAATTCAGGTATAACCGCGAAGAACGTTTTTACGGGGTCGAAGCTCCTAAGGAAGGCCTGCAGGGAACTTATATGTTGCTCGAAGAGGCTTCAGTAACAGGAACAGCAAACATTGTCATGGCGGCTGTACTTGCCAAAGGAAAGACTACAATTTACAACGCCGCTTGTGAACCTTACCTGCAGCAGCTTTGCGAAATGCTTAACAGGATGGGGGCATCCATAACAGGAATTGGTTCAAACCTGCTTCAAATTGAAGGGGTGGAATCATTGGGAGGCTGTGAACATACCGTTTTGCCCGACATGATCGAAATTGGCTCCTGGATTGGACTTGCGGCAATGACCAAAAGTGAGGTTACCATCAAGAATGTTGCATGGGAACACCTTGGGTTAATTCCTTCGGCCTTCAGAAAACTGGGAATCACTGTCGAGAAAAGAGGAGATGACATTCATATTCCGGCACATACAGATGGGTACGAGGTCCAAAGTTTTATAGACGGTTCTATAATGAGCATAAGTGATGCTCCATGGCCCGGCTTCACACCAGATTTACTGAGTATCATGCTGGTTGTTGCCACCCAGGCAAAAGGAGATGTGCTTATTCATCAAAAGATGTTTGAAAGCCGGTTGTTCTTTGTTGACAAATTGATCGACATGGGAGCAAAAATCATCTTGTGTGATCCTCACCGTGCCACAGTAATTGGGCATGACTTTAAATCTCAGCTCAAGGCAACTGTAATGACCTCGCCCGATATCAGGGCCGGGATCTCTTTGTTGATCGCAGCGCTTTCTGCTAAGGGAACTTCTGTGATTCATAATATCGAGCAGATTGACAGGGGCTATGAAAATATAGACGAACGCCTTCGCGCCATTGGGGCGAAGATCGAGCGGGTCGCGTAAAAGCATAAAAAAAGGCTGCCATTGGCAGCCTTTTTTGTTTCTATTTCATCTATTAATGACTTTGCATTTCTGCTTTTCTCTTCTTTAGCTGTTTTTCAATATCCTTAACCGTTTCGGCAGCTGCTGCCTCGAAACTTTCATCATTGGAAGACGCGTGGATCTTTGGTCCCGGCAGGCTTAGCTCGATAGCGCAAACTTTTCCTTTTCCATTGGTTGATTTCTCTTCTTTAAACATCACATCGGCCGAAATGATCCAGTCATATTTAGTTTCCAGCTTATCGAGTTTCCGCTGTACGAGCTGCTCGGCAGAAAGTTTAGTCTCAGAATGTACAAATTGAATGTTGGTCTTCATAGTTCTATATTTTTTACTTTTTTTCAGTTCTTAATATACCAAAAAAGGCAGAATTTTCGTGGGGTTTATAAAAACAATAACGTTCTTTTCTGCGGAAGTTAACCGCAATAAAAACCCATGAAATTTCCCTTTTTTGAAGAGCTTATTGAGAGGAAGTTGAGGCGATGATTTCAAAATTTAAACTGCCGTCGGGTTCAAAGGAATACTGGTAAATTGACCTGCCTTGAACATGCCCGTCATCATAAGTGGCCAGCACCCAGTCTTCACTAATTACCTTTACCGCTCTAAAATTCATTTTGCCTCCCACAACAGGTTTCATCGGGATCTTTTCCGGCTGTTTTTCCAGTGCCTGTTTTACGTAAGCTTCAGGATCTTTGATCGTATCAAACCGTTTACCGAAAAGCACAGGGTAATTAGACGCCAGTTCTCCTTTGGCTAAAAGCGCCGTTAAGGAATCGTTCATGTGACGTTGCTGGGTAAGTTCTGTAGATAATGAATCCAGCTGTCGGTTGGAATCGTCAGATTTAGCATCGTGGTCTTCGCAGCTCAAAAGGCTGCTCATAAAGAGGATCGAAAGTGCTATTTTTGAAAGCCTGCTTCTATTCATCATATATATTTTCATAAGGATTGGAGGGCGTTACAAAAAACTCCCCGTTAACGTATCTAAAATGTTTATCAAGCTCTCTTATTTGCTGTAGGTCGTCCTGGTCAAGTTCGATATGCTGACTTTCAAGGTTGGCAATAATGTGTTTTTCTGAAGTGGATTTTGGAATGACCGCCGTACCTCTTTGCACTGCCCATTGAATCAAGATCTGGCCGGCGCCGGCATTATGTTTTTCAGCAATTTTTTTGATTGTTGGATTGTCGAGTAAAGAAGGTTCATTTTTAGCTTTCATTGCATCTATCCTGTCGCCGCTGCCAAGAGGGGAGTAGGCGGTTGGGAGGATGTTGTGCTCCTTGAGGAACTCAAGAAAATCACGCTGCTGTAAAAACGGGTGCAGCTCAATTTGATTCACCTCGGGAGTTTCTTCTGTTTCTTTCATGAGGTCGCGCAACTTCTTTTCACTGAAGTTGGACACCCCAATGTGTTTCACCAAACCCTGCTTCTTGGCTTCTAACATGGCATTCCATGTTTCAATGATTGGTACTTCTTCGAGGGAAAGGTAATCTTCATCTTTTGTGGGAAAGCCCACGCCGTTTTTGAAAACTACCGGCCAGTGAATAAGATACAGATCAAGATAATCCAGCTGCAGGTCTTTTAATGTTTGCTTTAGAGCAGGAATTACTTCTTCTTTTCTGTGCGAATCATTCCAGAGCTTCGAGGTCACCCAAACATCTTCCCGCTTTATCTTTCCTTCTGAAAAGACTGAAGAAAAAGCATTTCCTATCTCGGCTTCATTGCCGTAAGTAGCGGCACAGTCAATGTGCCGATAGCCCGCGTGCAAAGCGATCTTGACAGCCTCTTCTACTTTTCCTTTTTCAGATTTCCAGGTGCCCAGGCCAATGGCAGGCATTTCATCATTATTTCTGAACTTCAGTGTTTTCATATGATTATTCTATTTTCCCTCAAATTAAGCAGGAAATGCCTGTTCCCAAAGTATATCAGGCGGTTTAGCAGAAATTTAATAATTATACGCGTTGAAGATTTCCAACAAATCTTCAACCTGAAAGCCTAACCTTGAATTTTAAATTGTGAATTCTGAATTTTCACCGTCTGGGATGAAACTGCTCCATCACGTTTTTGAGGTGGCTGCGGTCCATGTGAACATAGATCTCTGTAGTGGTAATGCTTTCATGTCCCAACATTTGCTGAATTGCCCTTAAGTCGGCGCCGTTTTCCAGAAGATGCGTTGCAAACGAATGTCTAAAGGTGTGCGGACTCACCTTCTTATGTATGCCCGCCTTTTCGGATAAACGTTTTATAATGGTGAAGATCATTGCCCGCGTAAGTTGCTTTCCACGCCGGTTGAGAAAAAGA
Organism: uncultured Flavobacteriaceae bacterium; assembly: GCA_963739625.1. Classification (GTDB taxonomy): domain Bacteria; phylum Bacteroidota; class Bacteroidia; order Flavobacteriales; family Flavobacteriaceae; genus Salinimicrobium. The sequence goes on from CAVUAU010000011.1 coordinate 52,953, forward strand.
GTGTCCTCATGCCCTTTTTGGATGTCCAGGTGGCTGCGGATGTGCTCCCGGTAAAGGCTAATGTACTTTTGTGTTGTTTCGGCTATGGGAACAAATCTTTGTTTATTTCCTTTTCCGGTGACCTTGATAAATCCTTCTTCGAAGAACAGGTCAGAGAGGTTGAGGGAGATGAGCTCAGAAACCCTGAGGCCACAGCCGTAAAGTGTTTCAAGAATCGCCCGGTTGCGTTCACCTTCAGCCTTAGAAAGGTCTATGGCCGCAATGAGTGCATCTATTTCTTCGGTAGAGAGCGTATCGGGTAATTTGCGGCCCACCCGCGGAGATTCGATGAGGTCCAGCGGATTAGTTTTCCTGTAATCCTCAAAGACTAGAAATCCGAAAAATCCACGCAGGCCCGAGATGATCCTGGATTGGGAGCGGGCATTCAGGGATTTGGCTACGGTATAGATGAACTGCTGCAGCTGCTCTTCTGCAATGTCTTCGGGAGAGACCTTTAGCTCGTGCTCCTGCAGGTAGGCCATGAGCTTTTCGACATCCATCCCATAGTTGGTGATGGTATTTTCTGAAAGGCCGCGTTCGATCCTTAAATACTGCCGGTAATCTTTGAGGGCGTGTTCCCAGGTCATGGGCTAAAGATAAAAGCTTTACTCGAAAAAACAGCCGGCGGTTTCAATGGAGATAGAAGAAGCCGGATAAAAATTGATATGTTTGCTCTTCATAAACTAATTAACACAGCATGAAAAAATCTTTACTTTTATTTTTGATCGTTTTTGGAATTAATAATGCTTTGCAGGCGCAGGAATCCGGGGAGGAGTTCAATGGGGAATCCGGTCAGGAATCTGGTTTAGGAATTAAGATTGGTTATACAAACATCACTGTGAGGGCAAAATATCAGGGAAATACAGCCACTGTGTCGGAGTCGGGTTTTTATGCGGGCCTTTCAGAAGAACTTATGCTGAACACTAAATTTGCTCTGCAACCCGAGCTGCTCTTTGCACGCGCTTCCGAAACAAACTTTCTTTACCTTCCAATAATGGCAAAATATTATGTCTTTCCGCAGTTGAGCTTGCAGGCAGGGCCGCAAGCAAACCTTGTGCTCGACAACGCTCCAAATGAAAAGCAACTTGGCCTGGACATCGCTTTTGGCGCAGAATACAAAATTCTTCCAGGCTTTTTTATAGATGCGCGCTACGGGCTGGAGGTCACCAATCGCATGGCAGATGATTATTATGACATCAAAGCCTCCTACAGTACTTTAATGATAGGAGCAGGATACAGGTTTTAAATTTTATAGACCGATATTTTTGAAAACGGAAGCCTGTGGTTTCCGTTTTTTTATGTCTGAAATTTTTACATTTACCATATGAAACTACTCATCATTAACGGCCCCAATCTCAACCTGCTGGGCACTCGTGAACCAGACACTTACGGGAACAGCGATTTTCCCGCTTACCTGGAACAGCTTCGGAAAAAATTCAGTGAAATTCAAATTGATTTCTTTCAGTCTAATATAGAAGGAGAGCTTATTGACAGGCTGCAGCAGGCGGCTCATGATTATGATGGGATAATTCTCAATGCTGCGGCTTATACCCACACTTCAGTGGGGATTGGTGATGCAGTAAAGGCCATTGATCTCCCTGTGGTAGAAGTACATATTTCAAATACTGCTGCACGCGAAAAATTCAGACATAAATCTTTTATCGCCCCTCATGCGCGCGGAGTCATCCTTGGTTTCGGCTTGAAAAGCTATGAGCTGGCAGTTGCCAGTTTTCTGTAAAACATGCTCAATTTCCGGTTATTTTGTTAAAACTTTCTTCTTTTCTCTTAAATAAACAGAGAATATCGTTAAAAAGGACAGTTTCCTCCTGATTAAATAGCTTGCTGTATATTATTTTTTGATAGCTTCGGTTTGTAATTTAACCACTAAAACAAGTGATTATGAAAAAAGTAATTTTAGCAGCAGTCGTTATTATGTCTTTTGGACTCACTACGGCAAATGCACAGGAGTTGAAAGTTGGCGCTCATGCAGGTGTACCTGTAGGTGATGCTGCAGATGTTTCAGATCTTGCTTTTGGAGCAGACCTGGCTTATCTATGGAACGCTGCCGGAATCTTACAGGTGGGACCAAAAGTTGGTTATCACCAATACACAGGAGATTTCGACGCCGGATTTATACCTGTAGCTGCAGAAGGTCGCGTAGGTCTTGGGGAAGCAGTCTTTGTAGGTCTCGATCTTGGTTACGGGATTAGCCTCAAAGACGGTGTAGACGGAGGATTGTATTATGCTCCTAAACTCGGTTTCGGGTTTATGGGAGTAAAAGTAATTGGTTCCTATACCGGAATTAGCCTTGACGGCGGTGACGCTTCCTCGGTGAATGCGGGAATCGAATTCAGTTTGTAAATAAGAAAAATCAGTTAAATGAAAGCGGGAGTCTCTCCCGCTTTTTTTATGTTGTGGTATGAAAAAAGCCTTTTTGAATTGGAGTTCCGGCAAAGATGCGGCTTACGCACTCTATCTGCTGCAACAGCAAAAGCAGTATGCGGTGGAAAAGCTGGTTTGCACGGTCAATTCTGAAGTTGATCGCGTTTCCATGCACGGGCTGCGCCGGGAGCTGCTGCTGGAACAGGCGAAAAGTATTGGAATTCCACTTCATATTATTCCTCTGCAAGGCAATGTCTCTATGGATACTTATAACCGCATCATGAAAGAGGAGATGCAGCGGCTAAGGCAGGAAAGCTTCACGCACAGCATTTTCGGTGATATTTTTCTGGAAGACCTGAGGAAGTATCGGGAACAGCAGCTTCAAAAAGTGGATTTAAAGGCCGTTTTTCCGCTGTGGAAAATGGACACAAAAAAGTTGATGCAGGACTTTCTAAAAGCCGGTTTTAAAGCCATCACCGTCAGCGTTAATGCAGCCGTGCTTGACAACTCCTTCTGCGGAAGAATTATAGACGAAGAATTTCTTGCCGATCTGCCTGCTTCGGTCGATCCTTGCGGCGAAAATGGCGAATTTCACAGCTTCGTCTTTGACGGCCCTATCTTCAATGAGCCGCTAAACTTCAGAAAAGGAGAAATTGTGGCTCAAACCTATGAACTTTCCGAAGAAAAAGAGGAAAACTGCATTTCCGAAGAACAGAGCTGGGACAATAAGTTCTGGTACTGCGACCTGCTTCCGCAGTAAAATAAGAGGGCTCAAAAATGTCATTTTTGGAAGGTTATTTAACACAAGTTTAATCAGGTTCTTTCTTACAGTATTTCAGTTTGCGGGGCTAATGCCTTAACTTTAGGCATGGAAAAGAAAGATAGTATGAAGAAGGGCTTTGTGTTCAAAAAGTACGAACAGGAGGAGCAATCTCCTTTTGACAAGCTTTTTGAGATCTTCAAAGAGTTGATCACCCACACTTCGGGAGATTTTGACGAGGCCATAGACTGGCTGCGACAGCTGGATAAGGAGTACAAGCTTACCGATGAGAATTACACTATTGACGACTTTATAGAAGACCTAAAGAATAAGGGCTACATCCGCGAGGAAATAGACCCTGACGGTAAGGGCGGCATGGCTATAACAGCCAAGACCGAAAGGGCCATAAGGCAGCAGGCGCTCAACCAGATCTTTGGTAATCTTCGGAAGAGCCGCTCGGGAAATCACAGTACAAAACAGCAGGGCGCTGGGCGATGAGCATACAGGCGAGTTCCGGAATTTCAACTATGGTGATCCGCTGGAAAAGATCTCGATGACAGAATCTCTCCGGAATGCACAGATCCACCATGGTGCCGATGATTTTCGGATGACCGAAGATGACCTGGTGGTAGAGGAGACCCATCATAAAAGCCAGATGAGCACTGTGCTCATGATAGATATTAGCCACTCCATGATCCTCTACGGTGAAGACAGGATCACGCCCGCAAAAAAAGTTGCGATGGCGCTGGCCGAATTGATCACGACAAGATATCCGAAGGACACGCTTGATATTTTAGTCTTCGGAAATGATGCGTGGGCCATTTCAATCGCCGATTTGCCTTACCTGCGGGTGGGACCCTACCACACCAACACGGTTGCCGGGTTGCAGCTGGCGATGGACCTGTTAAGGCGAAAACGAAATACCAACAAACAGATCTTTATGATCACCGATGGAAAGCCCAGCTGCATCAGGGAAAGGGACGGCACCTATTATAAGAATTCTGTGGGGTTGGATCCGTTTATCGTGGAGCAATGCTATAATACTGCACGGCAGGCGAGAAAGCTGCACATTCCCATCACCACTTTTATGATCGCTAAAGATCCTTACCTGGAACGTTTTGTTCGGGAATTCACGCAGGCCAATCAGGGAAAAGCTTTCTTCACCGGCCTTAAAGGTTTGGGAGAGATGATCTTTGAAGATTACGAAACCAACAGGAAAAAAAGAATTAAAGGATAGGCCTCAAAAATGCCTTTTTTGAAGCCGAATAAAAATACATCTATGGAAATAAAAAATATCAACACTTTTGGAGCGCTCAAGAAATCGGGCTACAAAAGCAGGAGCATAAAAGAAGAGCTGCGGCAGAATTTGCTGCAAAAAATAAGAAACGATGAGCCTGCTTTTGAAGGTATACACGGTTATGAAAATACCGTAATTCCAGAACTCGAGCGTGCGATTCTCTCCAAGCATAACATCAACCTTCTCGGTTTACGAGGGCAGGCGAAAACCCGATTGGCGCGAATGATGGTGAACCTGCTGGACGAATGGATGCCAATTGTTGAAGGATCAGAGATCAATGATGATCCTTTTAAACCAATTTCCCGTTACGCCAAAGAGCTTATCAAGGAAAAAGGTGATGATACACCAATTTCCTGGGTGCATCGCAACGACCGCTTTTTTGAAAAGCTGGCCACTCCCGATGTTACCGTTGCCGACATTATTGGTGACGTGGACCCAATAAAAGCAGCGAATCTCAAGTTGAGCTATGCCGATGACCGGGTGATCCACTTCGGAATGATTCCGCGGGCGAACCGGAGCATCTTCGTGATCAACGAGCTGCCCGATCTGCAGGCGAGAATTCAGGTAGCCCTGTTCAATATTTTGCAGGAAGGCGATATTCAGATCCGCGGATTTAAGCTGAGGTTGCCTCTGGACATGCAATTCGTTTTTACAGCCAACCCCGAAGATTATACCAACCGCGGAAGTATTGTAACTCCACTGAAGGACAGGATTGGTTCGCAAATACTTACGCATTATCCTTTGAACCTGGAAACCGCCAAAACCATTACGAAACAGGAGGCGAAGCTGGACCAGAATCAGGAGGAGATGGTGCATGTGCCCGAACTTGCCAAAGACCTGCTGGAGCAAATAAGTTTCGAAGCCCGCGATAATGAGTTCATTGATGCCAGGAGCGGGATAAGCGCCAGGCTGAGCATTACCGCTTACGAAAACCTGCTGAGCACTGCGGAACGCAGGGCGATCAAAAATGGCGAAAACGAAACGCTTTTAAGATTCGGAGATTTTCTCGGCGTAATCCCCAGCATCACCGGAAAGATCGAGCTGGTCTATGAAGGTGAACAGGAGGGAAGTGCCGAAGTTGCTCAGCAGCTGATAGGTGAAGCGGTGAAAACGCTTTTCCCGAAGCTTTTTCCGAAGATCGAGAAATTAACCAAAGAAGAGGATGAAGACCCTTATGCCGAAGTGGTGGAATGGTTCTTCTCTGAAAGCGGTTTTGAGCTGTTGGATGAGACCAAAGATGAAGAGTACAAAAAAGCGCTGGATTCCATTCCTGCTTTAGACAGGCTCATCGACAAATATCAACCCGAAACTCCCGAAAAAGACCGTTACTTCCTGAAGGAGTTCATCCTCTGGGGCCTTGTTGAGTACAAAAAGCTGAATAAATACCGCTTTTCTCAAGGCGTACAGTTCAAGGACATCTACGGAAGCTACATTAGTGGACTTTAGGATTCAAGATTCAGAATTTAAAATTCAGAATTCAAAAAAAGGAAAGAAGATCCCCTCCAAAAATGTCATTTTTGAAGGGGATCTTTTATTTTTTATGGCTGCCGGGATGTTAAAAAAAATAACCTCTGAAAAAGGCCTTTTTCAGAGGTTATTTAAATTTTGATCTAAAGTCTAAGATCTCAGATCTTATATCTATAAATGAATCACTTCATCATAAGCGGCAGCAACGGCTTCCATCACAGCTTCACTCATGGTTGGGTGAGGGTGAATAGCTTTTAGCACCTCATGACCGGTGGTTTCAAGTTTACGTCCAAGAACGGCTTCAGCGATCATATCGGTAACGCCGGCACCAATCATGTGGCAGCCTAACCATTCGCCATATTTCGCGTCAAAGATCACTTTTACGAATCCGTCAGGAGTACCGGCAGCTTTTGCTTTTCCGGAAGCAGAGAATGGGAATTTCCCAACCTTCAGCTCGTACCCGGCTTCTTTAGCCTGCTTTTCGGTCATACCAACAGAAGCAATTTCAGGAGAAGCATAAGTACAACCGGGAATATTTCCGTAGTCGATAGGCTCTACATTCATGCCTTTGATCTTCTCAACACAGGTGATTCCTTCCGCAGAAGCAACGTGTGCAAGGGCAGGCCCGTGAACAACATCACCAATCGCGTAAATTCCCTGAACGTTGGTCTGGTAGTAATCGTTTACGAGGATCTTATCTTTGTCGGTTTTGATTCCAAGCTCTTCAAGCCCGATGTTCTCAAGATTGCTCTTGATTCCAACTGCAGAAAGTACGATGTCGGCCTCAAGGGTTTCTTCCCCTTTTTTGGTTTTCACCTTCGCCTTCACTGTTTTTCCGGAAGTATCAACGCTTTCAACAGAAGAACTGGTCATCACTTTAATTCCGGCTTTTTTGAAGCTTCTCTCAAATTGTTTTGAGACCTCCTCATCTTCAAGCGGCACCAGGTTTGGCAGGAATTCCACGATGGTCACATCTGTTCCCATTGTGTTGTAGAAATGCGCGAACTCCACTCCAATCGCTCCTGAACCCACTACGATCATTGACTTTGGCTGCTTGTCAAGCGTCATGGCCTCACGGTAACCAATCACTTTTTTTCCGTCCTGCGGAAGGTTAGGAAGCTCTCTTGAGCGGGCACCGGTGGCGATGATAATATTATCTGCGGAATACTCAGTAACTTTTTTGTCTTTATCGGTAACGTCGATCTTCTTGCCGGCCTTCAGTTTTCCGAAGCCTTCGATCACATCGATCTTATTCTTTTTCATAAGGAATTGAACACCTTTGCTCATTCCGTCGGCCACATTTCGGCTGCGTTTGATCACTGCTCCAAAGTCCTTTTCGGCTTTGTCAACCTTAAGACCGTAGTCTTCGGCATGGTTGAGGTAGTTGAAAACCTGCGCGCTCTTCAAAAGCGCTTTGGTAGGAATACATCCCCAGTTAAGGCAAACTCCACCAAGGTTTTCTTTTTCTATGATCGCGGTTTTGAATCCGAGTTGAGATGATCTAATTGCGGTAACATATCCGCCGGGACCACTTCCCAGTACAATGACATCGTATTTACTCATATTTGGAAATTTTTGTAACTGAATTTAAGACAGCGAATTTACGGAATTTCAGCATAAACCGAAAGTTTTGCAGCGCAAGGAAAATGACAAAAGTTGAGCTATTTCTGATTTTGTAGCAGTAAAACAAAAAAAGTCCTTTTTCCGAAGGTGGAAAAAAGGACTTTTTGCAATTTCTTTTGGTCTGCGACTATTTTAGTTCGAGTACAGGAATATCCTGAGGGTCAACTTTCATTGCCGACATCACCGCGTTATAATCTGAAACATTTACTCCAGTGGTTTGAGCAAAATCTGCCGGTACAATAGCTACTCTAAAGACCTGATCATCTAAAAAGGCTGTGCCTAAAGTTGAAAGATCAACATCTCCATCAAGGAAGATGTTTACGTCAAAATAACTGTAGTCATAGTTGTACTGCATGGTACCGCCGTCAACGTAATAAGTTTGCGGCAGCAGTCTCCAAAGATAAACCGGCTCGCCGTCTGCTTCGCCGTCCTGGCCTACGCGCAGGTAGACAAGCACAACATCAGATTCAAAGACTTCGGCATCGGTAAAATCTGAATAAGTGACCAAAGCCGAATAATCATTGCCGGCATTGAAGTCGGCTGTTACGTCAAACACGGTTCCAATAAGCCCGTCTGCTCCCGGAGGACCTTGTGGTCCCGGAGGCCCTATCGGTCCTTCATCTCCAGAACAGGAGACAAGAATTATTGAAAATACAGCTAAAAAGAGGTAAAATATTTTTTTCATCATTTATTGTTTTTTGGTTCAAAATCTATACTTGCCGAATTTACGCAATAGCGTTGTCCGGTTTCGGTAGGGCCGTCGTCAAAAACATGCCCAAGATGGCTACCGCAGTTGGCGCAGAGAATTTCTGTGCGAATCATTCCGAAGGTTTTATCCTGCACATATTCGATGCTGCCTTCAATGGCGTCATCAAAACTTGGCCAGCCGCAGCCGCTCTCAAACTTTTGATCACTCTCAAAAAGCTTGGCATTGCAGGCCGCGCAGTGGTATTCGCCATTTTGAAAATGAAGGTTGTATTTTCCCGAATGCGGTGCTTCTGTACCGCTTTGCCGCAGCACACGGTACTGCTCGTCTGAAAGCTTTTCGCGCCATTCAGATTCAGAATATTCTATTGGATATCGTTTTCTCATGTTAATAAAAGTAGGAATTCCGCGGAATTTTTATCTTAAACTATTGATAAACCTGTACAGGTGTCAAAAATGTTATTTTTCAGCCTGTTCGTCTTCAGGTATAAAATTTAGAGCGACTCCATTGATGCAATGCCTTTTTCCCGTGGTTTCTTTGGGCCCATCATTAAAAACGTGACCAAGATGGCCGCCGCATCTGCCGCAAAGTACCTCGGTGGCGGGATAACCTCCGGTTCTGTCGGGACGGTAATCTACGTTGTCGTCATAGGTCGCGCGGTCAAAACTGGGCCAACCGGTGCCGCTGTTAAACTTATATTCAGTGGTATAAATTGGATTTCCGCAGGCTGCACAAACAAAAGTTCCCGGTTCTTTTACATTCAAAAGGTCGCTGCTGAAGGCTCTTTCGGTTCCTTTTCCCCGAAGCACCTGAAACTCGGCCGGGCTAAGCTCTGCTTTCCATTCGGCTTCGGTCTTGGAAACAGGATATTTCTTCTGTTTCTTTTCCTGCTGCGCGTTAGAATTGCAGCTCATCATCAAGACAGTGATTGCCAAAAAAAGGATTTTTTTCATAGTTCTTTTCTTTATAATAAAAGAAGCAAGAACTATACCGTAAGAAAATCAACGACTTTATTAATAACTTCTGAATTCCCTAAAATGCGGCGGTGGCCAAGTCCTTCTGTGATAAAGATCTCGCTGTTCTCCAGCACTTCGTGCAACTCGTGTGCAGCGCCAACATGAACATCAACATCATGTTCGTCGTGTATAATGAGGGTAGGAATTTTGACTTCTCTGGCTGAAACTGCCCCCGAAAAAGTATCCATATCTTCACCAAATTTTTTGTCGAAGTACTTTTTCATCTTTTTGGCAACCTCTTCGTTCATCTTCATGTTATGGGCGAATTCGCGGGTGATCCTGGTCACACTGTTAGCTGTGCCTATAATGACGAGCCTGTCAATTTTGAGCCCTTCCTTCACTGCCCGCAACATAGACATTCCCCCAAGGGAATGACCAATCCCGGCCTCAAAAGGGCCGTAATGTTTATCTATAAAATGTACAGCTTCCACAAAATGCGGCATCATGCTCATTTTTCCGGGCGCTTTGCCGTGAGCGGGTGCATCAAAGCTGACAACCGAAAAACCGGCCTTCAATAATGCTTCGGCCATAATAGCCAGTTGGGTGCCGCGGCCACTCCAGCCGTGGGCGAGCAGGATCTTTCTATCTGAAGTTCCGTACTCGTAGACCACGATCTCCCGGTTAATAGAAGGCACGGTGACCCTGGTTTGTTTACTGTTGCTGTCCATTTTTTCCTCCCTTTCCGGAAGTTTATATTTAAAAGGACTCAAGAAAAGTTTCGCTGCAAAACGACTGGCCAGAAAAGGAGAGAGAGTGGTGAGCAGTTTTCCGGTGAACAGGATGTAGTTGGGAACCAGCAGGCGTTGTACCGGGGTTTTGTCTTTTTTTTGTTGGGTCATAAATGAAGAAAAGCTGCAAGTTACGAATAATGCAGGCTTAAAAAAGATAGATTTTACAAGGTTTTGCGAAATTGGCAGGTATTTTGTTAAACCTAAACTAAAGGCCAAATTGGAGAGGGGTCAATTTATTAACTTTAACAAAAACCTCAAATTATGAAAATAAAACAGTTTGCTATAGCATTGAGTTTGTTTCTCCTGGTAGCGGCTTGTAAGACTAATCCCTTCACCGGAGAGAAAAACCTGAATTTCTATCCTAACTCTCAGATCTTTCCTGCTGCTTTTCAACAGTATAACCAGGTGCTTTCTGAAAATAAAGTAGTAACAGGTACTGCAGATGCCCAGATGATCACCAAAGTGGGGCAGAAGATCGCTACCGCTGCCGAACGTTTTCTGAATGCGAACGGTTACCAGGGATACCTTGATGATTATGAATGGGAATACCATCTTATACAGGATGACCAGGTGAATGCGTGGGCCATGCCCGGCGGAAAGATTGCTTTCTATACCGGAATTATGCCCATCGCCAAGAATGAATCTGGAGTGGCCGCCATTATGGCCCATGAGGTAGCTCACGCCCTTGCCGATCACGGTGCGCAACGTATGAGTGCAGCCCAGCTGCAACAAGTAGGTGGTGCCGTAGTGGGAGCTGCCGTTGGCGGAAAGAGCGAAAGCACACAACAGATCATCAACCAGGCTTACGGTCTTGGTACACAAGTAGGAGTAATGCTGCCATTTAGCAGAAGCCACGAATCTGAAGCCGATAGAATTGGTCTTACTCTTATGGCACTTGCGGGATATGATCCTATGGAAGCAGCCGATCTATGGAGAAGGATGCAGGCCCAGGAGAATGGACAGGCTCCACCGCAATTTCTCAGTACTCACCCTTCATCTGAAACAAGGATCAGGAATATTGAAAAATGGGCGCCCGAGGCTAAAGCCGAAGCAAGAAAATTCGGAATTACCAGCTTCAAGTCTTAATTGATCCCAAAAATTGTATTTTAGGAGCTGCCTTAGGGCAGCTCTTTTAATTTACACCCGCATGAAACATCTCCCCAAGGGAAGTAAAAAACTTTTGAATGCCTGGGCCTTTTATGATTGGGCCAACTCTGTTTACAGCCTGGTCATCGCTTCGACCATTTTTCCAATCTTCTATGGAGACCTCACCATTACCAGAAATGAACAGGGGGCTATAATTAATGACAGCGTACACCTTTTTGGATTCGATTTCAATAACGATTCTCTCATAAGCTACGTTACCGCCCTCGCCTTCTTGCTGGTGGCTTTAATAAGTCCGTTTCTTTCCGGGATCGCAGATTATGTAGGAAATAAGAAGAATTTCCTGAAATTCTTCTGTTACCTGGGCGCGCTCTCCTGCATTGGTTTGTTCTGGTTTGAGCTGGATTTTCTGTGGTTTGGGCTGCTTTGCTATTTTACGGCGCTTGTAGGTTTCTGGGCCAGTCTCGTCTTCTATAACTCTTATCTGCCCGATATCGCTTTTCCCGAACAACAGGATAAAGTGAGCGCCAGGGGTTTTTCAATGGGATATATTGGCAGCGTGCTCCTGTTGCTGCTCTGCCTGGGCATGGTCATGTTCTATGACGTCTTTGGATTTGAGAACAGGGATTTTCCCACCCGCCTGTCTTTCGTCCTCACCGGGATTTGGTGGATAGGCTTTAGCCAGATCACTTATTACTACCTTCCAAAGGGAAATAAAAAGCAAACGCTCACAAAAGATGTTGTCTTTAACGGGTTCAAAGAGCTTAAGAAGATATGGAGGTCACTGCAGCATAACCCACAATTGAAGAAATATTTGAGGGCCTTTTTCGTGTACAGCATGGCCGTGCAAACGGTGATGCTCATCGCAACATATTTTGGGATCGAAGAAGTAGATTGGACAGGGCAGGATGCTACTTTTGGGCTCATTGTAAGCATTTTGCTCATTCAGCTTGTTGCGGTGCTTGGAGCAACTATTACCTCGAGACTTTCAGAAAAATTCGGGAATATCAATACGCTTATCGTGGTCAACCTGGTATGGATTGGCATTTGCATTTACGCCTTTTTTGTAAAAACGCCTTCTCAATTTTATGTCGCCGCAGGTCTTGTGGGCCTCGTAATGGGCGGGATCCAAACCCTTTCGCGCTCTACATACTCAAAAATGATTCCTGAAGGCACTCTTGATACGGCCAGCTTTTTCAGTTTTTATGATGTTTCTGAAAAGATTGGGATCGTCATTGGGATGGTGCTTTATGGGCTGGTGGCGCAGGTCTTCGGAAGTATTCGCTTTTCCATTTTGTTCCTTACCGCTTTCTTCCTGGTGGGGGTGCTGTTGCTACTGAAGGTTCCGAAGAAATTAGAACACAAAAAAGAAGTGGCCTAAAAAAGCCATTTTTAAATCTTCAATTGCTGAAGTATTAAAAGCTCTTTTAGACCACTCAAAAATGCCTTTTTTAAAAGGTCTTATCTTTTGCTGATGCTGCCTACGCCTATAGTTTTGAAATCTTCTTTCTTAGGATTTCCCTTGTACTCGATATCTCCCGCGCCGGGAACTTTTGCCCTTAGCGCTTCGGAAGCGTAAACCTGGATGTCTCCAGATCCTGTTACCGTGGCGTCAACATTCTCACATTTGAATTCGAAGGCGCCAATATCACCAGATCCTGTCACCTTACAGTCAAAATCGCGGGCGCTGCCAACAAGATCGATATCACCCGATCCCGTAATACTTGCCCTGGCATTTTTGGCCTGCAGGGGTAACTTAATATCTCCTGAACCTGTGATTTTCACCTCAAAATTTTCGGCTGTGATCTTATCTGAAGACCTGATGTCTCCCGAGCCGGTAAGGGAAACGACCGTTGAGGTCTTCAAAGGGAACAGTAACCACGATTTCGTGGTTACCCGAAGGATCAAGGTTATAACCTTTTTTGGTGGAGATCTTTAGTTCATCTCCAGATACTTCAGTAAGGATATATTCCAACAGGTTTTCTTCGGCCTGTACTTCTAAAACTCCTTCTGTTCCTGCGACAAGTTTTACATTCATGCTGCCTTCCAACTCAACTTGATCATAAGTTGAGACCTTTCGGGTTTCGGTTTTTTCGTTGCCGTTGCCTTTTATCTTTTTACTGCCAGACCACCATTGTGCGTTTGCAGTTTGAATACCAAGTGCTAAAAGAGCCAGAATTAAAATTGATCTTTTCATTTTTGATTTTTTGCTGGTTATTGATTGATGTTTATTAATCTGTGAAGGAAACTCCGCCATAGCTGGATTCAATTTTCACAGTTCCTCCAGAGTTGCCGGAAAGATAGTATCCTTCATAGTAGTTGTCACTGCCCGAATCTATTCTTTTATTGACGGTGAAGCCATTTCCAAGGCCTTTTATACCTCCATATTCTGTGCTTATTTCAAAGCTGAAAGGAGCTTCCTTATCGTATCCTATTTTGATAGAAGTATAGTCTGTGGAAATATCCATCTGTTTAAGTCCGGCCATGATCTTTTCTATGCTCAATGACCCATAATCCATACCAATATTTGCAGTCCCATAGACGCGGCCCAGTTTTACTCCAAGATAGTCGCCGTTACCTTTGATGTTCTTTAGTTTATCCACTTTCAGGGAACCATAGTCGCAGCTGAATTTGATGTTTTCTACTTTTTGAATATCAGATTCTGTGTAATCTGCAGAGAGATCGAGCGTTCCGGCTTCATCAATAGTAAATTCAGAATAGTCGGCGTTGATCTTTGCACGCTTTACATAACCAATATTGCTGTTGTTGGTATAGTCAAAGCTCAAGACATTGTTGTCCCCGTTGAGTTCTCCAATTAAAATTCTTCCGTAGTCACAGGAGATATTGGCGTTCCCGTTCAACTTGTCGAGATTGATGCCGCCGTAATCATTGCTAACTTCAATGTTATTCGTAATTGGTGCCTTGACCCGGTAATTGATCTCAATATTGACATTATTGTTGCTGCCAAACAGGCTGCTCAACCAGGAGCCACCGTTATTTCTCCTTTCCAGTTGGGTCTCGGCCGAAACCATACCGCTGCTTTGGTTGAAATCAACATCGATCTCGTTTAGACGATCTTTTACCTTGTCGTGATCATCACCATTTGTCTCAATAATGACTTCAATAACGACCCTGTTCTCATTCCAGGTTGTGATATCCACATTTCCATAACTGTTGTCGATCTTAAGGAGGTCCTGCGGTCCCACTTTAAATTCCTTCTTGATCTTTTTCTGCTCGGTATACCTGCCTTTATATCCGGTGTTGGCGCAGCTTATTGCCGGGACCAGTAGCAGCGTAAAAAGAAGTTTATATAATGTTGTTTTCATGGCTGTTGTTTTTTAGGGTGTTTATAGTATTTACTTTATCAAGGACAGTTTTTAACAGGTCAATTCTTTGTTGAAAGTTGGAGATCATGGCGTAGATCACTCGCTGGTCCTGGCCGCTTTTTCCAAGGTCTTTTTTCAATTTGTTATAATCGGTTTCAAGTACTTCAAGCTGTTTAAGCGCATCATTGATCACAGCTTCAGTCTCGGGAGTCTTTTTCTCCTGCAGGTTTTCCAGTTGGACCTTTATTGCTGAAGCATAGAAGTTTTGGGTTTGTTCCATCTCTGGAGAAACATTTGCCAGCTCCTGTTTTGTTGAAAATGGATTGTTGAACACTCCCTGAAATATGAGGAAAGCAACCAGAAAGGTAGCGGCAATAGACATTACCGGCAGCCAGAGGTTAATTACTCCTGAATGGTTTACCTTTTTTTTCTTCTGCTGTTTCAGCTTTTCCAGGAACCTTTCTTCATGATCTACCGGCGGCCCGGCAATGTCGAAGTCCAGGTCATCGAAGAGGTCTTTAAAATTATCAGTTTTCATAGCTCAATAACTTTGTTCTCAGGCTTTCTTTGGCCCTTGAAATGGTTGTTCTGCAGTTAGCGTATGAGATGTTCAGGATCTCACAAATTTCTTCATAATCGTAACCTTCGATGAGGTGTAGTGTCAATGCTACCCGGTAATTCTCTTTTAGTGAATCCATGGTTCGCAAGATCATTTTCACCTTCGGGTTCTGTTCCTCTTCTTCAGAAGAAATACCCACGCCATCATCGGCAGCGTTTTTCAATTGGTCGTTGTAAGACACCTCCTGGTACTTTACATTTTTGTTGTACACATTGATGCTGTGGTTCACAACGATCTTTTTTAGCCAGGCTCCAAAAGTTGAAGTACCTTCATAGCTGTCCAGTTTCTCAAAAGCCTTTAAAAAGCATTCCTGCATAATGTCTTCGGCTTCTGCCGAGTGTTTAACTATACGTAAGGCGGTGTTGTACATGGCTTTACTGTATTTGTTATACACTGTCATTTGAGCCCTTTGGTCTCCACGACGGCATTTTTCTAAAAGCTCATCGATATGTGTTGTGGTTAGTGTCAAAACATCAATGCTTTATAATAAAGATAGGTTCGTTTCTCAATTGTTACAGTTTTGGAAAAATTTCCTGAAAAAAATGTTCTTACGTTGGCATAACAATTGAATTAAGGGAGGGATGAGCTGCTTTAATCCTTTGTATATCAAGCTGTGTAAAGGTAATGAAGTAGCTCATTTAAAAGTAGAACAAAAACTGCAATGACAGTTTGACTTAAAAACAAGATATGGCCAGAACTAAATTTTCAAATTTTGACAGTCTGTCATTACAGGGAATAGATGAGGATGCAGAACTTATTCCTTTAATGACGCCAGAAGATGAGGAGGAAATAAATAAAGAGGACCTGCCCGAGGTCCTGCCAATACTACCCCTGCGCAATACAGTACTTTTCCCCGGTGTGGTTATCCCTATAACCGCGGGAAGAGATGCTTCAATAAAACTTATTAATGAGGCCAATAACGGAAACAAAGTTATTGGAGTAGTCTCTCAAAAAGATGAAAAAGTTGAAAATCCTTCAGCGAAAGACATCAACAAAATAGGAGTTGTAGCCCGCATTTTGAGGGTGCTTAAAATGCCCGATGGTAATACTACGGTGATCATCCAGGGTAAGAAGCGTTTTGAAGTTTCAGAAGTTATTTCAGAAAAACCTTACCTCAAAGCGAAGATCCAGGAAGTGCCCGAAGCGCGACCTGCTACAGATAATGAGGAGTTTGGAGCCATTATAGATTCCATTAAAGACCTTGCACTACAGATCATTAAGAACAGCCCGAATATACCTTCTGAAGCTTCTTTTGCGATCCAGAACATTGAGAGCCCTTCTTTCCTGGTCAACTTTGTGGCTTCCAATATGAATTTGAATGTTGAAGAGAAACAAAAGCTGCTGGAGACAAACGATCTTAAGGAACGCGCGTTGGCTACCCTCAAGTTCATGAATATGGAGTACCACAAGCTGGAACTCAAAAATGACATTCAAAGCAAGGTTCAAAGCGATATGAGCCAGCAACAGCGTGAGTATTTCCTGCATCAGCAAATGAAAACGATCCAGGAAGAACTGGGCGGGGTGTCTCATGAAGGAGAAGTGGAAGAGATGCGTGCACGCGCGAAAAAGAAAAAATGGCCTGAAAACATTAAGGAGCATTTCAATAGGGAGCTGGCCAAGATGCAGCGGATGAATCCGCAGGTGGCAGAATATTCCATTCAAAGAAATTACCTGGACCTTTTCCTGGAGCTGCCATGGAATGAGTTTAGCAAAGATAAATTTGATCTTAAGCGCGCCGAGAGAATCCTGGACCGTGACCATTACGGGCTTGAGGATGTGAAAGAGCGTATCATTGAATACCTCGCGGTCCTTAAGATCAGGAACGATATGAAATCGCCCATTCTTTGTCTTTATGGACCTCCGGGAGTTGGTAAGACCAGCCTTGGAAAGTCTATAGCCGAAGCTTTGGGAAGAGAGTACGTAAGAGTTTCTCTTGGAGGCCTTCGGGACGAGGCAGAAATAAGAGGTCACAGGAAGACATATATAGGTGCTATGCCGGGCCGAATTATTCAGTCACTTAAGAAAGCAGGTACCAGTAACCCTGTATTCGTGCTGGATGAGGTGGATAAGTTGAGCATTGGCCATAGCGGTGATCCTTCTTCGGCTTTACTTGAGGTACTGGATCCTGAGCAGAACAGCGAATTCCACGACAACTTCCTGGAAATGCCTTTTGACCTTTCAAAAGTGATGTTTATTGCTACCGCGAACAACATTGGGAATATTCAGCCTGCGCTTCGCGACAGGATGGAGATGATCAATGTTACCGGTTACACCATTGAAGAGAAGGTGGAGATCGCGAAGCAGCATTTGCTTCCGAAGCAATTAAAGGAACACGGCCTGTCAAAAGAGAACCTGAAAATAGGCAAGAAGCAGCTTGAAAAGATCGTAGAAGGTTATACCCGCGAGTCCGGGGTTCGTGGTCTTGAGAAGCAGCTCGCTAAAATGGTGCGTTTTGCTGCGAAAAACATTGCGATGGAGGAGAAATACAATATCAAGATTAAAGATTCTGATATTGAGGAAGTCCTTGGTAGCCCAAAAATGGAGCGCGATAAGTACGAAGACAATGAAACTGCCGGGGTAGTTACAGGATTGGCCTGGACGCAGGTAGGCGGTGATATTTTGTTTATCGAGTCAATTCTTTCTAAAGGAAAAGGCGCTCTAAATATTACCGGGAACCTTGGTAAGGTGATGAAAGAATCGGCTACCATTGCACTGGAATATATAAAAGGTAACGCCGAAGAATTAGGGATAAACCCAGAGGTTATTGAGAAATACAATGTTCACATCCACGTTCCCGAAGGGGCTACTCCAAAGGACGGGCCAAGTGCGGGAATCACGATGCTCACTTCCCTGGTTTCACTTTATACGCAAAGAAAGGTGAAGAAGAGCATTGCGATGACAGGAGAAATCACCCTTAGAGGGAAAGTGCTTCCGGTGGGAGGTATTAAAGAAAAGATACTTGCCGCAAAAAGAGCACATATTAAGGAGATCATTCTGTGTGAGGAGAACAAAAGGGACATCGAGGAGATCAAGGAAGAATACCGCAAGGGTCTTACTTTCCATTACGTGAAAGAGATGAACGAGGTGATCAAACTTGCTATCCTGGATGAAAAAGTGAAAAATCCAAAGCAGTTATAGTTTAACTGAAGAAACAGTGAAAAGCTCCGGAATGTTCCGGAGCTTTTTTTTGTACAATATTAAGCCGGCATAGCTTTTACAGAGGTCTCAAAAATGCTATTTTTGACACTTCTTTGCTGAGGTTCCAAAAAGGGCATTTTCAAAGCACATTAAAAAACTCCTATGACCAAAAAGATCACCATCGCCATCGACGGATTCTCCTCTACCGGAAAAAGTACCGTAGCCAAACAACTTGCAAAGGAATTAGGCTATGTGTACGTGGACACCGGCGCGATGTACCGGGCGGTGACGCTTTATGCGCTTCGGAAGAAATTATGTTTCGGGAAGGCAATTTTGATCGTGCTGCTATTGTGCAGGAGTTGTCATTGATCAAACTGAAGTTCATCTTCAATCCTGAAGTTGGTTTTGGAGAGATGTACCTGAATGACGAAAATGTGGAGAAGGAAATTCGGCAAATGGAAGTTTCCCAACACGTAAGCAAAGTAGCAGCCATTCCTGAAGTCCGTGAGATGTTGGTGGCACAGCAGCAGGAGATGGGGAAGGAAAAAGGAATTGTAATGGATGGCCGCGACATTGGGACCGTTGTTTTTCCCGATGCCGAATTAAAGATCTTTATGACCGCCTCTGCCGAAGAGCGCGCTCAAAGAAGGTTCAAAGAACTTTCAGAAAGGGGAGAAGAGGTGACCTATAAAGAAGTGCTCCAAAATGTGCAGGAACGGGACCATCTGGACACCACCCGTGAAGATTCCCCGCTTGTAAAAGCCGATGACGCCAAAGAAATAGACAATTCCCACTTACCTTATCAGGGCAATTCGAGAAGATTCTGGAGCTTTACAATGAGGCAATAAACAATTAGCAATTAACAGGGATTGTCAGACTGAGCCTGCCTACCGGCAGGTAGGCCCGACCGAAGGGAGGAATAGTCGAAGTCCTTATTAAATCCCAAGCTCCAAATTTTAAGCTCCAAATTCCGAACTCCAAATTCTAATTTTCTATAATGTCAGGTCGAGCGAAGTCGAGACCTTCCTTTAAAGAGACCCCTCGACTCCGCTCGGGGAGACAATTACTGGCGACTGAAGCAATCTCACTGTTTTTTCAGAAGCACCAAATTCCAAGCACCAAATTCCAATTTTTCTAGAATGTCAGGTCGAGCGAAGTCGAGACCTCAGGAATAGAAATGACGTTCAACAGGAAATTTTGAATCTTGAACCCGGAACCCGGAACCTGCAACCTCCAATAGGCTGAAAACCAAAAAATTGATAATTGTTTATTGACAATTGTTAATTGTAATAAATAGTTGTATTTTTGCACTCCTTTTAGCAATACCCGGAAGAGTAAAAGGGTTGAAAATCAATATTATAAACACTTCTGTGTTCTTTTATTGCAGAATTTCTTCCGAAGAATACAGGATACAAATTAATTATCAGCAATGGCTGAAGAAAACAAAAACGAAGAAGTTCAGGAAGTAGCTGGGATGGATACTGCCTCTCAACCTGAGACTGTTGAACAACAGCAAAACCCTGAGCAATTCTTAAAGGAATTCAACTGGCACAACTACGAAGAGGGAATTGATCCTATCGACGATCAAAAGCTGGAAGAATTTGAGAAACTTGTAGCAGAGAATTTCGTTGACACTTTAGATGACGAGGTTACTACAGGAAAAGTGATCAACATTACAGATCGTGACGCGATCATCGACATCAACGCGAAGAGTGAAGGTGTTATTTCTCTAAACGAGTTCCGTTACAACCCGGATCTTAAAGTAGGAGATGAGGTAGAGGTGTTGATCGATGTTCGTGAAGATGCTACAGGTCAGTTGATCCTTTCTCACCGTAAGGCTCGTGTGATCATGGCTTGGGACCGAGTGAACAAAGCTCATGACGAAGGTCTTATCGTGAATGGATACGTGAAATGCCGCACAAAAGGTGGTATGATCGTAGATGTATTTGGTATTGAAGCTTTCCTTCCTGGTTCACAGATCGATGTGAAACCAATCAGGGATTACGATGCATACGTAGGTAAAACAATGGAATTCAAAGTGGTTAAGATCAACCACGAATTCAAAAACGTTGTAGTATCTCACAAAGCGCTTATCGAAGCAGATATCGAAGAGCAGAAAAAAGAGATCATTGGGCAGCTTGAAAAAGGTCAGGTACTTGAAGGTACTGTTAAGAACATCACTTCTTACGGTGTATTCGTTGACCTTGGAGGTGTTGATGGACTTATCCACATCACAGATCTTAGCTGGTCTAGAATCAACCATCCAAATGAGATCGTTGAGCTTGATCAAAAACTGAACGTTGTTATCCTTGACTTTGATGAGGCTAAAACAAGAATCCAGTTAGGTCTTAAGCAGCTTAGCAAACACCCATGGGAAGCTCTTGACGAGAACCTTAAAGTTGGTGACAAAGTAAAAGGTAAAGTAGTTGTGATCGCAGATTACGGTGCGTTTATCGAAGTTGCTGAAGGTGTTGAAGGTCTTATCCACGTTTCTGAAATGTCATGGAGTACTCACCTGCGCTCAGCTCAGGACTTCGTGAATGTTGGAGATGAGGTTGAAGCACAGATCCTTACTTTAGATCGTGAAGACAGAAAAATGTCTCTTGGTATCAAGCAATTGACTCCAGACCCATGGACTGACATCACTTCTAAGTACCCTGTAGGTTCAAGACACACCGGTATCGTTCGTAACTTCACTAACTTCGGAGTGTTCGTAGAACTTGAAGAAGGAATCGACGGATTGATCTACATTTCTGACCTTTCATGGACTAAGAAGATCAAGCATCCATCAGAATTTACTAACGTAGGTGACAAACTTGACGTTGTAGTTCTTGAGCTTGATGTTGAAGGTCGTAAATTGAGCTTAGGTCACAAGCAAACAGAAGCTAATCCTTGGGATAAATACGAAACTGAATTCGCTGTAGGAACTACTCACACAGCTGCAATTACAGAGATCGTAGACAAAGGAGCTACTATTGACTTTAATGAAGATATCACTGCCTTCGTACCGCAACGTCACATGGAAAAAGAAGACGGAAGCAAATTGAAGCAGGGAGAAACTGCAGAATTCCAGATCATTGAATTCAACAAAGAATTCAAGAGAGTGGTAGCGTCTCACACCGCTATTCACAAGGAAGAAGAGCAACAAATTGTAAAGCAGGCTCAGAAAAAAGCCGCTCAGCAGCAAGCTCAAAACAACACCACTATGGGTGATGTGAACGCAGAACTTCAAGCGTTGAAAGACAAAATGGAAGGGAAGAAATAATTCCTGAACATTTTTAAATAATAAAAACCTCCCTGGGCAACCAGGGAGGTTTTTTGTTTTTGGTAAAAATTGAAGTTAAGTTTTTGAAATTCAGAATTATACCTATAAATAGGTATTGTGATAGCTTGTTGCAACCGCTAACTTTCATCCTAAACTTAAAAAATCTTTTATTATGAAATTTTACTTCCCAAGACAGCTAATTCTATTGTCATTCCTGATCTTCTTTGTAGCCTGTGACAGTGAAGACGAGCCCGAAGAGCAGCAATTGCCCAAGGTATCAACAACTACGAGTGAAACCCAGGCGGTCACCACCTTTACTTCGGTTGAAATTACAGGTGCAGTTAATGAAAATGACGATGAGATCACCTCTTATGGCGTGGTTTGGGCAACTACAGCAAATCCTACGATTGAAGACCATGTTGCGCTTCCGGGAGAGAATTCTGCGCAGGCAACGTCCAGGAGCAGGAATAACAGGCAGTCACAGTCAAATGAGTTTACCGTGAAGGTCACGAACCTTGATCCCGGTAAGATGTACTACTTCAGAACTTTTGCGACCAATGCTGCAGGAACAGCTTATGGAGAAGAACTTTCTGTTGGCACATCCGGTTTGGCAGGGACTTCGTGGGAAATAACATATCTTCATAGTGAAGACAATTCCTGGATTGGGCATGTCGACTTTTATGAAGACGGCACAGCTTTCTATTCTGAACCTGATTATCCCGGTATCTACGACATGTGGGGGGTATGGAGCATGGAAGGCAATGTTCTTACATATGATATGCAGCCCGATGATGATAGCGACAGCTATATCCTCACAGGCGAACTTATTGAAAACGAAATGAGCGGCACTTACACATTTGGTGATGAGGAGAAACCATGGGAAGGTGTATTATTAACTTCAGAATAAAATTTCTTTAATGACATGAACCTCCTTAGGCAACTAAGGAGGTTTTTTTATGCCCTTTTTGGAACCTGAGTTTTGGCTTAGTTTTGACAGTTTCGGCTTTGCAATTTTTCTTCGGAAGCCGTATCTTCAGGACAAACTTCTCAAAAATGTCAAAAACAGTACTCTTTAAGAACCGTCCTGCAGGAAAACCGCAGACTTCAGATTTCGAAATAACTTCCGAAGAAGATCCAACACCCGCTGAAGGGGAAATGCTTCTAAAGGCGCATTATATTTCCGTAGACCCTTATCTCCGCGGAAGGATGCGCGATGAGAAATCTTATATTCCTCCCTTTGAACTTGATAAGCCGCTGGAGTCAAATGTGGTTGCTGAAGTATTGGAATCTGGCAACCCTAACTTCAAAAGAGGGGAATTCGTTTCGGGAATGCTACAGTGGAAGCAGCTGCAGACATCAGACGGAAAGGGAATCAACAAGATCGACAAGAATCTTGCTCCGCCTTCTGCTTATCTTGGTGTCCTTGGCCTGACCGGCCTTACTGCTTACCTGGGACTTGAAAAGATTGGAGCTTTAAAAGAGGGAGAAACACTTGTAGTTTCGGGAGCTGCAGGAGCAGTAGGAAGTGTTGTGGGGCAGATTGGCAAGATCAAGGGCTGTAGAGTAGTGGGCATTGCAGGAAGTGATGAAAAGGTGAACCACATCCAGGAAAAATTCGGTTTTGACAAAGGCATCAACTATAACACAACAGAAAGCATGAAAAATGCCATTTCTGAAGCCTGTCCAGATGGAGTGGATGTTTATTTTGACAATGTTGGCGGCGAAATCTTAGATGCCGTATTGCAGAACATAAACAAAAACGCCCGCATCATCAACTGTGGAGCTATTTCCCTGTATAACGAGACCGAAGTTCCCACAGGACCGCGTCCCGAAGGTATTCTTATTAAAAATACCGCTTTGATGCAAGGTTTCCTTATCCGTGATCATGCCAAGGATTTTGGTAAAGCGCTCCAACAACTGGGCACCTGGCTACAGGAAGGCAAGTTGAAATATGACGAAACTGTCATAGAAGGTTTTGATAAACTTCCTGAAGCTTTCATTGGACTCTTCGAAGGGAAAAACACCGGGAAAATGGTGGTGAAGGTCTAAGGTTGCAGGTTGCAAGTTTCAGGTTCCCCGTTCCACGTTCAGGAGTTGAAGTCTGAAGGTCTAAGTTCCGGGGTGGTAAGTTTCCTTTCGAAAACTAATTATTCTGGATAAGATTTTCCATCCATGATCTGCTGGAGCACTCTTTCATGCAACTCAAGATCGTGAATACTGTGCAGCACAAAAACAATTTTCTTCACATGTTGCAGTTCGGGGATTTTCATAAGGACGGTATCAAAAGCCACCTTTGCAGCTTCCTCCATAGGATAACCAAAAACGCCGGTTGAGATTGCAGGAAAAGCGATTGAAGTAATACCATTTTCCTCCGCCAGCTTTAGGGCGTTTGAGTAGCACTCTGCCAGGAGTTCCTTTTCAGGTTGATCTCGTCCATAGACGGGGCCAAGACAGTGAATGACATATTTGTTTGGCAAGCGATGTGCACCGGTAATTACAGCCTCACCCGGCTTTATGGGAGCCAGGGGCCTGGCCTCCTTTGCCAAACCGGGACCCGCCGCCCGATTGATGGCTCCGGCTACTCCGCCACCTGTTTCCAGTTGGGCATTGGCAGCATTGACGATGGCTTCACAGTCTTCCTGTTTTGTAATATCACCTTTTCTGCACTCGAACTCTATTTCTGAAATCTTCTTTTTCATAGGGCTTTTCTTTCCTTTTAAAAATAGCAAAATCTATCGGTTTTCTGAATGATAGATGTCATTGAAAACTGCTGCTTTTTCATGTAATTTCAGTCAAAATCCAAAGAAGATGAAAAATAAAGTAGTGATTGTAACCGGCGGGGCTTCAGGAATTGGCGAAGCAACTGCTTACCTGTTTGCAAAAGAAGGGGCGAGTGTAGTAATCTCTGATATTCAGAAAGAAAAAGGAGAACAGCTGGTTGAGAAAATTAAAAAAGATGGCGGAAAAGCCGCATTTTTCGAAGCCAATGTTTCTAAAGCTGAAGACAATAAAGCACTTGTGGATTTTGCCGTAAAGACCTTCGGAAAACTGGATATTGCGGTAAACAACGCGGGAATTGGTGGGGAAGCCAACAAGATCGCAGAAATGAGCCTTGAAGGCTGGCATAAGGTTATTGATATAAATCTGCACAGTATCTTCTACGGAATGAAATATCAAATCGCCGCAATGCAGAAAAATGGAGGTGGCAGCATTGTAAACCTTTCATCGATTCTCGGAAGCGTGGGTTTTGAAGGTTCTGCAGCATATGTTGCTGCCAAACACGCTATCCTGGGAATTACCAAAACCGCAGCTCTAGAATATTCCGCGGAAAACATCAGGACCAATTGTGTAGGTCCCGGCTTTATAGAGACTCCGCTTTTAGACCAGCTGGATGAGAAGATGAAACAGCAGCTTGTAAGTTTACATCCTATAGGAAGGCTTGGGAAAAGCGAAGAGGTGGCTGAACTTATTCTTTGGTTAAGCAGTGAAAAAGCCTCTTTTGTGACAGGATCTTATTATGCTGTCGATGGAGGTTATCTTGCGAGATAACTGGTGCGACGAAAAAGAATTTCAAAAAAAGTGTTAGTATTTGAGATTCTTCACTTCGCTCTGCTTCGTTCAGAATGACAAAACTCTGTTATTCCGACGAAGGAGGAATCTCTCTATGCAGAACATCTAAAGCAAGTCTTTACGTGAAGAGATTCTTTACTTCACTCTGCTTCCTTCAGAATGACAAAACTCTGTCATTCCGACGAAGGCGGAAGCTCGATATTGAATACAAAAAAGAGCCTTTTCATCACGAAAAGGCTCTTGGACTTTTTTTTAACTCACTGCTAACTGCGACTGATCACTGCCAAGTGATCACTGAGCACTAAACTAGCGTCTTCTTCTTTGCCTGTTATTCCGGTTTCCGGTTTTTGGCGCTGCTGCCTGTGCAGGATGCGCATCAAGGTCCATAGGAAAAGGGTGTTCATCAATAACAGGAATTCTGATCTTTGCCAGTTTCTCAATATCCTTCAGTTCCTTGCGCTCATCGGCTGCGCAAAAAGAGATGGCCATTCCTTCATTTCCGGCACGACCTGTTCTTCCAATCCTGTGCACGTAAGTCTCAGGTACGTTGGGAAGATCGAAATTAAAAACGTGCTTTAGTTCGTCAATATCAATTCCTCTTGCCGCAATATCAGTAGCCACAAGGACATTCAAATTCCCATTTTTGAAGTTCTTAAGGGCGTTTTGCCTGGAATTCTGACTTTTATTACCGTGGATAGCCGCAGATTTTATCTTCGCTTTGTCGAGGAACCTCGCCACCTTGTCAGCACCGTGTTTTGTACGGGTGAAGACGAGGGCAGTTGAAATTCCGTTGGTTTCCAATAAGTGCAACAGCAGTTTGCGTTTATCGGGTTTATTTGTAAAGTAGATTTGTTGCTGAATCTTATCCACAGTTGAAGATGGAGGAGTAACCTCGACTTTCGCAGGATCTTTCAGCATCATCTTAGCCAGTTCCTGAATTTCATCCGGCATGGTAGCCGAAAAGAAAAGCGTCTGTCTCTTTGAAGGAAGAACTTTAATGACCTTTTTGACGTCATGGATAAAGCCCATGTCGAGCATTCTGTCTGCTTCATCGAGCACAAAGATCTCGAGTTGTTTAAGGTTGATAAAACCCTGGTTCATCAAGTCCAACAATCTTCCCGGAGTGGCGACTAAAATATCTACACCTCGTTTCAACTTGGAGACCTGGTTCACCTGTGAAACTCCGCCAAAAATAACCGTATGGGAAAGTTTAGTGTACTTACCGTAAGCGGCGAGACTTTCATCGATCTGGATCGCCAGTTCCCTGGTGGGAGTAAGAATGAGGGCTTTAATTCCTCTTTTTGAGTTATTTTTTTCGTCAAGGATCTGCAAAAGCGGAATTCCAAAAGCCGCTGTTTTACCGGTTCCTGTCTGTGCTACTCCTAACAGGTCTTTTCCCTGTAAAACCAGAGGAATAGCTTGTTTTTGAATTGGAGTAGGAGTGGTGTAGCCCTGAGTTTCTAAAGCCTTCAGGATTGGCTGTGTTAATTCTAAATTTTTAAAAGACATTCAGTATATATAGGTGAAATGCTGGAAAAGACGTTGCATTTTCTGAAACAGCGTGTGTTTTATCATTCTAAACCGGCTTACAACCTGCCGTGTTTTTGTGTAAAGAAGAGGACAAAGATAAGCTTTTTATCTTCGGGAATTACAATGGTCAAAAACCGGGCCGTAGAGATCGGTCGTGGGTAAGGAAGGATTAGTTTCTGATACCCGGAAAAGCTTCAGGAAGGATAACAAAAATCCGAGCCCTTATTTGATTCGAAGCCGATATTTATCAAGAAGACCTGAAATGTTATCTTTTGAAAACTTTGCCTTCAGGATCCTGTTTGTTTCGGGGTCTATGGAGAAATTATAAGAACTCGATAGATCTGCAGCTTGCAGGTTAGTATTGCTGAAAACGGCTCCCGAGAGATCACAGTTGTCAAAAACGCTGTTTTGAAGATCGGCTTCAGAAAAATCCACCTGCTCAAGCTGGCAGTCACTAAACTGTGATTTTTTTAATTTCAGCTTAAAGAATGAGGAAAAGCTAAGGTGACATTTTTGAAAAGTGAAGGAAAGCAGAAAAGGGTCGCAAAGGTCAAATCGAATTCCCAGCATTTTACAGTTTCGAAAAACGGCCTCCCGAAATATTGTTCCCGAGACCATCGCATTACTCAGGTCGCAGTCCTCAAAAATACATTCCGCAAAGTTGAAGCCTTGCAAGTTCGCTTCAGTAAACTTACATTCTGAAAAAACACAATTTTCAAAGTCTTTGGAGGGGAATGAGGTGCCGGAAAAATTTACAGCCGAAAACTTCTGGTCAAGGCACGGGGTATTCATTTTTCCGTAGGAAAATAAGAGGATCTAACAGTCTTTACCGTCACAGGCTTTTGCACTGGCAATAAGATAAGCCACGCAGTCGCCCAGGTCTATTTTCAAGGTGGTAGGACCAAGATCGCTCGCCAGTTTTTTCTTGCCGTTGAGGCGCAATTCCTTAAAACCGCTTATGGTAAAAGTTTTGGTCTTTTTGTCATAGACGATCTTGTCGGCTTTCTCTATTTCCACAATAGAAGTTGAAAAATGGACATTTCCTGTGAGCTCCACCATTTCTGCACCCTTGGAAGTTACGTTATTATCTCCCGAGAAAGTAATACCTTCTCCTGCAAAGGTAACAGGGCCTTCCTGGGCCATTAACCCGGTGCCGAATAAAACGAACAATAAAATAAGCAGTGGTCTCATAATGTCATTTTTCTCGAGCTACAAGGTAAGAAATTTTAATGATTTTTTGGGACAGGAAACTCTTATTTCTTAAATCACTGTTAATCATTGATGGTTAGTGACTTACGGCTTCAATCTTCTTCGGTTTTATGAGAAATACTCTTGTTTTTCGAGTGAGGAAAATCGAGAGAATTATAGAAATTTATCAAAGCTTTGGCGGTATCTTAACTTCAAATAAATCCAAATCTTACCATCTTCACCACGAAACCCCAATGATTTCTCAAACTATGAACAATAAGAGCACAAATAATACTTTGGCCAGGATAGGTGTGGTAATTGCACTTTTGGTTTCGCTCTTTTCTTGTAAAGAAGATGCCGATAACAGGATGAATAAAATTGCTTCAAAACCCGATTCTGAAGTCACTGAAACAGACACTGTTGTAGAAGAAAAGGAAAAACCGCGACCGGTCGTAACTTATCACCTCGATAGCCTGGGAAACAAGGAAGCTATCGACAGCTTCAAAACTCGCTATAGTGAAGAGCAGAGAAGGGTGATCTATGCCCTTAACAGGATGGATTCCCGCAGGTTGAATGCCGGGGACAAATTACTGATCCCGGACTCGGTAACCACAGATCTCCTGCCCTATGCGCCTTTTCCGCCAAAACTCGATATTCTTGATTCCATTCCCAAGACAGTTCTAATTTCCCGCAGGGTTCAGGGAGTAGCGCTTTATGAAAACGGAAAATTGGTAAAGTGGGGGCCGGCAAGTACAGGAAAAGAGTCCACCCAGACCCCTACCGGATTGTTCTACGGAAACTATAAGGCAAAGCGAAAGATTAGCACAATTGATCAAGACTGGATCATGCCTTACTACTTCAATTTTATGAACTATGAAGGTATTGGTACCCACGAATATTCACTGCCGGGTTACCCGGCCAGCCATGGGTGCGTGCGGCTTAGGAATGAAGAGGCTGTTTACATCTATAATTGGGCAAAACAGTGGAACCTGGATAGCAAAGGGCAAATTGTCATGGAAAATGGCACTCCATTTCTGGTCTTTGGAGATTATGATTTCAATCGGCCTTCACCCTGGCTGGAACAGGCAAAAAATGCTGAAGCTAATTTCCTGACTCCGGAAGAGATGCAGACATTGAAGGATTATGTAGAGCACTACAAAGAAAATCCGAAGAACTTTAAGCAGAACAAAGATCCAAAAGGAGAAATTAATTTACCTGCAAAAGACGATCTTGAAACAGCGCCATAATCATCTAAAAGAAAAAAGGAGGACCAAAAATGCCGTTTTTGGTCCTCCTTTTTGAAAACAGAATTATTGAAATCTAAAAATTGTTGTTTTCAACGAAAGCCAGGATGGCCTTAGAGAGATCTCTCTTAGCTTCCATAAATGGCATGTGACCCACTTCACTTTTCCACAACATAAGGTTAGGAAAATCTATGCCTTTGTAGTGTTCGGGACCAATCATCCAATCCTTGCTTCCATAAAAGAACAGGACCGGCATTTCCATCTTGGCGGTAAGAGGTTTAAAATTCTTCCAGTATTCAGGATTATTCATGGCCGCGCTTCCAAAGTCATAATTCCAGTCGGGGAAAGGCTCATAGGTTTTGTTCATGACGGCTTCATTTTTTTGATCGAGGTAGGCCATTTTCCAAAACACGTTTTTCTCCCGTAGCCTGTCTCCAAAATATCCCATTCTTTCCATTACCGGAATGCTGTCGTTTTCGCAGGAAACATATTGCTCCCCAAGAAATTCAGCAGCTTTAGGAAACCAGCTTTCGCAACAGGTTTGGGTAATATTTAGGGTGCAGTTGATCATCAACATTCCCTTAAGGGATTCGGGAAATCTTTCGGCGTAACCCATCTGCAGCAGTCCGCCGAAGGAGTGACCAAGGGTAAGCCAGCTGTCATATCCCAGAAACTCTCTTAGCTCCTCGAAATCCTGTACCATTCTGTCCATTGAATAGTTACCGTCTTTGGCACTGCCCGAACGACCCACGCCGCGCTGATCCAAATAGACCACGGTGAAATGCTGCTCCATGAAATCTCCGAAGAATTGTTCAAACCAATAGCTGCCGGAACCAGGACCGCCATGTAAATACAGCAGGGGAGTGCCATGGCCTTCCACTTTTACGTAAAGTTTGACCCCGTCTGAGGTGGTGAACTGTTTTTCTTCGGCTTTTGTGATTCCCACCAGGAACAGCAGGGCCAACATGAGAATATTTCTTTTCATTTTTGATGGTTATTTAGCTCTTTCTGCCGTTGAGCGCCCGCAAAAACGGCCGTGATCAACTGCAGTCTTCTTATAGGATTTTCTCAAAGACTGCCTCGCTCATTTTTTGTTACACTTTATTGCAGAAGAAAGCGATTTCAAACCTTCTAAAGTAGAAAATAAAAGCATCTGAAAATCCCTGATCTTCGACCGGAAGCAAAAAAAATCCCGCCGAAGAAAATTTCTTCAAGCGGGATTCAAATGTAGGGGGAATTTATTTATACCAAAGAGCTTGCCAATTCGATACTCGGGTTTAAAATAACTTCAGTATTTATAGAGTTGGTGATAAGGCAGGCTTTTTCAGCTTTTTCAAGGATTCTCAGGGCTCTTTCACGGTCTTCTTCGTCCAAAATTGTGAGCACCGGCTCAAGAACTACTTCAGACATTGCAAATTTCCCGTCAACTCTGCTCAATTTTCCACGGGCGGGGCAGCTTAGGCTTTTAAATTCTAGTTTGGAATTTTCGGCAACGGCCAGGAAAGTGGTCATAAAGCAACTGCTTACTGCAGCGGTAAATAAATGCTCCGGCGACCAGATTCCGGCAATGCCCTTTGGAAATTCAGGAGGCGTTGCCACCTCTATCTTCTCATCCAGTTCGGGAGAAGAAATCTCTCCTTTGCGATTAGATCTCCATTCAAGATCTACGTTATAAAAATGTTCCATGGTTTTTGATTTTACCAGGTTAAGTTAGCAGCTTTTGATCTTACTTTTTATGATCAATATCAGTGGGGACGCTGCAATTGCCTCCCGCGCAGTTTCCTCCTGCGCAGCCGAATCCAAAAAGTCCCATGAGGCAAACATAGCCGCCAAGGCCAACGCCCCACCATTGAGCTTCAGTAAGGGCCTGCGCCAATACCAGCAGTCCAATAACAAGGTATGCTGCGCGCATCCAGGTCCAATTATGTAGCAGCCGTTCTTTCATTAAGAAATTTTATTTTGCAGGCTTCTCCAGCCACCGCCGTTGTATACCTGTGTGTAGCCATGAGACTGAAGAAGTTTTTTCGCCGAAGCACTTCTCATTCCCGATGCACAGCAGGTGATCACCGGCTTGTCTTTAGCCTTAATTTTGTTGAGGCTGTTTGGCAGGACATTAAGCGGGATATTTTTAGAACCTTTAATATGGCCAGATTTATATTCACTTTGAGTGCGAACGTCTACTATGACCCCGCCGTTGTCAAGTATTTCTGAATAATCTGGTTGCTGACTATTTCCGAAGAATTTTTTTAAAATACCTATCATCATTAAACGTTTTGAGCTACTAAAAAGTTTACTTCCAACCAGGAGCCTGCGTTGTGGCACTCAAATCCTTTCTGGCTAAGGAAATTCTCGGCCTGGCCACTGCGCATTCCAGATGCACAACATAAGATAAGTGGAGATTCCAGTTCTTCAAGCTCGTCAAGTCGTTGCGGAAGTTCGTTAAGCGGAATATTTTTAGAACCCGCGACATGGCCGCCGCTGAATTCTCCTCGGCTTCTAACATCGATGATACTACCTTTATTGTCTTTTATCAATTGAGATATTTTCATGTTTTATTGTTTTCAATTACAGGCGCAAAAATAAAGTCCAAAGAGCATAGCCACAGTTACTTTTGTTACAAAGAGGGGCATAAAAAAATCCGGAAAAACTGCTTCCGGATTTTCTGTAAAGTAGGTTCATCAAAGATCTTAGTTCAGCGAAGAGATCACCTTTTTCAATTTTTCCCTTACCTGTTGCGCCACGGGTTCCAGGCCTTCATTTTCGACTGCCTGCATTGAAGCCACAGGGTCAACTGCTGAAACTTCTATCTTGCCATTCTCAAGTTCCTGCACGATCACGTTACAGGGCAACATGGTGCCAATCCTGCTCTCGGCCTGGATTGCCTGGAAGGCCATGTTTGGATTACAGGCCCCAAGGATGCGGTACTTGCGAAAATCTTTATCCAGTTTCTTTTTAAAAGTTTCCTTTACATCAATCTCTGTGAGAATCCCGAAACCTTCTTTTTTAAGTTCCTCTGTTACCTTTTCGATAGCTTTATCAAAATTGTCATCTACGGTTTTAGTGAAATAGTAGCTCATAATTGTGGTTTTTTGCTAATCATTAAGTTACTACAAAAAACCTGTTTTTGAAAGGAAAATTCAGTGACACATGTTACAAAGAGGCATAAAAAAAACCTAAAGGAGGAGAGTGTAGGGGGCTCCCGGTTCCTAAAGGTTTATGAAGCAAAATTAAAATGTAAAACCAGGAGTCCTGTTCAAAAAACCATGATTTTTAATTATGAAGACTTCAGTTTTTCTAATGAGATTCCTTCCAAACCTTCTCAAGTACTTCGAGAAATGTTTCTGAAGGTTGGGCCCCGGAAACCCCATATTTATTTTCGAAAACAAAGAAAGGTACTCCGCGAACGCCAATTTGCTGCGCCAGCATCTCATCCTGTTTAACCGCATAGGCATATTCTTCAGAAGCCAAAGCCTGTTCAGCTTCATCTTTATCAAGTCCTGCGGAAACTGCTATTTCAAGAAGGGCTTCTTTATCGTCAATATTCTTTGCTTCGGAAAAATGTGCTTTAAACAGGGCTTCTTCCAGGTCGTTAGCCTTTCCTTTTTCATTGGCAAGTTGGATCAACAGGTGCGCCCGGAAGGAGTTTGCTACGACCGAAGTATTGGGGTTCATTTCAAGTCCGGCTTCAGAAGCCATTTTTTCAACATTTTCAAACATTTGTAGGGCCTGCTCCCGCGATACATTCTTTGCATTTACAAAATGATCAAGGCTGCTTACATTGGGCTGTGTTTCCAGGTTTGGATCAAGCTGAAAGCTGTGCCAGTTCACATTAACGGCCTCTTTATTCGGAAATTTTTCCAGAGCCTTTTCAAAATTTCGTTTTCCAATATAGCAGAAGGGACAGCGCACGTCTGACCAGATATCAATTGTCATAAGATGATTTTTTTACTGTTGATTTACAAAATTTGAACCCTTTTTTGAAGTTGCGCCAAAACTGCAGGTCTACTGCTGGACAGGTGCTGAAAATGGCTTTTTTGACATCTCCTCTTTTTCAGGAATAAAGGTCATGGCACGTTCAGCGATCGCGGTGATCGATAAGCTGGGATTCACCCCGGGGTTACTGGAGATCATAGAACCGTCTACAACATAGAGATTGCTATAACCAAAAATTACGTTCCTGTTATTGATCACACCTTCGGCAGCACTTTTTCCCATGACCGCGCCGCCAAGAATATGAGCAGTTGTTGGTATTCCCGCCAGACTTTCCAAGGCAAAAGAAGTGGCTTTGCCATTGGTGATTTTGCTGTACCTCTTGGTAAGCGCCCTGGATTCCGGAATATCTGAGGTGGGCTTTTTACCGTGACTTACTCCTGTTTTTAGCCATCCCAGCCAATTTCTTTTCATTTTGAGCGTACTGTCTATAGATTGCATGAACAGAAGAACGGTCGTGCTCCTGGACCAGCTGTTCACAAAGTAGGTGTTGAACCACGCGAAAGGGGAGGAAAATAGCTGGCCAAAAATGTGAAAAATCCGGGTGATTGGATTGCTACCCTCGGCCAGCGGCAGGTGAAGCAGCTTCCAAAACCCCGAGCCGCGGGAATAACGCACGGCCTCCAAATGGCTGTTGTCGTCTGTATGAAAAAGGCTGCCAATTGCCACCCCTTGTGACATGTCTCTGTCTTTATCTTTTGTGGAAACACTGATCAGGGTTTCATTGTTCGTCCTGATGTCATGGCCTAATTTTTCTGAAAGCTTCGGAAGGGAAGACGTTTTCAACTTTAGCAACAATTTTAATGTTCCAAGGACTCCTCCCGAAAAGATCACTGCTTTGGCCAAAAATTTCTTCTTCTTCGGAAAGAAAGAAGTGCTGCTCTTGCTGTGAACCTCATATCCTTCCGCGGAAGGTTTGACGTCAAAAACCTCATTTTCGGCAAGTATTTCGGCGCCGTTTTGCTGCGCCAGGTACAGGTAATTCTTGTCCAGCGTGTTCTTCGCATTGTGCCTGCAGCCGGTCATGCAGCCGCCGCAGAAAGTGCAGCCAGCCCTGTCGGGGCCTTTACCGTTGAAGTATGGATCTTTGACTGTTTCCCCGGGTTTTCCAAAGAAGACGGCAACATCCGGGGCTTCAAAATGCTCTTTCCGGTGCATTTCCTCAGCCATTTGCTCCAGGGCAAGATCGGCATCAAAAAGCTTCGGGTTTGTTGCTGCGCCCAGCATTTGCAGGGCCTTTTTGTAATGCGGTTTTAATTCTGTTTCCCAGTCGGCCAGTTGACTCCAGCTACCGGTAGTGTAAAATGCCTTTTTTGGAACCGGCAGTGTGTTGGCATAAACCAAACTTCCGCCACCTACACCCGTGCCCGAAATTACTGCAACATGCCTAAAGATGCTCAGCTTCATAATTCCGAAGAATCGCAGCGCCGGCACCCATAGCCATTTCTTTAGGTTCCAGTTGGTCTTTGGAAAATCTTCGGCTTTGTACCATTTTCCCTTCTCGATCACCAGCACCCTGTAACCTTTTTCTGAAAGTCTTAAAGCGCTCACCGAGCCGCCAAAACCGCTGCCAATGATAATGTAGTCATAATCGTAATCCATGCTAAAGTGGGGAAGAATAATTTGTCTTAAAACTACCATTTTTCCGCAGAAAAGCTTCAGAAAAATAAAAGCCGGATAAGTAATCCGGCCTTTTTTCTACATTTCTTCATCCTTGAGATACTTGTTAAGAAATTCCAGGATCTGTTTATAGCCCTTTATTTCGTTTTCCTTTTTAATGAAGCCGTGGCCTTCATCTTCGAAGACCACATATTCAACCGGCACGTTATTCTTTTTTAATGCCGCTACAATTTCATCTGATTCCACCTGTAAAACCCTGGGGTCATTGGCGCCCTGCAATACCATCACCGGATTTTTCACCTGGTCTGCATGAAAGAGCGGCGATTTATTGTACAAGGCAAGCGAATCTTTAACGGGATCTCCCATTTCTTCATATAATGCCTTTTTGAAAGCCTCCCAATATGGCGGTACAGATTTGAGAGTTCTCAACCAGTTGGTCACTCCAAAGAGATTTACCCCGGCATCGAACTCATCTGGTTCAAACGTCATAGCTGCCATGGTCATATAGCCGCCATAACTGCCTCCAATGATCCCAATGTTTTCATCATCAATGTAATCCTGCTCCTGAAGCCATTTTTTACCCCAAATAACATCCTTTAGGTCCTCGTCGCCGTGTTTTTTGTCGTCCATTTTGTAAAAGGTCTTGCCGTAACCACTACTTCCGCGGTTATTGACAGCCAACACCGCATAGCCGTGATTGACGAGATACTGGAGAAGCGCAAAGTAGCCGGTTCTCGATTGCCCTCCGGGTCCGCCATGTACCCAAACCAGGGCAGGAACTTTATTTGCCTTTGAAGCCTGGTGAGGTTTGTAATAGATAGCCGGTATTTCCAGGCCGTCAAATGATTTGAACCTAACCACCTCTGAAGCCACAAGATCTTCGGGATCGATCTCCTTATTGAGCGTATGGGTCAATTGTTTGATGTCGTTGGTCCTAAAGTCATATACATAAAGATTGTCGGGAGTTTTTGACGTTCCTATAGTAAGCCTCATTAAATTTTCACTGTCAGAGATGTTCACTGCTTTAATATCGGCATCGGGAATATTGGGCAGCTCCAGTTCTTCCCCGGTTTGATCATCCATGACTATAATACGGTTCTTCCCGTCTTCGTTAACGGCAATAACTCTGTACTTACCGGTTTCACTAAGGTTACTGTACATTACATCCCAATTGGTCTCGTAAATGGGAGAACTTTCCCCGGTTTCCAGATCATACGCTACCAGGTAGGCGAACTCCTTACCTACATCTGTAATGTAAAATAACTTCTTATCATCTTTGCTGAAGCCTGAAGCCGAGTACCTTCCCGCCTCCTTTGAGATTTCCTTTAGTTCATCTTTGTCCCGGTCATAGATAAACAGTTTATTTTCACTGGTAGTAATGGGTTGTGAAAGCGCCACTAACTGCTCATTATTCGACAGGCCTGCTAACTCAAAACCTTTATCATTTTGATAAAGCATTTCGGGTTGCCAGGTATTCACCTCCATTTTATAAAGATCGAAAAATTTCGGGTCCCGCTTATTGGAAACATAGTAGAGGTATTGGTCATTATCGCTCCAGCCCGCAAAACTCGCCTTTTCATTTTCTCCCGGAGTGAGATCTTTTGCCTGTCCGTCTTTATCGAGTAGGTAAAGATGGCTGATTTCATTTCCTCCCTTATCTGCAGAATAAACAATTTCCCCGGTGCCCGGCACATAATCCTGGGCAAAGAAAGAATTGTCTTGAGAATTGGTGATCTGCTTTTTAGAGCCGTCCTCGATACTAAGCTCATAAACATTGAAGATACCGGTTTCGTCACTGCTTATAAGAAGCTTTTTTTCGTCGTTTGAAAATTCTCCCCCGCCCACCCGGGTATTGCCGTAAAATTGTTCAATGGTGTACTGCTTTACAGCTGTGGAGTCTTGCTGTGCTATGGCAGGAAAACACAGGAATAGCAGAAAACTGAAATAGAAAAGTCGTCTCATAGGTTTTGGTTTTAGTTAGTGATCTCGTAAAAAGCAGGGGAAGAGGGGATGCTGCTTATACGAAATATACCAAAAAAATATAAGACCTTGATATTCAGGAAATGAATTTTCTTCTGTTAAACCCTAGACGAATGCCTGTCTAATCTTTTTAATGGGGCTTTTTTTCTTCTCCCTGGTGTCAATTCCAAAGAATTCATTAACGGGACAAACCTTGGTGATGGCGCTTTCAGAAATTAAAGTTCCAACGATCATGGACCCCAGGCCGCTTAAAGTACCTTTTTTACCCTTGAGTATAAAATAGCCTCCTACAAGAAGTGCCGGACCTATAAAACTGCGGATTAGTTGATCTTTTTTGCCTACATTCTCTTTCATTACTAAATGATTTTGTGGTTAGATTGCTTCTTTTAATTTAAGAAGAAATCACGACTTATCAAAGTAGCAGGTACTATACTTCCTCCATGTTCTACCCGGTCCTTTCTTTTTCCCGAAAGGAATCTTTAGAGACTGACGTCCGGTTAATTTTCCAATTTTTGAGGCTGAAGATCTTCTGTCATATTCATGATCCTGCCAAAGCGTTGAGAAGCGGTAAGAAATGAAATAAAAGCGCAAAGTGCAGAGATCTCTTTTTCTGAAAAATACTCTTTAAGATAATCGAAATGCGGCTCTGAAATAGCTTTATGATCTACGGCAAAAAGTTCAGCAAAGGCAGTAGCAGCCTGTAAACGCCGGTCATTTTGATCAAAATTGGGTTTTCCTGCCTTGGCCATGCAATATTCACAGCCGTTGCCAAAGGCAAGAGTTCTTCTTACTTGTTCGAGTAGATGGGCATCCAGGCCAGAGGTTCCAAAAAGGGTATTTTCCAGCTCGTTCCATTTTTCCAGAATTTCAGGATTGTGCCCCAGCAGTTTTTCAAAAGGAGTGTTTCCGGTTGTGGATAAACTTTATTCGTGTACTCATTATTAAGGGATTAAAGACGCTAAAAATACGCTTTTCCAGTAAAGAATTCTTCACTTCTTCGCAGGGCGCACCTGCTTGATGAGATTTTCGGCCATTCCGTCGAAAACAAAGAAGTGGAAGGGAAGAACAGAGTACCAGTAGAGCCTCCCGGCAACTCCTTTTGGCCTGAAAGTGGCAATTTGCCGCAGGTAATTCTCTCCATCGCGATTGATGATCTTAAACTCGAGCCAGGCTTCTCCCGGTAGCTTCATTTCCGCATAAAGCAGCAGCCGTTTATTCTTCTTATCGGCGGCCAAAACTCTCCAAAAATCTAATGTATCACCGGTATTGATGCTGTTGAGGTTCGTGCGCCCACGCCTAAGGCCCACGCCGCCCACAACTTTGTCCATAATGCCACGGGCTTTCCACATCCAGTTACCATAGTACCAGCCGGTCTTGCCGCCAATGGACCAGATGTTCTCAAGAACGCGGTCTGGATCGCCCTGAATTTTTTTCTCCCTTACGTCACTAAAACAACCATCGGTAGGAACGTGAATATGCTCCAACAGCGCATTATCTGCATTACTGGAGGCCAGGGAATCTTTCCAGCTGGAGATGACATTGTTTTGCTCGATCTTTTGAAAGGCCAGTTCCACCGCTTTTTTATACGGAATTGGCTCAATATTCAGCATTTTTGAAAGCTCATTCTTCCTGGCGATCACTTCTACCTTCATGCTGTCGACGAGGTTCACCGCAAGTTTATAAGAAGTAGCTGTGACAAAATAAAGCCAATAGGAGGAAAGCCGCGGCGTCATTACGGGAACGGTAATGATCTTTCTCTTCAACCCG
The DNA here is from genome assembly GCA_963739625.1 of uncultured Flavobacteriaceae bacterium. Classification (GTDB taxonomy): domain Bacteria; phylum Bacteroidota; class Bacteroidia; order Flavobacteriales; family Flavobacteriaceae; genus Salinimicrobium. The sequence continues at coordinate 91,315 of CAVUAU010000011.1, forward strand.
CGAACTTCGGCGAATTGAAGCAGCATTTCTTTATAAGTGAGCACATCGGGTCCACCCACGTCATAGCCTTTGTTGAAGGTCTCCTTCCGCAGCAAAACCCCTGCAAGAAACGCCAGTACATCTCTAATAGCAATGGGTTGGCTTTTGGTATTTACCCATTTTGGCGTGATCATCACCGGCAGCTTCTCCACCAGGTCCCGAATGATCTCGAAAGAAGCGCTGCCAGACCCTACGATTATTCCGGCCTTTATCGTGGTAAGTGGAATGCGACTTTTCGAAAGCAGCCGTTCCACATTTTTCCTGGAGGTAAGATGTTTAGAAAGTTTTTCTTGATTCGTGATCCCGGTGAGATAAATGATCTGCTGCAAATTTGTTTGCTCCACCAGTTTGAGAAAATTTTCGGCCGATCTTTCTTCCAGCTCCTCAAAATCTCCTTTTCCCGAACTCATGGAATGGATGAGGTAGTAGGCGGCATCTATATCTTTGATAGCTTCGGAAGAAGGCAGCTCCTCCAGGAAATCTACCTCAAAAACCGAAACTCCCGGATTGGTATAAATTCCTTCGGAAGGAAAGCGTGCCTTATCCCGAACACAGCAAATTACCTCGTGGCCTTCTTCCAGCAAGACCGGAAGCAGTCTTTTTCCTATGTAACCGGTGGCGCCGGTGAGCAGTATCTTTTTTGGGTCCATAAAAAGGGATCTTCCGTGTAAGTTACGGAATTATTGTCCTTTTCAGTACAGCAATTAATCTTCCTCGAGAATGATAAGATCGGCAGAGGCGCGGTTAAGCGCAATAGGAATGTTATTGAGCACTGCAGTTCTTATCAAGGTTTGGATGTCGTGTTCATGCCCGTGTGGGGTTTCGGCGTCAATAAAGAAGATGATCTTGTGTACTTCTCCCTGAAGGATCTTTGCGGCCAGGAGAATATCACCGCCACTGGGACCGTGACCAAATCCTTTCACGTTGAGCTCCAGCATGTCGTTAAGTAGTTTAGAGGTATTGGTCGTTCCTATACATTCATATTTGACCAAAGCGGCTTTGTGGACCTTGGCCCAGTTAAGCAAATCGGTTTTACGGCTGTTATGTGCTATTAAAGCAATTGTCTTCATCTATTTCTTTGTTTGTTACAAATTTAATCATTGTAACATATCTTGATCGATACTGAAGGAACTAAGTTTTAACATCTGAAGGGTCGTTATCTACATCATAGGTGATTCCCATGGCGACCATGAACAGTCCGTAGCAAATTGTGCCAATCGCCACCACGACAAAGGGAAGATTTCCAACGTTTTGACCAATGAAATTAAAAGCTTTGTCGGTATTTACCGCCTGGGTTGCATCTTCTGTAAAGCCCGCTTTAAGAAGGGAGAAGCCTATTATCCCAATGATAATTCCTCTTGCCAAATAACCCGTTAAACCAAGAAAATGGATAAGTTGCTTTTTTTCTTTATTGAACCTGGCGATGTCAAGCCTTTCCCTGTAGCCGTGTCTAATCCCGTAAATCAATTGTACAACTGCGGTGGCAAAAATGGCGATTCCAAGGCCCAGTACCAGCCACTTTCCCCAGTCCTGCGAAAGGAATTGAGCTATAGTTTCCCGTTGTTGTTGCGGCTGCCCGTGCTCAGGAAGCCTGCCAAGATTAAAAAGTGCTTTTGCTGCCGCATAGGCAATAAAGGCATCTGCCAGGCTGCTCAAAGCTATACCCGTTCTTTTGCTTTTCCCCGAAAGATCGCTTCCGTATTTGTAAGGATCTTTTATGGCTTCAAAAATTCGCCAAATCACAAAGCTCACGAGTCCCAGGAGAATGAGGCCCACAAGGATCTTTCCAAGGAAAAAGTTATCGAGAAACGCCAGCAGGCTTTTGGCATCGGCGCCGCCATTTTTTATTCTCAGGTAAGAAAGAATAGCAATAACCCCAATGGAAGAGTAGATGAGGGCAGTTGAAAAACTTCCGAAAACCGGCAGAAAATTGATAAATCTGTCTTTTTTACTTATCCTGGTCATTAAAGAAAAAGATAGCCATTATTTTCTTAAGATTTGAATAAGGAATCATAAGCCTCCCTTAATTTTTTAAATTTATAGGCTATGAATGAGATTCTGACATTTAACGGAAATATTTTGAGTGGACTACTGGTGTATACGCTCATCTTCTTTTTCGCGATTCTCTTTAGGTACTTTGTCGCAGCCGGGATCTTCTATTATTATTACTATGTAAGGAACTTTAGCAGGTACGACAGCCGGCGGCTAAGCAAGAGGCTGGCGAAGAAAGAACAGCTGAAAAAGGAGGTCATTTGGAGCGTCAAAAGTTCGGCTATTTTTGCCTTTTTTGGAGCTGTAACATTCTGGCTCTGGGAGCAGGATCTTACCGCAATTTATCTTAATGTTGAGCAGTATGGCCTGTGGTATTTGCCGGTGAGCCTTGTTATTATATCGCTTATTCATGAAACATACTACTACTGGGTTCATCGCTGGATGCACCATCCCAAAATTTTCAGGACGGTTCACAAAGTGCATCACGATAGCCGTATTCCAACGCCCTGGACGGCTTTTTCATTTCATCCCTGGGAAAGCCTGCTGGAGGCGATCATCCTGCCCCTAATCCTGCTGGTGATTCCTGTGAATATTTATGTTCTGGGGTTTTATTTACTGGTCATGACCGTTAGCAGCGTGATCAATCATCTCGATATAGAGATCTATCCCGAGAGGTTCCAAAAAAGCCATTTTGGACAGCTGTTCATTGGGGCTACTCACCATCATCACCACCATAGAGAATTCAATACCAATTACGGACTGTACTTCACATTCTGGGATAAATTGATGTCGACCGAGAATAAGAAAATGCAGCAGTAGCTGCTATTGCACACGTCTAAAGGTTATTTCTTCGGAAAAAATATTCTTTTTGAGCAGTCTTTTGAATTGCTTTTTTGTGGGGTTGATAAGATAATGGTCAAAACTTCCATCGCGGGTGTAGATCTCTTTCACCTTCAGATCCTTTTGCAGGTCGGCAATAATGTCTTTTTCTTCATCTTCTTTCAGATCTATAAAATAAACCGAAAATTTGTCGTCACTTTCAACTTTTACAGGAAAAACCTCCCATTCTTCTTCCTCCTGAAGGCTGATCACATACCAGTCATCCATCTTTTTTAAAGCACAATCTTTTGGAGTAATATCTCCCGACAACTGTACGGGATCTCCTCCACGAAAGATAAAAGAAGTTGATTTTACCACCAGGGTGTCGATATCTTCACTTACAAAGGTGCCGATCAAATTTGGCGGAAATTCTTTTAAGACAGGGTTGTCCTCGGGTTGGGCAGAGGTAAACAAAATGCTGTTACAGGATTGCAGCGAGAGAAACAGGACGAGAAGTGCGACAAAATTTCTCATTTTTGGAAAGTTAAGTCGGGGGGAGACAGTTGGTCTCTTAAATTTACTGCTATTTCTGCGATAACTCGCTGCAATCAAAACATTTTTTGAGCCTTTCGGGCAGTTCAGTGTCTTCAGATCCTTTGAGCGGTTTACTCAACAATTCCCGGTCATCGATTTCTTCCTTAAATTCTTTGGCGTATTCCACCAGGTGATCTCTGCGGGACTTCAGTTTCTCTGTGATCTCCCTCTCATTAAGGGCTCTAATTTGCTTTGGCCATGCCGAAAATGCCGCCTTTATTTCTTTGTCGCTAAAGATCTTTTGCAGCTTTTGAGCTTCTTCCACAAAGACCTCTTTGGGAGTGCTCCTCAAAAAATAGACATCCACGGGGTAAACAAAGCCCTCAATATAATCAATGTCTTCTTCAAAAGGTCTTACCAGCGGCTGCACCAGGTGATTTGTGAGAATAGTAGGAATCACACCGTCAATCCTAAAGAAGGCATTGTCGCGATCGCCGGCAAGCGGGGTAGCTTTGTAGCTACTTTTTTTCTTCTGTACTACCCAACCCCATTGCTTTGCGTGCCTGTCCCAATCGCCAATAAGGAGATCAAAAAGACGCGCCCTTACAAAAGCGCTTTGGTCTATTGAAACGCTGTCGCCTTTCTCCATTTTTAACTCCTGCAGGTTATGGGTATCCATGATCTCCACTACATCATTATAATTGGTCCAGTTGGTTTCTCCTTCGGTTTCGAACTCGAGCAGGTAAAGCTTATCGCCGTAGTCTTCACTGAATTTTCCCAGGCCGGGTTGCTTAGGAGTGTATACCAGTTGAGGATGGGTGTGCAGCAACCCCGCCCGCGTAGACAGTGATGCTGCCAGGATAGCACCGTATGGATGTTGAGCAGAAATGCCGTCAATAACAACATTTTCCAGCCCCAGGTCCCTGGCGACCTCAGGAACGAGCGGTGCAGGATCTTTATTGACACTGCGCATGCTGTAGAGATAGCCGTTCGGCGCCATTAGTCGAAGCGAATGGGTTTGATGGCCACCACCTTCTTTTACGATCTTCATGGAGTCCAGCAGGAAAACAGGTGCCTTCACCGGAGTGGCCCAGGCGCGACGGTAATTTACTCCCTGCATGAAGCGCTTTATGGCATTTCCTTCATAAATGTTTGAGGCGATAACAGTTACAGAATCCAATGTTGAGATTTGCTGTTCCGCACGGGCGGGGGCAACGACTTCAGAAATTTTAGCTTCATCGGGGTGAATAGAGACAGACCAATAAACAAGTGAGATAAAAAGCAACAATAGAACTAAGATCGCTAAAAGCAGTTTTTTCATTCCGAAGTAATTTTTGTCAAGAATGTAAGCAATTTTTATCGAAGCGGCTGTCCCGGAAGCTGCTTTTAAGAAGGTTTTGACGATTAAAAACTCATCGCCGAGACCACCTCCAGGATCACCGGCTGCTCGATTTTTCTCTCAATTTCTTTTTTGATCTCCAGGATCCTTTTTGGTGCAATTGCTTCGGGGCCAACTATTTTAACCGATACCACCAGCTGCTCCCCAAACCTTAACTTTACATCCCTTAACACCAGGCGTTCAATGCTCATGCCTTCCAGGCTGCGGGTGATCCTTGCCTCAGTTAATATGCGGTCAAAAGAGAGGGAGAGCGGGATGGCAATTATTCCCAGAATAAGAGCGGTATAAATGAGTCCCATTTTAGCTCTTTTAAAAGGTGCAAATCCCAGCAGGAGAAAGGTGAGGCCGGCAAAAAGAATAATTCCTGCCAGGTTGGTGAGGTAAAGTAAGATCGCACCCGAAAAAACTGACCAGTCCCACCAGCCCAGGCCTATTCCTGCAACAGAAAGTGGAGGTACAAGGGCAACTGCTATAGCCACCCCCGCCAGGCTTTTTGCGATACCTTCTTTGGCATGTGCATAAGCTGCTGCAATGCCCGAGGCTACAGCAATTCCCATATCCAGGAGGGTAGGGGACAAACGCGCTTCCATCTCTGAGGTGAGGATCTTTATAGGGATCAACAAACTTACTCCTGCCGCAATGAGCAGGCACACCAGCGTACCAATAGCAATGGTTCCTAATCCTTTCTTAAGCATCTTCACATCATACCTTACCATTCCCATAGAAAATGAAACAATGGGCGCGATAATGGGTGCCAGGATCATCGCACCAATAATTACAGGTGAGGAGTTGCCGAAAAGGCCGAAAGCCGCGATCAATGTTGACAGGATCATCATGACGATAAATGAGGAACTTATCCTGGAATTTTCTCTTAAGACCTTAAAAAGGTCTGCAAACTGTTCCGCAGAAGCCCTGGGTAGCGCCGGCAATTTTCGTTTGATAAGTTCCTCTTTTGCTTCTCCGGTTGGAAGTCCCTCGGTTTTGAGGCTTTTCTTTTGGTTCCCTTCTTTTTCGGGTTCCTCATGTTCACTTTTTTGCGACAGCAGGATTAGTTTTTGCCTGACCTCAAATTCGAGTACCTCTGCAGTTTCTTTTTTGCCATCTCTTGTATATTCAATGGCTTCGGAATTATGGATCTCCAGGTTCGAAGATTTGATGCTGCCAATAAAAGAAGGTAACCGCGACAATGCTTTTTTTGAAGGCCAAAGGCTCTTCAGAAAAAACCAGAACAAGCTAAGCTGATTTTGCGGCGCCAGAATAAAAGTGTGAAAAGTGCCGTCTTTGATGGAGGTTTGCTCAAGTAATCTATTGGAGATCAGGGAGCCAGAGGAATGTTCTACGACCACAATCCCCAATGCCGAGGTGGAAATGATCTTCTCACCATCTGCCGAGAATTCGTAAGATTTATGGGAGAGTCTTGAGGCCCGGCGCATATTTTTTACAATGGCTACAACTTCAGACCAGAGGCTGTTCCCGTTTTCCTGCTGTCTCAGGGTGAAAATATTCCCGATGTTCACCGATTGAAAAACGGGTTTTTGATTGCAGAACAGCAGGTCAAGCTGTTGTGGATCCCCGGCCTCTAAAATCTGTTTTACAGCTTCCTTCATGTCGGCAGAAAGGCCAAGCCCGCGCGAAGTGTATTTGTTTTCGGGATGAGGTAAAATGGCCAGTGCCTGTTCTTTTTCGGCAGCTTCGGGAATGAATTCCCTCAGGGCCTCATCTGGCAGGTAGAGAATGAGCACATCTTCTTTAGAGGCCTGGATTTGTCCTTCCTGCGGGTAGGAAAGCAGTTTTGGAGTCTGCTCCTTGAACAAAGGCAAAATTTCCTCGTTTACAGTTTCTAGATCTTCAGGTTGGTGCAAGAGGTAGTACATCTGCAGGTAATTTACTGCAAGATACCTAATTTGAAAGGAGGAAATAATGGGGAAAAATCATTTTGTGGCGTTAAATCCTTCCGAAGAAAACAAGAGGCATCAAAAATGTCATTTTTGAGAGGCTTTAATTTTCACGCTTTATTCTTCAGAAGAAACAGATAAAAAGTCTTGTAATTTCATCCTGCTTTTCTCTGGAAAAAAATCTTACTTTTGTTTTTATAACCTCTCCTTTTTCAGAAATATGAGCCAAAAAATGCTGATTACTTCCAAAGAGATGAACATCATTTTGCATCGTTTGGCCTGCCAGTTGATTGAAAACCATACTAATTTTGAAAATTCTGTGATCATTGGAATTCAGCCAAGAGGAGTTTTCCTGGCCAACCGAATTGTGAAAATTTTGAAGGAAGAGTACGACATCTCGACTGTAAAACTGGGATATCTTGATATCACCTTTTACAGGGATGACTTCCGCAGAAGCGAGAAACCACTGGAGGCGAACAAAACGCACATTGATTTTGTGGTGGAAGACAAGCGGGTGATCTTTGTCGACGATGTGCTTTACACGGGAAGGAGCATTAGGGCAGCGCTTACGGCTGTGCAATCTTTTGGAAGGCCAAGTGAGATCGAGCTGCTCACGCTCATCGACAGGAGGTTTAGCCGTCATTTGCCCATTCAGCCAGATTATAACGGCAGGCAGGTGGACGCGATCAATGAAGAAAAAGTAAAGGTAAACTGGCAGGAGAACGGGGAAGAAGATGCGGTTTACCTGATAAGCAAATAACCAACTATGAGTGAACTGAGTGTTGATCATCTTTTAGGTATTAAATACCTCAAAAAGGAGGATATAGATCTCATTTTTGAAACCGCAGATCATTTTAAGGAGGTGATCAACCGCCCCATTAAAAAAGTGCCTTCGCTGCGCGACATCACAATTGCCAACCTGTTTTTCGAAAATAGTACCCGAACCAGGCTTTCTTTTGAGCTGGCAGAAAAAAGGTTGAGTGCAGATGTGGTGAATTTTTCGGCTGCCTCTTCGTCGGTCAAAAAAGGGGAAACCTTGATTGATACGGTGAACAACATTTTGTCGATGAAAGTCGATATGGTGGTGATGCGGCATCCAAATCCCGGCGCAGGAATATTCCTTTCAAAGCACGTAAATGCCAGGATCGTGAACGCGGGCGACGGGGCTCATGAACATCCCACGCAGGCTTTGCTGGATTCTTATTCCATTAGGGAAAAACTCGGGGAGGTTGAAGGGAAAAAAGTGGTGATAGTTGGTGATATCCTGCACAGCAGGGTAGCGCTTTCAAATATTTTCGCTTTAAAAATGCAAGGTGCACAGGTGAAAGTCTGTGGACCGAACACGCTTATCCCCAAGTACATTCGTAGTTTGGGAGTAGAAGTAGAGCCCGACTTAAGAAAAGCTTTGGAATGGTGTGACGTGGCCAACATGCTGCGGGTGCAGAACGAGAGAATGGAGATAAGCTATTTTCCAAGCACCAGGGAATATGTGCAGCTTTTTGGTTTGAATAAGGCGCTGCTGGATTCGCTCGATAAGAAGATCCTTATCATGCACCCCGGCCCTATCAACAGGGGAGTGGAGATCACCAGCGATGTGGCCGACTCTGACCAGGCGATCATCCTGGACCAGGTGCAAAACGGGGTAGCCGTTAGAATGGCCGTGATCTATCTGCTGGCGTCAAAAATTAAACAGGTATGAAAGTAGTAGAAAAGGAAAATTATAAGATCCTTCGGGATCAAAGAGACAGTGTCAAAGATTTCGCCTCATTTTTGGAGTCTATACACGACGGTCTTGAGAATGATAATCTCGTTGTTGATATTCTTAAATACGGGGAGCTGGAACTGGAAGAGCTGCTGGCTTTCCTGCCTTTGTCAAACCAGCACCGCAAGAACAAGAAATCTTTTGTCATTGTCAATGACACTATCAATATTGACAGGGTTCCCGAGGAGCTCAACGTAGTTCCAACCTTGCTGGAAGCCGAAGATATTATTCAAATGGAGGAAATCGAACGGGATTTGGGATTTTAAATCTACCTGTTCCTTCGGAAAATGCTGAAAAATGAAGTTGACTATTCTTGGCTGCTATGCGGCCACGCCCCGTACTTTTACCAATCCTACCTCGCAGGTGCTCGAGATGAACGGCGAACTGTTCCTCATCGACTGCGGAGAAGGCACCCAGGTAGAGCTAAGGCGGAAGAAAGTCAAGTTCAGTAAGATCAGGCATATCTTCATCTCGCATCTTCACGGCGATCATTTCTTCGGACTTATTGGCCTTATCTCGACCTTTATGCTGCTCAACCGTGAGGCCGAGCTGCATATCTACGGACCAAAAGGCATTAAGGATTTGATCATTTTACAGCTGAAGATGTCCAACTCCTGGACGCAGTATCCGCTTTACTTTCACGAGCTCAACAGCAAGGAGCCCGAAGTGATCCTGGAAACAAAAAAGGTCACTGTAGAGACCATTCCGCTCAATCACAGGATCTACGCCAACGGATTCCTCTTCAGGGAAAAACCTGCAGACCGCAAGTTATTGATCGATAAGGTCGAGGATTATGGGATTGATGTGGCCTACTACAAAAGCATCAAGAAAGGCAAAGACATAACCCTGGACAATGGAAAACTTGTTCCTAACAACGAACTCACTGCCGATCCTGAACCTCCAAAAAGTTATGCCTTTTGCAGCGATACCGCCTACAGTCCGCAGATCGTGGAACAGATCAAGGGTATCACCGCGCTTTATCACGAATCTACTTTTCTCGAAGAACACGCCTACCTGGGCGCGCCTACAGGACATTCCACGGCAAGGGAGGCTGCAGCCATTGCGCGCGAAGCCGAAGTGGGCACTTTGATCCTTGGGCATTATTCCACCCGTTACGATTCCATTCAACCTTTTAAGGAAGAAGCAAGCGAAGTTTTCCCTAATGTCATCCTCTCCGATGACGGAAAATTGATCGACCTCGACTAAAATTTGCGTCGTTCATCGATGCTATTTAACCCTTCATCTACAGCTACTTGTAGGTGCAAAGGCCTTATTTTAGCCAAAATTATGTTAAAATTAGTTTAATTTGTGTAGTTCATCGATAAAAATGTCGGTTGATCGGATATAATTCTTACTTTTCCTATCCCAAACCTACTAACTGACATTTGATTATGAAGAACTTAACCTACTTCGTATGGTTAATGGCCATTTCTGCCCTTTCTCTTACATCCTGTTCAAAAGACAGCCTGGAAGAAATGGATTCAGCTAACCTCACAGCAAAAGTTGCTCCTGTAACCTATTCTTCTTTCGAACTGGAAGTGCTGGATCTTGTCAACGCCTATCGTGTTGACCAGGGACTTTCAGAATTGCAATATTTAGATGAAAGTTCGGCTTTGGCGGCCTCTCATAATGATCACATGATCACCAAAGATGAGGTTTGCCATGATGATTTTGGAATGCGTTATCAAACCCTTGTAGACGACGTGCATGCAAAAGCGGTAAGTGAGAACGTAGCCTACGGGTATAGCAGCGCCGATGCTGTTGTCAATGCCTGGATAAAAAGTGATGGTCACAGGGAAAATATGCTGGGAGATCATACCCATTTCGGGATCTCCATCAAGGCAGCGAGTGATGGTAAGTTCTACTTTACAAACATCTTCGTTAAAAAATAAGGAATTCCACTGTTTTCATAGGTTATTTGCTTTAAAAGAGGTCCTGGAGACCTCTTTTTTATGCTGTTAATTAACATCGACAGTGTCTAAAAATTGAAGTAAATACTGTTTTTCCTGATCGCGGATTGCTTAAATTAGAAGTTCCTCTAAAATCCCCCTTTTCCGCCAAATCTCCCATTTAGAATAGTTATGGCCTTTCCCCCGGAAAAGATATATCCATGGGTGTTCAAAAAGGCTTCGGAAGATCTTTGCTTTGGCTTTGCTGCTGGCTTTGCCTGTTCTCCTGTACTAAAAATGAGATAGGGAAAGAGAATATTTCCGAAGTTGAAACCACAATGCTTTATTCTTCAACCGAAATGGAGGTAATGGAACTGGTAAACGAGTACAGGAGCAAAAACCATTTGCCAAAGCTCCTGTTGCTCGATGAAATTTCTGAACAAGCCCAAAAGCACAATTTACACATGGTCTCCAAAAATGAGGTTTGCCACCACTTCTTCTTAAGCAGGTATGCAGCTCTAAAAGAAAGAGCAGGAGCCAGGGCTGTAGGTGAAAATGTAGGTTATGGATATAATTCTGCTGAAGCTGTTGTGAATGCATGGACAAAAAGCGCGGAACACCGGAAAAACATTTTGGGCAACTATACACACTTTGGAATTGCCATAGCTTCCGGAAAGCAAGGAAAGTTGTATTTCACCAATATCTTTATTCGGAGGTGAGCAAAAAAAACACCTCTCAAAAATGTCATTTTTGAGAGGTGTTGTAAAATAGAAAAGGAGACTCAGTTGAGCCTCCTTTCCCGGTTGGTCGGGTAGGGTTCGTTAATTCATTTTGACCACTTTGAAAATAGATCTTCTATTCAACTGGTGTTGCTCTTCGCTGCAGCGGGTACAATCCACATCTGGATTCTCTTCGCCGTAGCCTTTGTAAGTCACTATTCTTTCCGGTTCTATGCCGTGCTCAACAAGATAGTCAAAAGTGGACTGCGCCCTACGCTCAGCCAGTTTCTTGTTATAAGCTATAGAACCTCTTTTGTCTGTATAAGAACCTATCTCGATCACAAGATCCGGATATTCGTTCTTCATCAGGTTGACCAGCTTGTCCAATTCTGTTGCCGCATCGGGCCTAATGTTCCATTTGTCGAAATCAAAGTAGATCTTGTTGATCTCTGCCAGGTATTCGACATCATTGACCGGTGCAAGTTCAATATTGTAGACCAATTCTGTCTTTTCATCCATGTTCGATGTATTGATCTCCTGATTCTTGGTGTTGTACTTGATGTGTTTGGCTTCCAGAGGATAGGTCTTGTCTCTCGCAACTTCTACCGAATAATTTCCGTCTTCATCGGTTTCCAAAAATGCGATTTGCTTGTTGTTTTCATCCATCAGCCTAACTGTCGCGTTGGCGATAGGTTTTTTGTTGATGGAATCGGTCACGCGCCCCTTCAGCACAAGAGGGGCAAGGATGTTCATCTCAAAAATATCATCTCCACCCTGTCCTCCCGGTCTGTTGGAAGAAACATATCCTTTTGACCCATCTTCCGCAGCATAAGAAAAGGCGAAATCGTCAAGACTGCTATTCACAGGTTCTCCCAGGTTCTGCACTTTTCCTTCGGAAGTAAGCACGAAGACATCGAGCAGGCCGAAGCCTTTATGCCCGTCTGAAGAGAAGTAGAAACTGCCATTTTTGGCGATGAACGGGAAAACCTCATTTCCTGCAGTATTCACCTTAGGACCCATATTTTCTGGAGTGCCAAAAGTGCCATTTTCAACGCTCACTTTATAGATATCAGAACCGCCCATGCCGCCCGGTGCTTCCGAAGCGAAATAAAGCGTCTTCCCATCGGCCGAAAGACTTGGATGGCCAACAGAGTAGGAGTCATTGTCAAAAGGCAACTCCTTAATATTGTCCCACTTTCCGTTTTGCCAGCTGGCGCGGTAGATCTTCAGGTTGTTTACACCTTCTTTGTCTTTTTTACCGTTGCGGTTGTTGAGATAGTTGTTTCGGGTGAAATACATGGTTTGTCCATCGGCTGAAATGGTCAACGGTCCTTCGTGGCGCACGGTATTCACATCACCGGATACCGGCACTATGTCGCTTCCGGAGGTTTTATAGATGTCAAGAAATGGTTCGCCTGTCCAGTCATAGATCTTTGTCTTTGTGTCTGCCTCACCTCTTGCCGAAACAAAATAAACTGCATCATCAGTAATATAAGTTCCGAAGTCAGAGTACTGGGAATTGAAAGGCGCGGGTTTTACGCGGTAGGTTTCCAGTCCGTCATAAACAGCAATTTCATCATCATTCAGGAATTCCTCTACCTGTTTTGGATTCTTTCCTTCCTGCTGATACTTTTTAAGCCATTCTCTGGATTTCTCATATTCTCTTACCCCGCGCAGCATCTGGGCGTAACGGTAGTAAGTTTCTGGAGAAGCATCTGGTTGATTCACCACCGAAGCATAATACTGCACCGCATTTTCGGGATCTCTAAGCTGATAGTAGGCATCGGCGAGTTTTTCGGTATTTTCCGCAGTATTATAATCCTTTTCTAAAAGGTCTTTGTACAACTCGATCGCTTTGGTATAGGCGAAATCATTGTACAACCTGTCTGCTTTTTTCTGTTTTCCGGACTGGGCCGAAAGGCTAAGCACAGGAAAAATGAGCAACAGTATTAGAAAGTATTTTTTGTTCATAATCCTTAGTTTAAAATTAGAAGAACCTTGGGGACTTATATTTAGTGTTTTTCAATCTTAGCTCATAGATCAACAGGATCTCGTGGGAACCGGAAGAGTAGGGTTGCAGATCAGAAAGTGTGTATTCATAACCGTAACCAACTCTAAAGTTTGGCAGCACCTGAAAATCTGCAAAGGCACCTATTGCGTCATCTATACGATAGTTCGCACCCAGGTAGAATTTCTCGTTGAAAATGAAAGTGCTGGAAATATCAACTGATAAGGGAGCGCCATCGGTATATTTCAACAATGTAGTGGGTCGTAGTTTTGTGTTCTCACTAAGATCAAAAACATAACCGCCGGTGAGGTAGTAATGCACCTGTTCCAGGGCAACATATTCACTGCCTTTCTTATCGTTGTTATCATTATTGATAAACTTTGGAGCCGAAAGTCCTACATACCAATCCTGGGAAGACAGGAAAAGACCTGCTCCAAAATTGGGAGTCCAGCGGTTAAAGGTGTCTCCGCTAAAGAAAGGATCATTAGGAACGTTTGTCAACAATTCTTCTTCAAGATTATAGTAGCTAAAACCTCCTTTTAATCCGAAGGAAAGGGTAGTGCTGGGGGAAAGATCAATGGTATAAGAGAAGTCTCCATAGATGTAGGTATAATCTTCGTAACCAATATTGTCATTGATAACAGAGAGCCCCAGACCCACTTTTTCATTGCGAAGAGGAGAATGGATCGACAGGGTTTGTGTCACCGGTGCCCCTTCAACTCCTGCCCATTGACTTCTGTGAAGTCCTATTACCGAAAGGGCATCTCTGTTCCCCGCATAAGCCGGGTTGATCGAGATGGTGTTGTACATGTATTGCGTGAACTGGGGCAGTTGCTGCGCTTTTGTACCAACACTAATAAACAGGATAAATATTAACGGGTATAGTTTTTTCATGTTTATCATTTTATTTTGTTCCTAAGTAAATATATCCTTGAATAGGTTCAAGTCCGCTCTGCTTGATCTCTACGATGTAGAAGTAGGTTCCTGCAGGTAATTGAGATCCGGTTACAGAGGTTTGAGATGTACCGTCCCAGTTTCCTGAATTTTCACCCGGCAGATAGTTGTTGTTTTTGTAAACCATGTTACCCCATCTATTGAAGATCTTCACCGCGTAAGTGAAACCACAGTCGGCACCTGCTTTGATATCAAAGGTGTCGTTAATGTTATCTCCGTTTGGAGTAACGGCTTTCGAAATACTGTTCTTAATGTCACTCAATTCACAGGCAAGAACAACACAATCATCATTGATGCTTACCTGTACCGGAGTAGTAGAGGAACATTCTCCATTGGTAAGTACATAGTTGAAGGTATAGTTGCCTACAGCCAGTTTCGAAGGATCAACAGTTCCGTTGGAGAGTGCGCCGGTGTTTGATGGATCTTCCCAGCTGCCTGTAGTGTCATAATCACCAACCAGCAGGTTAGACAAGCCATAAGGACTGTCTTCTATACACAGATCAACTGTTGTGGTCTGAATGACAGGAAGAGTAGGATTCACATTTACGGTTTGCACAAACACCGCTTCGTTACCCGCACAGTCATTCACAGTCCAGGTCCTGGTGATCACAAGGCTGCCATCTTCCATGTCTTCCATGGTTTCAGCAAATTCTGAAGTTACTTCAGCAGAGCAGTTGTCTTCGAAAGTCAATTCCGGAGCCATTGGGATCTCTTCGCAGGTGATGTTGATCACTTCTTCGAAACTCTCCACTACAGTTGGTGCAGTGGTGTCTTCAACGGTGATGGTTTGTGTATGAGTAGCAGTGTTTGAATTTCCGTCTGTGGCAATCCAGGTCCTTGTAACAATGTAATTAGACGGACAGTCTGATGGGGTTGTTTCTTCGGAAAATGCTACGTTCACACTACAATTGTCTTCGGCAGTTACATTGGCTACTGCAGGAACCGCGTCACAGGAGACGGTAATGTCTTGCGGAAGCTCAGAGGTCCAGACAGGAGCGGTAACATCTTTTACGATCACGTTCTGATCTACAGTAGTAGTGTTTCCGTTTCCGTCATTGAAGGTCCAGGTCACTACATATTCTCCCTGCTCGGTATAAGTCAGCGGAGCATCGGTAGTAGCAGTGATTGTTCCGGCACAGTTGTCTGAAGTTGTTGGAACAACTACAGTTGCTTCACATTCTCCTGTTACATCAGCAAGAGTGATGGCTTCAGGCGCGGTGACGTCTTTCACAATCACATTTTGATCAACAGAAGTTATATTTCCATTGCCGTCATTGAAGGTCCAGGTTACAGTGTACTCTCCCTGCCCGGTATAAGTCAGCGGAGCATCGGTAGTAGCAGTGATTGTTCCGGCACAGTTGTCTGAAGTTGTTGGAGCAACCACAGTTGCTTCACATTCTCCGGTTACATCAGCCAGAGTGATAGCATCAGGTGCGGTAACATCTTTTACGATCACGTTCTGATCTACAGTAGTGATGTTTCCGTTTCCGTCATCAAAAGTCCAGGTCACCACATATTCTCCCTGCTCGTCGTAAGTCAGCGGAGCATCGGTAGTAGCAGTGATCGTTCCGGCACAGTTGTCTGAAGTTGTTGGAGCAACCACAGTTGCTTCACATTCTCCTGTTACATCAGCAAGAGTGATGGCTGCAGGCGCGGTAACGTCTTTTACGATCACGTTTTGGTCAACAGTAGTGATGTTTCCATTGCCGTCATTGAAGGTCCAGGTCACCACATATTCTCCCTGCTCATCATAAGTCAAGCGGATCATTAGTAGTAGCAGTGATTGTTCCTGCACAGTTGTCTGAAGTTGTTGGAGCAACCACAGTTGCTTCACATTCTCCTGTTACATCAGCAAGAGTGATGGCTGCAGGCGCGGTAACATCTTTTACGATCACGTTCTGATCTACAGTAGTGATGTTTCCGTTTCCGTCATTAAAAGTCCAGGTTACCACATATTCTCCCTGCTCGGTATAAGTAAGCGGAGCATCGGTAGTAGCAGTGATTGTTCCGGCACAGTTGTCTGAAGTTGTTGGAGCAACCACAGTTGCTTCACATTCTCCGGTTACATCAGCCAGGGTTGGTGCTAAAGGACCCTGATCATCGGTAACTGTGATTTCCTGTGTACACTGGCTGGTGTTGCCATTGTTATCTGTTGCGGTCCATGTTACGACAGTGGTTCCTACGGGATACACTCCTGAGGCATCATCGGTTCCGTTATAATCATTTACAAGAGACTGAATTCCGTCGTTATCAACTACAGCCGGAGCAGTTACAGTTACATAGGCCTCACAAACATCTGCATCTGCTGTTTGATTTAGAGGAGCGGCACAGGTGATCTGTGGCGCTTCTTCGTCGGTAACAGTGATGGTTTGTTCACAGGTACTCTGGTTTCCGTGGATATCGGTCACTGTCCAAACTACTACGGTAGTTCCCAACGGATAAGAATCGGAAGCATCGGCTGTATTGTTGTAGTTGTTCACTACTGAAGCTACTTCACAGTTGTCGCCAGTAACCGGAGCGGTCACAGTAACAGTAGCGAAGTCTTCACCTGCATCTGCGGGTTGGCTGATAGTGCCTCCACAGCTGATGGTTGGTAGTTCGTCATCGGTTATGGTCACTGTTTGTTCTACAGAAACAGCTTCGTTACCGTTATTATCGGTTACCGTCCAGGTGATGGTAGTAGTTCCTACCGGGTAGGCAGCATCCAGAGCTTCCCCGTCATTTCTTGTTCCGGTTGGAGCAGTCACACCACAGTTATCGGCAGCGGTTGCAGGTACGATAGTAACCTCTGCACTACAAAGACCTGCATCGGCAGTCTGTTCAATATCTGCACCGGCAGAAATTACAGGCGCCTGATCATCGGTAACAGTGATGGTTTGTTCACAGGTACTTTGGTATTCCGTGGATATCGGTTACGGTCCAGATCACTGTGGTAGTTCCCACAGGATAAGTTCCCGAACCATCTGCAGTACCATTGAAGTCGTTCACTAGGGAAGCGACTGCACAGTTATCAGCAGTTGTTGGGGCAGTTACAGTTACGTAGGCCTCGCAAACATCTGCATCAGCCGGTTGATTCACAGGTGCGGCACAAGTAATTACCGGTGCCTGATCATCATTAACTGTGATTTCCTGGGTACACTGGCTGGTGTTGCCGTTATTATCTGTTGCGGTCCATGTTACGACAGTGGTTCCTACGGGATACACTCCTGAGGCATCATCGGTTCCGTTATAATCATTTACAAGAGACTTAATTCCGTCGTTATCAACTACAGCAGGAGCAGTTACATTAACAAAGGCCTCACAAACATCTGCATCTGCAGTTTGATCTTGAGGAGCGGCACAGGTGATCTGTGGCGCTTCTTCGTCGGTAACAGTAATGGTGAAACTGCAAACAGAGGTATTACCTGAGCCATCAGTAGCAGTATATTCAATAGTGTTCAGACCAATTGGAAAATGACTTCCCGGAGTAAGTCCGCCCGTCTGTTCGATTGTCACTGAACAGTTATCTGTAGCAGTGGCATCTTCAAAATCAACAGTGGCATATTCAAACCCAGAATCGGTAGTGACCTGGATATTCCCCACGCAGTTAATGACAGGATCAATGTTGTCTTTTACAGACACAGTAAAAGTGGTGGTCACTTTGTTTCCTGCAGCATCGGTTGCAGTGTATGTCACAGTTGTTTCCCCAATTGGGAAAGCTTCTCCTGAAGCAAGCCCATCGGTTAATGTAACGGTCTACCCCTCACAATTATCAGTGGCGGTAGGAAGCTCGTAAGTTACCACGGCAGAACATGCTCCGGCATCTACAAATTTTTCTATATCTGCTACTGAAGTAATTTCAGGAGCTTCATTATCATTAACGGTCACATCAAAACTGCAGTCAACAGAGTTTCCGGCAGTATCGGTTACTTTAAAAGTAACTGTTGTTGTGCCCACAGGGAAAGTTTCTCCAGAGGCAGGTCCTGTAATTTGAGTTACAGTCACATCACCTGAGTTGTCAAAACCTTCGGGAGTATCAAATTCCACAACAGCTCCGCAAATTCCTGCATCAACATTTACATCGATATCGGCAGGGCAGGAGATGGTTGGCGCTTCGGTATCTGTGATCACCACATCAAAGCTACAGGTAGCAGTGTTTCCGGCAGCATCTGTCACCACAAAAGTGTTGGTGGTGGTTCCCAGTGGGAACGCACTTCCTGAAGCAAGCCCGGCGGTTTGTTCCACAGTGAATTCACAGTTATCAGAAGCGGCAGGAGGGTTGTAAGTA
Organism: uncultured Flavobacteriaceae bacterium; assembly: GCA_963739625.1. GTDB lineage: Bacteria > Bacteroidota > Bacteroidia > Flavobacteriales > Flavobacteriaceae > Salinimicrobium. The sequence goes on from CAVUAU010000011.1 coordinate 109,592, forward strand.
ACAACTGCAGTGGTCACACCTGCATCTACAGTCTCAGAAATGTCATTTTGACAAGTGATTTCAGGAACGATGTTATCGATCACGGTCACAGTAAAAGTGGTAGTCACTTTGTTTCCTGCAGCATCGGTTGCAGTGTATGTCACAGTTGTTTCCCCAAGTGGGAAAGCTTCTCCTGAAGCCAGGCCTTCGGTTAAAGTAACTGTCTACCCCATCACAATTATCAGTGGCGGTAGGAAGCTCGTAAGTTACCACGGCAGAACATGCTCCGGCATCTACAAATTTTTCTATATCTGCTACTGAAGTAATTTCAGGAGCTTCATTATCATTAACGGTCACATCAAAACTGCAGTCAACAGAGTTTCCGGCAGTATCGGTTACTTTAAAAGTAACTGTTGTTGTGCCCACAGGGAAAGTTTCTCCAGAGGCAGGTCCTGCAATTTGAGTTACAGTCACATCACCTGAGTTGTCAAAACCTTCGGGAGTATCAAATTCCACAACAGCTCCGCAAATTCCTGCATCAACATTTACATCGATATCGGCAGGGCAGGAGATGGTTGGCGCTTCGGTATCGGTAATTACCACATCAAAGCTACAGATAGCAGTGTTTCCGGCAGCATCTGTCACCACAAAAGTGTTGGTGGTGGTTCCCAGTGGGAACGCACTTCCTGAAGCAAGCCCGGCGGTTTGTTCAACGGTATAAGAACAGTTATCAGAAGCGGCAGGAGGGTTGTAAGTAACGATGCAGTGGTCACACCTGCATCTACAGTCTCAGAAATGTCATCCTGACAAGTAATTTCAGGAGCGATGTTATCGATCACGGTCACAGTAAAAGTGGTAGTCACTTTGTTTCCTGCAGCATCGGTTGCAGTGTATGTCACAGTTGTTTCCCCAAGTGGGAAAGCTTCTCCTGAAGCCAGGCCTTCGGTTAAAGTAACTTCTACCCCATCACAATTATCAGTGGCGGTAGGAAGCTCGTAAGTTACCACGGCAGAACATGCTCCGGCATCTACAAATTTTTCTATATCTGCTACTGAAGTAATTTCAGGAGCTTCATTATCATTAACGGTCACATCAAAACTGCAGTCAACAGAGTTTCCGGCAGTATCGGTTACTTTAAAAGTAACTGTTGTTGTGCCCACAGGGAAAGTTTCTCCAGAGGCAGGTCCTGCAATTTGAGTTACAGTCACATCACCTGAGTTGTCAAAACCTTCGGGAGTATCAAAATTCACAACGGCTCCGCAAATTCCTGAATCAACATTTACGTCAATATTGGCGGGGCAGGAGATGGTAGGAGCTTCGGTATCGGTAATGGTCACATCAAAGCTACAGGTAGCAGTGTTTCCGGCAGCATCTGTCACTACAAAAGTGTTGGTGGTGGTTCCCAGTGGGAATGCACTTCCTGAAGCAAGTCCGGCGGTTTGTTCCACAGTGAACTCGCAGTTATCGGAAGCGGCAGGAGCGTTGTAGGTAACGATAGCAGTGGTCACACCTGAATCTACAGTCTCAGAAATGTCATCTGACAAGTAATTTCAGGAGTGATGTTATCGATCACGTTCACAGTAAAAGTGGTGGTCACTTTATTTCCTGCAGCATCGGTTGCAGTGTATGTTACCGTTGTTTCTCCAAGTGGGAAAGCTTCTCCTGAAGCAAGCCCTTCAGTTAATTCGACAGTTACACCCTCACAATTATCATTGGCGGTTGGAAGATCGTAAGTTACCACGGCAGAACATGCTCCGTCATTTACAAACCTTTCCATATCTGCTACTGAAGTAAGTGTCGGAGTCTTCATTATCATTAACGGTCACATCAAAGCTGCAGTCAACTGAATTTCCGGCAGTATCGGTTACTTTAAAAGTAACTGTTGTTGTTCCGACAGGGAAAGTTTCGCCAGAGGCAGGTCCTGCGATCTGAGTTACAGTCACGTCACCTGAGTTGTCAAAACCTTCGGGAGTATCAAAGTTTACTACGGCTCCGCAGATTCCTGCATCAACATTTACATTGATAGGAGCAGGACACGAAATGACTGGATCTTCATCATCGGTAATGGTCACATCAAAGCTACAGGTAGCAGTGTTTCCGGCAGCATCTGTCACCACAAAAGTGTTGGTGGTGGTTCCCAGAGGGAATGCACTTCCGGAAGCAAGTCCGGCGGTTTGTTCCACAGTGAACTCACAGTTATCAGAAGCTGTAGGTGCATTATAAGTAACGATAGCAGTGGTCACACCTGAATCTACAGTCTCAGAAATGTTATCCTGGCAAGTGATTTCAGGAGTGATGTTATCGATCACGTTCACAGTAAAAGTGGTGGTCACTTTATTTCCTGCAGCATCGGTTGCAGTGTATGTTACCGTGGTTTCCCCAAGTGGGAAAGCTTCTCCTGAAGCAAGACCTTTAGTTAATTCGACAGTTACACCCTCACAATTATCATTGGCAGTTGGCACCTGGTATTCTACAGTTGCAGAACAAGAATCCATATCCACATTTTGAGTAATGTTGGGAACTGAAGTAATTTCAGGATCTTCATTATCATTTACAGTCACATCAAAACTGCAGTCAACTGAGTTTCCGGCAGTATCGGTTACTTTAAAAGTAACTGTTGTTGTGCCCACAGGGAAAGTTTCTCCAGAGGCAGGTCCTGTAATTTGAGTTACAGTCACATCACCTGAGTTGTCAAAACCTTCGGGAGTATCAAATTCCACAACAGCTCCGCAGATTCCTGCATCAACATTTACGTCGATATTGGCGGGGCAGGAGATGGTAGGAGCTTCGGTATCGGTAATGGTCACATCAAAGCTACAGGTAGCAGTGTTTCCGGCAGCATCTGTCACCACAAAAGTGTTGGTGGTGGTTCCCAGTGGGAATGCACTTCCTGAAGCAAGCCCGGCGGTTTGTTCCACAGTGAACTCACAGTTATCAGAAGCGGCAGGAGGGTTGTAAGTAACAACTGCAGTGGTCACACCTGCATCTACAGTCTCAGAAATGTCATTTTGACAAGTGATTTCAGGAACGATGTTATCGATCACGGTCACAGTAAAAGTGGTAGTCACTTTGTTTCCTGCAGCATCGGTTGCAGTGTATGTCACAGTTGTTTCCCCAAGTGGGAAAGCTTCTCCTGAAGCCAGGCCTTCGGTTAAAGTAACTTCTACCCCATCACAATTATCAGTGGCGGTAGGAAGCTCGTAAGTTACCACGGCAGAACATGCTCCGGCATCTACAAATTTTTCTATATCTGCTACTGAAGTAATTTCAGGAGCTTCATTATCATTAACGGTCACATCAAAACTGCAGTCAACAGAGTTTCCGGCAGTATCGGTTACTTTAAAAGTAACTGTTGTTGTGCCCACAGGGAAAGTTTCTCCAGAGGCAGGTCCTGCAATTTGAGTTACAGTCACATCACCTGAGTTGTCATAACCTTCGGGAGTATCAAATTCCACTACGGCTCCACAAATTCCTGCATCAACATTTACGTTGAAATCTTTAGGGCAGGAGATGGTTGGCGCTTCGGTATCGGTAATTACCACATCAAAGCTACAGATAGCAGTGTTTCCGGCAGCATCTGTCACCACAAAAGTGTTGGTGGTGGTTCCCATTGGGAATGCACTTCCGGAAGCAAGTCCGGCGGTTTGTTCAACGGTATAAGAACAGTTATCAGAAGCGGCAGGAGGGTTGTAAGTAACAACTGCAGTGGTCACACCTGCATCTACAGTCTCAGAAATGTCATTTTGACAAGTGATTTCAGGAACGATGTTATCGATCACGGTCACAGTAAAAGTGGTAGTCACTTTGTTTCCTGCAGCATCGGTTGCAGTGTATGTCACAGTTGTTTCCCCAAGTGGGAAAGCTTCTCCTGAAGCAAGACCTTTAGTTAATTCGACAGTTACACCCTCACAATTATCATTGGCAGTTGGAAGCTGGTAGTTCTACAGTTGCAGAACAAGAATCCATATCCACATTTTGAGTAATGTTGGGAACTGAAGTAATTTCAGGATCTTCATTATCATTTACAGTCACATCAAAACTGCAGTCAACAGAGTTTCCGGCAGTATCGGTTACTTTAAAAGTAACTGTTGTTGTGCCCACAGGGAAAGTTTCTCCAGAGGCAGGTCCTGTAATTTGAGTTACAGTCACATCACCTGAGTTGTCAAAACCTTCGGGAGTATCAAATTCCACAACAGCTCCGCAGATTCCTGCATCAACATTTACGTCGATATTGGCGGGGCAGGAGATGGTAGGAGCTTCGGTATCGGTAATGGTCACATCAAAGCTACAGGTAGCAGTGTTTCCGGCAGCATCTGTCACCACAAAAGTGTTGGTGGTGGTTCCCAGTGGGAATGCACTTCCGGAAGCAAGTCCGGCGGTTTGTTCCACAGTGTAACTCGCAGTTATCAGAAGCGGCAGGAGCGTTGTAAGTAACAACTGCAGTGGTCACACCTGAATCTACAGTCTCAGAAATGTCATTTTGACAAGTAATTTCAGGAGCGATGTTATCGATCACGTTCACAGTAAAAGTGGTGGTCACTTTATTTCCTGCAGCATCGGTTGCAGTGTATGTCACAGTTGTTTCCCCAAGTGGGAAAGCTTCTCCTGAAGCAAGACCTTTAGTTAATTCGACAGTTACACCCTCACAATTATCATTGGCAGTTGGCACCTGGTATTCTACAGTTGCAGAACAAGAATCCATATCCACATTTTGAGTAATGTTGGGAACTGAAGTAATTTCAGGATCTTCATTATCATTTACAGTCACATCAAAACTGCAGTCAACAGAGTTTCCGGCAGTATCGGTTACTTTAAAAGTAACTGTTGTTGTGCCCACAGGGAAAGTTTCTCCAGAGGCAGGTCCTGTAATTTGAGTTACAGTCACATCACCTGAGTTGTCAAAACCTTCGGGAGTATCAAATTCCACAACAGCTCCGCAGATTCCTGCATCAACATTTACGTCGATATTGGCGGGGCAGGAGATGGTAGGAGCTTCGGTATCGGTAATGGTCACATCAAAGCTACAGGTAGCAGTGTTTCCGGCAGCATCTGTCACCACAAAAGTGTTGGTGGTGGTTCCCAGTGGGAATGCACTTCCGGAAGCAAGTCCGGCGGTTTGTTCCACAGTGAACTCACAGTTATCAGAAGCACCGGGAGCGTTGTAAGTAATAATAGCAGTGGTTACACCTGAATCTACAGTCTCAGAAATGTCATTTTGGCAAGTAATTTCCGGAGCGATGTTATCTTTTACAATAATCTTTTGAATAGCGGTCGTTTTGTTTCCGCTCTTATCTGTAAATGTCCAGGTGATGGAATGGATACCTTGATCAGAGTAAGAAACAGCATCATTAGTGGTAGCCGTGATCTCCCCGTCACAATTGTCTGAGGTGACAGGAGCCTTAACATTCACTGCACACTGGCCAATGGCATCTTCTAAAGAAATCGCTTCAGGAGAGGTGGTATCAATAACTTTTATTACTTGCTGAACGTTGACATTTCCGCAATCTGATGTTATTCTGAAAGTTCTTGTAATCAAAGTAGGAAAAGCCTGATCAAGGTGGTCCCTGTATTTAACATTGATTATCTCCTTTTCAGAAGAAATAGTTCCGCCAAGGTCTTCAAAAACTGTTTGAGAAATAGACTGAAAATCTGAAGAAAAGGCTGGAATACCAGCATTGCTGAAATTGGTTCCACATCCTTCAATTTCAATATTTCGGGGAGCTGACGCTTCTGGTTTGGAATAAACCTGTACAGTTATAATCGATTTATTAGGACTAATACAATTGGATGATTCCCCTTCTGCCACGTAATAGGTGAATTTCCCGGCCGTAGAAGTAGATGGTGTAATAGAGGTTTGAGGGTTGCCATCTTCAGAAGTATAATAAAAAAGTTGGTAATCCTGATTAGTGGGTGTTGCAACCAAAGGGACTGCTTCTTCACCAATACAGTATTCTACATCATTTGTTTTGGGAACGGTGGTGATTTTATCAATTACAATAGTAAAAGGAATGTAACATGTGTTGGAACCTTTTAAAATAGCATAATAAGTAGTAGTTCCCGGTGTTGTTGGAAAATTCCCGGTAATTTGATTTGCCCCATTTATTGGGTAATTATCATAAAATTTTATTCCTGAGGGGAAATTGCCTTTAATGTCATTTACAAGAATTCCATTTTGACTATCACAAGTTTGAAAGCTTAGTTCATCTGGAGTAGACTGGCAATTATCGTGAATATATTTTGAGGCATCAATTTCAACAAGTAAGGCTTCGGTAATGGGTTGTCCTTTACATTCACCTTTCTTCTGATATCCCTGTATCAGGCCTTTGTCACTAAAACTCGCATTAGTAATGGCACCTGTTCCACTTAGACTGCCGGTAAAAGGAATTTGAAATTGATCCCCACACGACGAATATTTTAAAATTGTACAGTCCTCGGTCACCTTAAATTTTAGTTCAAGATCCCCAAGCGATTTATTGGTATTGTCAGGAAGGGATAGAGTTCCAATATTCCAGATCACAGATCCGTTTGGTCCTAAGGCAGGATCGTAGGTAATCTCGTTAGGTGAAGGGGTCTCGTCTTTCCACTGGGCTTCGCCTGAAACGAATTCGAGGTTTAAAGGTACAGGAATTGTAACTTTTGCATTGTTGATATCCTCCGTACCCCTGTTGTATACCTCAAGTTTATACTTAATTTCCTCTCCTGGTTTAGCAGATCTATCTTTGGTGGAGGTTTCGACTTCAAAATTTGGTATATATGCATCCACAGACATCGCCATACTAAAAATGATATAGGTATCCTGTGTAGAGCCATATCTAAATTTTGTGGATGACTGTTTGTTCCCAATAACTGAATTGCTATTATTCTGTATGTTGAACATGCTAATGTCCAAACCTGTATTGTTTACAAGATCTGGACTTCGGGTGCCTTCTGTTTTTATTGAGGAGTTGAAGAAGTTATTTGTGCCGTTCTGGTCATGGCTTAGGGTCTGCCAGAACTCAGTATTTAATTTCTGAATTTGAAAATAATCTCCTGAAATTCCTCGGTCACCCTCTCCAGCCATCATTCCAAGTTTCATATTCACTGGACCATCCTGCGCTGTATTAAAACCTGAAACCGGTAGTTCGTAACTACGGTTAACGTTGCCCTCTACATAAGCATATCCGTCAAAGACTGTCACATCCCGCAAGTTCATTTGCTGGTTTTCGTAGACCACAATCATACCCCAACCGCCGTAGTAACCTGTTGAACCGCCATTTCCGGTGGTTAAGGCCATATCGGCTACCCAATATTCTCCTGTACCGCCTGTTTTAACTATATCAGTAACTTCAGTAAAAGCAGTGTACATGTTGTTGTCTCCCGGGGTTTGGTAGGAAGAGGCACTAATGTTCTGGTAAGAACCGTTTGGTCCCTTGAATTTGATTTTGCGCTTATCGACATTGGAAACGGTATTGTCAGTTCTGCCAGTCCAGTAAAGACCTGCAAAGAGAACATTAGAGCACTCTGAAGAGGCATCATTTTCCGTAGAAAAAGTTAAAGTTGCGCTGGAGGAATTAGCTGTATTAGCATCACCATCCTCATCCACTACGGTCATGTAATTATTACTGTTCATCTTATCCACAGAATACTCCCAAAGTGTCATGTTCGTATTTCCGATCATGGTAAAGTCACCATTAATATTATAGACTTTTCTGTTGGGAGAAGCTTCTGAAGCTCTCTGGGTGAAAGGATCCCTTACCTGTGCATCTACCTGTACGTTCCATCCCAGCAGGATAATGAACAAAAGAGACCAATTTTTCGGGTCTCTTATCGGCAGGTTTATAAAGTAATTTTTTTCCATAGTAACTGATGTTTTATAGGATAATTTTATTGAGGTATGGAAATCGTATAAAAGATCCTTCCCTTCTGAAAGAATAAAGGAAATAACTGCTGAATTTGTTCAGGATTACAATCATAGGAGCATCTAACCAGGATATATTTGAGGCTTTCCATAGAATCCAGGATGGAATAATTCAAATTTATATTCTGATCTGATTGTTGTTCAATATTGATCACGAATAGTTTTACATTCTGAAAATCTGGAGAAGACTCCAAATACTGGAAATTTTGAATATTAACTTCGGCTTTTTCAGGTGTCCCTTCTCCAAAAGTTTTTGTTCCCAAGGGTGAGATAAGGATTGTAGACGGACTGCCAAATACGAGTCGTCTTATATCTTCTTTTTCCTGATGATCACTCCCAGAATTCAAATTCTCAGAACTGTTGAGAAAAGCTTGAAGTTCTGTGATCTCTTTTTCTTGTGAAAAAGTTGGAAAAGAAAGAAGGAAGAAAACAAAAACTGCCAACCCTGTCCAAAAGGTCCGAAAGGTCATTTTACGAGTGTTGTAGAACATAATATTATTTTTAGATTATTGCTTTATGCTTTATCCAAGGCTTAATTTCATTGAAATAATACCAGGGAATCATATTTGGAATGTTTTTACTTGTATTTAGGTTAAGTTCATATGTCCTCAGGCAAGGACATACTAAATTCTTACAAACGAAACCGATGATTTGGGGGAATCAGTTATCGTGTAAATTGGGTTTTATTTACTTTAGTAGGGTAAATGTAGGAGGCAAAAACTGTTAAAAAAAGGAAATATTCATCTTTTAGATGTAGTGTGAGTTTTTACGGACAAACTGATTAACTCTACGAGGTAAAAGTAGAGGGTGGAAAGTGTTAAAAAAAGAAAATTTTAATCTTTTAGATGTACTGTGAGCTTTTACGGACAAAATACACAATAACAGTACCTTATACAGGTGATTTCAGACTAAAAAAAGACTAGAAAATCTTTTTTTAAGCAGTAGATTTTCCGCAGTTTTTCGAGCGAATTCCCGTACAAGTTCTTCGGGTTTTTTTAACCCGTATTTTCAGGCTTTACTGCTTCGGAAGGCTCATCAGAACAACAAGTATAGCTCATTTTTTTCTTACAAATTTGTACAGGAATACACCTCCTTTTTTTGCAGACTTTGACCTATTTCCCGTAAATTGGCTATATGAAAAATAAGCTCCACGATTACAGAAAACTGTATGCAAAACATCAGTTGATCGAAGAGGAAATACCAGAAGATCCCTTTGACCTTTTTCACTACTGGCTAAGAGAAGTAGAAACAAATAGAGAAGTTGAAGAAGTCAATACCATGACTGTTTCGACCAACAGCCTTGATGGGTACCCGCGATCTCGCGTAGTACTGTTGAAGGAATACGACAAAGAAGGATATGTATTCTATACCAACTACCTTTCAGAAAAAGGAAAGTCTATTGAGAAAGATCCAAAAGTCTGTCTCGCATTCTTTTGGCCGGCTTCAGAAAGACAGGTGATCATTAAAGGAATTGCAAAAAAGGTCTCTGAGGAAGATTCTGAAGTTTATTTTCGCTCAAGACCCCGCGGAAGCCAGTTGGGAGCCTGGGCTTCAAACCAAAGTTCTGTAGTGCCTTCAAGGGAATTCCTTCAGAAAAAACTGGAGCTGCTGGAGCAGGAATACGAAGGGAAGGAAGTTCCAAGACCGCCACATTGGGGAGGTTATAAAGTCTTTCCTGTAGAATTCGAATTCTGGCAAGGCAGACCTAATAGATTGCATGACCGCATTTACTACAGTAAAGAAAATGAGCTTTACTGGAAAATGGACCGTTTAGCACCTTGAAAAAATGAAAAAATTGATCCTCGTCAGGCATGGGAAATCCTCATGGGAAGATGATCTTCCCGATGAAGACCGACCTCTAAAAAAGCGCGCTTATGAAGATGCAGCGCTTGTACTTAAAGCCTTCCGCAGCCATTTACCAGAATCTTTGGAGATTTGGAGTAGTCCGGCGAAAAGAGCCTTGACGACGGCGAGGCTTTTCCAGGAGGGGCTTAATATTTCTGAAAATCATTTCACCATCAAAGAGGACCTTTATACCTTTAACGTCAATAAATTGCTTAAGGTGATCTCCCGTTGTGATGATACCGTTGAAAACCTCATGGTCTTTGGGCATAACCCGGCAATGACGCAGTTGGTGAACACCCTTGGCAACCATTTTTTTGATAATGTACCTACCACAGGCCTTCTCATCCTTGATTTTGAAGCCAATTCCTGGAGGACTCTCAAAAATGGCAAAACAAACCTATATTTATTTCCGAAGCATCTAAAGTAATTTATGGAGCACAACCAGTATATCAACAGAGAACTTAGTTGGCTGCAGTTCAACGCCAGAGTTTTACAGGAAGCAGCAGATAAAACGGTTCCTTTGATAGAAAGACTGCGGTTTTTGGGGATTTTTTCCAATAACCTGGATGAGTTTTTCAAGGTAAGGTACGCGACCATAAAAAGGATAGACCTTGCCGGAAAAGGTGCCAAAAATGTTCTTGGCGGGATAAAGGCAGGACAGCTGCTGGAAGAGATCACCCAAATCGTAATAGACCAGCAAAGCGAAAGCCTGGCTATCCTCGATGCTATTCAAAATAAACTGCAGGACCACAATATTTTCATTATCAATGAAAAACAGGTCTCCAAATCACAGCAGCCATTTTTAAAAAACTTCTTTCTTCAAAAGGTGAGTCCGGCGTTGGTAACCATCATTCTTAATGATCTGGCCGAACTGCCGCGGCTCAAAGACAGTGCAGCTTATCTGGCAGTAAAAATGGTGATGAAGGAGCAGACGGGTAAAAAGAACGGTGCAAAGCCGGGCCCGGTACTAAAAGAGAAGAAATATGTGCTTATCGAAATTCCCAGGAGCATAGAACGTTTTGTAGTACTTCCCAGAGAAGGAGACAAACAGTTTATCATTCTTCTCGATGATCTCATTAGATATCACCTACACTCGATCTTTAATATTTTCGAGTACGAGAGTGTAACTGCACATATGATCAAGATCACTCGTGATGCCGAACTGGACATAGATTCTGACCTCAGTAAATCGTTTATTGAAAAGATCTCTGCAAGTGTCAAAGAAAGGATCGAAGGAGAACCCGTTCGCTTTGTTTATGACATGAATATTGAGCAGGATACGCTGCAGTATTTGATGAGTAAAATGGGCATTGACGCCACCGATAGTATTATTCCCGGAGGCCGCTACCATAATAGAAGGGATTACATGAATTTTCCAAGCCTGGGTGGCGAAGAGTTGCAGTACAAACAATATGAGCCGCTTCCGGTGCCCGGACTCGTGTTGCAGGGAAGCCTTTTTAAAGAGATTGCAAAAAAGGATTATTTGCTGCACACTCCCTATCAATCCTTTTCTTATACGGTCAAATTCCTCAGGGAAGCAGCACTTGATCCCGCGGTGAAGACCATTAAGATCACCATCTACAGGTTAGCAAAAATTTCTCATATAGCGAGTTCGCTTATCAATGCCGTCAAAAATGGCAAAAAAGTAACCGTTCAAATTGAACTGAGAGCCAGGTTTGACGAGGTGGCAAATATTAATTATGCTGAGCAAATGCAGCAGGAAGGGGTCAACCTTATCTTTGGGGTCAAAGGCCTGAAAGTTCACTGCAAAGCCTGTGTCATTGAACGTCTGGAAAATAATAAGCTGCGCAGGTACGGTTTCATAAGTACCGGAAATCTCAACGAATCTACGGCCAGGGTATACTCAGATCTTACCCTTTTTACCAGTGACCAGAACATATTAAAGGAGGTCAACAAAGTCTTTGACTTCTTTGAGGTGAATTATAAGGTGAGCCGTTATAAACATCTCATCGTTTCGCCACATTATACCCGAAGTGCCCTCGTGAAATTGATCCAGACCGAAATTGACAATGCACGGGAAGGCAAGCCGGCAGGAATATGTCTTAAACTCAATTCCCTGTCAGACTATGGTCTCATCGACAAACTTTACGAAGCCAGCAGGGCAGGAGTCAAAATGCGCCTCATTGTTAGAGGTATTTGCTGCCTCATTCCCGGGGTGGAAGGCATGAGCGAAAATATCGAGGTTATAAGTATAGTCGATAAGTACCTTGAGCATCCACGGATCTATATTTTTGAAAACGCGGGTGCACCAAAAGTTTTTATTTCCTCGGCCGATTGGATGACGAGAAATCTCGATTACCGGGTTGAAGTAACCTGTCCTATTTATGATGTGGATATTCAAAAAGAATTGATGGATGCCTTTGAGATCTGCTGGAGTGACAATGTCAAAGCGCGAGCGATTACCTGCAGGCAGGATAATGCTTATAGAAAGAATGACCTTCCGCCGCTGCGTTCTCAATTTGCCCTTTATGACTATTACTTAGAAAAACTGGAAAAAGAAAAAGTTTGATCGTTCAAAAAAAATATGCCGCAATAGATATAGGCTCAAACGCCGTGAGACTGCTTATCTCCACCGTTACGGAACAGGAGGACCGGGATCCTCTGTTCAAGAAAACTTCTCTGGTGAGGGTGCCGATAAGATTGGGAGCAGATGTTTTTCTTACGAAAAAAATCTCTCCTGAAAATACCAAACGCATGATCGATACCATGCAGGCCTACAAGTTATTGATGAGCTCCCACAAAATTGAAAAGTACAAGGCATGTGCTACTTCGGCAATGAGGGAAGCAAAGAACGGGCAGCAGGTAGCCGACCTGATCAAACAAGAAACCGGAATAGACATCAACATCATCGATGGGAATGACGAGGCTGCTATCATTGCGGCTACAGATCTTCACGCACTTATCCAAACTGATAAAACTTACCTCTATGTGGATGTGGGTGGTGGTAGTACAGAATTCACCCTCTACTCTCAGGGACAAACCATTGCTTCAAGATCGTTCAAATTGGGAACGGTAAGGCTACTCGAAGACATGGTGCCACAGGAAATATGGGAGGAAACCGAAGAATGGGTGAAAAAGACCACTAAACCATACTCGAAAATAGACCTTATTGGTTCCGGGGGAAACATCAACAATATCTTCAAGAGCAGCGGGAAAGCCAATGGAAAACCTCTTAGCTTTCTTTATTTGAGTTCGTACTATCAATTGCTGCAGTCCTTTACCTATGAAGAAAGGATCACAGAACTTAATCTCAATCAAGACAGGGCAGACGTTATTGTACCCGCCGCAAAGATCTATCTGTCTGCAATGAAATGGACGAGGGCACGCAGAATCTACGTTCCAAAAATTGGACTTTCAGATGGGATTATAAAGTCGCTTTACCAGGAGACCAAAGAGGAAGCTACCCGTGCATAGTCTCTTTTTTGCCAAGATCTCTCATGATCTCAGCCTCGTAGACAAGTAGGTCCTGCCACTTTTTATCCACCTCTTTTCTATCGCCAAATTTGCGCGCAAAATTGAGGAACATCGTATAGTGATTTGCTTCACTCACCATTAAACTTCTGTAAAATTCAGAAAGTTCTCTGTCTTCCAGGTTCTCAGAAAGCAACCTGAAACGTTCACAGCTTCTGGCCTCAATAAGAGCAGCATATAACAGGCGATGAACTAGATGATCTATTCGGCTCCCACCCTTTGGAAAGAACTTCATCAACTGCACCACATATTCATCTTTTCGATCCCTTCCCAGAACATAACCGCGTTTCAAAATAATGTCGTGTACCATCTTGAAATGGCCCATCTCTTCCCTCACAAGTGCGGTCATTGCTGTCACAAGTTCAGAATGTTCAGGATTGGTGACGATAAGCGATACGGCGGTAGAAGCCGCTTTTTGTTCACACCAGGCATGATCTGTAAGGATCTCCTCAATGTTTTTTTCTACGATGTTAACCCATCGTGGATCTGTAGGTAGTTTTAGACCTAACATAGTTAAATATCTAAGTCAAAGGTTGAACGCAGCTTTTCTAAAAGCGGGTTTTTCTCCTTCAATTTTTCAAATTTTTCAATGGGAGTAAAGGCAAATTTTTTCTCTGCTTTTTCATTTACGCTCACTTCCAGCTGGATCTGCGTGTTCTGCAGTTTCTCCTTTAAAAAGCCCATTAGGTAATACTGTACCTTTTCCAGTTCGAGCTTCATGGTCTCGTTGGGCAGTTCAATCCAGATCTTTTTTCCCTTGAGCACGGGAGTGTCGGTTTGCATGATAGAGGAGAGGATCTTTTCCCCTTTTTCGTTCTGTTCCTGCGCAAACTCCTGCCACGCCTCCTGCATTTGTTCTTCGGTGAATTTGCCGTTCTTTACGACTTCCTCCTCCTGTTTTGCCTCTCTTTTTTGCGCCTCCAGCTCTTTTTTCTTCTGAATACTTTTTAAAGACAGTCCCGAAACCTTCTTTTTAGGCATGGTGGGTTGCTCCACTTCTTCGGAAGCTGTAAAATTTTCAGGCGAAGCTTCAGCTTTTTCTTCAGAAACTTCGGTCTTTGCTGATGGCTTTACTCTTGTTTCTTCTTCGGAAGTATCCTGTTGTTGCACAGGTTTTTCCGAAGAGAATTCTTTTTCAGGTTCCGAGACACAATCGCTTGCAGTAGGGGTGGCGCTTTTCGACGGAAGCTGGGCTTCTCTTGGTGCCGCCGAACTACCATTAGCATATTCCGCATTAATGATGACCTCTTTTTCCTTTTTTGAAAGCTTAAGTGCAGGGGTAGGAACCGGAGGTCCCGAAAAATGGGAAGGTGAAATTATGGATGCGCTATCCTTTTTTTTTTCGGCTCCAAAAGTGATGGAAGCCAGCTGCATCAGGCATAACTCCACCAACAGTCGCTGGTTGCGGCTGCTTTTGTATTGCAGGTCACACTCATTGGCAAGTTCAATAGCCTTCAGTAAGAACTCGGGAGAAGCGCTTTGAGCCTGTTCAAAATACAGGGCTTTAGTATTCTCGCCCACCTCAAGTAGATTCACTGTCTTTGGATCCTGGCAAACGAGCAGGTCTCTAAAATGCGATGCCAGGCCGGCAATAAAGTGATGCCCGTCAAACCCGTGGGACAAAATTTCGTTGAACAGCAATAACAGCTGCGGAATATCATTCTGAAGGATGAGCTTAGTGGCGGTAAGGTAGGTGTCGTAATCGAGTACGTTCAAGTTCTCGGTCACTGCCTGCCGGGTAAGTTCTTTTCCGCTGAAGCTTACCACCCTATCATAGATCGAAAGCGCATCACGCATGGCGCCATCAGCCTTTTGTGCTATAATGTGCAGCGCGTCATCATCTGCAATCACCCCTTCCTGTTCTGCAATGTATGCCAGGTATTCTTTGGCGTCTTTAACCGTGATCCTCTTAAAGTCGAAGATCTGGCAACGGGAAAGAATGGTAGGGATGATCTTGTGCTTCTCTGTAGTTGCAAGAATGAAGATCGCGTGCTTTGGCGGTTCTTCCAGGGTCTTCAAAAAAGCATTAAAGGCGGCCTGTGAGAGCATGTGCACCTCATCGATAATGTACACTTTATACTGCCCAACCTGTGGCGGGATCCTTACCTGGTCAATAAGGTTCCTAATGTCATCGACAGAGTTGTTTGAAGCGGCATCGAGCTCAAAAATGTTGAAAGCGAAGTCTTCGTTGGGATCCTGGTTGTCATCCTGGTTGATCTTTTTTGCCAGGATTCGGGCGCAGGTGGTTTTCCCAACTCCGCGTGGTCCTGTAAACAAAAGTGCCTGTGCCAGGTGATCGTGTTCAATGGCATTGAGCAAAGTATTGGTGATAGCTTGCTGGCCCACAACGTCTTTGAACGTTTGGGGACGGTATTTTCTGGCCGATACTACAAAATGCTCCATTGAAAAATATTAGAAGACAAATATAAAAATACAAATCTGAAGCAGAGAGGTATCGGGAGGTTTTTATCCACAAATGCCTGTTGAAAATGCCATTTTTGACACCTCTTAAAAATGGCATTTTTAGAACGCTTTTAAATGCTACCTTTGCGGCAAGCAGACCGCCTTATCGCTCTCAGATCCCGATAGCTATCGGGACAGGGGGAGGAAAGTCCGGACACCGTAGGGCAGCATAGTGGGTAACACCCACCGGTCTTGATGCAAATCGGGATTAGGACTAGTGCAACAGAAAGGATGTACAGGTAATGCTGTAGTGAAATCAGGTAAACTCTATGCGGTGCAATGCCATGTATACCGGCTGTTAAGGATTGCCCGTCCGTTGCCGGAGGGTAGGCAGCTAAAGGTCTTTGGTAACAAAAGCTTCAGATAAATGATAAGGACTCCGACTTAGGTCGGGGAACAGAATCCGGCTTACAGGTCTGCTTTTTTATATTTTATTATTCTTTCCGAACCTTCGTTTTTCAGCTAGTGTAGATCATTAATGCATCCATCCTTTATGGCATTCATCCTCCTCTTTCCGAATTAATTTAAAATCCCTGATTCAGTCTAAAAAATGGCTGATTAGATTCACTAAAGGCGCTTTTGATTTTCCTGTCTGATCTTAATTGTAAATTGCCAATAATTCTTTAAAATGGAAGAAAACAATACGACAAATATGTATCTTAACTACTACAATTTTAAATAGATGCATTTATTATTTGTAGTCTTTTCTCTGCTCCATAGGAGAATTTGGCTAACCGGGAAATAGAAAAATTGGAGAACTGAGATTACTTACTACCAACCTTAAATTAATTTCTTAATTCTCAAAAATTGGAGAATTTAGTCCTGGCTTTGTTTCGTATGTAGCACCTTTCTATTGTATGTAAATAGTTTTGTTATGGAAAAGCGGAAAGTCGAGTGGCATACGTTAAGGTACGATCAAGTAGCCAAAGAGCTGGGGACTAGCATAGAAAAAGGTCTCTCCGGTGAAGAGGTGAATGAGCGACTGAGCCGGTATGGGGAAAATCGAATTAGCCTTAAAAAACGGCAAAGCAGTCTGGCGCGTTTTCTCCTTCAGTTCCATCAACCCCTAATTTACATTCTTCTGGCTGCCACCGTGGTTACTTTGTTGCTGGGAGAATACCTCGATGCCTCTGTTATCTTTGCTGTTGTCCTGATAAATTCTCTTATAGGGTATATCCAGGAAACTAAGGCTCTTAAAGCTATTGATGCACTTTCGAAAAGTATGAGTACCAATGCCACAGTGATCCGCAATGGGAAACAGGTTATGGTGAACAGCGTTAATCTTGTTCCGGGAGATGTCGTAACGGTACAACCCGGAGATAAGATCCCCGCCGACCTGCGGTTCGTGTCTGTAAAAGACCTTCAGGTGGATGAGTCGGCGCTTACAGGGGAATCGGTTGCTTCCGAAAAAGGAACAGAACGGGTAAATTCTGAAGCCATTATTGGGGATCGAAAAAATCTCGGTTTTGCAACCACTATGGTCACTTATGGAACCGGTAGAGGAATTGTGATAAGTACGGGAGACCATACAGAGGTGGGGAAGATCAATCAATCCATAGCCGCAGCAGAGGAACTCGATACCCCATTAACCTTGAAGATCAAAAACTTTAGCCATGTTCTGTTATGGGTGATTCTAAGCCTTTCATTTCTGATTTTGATCGTTGCCTATTTAAGAGGAGAAAGTCTGGCTGATGCTTTTATGGTAGCTGTGGCACTGGTTGTTGGTGCTATACCCGAGGGTCTTCCGGCTGCGGTGACGATCATGCTAGCCATTGGGGTGGCCAAAATGGCAAAAAGACGGGCGATCATTCGCAAACTGGTGGCTGTGGAAACCCTGGGGGGCACCAACGTTATTTGTTCAGATAAAACCGGCACGTTTACCGAGAACCAAATGACCGTGCAAAAGATAATGGCCGGGGGAGAGCTATTTGAGGTAACGGGGATAGGATATAAGCCTGAGGGTAAAATCCTTTTTGAAGGAGAAGAAGTAGAGTTAAATAACAAGGCGGCCCTTCAGCTTCTTTTACGAGGGGGAGTCTTGTGTAATGAAAGCCGCATAAAAGAAGAGGAGGGAAGATGGATTTCCGAAGGTGATCCCACGGAAGCAGCTTTAATTAGTGCCGCAGAAAAAGCCGGTATTAAAGATCATAATATAGACCACTACTATCCCCGGCTGGATGAAATCCCTTTTCAGTCAGAATACCAGTATATGGCTACCCTCCATGAACATGAAAAGAAAGTGTTATTTATGAAAGGTTCCCTGGAGGCTGTGCTCAAATCATGTGATCATATGATGGACAACTCCGGAAAACCTATTCCTGTTGATAAAGATTTTATTCAGAAGAATGCAGAGGCCATGGCTGCGGAAGGCCTGCGGGTCCTGGGTTTTGCTGTTAAGGAATTCGATTCAACCAAGGTTAGCGTAAGCCACCAGGATGTAACCGATGGTATGCAATTTACCGGGCTGCAGGGAATGATCGATCCACCAAGGAAGGAAGCAATAAAAGCAGTTGAGCTTTGCCAGCAGGCGGGTATTCGCGTGAAAATGATCACCGGCGACCATGCCCTTACTGCCGCTACCATTGCCACTGAGCTTGGGATCCAGGGAAAAAGTGAAAACGGAAAACTTAAATCCCTGACCGGACTGGAGCTGCAAAAATTCTCTGACGAGGAATTACCGGGGCTTGCAGAAGAAGTGTCGGTATTTGCACGGGTGAGTCCAGATCAAAAACTCAGACTGGTAAAGGCTTTGCAGGCCAGGGACAAGGTGGTGGCAATGACCGGCGATGGGGTAAATGATGGTCCGGCTTTAAAGCAGGCCAATATCGGTATAGCAATGGGGATCACGGGCACCGAGGTGGCCAAAGATGCATCAGATATGGTTCTTACCGACGATAACTTTGCCTCGATCGAGGCGGCTGTGGAGGAAGGTCGTGGTGTACTGGACAATTTGACAAAATTCATTGTCTGGACCCTGCCTACCAACCTGGGGGAGGCACTGGTTATCCTCGCCAGTATTATCTTTGCTACTCAACTGCCGCTCGCCCCAGTTCAAATATTGTGGATCAATATGACCACCGCAGTCCTGCTGGGGCTTATGCTCACATTTGAGCCCAAGGAACCAGGCATTATGGATCGTCCTCCCACACCTGCCAATAAACCGATACTTACCTTCCCTTTGATCATGCGAACGCTGCTTGTGGGAACCCTTATCATGCTTGCTGCCTTTATATTATTCAGGTTTGAAATTTCCCGGGGAGCCAGCCTGCCGAAGGCACAAACAGTGGCCACTACTGTTTTTATAGTCCTGGAAGGATTTTACCTTTTCAATTGCCGTTCCCTGAGAAGATCTATAAGGGAGATTGGCTGGTTTTCAAATATGTGGGTGTACTATGGGGTCCTGGCAATGTTGGTTCTTCAGCTTCTTTTCATCCACGCCCCGTTCATGAATAAATTGTTTCATTCAGCTCCTATAGGTTTGGATTCCTGGTTATGGATCATTGCAGCAGGGGTGGGGCTTTTTATCGTTGTTTATATAGAAAAGACAATCCGAAGAAAATTTACCGGGAACGGAAGAGTTCTAATCTAAATGACTTTTGAAAAAAAATATAGGATTTAATGAAAAACGTAAAGGAAATGGAGAAAAGAAATCGGATAATAGTATTAGTTGAGTTTTCTGAATACTCAGAAAACCTGGTGAATTTTGCCTTCCGTATCTCTGAAATAATCAGTGCAAAAGTTGTTTTAGTCCATAAGATATCAGGAATCACACCGGCAATGGCAGATGAAGGAATCAGGGATGAAATTATAAGATCTGAATCTGAAGAGGCTCATTCCAACCTGATAAAAATGGCAAAAGGAAGAATCTACAGTGATGATTCCTTTTTATGTAAGCCAAAAGACAATTATAGCAATACTCCAGGATCTGAAAAGTGATATTTACTTTGACTGGGTATTTACGGGTCTAAAGGAGGATGACCGGTAAGCTGAAGCGTCTGTTTATGAGTAGCACCACTATTTCAATTATTGACGAATCCGATTTGCTTACGGTGGCTGTACCGGCAGGCATTCCGGTTCCGGTACCCACTAAACTTTTGGTGGGGATTCATCCAAAATATCCGCTCAATAAACAACAATTTGAAAGACTGATATCGGCATTGAAATGAACAGATCAGGGAATTAGAATTCTTTACAATTCTTAAACAGGGTGAAGATGAAGCTAAGATCAACCAATACCTTTCAGAAGTTCAGGAGGAATATAGGATTTATGATCCGGTTATTGAGGATGTATAAAGGAGATGATGCATTTAGTTTGCTAAAAAGCAGAGTGGAGCAAAGTGAAAATTCATTTCTGGTACTTCAGCAAGGTTCCCGTTCCCTTAGTGAAAAACTGTTTCGGAAAGTTTATGATCAATGAACTGGTATACCAGCGCACAAACACCACTTATAGTATATATCCAGATGAACTGGGTTTCAACCATTTTGGATAATCCTTTTTATGAGGTTGCTATAATCCTCACTCTTGCTGCGTTTTTTGGCATCCTTGGGCAGATAATGAAGACAACCTCTTAATCGTAATGTTCATTGCACTGGGTATCCTGGTGGGGCCGTCTGTGCTTGATATAGTTACCTCACATGATAAGATAGATTTACTGGCAGAAATTGGCATAGCCCTGCTGCTCTTCATTGTGGGGCTTAAACTGGACCTCAGAATTATAAAATCTGTAGGGAAAGTAGCGTTACTTACAGGTTTGGGGCAGGTGATATTTACTTCGCTTATTGGATACCTTATAGGTCTGGCTCTCGGATTTTCTTCCCTTCATAGCTTTTATATTGCAGTAGCCCTTACTTTTTCCAGTACAATTATTATTGTAAAGCTTTTATCTGATAAAAAAGAAATCGATTCTCTTCATGGCCAGATAGCTGTTGGATTTCTTATTGTTCAGGACATTGTGGTTATTCTTTTGATGATCATTTTGTCTGCCATGCAACAAAGGGGCGAGACTTCGTTTCTTCAGGATCTTCTTGGAACACTGGCTGCCGGCTTTGGTTTCCTGTTGTTTACTTTTATTGCTATGAAGTGGATCATTCCTGCGTTAAGTTCTTTCATTGGGAAGTCGCAGGAAATGCTCACACTTTTTGCCATTGCATGGGCAGTAAGCTTAACATCTGCCGGAGAGTTATTGGGTTTTAGTGGAGAAGTAGGTGCTTTTTTGGCAGGTATTAGTCTGGCTTCATCAGATTTTAAGGATATGATCAGTATTCGGCTGGTGAGCCTAAGGGATTTCTTGCTGTTATTTTTCTTTGTAAACCTGGGAGCAAACCTTGATCTATCTATAATAGGCAGCCAGGTTTCATCTGCTCTTATATTTTCTGTATTTGTACTTGTTGGAAATCCAATCATTGTGCTTATCATCATGGGAATTCTTGGCTACCGGAAAAGAACTTCTTTTCTAGCCGGACTTACTGTGGCCCAGATCAGTGAATTTTCGTTGATCTTTGCCGGCCTTGGATTCACTGTAGGACATATCACCGGGGAAATTGTAGGTTTGATCACCCTGGTTGGCCTCATCACTATTGGGCTTTCCACTTATTTGATCTTATATTCCCATCAGATATATGAAATGTTGTCACCGGCTCTTAACCTCTTTCAGAGAGACAGGGGTTACTTGGAAGGAGAGGAAACAGAAGATAAATTAAAGAACTATGACATTGTGATCATGGGATTGGGGAGGTTTGGCCGCAGACTGGCAGAGATGCTTGATGAACATTCAGAAATAAATTACCTGGGGGTGGATTTTGATCCTTCTGTGATCACTGAATGGAAGGCGAGGGCAAAAGATATTATTTATGGAGACATGGAAGATCCCGACCTGCTTCAGCGGATCCCTTTTAAAGAAAAAGGGATTATTGTGAGCACAGTTCCAAATTATGAACTGTCTCAGCACTTGATCGAAATGCTGAAGCGACGGAAGTATAAAGGAAAAGTGTTTGTGACTGCAGGGACCCCTAATGATTATGAGAAATTACGGGCAGTAGGTTTTAAAGATTGGAGTATTTTGCAACCTCATCAAATGGCAGCTTCAGATTTTTATCATTCCTTTTTAAAGAATAAAGTAGATCATAAAAGATATTAGCCTCGCTGGAAATAAAGCATGTTCCTGGAATTTCTGACTAATGAAGTAAGGATGGAATTTTTTAAAATACTGTGCAGATTCTGGGAAGATATGCCAAAAAGCTTCAGTTTCTGTTCTTCTCTTTTTTAAGCTTCTCTCCAGCATTTCCCGGTCCAGTCCAGGGCATCATCAAGACTGGTAAAGATCTCAAAAGGAAGTTTGCAGAACTTGCTTTCAAAATATGCCAGGTTAAGAAGTAGGTTTTCATACTAACCACTCCTATCCCTGCCAGGTTTTTTACTTTTTCAAGATCCAGGTAAACAGTAGGATTGACATTGTAGTCGTTGACGCGATAAGAGACGTAGATAAAATTTTGGTCTCTATAGAAATCGGAACACACCTCTACAAGATTCGGCCACCTGTTTTCCTTCCAGAATGCTGCCTTCCCGTGGTCTTGATAAAACATGGTCCCTGAAAGAATTCAAGGACCGTAAATTCTAATTCCAAAATTTTTTGCGGTAATGCACCATTCTCTAAGTTAAACAAAAAAACTGAAAACTGAATTCCCGTATTTTCTTGCTTCAGAAAAATGTTCAAGCCCAGAAAGATCCATTTTTTTAGAGTGTTCGATAATCAGAGAACCGCCCTCTTCTAAAAGGCCTTTTTCAAAGACGGTTTCAACAATTTGTGTGAAGGGACTGTCAAGTTCAAAGTTGTAAGGCGGATCGGCGAAAATGATATGCGCGGTTTCTGAAGTGGCTCTTGAGGTACTTAAAAACGTCACTTTTGACCGTCCTTATGGGGAGGTCAAGTTCCGCAGAGATCTTGTTGATGAATTTGACACATTCAAAATGCCCGTCGACAGCAATTATCTCGTAAGCGCCACGAGATGCAAATTCAAAAGAAATGTTTCCTGTTCCGCTAAAGAGGTCAATGACCTTAAGTGCCGAAAAATGGTACTGGTTGTTCAGGATGTTGAAAAGAGCTTCCTTGGCAAAATCTGTGGTAGGTCGTACCGGTAATTTTTTTGGCGCAATGATCTTCTTTCCTTTATGTATGCCTGAAACTATTCTCATGAAACTGCTTTTAAAAGGGTGTAATACATCCTGCCTTTTGGCGGCTCTTCCTTTCCCGAATATAAGTAACCAAAAGAGGTTTCCAGAAATTTCACCTCCTTGACATAGGTGTAAGCGATCTTGTAGAAATCTGAATCTTTCACGATCCTGCCAAGCAGGAAAAGTTCAAATTCCAGGGGATCCATCTCCAGCTGTTCGGCCGTGAAAAGAAGGTAATAAATAAAATCTTCACTGGTTTTGCATTTGAAGGAATTAGCCAGCAACAATTTATTCTTCTGGATTATAAGCAGGTCATAACCGCCGGGAGTGCAGTTGAGATAAGCTTTTGTGCCCTCCCCGGAATCCTTGTTCAGGTTTAGAAATTCTTCAGCCAGAACACTCACGCAATGCCGGTATTCAAACTCCCCGTATTTTTCAAAAAAGAAGTTGTTGATGTTGGTATACGGAATATAAACATTGACAATTCCGAAGTTTTCAAGACGGTCAAAAGCCACGAAGTCATTCTCAAGGATCCTGGTGTTGAACTTAAGATAGTCTGAAGCATTTTCTTCTTTAAAAAGCTTCTCGGGCACGAGGCTGTAGAGCTCATTGGAGAACAAAACGATCACCTCCAGGTCCCTGCGCTGCAGAAATTCCTCCTGCTCATAAAGCTTTTCAACCTGTTGCAGCAACTGGATGGGATTCAACTTTTTCTGAAAAACCATATCCTTGAAAAAGACAACCCTTTTTTCCTGTTTTAATAAGGCACAAAAAGAAAGTCCATTCAGGCTAACCTGAATGGACAACTTTATATTTTTGTTATTTTGTTCCTTACTCGGCGTCACCATACAGCTATGGCCAGTTTCCGCTGGTGTTGACATCTTGCATAGAACCTACACTTATGTACGGCCCGTTACACGTTGTCAACCGAAACTAGCCTCATTCTCCTGCAATACTAGATCCTTATCCTGATCGTGCAAGAATAGATTTCCTTTGCAACTTTAGCTTCAAAAACCGGAATTTGAGTTCCGCTCTTATCTACAGTTCCGGCTTCAAGTTGAATTTTATCGTTAACTCCTTCAATTGGAATGTTCATCATGGTTTTATACCTGTCACTTCCGCCGAAAAGAGAATCTTTTACAGATTTATATCCAAGAGTATCGATAACCACAATCTCTTTTCTTCTGTCAACTCCATAGGTCTTGCGATATTCTTCATCCATTACAGTAGTATCTCTACGCTGGGTAAGGGTGAATTGTGCTGTGTCAAGAAAACGTACCAGTTTATCCCAGTCTCCTTCAAATTTTCCGGTAACAGTTCTGTGTGCAAGTTCGGCATCACGAATGTCTTTAAGGTTTTCAATTACCTTGGCATAGCGCTCTTCCTTAACTTCATTAAATTTGATTGGTTCATAGACAGAATTAAAAACCAGGTATCCCAGGAAGATAATTACTATCCAAAGAACTAACTGAATGGCAAGTCTCATGCGTTGTTTGAGTTTAATTAGTGTTCCACGCAAATCTACAATTTTTTTTTATTCGCAAAAGTTTCTTCCGAAAAAAACCTTGCTATCTTTGGGTTTTGACGAATGTGAACCATGGAAGATATGAATGTTGCATCTTTTTACCGCCTGTTGCTTGAGGATCTGAAATTTGAGGCAAAGGTCAAACAGGATATAGCTTTGCAACAATTGGCAGCTTTTGTGGTGGAGGAGAAGAAAGATGCTCTTTTTTTGCTTAAGGGTTTTGCAGGTACCGGGAAGACTACCATTATTAGTTCCCTGGTAAAGAACCTCTGGAAAGTGAAAAAAAGCGGGGTGCTAATGGCCCCTACAGGTCGTGCTGCCAAAGTGATCTCAAATTACTCGGGCAGGGAAGCTTTTACCATTCATAAGAAGATCTACTTTCCAAAGAAAAAAGGAGGCTCGGGAATCCAATTCGTGCTGCAGCCCAATAAGCACCGCAATTCCATTTTTATCGTGGATGAAGCCTCGATGATTCCCGATGTGAACAACGACGCAAAAATGTTCGAAAATGGCTCTTTGCTTGATGACCTTATTCAATATGTTTATTCCGGGCATAAATGTCAGCTAATTTTGATTGGGGATACCGCGCAGCTGCCACCGGTAAAGCTGGAGGTGAGTCCGGCGCTGGAGGAACACAAACTTCAGAATACTTATTTAAAGGAGGTGTCTCATATTGAGCTGGACGAAGTAGTTAGGCAAAGTGAAGAAAGCGATATTCTGCTGAATGCAACTCTTATAAGGGAGGCGCTTCGGGAGGAGTTTTACGAGTCTTTTCAATTTCAGCTTAGCCAGAAGCAGGACGTGGTGCGTCTTGTTGACGGGTACGAGATCATGGAGGCTATTGAAGATTCGTACCGCCAGCTGGGCCATGAAGATACCACGATAATTGTGCGTTCCAACAAAAGAGCAAATCTTTACAACCAGCAGATAAGGCAGCGAATACTTTTTCAGGAAGAGGAGATCTCTACGGGGGATTATTTAATGGTGGTCAAAAATAATTACTTCTGGGTCAAGCCAAATTCCGAAGCAGGCTTTATTGCAAACGGTGATATTATTAAGGTTCTGGAGATCTTCGGAATAAAAGAGTTGTACGGCTTCCGTTTTGCCGAAGTGAAGGCGCAGATGGTTGATTATCCAAATATGCAACCTATAGAAACTGTGGTTATGCTGGACACCCTTGAAAGCAATAATCCTTCGCTTACTTATGAAGAGTCCAACAAGCTTTACCAGGAGGTGATGAAAGATTATGAAGATGAAAAGACGAAATACAAGAAATTTCTAAAGGTTAAGAACAACAAATACTTCAATGCCCTGCAAATCAAATTCTCATACGCCATGACCTGTCACAAATCCCAGGGTGGCCAGTGGAAGACTGTATTTGTGGAGCAGCCGTACCTGCCAAACGGCGTGGACAAAGATTACCTGAGATGGCTTTATACCGCTGTTACCCGTGCGCAGGAAAAATTGTATTTAATAGGCTTCAAAAATGACTTTTTTGCCTCCTCTTAATTATAGTTGTTCAAATACTTTTTCGAAAATTTAAGAAGACACTAAAACAGACAAAATGAATGATGCTCCTTTAAAAATAATCGCGATGATCCCCGCGCGCTATGCCGCCAGCAGGTTCCCGGCTAAACTAATGCAGGATCTCAATGGGAAAACTGTCATTTTGCGCACCTATGAAGCAGCAAAGAACACCGGCCTTTTTGAAGAAGTTTACGTGGTGACCGACAGCGATATTATTTTTAAAGAGATCACGCAAAACGGCGGAAAAGCCATCATGAGCAAAAAAGAGCATGAATGTGGCAGCGACCGTATTGCTGAGGCCGTCGAGGAAATGGATGTTGATGTGGTGGTGAACGTGCAGGGAGATGAGCCAATGATAGACAGGGAGAGTCTTGATAAAGTGTTGCAGGTTTTCCACGGAAAAGATGCCGGTAAGATCGATCTTGCTTCCCTGAAAACTGAGTTGAAAGAATGGAAAGACATTGAAAATCCCAACCATGTCAAGGTGATCACCGATAAAGATGACTTTGCGCTGTATTTTTCTCGTTCTCCAATTCCTTATCCGCGTGATGAGAACGCCGGTGCAAAATGGTACAAACACGTAGGGATATACGCTTTTCGAAAACAGGCTTTGCTTGATTTTCAACGCCTGCCCATGCGCAGCCTTGAAGCAGCAGAAAAGATTGAAGCCATACGATATCTTGAATACGGCAAGAACATCAAGATGGTGGAAACTACTGTAAAAGGAGTAGGTATTGATACGCCAGAAGATCTTGAGCGGGCGAGGCAGCTATTGAAAAATTAAGGTTTTGATCAATATTCCAGCGCGATCTCTTTTCTTACCCTGTCAGGTAAAGAGATGAGTTGCAGGCTCTTCTCAAAAGTCATGATATCACTTTCTGTTTTTCCTTTTCGCAGCATCTCCTGCACATGTGCGGCTTCGTATTCATAGCCGTACGAGGCAACCTCAAAGCTTTTTGAAATAGTTTCTGTAGAAGTTGTAATCGTCACAGTTGATGGTTCATGCCATTTTACGGGGTCTTAAAAATGCCCTTTTTAATCAACTGTTGAACAGTGGTGGCCGGAACAACCTGAATTCAACTTTGTGTAAATTTTCGCAGTAATCATTTACCATATTTATAATTCTGAATGAGAAAAGATGAGAAAATTTTTCTGTTTGACTAAAATAAATATAGATTAGCGTTTTTTATGTGGAAAAAGATTTCAAAATTCATTAAATCCCAGAACTGTCATTTTGTTTAGAAAAATTATTTTTTGTCTGAGTTTGGCTGCAAATCTTCCGGGCATGCTATGGAGCCAGACCAGTCATGAGAAAGCTGCTAATCCGAATCTTTATAGAGCTTTTGATACGGCGGTGGGACTTGAAAATACAGTTCTGTTTAACGGGATCGAATCTGTAGATCTTCAAAAGTCTATCAATGACAAGAACATGTTCCTTTTTCCCTCCGGGAATTTCATTGTAGGAGATGTGTTTTATGATGGGCAATTTTTCCCGGGGGTACAGCTAAAATTTAATGTTGTGGATGACCGACTCCTGGTGAGGATTCCCATGGATGGCAGCTACTCTGCTTTCCAATTGATCACTGAAAAGATTGAAAGATTTTCAATGAATGGTCATTCCTTCAGAAAAATTAAACCTACTTCTAAAGAAGATCCTTATAAAGGTTTTTATGAAGAACTTGTTGTAGGAGAAGAAGCGGTTCTTTTGAAAAAGCATCGAAAAACCGAAAAGAAAAGGCTTGATAAAGACTTTATATATTTTGAGTACAATCCCGATGATTCAAAGTACATTCTAAACTTGAAGGGAGATAACTATCCTGTGAATTCAAGGAGGGAGATCATTGATGTTTTTCCTGAACTTAAGAATGAAATCAGAGTGACCTATAGGAAAGAAAAAAGTTTGCGTAAGAGTGACCCCGATGCTTTTATGAAATTGCTCTTCAGTAAAATCATTAACCTTCAGAAGAAAT
Source organism: uncultured Flavobacteriaceae bacterium (assembly GCA_963739625.1). Classification (GTDB taxonomy): domain Bacteria; phylum Bacteroidota; class Bacteroidia; order Flavobacteriales; family Flavobacteriaceae; genus Salinimicrobium. Next base: position 137,461 of record CAVUAU010000011.1, read on the forward strand.
AATGCAGAAAATTTTAGCTCTGGCCGCAATTATTTTCCTGACTCATTCAGTTTTCAGTCAAAATCAGCAAAAGAATATTACAATATCTTTTGACCAGGAAAAGCTTTTAACAGCGATCAAGAAAATTGAAAAGACTGCCGGAGTCAAGGTCTTTTATGCAGAAAACTGGATCCCAGATAAAGAGATTACCAGGAATTATCAGAATGTAAAATTGGAAACCGTTTTACAGGATATTTTCCAGGGAACAGTTATCAATTTCTACTTTTTGAAGAGTGATGAAATAATTCTTACCCAAAACAGTATCATTTACGACGAACTGCCGGAAGGATTTTTCGGAAAACAACAGCCGGCTGTCGTTGAAGAGGATGAAGAGCTACAAGAAAACCCTTCGCCTATTTTCTATGACAACACCGGCGTGAACCGGGAAGTTGAAACGGTAAGAATTGGTAAGGAAAATCCTCGAAATACCCGAAGGCGCTTCAAATTATCTGGTTTTGCCCGTGATAAGGCAACAGGAGAACCTATTTCTAATCTTGCCGTAATAGCCAGTCCAAAAAATGGGGTGGTAACAGATGAAAAAGGCTATTTTGAGATCATGTTACCTCCAGGGGTGAATCTACTGCAGACCAGATCTCTAACCAACGAAAATGTTTCTAAAAGGGTGATCATTTTTAGTGACGGCATTCTGAATTTTGAGCTTTCAGAAAGTCTGGAGATGTTGGGAGAAGTTCAACTCTCCTCCAACGCGGCCAAAAATGTTGAAAATGCAAATACAGGAGAAGAAGAAATTGATGTTGAGAACATAAAGAATATTCCTCTTGTTCTTGGAGAAAGAGACGTCATGAAGGTTGCGACAACACTGCCGGGAATTTCAACTACCGGGGAAGGTTCTGCAGGATTTAATGTTCGAGGAGGAAAAGCAGACCAAAACCTGATTCTTCTTGATGATGCCGTTATTTTTAATCCGGCTCATTTCTTCGGAATATTTTCAGCGATCAATCCTTTTACAACAGGTGAAGCAACAGTCTATAAGGGAAGTATTCCTGCTCGCTATGGAGGAAGGCTATCTTCGGTTTTTGATATTGTTACTAAAGAAGGCAATACAAAAGAATTTGAGGGTGAGGCCTCAATAGGCCCGGTCACAAGTAATCTCGCTATTCAACTGCCTGTAGTGAAAGAAAAATCAGCTGTCATAATTGGAGGTAGAAGTACCTATTCTGACTGGATCCTGAAAAGTCTTGATGACGAAGATCTTAAAAACAGTTCAGCCTTTTTTTATGACGGAATTTTAAAATACCACCATCAGATAAATAGCGACAATAAAATCAGTACAACTGCGTACCTAAGCAGGGATCAATTCAGTATTACTTCAGATTCTATTTACAGCTACGAAAACAAAATTTTGACCTTACATTATGATCACAGGTTTAGCGATAAGACGCATGGATCATTAATTGCGACTAACAGTAACTACAAATATAATGTCGATTACGACAGCAATTTGTATGATAATTTTAATTCCGGCTACCAAATCAATGAAACAAAACTGCAAGTTGATCTAAACCATCTTCTAAACAGTAAACATCGGCTCGACTATGGATTATCTGGTAAACTTTACAATATTGATCCGGGCTTTATAAAGCCGGTGGGTGAAGAATCTCAGATCCTTCCGTTGAACCTTAGCAGGGAAAGAGGTTTTGAAGCAGGAGCGTGGATTTCAGATGAATTCGAGGTAAACGAGCAGCTGTTGTTGAACGCAGGTTTACGTTACTCTCTTTTCACCTCTTTAGGTAAAAGCGAAGTGCGTATTTATGAAGAAGGAATTTCTAAAGGTGAAAATTCTGTAATCGATATAAAACAGTACGGGAAAAATGAACCAATCAAAACTTATAGTGGTCCTGAAGTGAGAATTTCAGCACGCTATTTTTTACTTCCCGATTTTTCTCTAAAAGCAGCCTACAATAATACCTATCAATATATTCATACCTTGTCCAATAATGTCACTGTTTCCCCTACAGATACATACAGACTTTCCGGCTATCACATAAAACCGCAACGTGCTCAACAATACAGCCTTGGTTTGTTCAAAAACTTAGACAACAACAATGTAGAAGTCAGTATTGAAGGATACTACAAGACTTCCACCAACATGCTCGACTTTAAGACAGGGGCCAACCTTTTCCTAAATAAATTTGTTGAAACAGAAGTGATTCAGGGAAAAGGAAAATCTTATGGCGCAGAATTCCTTCTGAAAAGAAAAGTTGGTGATTTCAATGGCTGGATCAGTTATACCTACTCCCGTTCCTTTCTAAAACTGGATGGGGATTACAAAGAAGAAAAGGTAAATCAAGGCGAATTTTTCCCTTCTAATTTTGATAAACCTCACGACTTCAGTCTTATTGCTAATTATAAACTCACCCAGCGCTTTAGTTTTTCTGGAAATTTCATCTACCAAACAGGAAGACCAATTACCTATCCCGTTGGAAAATATTCTTATGATGGTTCTGAATATGTGCTTTACAGTGAACGAAATCAATTCAGGATACCCGATTATTTTCGTTTGGACCTGAGTTTTAATCTTGAAGGCAATCACAAGCTGAACAAGATAGGACATAGCTTCTGGAATTTTTCAGTTTACAATGTCCTCGGAAGGAATAATCCCTATTCGGTATATTTCGTGACCGAGGATGGAGAGATAAAAGGAAAGCAGGCATCGATTTTTGCTGTGCCGGTTCCAACGATCAGTTATAATTTCAAATTCTAAGATGATCAAAAAAAATAATTTGAAAAATGGCTTTTTTGGAAGGGTAGCGGGATGTTTTATCCTGTGTTTTCTTTTGGCCTGTGTAGAACCTTACGAACCGGCTACCAATACTTTTGAATCTGCTCTGGTTGTGGAAGGCATAATAACGTCTGAATTAAAAAACCAGGAAATTAAGCTATCAAAAGCCTACAGGCTCGAAGAAAACCAGAGTCCTTATGTAAATGGTGCCCAGGTGGAAATTTTGTCCAGTGCGGGTGAAAGTTTTCGTTTTCAGTATTTTGGAAGTGGGGTTTACCGGTCTCTAGTACCTTTTAAGGCTGAAGAGGGAGTTGGCTATCGGCTCGAAATAATGATAGACGAAAAACTCTATGAATCAGAAGAGGAAAAGATCTCCGGGGATACCAGCCTAGAGGCTGTGACGGCTGAAAAGGCATTTAATGATGAAGGACAGCTGGGCGTTGCAATTTATGCAGAAACCAGTACTGCCGATTCTAAATTCTTTAGATACACTTTTGAGGAGACTTACAAAATAGTTTCGCCATACACAGCTACCCAAAAATTCATCATCAACGAGAGTGGGCTGGCGGTTTTGGTAGATGTTCCCGAAGATGAAGAACGGGAAATATGTTATAATACGTTAAGATCAAAAAAAGGTGTTTTAAGCGATAAAAGAAATTTAGGGGACGATAATCAAAGAGATTTAGTCAGCTTTATTGATCTCAATGAAAGAAAGATCTTCACTCGCTATAGCATTTTGGTGAAGCAAAACGCCATCTCTTCTGAAGCTTTCAGATTTTTTGAAACTCTTGAAGAACTGTCGAAATCTGGAAATATCTTTTCACAAAATCAACCCGGATTTTTAGCGGGAAATATTTATCAGGTGAATGATCCTGATGCCATGGTAGTAGGGTATTTCGAAGTTGCTAGAGAGGCAGAAAAACGTATATTTTTCAATTTTGAAGATATTTTTTCTCCTGATGTTAAACCTGATCCCGAAAAAGGTTGTGTCATAGTTGCTCCCTCTCCTGTTCAGCCTGGGGACATAGACACTTTTGTTGCATCTGGGCAGTTACAGTATTTGGGGCCTGCCCCTCCCTCAGGTGATCCTTTGAAGCCCAATGGACCTTATTATTTGGTTACCACCAGGTGCATTGATTGTAAAGTACTTGGAACGCCTGAAAAACCTGATTTTTGGATAGAAGATGAAGAATAAAAAGATGTTGAAATATACTTTTTTACTACTCGCGTTGTGTTGTTTCGTGCTCGGGCGGGCTCAAAGAAACAGAGTTGAGACCATAACCGGTTTTCCAAAGGAAAAGGTATATGTGCATTTAAATAGTTCCATGCCCTTTGTGGGAGAATACCTTTATTTCAAGGTGTACTGTCTCCAGGGACAGGATAACAGGCTCAGTGATATCAGTAAAGTCGCCTATATAACAATTATCGATAAGGAAGGAAATATTGTTCACAGTCAAACTATTGATGTTGAAGATGGAATGGGGTATGGAGACTTTTTTCTGCCCACCAGTATAGCTTCCGGAAACTACAAGCTCATCGCCTATACCAGGTGGATGACAAACAATAGAGAAAACACCTTTTTTGCCCAGGATGTTTTTATCATTAATCCATACACTTCAGCACAGGACAAGGTAAGGAGAGACAGTGTAGATTATAAAAGTGTTTCAGTTCAGCCGGGCTCCGGGGAGTTGATCATGAGTAAGAAAAAATTTGGCAATAGAGAAAAAGTAGAAGTCCGGATGGCGAATGTCCAGGAAGGATTTTATTCTGTTTCTGTTAGGCGATTGGATTCTTTACCCCATCCCGAAGTGCTTACGGCAGAGTCAACAATAGTCAGTGATAGTTCCTTTGAATTTGAAACTTCTGAAGTTCATCAACTTCCCGACTTGCGAGGAAAGTTGATCAAAGGTCATATTTCCGCAACTGAACAACAGCCCCTGAAGAATAAAAGACTGTCTCTTACCTTTCCCGGGAAAGACTTTTTCTTAAGAATTTCCAGTACTGATGATAAAGGTAATTTTTACTTCAGCGTAGATGAAAATTTCGTTGAGGAAGAAGCGCTCGTTCAGGTTATGGATGACGCCACTTATACTATCAATTTTGATTCTATTCCAACCCCTGATGTCAAGGAGCTTTCTTTCCGGCAATTCGGTATTGATTCTCTGGCCAAAAGAATGATCTTGGACAGGAGTGTTCATAACCAAATAGAAAATGCTTATTTCAGTTTTAAACCAGATACAGTTGCAATAAGTCATCACAAGAACCTGTTCGAGGGAGCTGATATGACAGTTTATAATCTTGATGATTATACCCGGTTTCCCTCGGTAAAAGAAACTTTTGTAGAGATTATCAGGTTTGCCAGAGTCAGGAAGGAAAATGGAAAGTATAACTTTGGAGTATTTGGTTACCCACCCAATGAAACTTATGGGGGGCAACCGCTTGTTCTGGTAGACGGGCTACCATTGAAAAATGTCAATGATTTTGTAGAAAGTTACAAGGCAGCAAAAATCAGCACAATTAAAATTATTCGGGACAACTACTTTTTAGGGGGCTCAATCTACAATGGAGTAATAATTATAGAGACAATAAACGGGGATTTTGCTGATGATTATTATGATGAGGATCTGAAGCGATTAAAGTTGACAACGGGAAACATTCGCAAGAATTATTTTCAACAGAATTATGAAGAATTCGATTACAGTAGTATTCCCGATTACCGCAATCAACTACTATGGCTCCCTTCTTTGGAAAAAGAAAATTTTAAATTTTACACCTCAGATTTGGATGGCATTTTCGAAATCTCTTTAGAAGGGTTTACAAAAAAGGGAGAACCTGTTTCCTTGAAAGGTTATTTCCGGGTTGAATAGCCAAACTTGGAGAGAAAAAATCCTAATTTTTTTGATCAATATTCAAGCGCGATCTCTTTTCTTACCCTGTCAAGTAAAGAGATGAGTTGCAGGCTCTTCTCAAAAGTCATGATATCACTTTCTGTTTTTCCTTTTCGCAGCATCTCCTGCACATGTGCGGCTTCATATTCATAGCCGTATGAGGCAACCTCAAAACTTTTTGAAATAGTTTCTGTAGAAGTTTTGATGGTCACCGTTGAGGGCTCATGCCAACGGGAATGAATCGTGATAACGGCATTTTCCAGCACAAATTCAGCAGCTGTGGGGGTGTGTTCAACAATGCTGCTGTGCAGTTCTGCAGTTGCGCCGTTTGGGTACTCGAATTGTACTTCACAAACTTCATCGACATTAGTGCTGCCCATTTGAGCTGTGGCTGAGATCTCCTTAGGATCTCCAAGAGTATGAAGGGCAAGAAAAATAGGATAAATCCCTATATCCAACAGACTTCCGCCGCCAAGACTTTTTTTGAACAACCTTCCATTCTCATCAAAGGCTGCGGCAAAACCAAAGTCGGCAGTAAGTTTTTTGACTTCGCCGTATCTTCCTGAGTTTAAAACTTCATTAAGGTATTTTATGTGAGGCAGGAAAGGAGTCCACATCGCCTCCATTAAAAAGACTTTCTTTTCCTGGGCCGTAGAGATCATTTTTTCCACCTGCTCCCGGTTTATGGCAAAGGGTTTTTCACACAGCACGGCTTTACCATATTCAAGGCAGAGGAGGCTGTGTTCGTAGTGAAAAACATGTGGAGTAGCCACATAAACCACCTCAACTTCATCGTCCTGCAGCATTTCTTCATAAGAACCAAAAGCCTTTTTTGCACCGTTCTCTTCTGCAAAGGCTGTTGCTCTCTCTAAAGATCTGCTGGCCACAGCATAAAGTTCGGCATCTTCTACATGCCTGAGACTTGTAATAAACTTTTTTGCAATTTTTCCGGGACCAAGGATGCCCCATTTTATGTTTTTAGATTCCATTGGTGTTCATCTTTTTATTTTGGGAAGAGAAGCCCTGTAGTATCACCGCCAGCAGCATCACCAGCGCACAACCCAGCAGGTTGAGCCAAAGGTAAGGCATCACGTCTAGAAGGTACACGCCAATAATAACGGCCTGCGTGATCAAAGCAGCAACAAAAACCGCGTTCGCTTTGGCATATTTGACGAAAAAGGCCAGCAGGAAAATTCCCAGAACATTTCCGTAGAAGATAGAACCAATAATGTTGACGAGTTGAATAAGGTTGTCAAAAAGTTCGGCCACACTGGCAACGCCCATGGCAATCACTCCCCACGCGAGCGTAAACCATTTTGAGGCTTTTACAAAATGTTCTTCGGAACGTGCTCCAACATTCCTTTTGTAAAGATCAATGACCGTGGTTGATGCCAGGGCATTCAATTCTGAAGCTGTTGAAGACATGGCTGCAGAAAGGATCACGGCCAGCAAAAGTCCAATCAGGCCGCGCGGCAGGTTGTTCAGGATAAAGTGAATGAACAGGTAATCCTTGTCGTTCGTCTCTACCGAGTCGTCTGCTTCGGCAATAAGAGTAGTTCCCTTTTCTCTTATTTCCACTTCAGCGGAATTGAGCTGCAGCATGTCCTGCCTGAACTCCCGGCGTTTTTCCGAAGAAAAATCATTAGCTCCGGCGTAAAGCAGTGTTTTTTCCTGTTTTTGATCCTGAATTTGCTGCAGCTGCGCGTCGAGTTTCTCGTATTCCGGAGCAAAAGAAGATTCCTGCACCGCCCGGGTCGCTGCCGGATTGAAATTAAGAGGGGAATTGTTAAACTGATAAAAGACAAAAACCATGACGCCCACGAGCAGAATAAAGAACTGCATGGGCACTTTTAGTAGCCCGTTCATGATTAGCCCCAATTGGCTTTGCTGTACAGAACGTCCCGAAAGATACCGCTGCACCTGGCTTTGATCTGTCCCAAAGTAGGAGAGGGCGAGAAAAGTCCCGCCAATGATCCCGCTCCAAAAGGTGTACCTGTTGTCGAAGTCGAGAGAGAAGTCGAGAACATCCATTTTTCCGCTGGCACCGGCGATCTCCAGGGCTTTTGAAAAAGTGATCTCTTCGGGTAAATAATTAATGATCAAAATAAAAGCCGTGACCATTCCGAAGAAGATCACCGCCATTTGCTGTTTTTGAGTGACATTAACGGCTTTTGTCCCTCCCGACACCGTGTAAACAGTGACGAGGCTTCCAATAATGATATTGAGCGTCGTAAGATCCCAGCCAAGAACTGCCGAGAGAATAATGGCGGGCGCAAAAATGGTGATCCCGGCCGAGAGACCGCGCTGGGTAAGGAAAAGGAGGGCAGTTAAGGTGCGGGTTTTCTGGTCAAACCGTCGATTCCAGGTATTCGTAAGCGGTATAAATTTCCAGCCGGTAATAAATAGGAATAAACACCATGCAAATGATGATCATCGCGATGGGGAGACCAAAGTAGAACTGCACAAAACCCATCCCGCTGTGAAAGGCCTGTCCCGGGGTAGAAAGGAAGGTGATTGCACTCGCCTGCGTCGCCATTACCGAAAGCCCGACCGTCCACCATTTCGCCTCATTCCCGCCGCGGATGTAATCCTGCACATTTTGACTGCCGCGGGTTTTCCACGCCCCGTAGATCACGATAAAAAGCAGGGTGCCAATGAGAACGATCCAGTCGATTAGCTGCATATCACGTGAATAATCTCATTAACAAATAAAAGAAAAGTACATATACGGCGTTCATCACGAGCACCACGGTATATGCCTTTTTCCAGTGATATTTCTTCGGAAGTTTCATTAGTTCGAGTTGTGTTGAACTGTTTCTGAAGTTGCCGGTTTTCCCAGAGAGATCAGGTTGGCGAACAGCCTGAAAGCTCCCGGAACACCTGCCGGAAATTCCCTGAAAAAGCTCAGCCCGGTATAGATATAGTTGCCTTTGCCGTAAGGCGCGATCAAGAGGCTGCCTTTTTTGGCGGTTTCTCCGTCATCATGCATGGAGAAAATCGGCATAAACTCAGGAGCCCAGTCGTTGGCAAAATAAAGTCCGCGTTCCTGTACCCAGCCTTCAAAATCTTCCTGTGTAATTTTGTTTGGATCATTTAACACAGGATGACTGGGTTCCAAAAAGGTAATTTTTGCTGCCTCATCGGTCACGCGGTCGTGCGAAAGCTGCAATGGGAAAGGTGCGAAATTATTCATGTCAAATCCGCGGCTGGTGTTGTACTGCACGATCATATTGCCGCCGTTGTAGACATACTTGAACAGCTCGTCCTGCTTTTGGCGCAGTTCTTTAACCACGTTGTAGGCCCTAATTCCCAAAACAACTGCATCAAATTTCTCCAGGTTTTCTGCGGAAATTTCTTCGGGAGCGACAGTTTGTACCGTGTAACCCATTTGTTCCAGCGCCTGCGGGACCACATCGCCTGCACCTTCAATGTAACCTATTAAATTTCCTCTTTTTTCGATGTTCAGCTTGACCAGCTTCGTCATTGACGGCAATACCAAAGTCTGTAAAGGAATGTGCTCATAATCCAGCTGCACAATTTCTTTGTCATAACGTTTATCGCTAACTTTTACTACAGGCTGAAAAAGGGCACTTTCCTGCCGGTTTTCGGGAGGGGTCACTTTAAAGCTGAAGCTTTTTTCCTCTCCTTTTTGTAGCGGTTCAAACTGGTAAGAAGCAGGAGAGATCTTCCAGTTCTCAAGGGGCCGGGGTGCAAGGCTGCCGGAAATGCCATTTTTGACCGCCTTTATTTTTACAGTGATCTCCTTGCTTGATTTGTCGGCGAAGATGAGCACATCGCTGCCGGTCGCTACAGAGATTTCCGGAACAATCTCGAACGGCCGGTAAACCTCACCTTTTACCGGATCATTGGTTTTATATACGATCTCCCGTGAAAAGGGAATTTCAACACCTGCTATTTCAACCGTGAATTCAACCTGAAACTTTCTCGGGGTTTCCGGTAAACCTATATAATCTTCATTCGTTACTTTATACATCCCCAGGCTTCCCTCTTCGTTCAGCCAGTAAGGGTTGGTAAAATCGGCATTTTCGGGGATTCTGAATTCTATTTTTTCCCTCCAACTCTCGTTGTCAACCAGATGTACTTCAGGCGAAAGTTCTTTTTCCACCGGAATGGTTTTTACCGAAAGCAGCTTCATTTCCTGTGCACTCCTGTTGATGACTTCCAGCTGAATGTTGACAGTTTCTCCCGGGGTAACCAATGCTTCCGAAGCTGCGGCTTCCAAATAAAGCCCCGCGCTGGCTGCAATGACCTCTTTAATCTCTTCAGATTTGATTTTTTTCCAGTGTTCGTCCTGTAGGTTTTGAATGAGCTGATAAGCCTTTACGAGATCGGGCAGGCTGGCCGCTGGGTCTTCAAAATTGAAGTTTTTTTCGACTTCATAAAGAATTTCTCCTATTTCCCTGCCACCTTTAATGCGGCTCCAGCTGGTGTTGATACCGGCAAAGAGGCTGTCATTGCCTTTTGGCTGCTCACCTTTTAGAAGTTCAATATATTCGGGTGCTTTCCCTCGTGTTCCTGTACTTCCAAATCCCTGAGAGCGGTGTTGACTGCGGCTCATGGAGGCGATCTCTGTGTTAGAAAGTCCCTTCAGCGGAAAATAAACTCCCGTATCAAATTCCAGGAAATTCGATTTATCTGCGTTATCAAAAGCTTCCTGAGACTTGTAGAACCAGGGAGAGGTGTTGAAAAAGAGCTTTTTTGGCTGCCATGTCCCATACTCCTGCGCCAGTTGAGGATAGGCGCTAGCATCTCCGGCAAGTTCAAAAGCTTCGGTGCTAAGAATGGCCGAAGAGGTATGGTGGCCATGTGTTTCCCCTGCCGATCCTGCATCAAAACGGTTGATGATCACATCTGGCTGAAACCTCCTTATGGTCCTCACCACATCTTTAAGGACCTCCTCTTTGTTCCAGATACTCAAAGTTTCTTTAGGCGTCTTGGAATACCCAAAGTCATTGGCGCGTGTAAAAAATTGTTCCCCGCCGTCTATTCTGCGCGCTGCAAGTAATTCCTGGGTTCTTATCACTCCTAACAGCTCCCGCAGTTGCGGCCCTATCAAATTTTGGCCGCCATCGCCTCGGGTCATTGAAAGATAGGCGGTGCGGGCATTAAGTTCGTTGCTTATATAAGAGATCAGCCGGGTGTTCTCGTCATCGGGATGTGCAGCTATGTAGAGTGCAGACCCTAAAAAGTTGAGTTTCTGGATCTGCTTAAAAATTTCTGAAGAATTTAGTTTTTCAGGTTGCTGTGCCTGTAGCAGGCCAGTAAAAAGCAGGAATAGAAGGCAAATGATCTTTCGCATGAGGAATTTCTTTTGAAACTTCTCAAATATAAAAAGATTCCCTGCTTATGCGGGTCTTTCAAAAAAGGAATTGCTAAAGCGCGTCTTTTCCTTCATCTGAATGGTATTCCTTTTCGACAAGGGAAACCGCTTTTTGAAGAATGAGGTTGTTGGGGTAGGTGATGAGCTCCCCATCGAGGGTGCGAAGATGTAAATGAAATGCTTTGATGTCTTCAATGACAGCCTCTACAGGAAGGTCTTTGTCGTGGATCTTGATCCTGCTTCCAATTTTATAGGGAAAGGAAAAGAACAGAATGATCCCCGCGGTAATGTTGCTCAACATGGACCAGATCGCAAACAGCGCTACACCGATCACTGCAAAGACCGAAGAGAACAAAAGCGCCAGATCGCCAACGCCCACACCCCAGGCCAGGGCCAGCAGGAAAGAGGCAATAAGAATGATCAAGATATTGATGTACTTAAACATCAGGCGGGTACGGGTGATATGGATCTCGCTCTTGTGACCTACCTTTTCGGCAGCTTTCTTCAGGATGAACTGGAAAATTCCCAGCACCAGGATCGTGACGCCGGTATATACGAGCTCATGTCTATAGGCAAAAAAGAAATCTGTCATTCCTGTAATAATTTCTACAAAGATACTTGAATGTTGATGCGCGAAAAAGTTTTACCTTTTATTCGGCCATTTCACAAAGGGTTTGATAAACAAGATGCGTGGGCAGGCCAACCACATTAAAATAGCTGCCCTCAATGTGGTCAACGCCAATTAATCCTATCCATTCCTGAATACCGTAGGCCCCGGCTTTGTCGAAGGGTCTGTACTTGTCGATGTAGTACTCAATTTCATCTGTTGAAAGATTTCCGAAGGTGACATGGGTTACAGCATGCACGGTTTTGACATCTGTAGGTGTTTTGAAGCAAACAGAAGTGATCACTTTGTGAGTCTTTCCGCAGAGAGATTCGATCATCTCCAGGGCCTGCGCAGGATCTTTTGGCTTTTCCAATGCTTTTCCTTCGTGCCACACAATAGTATCGCTGGTGATGAGAATGTCCCCCGTTTTGAGTTCTCCTTCAAAGGCCGCCGCTTTTAATTCGGCTAAATAATTAGTGATCTCAACTCCTGCCAGCGATGAAGGATACTCCTCTTTTACAGGTTTCAGCCTTGTTTCGAAATCTATTTCCAGCTCCCTGAAGAACTGCTGCCGCCGTGGTGAACCCGAGGCCAAAATGATATTGTAATCTTTTAAAATGTCTTTCAGCATAATTTAAAGTAAAATAAACCTGTACAGGCCAATGGATAAAAGTCCCGCTGTCAATACGAGCTTTAGCAACAGGCTTAGGTGCCTGTACTGATTTTTGGATTTAGCTCCCGTGATCTTCACCAGGAAATACAGCAGCGGCGCCATGACGAACAGCAGCGCATACAACATCGCCAATTGATTTTGGGAGAGGTAATTGTAAATATAATAAACAACCCCCGCAAGCGGAAGCAAAGCGATAAGAAATATGATCTTATTGCTGCGACTGCGGCCAAGCAACACGGGCAGCGTGCGGTAGCCGGCGTTGTAATCACCGGTAATATCCTCCTGGTCTTTCACAATTTCCCGAAGAAAATTCAGCAGAAAGGCGAAGATCCCATAGTCGATGAGGATGGAAAAAATGACTTTTTGAGTGGTCACATTTTCCGGGGTGATGGCCGGAATGAGATCGAATATCCCCACCATCACAATGATCATCGCGACCATGATACTTACCACGAGATTCCCCACCAGGACTGTCCCTTTAATTTGTGAAGCATAGAAATATAAAAATGCCGAAGGGAGGATGAACAAAGCAACAAAAGAAGGTTTTCCTACGAAATTGCTAAGATAAAATCCAATTCCAACCCCAATAATGTTCAATAGGATGAAAGCGTTAAAAGCAGCTTTTTCAGAAATTTGCTTTCCAATGATCTGTTTATGCGGCTTGTTGATTCTGTCGGCAGCTTCGTCGTAAAGGTCGTTGATGATATTTCCCGCAGCAGCCAGAGCTATCATAGAAGTTACGAGTAACCAAAATTGCAGATCTCCAAGACTGGTCGCCAGTCCAAAGGGTTCAAAAAAGGCATATTTGACCAGCGCCTGGGTAAGGATGATCATGAGTAAGTTGGGATACCTTACTAATTTGAAAAAGGCGGGCACAGCCATGAATTAAGCTGAAACAAATTTTAGCCCCACAATTGAAGCAATGAGGGTGGTCAAAAAGAACAGTCTCCAAAAATGTACAGGTTCATCAAAAAGAAAAATTCCTGCGAGCACGGTGCCGCAGGCGCCTATCCCTGTCCATACCGCGTAGGCAGTGCCAATAGGAATTACTCGCGTCACTTTGTAAAGCAGGGTCATACTTATGCTGAGGCAAACAAAAAAGCCGAGCATCCAAAGAATAGAAGTGCTTCCGGAGGTTTCTTTTGCCTTTCCCAGGCAGGTAGCAAAACCTACTTCGAAGAAACCGGCAATAATGAGCAGGAACCAATTCATTCTTCCAGGATCCATTTGCCCTGTACCTTCATGACCTGCTCGATCACGTCACGTACACAGCCTTTACCACCTTTTTTATGAGAGATATATTTGGAGATATCTTTGATCTCTGCTGCCGCGTCCTGCGGGGCGCAAGGCAGTGCCACCTTCCGCATGGCATAAAGGTCCGGCAGGTCGTCTCCCATGTAAAGCACCTCTTCGGGTTTGATGTCGTAGATGTCAAAGAATTCTTCCATTTGCTCCACTTTATCAGGGCAACCAAGATAAATATCGGTAAGGCCAAGACCCTTCAGGCGGTGACGCACACCTTCATTGTTTCCGCCAGAGATCACGCAAACCGTAAAACCCTGCTCCATGGCATGTTTCATAGCAAAACCGTCCTTGATGTTCATGGTGCGCAAAAGTTCGCCGTTGGTACTTATTTGTATAGAGCCATCAGTCAAAACGCCGTCTACGTCAAAAATAAAAGTGGTAATGTGGGCAAGATATTCTTTATAATTTTTTTCCATGAAAAGATTGGATTGCTTGGGTTAAAAGTTGGTAGATCTGCTTGTTTTGAGGATCTGAAAGTTGTTCTAAATGTGCCTGTATGGTCGTTTGATCATTTCTTACGGCAGGACCCGTTTGAACTTCGGAAGGAGATGCATCCTGAATTTTTCTCGCGGTCTCCATGATCAATGGCTGCAGGATCTCGAAAGGAATGTCATTCTCCTTGCAGATCTTTTCTCCAATACTGTAAAGATGGTTCACGAAGTTGCACACAAAGACGGCAGAAAGATGGATCTTTTTTCGTTGTTCTGAAGAAATCTCGTAAGCTTTTCCCGAGATCTCACTGGCCATTTGCTTTAATAGTTCAAGATCTTCGGAAGAATTTGCCTCCAGGCAAAAAGGAATCTCATGATAGTCGAGTTCCTTCTCTTTTGAAAATGTCTGTAAAGGGTAGAAAACGCCTTTTCTCTGACATTTTCCGAGGGAATCCAGTCCTGCAGAACCCGAGGTATGTGCGATAAGGGCCTGCTTTCCCTGAAGTTCTTCTGCTATTTCGGGAATCACGTCGTCTTTTAGCGCCAGCAGGTAAACATCGGCATCGGCAAGATCAGAGATTTTTATAGTGACATTAGTGCCGAATTTATGGAGGTTGTTAGATGAATGGTTGTAAACCTGTTTCACCTGTACCTTTGCAGAGGCAGAAAAGGCCTTGTAAAGGTGAGTCGCGACATTTCCGGAGCCTAAAAGCACTAGTTGGATCATGAGGCAAAAATACCAAAAATTATGAGCAGGAAAATAGTTGGAGCGGCATTAGGTAAATCCTTATGCTAAAGAAATCCTAAATCCTCAAAAAATGCTTACTTTTGCGACGTTTTAAAAGACATCTCCTCATGCAGAAAAAAATTGCATCTATCCTGTTTTCCACTCGTTTAATGGCCTTTCTCTTTATAATCTTTGCAGTCGCGATGGGGCTGGGAACATTTATCGAAGACTGGTACAGCACAGAAACCGCCAGAGTTTGGATTTACAACTCCCTTTGGTTTGAGGTTATTATGGCCTTTTTTGTGATCAACTTTGCGGGGAATATTGTTCGCTTTAAACTTCACAAAAGGGAAAAATGGAGTTCTCTTTTGCTCCACCTTTCTTTCATATTTATCCTTGTTGGAGCCTTTGTTACGAGATACATCAGCTACGAAGGCATGATGCCCATTCGTGAAGGCGCAACAGAAAATACTTTTCTTTCAGATAAGACCTTTTTGACCACCTTTATTGACGGGGAGATCGATGGGCAACCCAGGAGAAGAGTAGTGGAGAACGAAGTCTTGCTGGCCCCGGGAGCCAATAATGAGTATTCTTTTGATACAGATTATAACGGGCAGCCGGTAAAACTTGAGATCGTTGATTACATTCACGGTGCCGAAATGGGATTGGTCGAAAACCCCAATGGAGAGAACTACCTAAAGATAGTTGAGGCCGGTGGAGGAAATCGTCATGACCATTACCTCAAGGAGGGCGAGGTGACGAGCATTCACAATGTACTTTTCGCTTTCAACAATCTTACAGAAGGTGCCATAAATATCATTTTTGAAGATGGAGAGTACAAGATCTCTTCTCCTTTTGAGGGTAGCTTCATGAGAATGGCCGACAGGATGCAGGGAGAAGTGGTACAAAGACAGCACCCAGACCTTCAACCTCAGGTCTCTTTACAATATGGCAGGAATGCAGTTTGTAATGCCCGATCCTGTGGTTCGTGGTTCTTATGAAGTTATTCCTACTGAACAAAAAATGGATCACCAGCAGGATGCCGTAAAAGTACGCGTCTCCAGTGCCGGCGAGTCTGAGACAATAACTTTAATGGGAAGCAAAGGCGTGATCAATGATCCAAAAAAGCTCAATTTAGGCGGACTTGAATTTTACCTGAGCTATGGCTCAAAAAAATATGAACTGCCGTTTGCCATAAAACTTGATGATTTTATCGCAGCCAAATATCCCGGAACAGAAAAAAGTTACTCTTCCTTTAAAAGTAAAGTAACGGTGATAGACCAGAACGAATCTTTCCCTTACGAGATCTTTATGAACCATGTGCTGGACTACCAGGGCTACCGCTTCTTCCAATCTTCTTTTGATCCAGATGAGAAAGGAACAGTACTTTCTGTGAATCATGATTTTTGGGGTACCTGGATCACTTATGTGGGTTACACCCTGTTGTACATCGGGCTGTTATGGATTCTTGTAGCTCCCGGTTCGCGTTTTGGAGAACTTAAAAAACAGCTTAAAAAAGTGAAGAAAAAGAAGACCAAACTGGCAGCGATCCTCATTTTCTTTGTTTCTTTCAGCGGCTTTTCCCAGGAGCAGGAGCACCAGCATAGAAACGTCACTCTAAATGACATTTCTAAGGAACGTATTGATTCCATTATTAAAGCCAACGTGGTTTCTGAAGAGCATGCTGCCAAATTCGGCCGTCTTGTGGTGCAGGATGCCGGCGGAAGGATGAAACCCGTCAATACCTATTCTTCGGAATTGCTTCGGAAGCTGAGCAAGAGCGCCGAATATGAAGGCATGACCTCAGACCAGGTGATCATCTCAATGACCGAAAATCCCACCATGTGGTACAATGTACCGCTGATGTATGTGAAAAAAGACAATGACAGCCTGCATCATATCCTTGATGTACCCGAAGATTCGAAGTATTTAAGGTTGACCAGCTTTTTTGATGCCGAAGGCAATTACAAGTTGAGCCCTTACCTGGAAAGTGCCTACCAGGCGGCCGTGCCTAACCAGTTTCAGAAGGATTTTATCGAGACAGATCACCGGGTGAACCTGCTTTACAGTGCGCTGCAGGGTAAGGTGCTTAGGATTTTTCCGGTTCCCGGAGATGAGAACAACAAGTGGGTTTCTCATGTTGACGCGGCCGATGCCGGTCTAAAAGGAATGGATTCGCTTTACACGCAGCAAATTCTGCCTATTTATTTTAATGCGCTTCAGGAAGCGAAAAAGACAGGAGATTATTCCAAAGCCGAAGAATTTTTGAACAGTATTAAAAGCTATCAGAAGAAATTCGGAAGCGAAGTAATGCCTTCCGAAGAGAAGATCAACACAGAGATCATCTATAATAAATATGATGTTTTTAGGAATCTTTTCTGGATGTATATGTTGGCGGGAGTAGTGATGCTGTTCTTTGTGATCCTGAAGATCTTCAAAAGCAACAAATTTATTGACGGTTTCATTTACCTCTCGAAAATAGCAATTGTTATCCTCTTTATCCTGCACACGGCAGGCTTAATCGCGCGTTGGTACCTTTCTGGGCACGCGCCCTGGAGTGATGCTTATGAGTCGATGATCTACGTAGCCTGGGCGACTATGTTGTTCGGCTTGATCTTCGGAAGGAAAAGTGATCTTACCATGGCCTCTACGGCTTTTGTGGCTTCGATGATCCTCATGATCGCGCACTGGAACTGGATGGATCCTGCGATAGCCAACCTGCAGCCGGTGCTGGATTCTTACTGGCTAATGATCCACGTTTCGATCATTGTTGCAAGTTATGGGCCGTTCACCCTGGGAATGATCCTGGGAGTGGTTTCGCTGATATTAATGATCCTTACCAACGACCGAAATAAGAAAAAGATGGACCTCAATATTAAAGAGATCACCATAATTACCGAAATGGCGCTTACCGTTGGGCTTGTAATGCTTACAATCGGGAACTTCCTTGGAGGGCAGTGGGCGAATGAAAGCTGGGGTCGTTACTGGGGCTGGGATCCAAAAGAGACCTGGGCGCTGGTAAGTATTATGGTCTATGCTTTTGTGATCCACATTAGGCTGGTGCCGGGAATGAGAAGCCGTTGGCTGTTCAATTTTATGTCGGTTGTAGCTTTTTCAAGTATTATGATGACCTATTTTGGGGTGAACTTCTACCTAAGCGGATTACACTCCTACGCGAGCGGGGATAAGGTGATCACGCCAAACTTCGTGTACTACACAATAGCTGCAGTAGCTCTTCTGGGGCTGGTTTCCTATTTAAGCTTTATCAAGCACTATAAAAAAGGGGAGCGAAAAAGGCTCGGACTGAAAAAGAAAAAGAAGAAAAATTCTTAATCAAAAACGCGCAATGAAAATTGCGCGTTTTTTGTTGCCGGTTTTTTAATATCCCACCCCGTCCTGCGGCCACCCCTCCAAAGGAGGGTACTCTAAATTTAATTTTCTATATGTTTACGAGGAAAGTTTTAAACTTAGGAATTGATCCTTTCAAGGTCCGATTATATTTTTTGAACCCTCCCCTCCCGGGAAGGGTGCCTGAAAGGCGGGGTGGGAGAAGAAAAATTTTCCGAAAGCCAATAACGTCGTTAAGACAGAAGTCTAATGCTCAATTATTGTTTTAAGTCACCAATCCCCAATCACTGATCACTGACCACTGATCACTGACCACTGAGCACTGATCACTAAAACTTCCCCTGCTGGTAATCTTCATAGGCCTGGTTGATCTCTTCCATGGTATTCATCACAAAGGGACCACGGGCGACTACGGGTTCTTTGAAAGGTTCGGCGTGGCCGAAAAGGACAACAGCATCGGTAAGCGCCTCAATTCTT
This sequence comes from uncultured Flavobacteriaceae bacterium, assembly GCA_963739625.1. Taxonomy (GTDB): domain Bacteria; phylum Bacteroidota; class Bacteroidia; order Flavobacteriales; family Flavobacteriaceae; genus Salinimicrobium. The sequence continues at coordinate 156,040 of CAVUAU010000011.1, forward strand.
AGTTCCTCGTGGTCATTGTTGAACTCTACCAGGTGCAGCGCCTGAATGTGTTCTCCATTGATCTTTATTTCGCCACGAATAACGTAGCATAAAATGTTGTGATCTTTTGGTACAGTAGTTTCAAATATACCTTCGGGTTTAAAGAAGAGCGTGCTGAGGTTGATTTCAGTTAAGGTGTCAAAAGCCCCTTTTTGAGACTCCAGTTCTCCGGAAACTACTTGTGCGCTAACTTTTCCGTCATCGAATTGCACCTGCGGAATTTCCGGTTTTTGCAGTCCGCAGTAATTCGGGTTGGTCATTTTTAGTTTTGCAGGCAAATTTACCCACAGCTGTAGAATTTCGAGGTCACCGCCTTCACGCTTGAATTTTTCCGAAGAAACTTCCGCGTGAATTAGTCCGCTGCCGGCAGTCATCCACTGCACGCCTCCGGATTCTATTACAGAATTATTTCCGCCGGAATCCTTATGAGCGATATCGCCATCCAAAATAAAGGTCACCGTTTCCATCCCCCGGTGCGGGTGCGGACCAAAAGGCAGGCCGTTATTGCCGGGCGGATATTTTTGCGGGCCGTGATGGTTCAGAAACAGGAAAGGATCTATCATGTCCAGCTTCCGCGTAGGCATGGGCGAGTAAGTGATAAGGTCAGCTATAGGGCGGTACTCGGCTTTATAAACGTTTTTAATAGTTCTCATACCACAATTTTTAAAGATGTTCCAAAAATGGCTTTTTTGAAGCCTCTTCTAATCTTTGTTTCGCACGTAAATGAGCTTGTATTTTCCGCCTTTTTGATTCTCCCGTGATTCGATCTCAAACTTGTCGATGGAGTTGATCATTGGCGTCAATTTTTGAAAGCCGTAGTTACGGGAATCAAAGTTGGGCTGCTTTTTCTGGAGCAAACTTCCCACATCCCCTAGAAAAGCCCATCCGTCATCATCGGCAACATCAGAGATGGTCGTGGAGATAAGCTTTATGACCTTTGAAGTGATCTTGTCGTAATCACTTTTCTTAGTCTCTTTTTCCTTGCTGCTTTCCTTTGTCTGTTGCTTCAGGATCTCAATGTAAATGAACCTGTCGCAGGCGACAATAAAAGGATCGGGAGTTTTCTTCTCGCCAATTCCAATGACATTCATGCCCGCTTCCCTTAGCCGGGTAGCGAGGCGGGTAAAATCACTGTCGCTGGACACCAGACAAAAACCGTCAACCTTTCCGGAGTAAAGTATATCCATAGCATCAATGATCATGGCCGAGTCGGTCGCATTTTTGCCCTGGGTGTAGCCGTATTGCTGAATGGGCGTTACTGCATTTTCAAGCAGCACATTCTTCCATTTGGCCAGGTGAGGTTTGGTCCAGTCTCCGTAAATTCTTTTTATAGTGGGATTGCCGTATTTGGCGATTTCTTCCATCATTTCCTTGACGTAAGCCGAAGGAATGTTATCTCCGTCAATAAGGACGGCTAATTTTACTTCCATTAATGATTTTTCTGTTATTAATCATTAAAGATAGGCAAATTGCCCCTGAAGCTGTAGAGCATTTATAGGATTAGTATTTTTTTAAGGAAAGCTATTCCGGGGAATGTTCAATATTGTCGGGCTCAATATGAATAAGAACATCGGTAATTTGAGGAAATTTTTCCAAAAGCACACTTTTAAGATCGTGTGCGATCTCGTGACCTTTGTTCACCGTAAGTTGACCGTCCACCACTGCGTGCAGGTCAACGTGATAGACCATTCCGGCCTTGCGTACAAAACATTTTTCGGTTTCAATCACTCCGGGTACATCGTGCGCCACCTCCCTAATTTCCTCGATAAGTTCGTCATACATGTGCTCGTCCATGATCTCACCAAGTGCGGGCCGTAGGATGAGGTAGGCATTATAGAGAATAAAGCCCGCGGCAAAAAGTGCAGCCCAGTCATCGGCGGCTTCGTAGCCCTTCCCCATAAAAATGGCTATAGAAATACCTATAAAAGCCATTAAAGAGGTAATGGCATCGCTCCTGTGGTGCCAGGCATCGGCTTTTAAGGAAGAACTTTTGGTCTCATCACTGGTTTTGTTGACAAACCTGTAAAAAAGTTCCTTGGTCACGATGATAGCCGCCAGCACGATAAGAGTGTAAGGCTCGGGAACTTTTTGCGGACTTTGTATGTTCTCAATGCTTTGAAAAACAATTACCGTGGCCGAAACGATGAGAAAACCCACTACCGCAAATGTGATAAGCGGTTCTACTTTTCCGTGCCCGTAAGGATGATTATCGTCTGCAGGCCGCGCCGAATATTTCAGCCCGAAAAGCACCAACAGGCTTGAAAAAACATCGGTGGTAGACTCAATAGCATCGGCGATAAGGGCGTAAGAATTTCCGAAGATGCCCGTGAGACCTTTGATCACGGCAAGAGCAGCATTTCCCGCAATGCTCATGTAGGATGCTTTTATGGCTTTTTCGTGCTGCTCGGTTTTCATGTTAAAGATCAAAGGCCGGTTTTTGCCGGCCTTTTGGTTTTAGTTTTCTTCTTCTTCTGAAGTTTCCTCCATCGTGTGATATACATGCTGTACATCATCATCTTCTTCGAGTTTTTCAAGAAGTTTTTCGACATCTGCTGCCTCTTCTTCTGAAAGTTTTTTGGTCACCTGCGGAATACGCTCAAATCCTGAAGAAATGATTTCGATCTCACGGTTCTCCAACTCCTTCTGAAGGGCCCCAAAAGCTTCAAAAGGCGCATAGATCATAATGGCATCCTCGTCTTCAAAGACTTCTTCGGCACCAAAATCGATCAATTCCAGTTCCAGCTCTTCTGGGTCAAGGCCTTCGCCGTTGATCTTGAAGTTACAGGTGTGGTCGAACATGAATTCCACAGAACCTGAAGTACCCAGGTTTCCGTCGCATTTATTGAAATAGGAACGCACGTTTGCTACGGTCCTGTTGTTGTTATCTGTGGCGGTTTCTACCAGCACGGCGATCCCGTGAGGCGCATAACCTTCAAAAAGAACAATTTTATAGTCGCCCTGGCTTTTGTCGCTGGCGCGTTTTATGGCGCGCTCAATGTTGTCTTTGGGCATGTTAACGCTCTTGGCGTTCTGGATAACGGCACGAAGTCTGGCGTTAGTGTCGGGGTCGGGCCCACCTTCCTTTACGGCCATTACAATATCTTTTCCAATGCGGGTAAAGGCTTTGGCCATAGCCGACCAACGCTTCATTTTACGCGCTTTTCTGAATTCGAATGCTCTTCCCATTGCTTAAATTAATTGAGGGCGTAAAAATAGGAAAAATAGGCATTTTTGGAACCTGCTGCAGCAAATTATTCACCGGCGTCTACGATGTCCTCGATCGTGTGAGCCATTTTGAAGTCTTTTTCGGTCACCCCGCCGGCATCATGGGTAGAAAGCGTGATCTGCAATTGATTATAAACGTTGCACCAGTCCGGGTGATGCTGCTGGGCTTCGGCTTCAAAGGCGATCCTTGTCATGACCGAAAATGCTTCTTTGAAATTCTCGAACTGGAAAGAAGTATGAATGGCGTCGTCTTTATATTCCCAGCCGTCCAGTTCCTGTAAGTGCTTGTCGATCTCTTCTTTGCTTAACTTGTTCATATTTTGTCATTTTTGGAACCTAAAAGTTAGCCATTCAAAAAGAGGATTTCTGCGGAAGCTTCTGAAATTAATAGAAGATTAACAATCAGGAGATCAGGGTACCCGAGATGACCTCCTGCACAGAGATCTGAAGATTTTTGGGAAGTAAATTATCCTTCGGAAGCACCGCTAAAAAGCGGTCAAAATTGGAATCGTACACGTTTTTGAGCAAGGGATCTTTTTCACCGAGTTCTTCACAAATTTCAGCAATAAGATCATTGTGATGAATAAGATCATTACTACCCAGGTGAAAAACGCCCTGTTTTTTCTGATTGATGATATAGTGAATTTGCTGAGTAAGTTTGGCATCTGTAGTGGCGTTGACCACAACGTTAGAAAATACTTCAATGGCTTCCACCTCCTTCAGCTGCCGCTTGATCTCCAGGACCCGTGGCGAATTGGCGCCGTAGACCATGGGAACGCGTGCGATGACATATTTGTGGTTGGGCAGACGCAGCAGCGCATTCTCGATCTTGATCTTGAACCTTCCGTAGACACTTTGAGAAAGCGTCTTGTCATACTCGTAAGAAGGATAATTGGTAAAGGCGTCAAAAACGTTGGCCGAAGAAAGGAAGATGAGCTTTGTATCCCGCGTACGCAAAATGTAATCTATGATCTCAAAATGCGCGTAGATCTGCGCATCAAAATTTCCGCGCAGGGCAGAGATAATGATGTTGGGGCGCAGGCTCTCCAGCAGTACAGAAATGCTTTCCTTTTCTACATCAAAAAGATGAAACTTTTGATTCTGCTCAAAAAAGGCATTTTCTGTCCTGTATGTAGCGTGGGTATTAAAATAGGGGTAAAGCTCTTTATACAAGGCATTGCCGATAAAGCCGCTTCCCCCTAAGATCAAAATTTTCTTCAAAAACTATCCTTTATAAAATGGCATTTTTACCACCGTCGCAGGAAGAGCTTTTTTACGAATCTGAATGTTAATTTTACTTCCCGGCGTGGCCAACTCTGTTGGAACATATCCCATTCCTATTCCTTTTTCGAGGGAAGGAGACATGGTTCCTGAAGTTACAACGCCAATAACCTTGCCATTGTTATCAACTATTTCATAACCGTGGCGGGGAATTCCGCGCTCGTCCAGTTCAAAGCCGATGAGCTTCCTGGAAGGCCCTTCTTCTTTTTGCTTTTTCAAGGCTTCAGAGTTGATGAAATCTTTGCTGAACTTTGTGATCCAGCCCAGACCGGCTTCAATAGGAGAAGTGGTGTCGTCAATGTCATTTCCGTAGAGGCAGAAGCCCATTTCAAGTCGCAAAGTGTCGCGGGCTGCAAGGCCGATAGGTTTAATTCCGAAGTCTTTTCCTGCTTCAAAAACCCTATCCCAAACCTGCTGTACATCTTCGTTTTTCACGTAGATCTCGAATCCGCCGCTGCCGGTGTAACCTGTAGCCGAGATGATGACATTGTCCACACCTGCAAAAGGCGCGACTTCAAAAGTGTAAAATTTGATGGCGCTTAAGTCAACATCTGTGAGAGATTGCATGGCTTCGGCGGCTTTCGGACCCTGAATGGCCAGTAAGGAATACTCATCAGAAATGTCGCGCATGGTAGCATCCATGGTGTTGTGGTGAGAGATCCAGTTCCAGTCTTTTTCAATGTTTGAGGCGTTCACCACCAGCAAATATTTTTCTTCGTTGAACCTGTAAATGATCAAATCATCGACGATCCCGCCGTCGTTATTGGGCATGCAGCTGTACTGCGCTTTCCCGTCAACGAGTTTAGAAGCATCGTTGGAGCTTATCTTTTGAATAAGTTCCAGCGCTTTATCGCCGGTGATCAAAAATTCTCCCATGTGGGATACATCAAAAACACCCACGGCTTTGCGCACTGTTTCGTGCTCGGCATTGACACCTTCATAAGAAACCGGCATGTTATATCCTGCAAAAGGAACCATCTTAGCGTTTAGCTCGATATGAGTAGAGGTAAGGGCTGTATTTTTCATTTTGAAAATAAATTTGAGCAAATTTATCAAATTCGTGTAGGAAATGCCCTTTTTGCGAAAACTTTTAAATAGAAACTGAGTAGATAAAAGCAGAGCGGGTAAGAAATTTTATATTTGTACAGGTTTTAAAAATGCGGTTTATGAAGATCTTTTCGGCAGCACAAATAAAAGAAGCAGATCAAGTCACTCTTGAGCGACAGGAAATTTCTTCTGATGAGCTCATGGAAAGAGCTGCGGGCCTTGTTTACGAAGAGATTCACAAGCGGCTTCAAAATGCCGATATTCCCGTCAAGATCTTCTGCGGAATTGGGAACAACGGCGGCGATGGACTCGTCATTGGGCGACGCTTACTCGAAGAAGGCTATAATGTCACTATTTATGTGGTCAATTACAGCGATCAACGCTCTCAGGAATTCCTGAAGAATTACGATCGCGTGAAGAACATGACCAAAAACTGGCCTTCGCTATTAAAATCTGAAGAAGACTTCCCTGAAATAAAAGAAGGAGATTTTGTGATCGATGCTATTTTTGGGGTTGGTTTAAACCGTCCTTTGGTAGATTGGGTCGCAAAACTGATGCAGCATATCAACAAATCCGGAGCTTTTGTTTTGGCCGTTGACATGCCCTCAGGACTTGCTGCCGACAAACCGTTGGGTTCCAAAAATGCAATTATTCAGGCTAATTATACCATTACTTTCCAAACGCCAAAACTGTCATTTTTTCTTCCTGAAACTGCGGAATTTGTGGGCGACCTGCAGGTGCTCGACATCGGGCTTGACCGCGATTATCTCGTGCAGACAAAGCCAGTGGCGCAGTTAATAGGCAAAGCCGAAGCAAGAGTTTTATATACGCCCCGCAAAAAGCAGTCTCACAAAGGTACTTACGGCCATGCTCTAATGGTTGGCGGCAGCTACGGAAAGATTGGAAGCATCTGCCTTTCCTCAACAGCTGCATTAAAGGCCGGCGCCGGAATGGTCACTATTTTTGCACCTTCCTGCGGCTACCAGATCCTGCAAACCGCCCTGCCCGAAGCCATGGTGATTACAGATGATGATGAAAAGATGCTGACCAACATCGATCACGGGATGGAACCAACGGTGATTGGATTTGGTCCCGGGAGCAGGAACAGAAGAGAAGACTGTGAAAGCCTTTGAAGAACTTCTGAAAAAGAACAAAAAACCTATGGTCGTCGATGCAGACGGCCTCAATATTATAGCCAGGAACAAGAACTTTCTGGAACTGCTTCCGGAGGGAAGTATTCTTACTCCGCATCCAAAAGAACTGGAAAGGCTGATAGGCAGCTGGGAGAACGATTTTCAGAAACTGGAGATGGCGCAGGAGCTGATGAAGAAGCACAAGCTTATCCTGGTGATCAAGGGCGCCTATACTTTCACGGTTACTTCCGAAGAAATTTACATCAATAATTCAGGCAATCCGGGGATGGCAACAGCGGGCAGCGGCGATGTGCTCACCGGGGTGATCACCGCTTTTGTGTGTCAAGGCTATGAGCCCTTGCGTGCAGCCATTCTCGCGGTGTACCTCCACGGAAGAGCAGGCGACATTGCTGCCGAAAAATTGGGTTTTGAAGGCCTTATTGCCGGTGATATCGCGGCGAATACCGGCGCGGCCGTTCTTGACCTTTTCAAACAAAATCAAAATAACCTACCAAACCAACAATGAGAGACTGTCATTATATAAGCTCTTCTGTCCTTGATCTTGAGGAGATACAGGACATCCTAAAAAATAAAAAAACGCTGGCTCTTAGCGAGGAGGCGGTTGCCAATATTGAGAAGGCGAGGAAATATCTCAACGATAAGATGAAGGAGAATACTTCTCCCATTTACGGGATCAACACCGGTTTTGGGTCGCTGTGTAACGTGAAGATCTCTTCGGAAAATTTGACGCAACTGCAGGAGAACCTCGTGATGTCACATGCCTGCGGAACAGGAGAGAGGGTTTCAAAACCCATCATCAGGCTTATGCTGCTGCTAAAGATACAGTCGCTGAGTTATGGGCACTCCGGTGTTTCTTTGGAGACTGTAAATCGACTCATCGACTTTTATAACGAAGATGTGCTGCCGGTGGTGTATTCTCAGGGTTCTCTGGGAGCCTCTGGAGATTTAGCGCCGCTCGCGCATTTATCCCTGCCGTTGATTGGAAAAGGAGAGGTTTATTATAAAGAAGAGATACTTCCTGCGGAAAAGATCCTTGAAGCGTTTTGCATGGAAACCGGTAAAGCTGCAAAGTAAAGAAGGTTTAGCCTTACTTAACGGAACGCAGTTCATGAGCGCCCACGGAATTTACGCGCTGCTCAAGGCTTTCAAGCTGTCCCTGTGGGCAGATGTCATCGGGGCGCTTTCGGTTGATGCTTTTGACTGTAATATGTCTCCTTTTGATGAGCTGGTGCATCTGGTGCGGCCGCATCGTGGCCAGGTAAAAACTGCCGAAAGGGTTAGAAAATTCCTTGACGGAAGTCAAATTGCAGCGCAGACTAAACAAAATGTGCAGGATCCCTATTCCTTCAGGTGCATTCCGCAGGTGCATGGCGCGACCAAAGACACGTTGGATTTCGTTTACAAGAGCTTCAAGACCGAGATCAACTCGGTTACAGACAACCCCAATATTTTCGTGGATGCCGATAAGATCATTTCCGGCGGAAATTTTCACGGGCAGCCGCTGGCGCTTCCGTTAGATTACCTTGCCATAGCAATGGCTGAGCTCGGCAATATTTCAGAAAGACGAATTTACCAAATGGTTTCAGGCCTTCGCGGGCCTGCATTTTTGGTAGATGCACCCGGCCTCAACAGCGGGTTCATGATTCCGCAGTACACCGCAGCCAGCATTGTGAGTCAAAATAAGCAGCTGTGTACGCCTGCCAGTATAGATTCCATTGTGTCTTCAAACGGGCAGGAAGATCATGTGAGTATGGGCGCCAATGCGGCTACCAAGGTCATAAAGGTGCTCGACAATGTGCAGACCGTTCTTGCCATTGAGCTGTTCAATGCTTCCCAGGCGCTCTCTTACCGTGGAGGCTATAAAACTTCGGAATTCTTGGAAAACCTGGTTTCTGAATTCAGAAAAGAAGTGCCACTGGTCAAAGAAGACGTGGTCATGGCTCCTTTTATTCAGAAGTCACGAAAATTCCTGGAGGAGTTTCAGCTTAAGGTGTCAGCTTTTGATTGACAGGAAACTACTTCTTTTATCCAGTCTCGGGCTTCGTCGAGAGAACTAAAGATCTGGAATGAGTTTTTGTTGGTATAGAATTTTTTCTCCAGTTGGGCGCTCTTTCTGGCCATATCTTTACTTGAGACAACAGCAATGGCTCTTAAACGCTCATCTTCTGCAGACTCGCGGTACACCATAGGGTCCACCGCGTAAGAATTGATACGATGCGAAATATAACCGTAGGCTTCACCTTCAAATATTTCCTGGCCAAGCGCCAAAATTTTCCTGTTATTTTCCACATCGAGCAGTACGCCCTCGTGCAGTTCACTTACCAGAATTTTGTCATCGATCCAAACAACTCCAAAATCCAGCTCAACTTTTTTGTTCATCTTCTATATAGGGAATAGGTCGTGAATTTAAGATAAATTTATGAGATTGAGATCATGTTCTTTGGGGATAGTGGTAAATAAAAAAGACCCTTCAAAAATTTGCTTTTTGAAGGGTCCAGGAATAAACTTTTGGAAGCTCTACTTGAGTCCGCCTACCATATCTTTAGGTTTTACCCACTCGTCAAAATCCTTTTCGCTCACGTAGCCAAGCCTAACAGCTTCTTCCTTGAGGGTTGTACCGTTCTTGTGGGCTGTGTTGGCAATCTCGGCAGCTTTGTAGTATCCTATTTTGGTGTTAAGAGCGGTGACCAGCATCAAGGAATTGTTGAGCAATTCATTAATCCTCTGTTCATTTGGTTCAATACCCGATGCGCAATGCTCTTCAAAAGAGGCACAGGCGTCACCAAGCAATTGAGCACTCTGTAGAATGTTTGCGGCCATTACAGGCTTGAACACGTTAAGCTCAAATTGGCCCTGCATTCCGCCAACATTGATGGTCACGTCATTTCCAATTACCTGGGCGCAAACCATGGTCAAAGCTTCTACTTGTGTAGGATTGACCTTTCCAGGCATGATAGAAGAACCCGGTTCATTGGCTGGAATAATGATCTCTCCAATTCCGCTTCGTGGTCCCGATGCCAACATCCTAATGTCGTTAGCAATCTTATTTAAGGAAACAGCCAAAGTCTTGAGTGCACCGTGAGTCTCGACAAAGGCGTCATGGGCGGCAAGCGCCTCAAATTTATTTGGGAGCCGAAATAAACGGAAGTTCTGTGAACTTAGCGATGAATTCGGCTACCCTTTTAGAATATCCCTTTGGAGTATTAAGCCCCGTTCCTACCGCGGTTCCACCAAGGGCAAGTTCAGAAAGGTGAGGCAATGTATTTTCAAGAGCGCTCAACCCGTGATCAAGCTGAGAAACATATCCGCTGAATTCCTGCCCTAAGGGTGAGGGGAGTGGCATCCATAAAATGCGTACGTCCAATTTTGACTACATCTTTAAATTCTTCAGATTTCTTTTTAAGCGCATTTCGCAGCTGCTTAACCCCGGGAATGGTAGTCTCGAGTATCTTTTTGTAGACCGCGATGTGCATTCCGGTAGGAAAAGTGTCGTTAGAAGACTGCGATTTGTTTACGTCGTCATTTGGAGCCAGAACTTTTTCTCCCTCTCCAACGGTTTTTCCTGCCAATTGCTGCGCCCGGTTGGCGATAACTTCGTTGACATTCATGTTGCTTTGGGTACCGCTACCGGTTTGCCAGATCACCAGGGGAAATTGATCGTCGTGCTTTCCTGCCAGGATCTCATCACATACTTTCGCGATAAGGTCACGCTTGTCAACAGATAAAGCTCCCAGTTCACAGTTGGTAAAGGCGGCTGCCTTTTTTAAGTAGGCAAAACCATAGATGATCTCCAGCGGCATGCTTGCAGGAGCGCCTATTTTAAAGTTATTTCGGGAACGCTCGGTCTGTGCTCCCCAAAGTTTATCTGAAGGGACTTTTACTTCCCCCATGGTATCTTTTTCTATTCTGTAGTCCATAACGCTTAAATGATTTGTTACAAATTTACAGTTTCGTGAAAATTATGGCGCTTAAAATGAGACAAAATTGCCTGATAGATATCATTTTTGGAAAGCTTTTGAAAACGGATATTACAGGCCAGAAAAAATTAGATAAAAACTGTTGTGAGTACTTTGAAGACTTTCTATCTTTGGCAAAGATTCAAAAATCAGGAAAATCATGTTTGAATTCGATCAGTATCTGGGGTTTTTAGCATTTATCATCATCTTTTTAATGGGATTTTGGGTAATGCTCTTCCTCGTTTCAATTATTCCTTACTGGATAGGTGGGGCAGTAAAAGAAATGATGGATGAAAGAAAAGAGAAAAAACGCCTGGAAGAGGAGAAAGCATAAAAGAGGGGACTTTGTAAAAAGTCCTTTTTTTTTGCCCTTTTTGAAGGGATATAAAATAGAAGAAGCCGTCATTTGACGGCTTCTTCTATTTTATATTGTTTTCTTAAAATTCTCCTTCGCCATCCATATCCATATTATCGCCGTTCTCACCACGTTTTCCTTTTTGGCGGTCTCTTTGTTGCTGATTGAACCTGTAGGTGAAAGAAAGTGTCACGCTGCGCTGTCTCCACTGGAATTCACTTTCCCTTTCAAAAAATTGCGTAGTGGTAAAAGAATTTCTTTTCCTCGCATTGAGTAAATCACGAACATTAAGGGTAAGCGAAGCTTTTTCATTGAATAGCTCTTTGCTCAAGGCCATATCTATTGACAACAAGCCGTCCGTCTGAGTTTGCGCTCCTTCTGAAGCACCACGATAAAAAGCATTGGTTTGCCAGTCTATCTTCAAAGGAAATGTGACTTTTGAGCTAAACCTTGCAAAATAACTGGTGTTCTTTGCGCTGTAATCAACTCCATTGAAATCGCCTTCTGTATCGAACTGGAAGAAGTTAAAACTACCATTAAGGCGTAACCACTTCGCCGGATTGTACAGTACACCTGCCTCTGCACCAATCCTGGTGTTTGTGGCCAGGTTAATAGGAATCGTCCTAATGATCTGGGTGCTGTCTTTGGAGGTAGTTGCCTGCTCAACCCTTTCAAAAGATTGAGTTTCGTGCTGGTAATATACTGAAGAGGTAAGAGTGATCTTTTTCCACCTTTTTAGATACCCCAGGTCAAAGGCATTTGAGAAAGCCGGCTCCAGGTTTGGGTTCCCCTGGAAAATGTTTGTACGGCTCGACCTTGAAGGGAAAGGGTTGATGAACCAGCCGCGTGGCCTGTTGATCCTTCGGTTATACCCAAGGGTTATATTCTCATCTTCGGCGAGTTCATAAATAAGGTTAACGGTAGGGAAGAGGCCCAGATAATTTTTGTCAAAGTCTGTATCAATAGGAATTCCAAACTCATCGAGTAGTTCCTCTTCGGTCAAATCTGAATCGATCTTTCCTTTTAGTTGTGTGTTTTCAAGACGCAGACCCAGCAGGAACGAAAAATCACCAAACTTGTTTCCGTATTGAGAATAAAGGGAATTCACATTTTCAGTATAAGTGAATACATTAGAAAGAACAGAGTTCTCAAGCTGGTTGTTTTCGGGATTTTCCAGCAACAACTCATAATCTGTGACTTCTTCCTGGAAATTTCCGCGGTAGCCGGCCTCAAACTGTGCTTCTTCTCCAATTGGCCTCACATAATCTGCCTGGATAAGGTACTCATCCTGAGTCTCGGTAGTGAACGTTCTTTCCCTGGGAAAAAATGGATTTTCATTGGCAAGATCTACTTTAACAGTTTCGTCAATAAAACCTTCCTGGGTCTCATCGTCTCTTTCATATTGAAAATCGGCAGTTAACTGGTGACCTTTGTCGTCAAACTTGTTGATGTAGTTAAGGGCAAACTGGAAAGAATTGTCGTCTTCGGTCTCTTTTTCGCGCCTCACGCTTTCCAGCGACGAAACTCCATCAATAAACATGCGGCTGTAGTTGGTAGTAAGATCTTCGTCTTCCCCATAGCGATAGAATCCTGTCGCGGTAATGGAAGACATGTCTGTAATAAAGTATTCAAAACCCAGGCTGGTATTGAAGTTCCTGTTAAGCCGACTTATCTTGCGATCTTCGATGATTCGGTCGTAGGTAGGATCTACAATTTCTCCTTTTTCCTCATCAAAATAGCTGAAGTAACGCGTATCTGCAAAGGAATTTCCCGGGGCATCGAAATAACGGAAACCTGTGGTGTTAAAAATGTTGAATTTATCGGTCCTTAGGTTGAGGTTTGTTGAAAGCCCAACCTGATCTGGATCTCCAACTCTCGCGGTTACAGAGCCGTTGAAGCCGAGGGTTTTTTCCTTCCGAAGAATGATGTTCAAAATACCTGCAGTTCCTTCGGCGTCATACCTGGCAGAAGGGGAGGTGATCACTTCCACCCGTTCAATAGCATCGGCAGGAAGTTGTGAGAGTACATCGGTATTGCCGAAGCCTGCCATAGCCGAAGGTTTTCCGTTGATCAAAATCCTCACGTTTTCGTTTCCTCTAAGGCTGATCCCTCCTTCAATGTCCACAGAAACCGAGGGGACATTGTTTAATGCATCGGCTACTGTTCCACCTGCAGTGGTAAGGTCTTTCCCGATGTTGTAGATCTTCTTGTCCAGCCTCACATCTACTTGCGTGGTTTCGGCAGTTACCACAACTTCGTTCAATTCCCCTGCGGCCATCCCCAAAACGATGGTTCCCATATTCAAATCTGCTTTGATCTCGCGGTTGGGGAAATTTTTGGGTTGAAAAGAAATAAATTCAATATTGATGTTATACACCCCCTGCGGAACTTCGATCTCAAAGTTCCCCTGTGCATCTGTAATGCCTCCGGTTAATTTGTCGGGATTTTTAGTGTTTTGGAAAGAAATGGTTGCATACTCCAGGGGAGTCCCGGCTTCATCGGTCACTTTCCCTGTGACTGTAAAATCTGGACGGCGATCAGCCTGTGCAAAAAGTGAAAAAGAAAAAAGGAAAAAGAAAAAAAAGGCACTGTAGAAATGCCGGGTTGTTCTGGTGTTCATACTTGGTTTTTTCTTTTGGACACCAAAAGCGGTTGATGGTTTAAAGACCGGGCGGTAAAATCTTCAAAAAAGGAAAAAATTATTCCTTTGTATTCCTTCTTCTCATTTTAGACTTCACCTTTTTTTGCTGAAGCCTTATATATCTATCGTACTGCGGTTGGGTAAGAATGTCGCGCATGTCTTTATTTTCCAGTACCTGTAGCCTCAACAGGCGCTTTGTTTTTTCCTCTTCCCTCATCTTAGACTGCAGGAGTCTTTGCTTTTTCATACCAAATTCAATGAATTTGCGCTCCATCAGGTCGGTTTGTTTGGAGGTAAGGGCAAGTTCGTCCTGCCATAATGCCGCTTTTTGCTCTGCGGCATCTCTCATTTCCCTGTCTGGATTCCCCTGCATTATACTTTGGGAAAATCCGGGGGTAGAGGTTAGAAATGCTATGGTAAAAAGAAAAAATAAAAGGGTTCTCTTGCTGCTCTTCATAACTTGTCATTTTCCTAAATGTAAAGAAGAAAGCGCAAAAAGAGGGTTAAAGCCCGGTTAAAACTGTATTTGAAAAGGGCGGATCTCTATTTCAGAAGAGCTGAGATCTTTTCTGCCGGCCGGCCCACAACAGCCGAATTATCTTTTACCACAATCGGCCTTTGGATCAATTTTGGATTTTCAACCATCACCCGTACCAACTCGTCATCGCTCAAATCTTTGCCTTTGTAGTGCTCCTTCCAGATCTTTTCATCTGTTCGCACAAGTTCAATTGGGACCATGCCCAGTTTTTCCAAAAGCTCTTTTAGCTCATCTTCAGAAAATGGCTTTTTGAGATACTCTCTTACTTCAAAATCCTCACCCGAATCATTCAATAAGGCCAGGCCTTCTCTTGATTTGGTGCAGCGGGCATTGTGGTATATGGTGATCATGTTTAATAGATATTAGATGTTAGATGTGAGACGTGAGATATTAGACTTGCTTTTGGAGACAGGATATTTTTTCCCATCTCAAATCTTATATCTAATATCTCAAGTCTAGTTTATTCTTCTACTTTTTGGCCCATCATCATAAGATAAGCTTTCAGGAACTGGTCGATCTCGCCGTCCATAACGGCGTCTACGTTTCCGGTTTCTTCGCCGGTGCGCACGTCTTTGATCAACTTATAGGGATGCATCACGTAATTCCTTATTTGGGATCCCCATTCTATCTTCATTTTTGAATCCTCTATCTCCCGTCTTTGTGCCTGTTGTTTCTGAAGTTCAATTTCATACAACTGACTCTTCAACAACTGCATCGCCTTGTTCTTATTTTCAAGCTGAGACCTCGTTTCTGAATTTTCGATAACAATACCTGAAGGAGCGTGACGCAAACGTACCGCGGTTTCCACCTTGTTTACATTTTGCCCGCCGGCACCTGAGGAACGCATGGTCTCCCAGGAAATTTCCGAAGGATTTATGTCGATTTCTATGCTGTCATCAGCTAAAGGATAGACATAAACAGAAGCGAAAGAAGTATGGCGTTTGGCATTACTGTCAAAAGGGGAGATGCGCACCAGGCGGTGTACCCCGTTTTCACCCTTTAACCAGCCAAAGGCGTAATCGCCTTCAATCTCAAGGGTCACGGTTTTTATCCCTGCGACGTCGCCACCCTGGTAGTTGAGTTCCCTTATCTTGAAATCATTTTTTTCGGCCCACATGAGGTACATGCGCATGAGCATTTCTGCCCAGTCACAACTCTCTGTTCCGCCGGCACCCGCAGTGATCTGTAAGACGGCACTCAGGCTGTCTCCTTCTTCAGAAAGCATGTTCTTGAATTCCAGGCTCTCGATGAGCTGCATGGCCTTTTCATGTCTCTCCTCGACATCTTCGGCAGTAGCTTCATCTTCTTTGTAGAACTCGTAGATGACCTCAAGGTCGTCAACAAGCGTAACGGCCTCTTCGAAGTTTTCTACCCATTTTTTTTCTGAATTTAATTCTTTGACAAGAACTTCAGCTTTTTTAGGGTCGTTCCAAAAATCGGGAGCCAGGGTCTTTTCCTGTAAATTGGTGATTTCTATTTTCTTGGCATCAACGTCAAAGATACCTCCTTAACGCAACCAGGCGCTCTTTCAGATCCTTAATGGTCTCTGTAGTGATCATAATTTTATTTTTAACAAAAATAGAATTATAGGCTTGCAGTAAAAACTATTTTACAAATATTTTATAGTTTTAGCTTCGCTTTCAAATACCCAAAAATAAAGAGTGTTTGTACCTGCCTGTCTCCCAGGAGGAGCAAAAATTCAAAGTCTTCAAAAATGGCATTTTTGAAAGTAAGTAAACTGAAGTATTACCTTTCGCGCTGCGGAAATTTAGAATCAAAATGAAAGAAATAGATCTTAGAAGTGACACGGTCACAAAACCTACTAAAGAAATGCTGCAGGCCATGATGACTGCCGAAGTAGGGGATGATGTTTATAAAGAAGATCCATCGGTCAACCGGCTGGAGAAGAAACTGGCCGAAATGTTTGGGATGGATGAAGCGCTGTTCTTTCCTACGGGAAGTATGGCAAACCAGGCTGCCATCAAATTGCATACGCAGCCGGCAGAGCAGTTGATCTGCGATAAATGGGCTCATGTTTACAATTACGAAGGCGGCGGCGCCTCGTTTAACAGCGGAGTTTCCTGTAAACTGGTCGACGGTCACCGCGGAATGATCACCGCAGAACAGGTAGAGGAAAATATCAACCCGCCCGATTTTTACCACAGTCCGCTCACCACCCTTGTGTGTCTTGAAAATACCACCAACAAAGGTGGCGGCGCGTGTTATGATCTTGAAGAGATTAAAAAGATAAGGAAGGTTTGTGATGAGCACGGGCTGGGGCTGCATCTTGATGGGGCGCGCCTGTTCAATGCGCTGGTGAAAACGGGAGAGGATCCAAAGACCTACGGAAAGATCTTCGATACCATTTCAATTTGCCTTTCTAAAGGTTTGGGCACGCCAATGGGATCTGTGCTTATTGGGAATAAAAAGGTCATGAAGAATGCGATGCGGGTGCGAAAAGTCCTTGGCGGCGGAATGCGGCAGGTAGGTTTTATGGCAGCTGCCGGAATATATGCGCTGGACAACCATGTGAAGAGATTGGCTGAAGATCACCAAAGAGCTTCCGAAATTGGAGAAACCTTACAAGCTCAGCCCTATGTGAAGGAGGTAGAACCGGTTGAAACCAATATTGTCATCTTTTATCTTGCAAATGCTTCAGATGAACCCAAATTTATGGCCCGGCTTCAGCAGGAAAACATCAGGATAAGCAATATGGGGCAGGGGAAATTGCGTATCGTCACTCACCTCGATTATTCCGAAGAAGATCATCAGCGATTTATAGAAGTGCTGAAAAATATTGAGTTGTAAAAAAACAACGCCTTCCAAAAATGCCATTTTTGGAAGGCGTTATTTTTAGATTTGAGATGTTAGACGTGAGATTTCAGACAAATTTTTATCTCATATCTCATATCTCAAGTCTAACATCTATCCATTAAGCATATCATTCATTCCGGGAATATCTGGCATACCTTCTTTGGCCACAGCTCCCAGTTCGGCTTCGTTCACATCTGTCGCTTTTTTAATGGCTTTATTAAGGGTAAGGATGAGGTAATCTTCCAGTTGCTCTTTATCTTCCATCAATTCATCGGCGATATCAATCTTTTTTATTTCACGGGTGGCGGTGATGGTGATCTTCAGTAAACCATCAGAAGATTGCTCATCTATAAGTACGGTTTTGAGACGTTCTTTGGTCTCTTCCACCTTTTTTTGGGTCTCCTTGATCTTATTCATCATACCCATCATATCTCCAAACATAGCTTTGAGTTTTAGTTATCCCGTAAAACTACCAAATTACTGTTTCATAACCGAAGTTGGCCCTTTAGTTTTAAGTTTTCTTTATAAGAAATCTTACCTTTGCAGATGCTTTAGAAAAATGTGAAAATGAAAATTGCCGACAAAGAAATAACTGTCCCCCAAGCCAAAAAAGTACCGGTAAGACTGGAAAAACATGGGGATGTGAGGATCGACAACTACTATTGGTTGAGAGAAAGGGACAATCCCGAAGTAGTGGATTACCTGAATCGTGAAAATCTTTACAACGATAAAATGACTGCTCACACTAAAGAGCTTCAGGAAAGCCTTTTTCAAGAGGTGAAAAGCAGGATCAAGGAAGATGATGAATCGGTTCCATACAAGCTTAATGGGTACTGGTACATCACGCGATATGAAAAGGGCAGGGATTATCCAATATACTCCAGGAAGAAAGAAACTCTTGATGCGCCCGAAGAAATTCTTTTTGATGTCAATGAGATGGCTAAAGGTTATGACTACTACCGACTGGGCGGCTTAAATGTTAGTCCCGACAACAAGCTCATCTCCTTTGCGGTAGATACTGTGAGCCGCAGACAGTACACTATACAGGTCAAAAATCTTGAAACCGGGGAGATCTTTCCTGAAAAAATTAAGAATACTACCGGCGGCTCTACCTGGGCCAATGACAATAAAACCCTTTTTTATGCCCGTAAAGATGAAGTGACTTTAAGGAGCGATAAAATTTACAAGCATAAACTCGGCACAAGAGCAAAAGAGGACGAGGTCGTGTTTCACGAAGAAGATGAAACCTTTCACACCTACGTTTATAAATCAAAATCAAGAAAATACCTCATTATTGGCTCCAGCAGTACGCTTACTTCGGAATATCGATTTTTAGATGCAGATCACCCGGATGAGGATTTCAAGGTTGTGCAGCCGCGAATTAGAGGAATGGAGTATTCCATTTCTCATTACAAAGACTGCTTTTATATTCTCACCAATAAAGACGGAGCGACAAATTTCAAGTTGATGAAGACTCCCGTGGATAAAACCCTCGCCGAAAACTGGAAAGATGTCATTCCTCACCGCGAAGATGTGCTTTTGGAGGATATTGATCTGTTCAGGGATTACCTGGTGGTAAGCCAGAGGAGCGATGGTCTTAACAAGATTAGAGTGAGCAGGTGGGATGGTACCGAAGCTTATTTCCTGCCATTTGACAATGAAACCTACACCGCCTTTACCGGCACCAACCCCGACTTTGATACAGAGGTGCTGCGGTACACCTACAACTCCATGAACACTCCAACCCAGGTGGTGGATTTCAATATGAGAACCCGGGAAAAGGATGTGAAAAAGGAGCTGCAGATCCTTGGCGGAACTTTTAGCAAAGACAATTACGTGTCGGACAGGATTTGGGCTACGGCTAAAGACGGCACTAAGATCCCAATGACCCTGGTTCACAAGAGAGGTCTTGAAATGAATGGTGAAAATCCTGTTTTGCAGTACGCATACGGGTCTTACGGTTCTACTATTGACCCTTACTTTTCGACAGTAAGATTGAGCCTGTTGGATCGAGGTTTCATTTTTGTGATTGCGCATATTCGCGGAGGTGAATACCTGGGAAGGCAGTGGTATGAAGACGGAAAGCTCTTAAAAAAGCGAAATACCTTTACAGATTTTATTGACTGCTCAAAACATCTTATCAACGAAGGATATACTTCGGCCAAGCATTTATACGCCAGTGGCGGCTCAGCGGGTGGCCTGTTGATGGGCGCGGTTGCTAATATGGCACCGCAGCTCTACAACGGTATTATAGCCTCTGTACCCTTTGTAGATGTGGTTACGACAATGCTTGATGAGAGTATTCCTTTGACCACAGGGGAGTATGATGAATGGGGAAATCCCAATGACAAGGAGTACTACGACTACATGAAATCCTATTCTCCGTATGACAATGTGGTGCCGCAGGATTACCCCAATATGCTGGTAACTACCGGGCTGCATGATTCACAGGTGCAGTATTGGGAGCCGGCGAAGTGGGTGGCAAAGCTAAGGGAGCTAAAAACGGACAATAATATCCTACTTTTTCACACCAATATGGAAGCAGGTCATGGAGGTGCATCTGGTAGATTCGAAGCCCTCAGGGAAGTAGCCGAAGAGTATGCTTTTCTGTTGGATTTAGAGGGAATTCACCAATAATTAAAATATTTGACTTAAATTTGCTTCGTTTTGTAATTATGTTTTGGACCAATTTTCAGAACATGGTTATTGTAAATAACTTCAATTTATGAGAGAAGATTTACAGGTTTTCGATAATGTATTACAACTCGTTGGTAATACCCCTCTAATCCACTTAAATAGGATCACCCAGGACTTCAAAGGAGAATTTTTAGCAAAGGTAGAAGCTTTCAATCCCGGTCATTCGACCAAGGATAGGATTGCGCTTCATATCATAGAAGAAGCTGAAAAGAAGGGTATTCTTAAACCGGGTGATACCATTATTGAAACTACCTCGGGAAACACCGGTTTTAGCATTGCGATGGTAAGCATTATCAAGGGCTACGAGTGTATTCTTGCCGTTAGCTCTAAATCTTCAAGAGATAAGATCGATATGTTGCGGGCAATGGGCGCCAAGGTTTATGTATGTCCGGCTAACGTTTCGGCAGATGATCCCCGTTCTTATTACATGGTTGCAAAACGCATGCATGACGAGATCAAAGGCTCAGTCTATATCAACCAGTACTTTAATGAGCTGAATATTGAAGCCCATTATCGTTCAACCGGTCCCGAGATCTGGAAACAGACAGAGGGCAAGATCACACATCTTGTGGCTTGCAGCGGTACCGGAGGAACTATTTCGGGAACCGCGAAGTTTCTGAAAGAGCAAAATCCAAATATTCGTATCATAGGTATTGATGCCTACGGTTCAGTATTGAAAAAATACCATGAGACCAAGGAATTTGATGCTTCGGAAATTTATCCATACCGCATTGAAGGCCTTGGAAAAAACCTAATTCCTACAGCGACCGACTTTGACAGCATCGACAAATTTGTCAAGGTAACCGATGAGGAGAGTGCACATTCTGCCCGGGAACTGGCAAAAACTGAAGGTTTATTTGTTGGATACACCAGTGGAGCGGCCCTGCAAGGGGTAAAGCAGCTGGCCGAAGAAGGCGAATTCAGTGAAAACAGTAAAGTGGTCATTATATTTCCCGATCACGGGAGTCGCTATATGAGCAAGATCTACAGCGATGAGTGGATGAATGAGCAGGGCTTTTTTGACAGCAAAAATGAAAAAGCTGCAAATCAGGTCGAATTCGTAAAATAATTTACTCTTTTTCTTCGGAAAATCTCTTCTAATAAAAGCTTTATTGGAAGGTCTACTTCTTCCGAAGTTTCAAAATCCCGCAACAGCAGCAGCTGCAGCAGCTGAAGTTAAAATACTTCCCGAAAGCCATGTTTTTCAGTAGGTTTAAGGGGGAGAATGTACTGCGGTTTCTTTTTATTTCTTACTTTTGCATTAGTTAAAAAATTTATAAAATGGCAGATTTATTTGACAAGATATACAGGGATAAAGGACCCCTGGGAAAATGGGCGGAACAGGCAGAAGGTTATTTTGTCTTCCCAAAGCTCGAAGGGACCATTGCCAATAGAATGAAATTCAGGGGACAGGATGTGATCACCTGGAGTATTAATGATTATCTGGGCCTTGCCAACCATCCCGAGGTGAGAAAAGTAGATGCAGAGGCAGCTGCTCAATATGGATCGGCTTATCCAATGGGTGCAAGGATGATGAGCGGCCATACAGATCTTCATGAAAAACTACAAACCGAATTGGCTTCTTTCGTAAGTAAAGAAGCGGCATACCTGCTTAACTTTGGGTACCAGGGAATGGTTTCGACCATAGATGCCCTGGTCTCTAAAAAAGACGTTATTGTTTATGATGTTGATGCTCATGCCTGTATCATTGATGGGGTGAGGCTTCATTTAGGTCAGCGCTTTACTTACAAGCACAACGACATGGAGAGCATCGAGAAAAACCTGCAGCGGGCTGAGAAGATCGCAGAGCAAACAGGCGGTGGGATCCTTGTTATTTCTGAAGGAGTTTTTGGGATGCGAGGAGAGCAGGGAAGATTGAAGGAGATCGTAGCACTTAAAGAGAAGTACAATTTCCGTCTTTTGGTTGATGATGCACACGGCTTCGGAACTCTTGGAGCTACAGGAGCAGGAGCAGGTGAGGAGCAAGGCGTACAGGATGGAATAGATGTGTATTTTGCCACTTTTGCCAAGTCATTGGCAAGTACAGGTGCTTTTATCGCAGCAGACCAGGAGATCATCGATTACCTGAAGTACAACCTGCGTTCTCAAATGTTCGCCAAGTCTTTGCAGATGCAGCTGGTAGTGGGCGCACTTAAACGCCTTGACATGCTGCGCACGATGCCCGAGTTGAAAGAAAAACTTTGGGAGAATGTAAATGCATTGCAAAATGGGCTTAAGGAAAGAGGTTTTGACATTGGAACAACACAAAGCTGTGTGACTCCAGTATACCTCAAAGGAAGTATTCCTGAAGCTATGGCCCTGGTGAAGGACCTGCGGGAGAACCACGGCATCTTCTGTTCTATTGTAGTCTATCCGGTAATTCCAAAAGGTTTGATCCTGTTGAGACTTATTCCTACCGCTACACATACTCTTGAAGACGTAGAGGAAACTCTGGTTGCATTTTCAGCTATTAGAGAGCGTTTGGAAAACGGAACCTATAAAAGACTTTCTGCAGCAGTTGCAGCAGCTATGGAAAAATAATTCTTTATTGATATTATTCAGAAGCCCCCGTCATGGGGGCTTTTTTTGTTTTTAATCGTTTGGTTTGGTGAAGTTTATAAATAGTTTAATAAAAAAGGGTCTTGAAAATGCTATTTTAAAGAGGAATTTGGTTTAACCTTAAAGGAAGCGTAATGAAAGACATAAAACTTGCAATAATCTACTATAGTTCTACAGGAACTAATTATCAACTTTCAAAATGGGCCGAAGAAGCGGCTAAAGAGGCCGGAGTAGGAGAGGTGAGACTGCACAAAGTAAAAGAACTGGCCCCTAAAGAGGCTATAGAAGCTAATAAAGACTGGAAAAAACATCTGGAAGAGACCAAAGACGTACCCGAAGCAACTATGGACGACCTTGAATGGGCAGATGCTTACATTTTTAGTGCTCCCACGAGATATGGCAATTTACCTTCGCAGTTCAAACAGTTTCTCGATATGACGGGAGGCCTTTGGTTCAGCGGAAAACTGGTAAATAAAGTAGTCAGCGGGATGACCAGTGCCCAGAATGTTCATGGCGGACAGGAAACCACTTTGCTGTCACTTTATAAGACCATGTTCCATTGGGGAGCTATTGTAGCTGCGCCCGGTTACACAGATAAAGCCATTTTTGCTGCCGGCGGAAACCCTTATGGAGTAAGTGTTGCTACTAGTAAAGATCAACTCAACCAAACCACTAAAGAAGCAGTTGCTCACCAGGTGAAGAGAACGCTGCAGATCGCGGAACGAATGAAATCTTAGTTGGACACAAAAAGGAGTAAAAAAGAAAAAGGGCCATACAGCCCTTTTTCGAAATGGTATCAAATTTTTTATTCAGAACATTCTTGAGTAATATTCTTGAGATCTCCCTTTTTTGAAATATCGTTCACCTTAAAATCTGTCCAGACGTTACTGTTTTTGGAATTTCCGCTACAGTCTTTGTCAAGACTTACCGTCCATTCGTAAACTTCACAAGCATCTAAGGTCATTATTTTTGTTTCTGTAGAACTTGTAGCGTTTCCGCTATTAATCCAGCCATCCAGACCTGATACTGCAACAGATTGAGCAAAAGTAAAAGTGAGTTTTGCATCAATCATATCCTCAGTAGGAACATAGGTAAAGGTGTAGGAACCATCAATATTTTCTACGTAATCGAAAGATTCTTCACATCCACAATTTTCTACCATTACAGAAAGTTCTGTAAAGCCACCGGCTCCTATGGAATATCTTAACTGGTATTCTGTTGCCTCTGGAAAAGTGTAGGAGAAACAGTATTCAGTATCAGCACCTCCTTTGCTTATCTGAATCCACTCATCGCTTAGCTCGTCAAATAATTGTATTTGAACATTTGTGGTCTGGGGTTCACCATTACCTTTTGTTTTTTGAGGAAAGGTTGTGCAGAATTCAGCTTCTTCTCCTGCACAAATTTGATCAGGGACAATAAAAGATTCTTCTTCAGCCAGAACGTTTGCCTTAGCATCAAAAGAATTGGAATCGTCGTTAGTCTCAGGAGAGTCTATACTACATGACATCATTGCGGCTGCAGCAGCCATAGTAAAAAGGATTTTTCTCATATAAGTTTCAGTTTGTTTTACCCGAATGTATGAGAAAATTCATCTCCTAATTCACTGAATTTCAGTTTTTCGATGAGAGTGTAGGAAAAGTCGACGTCGGAATTAACTTATATAATTCCAGATGTTTTTCTTCTTCACCAACTGCGCATAAGCGAACCTAACCACCTTATTTTTCTCCATTTCCAGGTTGGGATCTTCTTTTAGAAGTTGAAGCGCATGATAACGGGCTGTTTTCAAAATGTCGTTGTCTTTGATAATATCTGCGATCTTTAAATTGAGCACGCCGCTTTGTTGCGTTCCCATAAGATCTCCCGGGCCACGCAGCTTTAGATCTACTTCGGCGATCTCGAAACCGTCGCCGGTACTTACCATGGTTTCCAGTCTTGTTTTACTGTCGTTGGACAATTTATGGCCGGTCATGAGGATGCAATAGCTCTGTTCGGCGCCGCGGCCCACGCGGCCTCTTAACTGGTGCAGTTGAGAAAGGCCAAACCTTTCGGCACTCTCGATGATCATCACACTGGCATTTGGAACGTTCACGCCAACTTCAATGACCGTGGTGGCGACCATTATTTGAGTCTCTCCTTTGACGAACCTTTCCATCTCGTAATCCTTATCGGCAGGTTTCATCTGCCCGTGAACAATGGAGATCTGGAAGTTGGGCGTAGGAAATTCCCTGGCAATACTTTCATAGCCATCCATGAGGTCCTTGTAATCCATTTTCTCAGACTCCTGAATTAGCGGATATACCACATAAACCTGCCTGCCTTTTTGAATTTCATCTTTGATAAACTTGAAAACCTTCAGGCGGTTCGAATCATACCTGTGAACTGTTTTTATGTCCTTTCGCCCGGGTGGCAGTTCATCGATCACCGAAACATCCAAATCACCATACAGGCTCATCGCCAATGTCCTGGGAATTGGCGTTGCGGTCATTACGAGAATATGCGGGGGCAGATGGTTTTTCTTCCACAGCCTTGCGCGCTGCGCCACCCCAAACCTGTGCTGCTCATCGATAATGGCCAGTCCAAGGTTTTTGAACTGCACTTTTTCTTCCAAAAGGGCGTGTGTACCTATAATTAAATGCAGTTCCCCAGATTCCAGTTCTTCGTGGATTATTCTACGATCTGCTGTTTTTGTTGAACCGGTGAGCAGGCTTACTTTTATTCCCAGTTCGGCTACCAGTTCACAAATCCCGTTGTAGTGTTGGATCGCCAGGATCTCTGTAGGTGCCATAAGACAGGCTTGAAAGCCATTGTCCAGCGCTAATAGAACGCTCATTAGCGCTACAATTGTCTTTCCCGAACCCACATCTCCCTGCAACAAACGGTTCATTTGAGCACCGCTGCCGAGGTCCTGCCTAATTTCTTTTATTACTCTTTTTTGTGCTCCGGTAAGCTCGAACGGGAGGTGGTTTTGGTAAAAGTCGCTGAAATGATCTCCTACTTCTTCAAAAGTGAAACCTTTGATCTTTTTCTTCCGAAGCAGGTTCTTCATGAGTAACTGCAGCTGAATGTAAAACAGCTCCTCAAACTTTAGCCTCCATTGCGCCTTTGCCAGTAGCTCCTGGCTTTTAGGGAAATGAGCATTGAATAAGGCCTCGGCCTTAGGTAGGAGATGCAACTCCTGTCTCAGGTCGGCAGGAAGCGGGTCAAAAAAGGCATTTTTGCTCTCCAGAAAAAGCTGTTGCATACATCGACTGAAAACCCGGTTGGTAATGCCAGATTTTGCAAGTTTCTCGGTAGAAGGGTAAACCGGCTGCATCGCCGTTCGCAGGTTCTTTTTATAATCTTCAACCAGTTCCATTTCGGGATGTGCCATGCTAAAAAGGCCGTTATACCAGTTGGTTTTCCCAAAGATCACGTAAGCGGTGTTTAGCTTCAGGTTTTCCCTAATCCATTTATGGCCGCGAAACCAAACCAGTTCCATTTTTCCGGTGTCATCGATAAAATCGGCCACCAGGCGTTTTCCTCTTTTTTGCTCCACTGTTCGCAGGTGCACGATCTTTCCAACTACCTGTACTTCGGAAGAATTCCTTTCCAGTTGATTTACCTTGTAAAAACGGGTTTTGTCGAGGTAACGGTTGGGATAAAAATTGAGCAGGTCACCATAAGTATGAATACCAATCTCCTTCCGAAGGATATCTGCCCGGCCCGGGCCTATACCTTTGAGGTAATCAATAGGAGTTTGAAGGAGATTAGGATTCATGGAACGAAGATAAAAAATTCCTTCAAGCGATTTTTTAAAACCTGTCAGCAAGGTTTTTCCTACCTTTATTGCAAAATTTCTCCTTTTTACATGAAGTGGCCGCTCTTTTTCTTCGTCTCTTTTCTTCTTCTTGCCAAAGCATCTGCGCAGGACGCAGCTACGGTAGATTTTAAACATTTGCAGGCCATCATACACCCAAGTCCTTCAGAAAAAAAGGTTTCAGGAGAATTGCTATACAGTTTTGATGTTTTAAAACCTACAGATTCCATTTTTCTTGACGCCCAAAAAATGGAATTTCAGGAGGTGTTGCTGAATGGAAAGAAAACCCAATTTTCGAATGACGGCCGGCGACTGTGGCTCACGGGAAACTTCAGCAAATCAAGTGACAACCAACTGTTGATAAAATATTCTGCCCATCCCACCCAGGCCATGTACTTCATTAGCTACGGAAAAGATGGAACAAAGAAGCAGGTATGGACGCAGGGACAAGGAAAAAATACTTCCCACTGGATGCCCTCTTTTGATAACACTTCTGAAAAGGTGGAGATTGACCTCAGCGTGGATTACAAGACAGGTGAGGAAGTTATTGCAAATGGAAGACTCAAAAATGTCAAAAAACTGAACGATTCTATACAGCGGTGGGAATATGACATGGAGAAACCAATGAGCAGTTACCTCGTTGCCATAGCTGCGGGGGATTTTGCCGGGAAGGATACCGTCTCAAAAAGCGGAGTTCCCATGAGCTTTTATTTTCCACCACAGCTGCAGGAGGAGGTTGAGCCAACCTACAGGTACAGCACCCGTATTATGGATTTCCTGGAGCAGGAGACAGGGGTGGCTTTTCCATGGCAAAATTACAAGCAGGTCCCGGTTCGGGATTTTCTTTATTCGGGAATGGAAAATACAGGAACGACGATATTTTCTGACATTCTCATGGTCGATTCCACAGGATTTAACGACAGGAACTACGTGAGTGTTAACGCTCATGAGCTGGCGCATCAATGGTTTGGCGACTACGTGACCGCTGCCTCGGGCGAGGATCACTGGCTGCAGGAAGGCTTCGCGACTTATTACGCCTTACTTGCCGAAAAAGACATTTTTGGAGAAGATTATTTCTACTGGAAGCTGTTCCAAAGCGCAGAGCAGCTCAAGGAGCAAAGCGATTTGGGCAAAGGTGAGGCAGTGATGAGCAAGGGAGCCAGTTCTCTTACTTATTACCAGAAAGGTGCCTGGGCCTTACACATTTTAAAGGAACTCGTAGGAAAAGAAGCTTTTGACCTGGCGGTAAAGAACTATCTGCAGGAAAACGCTTACGGTATGGTAAGCACAAAAGATTTTATTGCTGAAGTTGAAAAAACTTCTAACAGGGATTTAACCGGCTTCGTAAACAACTGGCTAAAGCAAACTGCTTTTCAGGGCACCGCAGCTCTGGAATCTCTAAAAAAATCTGAATTCATCAGGAATTACCTGGAGGTGGCAGCGCTCAAGCCACTGCCGCTCGAGAACAAGAAAAATACATTTGAAAAAGCACTTGATTTTCCGGTAAACGACTATGTGGGGCAGGAAGTGGTGCATCAATTGTCATTGGAAGAGCCTGCAGCTGTTATTGATTTGTACAGGAAAGCTTTTGAATCAAACAACCTCTACGTGAGACAGGCTATTGCCATTTCGCTGGAAGACATTCCTGCAGCGCTTAAGTCACGGTATGAAAAACTGTCTGGATGATGACTCTTATGTCACCCAGGAGGCTGCTCTTTATCATTTGTGGATGAATTTTCCCGAAGACCGACAGCTGTACCTCTCAAAAATGGCAAATTCTCAGGGCTTTTTGGACAAGAACATTCGCACGTTGTGGTTGGCGCTCAATATTGCCACCCCTGAAGTTGAACCGCTCCAAAAAAGGGAATTTTTAAAGGAACTGAAGTCTTATACTTCCGAAAACCAGAGGTTTCAGCTAAGACAAAAAGCTTTCGAGATGCTTTTTCAGCTGAATGCGATTGATGTAGAGGTGTTGAAAAATCTTTTACAGGCAAGGCATCACCACAACTATCGTTTCAGGGAATTCGCTAAAGAACTGCTGGAGAATGTATTGCAGTCGGATTCTTTAACTTCCGAAGAAAAGCTGTTGCTGGACAATGAGCTTAACCTGCAAGAGAAAAAACTCAGCGAATAACTTACCAGAGGTTCGTAACTTCTTTTTTGATGTAAGACAGGCCGGTTTCGCTTGGCGGCGCCTGTTCCAGCATAGAACTCAAGATTTGTTGTCTCAGCTCGGCTGCGGTTTTGATCTCCTCATTTCCGGCAGTCTTGCGAATACGGGTAATTGTGGCATTTTTTGATGCTTTTACCACGTTCCAGCATTCTTCACTCACATAGATTTGCTGTGCGAGATTATGTTCAAACTCCTGTTCAATCGTCTTGATAAGCAGGTTAGCATAATTCTCTTTCTTGTCTGAAAGTGGTTTTACCCGCACCAGGAGGTTCCCGGGAGCGATGCGTTCCAGGAAGAGCGCCATACGTTCGTATGCCTGTAAGCGCAAGGGGAGGGCGTGCTTCTGGTTTTCACGGTGCAAGAGAAATTTGCGCCGTTTTTCTTCATTTTGGGTGTGAAGGTTAAAAAAGTAAAAAGCTATTACGCCCACAACTACAGCCGGCAGCAAGTAGAGCAGCAACTGTAAGATACTTTCTTCTGTCATAGTTTTGTCTATTGATCGGAGACAGAGGTTTCTTCTGTTTCCACCTCTTTAACATCGGTTTCTTGTCCTTTCCTGTAGGAGCCGCCTAAGTTAGGACATCCTAATAAAGTTTCAACAGAATCAAACGGAACTTTTGTTTTTTGGTAGTGAAAAGTTTCAGCTAAAGATTTTGCAATAAAACGGTCTCCCAGATTGATCTCCACATCTTCCATATTGAACTGGCATGGATGTTCGTAGCCAGAGGCATGTGTCATCTCCAGCAATTCTTTCCTGAAGTTGTTGAAATAATAATTCACACGATCTGCTTTATCCTTGACATTAATCCCGGCCTGCAGCCAACGGTTCTGGGTAGCTACGCCGGTTGGACATTTGTTGGTGTGGCAGGTTTGCGCCTGGATACAACCTACGCTGAACATGGCCTCGCGGGCAACATTGATCACATCTGCACCCATGGCAAATGCCATGGCGGCTTTGGCAGGAAAACCTAATTTCCCTGCGGCCACAAAGGTGATCCTGTTGGTGAGTTCTGCTTTTAAAAAGATCTTGTAAACATCCGTAAATCCGTAGATAAAAGGCACGGCAACGTGATCTGCAAAACTTGGTGGCGCGGCACCTGTACCGCCCTCACCACCGTCAATGGTAATGAAATCTGGTCCGCAGTCGCGGTCTTTCATAATCTGGGCGAGTTCTTTCCATTCTCCCAATTTTCCAATAGCGGCTTTGATCCCCACAGGCAGTCCGGTATTTTCGGCAAGCTCTTCAATGAAGTCGACCAGTTCATTCATATTGCTGAAGGCGCTGTGGTTTGGAGGAGACAGCACGTCCTGCCCCATGGGCACATGACGTATCTCTGATATTTCACGGGTAATCTTTGATGCCGGCAACACACCGCCTTTACCGGGTTTTGCACCCTGAGAAAGCTTGATCTCCAAAGCTCTTACCTGAGGATTTTCCTCTACCATTTCTACCAGTTTTTCCATAGAAAAAGTGCCGTCAGGATTTCTTACTCCAAAGTATCCGGTCCCTATCTGGAACACGACATCGGCGCCCATCTTGTGGTAAGGAGAAAGTCCGCCTTCGCCGGTATTGTGGTAAGCATAGGCTTTTTTACAGCCGCGGTTTAGCGACTCGATTGCTCTTGCTGAAAGGGAACCAAAACTCATGGCCGAAACATTGATCACAGAAGCCGGCCTGAAAGGTCTGCGCCTCTTGTTATAAGCGCCCATGACCTTGGCCGAGGCAACAAAATAAGGGTCTTTGGCATTTTGATGATCTTCAGGAACTTTATAAGGAATTACAGCGTTATTGATAAAGATGTAATTCTCATCATAGATATCCTGATCTGTTCCAAAACCCTCGTAGTTATTCACATTTTTGGCCGATGCGAAAACCCAGCCCCGCTCCCGGCGGTTAAAAGGTAATTCTTCGCGGTTGTTGGCCACGATGTACTGTCGCAACCCGGGGCCCACCCGCTCCAGCAGGTATCTTACCCTTCCTACCACAGGAAAATTGTGCAGTAAGGTGTGGGTGCGGTTAAAGAAAATGTCATAAAGTGCGAGCAGGACCAGGGCAATAAGGATCCAGCCCCACCAGGAAATTTCAAATATCAGTTCCATTCTTTCGTTCTTTTACTGGTTTAAATAATCTAATGCTAATTGGGACATTGTTTTCACACCAAGTAGCAGACCGCTTTCATCAATGTAAAAATCGGGGGTGTGATGTGGTGCAGGCTCAGTGGAATCCAAAGGTTTTCCTCCAAGGAAGAAATAGAAGCCCGGCACTTCCTCCTGAAAGTAGGAAAAATCTTCGCCTCCCGTGGTAGCCTTCATCAGGTGCACATTCTCATCGCCGGCAACCTGCTTCAGGGTAGGCAGCATTTGTTCGGTTAGGGAAGGGTCGTTGTAGGTGATCTCGGTATTCGTTTGAATATCTATGCTAGCCGAACCTCCGTATGCTTCAGCAATCGCCGGTACCATTTCCCTCATTCTGCGAAGGATGAGTTCTTTCATTGCAGGATCCAATGTTCTTACGGTTCCTATCATTTCCGCAGTTTCGGGAATTATGTTAAATCTCACTCCGCTGCTTATTTTTCCTACGGTGATCACTGCGGCGGCATCAACCAATTTGGCTTCACGACTAATGATGGTTTGTAGGCCATCAATGATTTTTGCCGAAATTAAAATTGGATCTGTTCCACTCCAGGGAGCAGAGCCGTGGGTGCCTTTTCCCTGAACATTAATAACAAAACGTTCAACTGCCGCCATGGTTCCCTCGGGCTTGTACTTGATAGTTCCAACCGGGGTAGCCGAATTGATATGGAGTCCAAAAATGGCATCTACGTCGGGATTTTTGAGTACGCCTTCTTTAACCATAAGAGCTGCACCGCCTTCTTCTCCCGGAGGTGCCCCTTCTTCTGCAGGCTGAAAAATGAATTTTACAGTACCATTTATTTTATCCTTGTTTTTAGCCAAAACTTCGGCAACTCCCATTAAGATAGCGGTATGTGTATCATGTCCGCAGGCGTGCATGACGCCGGTTTTTGAGCCAAGGAATTCTGTCGTGACTTCAGATTTGAACGGGAGGTCGTTTCTTTCTGTCACGGGCAGTGCATCTATATCTGCCCTCAAAGCGACAACCTTGCCACCATTTTTCCCTTTCAATATTCCTACTACGCCGGTTTTAGCCACGCCGGTGTCCACCTCGATACCAAGGCTTCGTAGATGATCGGCAATCTTTTTTGCAGTTCTAAATTCCCGGTTTGACAGCTCAGGGTGCTCATGAAAATCGCGCCGCCATTCAATGACCTGTTGTTCCAGCTGTTCGGCAGCCTGATTTATTTCAGGATCGGCCTGTTGTGCATGAGCTGCAGCAAAAAGGAACATGAAGAGTAAAAAAGAGGGGACTTTTTTCATCGTAAAAGAATAAAATTAATACCGGTTGTTGAATGCCTTGTTTCTGAAATCGTTTGACCTCAGCAGCTTCGCTGTAAAAGCTACGGAATTTGTTTAAAAGAAGCAATTATGCCGTTTTGTTTTAACTTGTTTTTGGGTTAATTTCACGGCTCAAAAGAAGAACAATTTGGAAAATTATATTGCCGAATTAAATGATGCCCAAAGGGCGCCGGTGCTGCAGAAAGACGGGCCAATGATCGTAATTGCCGGTGCAGGATCTGGAAAAACTCGCGTCTTGACCTACAGGATCGCATATCTCATGCACAAAGGCGTTGATCCCTTCAACATCCTGGCCCTTACTTTTACCAACAAGGCGGCCCGGGAAATGAAGTCGCGAATAGCCCAGATCGTTGGGAACAGTGAGGCCAAGAACCTTTGGATGGGAACCTTTCATTCTATTTTTGCCAAAATGTTGCGCTTCGAAGCCGATAAACTTGGATACCCATCAAATTTTACCATTTATGACACCCAGGATTCACAGCGCCTTATTTCGGCTATTATAAAAGAAATGGGGCTGGATAAGGATGTTTACAAATACAAACAGGTTTATTCCAGGATATCTTCTTTCAAGAACAGCCTTATCACCGTTAAGGCCTATTTTCAAAATCCTGAACTGCAGGAGGCCGATGCCATGTCCAAAAAACCACGGCTCGGGGAGATCTACCAACAGTATGTGGAGCGTTGTTTCAAGGCAGGTGCCATGGATTTTGATGATCTCCTGCTCAAAACCAATGAGCTGCTCAACCGTTTCCCCGAGGTGCTTCAGAAATATCAAAACCGCTTTAGGTATATTCTAGTTGATGAGTACCAGGATACAAACCATTCACAATATCTAATCGTAAAAGCACTTTCAGACAAATTTCAGAATATTTGCGTGGTAGGAGATGACGCCCAGAGTATCTATGCTTTCCGCGGCGCCAATATCAATAATATTTTGAATTTTCAGAAGGATTATGACGGCGTGCAAATGTACCGCCTGGAGCAGAATTATCGTTCGACAAAGAACATTGTGGAAGCGGCCAACTCTATCATTGATAAGAACAAAACCAAACTTGAAAAGGTGGTGTGGACGGCCAATGATGAGGGGCCCAAGATTGTGGTCAACCGCCTGCTTACAGATGGAGAGGAAGGAAGATTTGTGGCGGGTTCCATCTTTGAGAACAAGATGCAGCAGCAGTTAAACAACGGGGATTTTGCCATTCTGTACCGCACCAATGCGCAAAGTAGGGCGATGGAAGATGCGCTGCGGAAGAAGGATATTCCCTACCGTATCTATGGCGGACTTTCATTTTACCAGCGCAAGGAGATCAAGGATGTGCTGTCTTACCTACGCCTGTTGATCAACCCGAAAGATGAGGAAGCCCTTAAGAGAGTGATCAATTTTCCCGCCCGCGGAATTGGCCAGACTACCGTAGATAAACTCACTATCGCCGCAAACCACTATAAAAGATCAATTTTTGAGGTCATTGAAAACCTTGACCGCATCAACCTAAAGATCAATCGCGGCACCCAAAACAAGCTGGAGAACTTTGTCAATATGATCAAAAGTTTCCAGATCCTCAACGAGAATGCAGATGCCTTTGTGGTTGCCGAAACAGTTGCCAAAAAAACAGGGCTTTTACAGGAGCTCAAAAAAGATGCGACTCCAGATGGTATCGCGCGCATAGAGAACGTGGAAGAGCTCCTCAACGGGATAAGAGATTTCGTGGAGGGACAAAAAGAACTGGCCGATGCCACCGGCTCTCTTACAGAATTTCTTGAAGATGTTGCCCTGGCGACAGACATGGACAAAGACACCGGGGATGAAGACCGGGTTGCGCTCATGACCATTCACCTGGCGAAAGGCCTGGAGTTTCCTTATGTCTACATCGTGGGAATGGAGGAAGATCTTTTTCCTTCGGCCATGAGTATGAATACAAGATCTGAGCTGGAGGAGGAACGGCGCCTGTTCTATGTGGCGCTCACGCGTGCCGAAAAGCAGGCATTTCTCACTTACACCCAGTCGCGCTATCGCTGGGGAAAACTGGTGGATGCAGAGCCCAGCCGATTCATCGAAGAGATTGATGAAAAGTTTCTCGACTACATGATCCCGCAGGACGATTATAAGTACAAACCCTTGATCGATAATGACATTTTTGGGGAGGTAGATAAGAGTAAGTTCCGCCAGACGAAGCCTGTCAAGGGTACACCGCCACCTTCACATAAACCTACAGAAGACCAGCTTAGGAAGCTACGTAAATTAAAACCTGCCGGCTCTCCCGATTCTCCTGTAGATCCCTCTCCCGCCATCAAACTGGAAGCCGGGGACAGGGTGGAGCACATGCGCTTTGGAAAAGGGAAAGTGCTTGCTCTTGACGGCATTGGACAGGATAAAAAAGCCGAGATCGACTTTGAGAACGGCGGGATAAAAAAGTTACTGCTCAAGTTTGCCAAGTTGAAAATCCTTTCCTAGGTTCTTAACAGTTAAGTTTCTGTTATTCATTTACATGGATCTGGTTTATTCTTTACTTTTAAAAGAAAAACCATGATCAGGGAAGGAACTACGGTAAAATGGAACTGGGGAAAAGGTACCGGAACCGGAAAAGTGCAGAATACTTTCGATCATGAGGTCACTCATACCATAAAAGGCACCAAAGTCACCCGAAAAGGTGAGCCGGGTAATAAGGCCCTGTACATCAAACAGGAAAACGGAAACGAAGTACTCAAACTCGAGAGTGAGGTTGAGCGTGTGGATTAATTTCCTAAAAGTGCTATTAAAAGAGTCCGAAAATTTGTAATTTTTGGGTTAATTCCAATAAAAAAGATATGGCAGAACTTATCAGGATATACGAAGAGAACCCCAATCCAAAAGAGATAAAAAGAGTAGTGGAAGCTTTACGAGATGGAGCTTTGATCATTTATCCTACAGATACAGTTTATGGTCTGGGTTGTGATATCACTAACACCGCAGCCCTTGAAAAGATCGCGCAGGTGAGAGGGGTAAAGCTTGAAAAGGCCAATTTCTCTTTCATTTGTGAGGATTTGAGTAACCTTTCAGACTATGTGAGGCAAATCGACACCCCACTTTTAAGATCCTGAAACGTTGTTTGCCGGGGCCTTACACTTTTGTGCTGCCCGGTAATAACAACCTGCCCAGTGTCTTCAAAAAGAAAAAAACTGTTGGAATTCGCGTGCCGGACAATAATATATGCCGTGCTCTTGTTGCAGGACTTGGCAATCCCATTGTTTCAACTTCTATAAGGGATGAGGATGAGGTGATCGAGTACACCACAGATCCCGAACTTATTCTGGAAAAATGGGATAATATTGTTGACTTCGTTATAGACGGCGGGTATGGAGACAACATCCCGTCTACTGTCATAGATCTCACCACTTCACAACCCGAGGTAATAAGAGAAGGTAAAGGAACTATTGATATTCTTTAAAGAAGTCCCGGAAGCACCTCCGCTTCAAAATAAGCATGCACCTCTTCAATAGAAAGGATTTTCCCCTTTTTTTGAGCTGAATTCGCCAGTTCGTAACCCGCTCTTGTGGCTGCCATTCTTTGCTGTGGTGTGCCGTGATGGAGAGGATCATTTAAGGCACAGTCCCCGGCCTGGTAGAATAGCGAGAAAAATTGTTCTACTCTTTTCCAGTTGTAGGTGGCGCCTCTTTTGTGCGTCATATAATAACCCGACATAAAATCTGCTTCCAGTTCTACAACTTTCGTCTCTTTATAGGAAAAAGGAAGATCATAGCCTTCAAAATAATTGATCTGTATCTGGTGTGCCCACTCGTGAGAGAGAATGCCGGTCCAGACGATCTTTGGGTCTACGCCTGTTTCTGAGAACATTTGTATAAGTCCGTCCCCAATGATGATCTGGTTGTTGAAATTTGAGTAGCCTTCGCTCGAAAAAAGAGGATTTTCAGGAAGATTCTGTGACTGCGAATTGCGCTCCAGGAAGTCTTTTACATAAGGCTTCAGGTCATCTTTAGATTCGAGATCCTGGATCTCCCGCCAGAGAAGGTCAGTAATATTTTCAGAATTATTAAGGGTGCTGCTGTGCTGCCCCAACACTTCTATTTCTATGTCCATGTTCCAGAACCGTTGGAGGTCTCTTTGAATCTTCAACACGTGTTGTGTATACTCGCCGTTTTCTCCAAAATAATCTGCTCCAATTCCCAAAAGGGGCGCCATATGATTGAGGCGGAGGTAGTGTTCAAACATGCTGGTGGCAATAGGATCACCCGCAAGCTCTGTAAAATACTCCCATTGAATGTCAGAAAAGGCCGTATTTACACATTCATCGGGCGATACATTGGCAACGGCGAGAGCCTGAAGGTTCTCACCAAATACCGCAGATTGATCTGCTTTTTTAAGCTCTTTGGAGGAATGGTTTTTACTTCCGTAGTTGGTTTGATAAGTTAAATTGAGTTGAGGTGTGTTCTTAGAAGCAAGAGATTGCTCCCATTGTGCTTCGGGTTCGCATGACAGGAAAAGGAATCCTGTGCACAGACCCAGCACCGGCAGGTTAAGGTGTGACAGTTTCATAGCAGATTATTTTACGCGGTAGGGGTCTTGTAAAAATAGAAAAAACCCTTTGTAGGAAATCGTAAAATTTTGGTAATTAACATGTTGCATAAAAAAAGCCCGGCATTTGCCGGGCTTTAATATATGATGAGAAAGTTGCTTATTTAGCGTCTTTCATTCCTTCTTCAATAAGGCTGTAGAATTGGTCAAGCTTAGGAAGGATCACGATACGTGTTCTTCTGTTTGCAGCTCTACCTTCGGCAGTGTCGTTCGAAGCAACAGGGATATAGTAACTTCTTCCCGCAGCTGTCATTCTCTTAGGGTTCACACCAAAATCATCTTGAAGAACTCTAACTACAGAAGTAGCTCTTTTCACAGAAAGATCCCAGTTATCCTGAAGTACCGCGTTTCTAATAGGCTTGTCATCTGTGTGACCTTCAACCATAAACTCGATGTCCGGTTTGTTCTTAACAACAGTTGCAACTTTTCCTAGAACTTCTTTTGCACGTTCAGAAACATTGTATTTTCCGCTGTCAAAAAGAAGTTTGTCAGAAATAGAAACATATACCACACCTTTTTCAACGTTGATCTGGATATCTTCATCATTGATGTTACCCAAAGCTCCTTTTAAGCTGGTAACCAATGCAAGAGTAACAGAATCCTTTTTGGTGATCGCATCCTGCATACGTTGGATCTTAAGCTCTTTTTCTTTTATGCTTTCTAAAGAACGCTCCATATTTTCGGCTTCTTTCTTAGAAAGAGTTGCCAGGTTACCCACGTTGTTCAACAAAGCAGAGTTCTGGTTGCTTAAGTGACCAATTTGTGAATGTAGTCTATCCTTCTCTTCAAGACAGGAATTAAGCTTCACAGTGGCTGTGTTTAATTTGTCCTGGGTTTCTTTTTGTTGGGCTTCAAGCTCGGCATACTTCTTTTGTGAAACACAAGAAGAGAATAGTAGGGCTACAGTAGCCGATAAAAGCATGATTTTCTTCATAATTTTTAATTGTTGTGATTAAATGTTAAACGTTTCAAAAATACAAAAATTGGGGGCTCCACGAAATAAATAATCCTGTTTCCAAAAAAGATTTTAAAGCTCATTATATTTCCTCTTGCTCCCCAGGTAATACGCGATTACAACGGAGGTTTGGTTATAATATTTTCTTCTCTTCGGAAGTTTTCTTCTCTTTTTCAAAAACAAACTGAAGTGTGAATAAAAGCTAAAATGCGCTTTTATAACAGCCACAAAATGAGTGGGTTTAGCTTCAGCTAAGAACTTCATTGCCGCGAGGCCGTCCAAAATTAGCCTGCAAAAGAGCAAAAAGTATACCTGTTTCCCGGGAACGTTCTTTAAAAGCATGTATAAACTGTTCCTGAAGTTGTAAAAAGTCTTCTGCGGATGCATGCTGTCGAGCGTCCCGCCGCCCAGGTGATATACCCGTGATGCACCCACTGCTTTGGTCTTTCGCCCCGAATTGTAAAGACGCCAACACAAATCAATCTCTTCCTGGTGTGCAAAAAAATCTTCGTCAAAACCACCGGCTTCAAAAAAGTCATTTTTTCTTATCATCATGCAGGCCCCGGTAGCCCAAAAAATTTCTGTTGTATCATCATATTGCCCCAGGTCTTCCTCCAGAGTATCAAAGATCCTTCCGCGGCAATAGGGATAACCAAGGCGATCAATAAAACCGCCGGCAGCCCCTGCATATTCAAAAAAGTCCTTTTTTCGCCAGTTCAGGATCTTTGGTTGTACCGCAGCAGTATCGGGAGAGCCTTCCAGTTCAGCAATCATTGGTGAAAGCCATCCGGGAGTCACCTCCACATCAGAATTCAGCAGCACAAATACTTCTTCAGGTACATGAGGCAGCGCATCGTTATAGCCCTTGGCAAATCCGCCGTTCTCTTTGTTCTGAATGATCTTTACCTGCGGAAAATGCTTCCGAAGAAAGGCAACAGAATCATCTTTAGAAGCATTATCGGCCACATAGATCTGAGCTTCTTCAGAATTTTCAACAACCGAAGGCAGAAACTGCTCCAGCAGGGCCCTTCCATTCCAGTTTAAGATGACTACAGCGACTTTCACAGCGGCAAATTAACGTAAAATTGAACGATTAGCGAGAGAGGTCTCAAAAATGCCATTTTTAAGACCATTCGGGTAGATCTGGTAAGAAGTGATATTTCTCCTGCTCGTAGTCCAGCTGACAAAAAAAATGTTGCTGCCCGTTGGTAACCATCAAAAAAGTGGCTTTAAGCGCCAGATTGTAGCGTGCGATCTGGTCAAAAGTTTCCTGGGTGATAGGCACCGAGGCAGCCTTACATTCCACGACCAGATGAATAGAACCATCGGGATTATAGGCCAGGACGTCATATCTTTTGATGAGATCGTGCACCTTGAGCTGTTTTTCAACATTCAGAAGACTTTTCGGAATCTTTTTTTCCTGCAACAGGAACTGCACCACGTGCTGCCGCACCCATTCTTCGGGGGTCAAGAGCACGAATTTTTTCCGAAGCTCATCAAAAACAGATATTTTATTTTCGCTACTTTTGAACCTGAATTGGTAGCCGGGGAAATTGAGTGACTGCATGCCCAAAAATAGGATTTTTGGAACATTTTTCCGCCAAAAGCTAAACAAATGGATGAAGTAAAAAGTATTGTCACCGCCATTAAAAAAGGAGAGGTTAAGCCTATCTATTTTTTAATGGGGGAGGAATCTTATTTTATAGATAAAATCGCCGATTTTATCGAAGACAATGTGCTGCAGGAGGAGGAAAAGGGTTTTAATCAAATGGTGCTTTATGGGCGCGATGTGAGTATAGATGATATAGTGGGGAATGCAAAACGTTACCCCATGATGGC
Source organism: uncultured Flavobacteriaceae bacterium (assembly GCA_963739625.1). GTDB lineage: Bacteria > Bacteroidota > Bacteroidia > Flavobacteriales > Flavobacteriaceae > Salinimicrobium. The sequence goes on from CAVUAU010000011.1 coordinate 195,114, forward strand.
CGAGCGGCAGGTGGTTATCGTTAAAGAAGCCCAGGATCTCTCTCGCAGCATTGAACAGCTTACAGATTATGCCGAAAATCCGCAGCCTTCAACCGTGCTGGTGCTTTGTTATAAGTATAAGAAACTTGATAAGCGAAAAAAACTGCACAAGGCGATTGCCAAAAGCGGGGTGATCTTTGAAAGCAAAAAACTTTATGAGAACCAGGTTGCCGACTGGATTAGGAAAGAGTTGCAGTCAAGGCAATACCAAATTGCTCCTAAAGCAGCGCAAATGCTGGTTGAATTTTTAGGGACAGATCTTAGCAAGATCGATAATGAGCTCCAAAAGTTGCAGTTGATCTGCCCTCAGGGCACTAACATCACTCCCGAGATCATTGAGGAAAATATTGGAATCAGCAAAGATTTCAACAATTTTGAGCTAAGAAAGGCTATTGGCGCGAGAGACAGCCTCAAGGCGCACCGTATCATCAATTATTTTTCGCAAAACCCAAAGGATAACCCAATGGTTTTGACTGTGTCGTTGCTGTTTAGCTTCTTTTCTCAATTGTTGCAATACCATGGCCTTAATGACAAATCGAAGTCAAACGTGGCAAAAGTGCTAAGGGTAAATCCATATTTTGTGAGTGATTACTCTACTGCCGCGCAAAATTACCCCATGAGAAAGGTGAGCCAGATCGTATCTTTTCTAAGAGATGCAGATGTGAAAAGTAAAGGCGTGGGTGCCGCAAATGTACCGCAGGGGGATCTTTTGAAAGAACTGCTTGTTAAAGTAATGAGATAGGGAATGGCAAATTTTACAACCTGGGTGAGTGCTGCGCGGCTAAGAACATTGCCGCTGTCTATTTCGGGAATCTTAGTGGGCAGTTCAATTGCAGTCGCAGCCGGAGAATTTAATGCAGTGATATTTACACTTGCACTTGCAACTACGCTGGGCCTCCAAATTCTTTCCAATTTTGCCAATGATTATGGCGATTTTGTCAAGGGTACAGATAACGAAGAGCGGGTAGGGCCGCAAAGGGCGCTGCAAAGCGGGATGATCACCCGTGATGAAATGTATTGGGGAATGGTGGGAACTGCCATTATTACCTTCTTGTTTGCTTTGGCCTTAATCTTTGTGGCCTTTGGTTCAAAAAGCACATTTTACACGATCTTTTTCCTAATCCTGGGATTGGCGGCTATTGCTGCAGCCATAAAATATACGGTTGGTGACTCGGCTTACGGTTATCGCGGAATGGGTGATATATTCGTTTTCCTGTTCTTTGGAGTGGTGGGCGTCTATGGCTGTTACTTTTTATATGCCCTTAACTGGGACTGGGAAGTTTTGCTGCCGGCATTTACCATAGGCTTCTTGAGTGCCGGAGTTTTGAACCTCAACAATATGAGGGACAGGATTGCCGATGAAAGAGCCGGAAAGCATACGCTGGCTGTGAAAATGGGTGCCCAAAATGCTAAAAAATATCATTATTTTCTCCTGCTAGCAGCCTTTGCCACTGTTATTCTTTATTCGGCACTTACTTTTGACGGACTGGATGACCTGCTGTACCTGCTCGCATTCATTCCGCTTTTAACGCATTTAAAGAGGGTAATGGAAAACCGTTTTCCCGAACAACTCGACCCCGAACTTAAAAAACTTGCCCTCAGCACATTCTTGTTGGCCCTGCTTTTTAGCCTTGGGCAGGTGCTGTAAAAGCTGCAGCTTTAGTTTTAACAAAGGCGGTTTTTTTGTAATTTGGTGAAAAAGCAAGATCATGAAAATTACCTATTACGGACACAGCACAATTTCTATCGAGGTCAAAGGAATTCATCTCCTGGTTGACCCTTTTATAACCGGAAACGATAAGGTAAAAGATAAAGTGGATGTCGATGCTTTAAAAGCAGATTACATCCTGCTTACCCATGCGCACCAGGACCATACGCTGGATGCTGAAAGAATTGCTAAACGCACCGGTGCAACGATCGTGAGTAATTTTGAGATCACAACCCACTATGAGAAGAAAGGCCTGGAGGTACATCCTATGAATCACGGCGGAAACTGGAGCTTTGACTTCGGAAATCTAAAGTATGTAAACGCCATCCATACCAGCTCTTTCGCCGACGGAAGTTTTGGAGGCCAACCCGGCGGTTTCGTCATTGAAGGCGAGCACAAGAACATCTATATTGCCGGAGATACCGCCTTAAGTATGGATATGAAACTCATCCCGATGCGCACCAAACTTGACCTGGCCATTTTGCCTATAGGGGACAATTTTACAATGGGTGTTGATGATGCGATCATTGCAAGTGATTTTGTGGAGTGCGATAAAATTCTGGGTTGCCACTATGATACGTTCGGTTTTATAGAGATTGATCATGAGGAGGCAAAGCGCAAATTCTATGAAAAGGGAAAAGATCTTATGCTTCTGAAAGTGGGCGAAAGTATAGAGCTTTAAAAATGCCTTTTTTAACACTTAATTTCTATTGATGCAGGCATCTTATCAACGACATGTCTTAGAATTTAAACGTCCCAGCGGTACCTCAAGAGGTGTACTTACCGAAAAGGAGACCTGGTTCCTGATTCTTGAAAAAGACGGAAAAACAGGAATTGGAGAATGCGGAATTTTACGTTCGCTCAGCTTTGATGACCGCCCCGACTATGAGGAAAAACTTAAGTGGACCTGTGAGAATATTGATCTTGGCCCTGAGCGGCTATGGGAGGAGCTTCGGGAATTTCCCAGCATTCAGTTCGGAGTGGAAATGGCTTTTCGCTCTTTAGAAGCGGAATCGCCGTTTCTTCTTTTTCCTTCGGAATTTACCCGCGGAAAAAAAGCCATTCCTATAAACGGGCTGGTTTGGATGGGGGAAGAGGCTTTTATGAAAGAACAGATCGTTCAGAAGATCGAGCAAGGCTTCAGTTGTATCAAGCTGAAAATAGGAGCTATTGATTTTGAAACTGAAGTAGGTTTGCTCAGGAACATTAGAAAGGAATTTTCTTCCGAAGAAATAGAAATACGAGTCGACGCTAACGGTGCTTTTTCAGCTTCCGAAGCACTGGAGAAGCTCAAAAGATTAAGTGAGCTGGAGCTGCACAGCATTGAACAACCGGTAAAGCAAGGACAGGTTGAACTAATGGCAGGGCTTTGTGAAAAAACACCTTTGCCTATTGCGCTTGACGAAGAACTAATTGGTGTGACTACTGTAACGAAAAAGCGGGAATTGCTACAAATGATCAAGCCTCAATACCTGATCTTTAAGCCCAGCTTAATTGGTGGTTTTCGCGGGACCAATGAATGGATCAAGCTTGCAGAAGAACAAAATACCGGCTGGTGGATCACCAGTGCCCTCGAGAGCAATGTGGGGCTAAACGCTATTGCACAATACACTTTTACCAAAGAAAATTTAATGCCGCAAGGCCTCGGGACCGGCAGTTTGTATACCAACAATATTGAATCGCCGCTGGAGGTTGAAAAAGGGCAATTGTGGTACAGGCCTCAACAGGAATGGAAATTTCATCTTATGAACTATATACAACAGGCTTTTAAAGCCAAACACGAATGGTGGCGTTATGCCATAGGCATTCTGGTCATCATTGCAGGAACAGTGATAGGACAATTGCCTTTTACGGCTGCGATTTTGCTGAAGGGCGGCCCCGACATCCTAAACATGACAGAGGCCGAAATGATGAGGGTGCTCGAATCAAACCTTTCATTTTTCTTGCTATTACTTTCTTTTGCGGTAGGGTTGGCGGCTATTTTTCTGGTCATAAGGCTACTGCACCAGCAAAAGATCATTGAAGCTACAACAACCAGGAAAAAGATGGATTGGGGCAGGTTTTTCTTTGGGTTTGGGTTAGTTGCGATTTTTACCATTGTAAGCACCCTTATAGATTATAACCTGAGACCCGAGGATTTTATCTGGAATTTTAAAGTAGTTCCCTTTCTTATCATGGCTGTCATTGCTATTGTTATGGTGCCGCTGCAAACCAGCTTCGAAGAGTATCTCTTTAGGGGCTATTTGATGCAAGGACTTGGCGTCCTTTCCCGCAACCGCTGGTTTCCGCTTGCCATCACTTCTATTGTTTTTGGAAGTTTGCACCTTTGGAACCCAGAGGTTGACAAACTGGGTTACACAATTATGGTTTACTATATTGGAACAGGACTATTGCTGGGGATCATGACGCTGATGGATGAAGGGATGGAACTTGCCCTTGGCTTCCATGCAGGCAATAACCTGGTAGGAGCCATGTTGGTAACTGCCGATTGGACTGCGTTCCAAACTAATTCTATTCTCAAAGACGTTTCTGAACCCGAGGGCGGCATGCAAATCGTCGTTCCGGTGTTGATCGTGTATCCTCTGTTCCTCTTTATTATGGCAAAAACATATCGCTGGAAAGACTGGCGGGGAAAACTTTTTGGGAAAGTAGAGCCGCCGGAAACCTTAAATGTTTCTGAAGAAATTTAATTTATCTCCCGTATTTGTTAACTTTAGTTCTTGACAGTTAAACTTTAACTAATGTTATGCAAAATGTCTTCGCTTTACCCGAAACGCATCCAGAATTCAGGTTAAACAAGTTGTACTATTCCAATGAGGATCTTGCGGCTGTGGCTTACAACCTGATCAAGGAGGGAGAGCCCTACGAGGGACAGGCAGGGAATTTTTTGCTGGACTGGCTCAACGATAAGGATTATGTTGAGGTGAAAACCTCGGGATCTACAGGGCCTCCAAAAAAAGTAAGAATTAAAAAGCAGTTCATGGTCAACAGTGCCAAAGCTACGGGGCGCTTTTTTGACCTGCCTGCAAGAACAACAGCGCTGCACTGTTTACCCGTTAATTATATTGCCGGAAAAATGATGTTGGTGAGGGCAATGGTGCTGGGCTGGCAGCTTGATCTTGTGCCGCCAAAGGCGAATCCGCTGGATCAGGTATTCAAGATCTATGACTTTTGTGCCATGACGCCTTTTCAACTGGACAATTCTTTAAGCAGGTTGCATCTTTTAAGGAAGCTCATCGTAGGCGGCGGGGCTGTTTCTACGAACCTGAGGGAGCTGGTGCAGGGAATCAGCACCGAGGTCTATGAGACCTATGGTATGACCGAGACTGTTTCGCATATTGCTGCACGTCGCGTCAACCCCAAGAAGAAAAAGCAGGAGCCGGTGCCATTTACCGTGTTACCGGGAGTGAATATTTCTACAGACGACCGGGATTGTCTAGTCATTGATGCGCCACAGCTTTCAGAAGAGCTTCTGGTTACAAACGATGTGGTAGAGCTTGTCTCAGAAAAACAGTTTATCTGGAAAGGCAGGTACGATAATGTCATCAACTCCGGCGGGGTCAAACTCCATCCCGAAGAGATCGAAGCCAAACTGGCGCCCATTATTGCACATCGGTTTTTTGTGACCTCCCTGCCAGATCCCGCTTTGGGTGAAAAGCTGGTGCTTATGGTGGAGAGCGAGTTCTCTGAAACAGCGCTTCAAAACCTTGAGCGGGAGATCAAAAATTTTCATCAATTAGGCAAGTACGAGCTGCCTAAAAAGATCTACTTCGTAGAGAAATTTGAGGAAACACCTAATGGGAAGATCCACCGGGCGAACACTCTTAAGAGCCGTATGGAATAGCTGTCAAAAAAGCTATTTTTGAGCCACTTTCTGTACGTCGATGTAGAACTCCTTTTCCATAATTTCTACCTCTTCAGGTTTTACTTTTTTCTTCGGAAATTTTTGCCATTCGGTGGTGGGGAAGATCCTCATTTCCTGTCCATTCACAAGAACATCAACGGGCATATTGAAGTTGGGGACATCTGCCTGCCAACGGAAAAACAATCTTTTGCCTTTAGCCTTTAGTTGCAGTTCGGGCAGAGCTGTATGGCGCAGGTACTGGTCAAAGACCGGTTTTAGGTCAACCGGAGTGGCTTTGTCAAAAAAGGCTTCTGTTTCCTTTGTGGAAATGATCTTATGCCTGTAGGTGAGGGCGTAATCCTTGAGGGTTTTCCACCACAACTCATCATCATCATAAATACTGCGGATGGTATTGAGCAGGTTTGCACCTTTGTAGTACATATCTCCCGAACCTTCATTATTCACGCCGTACTGCCCGATCAAAGTAGCTTTATTTCCCACGTTCTTACGTATTCCCTTCAGGTATTCCAACGCTTCTTCCTTACCCCAGCGGCATTCAATATAAACGGCTTCTGAGTAAGTGGTAAATCCTTCGTGAATCCACATATCGGCAATGTCTGAGGCCGTGATCGAATTCCCAAACCACTCATGCCCCGACTCGTGGATGATGATAAAATCCCATTTTAGACCAATGCCCGTGCCGCTAAGGTCGCGGCCCAGGTAGCCTTTTCTGTAATGATTTCCATAGGCGACGGCGCTTTGATGTTCCATCCCAAGGTACGGAGTGTCGATAAGTTTATAGCCGTCTTCCTCAAAAGGATAAGCTCCAAATTTTTCGTAGAAACAGGCCATCATGTCCTTGACTTCGGCAAATTGTTCTTTTGCTTTTTCCAGGTTGTACGGGAGCACATAATAATCCAGATCCAGATCCCTGAATTTATCGCTGAAAGTGAACGTAGTTCCCAATATTCAGGATCACATCATAGTTATTGATAGGGCTGTTCACCTTCCAGTTCCACTGAGTGTAGCCATCGCCAAGATCTTCTTTTCCTAGAAACCTGCCGTTGGAAACATCCATAAGATCGTTGGGTACGGCGACTTCAATGAGCACTTCTTCAGGTTCATCGCTTTGATGATCTTTGTTAGGGTACCATAAACTTGCACCCGTTCCCTGTACTGCAACGCCAATCCATGGATTTCCCTCTTCGTCCTGTTCGTAAACAAAACCTCCATCCCAGGGTGCATTTTCGGCTACCACAGGATTTCCGGAATAATAGAATTGTAGGGAATCAACAGAATTTTCTGTGACTGCAGGTTCCATTTTTACAAAAACACGCATTGAATTTCCTGCTGTACTCTAATTTTTGGCCTTTATGCAGAATGGAATCAACCTTCATGTTAGCGAACAGGTCCACCTGCATCACGGGAAGTGCTGCTTCGGCTTTAAAAGTGATGGTGTTATATCCCGAAATAAATTTTTCTTCGGGATTCACCCTCACATTAAGGTGATATTTGAGAACATCAAAATTCCTTTCCGGCCTAAGTGATCCCCGCAAGGTATCTGCCAGTGTGAATTCATGTTTGTCACTTAAAACCTGGGCCTGTGAAAACTGAAGGCTCAAAAAGGCTAAAAAAAGAAGGGGCTTGAAAATTCGCATTTTTGGAACTATTTCTTGATTAGGTCTGGATCACACCCAGATTAAAGTCTTTCTCAATTGGAGCGTGATTGGCGGCTTCAATGCCGGTTGAGATCCATTTCCTGGTGTCGAGAGGGTCAATAACGGCATCTGTCCATAAGTGTGCAGCGGCGTAATAGGCAGAAGTTTGCTTATCATAACGCGCCTTGATCTGCTCAAATACCTCTTTTTCTTTTTCGGCGTCAACTTTTTCACCCTTCTTCTCCATGGAAGCAGTTTCGATTTGGGCCAGAACTTTTGCGGCCTGTGTACCACCCATTACTGCAAGTTCTGCACTCGGCCAGGCAAAGATAAGCCTTGGGTCGTATGCTTTGCCGCACATGGCGTAATTACCGGCACCATAGGAGTTACCAATGATCACCGTGAATTTGGGCACTACAGAATTACTCACCGCATTTACCATTTTTGCGCCATCTTTAATAATGCCGCCGTGCTCGCTCTTGCTTCCTACCATAAAACCGGTAACATCCTGCAAAAACACTAAAGGAATTTTTTTCTGGTTACAGTTCGCGATGAAGCGGGTAGCTTTGTCAGCAGAATCTGAATAGATCACGCCACCAAATTGCATTTCTTTCTTTTTGGTCTTGACGATCTTGCGCTGGTTAGCAACTATTCCCACAGCCCAACCGTCAATCCGGGCGTAGGCGGTAATAATGGTCTGGCCGTAACCTTCCTTGTACTCCTGGAATTCAGAATCATCTACAATACGCGCGATGATCTCATGCATGTCATACTGCTCATTTCGCTGCTTCGGAAGGATTCCGTAGATCTCCTGCGGATCTTTAGCCGGTTTTTTGGGATCTTTTCTATTGAACCCTGCTTTGTCAAAATCCCCGATCTTGTCCATGAGTCCGCGGATGGTTTCCAGGGCATCCTTGTCGTCTTTTGCTTTATAATCTGTAACTCCTGAAATTTCAGAGTGGGTAGTAGCGCCTCCCAGAGTTTCGTTATCGATAGATTCCCCAATAGCCGCTTTTACAAGGTAACTTCCGGCGAGAAAGATGCTGCCGGTTTTATCAACAATAAGAGCTTCATCGCTCATAATGGGCAAATAAGCTCCACCCGCGACGCAGCTCCCCATCACGGCCGAGATCTGTGTGATGCCCATGCTGCTCATGATCGCATTGTTGCGAAAAACCCTTCCGAAGTGCTCCTTATCGGGAAAAATTTCGTCCTGCATGGGCAGGTAAACGCCCGCCGAATCCACGAGGTAAATAATAGGTAACTTATTTTCTATAGAGATCTCCTGGGCCCGCAGGTTCTTTTTCGCGGTAATGGGAAACCACGCGCCGGCTTTGACCGTGGCGTCGTTGGCAACTACTATACATTGTTTGCCTGAAACTTTCCCAATTTTCACCACTACACCTCCGCTGGGACAGCCGCCGTGTTCCTCGTACATGCCATCTCCTGCAAAAGTGCCAATTTCAATGGCCTTTTTAGGATCGTCAAGAAGATAATCAATTCTTTCACGGGCAGTCATTTTGCCTTTGGAATGCTGTTTAGCGATCTTTTTTTCGCCTCCGCCAAGGTGGATCTTTTTCAGTCTTTTCTTGAGATCTGAAACAAGGAGTTTATTGTAGTCTTCGTTTTTGTTAAATTGGATATCCATTGATTTTATTCTACGGTTGTTCTGAAACAGCTTCAAAAAAGGTGTTTTTAAAGCCTCTTATTTCTGAATGGTTGCTAAAATACAAAAACCAAAGAATTATGATCTTTCAAAAACTTATAAAAAACCTGATCTTGGTAAGGAATCTCATGAGAGCAGTTGTGTATTTTTGCGGCCTGGAAATTTAATACTTTCTTCTTTTTAGATTTTTAGGTACCTTATAAGAACTCAAATTGATCAAAATGGGAATGAATAAAAATGGAATATGCGCCTGGGCTTCATTTTGTATGCTCTTGATAGGAATCGCCCTTGTTTTGCTGGGGGTTCTAAAATACAGGGAATATGCGATAGGATTCTCTACAGTGGGAATTGGATTCTTTGTAATGTCCTGGGCTTTTAATGCGCTTAAAGGAAGAGTTTAAGGCCGTTCACTAATGAAGGGTTGAGCTTTTACGGCTCAACCCTTTGTGATTTTCTTCCCTTTTGAAAGAAGAGATTCCAAAAAAGGCAATTTTTTCTCCCTTTTAAAAGGCAAAACCTATACCTATATTGGCCATGAATCCCTTAAAAAATATTTCCGGTACAGCTAATTCATCTACCAGGTCATAGATCTCAGTTTCGGTGGTGCCGTCTTCATACTCCGCCGTGTATTCAATGGTCTTGGGAAGGGAAGAAAATGAATATCCAACTTCCGGGCGTAGGTAGAACAGGCCGCCTATTTTTGCACCTAATTTAATGTCAATAGAGCCGTGGGTGTAATTGATATTTCCCGTGCCGTCCACGCCTTCTTTCGAGACTGCAACCTCGCCATCCAATTTCAAGTTGTTGTATCCAAGACCGCCATACAATCCTTTACCTGCCTTAAAAAAATAGTAATTTATTCCGGCCTCCAGATAGGTCAAATCAAGATTGGAATCTTCTTTTTCTTCTTCGGAGAGAAACCAGTCAGATTTTATAGTTGAATAATCCAGGCTAACAGATAGCCTGTCATTAAGCAACGGAGTGACATATTCGAGGTTTCCACCAACAAAATTCGGAAAGCCCAGTTTTACTCCAACCCGAATTGGTCTCACCTTATAATCCCGCCCGGCTTCGCTGTCGGTCGCCTGTGCAAAAGTGTATGAAGTGAAGGTGAAAAGGGCAAAAAAAAGACAGAAATGAAGGTGGTTCAGTTTTTTCATAATTGAGGTTTAAATGATTGAAGTTTTAATTTTTCCGAAGGAATAAAAGTAGATGCTAATACATGTCGGCACAATCCCTATAATTGGGTATTTTTAAGGGAACCTTAAATGGAAACTATGGCAGCTAAAAATGACTTAAAGGAAACTTTGATAAGGCATCTCAAGGGTGGAAACGCCTTTATGCCTGTCGAAGAAATTCTGGAGAAGATGGATTTTAATAAGCTGGGAGAAAGGCCAAACAATTTGCCGTACTCCTTTTTTGAAATTTTCAGCCACATGCGGTTTACCCAAAAAGACATTCTGGATTATTGTCTTCGGAAGGATTACAAAGCTGCAAATTGGCCCGAAGGATATTGGCCTCAACAGTCGGCTCCAAAGGACGAAGAGGAATGGAAGGCACTAAAAAAGTCCTTTTTTGAAGACCGTCGCGCTTTAGAGGAATTATTGAATACTTCAGAGTTAACCACTCCTGTTCCTTCAGAAGAGAGGCACAGCCTTTTTAGAGAAGCTTTGCTGGTGCTCGAGCATAATAGCTATCACACGGGACAACTGCTCCTTATTCTACGGCTGCTGGATCTGCATTCCTGAAAATTCGGTCTTGCAAAGCTGAAAAAGCTTCAGAATTTGTGATATTTGCAATACAAATTTTTTCAAGCTGAAGATTGGTTACATTGACTTCAGAAGAAAACGCTAAAACAATATTTATGGCAGATGATAAAAAAGTGATCTTTTCGATGTCCGGGCTCACTAAGAGCTACCAGGGAGCGAATACTCCGGTACTAAAGAACATTTACCTGAGCTTTTTCTACGGGGCAAAGATTGGGATCCTGGGGTTGAATGGTTCGGGAAAATCTACCTTGCTGCGCATTATAGCCGGGGAAGAAAAGAATTACCAGGGGGATGTTGTGTTCGCGCCAGGATATTCTGTGGGATATCTTGAGCAGGAACCAAAACTTGATGATGATAAAACCGTTTTGGAAGTAGTGAAAGAAGGGGCTGCAGAAACTGTAGCTATTCTTGATGAGTACAATAAGATCAACGACATGTTTGGTTTGCCCGAGGTGTATGAAGATCCGGATAAGATGCAGAAGCTTATGGATAAACAGGCCGAGCTGCAGGACAAGATCGACGCGAGCAACGCCTGGGAACTGGATACGAAACTGGAGATCGCGATGGATGCATTGCGCACCCCAGATTCAGATAAGAAAATTGGAGTGCTCTCGGGAGGGGAAAAACGTCGTGTTGCTTTGTGCAGACTTTTACTGCAGGAGCCGGATGTATTGCTTCTCGATGAGCCAACTAACCACCTGGATGCCGAATCTGTACTTTGGCTGGAGCACCACCTGCAGCAGTATAAAGGAACTGTAATTGCTGTTACCCACGACCGTTACTTCCTGGATAATGTGGCTGGCTGGATCCTGGAATTGGACAGGGGAGAAGGCATCCCGTGGAAAGGGAACTACTCTTCATGGCTGGATCAAAAGGCGAAACGTCTTGCACAGGAACAAAAGCAGGCGAGCAAACGCCAAAAGACCCTTGAGCGCGAGTTGGAATGGTCTAGAATGGCACCTAAGGGGAGACAGGCCAAGCAGAAAGCACGTTTGAACAATTACGATAAATTGCTCAGCCAGGACCAGAAGAAAATGGATGAACAGTTGGAGATCTATATTCCCAACGGTCCAAGGCTGGGTACGAACGTGATTGAGGCGCAACATGTGAGCAAGGCTTTTGGTGACAAACTGCTTTACGAAGACCTGAATTTTAAGCTGCCGCAGGCGGGAATTGTTGGAATTATTGGGCCGAACGGTGCGGGTAAAACCACAATTTTTAAAATGATCATGGGCGAAGAGCAGCCCGATAAAGGAACTTTTGAAGTGGGAGATACCGCCAAGATCGCTTATGTGGATCAGGCGCATTCAAACATTGATCAAAACAAAACCATCTGGCAGAACTTTAGCGATGAACAGGAGCTTATCATGATGGGTGGTCGCCAGGTGAACTCGAGAGCTTATTTAAGCCGATTTAACTTCAGCGGAAGTGAGCAGAACAAAAAGGTAAGCATGCTTTCAGGTGGAGAAAGAAACCGCCTGCACCTTGCCATGACCTTAAAGGAAGAAGGAAACGTGCTGCTGCTGGATGAGCCAACCAACGACCTTGACGTGAACACACTTCGAGCTTTGGAGGAAGGACTTGAAAATTTCGCGGGTTGTGCCGTAATTATTTCTCACGACCGATGGTTCATGGATAGGGTGTGTACGCACATTCTGGCTTTTGAAGGCAACTCTGAAGTCTACTTTTTTGAAGGAAGTTTCTCTGAATATGAGGAGAACAAGAAGAAACGTCTTGGAGACGTCACTCCAAAGAGAATCAAATACAAGAAACTGGTGCGATAGTAAATTAAAAGCCCCGCTGCAGCGGGGTTTTTTTATGTTTGTTATTCAGTTTCATTTGGATACCATTCTGCCAGCACCACCTCAATATCTTTGTTGGCATCGTTGACTAGCTGTTTGAATTTTTCAACATCGGCTTTTCCATTTTGCCCGCGATAGTGATATGGATACACCTTTTTTGGTGCAAAAGCTATTACTGCATCTGCTGCAGCCATGACAGGCATAGTGTAAGGCAGGTTCATAGGGATAAGGGCGACGTCAATATTTTTAAGATTCCTCATTTCGGGAATATCTTCGGTATCACCGGCGATGTAGAGACGTTTACCTTCTTTTTCGATGAGGTAGCCGTTTCCGCGGCCTTTAGGGTGAAATTCTTTTGCTTCTTCCCTCAGGTTGTACATAGGGATCGCCTTTATCGAAAATCCCAGAAGATCTTTAGTATCTCCATTGTTCATTACCTCAAGTTGTTGAGATAAAGAATCGGGCAACTCTTCTTTGACAGCCTTTGGTACAACAATTTTAATTCCTTGCAGGTGAAGTGCCTTGAGCGTATTCACATCAAGGTGATCCTGGTGAATATCTGTTATGAGAACAAGATCGGGATCTTTCTTGCCTTCAAAAGCTGTTGCGCCTCCAACCGGATCGAGATAAATAGTAGTATCATCCCAGGTGATCACTGCAGTCGCATGGGAAACAGGATCAATGTTTATTCCCGACATTTCAGGAGTTTCGGCCTCTACTTCCACGGCAGCCTTTTTTTCCTCCTGTGCGACTTTGTCTTCTTTAGGTTCGTCTTTACAACTTACTACCAGAAGGCTACAAATAACAATTCTTAATAGATTTCTCATATCCACCATGTTTAAGGAATAAAGCTACTTAAAAAGCACATTTTTGCGACAGATTTAGCAGTTTTTTAAGAAAGTGGAAGTTCCATTTTTATGTCGGCCCTGTCATAAGGCAGGTTGCTCTCAAGAGGAATTTCTTTAAATCCGAATTTCCTGTAGATAAAGATCGCGTTCTCCAGTTTGGTGTTGGAATAGATGATCAATTTGTCCCAGCTCTGGTTGCGTGCGAATTCCAGAGTGTGCGCCATCAGTTTTTGGCCGATCTTTTTCCCGCGCATTTTAGACGCTACAGCCATTTTAGTGAGCTCGTAAACCCCTTCTTCCATCTTCATCAAGGCTACAGTGGCTACTACTTCCCCGGCATCTTTTACTAAAAAGATCTTTCCGCCGGGGGCGATGATAAACTTTTCAGGGTAGCTTAGTACTTCTTCATCATGGGGTTCTACCCAAAAAAAATGTTCCAGCCACTCAATGTTCAGTTCTTTAAAAGCGGCTGCATATTTAGGTTCAAAAGGAATTATTGTCATTCTTTTTTCGTTTTTTCTGCCATGGCCATTGTCCCTCCAGCTCTACTTCCAGAGAGAAGCTTAGGAAGGTTCTTATGATCACAATCAAACCCAGGATCAAGACCTGGGTCATCGTGGGATCTACGGTCACCGTGGCAATAATATCACCTGCTACCAGGAATTCCAGGCCCAGGAGGATAGCTTTTCCAAGATCATGTCTAAGGGTCGAGTAGCTGCGTTCGCCATTTTGAAAATTAAAAATGTAACGCCCCAAAGCTAAAACGGCTCCAATTACTATGGTAGAGACTCCTGCAAGTTCTACTCCCTTTGCAACAGGTTCTATGATCCAGGCAAAACTTTCGTTCATGTTGTTTTACTTTTTATAAAATCGGTTATCAAGTAGCTAAGGGCTTTTCCGGTTGGAAAATGCCCGTTTTCTGCGGCTTCACAAACATGAAGATAAACACAATTTTTCTCTTTTGCCGCCTGCTTTAATAAATGTCTTGCATTCTCTAGAGAGAAACCGGTAGGCGAAACCGCACTGCTGGGGAAATTTGCAATGGCATCGCAATCCAATTCGAGACCGAATTTTTCCTGCTTCACGAAATCCAGAGGTTCCAAAAATGGCAAAATTTGATCTGCCTTTAGGTCTTCAAAAAGCATAAAATTCAGGTCTCCTGATTTTTCTATTTCCTCAAAAATGTATTCAGGAGTATAATTTTCATGAAGTCCGTATACGAAATACTTCTTCAAAAAGCCATTTTTGAGAGCGTAGCTAAACCCGTTGCCGCTGTGGCGGTAATCGGTTTTCCGCAGGTCTGTATGAGCATCAATATTAAGAACATTCACAGGTTTTTCAAAGGCTTCAAAAGCACCCTTGATATTTCCGAAGGCATTATTGTGCCCGCCGCCAACGATTATGGGAGTTTTTCCCGCCTGAAGGATTGATTTTACCACTTCGCTGACTTTCTCATCGACCTTTTCGACCTGGTCACCCAGCTTTTCCACATAATGAGGATCGGTCATATCAACATGCGCCGCTTTTCGCATTTCTTCGGAAACAGCTATCTCTCCCAGAAGCAGCACATTGTCGGGATTGCTGAAGCGGTTGACCTGTACGTTCAAAAAGGCCTTCAAAAAAGCTTCCCATGCTCCCGAAGTTCCTGCTTTCCCGTAATTCGCCCGGACGCCGATATCTTCAGGGACTCCAAAAATGACAAATTCAGCCGAAGTTGTTTCGAGTTCTTCCAGCCCTGAGATCAGGCCGATCTTTTCTCCCAGTTTGGTCTCTCCGGGCCTGGTCGAGACGTACTTCAGGATTTCCTTTCGGTCATAGCTTTTTAAGATTTTCATGAGACTTTTTTTCCGTTGATAAACACCGAATCAATATGATTGGCGCCGAAAGAATAAGGTAGGAATCCGTAGGAGGGAACGGCTTCTGTAAGAATAAAATTTGCAGCTTTGCCTTTGGTGATGCTGCCGTGGGTTTCGCTTAATCCCATTGCGTATGCCGCATTAACCGTGGCTGCATTGATAGCCTCTTCGGGAGTCATGCGCATTTTGATGCAGGCGAGGGAAACGACGAGGTTCATGTTTCCGCTGGGAGTGCTGCCCGGGTTATAATCTGTAGCCAGAGCGACAGGCAGCCCTTCATCTATCATTCTTCTTGCCGGGGCGTAAGGAATGCTCAGGAATAGAGAGCAGGAGGGAAGCGCGACCGGCATGGTGCTGCTGCCTTTAAGGCTTTCGAGGTCTGCATCTTCCATTACCTCAAGATGGTCTACAGACAGCGCCTCGTGTTCCACGCCGGCCTGTATACCGCCGATGGAATTGAACTGGTTGACGTGTATCTTCGGAATGAGTCCGTATTTTTTTCCTGCTGCAAGAACTTTATGTGTGTCTTCTACCGTGAAATAGCCTTTTTCACAAAAGATGTCCACGTAATCTGCCAGCTTTTCTTCTGCAATTTTAGGCATCATCTCGTCAACGAGCAGGTCAAGGTAAGCCTGTTTATTTTCTTTAAATTCCTTCGGAACTGCATGTGCGCCTAAAAAAGTGGCTTTTACCGGCAGCTCGTAATTTTCTTTCAGCTTCTTGATCACCCGAAGCATCTTTAGCTCAGCTTCTGTAGTGAGGCCGTAGCCAGATTTGATCTCGATGGCCGTGGTGCCCATTTTCATCACCTCCTCAAGTCGCTTTGCCGTTTGCAGGTAAAGCTCTTCTTCAGAAGTTTCCTGTAGTTTTTTAGCCGAATTTAGAATTCCGCCGCCCTTGTTGGCTATTTCTTCATAGGTAAGACCTTTAATGCGGTCTACAAATTCCTGCTCCCGGTTTCCGGCATAAACGAGATGGGTGTGGGAATCGATCCAGCCGGGGAAAAGCATCTTTCCGGAGGCATCAATAGTTTCTGAAACCTCAAAGGAGGGCAAATTTTCCATTTTTCCGAAGTCCGCAATCTTTCCGTCTTCAACCAGCAACCAGGCCTCGTTGATGAGTGGTAATTCTTGCATTTCGCTGCCCTTCAGGAGTTTTACTCCCGGTTCACGAACCTGTAAGAGCTGCTTTATATTCTTGAAAAGTATTTTCATAGTTGTAAAGATAAAAAAGTGGCAGGAAAAGCTAATGAGGCCGACGGGAAAGCTTCAGTAAAATCTCATTTTTGAGTAGCTTTTATTTATTCTTTTTTACCTTAGTCGAACTTTAATCCTTTTTATCATGACCAAAAAACCACAGGGAATAAATACGCTTTGTGCGCACGCCGGCGAGCTGGAAGATAAGCAGTTCAACGGCGCGGTTTCGCCGTTGTACATGTCCACTTCTTACGCTTACGAAGATGTTGACGTAAAGCGCTATCCACGATATTTCAATACGCCGAACCAGGAAGCATTGTCGAGGAAGATGGCTGCCCTGGAACACGGGGAAGCTGCATTGATCTTTGGCAGTGGGATGGCTGCAGTAAGTACGGCGCTGCTGGCATTTTTGCACAAGGGAGATCACGTGGTCTTTCAAAAAACCCTTTATGGAGGCACCAGTAATCTGGTAGTGGAAGAGTTTGAGAAATTTGGTATTGAATATTCCTTCACAAAAGGTCTTTCTTCCGAAGATTTTGAAAAAGAGATCAAGGATAACACAAAGGTTATTTATATAGAGACGCCTTCCAATCCCTTATTGACGGTGACAGATCTTGAGGCTGTTGCGGCCCTGGCGAAAAAGCATGGGTTGGTGAGCATGATCGACAATACCTTTGCTTCCCCTGTGAACCAGAATCCGTTGGATTTTGGGATTGATATGGTGATCCATTCGGCTACAAAATATATGGGAGGGCACAGCGATATTCTTGCGGGAACCGTGATCTCTTCAAAAGAACATATTGATAAGGTGTTTCAACTCGCAAAAAATTTTGGCGGTAGCCTTAGCGATTATACAGTATGGCTATTGGAAAGAAGCCTTAAGACGATGGGGTTGAGAGTAAAGGCACAAAATGAAAATGCGCAGCGACTGGCAGAGTTCCTTGATGGCAATGAAAATGTAGCCAAAGTCTATTATCCCGGCCTTGAATCTCATCCCGGACATGACATTGCGAAGAGGCAAATGAAAGGCTTTGGAGGCATGTTATCTTTTGAATTAAAAACTCTGGACCCTGCGGTTTTTGTAAAGTTTCTGAAGTTGATCAAGCCGTCAATGAGCCTTGCCGGTGTGGAATCAACAATCTTGTCTCCTACAAAAACATCACATGCGCTGTTAACGCCCGAAGAAAGGGCAGAGCAGGGGATCGCAGATGGTTTACTAAGATTTTCTGTGGGCATTGAAGAACCCGAAGATCTTATTGCAGATATTGAACAGGCCCTTGAAGAGACAAAAAGAGACAGCCTGGATATTAGAATATAAAACATTTAGAACAGAATGAAATTAGATATACTGGCTATTGGTGCCCACCCCGATGACGTGGAACTTAGTTGTTCGGCCACCCTTGCAAAAGAAATTTCGAGAGGTAAGAAAGTAGGAATTCTCGATCTTACCCGCGGGGAATTGGGAACACGCGGAAGTGCAGAGATTAGAGATAAAGAGGCACAGGCAGCAGCCCAGATCCTGGGAGTGAAAGGTAAGGGAGAACCTGGAGTTTAGCGATGGTTTCTTTGTCAACAATGTAGCGCATCAACTGGAGATCATCAAGATCATAAGAAAATACAGGCCCGAGGTGGTGTTGTGCAATGCGATAGAAGACAGGCATATTGATCATGGCAAAGGCGCACAACTTGTCGCTGATTCCTGCTTTTTGAGTGGACTGCGGAAGATTGAAACCATCTACCAGGGAAACACGCAGTCAGAATGGCGTCCAAAACACGTTTTTCATTACATCCAATGGAAGAATTTGACTCCTGATGTGGTGGTGGACGTGAGCGGATTTATGGATAAAAAGATGGAATCGGTAAAAGCTTACCGTTCCCAGTTTTACGACGAGAACAGTGATGAACCGGAGACGCCTATTTCCAGCAGTAATTTTCTGGACAGTATCAATTACAGGGCCAGGGATTTAGGAAGGTTAATTGGGGTTGAGCATGCAGAAGGTTTCAATGTGAACCGCCATGTGGCGGTGGATTCCTTGTTTGATTTGAAGTAAAAAAAGCAGATTTTTTCTTTTGTAGAAGAAAGGATTTATACTACATTTGCATCCGATTAAAATGGTGGTTGTAGCTCAGCTGGTTAGAGCGCTGGATTGTGGTTCCAGAGGTCGCCGGTTCGAACCCGGTCTTCCACCCAGAAAGCTTCTTGTGAAAACAAGGAGCTTTTTTTGTTTTTAAAATTTCCTGGGAATAAGAAGAGAGGGTGAGAAGCCTATCCTGAGGGAGGCGAAGCCAATTCGAAGGGAACCCAGCTTGTCTGCCGAAGCTTTGCGCAGGCAGATCATGCACTCAGAAAGCTTCTTGTGAAAGATAGGGGTTTATTTTTGTCCGTGCCCTTTTCCGGTTGTCTAAACTGTAGACTGGAATTAGCAGAATAAAACGCAATAATTTAAACAATTATGGTAGTGCCATGACCTTCGGCGGCTCCGTCGCGGTCCAGGAAGAAATCTATTCTTCCAAGATTTACGCCGGCCCACCCCACCTGGTTGACCAGTACATTTTTTCCCTCGCTGTTTTGAGTGACGGTCGGTTTTGGCAAAAAGGTGTGGGTGTGGCCTCCAATGATTAGATCGATATCTTTGGTAAGCCCCGCCAGTTTGAGATCACTGATCTTCTCGCTGTTATAGTGGTATCCAAGGTGAGAGAGGCAGATCACAAGATCACATTTCTCTTCCTCCTTTAGCTTTCTCACCGTTTCCCTCGCGATTTCCACCGGCTCAAGATATACCGTCTCCTTGTATAGCCTTGGCAGAACAAGACCGTTAAGTTCTATGCCAATTCCAAAAATGCCCACTTTGACGCCGTCTTTTGTATAGACCTTGTAAGGCCTGGTATGACCGTCCATGACCGTTTTGCTAAAGTCGTAGTTGGCGATCAAAAAATCAAAATCAGCGTGAGGCAGCTGGGCGTATAGTCCGTCGATGCCGTTGTCGAAATCGTGGTTTCCAATTGTGGCTGCATCATAGCCCAATTTGCTCATCAATTTAAATTCCAGTTCCCCGCCGTAAAAATTGAAGTACGGCGTGCCTTGAAAGATATCTCCTGCATCCAGCAACAGGGTGTTTGGATTCTCTTTTCGAATATTGGAAATCAAATTATATCTTCTTGCCACACCACCCTGATTCGGATATTCGGGATGATCTGCCGGGAAAGGCTCGATATGACTGTGTACATCGTTAGTGTGCAGGATCGTAATGTGTTTTTGCCCTTTTTCAGAAGAAAAGGAGCTTAACCCCATTCCGCCAAATCCGGCCAAAGCTCCCGCGGCTACAGAACGCTTTAGAAATGTTCTTCTTTTCATTTTACTCGTATAAATCTTTGATCCCTCACCGGGGCTATGGTGTCTTTTGCAGTGAAATAATCTATCAGCAGGTTTCTAATTTTGTAATCCAGAGAGGTCACTTCCTTCGCATCTGCAAAGAAAGTCATGTTGTCTCCACCCTGGTATAGATAGTCATTTGTGGCAACAAAGTAATCCTGTCCCTCATCAAGAGGTTTACCCTGAACAAGTACCTGCCGCAGGGCGTTATCATCGCCTACTTCAAGGGCAATCCCGGCAACCGGGTGAGCAACCCCGGCATCAATAAGATATCTTACCATTTGCTTCACACTTTCCCCGGGCAGTTTCGCAACGATCACCTCATTTTCAAAAGGCATGAGTTGATAAGCAGTACGCGTGGTGATATCACCTTTTTTGACAGATGAACGAATTCCGCCGTAATTAAGCAGAACAATGTTGATGGAATGGCCGGTTCGTTTTTCGAACACGGGATTGGCAAATTCCATAACGGCATCGGCCATCATGTTACCAAGGGCAGTATTGAGTTCGCCGTCGGTTTTCTGAAGATCATAAGCCGAATGGGACAAAACGGCATTCATTTCCTCATCAATATGTTTTTTATATGGCTCAATAAAAGCTTCAAGAGAATCGTTTGGCGCAATAGAGTCTGAAATGTTGATTTCTTCACCTTCAATTCTGGAAAGACCAACAACATCTGAATTCTTGCAGGAAATCAAGGAAAAATGAACTCAGGAACAGGATGAAAAATTTCTTTTGCATGTAAGGAAAGAAGATAGATTTATGCAAAAGTAAAACTTTCTGTGCAAACTGCTGCTGCTCTGGAGGCCTTCCGGAAAATGCATTTTTTTCTTCTTTTCCTGCATCTTCTTCAGGCACTAAGGAAATTTGTTTTACTTTTCACAAATAATTCCTCTTGAAGATAACATTTATTAATCGGCTAAGTTGAGACCAAGTCAAAAGGTATTTTTCCTCTTCCTGCTTATTGCAGTGGCTTTTTTCATTGGATCGCTTTTCAATCTTAAGCTGATCACAGTTATTTCTAACGCACTGTTGATCCCAATGCTGATTTTATACTACAGGTTTCGGGTAAAAAAATGGTTCCTGGCAATGGTCATTGCCCTGCTGTTGTTCTATGCCAGGGATATCTTCATGATGTTCGGCTTCCAGGAGCATCCTCAAATCATTCTCGCGACCTTTGGCGCAGGAATTCTCATCCTGTATTTGTTTGCTATCACCGGCTTCAAAAGAACGCAGGTTTATCTGGTAGAATGGATTTCGCTCATCATTATGTACGGTTTCCTGGGATTCCTTTTCTTTACCATTGGAGATCTTGTGCCGCAGGTGATTCCCTCATATGTGATCCCTACCTATATTTACCTGCTGTTGCTTACCCTGCTGCTCGCCCTAACCTTTACAGAATATCTTTTGAAGTCTCACTACGCCTCACTGTGGCTTATGCTGGCGTCGGCAAGTTTCCTGGTATCGGAGCTTTCCCTGTTCTTTAAATTATATGTGATAGGGGATATTAGTGTGGATATATTTTTTCCGCTCTTCCATGTGCTCGCTTACTATGCCATGGTGCAGCATGTGATCTACAGGAGAAGATCTTCAAAAATTCACTGGTTTTAAAGGTTAATAACATTATCAGGTGAACTATGGTGCCAAAAACACTAAAATTAACAAGGATTTACCTTTTTATTGACAAAATATCTATATTGCAATAATTTCCTGAACATGAAGCAGAAGTTGTTTTTGGCCATTTGTGTGGTTGTCGCCATTCTGGTCAATCTTACCGGTATTTTTTACGAGAGTTTCTGGCTTAGAAAAGCCGGGGAAATGGCCTTCTTTTTGCCACTCATCGCATACTACCACAAGGAGTTGCCGTTAAAGAATTACAATTTTCTTGCTTTTTTGAGCTGCGTCGTCGTGGGTTCGGCTCTCGCATTTGCAGGGGGAAGCTGGTATCTTGACCAGGTGAGCCTTGGCTTCTGGCTTGGAGCTTATATTTTCCTTGTAAGGGAGGCGATAAAAAACACCGAGTATGAGAGGGGCAGCCGCTTCACAACCCTCTATTTTGTGCTGGTCGTTGCCGTGTACACTTACTTGCTCTCGCTGCACATTCTTGAAATAGAGCGCAACCTAAGCGATTCTTTTGAATTTTTGCTGTACGTGATCTACTATCTCAATATCCTCATTTTTGCGGTCACGGCGCTAATTTATTATCTTAATTCCTTCTCCCGTAAGTCGGTTTTTTTCATTTGCCTCGCGCTCTCGTTCATTTTTGCCGATGTGCTAAGGGACATGGAAATCTTCTATTTTAGGGACCTTAGCGTTGAAATCGTAGGTTCGCTCATTAGGTTTGCAGCACTAAAACTGGCATTTCTTTTCTTCGTGACCCGCGAAAAAAAGCTCAGGTTGTTACACCTCGTTTAAATTCTCGCATTATCTCTTCTTTTTGTGTTTTTTTAATACCTAATTTTGCCGCGTGAACATGTTGGACGCAAAGATAGGGATGGCCAAAAAACGGCTGCTTTCTTCGGAAGGATCTCAAGCTATTTCAGCTTCCAAAAGGTTGTTGGGCATTATCCTTGATTCGGAAGAAGAGGCTTTAAAAAAGCCATTTTTGGAACTCAGGGAAAAATTGGGAATAGCCGAAGAAAACGTGTATTTCCTGGTCTGCGGAAGAAAAGGCTTCGAAAATGACATTTTTGGAACCACTTATCTTTCAGCTGAAGATCTCGGCTGGAACGGAAGGCTCAAAAATGCCAAAGCAGAAGAATTCTTCAGCAGAAGTTACGATCTGCTCATTTCATTCGCGGCTTCAGAAAATAAACTGGCGGCTTTTGCCGTTTTTGTTGCCCGGGCAAAGCTGAAAGTGGGACAGGAAAACAGTCAAAAATGTGATTTTGACCTCCTTATTTCCACCAATGATCCCGAACTGTTCACCGCAGAACTTGAAAAATATTTGAAAATTTTAAAAACAGCAGTATGAACAAATTTGTTGGCACCGGGGTAGCGCTTGTCACTCCTTTCAAGGAAGATCTTTCTGTAGATAAAGAGGCGCTGAAAAAACTCGTCAACTTCCAGATAGATAACGGTATTGATTACATGGTGGTGCTGGGAACCACCGGTGAAAGCGTGACGCTTACTTCCGAAGAAAAAAAGGAGGTCATTGATATTATCGTTGCTGAAAATAATGGAAGATTACCTTTAGTATTGGGAGTCGGGGGGAATTCTACCGCGAAGGTGGTAGAAGAGCTGAAGAACACAGATCTTTCGGATTTTGACGCGGTGCTTTCGGTTTCTCCATATTACAACAAACCTTCCCAGGAAGGCATTTTTCAGCATTATAAAGCTGTTGCGGCAGCTTCAGCAAAACCAATCATTCTTTATAATGTTCCGGGGAGAACAGGTTCAAACGTTTTACCGGCTACCGTGAAAAGGCTGGCAGAGGAGGTTGACAACATCATCGGGATCAAAGAAGCTGCAGGCGATATGGTGCAGGCAATGAAATTGATCAGCATGGTGCCAAAAGATTTCCTGGTGATCTCGGGTGACGATATGATCACTTTGCCAATGGTACTTGCCGGTGGCCACGGAGTGATTTCGGTCATCGGGCAGGGCTTCCCGGCTGAGTTTTCAAAAATGGTAAAATTAGGGCTCGACAGGAAAGTAGACGAGGCTTATGAACTGCACTACAAAGTGGCTCCTTCTATAGATCTTATTTTTGCTGAAGGGAATCCTGTAGGCATTAAGGCGCTGCTGGAGAAAAGAGGTGTTTGTAAAAACACTTTGAGGCTTCCGCTGGTGAAGTCCACTCAGGGATTGACCGAAAAGATCAATAGCTTTGTCGACAATTTCTAATTTCCCTATTTTTGACCGTCCCCTCCTTCGGAGGGGTGTCCGTAGGACGGGGTGGGAGAGGTAGAAAATCCAGCAGGAACGCGAAATTCCTGCTGAAACTAAAGTTTTTATAATAAGGCAGAAAAGAGTATTTTTGCCAGATGTTAAAATCAAGAATGAGAAAAGTAATCCTTTTATTAAGCATACTGGTGCTTGCAACCTCCTGCAGCGAATATCAAAAGGTCCTGAAATCGAAAGATACAGGATTGAAGTTTTCAACTGCAGAGAAATTGTACGACGAAGCGAAGGCGGGAGAAGGGAATGAACAGAAAAAATTCAGGAAGGCCCTGAGGATTTTCGAGCAAATTGTTCCGGAATTCCGTGGAAAACCACAGGGGCAAAAGCTCATGTTCCTCTATGCAGACACCTATTATGAGCTGGGGGATTACTATTTGGCAGGTTACCAGTTTGAGCGCTTCAGCGAGAGCTATCCTCAAAGTGAAAAGGCCGAGGAAGCCGCTTTTAAAGGCGCGAAAAGCTACTATTTCCTGTCGCCTCCATACTATCTTGATCAAACCGAAACTCACCAGGGCATAAGCAAACTTCAGGGGTACATCAACCGTTATCCTGAAGGTGAAAACATGGATGAGGCTAATGAGCTTGTCACAGAGCTGCGGGTGAAGCTGGAGAAAAAGGCATACGAGATCGCCAAACAGTATCATCACACTACCAATTACAAAGCAGCTATAACAGCCTTCAATAATTTCATTTTAGAATATCCCGGTTCTCCATTTAGAGAAAAGGCGTTTTTTTACAAGTTTGATTCGGCATACCGCTATGCGATCAACAGTTATGCTTACGCGATGCCCGAGAGATTGAAAGATGCCTCCACCTATTACCAGGATTATAAAAGGTATTATCCCGAAGGGGAATTTATTACCGAAGCCGAAGCGGCTTACACAGATATTCAACAAAAAGAACAAAGTTTATAATAAAGCAGTAACAATGATAGATTTAAAGAAGAACGATGCGCCTGTAAACACAGTTACTCTGGATAAGAACCGGGTTGATGCGCCTACTCACAACATCTATGAGGCGATCTCGATCATCTCTAAAAGAGCTACTCAAATCAATTCTGAAATTAAGAAAGAGTTGTTGGAGAAACTTGATGAGTTTGCAACTTACAACGACAGCCTTGATGAGATCTTTGAGAACAAAGAGCAGATCGAGGTATCCAAGTTCTACGAAAAACTTCCTAAACCTCACGCTTTGGCAGTGCAGGAATGGCTGGAAGATAAGATCTACTACCGCAACACTAAAAGCGAGTAAATAATATGTCTGTTCTAAGCGGCAAAAAAATACTTCTTGGCGTTACCGCCGGTATTGCCGCTTACAAAACAGCTTTCCTCGTCAGGTTGTTCATCAAGGCAGGAGCACAGGTTAAAGTCGTTATGACACCTGCCTCCAAAGAGTTTGTAACTCCGCTGACGCTTTCCACACTTTCCAAAAATGAGGTTTTTTCATCCTTTACAAGAGAAGAGGATGAGAACAACCTTTGGAACAATCACGTAGAGCTCGGGCTGTGGGCAGATTTGATGCTCATTGCACCTGCCACCGCCAATACGCTCTCAAAAATGGCGACCGGCAACAGCGACAATTTTCTTTTGGCTACTTATCTTTCAGCCAAGTGTCCTGTTTATTTCGCACCGGCCATGGATCTTGACATGTACAAGCATCCATCCACCAGGACCAGCATTGACACGCTTATTTCCTTCGGAAATATTTTTATTCCGCCTACTTCAGGCGAACTGGCGAGCGGCCTTACCGGTGAAGGCAGAATGGCCGAACCAGAAGATATTGTTCAATTTATTGAAGATCATATAGCTGAAGCTTTGCCGCTTCGCGACAAAAAGATCCTCATTACTGCAGGGCCAACATACGAAGCTATTGATCCCGTGCGTTTTATAGGAAACCATTCCAGCGGAAAAATGGGTTATGAACTTGCAGCCGCAGCAAAAAGAGCAGGGGCAGAGGTAATTCTCATTTCGGGACCAACGCATTTGGAAAACCCCGATGCAGGTATAAAACTGATTCGGGTACAGTCGGCAAGTCAAATGTATGATGCGGTGATGGAGCATTTTCCAAATGTGGATGTAGCTATTGCGGCAGCAGCGGTTTCAGATTACCGGCCAAAAACAGTAGCCGATCAAAAGATCAAAAAAGCCAGTGAATCGCTGACGCTGGAGCTGGAGCGCAATCCTGATATTCTTGCGGGGATGGGAAGTAAAAAGCAAAAGCAGCTGCTGGTTGGATTTGCCTTGGAGACAGAGAATGAAGAGGAAAATGCGCTGGGGAAACTTGAAAGAAAGAATCTTGATTTGATTGTTCTCAATTCGCTGCAGGATCCCGGTGCAGGATTTCAAACCGAGACCAATAAGGTAAAACTCCTTTTTAAGAGTGGCGAAAAGAAAGATTTCGGACTCAAATCAAAAAGAGAGGTTGCCGAAGATATTTTGGAAGAAATTAATGCCTTGCTAAATGAATAGAGCTGTTCTTGTTGTAGTTTTTTTCCTGACGTGTCTCACGACAAAAGCCCAGGAACTCAATTGTCAGGTAGTGGTCAATGCTGAAAAGACCGGGCAGGCAAACACTCAGGTATTTAAAACACTGCAGAATTCGCTCACCGAATTCATTAACCAGACCCGCTGGACCAATAAAAACTTTGCACCCCAGGAGCGCATCAACTGCAGCATGTTTATCAACATAAATGATTACAGTTCCAATTCATTTTCTGGGACTATCCAGGTGCAGTCTTCGCGCCCGGTTTTTGGTTCAACTATGGTAAGCCCTGTATTCAACTTTAATGATCAACAGTTCGGTTTTCAGTATACAGAATACGAGCCTTTGCAGTACAATCCAACCGAATTTAAGTCAAACCTGATCTCTGTAGTGAGTTTCTACGTGTATACGATCCTGGGGCTTGATGCCGATACCTTCGAGGAACAGGGCGGTACTGCCTATTACGAAAAAGCAAACCAGATCGTGAATGCCGCACAGCAGGGTGGCAACGTGGGCTGGACAGTCAATGACGGGAATAAATCCCGCTACAGGCTGAACAATGACCTGCTTTCAAATTCCTTTGCCGGATATAGAAAAGCGCTTTACGATTACCACCGGCAGGGTCTTGACCTCATGCATATGTCACCGGCAGAAGGTAAAAAAGGCGTGGCAACCGCAATCCTGGATCTGGAAAAGATGAACGACCGCCGGCCCAACTCCTTACTCGTAAGAACATTCTTCGATGCAAAGTCTGACGAAGTGGAGGAGATTTTTAGCGGCGGCCCGTCTGTGCAGATCAAAGAAATTGTTGACGCCCTCAATAACATGGCGCCTACTTTTTCTGAAAAGTGGGGAAACATCCGCTATTAAATCAATTTCCGAAGAGCAGTTAACAAGGATCGAAAATGCATTTTTTGATGCTATTTGATCGTTGATAATTGTAAATTGATTTTATCTTTATCAAAATTTTACTCCTCTTGTTAGCAACACTTTCTATAAAAAATTACGCCCTTATTGAAGACATTCAGATGCATCTTCAAAAAGGCTTCACCATCATCACCGGGGAAACCGGTGCCGGAAAATCGATCATGCTGGGTGCTCTTTCTCTTTTGCTGGGGAAAAGAGCCGACTTTAACGCAATGCGTGACCAGCAGAAGAAATGCGTGATCGAGGGAACTTTTAGCATAGCTTCTTATGATCTTGAAGCCTTTTTTGCTGCCGAAGGTCTCGATTATGAAGCGCAAACCATTATAAGAAGGGAAATCCTGCCTTCGGGTAAATCACGGGCCTTCATTAATGACACCCCCGTAAACCTTTCTTCCCTACAGGCCCTTGGGGAGCGGCTGTTGGATATTCATAGTCAACATGAGACGCTTAGCCTGGGTGACAGGGAATACCAGTTTCTGGTCATTGATTCCCTTGCCAAAAATGAAGATAAACTGAAGTCTTACCGCAAGGCGCTGCACGACCTGAAAGATTTAGAAAGGCAGTTGCAGGAGCTAAAAGAGGAGCAGGCGCAGGCCTCAAAAGAATATGATTACAACCTGTTTTTGTTGAATGAGTTACAACAGGCGAAGCTGGAAGAGGGAATGCAGGAGGAGCTCGAGGAGCGGTACGAGGAGTTGAGCAATGTGGAACAACTCACAGAGCAGTTGGGCAGTGCCGTAAATTCCATCCAGCAGGAAGAGATTGGCGCAGCCGCAAGTTTGCGGGAGGCGAAGAATAACCTTCAAAAAATTTCGGGAATTTCATCTAATTACAATAACCTTTTTGAAAGGCTGCAAAGCGTAAACATCGAACTTGACGACATTGTCACCGAACTGGAATCTGCTTTGGATAAAGTTGAGGCCAACCCCGAGGAGCTGCAGCAGGTGAATGATAAACTTCAGCTGTTGTACAACCTTCAGAAGAAACACATGGCTTCCACGGTTTCAGAATTGATGGAGATAAGGGAAGAATTGTCAAGAAAGGTTTCGGTTTCAGAAAATGCCGATGAAGCAATTTCCGAAGTAGAAAAGAACATAGCTTCACAAAAGAAAGATCTACGGGAAATAGCTTCTCAGCTGCACGAGTCGCGAAAAAAGGTAATTCCGAAGTTTATTAAAGAGATAGAAGACATTCTTCATGACCTGGGAATGCCTAATGCCAGCTTAAAAATTGAGTTGGAGCCGCAAAAGGAATTCTATCCAAACGGCCATGATAAAATGTCCTGGCTGCTGGCCGCAAACAAAGGCGGCAGTTTTAACGACATCAAAAAAGCTGCTTCGGGAGGGGAAATGTCCCGTATCATGCTTGCCGTAAAAAGCATCCTGGCCACATACAGCAATTTGCCAACCATTATTTTCGATGAGATAGACACGGGAGTTTCGGGAGATATCGCACAAAAAATGGCAGGAATCCTTCAAAAAATGGGAAATGTGATGCAGGTGATCGCCATTACTCACCTTCCGCAGATCGCAGGAAAAGGGAACACCCACTTCAAGATCTACAAGGAAGATGCGGCCCACAGCACGATCACGAATATCAAAAAACTGGAAGGTGACGCGCGAATTGAAGAACTGGCCATGATGCTGGGAGGGAAGAACATCAGCGAGTCGGCTGTGGCACACGCAAAAGCGCTGCTCAATTAAAAAGATGTTTCTTATATTTACACGCTTAACACAAACCAAAAAAATAGACCATGTCATATAATCTACTTAAAGGAAAAAAAGGGATCATCTTTGGTGCCCTGGATGAAAATTCCATCGCCTGGAAAACAGCTCAGCGCGTACACGAAGAGGGAGGGCAGTTTGTCCTTACCAATGCGCCCATCGCGATGAGAATGGGAAATATTAAAGAACTTGCCGAAAAGACAAATTCTGAGATCATTCCTGCCGATGCCACCAGCGTAGAAGACCTTGACAACCTGGTAGAAAAAGCCATGGAGATCCTTGGCGGCAAACTTGATTTTGTGCTGCATTCAATTGGAATGTCTGTGAACGTGAGAAAAGGAAATCACTATACAGATATGAATTACGATTACACCGCCAAAGGCTGGGACGTGTCTGCGGTTTCTTTCCACAAGACCATGCAAAGCCTTTATAAAAAGGACGCGATGAACGAATGGGGAAGCATTATGGCGCTTTCTTACATCGCCGCTCAAAAAGTATTTCCAGATTACAACGACATGGCCGATAACAAGGCATATCTCGAATCAATCGCCCGCAGCTTTGGATATTTCTTCGGAAAAGAAAAAAATGTGCGTGTAAATACCATTTCTCAGTCTCCAACCCCAACAACTGCGGGTACAGGAGTGAAAGGCTTTGACGGCTTTATCGCTTATGCAGATGAAATGTCGCCACTTGGAAACGCTACGGGAATGGATTGTGCCAATTATATCATCACCCTTTTCTCTGATCTTACAAAACGTGTAACGCTACAAAACCTCTATAATGATGGTGGTTTCTCCAACATGGGAGTAAGCCAGCAGGTGATGGAAGCATTCATTAGCGGGAAGGAAAAAGAGTAGGCTAGTTCAAATCTATATATTTGAAGGGGTTTCAAAAATGACATTTTTGGAGCCCCTTTTTTTGCGGCTTTTGCTGAAGAACTTTAATACATTTGTGAAATGCACATCAGCTATTCCTTTATAGTTCCCGTTTTCAACAGGCCCGGCGAGATCAAAGAATTGCTTCGCAGTATGCGGGAGCTTAGATTTGACAGAGCCTTTGAAGTCGTTATAGTGGAAGATGGCTCTACTTTGTCATCGAAGGAGGTAATCGCAGATTTTGCTGAAGACCTGCAGATAAGTTATTACCAAAAGCCGAATTCGGGACCGGGCGATTCACGCAACTTCGGAATGCGAAAAGCAAAGGGCGATTATTTCCTCATTTTAGACTCTGATGTTTTGCTGCCTACCAACTATTTAGCTGAAGTCGATAAGGAGCTGCAGAAAAATTTCACTCATTGTTTTGGTGGGCCCGATGCTGCACATGTAGGTTTTACGGCGGTTCAAAAAGCGATCAATTACGCCATGACCTCGTTTCTTACTACCGGTGGAATTCGGGGTGGCAAAAAAAGTCTGGGGAAATTTCAGCCGCGCAGCTTCAACATGGGACTTTCAAAAAAGGCTTTTGAGGAATCGGGTGGGTTTGGCAGGATCCATCCCGGCGAGGATCCAGATCTTGCACTCAGGCTGCAAAAATGCGGTTTTGAGACCAGGTTATTTCCGGAGGCTTTCGTATACCACAAGCGCCGCATCGACTGGAAAAAGTTCTATCAACAGGTGAACAAATTTGGGCTGGTAAGACCTATTTTAAACAGCTGGCACCCGGCTTCGGCAAAGATCACTTTCTGGTTTCCGACTCTTTTTACCTTCGGCTTTATGCTGGCGCTGCTGTTGCTCCTGTTCGGTTTTCCGTGGTTGCTGTATGCCTACGCCGGCTATATTCTGGTGCTTTTCCTGCATTCGCTGCTGCTGAATAAAAGCCTTAAGATCGCGATTTTCTCGGTTTGGGCGGCGCTCGTGCAATTTGTGGGCTACGGGCTTGGTTTCTGCAGGGCAACCTGCTATATTAGGTTTTTGAAAGAGGATCCAAAAAAGCGGTTTCCGAAGCTATTTTTTAAACATGCTCAAGCGAATCAAAACAGTCAGCAAACCCCGGTTTAAACGCAGCAATCTCAATTCATTCCTGTTTTTTCTGTTCTTTGCGGTGATCATCTGGATCTTTGTGCAGTTCTCAAAGCAGTACAACGAGATCATCAATATTCCCGTGCAGTATGTAAACGTGCCGCCAGATAAACTCATCACAGATGACAACCCGAAGAACCTGAAGCTGCGTATGGAAGAGAACGGTTTCAGGATCGCGTGGAAATCCCTTTTTCCGCCCACTTTGAACATTGATCTTGACAAGACGGTGCTGTCAAACGGAAAGTTGCTTTACGTCATTGATGACCACCGCAGCGACATCATTTCCCAGCTGAATATCGATTTTGAGGATAACAGGTTTGTCAAAGACGTACTGGCGATAAACTTTCAGCAGAAGGCAGAGCGCAAGTTGCCTGTGAGGTCTAAAATAGAGGTGGAGTATGCTGCGGGTTATTCTGCTTCCGAAGAAATTCGGCTCCAACCCGATTCGGTGAAGGTAAGTGGTCCTGATGAATTGCTTGACACCATTACATCACTGCAAACGGTACCACTAAAGCTGAAGAAGGTCAAAAGTAACATTTCTGGAACTATTGCCATAGACACGACGAATTACAAGGGACTTACTTTGTATACAGAACGGGTGAAATATACGGCAGCGGTGGAGAAGTTTACCGAAGGCAGTGTGACTGTGCCCATCGAGTTGATCAATGCGCCCGAAGGAATGGACGTGGTGATCTTTCCAAAGGAAACTGTGCTGTTCTACCAGGTCAACCTGAATGATTACAGCAAGATCACAGCATCTGACTTCAGGGTCGTGGCAGATTTCGCCGAAGTAAGGGAGAACCAAAACTTCCTGATTGCCAGCATTATCAAACAGCCTGCCTTTACTACTAATTTAAGGCTGAACGAAAAGAAAATTCAGTTTATCATCAAGAAATGAAAGTACTGGGGCTCACCGGCGGAATAGGCAGCGGAAAAACAACAGTTGCAGGATTTTTCAAGGAGCTAGGGATACCGGTCTATATCGCAGATGAGGAGGCAAAGATCCTTATGAATGCCGACCCGCAGGTAAGAGCCGCAATAATTGCCCTTTTTGGAGAGAAAGCGTACAAAGGCGACCTGCTCAACCGGAAATGGATCGCTTCAATTGTTTTTAAAGACAGGGAAAAGCTGGAGATGCTCAACGCTATTGTACATCCCGCCGTGGCAGCTCATTTTGAACAATGGAAGCTGGAGCAAACCGCAGCCTATGTAGTCTATGAAGCCGCAATCCTTTTTGAAAAGGGCGGATATAAAAAATGCAATTACAATTTATTGATCACTGCACCAAAGGAGATAAAAATTTCCCGACTGCAGCAGCGTGATCATTCTTCAATCGAGGAGGTCGAGGCCCGCATGAGCAACCAGTGGCCTGATGCGAAAAAGGCCGAACTTGCCGATTTTGTTATTGAAAATATCGATCTTTCAAAGACCCGAGAAGAGGTGCTTAGCATTCACGAAAAAATGCTTAAGAGCGCGTAAAATAAGGGGTTCGTAATGTTAACTTTTGGTTAAATGCCTATTTGAGTAAATGTTAAAATCATACTTTTGAGATATGAACAAAAAGATATTTTTTCTTTTGGTGGTTCTCATGAGTCTCTCATTAATAGGAATAATATTTGTTCAGGGATTTTGGATCAAGAATACGGTTGAGAGCAAGGAAGAGCAGTTTTCTTTCAATGCCAAACAAATATTGCGAAGAGTAGCAAATGAAGTTGAGAATAACGAGTTGGAAAACTACTACTTCGCTATGCAGGATTTGGTAGACAGTCTGGGAGTACAACCTGACCAGTCTATCATAAATGAGATTTTTCAGGTACAGCGGGATCAACAATCCAATGAGATCTATGTTTTTTCGCAGGGAATACTGGAAGAAGATTATAAGCTGTCAACCGCTTTTTTGGATGCTTCTATTGATACTATTCACTTTAGGAAATTGATAAACAAAAAGGTATCCAAACTGGTCAAGAACGACAGCCTGAACGAAAATTCGCTTTCCACCCCCAACAGGATCAACCGCATCTTCAGGATGAAAGATGTGGAGAAAGAATTTATTCGTTCTACAGTGAGTGAGTATACGAGCAAATTGCCCATACATAAAAGAGTATCGAAACAATACCTTGAAGATCTCATTGGAAGTGAGTTAAAGAACAGGGGGTTAAATACTTCTTTTGAGTATGGAATATATGGAAATGGCCTGGCTACCAAGGTGCGCTCAGATGATTTTGAGCTTAATGCCAAGACCACCTATCGGGTTCCGCTTTTTGCTAATGGAGATAACATCAATAACTATCAGCTATTCGTGAATTTCACAGAGAAAAAACAAGTGGTACTGTCATCCATAACCCTTATGGCTGCGCTGTCCATTATTTTTACACTCATTATTGTGATCGCCTATTCCAGCGCACTTTCACAGTTGATAAGGCAACGACAGATCTCTGAGATCAAGACAGATTTCATCAATAACATGACCCACGAGTTTAAGACTCCAATCGCTACAATTAATCTTGCTTTGGATGCCATTCGCAATCCAAAAGTGATGAACGACCCCGAGAAGGTGGCGCACTATCACCGTATGATAAGAGATGAGAATAAGCGGATGCATGCACAGGTGGAGAATGTATTGAGAATTTCCCGCCTTGAAAAAAATGAACTGGATCTAAAGAAAGAACGGTTGGATCTGCATGAGCTCATCGAGGAAGCAGTAACTCATATTGAGCTTATTGTTGAAGATAGATCAGGGTACGTGATGACACATTTTGGAGCGCTTAAATCTTCGATCCTGGCCAACTCCACCCACTTTACCAATGTCATCGTAAATATTCTGGACAACGCGGTAAAGTATTCTCCAGATGCACCTAAAATAGATATTTACACAGAAAACGTAAAAAATTATATCGTGATGAAAATAAGAGACCAGGGAAGTGGCATGAGCCGTCCCGTCCAAAAGAAGGTCTTTGAAAAATTTTATCGTGAACATACAGGCGATATCCACAACGTGAAAGGTCACGGGCTTGGACTGGCCTATGTTAAACGAATCCTTGATGACCACCACGGCTCGATTAGCGTGGAAAGTGAAAAAGGAAAAGGAAGTACATTTATAATCAAACTACCACTAATATCTTAATTATGGAAACTGAAAATAAAAAGATTTTACTTGTTGAAGACGATCCAAACTTTGGAACCGTACTTAAAGATTACCTTGCGATGAATGACTATGAGGTCACTCACGCCAAAAATGGAATGGAAGGATTTGAAAAGTTCAAAAAAGATGATTTTGATCTCTGTATCCTTGATGTGATGATGCCTTACAAAGACGGGTTTACCCTCGCCAAAGAAATAAGGGAGAAGAATGAGGAAATTCCAATTATCTTCCTGACCGCAAAAGCGATGAAAGAAGATGTTTTAAAAGGCTACAAAGTAGGGGCAGATGACTACCTGAACAAGCCTTTTGACAGCGAAGTGCTCCTTATGAAGATCAAGGCGATAATGCAGCGCAAAGCTACCGATAGCGTGGCTGACAGTAAGCAATTTGAGTTCCAGATTGGAGATTTCCACCTGAATTCAAAACTAAGGTTCCTAACTTTTAGAGATGAGGAGCCAACAAAACTATCTCCAAAAGAGAACGAATTATTGCGACTTTTGGCACTTCATGAAAATGATTTGATGCCAAGAGAACTGGCATTGACAAAGATCTGGAGAGATGACAACTATTTTACTTCACGAAGTATGGATGTCTACATCGCCAAACTAAGAAAATACCTGAAAAAAGACGAAAACGTCGAGATCCTGAACATTCACGGGGAAGGTTTTAGACTTGTGATCAGGAACAAAGAAGAAGCTCAAAGCTAGCATACATTTTTCAGTTTCTATCGAGGCATTATTACGAATCGGCCGGTTCGTGATAATGCTTTGTATTTGTATGTTAACAATATCTTTTCAGGAGCTTCGTTTACAAATCTTATATTTGTCTCTTAACCTGCACTAAATGAGGAGGCTCCACCAGCTAATTACCAATTACTTACAAGCCGTTTCTACGCGGCTTTTTTGTGGGTGGTGGGTTCCTCTTATAATTGTTTTTTTATCAGTTTCTAAATTTCAGTACCTGCACAGCCAGACAAGGGCTGAGGAAGTGCCAACTTATGTTCATGTGGGGAAAGAAGATTTACCCACTGTACAGGCAACAATTAAATTATTTCCTCCTTCAGTTGATGTCAATACTGAAGATCTCACCATTGCAGTTGCTACAGATCCACAGGGGAATGTCTATACCCTTTCTTTTGGAAAAGGTGTTGATAAAAGAGATGCTGATGGTAAATTACTTGATGACAATTTTATTACCGGTCTCAAGAACCCTTTGGACATTGCAATTGATGAAGAAGGATTAATTTATATAGCCGATTATGAAGCATCTGGCGATACTTTTTTAGATAACGGGCAGATCAAAATATTTGATCCTCA
Organism: uncultured Flavobacteriaceae bacterium; assembly: GCA_963739625.1. Classification (GTDB taxonomy): domain Bacteria; phylum Bacteroidota; class Bacteroidia; order Flavobacteriales; family Flavobacteriaceae; genus Salinimicrobium. The sequence continues at coordinate 230,384 of CAVUAU010000011.1, forward strand.
AGGGAATTATCTTCGAGCCATTTGGACTTCCTTTTACAGGCCATTGGGAATAGATGTAGACGAAGAGAATATTTACATTGCCGAGTACAATGACGGAAAGCAAGGCCCTGAACCTAACCCTATGAGCAGGGTAGAAATAGTTGATAAGTTAACGGGAGGAGTAAAAGAAAGTAATTCTAATATTCCAATACCTCTTCGAATTGCTGTTAATTCTCAAAAGCAGATCTACATCAGCCAGGGCGGGAATAATGATCCCGCTGTTATTGTCCTTGATCAAAATTTAAATGTCACCGGTCGCTTATCAAACATTATTTCTCCCGGAAGCGTAGTAATTGATGCTTTTGATTATGTTCATGTAATCGAATATGCCGGGAAAATCAAGTTCAGTGATTTCATAAATTTTGAAAACCTGAATTCCACTGATCTTAAGGCTATTGGTGCTGCCATTGATGAAGGAATTAAGAACAATGATTTTGGTGTCAAAATTTATTCTCCAAACAATTCCTACCAATATTTCTTAAAGGATGAGATAGAATTTCCTGTTGATCTTGATTTTAATAGCTGTGACAGGATGTATTTGGACAATTCCGGAAATCTTGGATTTACCCTCGGTTATCCTTCAAGACTGGAATTTGACCTGGAAATTTATCAACGTACTCCTTCTGCAGATGTTACGCCACCCGTTGCGCAGTGTGTAGGTGATTTCACCATAGATCTGGCTGCCGGGGAGGTGCGAAATTTCGTGGCTGCCGATTTCAACAACGGGTCTAAGGATCAATGTGGTGAGGTAACATTTGCTGTAAATAAATCCAGTTTCTCTGAAGCAGACGAAGGTGATAATATTGTTATTCTAACAGTCAAAGATAAGCAGGGAATTTCGAGTACCTGTGAAGTTCACGTTCAGGTAAATGTTGAAACAGTAACTGACACCGAAGATCCTGTCTTTTCCTGCCCGGGTGATATGCAATTTTCAAATGACACAGGAGAATGTGGTGCTGTAGTCACTTTTTCGGCACCTCAGGCTACAGATGATTCCGGAGATGTCACTGTGTCTCAAAAGGAAGGTTTGGCTTCCGGAGAATTTTTTCCTTTAGGCCCGACTGAGATTGTTTTTGAGGCTACCGATGCTGCCGGAAACACTGCGGAATGTAGTTTCACAATCACAGTAGTTGATGATGAAGATCCGGAGATTAATGTATGTCCTTCCAATCTTTCTTTCGAGATTCCTTTCGGAGAAACCGGCAGAATTGTAGAGTTTGACCAACCGAAGGCTTTTGATCATTGCTCAGCAGTGACAGTAGATCAAATCGATGGATTTCCTTCCGGTTCCACATTTCCGGTGGGCACCACAACTAACATTTATAAATTATCAGACGCTGCGGGTAACTTCATCAACTGTAGTTTTACTGTTACGATCACAGAGCTGGAAGATACAGAAGACCCTGTAATCACCTGCCCCGAAACAGTGGTTGTTTCCACAGATCCAGGCGCCTGTGGAACTGAAGTGGACTTTGAGCTTCCTGCTGTTTCTGACAATTCTGGGGAATACGAGCTCATCCAAACTGCTGGCCCTGAGCCGGGCAGCTTCTTCGAAGTGGGAGATACTTTTGTATATTTTGAGGCGAATGACAAGGCAGGAAATTCTGCTACTTGTATGCTCAAGATTTCCGTGGTTGATGACATTAATCCTGTTGCAAATTGCGTTTCAGATTTCAAGGTAACTTTAGACGCAAATGGAACTGCTTCAATTACTGCTGAAGATCTGGATAATGGCTCAACCGACAACTGCGAGATCGTGAGCAAAACTTTATCTAAATACAATTTTACTTCCGCAGATGTTGGAGTGGTGCCGGTAACTCTGACTGTAGCCGACGCATCAGGCTTGAGCGACCAGTGTACAGTTCAGGTAAGTTGTTAAAGACACGCCCGCCCCGGAAGCTCCGGAAGCAATTTGCAAAGATATTTCTGTCGTTTTGGACGAATCGGGAACAGCCCCTATTACTGCTGCCCAGGTTTATGGCGGAACAGATACTGCTTTGAAGTTGGCCATTGATATTTCATCCTTTGATTGTTCTAATCTTGGGGAGAATAAAGTTGAATTGACAGTTACTGATCCGGATACAGGCCTTTCTGATAGCTGTACCGCAACTGTTACTGTTGTTGATACCACCGCTCCTGTTGCGAATTGCGTTTCCAATTTGACTGTTTACTTGAGTGAAAATGGAACCGCTTCAATTACTGCTGAAGATCTGGATAATGGCTCAACCGACAACTGCGAGATCGTGAGCAAAAGTTTATCAAAATACGATTTCACTTCTGCAGATGTTGGAGTGGTGCCGGTAACTTTAACTGTGGCGGATGCATCAGGCTTGAGCGACCAGTGTACAGTTCAGGTAACTGTTAAGGACACTCCCGCCCCGGAAGCTCCGGAAGCCATCTGCAAAGATATTTCTGTCGTTTTGGACGAATCGGGAACAGCCCCTATTACTGCTGCCCAGGTTTATGAAGGAATGAATAATTCTTTGAATTTGACCATTGATATTTCATCCTTTGATTGCTCCAATCTTGGGGTGAATAAAGTGGAACTGACAGTTACTGATCCGGATACCGGCCTTTCTGATAGCTGTACCGCAACTGTTACTGTTGTCGATGAAACCAATCCTGAAGTAATATGTACCCCTCTTACGGTACAGCTCAATTCCCAGGGAACCGCACGGTGACAGCAGAACAGGTGGGCGGTGATTCGACAGACAACTGCAGTATATCACAAATGCTTCTCGATAGAACATCTTTTGGTACTGAAGATATTGGTCAACAGAAGGTGAAGTTGATAGTTATTGATGGTTCGGGAAATGAGGCTACTTGTGAAACCGTTATAACCGTGGAACCGTATGAGGAACTTCCCGGCGGAGTCATCTGCCCCGAGCCGGCCACCATTGCACTCGATGAAGATGGAGAAGTGAAAGGCCTGCGTGTAAAATATGACGGCTCAGCAGAACTGGATTTTACAGTCAGCCCCAGCTATTTTAATTGTGCAGATATAGGCACCCATCCTGTAACTGTAAGCTGGACCGGTGATTACACGGGGAGCTGTACCTCTGAAGTGACTATAGTTGATAACACTCCACCCGAAATTAGCTGTATCGGGAATTTCGGTTTGAGGCTTAATGCCTCGGGAACAGGAGAACTTTCTGCCGAAGATGTCGTACAGTCAGCTTATGATAATTGCGGGATCAGTGAAATGAGCCTCAACAAAACCGATTTTACTACTGCCGATCTTGGGGAGCAGCAGGTGAGACTGCTGGTGACAGACAATTCCGGAAATCAATCCTATTGCGATGTCAGCATTAATGTTTTGCCTTTTGAAGGAGAAACGCAACCTGTTCAATGTGCCGAATCTGTAATTGTTGAACTGGACGAAAACGGGGAGGGCAGCATTAATCCGAGGGATCTGTACAGCGGTGGCACAGGCAGTATCCAGTTCAGCGTAAGCAAGGAAACGTTTACCTGCGACGATGTTGGTAAGCAAACGGTGAAATTCTCTTATACCACGCCAAATGGTTCCGGTGAATGTGATATTGTGGTGGAAGTGAGAGATCCTCTGGACGCATGTACACAAATACCTCCCGTGGAGCCGCCAAACGAGGATGTTTTTCTAGTTCTTTATCCAAATCCAAGTCACGGCCTTGTCGAGGTCATCGCGTCAAAGAATATTTATCTGGAGCGGGCAGAAGTTTTCGACATGCGTGGCAGGTTCCTCTTCTCAGTGGATTTTGTTCTTCCAGAAAATGGGAGAAAGATCTATGATCTCGACCTAAGAGAGCTTCAAAGCGGCGTGTACAACATCAAGTTTATAAGCAGTGATAAGGAGTACCTTCGCAGGGCAATAATCAGTAATGATTAAACTGTTGTTCGAGGTAAGTAATAATTTCAGCTGGAGGGGTGGTATAATCAAACCAGGTGATCGCTTCATTTTTTCTAAACCAGGTGAACTGCCTTTTCGCAAACCGGCGGGAATTTTTCTTGATCTCTTCAACAGCGGTTTCCAGGCTCCATTCTCCATCGAGATAGTGAAAAAGTTCTTTGTAGCCTACCGTGTTAAGTGCATTTAATCCCCTTTTTGGGTACAGGCGTTTTGCTTCCTCCAAAAGACCTTCTTCCATCATCATGTCCACACGCCGGTTAATTCGCTCATAAACGATCTCCCTGTTGGCGGTAAGGCCAATTTGAATGCTTCTAAAAGGTCTTTCTGCCTTAAGATTTCTTCGGAAGGAGGAATACGGCTTTCCCGTGCCAATGCAAATTTCCAGGGCCCTTATGAGCCGGTGAGGATTTTGCAGGTCAACTTCTGAATAATATTCGGGATCTAATTTTTGCAGCTGCTGCTGAAGGTTCTCAATCCCTTTCTCCTGAAGTTCGGCATTTAAATTTTCCCTTACTGAAGCATCTACTTCGGGAAATTTGTCCAGGCCTTTGGTCACAGCATCTACGTACAGCCCGCTCCCGCCAACCATGATGAGTTTGTCATGTTTTTGGAACAATTGGTTTAGTTTATCCAAAGCTTCTCTTTCAAAATCTCCTACAGAATATTCTTCTTCAATTGATTTATGATGGATAAAGTGATGAGGTGCCACCGCAAGTTCTTCGGGAGTGGGAGCGGCGGTGCCAATGCTCATTTCTTTAAAGAACTGCCGGGAGTCAGCAGAGATGATTTCCGTCGAAAAATAGTCCGCCAGCGCAAGGCTTAAAGAAGTTTTTCCAATGGCAGTGGGGCCAACAATGACAATAAGAGTATTTTCAGGCATTGAGTTTGTTTCCGCAGTTATGACAAAATTCAGATCCATCAAAATGATGATCTTCCCCGCACGCGGGACAAATTTGGGTGTTGGTGGGAATTGGATCTTCGGTACTTCTCGTGTACTCGGCGCTCACGATTCCTGTGGGCACAGCAATGATCCCGTACCCCAGGATCATAATGACAGATGCGATAGCCTGCCCCGCCGGAGTCACGGGTGCGATATCTCCAAAACCCACTGTTGTGAGGGTGACAATACACCAGTAAATAGAGATGGGGATGTTGTCAAAACCGCCTCCTTCGCCTTCCACCAGGTGCATTACGGTTCCCATGATGATGCAGAGGATGAGAACGGTGAACAGAAAGACCATGATCTTTGGGCGGCTGTTTCTTAATGCCGATTTTAGTTTATGGGCCTCCCCAACATACCGCGTGATCTTGAGGATCCTGAAAACTCTTAGCAGCCTTAGTGCCCTTACAGCCAGAAAGAGGTTTTGACCACCGAAAATGAAAGTAAGGTAAGTAGGGATCGTAGATAAGAGGTCTACAATTCCATAGAAGCTAAAAATGTAAGATTTTGGTCTCTTTACACTAATGATCCTTAAAATATACTCCAGGGTAAAGAGAACGGTAATGCCCCATTCGGCAATGTAAAACCAATCTGAATACCGGGCATTTAGTGACTTTACGCTTTCCAGCATCACCAAAACGATGCTAAACACGATGACCAGCAGCAGGATGACGTCAAACAGCCTTCCCCCAGGGGTATCGGCTTCGTAAATTACTTCGTGAAGCTTCTGTTTCCATCGGGATTTTCCTGAAGTTGGTACCAAGAGAGGTGTTTTAACGAGTAAAAATAAGATATTTTACCTTTCCACCGGCGCATGAGGTAACAGATTTGCTTTGCCGGAAGTTTAAAAAAGAAGCTCCTTCAAAAATGGCATTTTTGAAGGAGCTTGAATAAAACTATATAGATCAGGCAACTTTCTTTACTACAATGAGGCTTTGTTCCTGAATGTTCATCATTTCGGCAAAGAACTTCTTTAGGTACAGGTAATAACCCGGCGCATAAACTGCCCTGGGGAAGGTAACGCGGCAACTTACATTGATCGTGTTCTCGTTGATTTGCTGCACCACAAAGAACAGCTGTCCTCCTTGTTTTGGTAAACTCAGCATTTTCTGAGCCGGAAGTTCCACCACCTCGTGTCCCTCCGGAATTTCCAGCATCACGTTATAGGTATAGGCGTCTTTGTAGCCGAAATCTATAGGATAAGTGCGTTCCTGCAGTTTAAAAGGATTCTCGCTGAAGAACTTAAAGCTGAAAGGATTGACATAGATAAGGTCATTGATCTTTTGAGCGTTGTTTTCCAGTTCGTATGAAATCACAACATTTTTCTCAAGTTCATCTTCTTGTGAAGCCTTGGCCGAAATGCTTCTAGTCTCGAGGTTTGGATGGGAAAGAGAGCCAAAGATCTCTTCGGGTTTAAGATCTTTCAGGCTGTTCCTCGTATTCAGGGCGTGATAGCCCGAGAAAGCATGCGAAGAGATTCCCGTGGTTGTGCCATCAGGATTTAGTTTAAGACTGTCCTGCACCACAATGGTGGAAAATCCTTCAGGTTCAATATCAATCCAGGAGCTGCCATTTTTGAAATCGAGCAACCTTCCGTAGCGATTAAGGGTGCGGAAAGGGATGAGGCCGAAACTGGCATTCTTTTCGGTAGCATCGAGCAGGAATTTCTGGCCCTCGACCTCGAGCTGCACCATGAGATAGTTGAATTCCGTAAGAACAGGATACAATTTTGTGGGAGTCCCATTTGAGCGGGTAGAGCTAAGTACAGGAAGTACGTTGAAACCTTCTTCCTCATAAAGATTGTGCAGCAAAATGTTTATAGTCGCGACATTTCCGGTCTTTTCTTCCAGAAGCTCTTTTACATCCACATTTGTAAAGATTCGATAGTTTTCATTCCAGGTATAGTTGTCCCTTACATATTCATAGATCATCTTTGCCTTATGAAGATCGTTTGGAAGGGCGGAAATATCCTTTGGCAATACATTACGCACCCATCTCGTCTTTTTAAGCTGTCTCCCCAGCTCGTTCTCAGACTGAAGTTCTTTATCAACGTCCTCCCAGGTCTTGCTGAATTTTTTCTTGAAACCACCGTTTGGCCTTACAAATTCTGCCAGTTCGTACTCGATACGAGAAATATAGTTATAGGCAGAGGTGAGAAACTCTTCTTCCTTAAAAGCAGGAATATCACGCATGATGTACTCTGAGCGTGCACAATCTGCAGGTTCAAGGTAGTCACTTAGGGAGAAACAGTCCTCTTTTACATCGGTTTTTTCCTCTGTCATTTTAAGACTGCCAACCAGTTTTATGTTATAAATGAAGTTTCCCGGAATTTCAGCAAGGAACCTGCTGTACATTTTTGGGATGTCCTTTTGAAACCACCAGGGTTGAAAGTTGAAATAATATGGACTTTCCTTTTGATAAGATATGACCAGAACGGCTCCGGGTTGTACAGCGGGGAAAGTGAATTTCACCAGGTCATAGTCAGGATTTTCTTCTGTGAATATTTTATCCTCGCTAAGCTGCTGCACTTTTACGACACCGTTTTCCAGGTAGTGTGTTTCGGCTTTGAGGTCCTTTAACTTCTCTGTTCCCGAACTTCCTTTTTTAAGCCTGAATTTAAAATCAGCGTGATCAAACCCTTCTTTATTCAGGATCTTGATCCTGGCTTCATAGTCAGTCAGCAGATGGTGGTCGTTTTCATTGTCAAAACGAGTATGGCCGTTTTCATAAATATAGAAAGCATTGGCGGTTGAATCTTTGGAATAACCTGTAGCCTGCAGTTCTGCCAGGGTAACTTGTGTGCTGTCAAGGTTGAACTGCTGTTCCTGGGCAAAAATGGTCGTCGATAAAAGGAGTAGGAGCGGGAGAAAATAAAATTTAGTCATGGGTGGTAAGTGGGATGATCTTTAATCGGTTATTTTTTCTGAGATAATTCTGAATAATGTGCTGGGCATCTCTATCATTCTTCATTGGGGTAATAATAGATTTGATGATCTCCATGTTATTCAGTTGGTAATTCAGATTAAAATAACCAATTCCTTTGAATTCTCCCTCTTCCACTAAAAGTGCACTTTTCTCGTCTATTTCCCGTCCGCGATCGATCACCAGCATATTTTGATTGAGATAGCTGTATTTATCGATCACCTGTTGTACGCGTTCATTGTAAGACGTAGGGGATTCTTTAGAAACGCAGGCACCGTTGCATTTTTTGATGCTATAATTGAAGCAGGCGCCGTTTCCCGAATGAAGGCCGGTGAATTTGTGACAAAGTTCAAATTCTTCGACCATGTTATTCAGGAGGCTTTTTGCCTGCTGCAGGTTGGTAAATGTAGTTATATTTTTCTTCCGGCCATCGGCCTTGGCAATCTTCAGGTGGATATAACCTTCAGAATCTACCGAGTGGTACAAGGCGTACGAAAAAAGGTTTTTTGAAAGCGCCTTGTTGTAACGGGGTTTGTTCTTTTTGATCTCCTCGTTTTCCTTGAGAAGCGCGTTGAGTTCATTACCCGTAGCTTCATAGGAGATGGAGACCACTTCCTTCTGGATCTCCCTTGACTTACGATTTTCACTCGTAAAATGCTGGTTTACCCGTTTTTTGATGTTCTTGCTTTTCCCAATGTAGATGATCTCTCCCTGAGAATTGTGCAGGTAATAAACGCCGGTAATTGATGGCAGTTCCTCCAGGAGATGAACCAGTTTTGTATCCATTTGATTTTTGGGAGTATTGCGTACAGCGCTTTTTAAAATCTCTTTTTCGGAATCTTTTGCCAGCAGCATCTTAAAGAGTTTTACCGTCGCCTGCGCATCACCATTTGCGCGGTGCCTGTCACTTAGAGGAATTCCAAGGGCCCGCACCAGTTTTCCAAGACTGTAAGATTTTTGTCCCGGAATAAGTTTTTTGGAAAGCTCAACAGTACACAGGCTCTGGCGCTCAAATTCAAAGCCAAGCCTGCCAAATTCTGTTCTTAAGATTCGGTAATCAAATTTCGCGTTGTGTGCAACGATAATGCTGCCTTCTGTGATCTCCACGATCCTTTTGGCGACTTCGTAGAATTTTGGAGCATTACGAAGCATTTCGTTGTTGATACCTGTGAGGCCTATTACAAAAGGTTGTATAGGGATCTCTGGATTCACCAGGCTTATAAATTGGTCAACTACTTTATGCCCGTCAAATTTATAGACTGCAATCTCTGTTATTCCTTCTTCATTATACTTCCCGCCGGTAGTCTCTATGTCTAAAATTGCGTACAAATGCTAACCTCCAATGTTTAATTATAATCCCGTTCTCCAAAAATTGAACTGCCAATTCTCACCATGTTGCTGCCACATTCAATGGCGATCTTGTAATCTCCGCTCATGCCCATCGACAAGGTGGTGAAATCTTTTTGCTGCTTTTTCAGGTCTTCAAAGGTACTCCTTAAAAAACTAAATTCCTGCCTTATTTTTGTTTCACTTTCTGTTAAAGTTGCCATACCCATGAGTCCAACAACCTTAACATGAGACATTTCTAAGAATGCTTCGGAACTTAGAATCTCCCTGGCACCTTCAACATCTATTCCAAATTTACTGTCTTCTTCGGCGATCTTTATCTGTAGGAGGCAATTAATAGTTCGCTCATTTTTCTTTGCCTGCTTGTTTATTTCCTTCAGTAATTTGAGGCTATCAACTGCATGGATCAATTCCACAAAAGGAGCCATATATTTAACCTTGTTCCTTTGAACGTGACCCACCATATGCCATTGAATATCTTTTGGAAGTTCCTCCCACTTCTCTGCCATCTCCTGGATCTTGTTCTCTCCAAAGATGCGCTGCCCCGCTTCGTAAGCTTCTAAAATGTCTTTATTGGGCTTGGTCTTGGAAATTGCAACCAAAGTCACTTGAGAAGGGATTTCGGCTTTTATTCTTTTAATGTTTTCTGAAACACTCATGACTAAAATTACTTTTTTCGAAGAGTTTAGAATTCGTATACGGTAAGTCCGCTGCGAAGCTTTGGCTCAATGCAGGTGCTTTTGGGAGGCATGGTCAAACCTTCATCGGCAATTTGCTTGATCTCATCTGTGGTAAGAGGTAACATCCCGAAGCCTACTGCGTAAAGCCCTTCATCTACGGCTTTTTTTACTTCAAAAGATTCATTCCTTCCGGGAAGGTACGAAATTCTCAGGTCATTCTTGAGATCTTCAATGCCTAGCAAAGGCTTTAATATCTTGGTGTACAGGATGTAGGGATCCAGGGCACTTAGGGAATCTGTAAATTCATAATTGGTCCTCCGCAGATAGAGCGAATAGAATTCCCCATCCAGGTACATCGAAAAATGGTGTTTTTTGCTGGGCCTGTAAAGTCCGCTGCCACGATTTTCAATTCGAAACCACTCATCCAGCTGCATTAAAAATTCTTTTTTGCTTAATCCGTTGAGGTCTTTTACTAACCTGTTGAACTCATAAAGCTGCAGGTTACTTTCGGCTATCATATAGCTTAAAAAGAAGTTATAGGGTTCATTGCCGGTGTGGTTTGGGTTCTTTTCGGCAGATTCCCGGGCCAAAAGACAGGAGGAAGCACTGCGGTGATGGCCATCGGCAATATAAACCGCCTGCATTTTTTCAAATTCGGCTTTGATTTTCCCGGTCAATTCTTCGTCATCAACCACCCAAAGATAGTGGGTGTCACGATTGAGCGAAGTGAACTCATATTCTGCCCGCTGTGACATCACCTGTGAAGTAATGTTGTTGATCACTTCGTTATCTGGATAGGTGAGGAGGACCGGTTCTGTATTAAATCCCACCGTGTCCAGGTAATCTTTGAAGAGTTTTTCGCGGTGGGAAATAGTATCTTCATGTTTCCTTATCACGTTGTTCTCGTAATCTTCAACGCTGGTAGCTGCGATTATTCCGCAGTAAACTTCGTTGCGGGAGATCGTTTTGTAGATGTAGTACGCCGGCTTTTCATCCTGAATAAAGATACCTTCCTCCTTAAACTCGAGATAACGGTTTTTTACCAGCTGAAAACGTTCACTTCCCGAAATTTCCTTCTGAAATTTGTACCCGGGATTGATGATATGGAGAAAAGAAAAAGGGTTGTGTTCCAGCTGAAATTTTATTTCTTCCACCGAATATTCCTGAAAAGGCCGCGTAGGCACAAGGCCCACCTTCTCCCGTGAAGGCCGTACAGCCTTAAAAGGAATTATTTTTGCCAAAATCTATTGCTTTAATTTAGAGACAGCTTCCTATGAAGCAAATTGAGCCGAGACTTTTTCTGCTTTCTTGCTTTCAGAATAGTCATAAAAACCTTCCCCGGATTTCACACCCATTTTACCTGCCTGCACCATATTGACGAGCAGGGGACAAGGTGCATATTTCGGATTTTTAAAGCCGTTGTACATCACCTCAAGAATAGAAAGGCAAACATCGAGTCCAATAAAATCGGCCAGCTGTAGCGGCCCCATTGGGTGCGCCATTCCAAGCTTCATCACTGTATCTATTTCCTGAACGCCTGCAACGCCATTGTATAAAGTTTCAATGGATTCGTTGATCATTGGCATAAGGATCCTGTTAGCAACAAAACCGGGATAGTCATTCACTTCTACGGGGACTTTCTTGAGGTCAAGGGAAAGATTCATAATAGTCTTGGTCACCTCTTCACTGGTGTTGTACCCGCGAATGATCTCCACAAGTTTCATCACCGGCACCGGGTTCATGAAGTGCATTCCAATCACTCTCTCGGGATTGGAAACAACCGAAGCAATCTTGGTGATCGAGATGGAAGAAGTATTGGAAGCCAGCACTGTAGTCCCGGAGCAGACCTCGTCAAGCTGCTTGAAAATGGAAAGCTTAAGTTCCACATTTTCTGTAGCTGCTTCAACCACAAGATCCACGTCTTTTACACCTTCAGAAATTTTAGTGAACGTGCTGATATTATTTAGAGTGTTCTCTTTATCTTCTTCGGAAATTTTCTCTTTGGCCACCATACGATCAAGGTTCCCAGAGATGGTTTTCATTCCTCTTTCAAGAGATTTTTCAGAAATATCAATAAGATGGGTTTTATATCCAAACTGGGCGAAAGTATGGGCGATTCCATTACCCATTGTTCCTGCTCCAATAACTGCTATATTTTTCATAATATGTTGATTAGAAAGAATTGATTACTTGTTTGGCCACTCTTAATGCTTTTGTTCCCTGTTCAAGGCTTACAACCGGAGTGGTGTTGTTGTTTATGGCGTCGGCAAAAGAATTAAGCTCGTCCAAAATGGCATTATTGGGACTTACTTCGGGATTGTCAAAGTAGATCTGTTTTTTGACGCCTTCTGCATTCTGCAGGATCATATCAAAATCTCCCGGCGTATCAGGTGCATCTTTCATTTTGACGACCTCACATTTTTTGTCCAGGAAGTCGACAGAAATGTATGCGTCTCTCTGGAAAAAGCGGGATTTTCGCATATTTTTCAGGGAGATCCTGCTGGCGGTAAGATTAGCTACACATCCGTTTTCAAATTCTATGCGGGCATTGGCAATATCTGGTGTCTCGCTAATGACAGAGACTCCGCTCGCGCTAATGTTTTTAACTTCAGATTTGACGACGCTCAAGATGGCATCAATGTCGTGGATCATGAGGTCAAGGACCACCGGCACATCTGTTCCGCGAGGATTAAATTCCGCCAGGCGGTGAGCTTCGATAAACATTGGGTTATCGATCTTGGAAGCAACAGCCATGAAGGCAGGATTAAAGCGTTCCACATGGCCTACCTGACCTTTCACCCGGTGTTGCTTTGCCAGCCTTACCAGCTCTTCGGCTTCCTCGACGGTGTTGGTGATAGGTTTTTCAATAAAAAGATGCTTGCCTGCCGTGATAGCTTTTTTTCCGGTTTCAAAGTGAGAAAGGGTAGGAGTTACTACATCTACCACGTCTACTGCCGCAATTAGAGCGTCAAGATCATCGAAATATTTGTAGCCGAATTCTTCTTCTATTTTTTTTCCACTTGCTTTATCGAGATCGTAGAAACCAACAAGTTCATATTTATTTGATTCCTTCAGGAGCCGAAGATGAATTTTTCCAAGATGTCCTGCGCCTAACACGCCAGCTTTGAGCATAACTTTTACGTTTTCAACAAAAATAATATTTCTTCCCCTAAAGCCAATGTTATTTCAAAGCTATTGCAAAACCCATCGCTTTTTTCTTTAGCCTCAGCACATCTTTGTGTAATTTTGGCACTGAAATTTATGATTGCAGTGCGAAAAGACACATTAAAACATCAGGGAAAGAGACAGCAATTGGCCGCGGTGGTACAGGCAAAAGGCATAAGCGATGATAGAGTGCTCGAGGCAATTAAAAAGATTCCCAGACACCTCTTCATGGACAGCAGTTTTGAAGATCACGCCTACCAGGACAAAGCTTTCCCTATCGCAGCAGATCAAACTATTTCACAACCGTACACCGTCGCCTTCCAAACTGAAGTTTTACAGGTGTCCAAAGGAGATACAGTCCTTGAAATTGGAACAGGGAGCGGTTATCAAACAGCTGTTCTTTGCGAGATGGGCGCCAGGGTCTACAGTATTGAAAGACAGCAGGAACTATTCAAAAGAACCAAACTTTTTCTCTCAAAAATAGGAGTTCGGCCGCGTTATCTCGGGTTTGGAGATGGCTATAAAGGCCTGCCAGATTATGCGCCTTTTGACAGGATTATTGTCACTGCGGGGGCTCCCTTCGTGCCTAAAGCTTTGTTGAGCCAACTAAAGGTGGGTGGGAGAATGGTTATTCCCGTGGGGAAAGAGCAGCAAATAATGACACTTTTGACCAGGAAATCTGCTACCGAGTTTGAGAAAACAGAATTCGGGGAATTCAGGTTTGTACCGTTGCTCGAGGATAAGAATTAAAAGATCCCGCCGCAGCGGGACCTTTAGTTTGGCAGATTATATTTTAGTTGTTGATGCGTACTGCTTCCCAATTTCTATTGCCTGAAGGCAAAGTGTAAGTACCGGACATCTTTTCGCCATCAAAGTGGCCACTCACGAAATAGGACGACCAGTCGCCGTCTCCTAGGAGGTCATAGAATAAGTAGTTGTCGAAGAAGGACCAGTAGCCGTGAATATCATTAAAAAAGGGATCATTGGGCTCACTATAAAGAGCTGTACCATCGGGATAAAATTTAACTTGTCCTTTCCCACTTCCGTAATCGTTGAAAAAGGTGAATTCCCAGTCATAACCGGTAACATCCCTTTGATCTGTTAATAAAAGAGGACTATCTTCAAGGTTACAGTTACCTTCTCTAAAATGGTAATATTCCACTTCATCATCACCATTAAAAAGGGCACGCACATCAGCGTCCGAAATAAGTCCGCTCCTAATGAGCTCGTTTCCGTTACCCGGTGTTATCATTGTAATCTCTATATAGTATTCATCAAAACCTGGCCCGTCTGGAAGAGAAATACAAAGTGGTTCTGCCGCTGTTTCTGCATAATCTTCATAATCTGTTACCACCACGGGATTTACCAGGTTTTCATATAGCACCTCTCCTTTAGGAAAAACTAAATCACCATATTTCCATACGTTTACACTGTATTGAACAAACTCTGCATGCCTTCCGGTCTCGTCACAGTAGTTCCCAAAAATGCAGAATTCAATGACCTCTACTGTATCCAGATCGAAGAAGAGATAGCCATACTCGTTCACGACCCTGTCGTCAAAACAAATCACCTCCACATCCACATATTTTTTTACTCCGGCGCCCAGGTTGATCTCAAGAGGTAGAGCATCATTCATTAAGTCATCAAGGCCGCCGGGAGCACCATCATCAATAGGAGCGATCCACAGAATGCTGCCATTTTCATCTAGAACGGTAAAATACTCCAGTGAATAGGTCCCGGGGCTTAACTCAAGCGAGGACGATTCCTCTGTGAAGTATTCTACAATGCCATCATTGTCGGGATCTGTAGCGTTAGGATTGAGAGGAATTCGTTCCGGATTATCTTTATCTCCAACCACATAAAAGCCGTCATAGGATAAGACTACATCCACAAAAGCAGGAGTGCCGGAGGTACACTGGGGAGCATCTGAAGATTGCCTATTCTTGGTTTTAGAAATAACATCATTAAAAAGGGCATTGAAGGAAAGCGTCGCCTGTTCATTCGATACATCATTTAAGCCTTCTTCTTTGCTACAGGAGTAGAGCAGTAAAAGGCTCGCCAAAATGATTCCCGGTAAGATTTTCAATCTTTTCATAATTCTCGTTTTTGGTTAGTGGTTCATGTTTAACTTTAAATCAGTACAGATTATGAAGCTCAATCTGGTACAGGAGCTTCAGCAAAAAAGAAAAATGTAAGTTGAGGGGATCTAATGCTTTATTGTACGCAATAAAACAAAGATGTACTTGTAGGGATAATTCTTCTACACTAAAATAATTGGATGCAGTAATAGCTGCAATAGGGGAAAACCCTCATTTTTAGTGATTTGCAGGGAATAGGTTTGGTCTTGCTAGTAATTTACTTGTACTCCTTCTGAATGCGATCCAGACGACGTTTACTCTCGCGGTCTTTAATGCTTTCCCGCTTGTCATAGAGCTTTTTACCTTTTGCAAGGGCGATCTGCATTTTCGCCAGTCCGCGGTCATTGATGAACAGGCGCAAGGGAACAATGGTAAGCCCCGAATTTTTTACTTCCTTCTCAAGCTTTCGCAATTCTTTCCTGTTTAAAAGGAGTTTTCTGGCGTGTTTTGGATCGTGGTTGAAGTAAGTAGCATGAGAATACTCTTGCACCGTCATGTTGATGACGAATAATTCGTTGTTTGAGAACTCACAAAAACTTTCGGCTATAGAAGCTTTTCCTTCGCGTATAGATTTTATCTCGGTACCCGCCAGTTTTATTCCTGCGGTATATTTATCGAGGATCTCATACTCAAATTTCGCCTTCCGGTTCTTGATATTGATATTGTTCTTCATAGATCACAAAAGTATAAAGCTTTCTCTAATTAACAGGGGTTTTAGCGAATTCTTAATGGTTTCGGGATAAGCTGAAATTTACCTATTTTTGGGAGGAACACTAATTATCAGCCATGAAATATTCACTTTTCGCCCTGCTTTTGACCTTTTTGGTATCCTGTAATGAAGGAATACCCGAAACAAAAGAAGACGCAATCATGCAAAAGGTTATAGATGTAGCCGGAGGTGAAAAATATGATGAAGCCAGTATAGACTTCGTTTTTCGCGAGAATTATTACACCAGCAAACGCAGGAACGGTCGCTTCGAGTTCACTCGAACGGTGAAAGATTCCCTGGGTGATGAAACTAAAGACATTCTTGATAATGACAAAGTAAGACGCTTTGTGAACGGAAAAGAAGTAAAACTCTCAGATTCCCTGGCTACAGTTATTGGAGAAAGTGTCAATTCTGTTCATTATTTCGTCCAGTTGCCCTACGGTCTAAATGGAGATGCAGTGCATAAAGAGCTGTTAGGGGAAGACGACATCAATGGTAAAAAGTATTACGAGCTACAAGTCACTTTTGAACAAGAGGGCGGGGGCAAAGATCATGAAGATGTCTATCTCTACTGGATTGAAAAGAAGGATTATACTGTAGATTACATGGCATACCGCTTCTTTGTAAATGACGGCGGAATTAGGTTTAGAGTTGCTAAAAATCCGCGGGTGCTTGAGGGAATAAGGTTTGTGGACTATGAGAACTATAAGACAGATGACCTTGACACGCCACTACAACTACTGGATGACCTTTACCTGCAGGGAAAACTCACCAAAGTCTCACATATCGAGAACGATATCAAAAAAGTGGTGATAAATTAATTAATCTTCAATATTTCTGAAGAAGTTGTGCCATCGGGCGCGATTTGTACAATAAAAAGGCTGCCATAATCTTCTTCACTTAAGGCTTCATATTTTTTCTCCTTTAAAAGCAGGTTCGCGAACATTGGGTTGGTATTGCTGTGGCCTACAACAAGGACGGTCTTACCTTTTGTCTTTTCCTGAAATTCGGGATCATTAAGATTTTTATGGTCGTAAATTTCGACAGGTTTTTCCCGGGAATCGGCAACGGCTTTTGCAGTGCTAAGGGTGCGCTCAAAATTTGTAGAATAAATAAGATCAAAATTCACCTCTTTCAGGATCTCTGCCCATTTTTTCGCACGGGCCTCTCCTGCTTCAGATAATTTCGGATTGCGATCTCCCGGCCGGTTCATATCTTTCTCGGCGTGTCGAATAAGGTAATAAGTGGTCATTTCTTGTGGTTCTTGTTTGACTTCGGAAATACCTTTTTCTTCTACAGGCTTTTCGGTTACTGAAAATAACGTGAGAATAAGGATGAAAAATGCGTTCATGATCAATCTTTGAGTTGGAATTCCAGTAGGATCACCTGGTTGAGTTGCCTTCCCAGGCTGTTGAAGTTGTTGTCTGAAATTAAAATAATACTTTGATTGCCGTTCGGTAATTCGGGGCCAAAAGTTATGCCTTCTATGTTATCTATGATTTCTTCGGTCAGATATTTTTTCGCCCATTTAAAGTCATATAAAAGCCTTTTTTTCGCAGGGTTGTAAAAGGTAACATTGAGATTATTCCTGTCCAGCGTATTGGTGGCCAGGGAAGCGTCTACATCAAAAATTCTTACAGTATTGCCTTTGCTGCCATGGCCGGCGGCGAATCCACGTTCCAGCACAAGAAATTTATCTGGTGCGTACTCCAGGAGATCTGTGACGCCGTTTACAGCGAAATACATCCACGGGATCTTGGCAATGGGTTCTAATTGATAAGGGAACTGTTTTGTGGCTTTGCCTGTAGCTTTGTCAAAATAGGTGATCCTTACCGGAGATTTGGTTCTAATCAACTTTGGTTTTGGACCATCGGTTTTAAGCGGAAGCTCCATAGCTGCCCAAACGCCTTTTTGATCGTAAGAAGCGGCAAGCCCTTCAAAAGTGCCATTATTCCTCGGTTCTTTAGAACTTGCGGCGAGGAAGTTTTCGGGTACATCAAAAGCGTCTTCAAAAATGCCATTTTTGGTAACCCTAAAGATCATAGGATCTTTACCTTCAGAAATTCTTCCTTCACTGCTAATGATAAACTGCTGCTTTTCGGGTTCGTATAAAAGACTTTCCAGGTCAAGGTGTGCCTGTTTTAAAACAGAATCCTGTTGTAGTTTAATCACTTCAGAAATATGCAGGCTGTCTATTTGGTCTCCGGTGAGGGAAATTTCAGCTTTATATAAACGTGGAGTGCCGGGATCATCGCTAACCAGGTAAACGCTTCCGTCGTTAAAATCTATTCCCGAGAGACCACCCACCCTGGTGCCTCCAACCTCGAGATCCCTGGGGATCACATAATCATCGAGAAAACGCACTTCTACATTGGCAGTGCTGCCTATTCTTGAACTTTTACAACTTAAAAGGCTTACAGCCAGGAAAACTAAGAGGAAGATTTTTTTCATGCCGATAAAAATAACAAATTCTTAAGAGCAAAATAGGAGTTTTTTAGCGGGACTGCATGAAATCATTAAGTACTTTTCAACAGTAACTAACACTAAAATTGAGAATTATGAATGATGACCAGTTAGAAGGAAAATGGAAACAGATCAAAGGTGAATTCAAACAGAAGTATGGAAAGGTCACCGATGACGATGCTACCTATACCGAAGGAAGATTTGACGAAATGCTAGGGCGGCTTCAGGAAAGAACAGGCCGCAATAAAGAAGAGTTAAAACGTGAAATAGAAGAGTGGTAGAAAATGCCATTTTTAGAAAGTAAAAAGGAGCGCAATATTGCGCTCCTTTTTTGTCCAGAACTTTTTAAATTATTTCTGTCCTGCGATCTCCTGCTCATTCCTAAAGACGAGTTGGTCGTCAAAAGAATCCAGCAGGATCACGCTGTCTGTATGGATCTTACCACTAAGGATCTCTTTTGAAAGCTTGTTAAGAACCTCTTTTTGAATAGTCCTTTTCACAGGGCGTGCGCCATATTGAGGATCAAATCCTTTTTTAGCAAGATCTCCAATGGCTTCCTGGGTAGCATCCAGAGTGATCCCCTGCTTCGCAAGCATTTTTGTCACTCCTTTTAATTGCAGGCCAACGATTTGCCGAATATCCTTTTCGGTCAACGGTGAGAACATGACAATGTCGTCAATCCTGTTTATGAATTCGGGACGAACACTTTGTTTCAGCAGGCCAAGTACTTCTTCTTTGGCGCTCTCCATTGCAGTGTCCAGATCTTTGATGTTCTCAAATTTTTCCTGGATGATGTGCGAACCAATATTGGAGGTCATAATAATAATGGTGTTCCTAAAGTCGGCCAGCCTTCCTTTGTTGTCTGTAAGCCTTCCCTCGTCCAGCACCTGTAACAGGATGTTGAAAGTATCGGGATGGGCTTTCTCGATCTCATCAAGTAGGACTACAGAATAAGGTTTTCTTCTTACCGCCTCGGTAAGTTGCCCGCCTTCTTCATAACCAACATATCCCGGAGGGGCTCCCACCAGTCGGCTCACCGCATGGCGTTCCTGGTATTCGCTCATATCAATCCTGGTCATGGAGCTTTCGTCGTCAAACAAATATTCAGCAAGGGCCTTGGCAAGTTCAGTTTTTCCTACCCCGGTGGTTCCCAGGAACAGGAAGGAACCTATGGGTTTTTTTTGATCCTGCAATCCTGCGCGGCTACGCCTCACGGCATCGCTTACCGCCTGGATGGCTTCTTCCTGGCCTACAACTCTCTTATGGAGTTCGTCTTCCAGCTTCAGAAGTTTTTCGCGTTCGCTCTGCAGCATTTTGGTCACGGGAATTCCGGTCCATTTGGCTACAACTTCGGCTATATCTTCATTGGTTACTTCCTCTTTAATAAGAGTTTTTCCCTGCTGATTCTCTTCAAGCTGTTTCTGAAGTTCGGCCAGGCGTTCCTGCTCCTCTTTTATTTTTCCGTAACGAAGCTCTGCGACCTTTCCATAATTGCCTTCGCGTTCGGCACGTTCGGCCTCCAGCTTGTATTCTTCAACGTTAGACTTGGCGGTTTGTATGTTGTCTACAACCTCTTTTTCATTCTTCCACTGTGCATGCAGCTCATTGCGCTCATCTTTGTAGTTGGCGAGATCTGCGCGAAGAGACTTAAGTTTTGATTCGTCTTTTTCCCTTTTTATCGCCTCTATCTCGATCTCCAGCTGCATGATCTTACGGTCAAGAACATCGAGTTCTTCAGGTTTGGAGTTAATCTCCATTCTTAATCTTGAGGCCGCCTCATCCATAAGATCGATAGCCTTATCTGGCAAAAACCTGTTGGTGATATATCGCTGAGAAAGCTCTACGGCCGCGATAATCGCCTCGTCTTTAATGCGCACCTTGTGATGGGTCTCATATTTTTCCTTAATACCACGTAAGATCGAAATGGCACTCTCTGTATCGGGTTCTTCAACAGTCACCCTTTGAAAACGTCTTTCCAGGGCCTTATCCTTTTCAAAGTATTTTTGATACTCATCTAAGGTAGTAGCGCCAATCGCTCGCAATTCCCCGCGGGCCAGTGCCGGTTTAAGGATATTTGCGGCATCCATGGCACCCTGGCCGCCACCGGCGCCAACAAGCGTATGGATCTCGTCTATGAACAGCACGATATTTCCTTCACTGGAAGTTACTTCTTTAATGACTGCCTTAAGCCGTTCCTCGAATTCCCCTTTATATTTTGCACCCGCTATTAAAGCTCCCATGTCAAGAGAGAAAATTTGCTTGTCTTTCAGGTTTTCGGGTACATCCCCCGCAATAATACGGTGGGCAAGACCTTCGGCAATGGCAGTTTTACCAACTCCGGGTTCACCAACGAGCATCGGGTTGTTCTTGGTTCTTCGGGAAAGGATCTGCAAAACCCTCCTAATTTCTTCATCCCGTCCAATCACCGGGTCGAGTTTGCCTTCCTCGGCCAGTTTGTTGAGGTGATTAGCATATTTATTGAGGGCGTTGTAGGTTTCTTCTGCACTCTGAGAGGTCACCTTTTCACCTTTTCGCAGTTCTTCAATTGCGGCTTGTAAACCTTTTTCTGTAGCTCCCTGGTCCTTTAGGATCTGCGCTACCTTACTTGAAGATCTAAAGATCGCCAGAATGATATGTTCAACAGAAACAAATTCATCCCCCATTTTTTTTGCGATGGAAGAAGCGTCGGTTAATGTTCTTGAGGCTTCGCGGGAAAGCATAATGTCGCCTCCTGAAACCTTCGGAAAGCTTTCCAGGGTCTTATCCAATACCTGTTGGAAAAGGCCAACGTTAATATTCAGCTTTTTCAGAAGAAAAGGAGTCACATTTTCTTCCACCAGCATGATGGCTTTGAAGATGTGCTCATTTTCTATTTGCTGATGACCATACTCCTGCGCCAGTTGTTGCGCCTGCTGTATAGCCTCCTGTGATTTTATAGTAAAATTGTTCAAGTTCATGATCTGTGTTTTTTCTGAAGTTTAGCAATTGATGTACCAGCAGGGCCGGACCGACAAAATGACCTATAAACGTGAGATTTTACTGACTTTTTGTCTTACATAAAGATACGGCTTATTCCTTATTAGGTTCCTGACTTTTGTCAAAGTTTAATACTTTCTTCAGGCATTTTTCCTGTGATTTATAGTATTTTTAAACCAAAACGTAAACCATGGGATTATTTGATAAAGCCTTCAAAAGTCAGAGGGATATAGCTAAAGAAGATATAGAAGAATTTCACTGGAACGCCCTGACCAATGAAGGACAACTCGATGAAATAGAGGAGGAGTCAAAAGAAAAAACAGTAGTCATTTTTAAGCATTCTACGCGATGCGGAATTAGCCGAATGGTGCTGCGGAATTTTGAAAAAGATTTTCAAAAAGAACCAGCAGATGATTATAAAATGTACTTCCTGGACCTGATCGCCAACCGCGGTATCTCCAATGAAATCGCCACACGCTTTAATGTATCACATGAAAGCCCGCAGGTGATCATTTTAAAAGAAGGAGAAGTTGTTCATCATGCTTCACATCATTCTATAGAAGCATCCCAGGTGGAAAGCTACATTGAGGCTTAAAAATGCTATTTTAGAAGCTCTTTGGTTAATTGGCTAAAGTGCTGTTAAAGCTCTAAAAATCATAGCGTTGCTTTTTAGTTATAAGTATCTTGGAAATAGATTTATTAACTAAAAAAACTTGTATTATGGAAAAGCAACGTGATGAAAGAAGAGAAGAAGAAAGACGTAGGCAACAGGAAGAGCCTCAAAGAAAACCTGCTCAACAAGCCGCAGGTGACCGCGATAAGCAAAGGCAGGAAGATGCTGAACGTGAAAGAGAGCTCAAGAGAGACAGTGATGAGCAACGTCGCGAAAGAGAAGAGAATCACTAGGATTCAATAAAAGAAAAGAGAGCCACAAATTTTGTGGCTCTCTTTACATGTTATAAAAAATTAAAATCTATTTTTTCTTAGGCTCAAAAACAGGAAGCAACTTTGTGGATACTTCTCCAAAACCAATGCGGTAGTTATCCTTGTGGCAATAGCCGCGCATGATCACCGTGTCATTGTCTTCAATAAAAGTACGGGTGCTTCCATCATTTAATTTCAGTGGTTTTTCTCCCTTCCAGGAAAGTTCCAGCATAGAACCGTACGAATCTGGGGTAGGACCGGAAATTGTTCCCGAGCCCATCATGTCACCAGAGTTTACGGGGCAGCCGTTAATGGTGTGGTGGGCGAGCTGCTGGCTCATATTCCAGTACATGTATTTAAAATTGGAATGAGCGATCCTATTCTCTTCACCACCTTCGGGTTTAAGGAAAACCTCAAGGTTAATGTCAAAGCTTTTCTTACCTTCATATTGCAGGTAAGGCAGTAATTTCTTTTCCGGCTTAGGGCTCTCTACTCTAAACGGTTCAAGCGCATCAAGGGTTACGATCCACGGAGAAATAGAAGAAGCAAAGTTCTTGGCGAGAAACGGCCCTAGTGGCACATATTCCCAGGTTTGGATATCACGGGCGCTCCAGTCGTTGAAAAGCACCAGTCCAAAGATGTAATCTTCGGCTTCTTCGATAGGAATAGGCTCGCCTAAATGGTTCGCATCTGTAGTGATAAACGCCATTTCCAGTTCGAAATCAACTCTTTTAGACGGACCAAAAACAGGTTCATCTGAATCTTTTGGTTTTGTTTGTCCCTGGGGTCTGTGAACGGGAATCCCGCTTGGGATGATAGAAGAACTTCTTCCGTGGTAACCCACAGGAATATGCAACCAGTTTGGAAGCAGGGCATTCTCTGGATCGCGGAACATGGTTCCCACGTTCGTGGCGTGTTCCTTACTTGAGTAGAAGTCGGTGTAATCTCCTACCTGTACCGGCAATTGCATTTCGATCTCGTCGAGTGCAAAAAGAATCACTTTCCTGTGATCTTCATTGTCGCGAAGTTTGGGATTATTTTCTTCAAAAAGCTCAGAGATCCTGTTTCTTACCAGTCTCCAGGTCTTTTTTCCGTCAGAAATGAAGTCATTTAAAGTATCTTGAAGAAAAATGTCGTCTGTAAGGGGGATGCCTTCGAAATATCCCAATTGATGAAGTGCTCCAAGGTCGATAGCGGTATCCCCAATTCGGGTCCCTATCGTGATCACATCATCCCTTGTCAAAAATACACCGAAAGGAATGTTCTGAATAGGAAAATCAGAGTTTTCGGGTACTTCCAGCCAGGTTTTTCTATTGGGATCGTTAGCTGTAATAGACATAATTATGTTGTTATTTTGTTAAAATCAATTCGAACCAAATATATTATTTTCCATTAAAGAACCGAATGTATTTGCTACTTTTGAGGAATATTTAACGTAAAAAAATCGTATGCAGAGAGATACAGAATTATTTGATTTAATCGAAGCCGAAAAGGAGCGGCAACTCAATGGTTTAGAACTTATTGCAAGTGAGAATTTTGTGAGCGATCAGGTGCTGGAAGCAGCAGGTTCTGTACTTACCAATAAATATGCTGAAGGCTTTCCCGGAAAAAGGTATTATGGAGGCTGTGAGGTGGTAGACGAGGTAGAAAACCTCGCCATAGATCGTCTCAAAGAACTTTTTAATGCCGAATATGCCAATGTGCAGCCACATTCGGGTTCACAGGCTAATACAGCTGTTTTTAGCGCCTGTATGAAACCGGGTGAAAAATTCCTGGGTTTTGACCTTTCACATGGCGGCCATTTAACTCACGGTTCTCCCGTGAATTTCTCCGGAAAACTCTACGAACCTGTATTCTACGGCGTAGATAAAGAAACCGGCCTTATTGATTATGACGAGGTTCAAAGAATTGCTGAAAAAGAGAAGCCAAAAATGATCATTGCGGGAGCCTCTGCTTACTCCCGTGAGATTGACTATAAAAGGTTTCGTGAGATTGCCGACAGTGTGGGTGCTATTCTTTTTGCAGATATAGCACATCCTGCGGGACTTATTGCAAAAGGTCTTTTAAGCGACCCAATTCCGCATTGTCACATTGTTTCTTCCACCACTCATAAGACCCTTCGCGGACCTCGCGGCGGAATCATTATGATGGGCAAGGACTTCGATAATCCTTTTGGAGAAACCCTGAAGAACGGAAACCTAAAGAAAATGTCGACCATTCTTAACAGCGCTGTTTTCCCGGGTAACCAGGGCGGGCCGCTGGAGCACATCATCGCTGCCAAGGCAGTTGCTTTTGGAGAAGCGCTTACAGATGAATTTTTGCACTACACCGTGCAGGTGAAGAAGAATGCAAAGGCCATGGCCGAAGCTTTCATGAAGAAGGATTACAAAGTGATCTCGGGCGGAACAGACAACCACATGATGTTGATCGATCTTCGCAACAAGAACATCTCGGGTAAAGAAGCCGAAGAGGCGCTTGGTAAAGCCGATATTACCGTCAACAAGAACATGGTACCTTTTGATGATAAGTCTCCTTTTGTTACCTCCGGAATTCGTGTGGGAACTCCTGCAGTTACTACCAGAGGTCTAAAAGAAGAAGATATGGGCAAGATCGTGGACTTTATTGACCGGGTCATCAACAACTTTGAAGATGAGCACGAACTTGAAGCCGTTGCAGAAGAAGTGAATCAAATGATGCATGGAAAACCCCTTTTTCAGAGTTAATCTGAAAAAGAAATCATAAACAAGGGGCGTCAAAAATACCATTTTTGACGCCCCTTAATTTTTGCTCTTTATTTTCTACTGTTTCTTGTGAAAGACCGTACGCAGCTCTTCGGTAATTTTGGTGGGGCGTTTGGTTTTGGCATCAAGTAAGCACCACATAGATTTTGCGGCTACTAAAACCTCTCCGGTTTTGGCATTTTTGATGTTTACATACCTTTCTGAAGTTACAAAAGTGGTTTCCCCAACATAGGTCTCAATAAGGATCTCATCTCCCAAAAAAGCCTGCTTCTTGTAATCTATTTCGTGCCGTATCACCACCCAAATAAAATCATTTTTGAGCTCCTCGGTCGCTCTAACTTCCCAGTGTTCCTTCGCGATATCCTGTAGCCACTGTACATAAATCACGTTGTTCACGTGGTTAAGGTCGTCCAGGTCTTCTGTGGTGACCGTTCGTCTATGCGTGTATATTTCTGCGGGTACTACCATTAATTAGGAATGATTTTAACTTCAAAAAGCGTGTCCCAGTCCTTACCGGTGACATAGAGCTTTTTGCTGTTGGGATCATAAGCTATGCCATTCAATACATCATTCAGCGGATCTAAACCTGCAGCATTTCCAATTTTATCTTTTAAACCTTCAAAATTGATGAGCCCTTCAATAGCGCCATTTTTTGGATTGATAATGGCTACGCCATTTTTCTGATAGGTGTTGGCGTAGATCTTTCCTTCCACCCATTCCAGTTCATTCAGCTGGGTCGCAACCGTTCTGTGGGTGACGGTTTGGATATAATCCTCTTCAGCCAAGGTTTCAGGATTGAGGAACCAGATCTTTTCGCTGCCGTCGCTCTTGTAAAGGCGCTGTCCGTCATTGGTAAGGCCCCATCCTTCTTTGCTTTCATTGTAGGCAAATTGATCCAGCATTTCGAAAGTGTCTACATCATAAATAAAACCTACCTTTTCCTTCCATGTGAGTTGGTAGATCTTATCGTTCAGGATGGTAATGCCTTCAGCAAAATATTTTTGTGGGATCTCGATCTCCTTGTATGCTTCGCCGGTTTCCAGGTTTACCTTCTTAAGAGTAGATTTTCCATAGTGACCGGTGCTTTCAAATAAGGTATCGCGGTAAAATTCCAGTCCCTGGGTATAGGCTTCGGGATTATGGGGATAAGTGTTGACAATCTCGTAGGTGTAAGTAGCCGGCGGAGTGTTGTTAAACAAAGTAACCGGTTGGAAAACTTCGGAGGTTTTTCCTTCGGAAGTAATTTGTGCTCTTAGATCCCATTTTCCAAGCTTTTCGTTTTGGAAGGTGTAATTAAGGTCTCCGTTCTGGGTTTCTGTGAGCTTTTGATCTCCCAAAAAGAATACGACCGATTCAATTTTGTCTCCTCCCGGAGCAGTTACATGGGCCTGAATGCTTTCTCCCAGCTGAAATTCTGTTTTATTTGAAGCCAATTCCAAAGAAAAATTGGCCGATTCTTCAGTTGAGTCACTTCCGCAGGAAATTATAAAAGTTGCTAAAATAAACAGGCACAGTTGTTTAAATAATGTCATTTTTTACGTGGATTTTAAAGCAAGCTAAATTAACCAATTCAGTTTAAAAAAGGCTTGCAAAAAGCATGAAAGGTTGTATATTTGCCCCGGCAAGTCCCACACAACCAGCTCCTGCTGAATCCCCCAGGGCGGGAACGCAGCAAGGGTAAGCGGTCGTAGCGGTGTGATGTGGGTAGCTTGCCATTTTTTGTTTCTGCCAGTCAAAAAATGTTGCATCTTTGCAGCATGAAAAATAGCAGCAAATCCTCCAAAGTTGTTTTAATTACGGGTGCTTCCTCGGGAATAGGAAAAGCCATCGCAGAACACCTTCAGCAAAAGAATTTTATTGTTTTTGGAACCAGTAGGAATCCGCAGCAGCAGGAATCTTCATTTCCGCTTGTTGCATTGGACGTTACCAAACCTGAAACCATAAAACTGGCTGTTGAAAAGGTGATTTCCGAAGCAGGAAAGATCGACATATTGATCAACAACGCGGGAATAGGAATAACCGGACCTATTGAAGAAACGCCAGATGAGGAGATCAAAAAAGCCTTTAACACCAACTTTTTCGGGCCGCTTAACGTCATTAAAGCTGTGCTTCCGGAAATGCGGAAAAACGGCAGTGGTCTTGTGATCAACGTGACTTCAATTGCGGGCTACATGGGCTTACCTTACCGCGGAATTTATTCCGCTTCAAAAGGAGCGCTGGAGTTAGCTTCCGAAGCATTGCGCATGGAGCTGAAGGCCTTTAATATTAAAATGGCCAACATCGCGCCGGGAGATTTTGCTACCAACATCGCTGCGGGTCGTTATCATGCCCCGGTTATAGAGGGTTCACCTTATGAAGATGCTTACGCAAATACTTTAAAGCTCATGAACGAGCATGTGGACAGCGGGCAGGACCCAAAATTGATGGCTGAAGCTATTTTCAAGATCATTCAGCAAAAAAATCCGAGAATACACTATAAGGTAGGGGAGCCTCTTCAGAAATTTTCAATCGCTCTTAAGCGCATTTTACCCGATAATGTTTATGAGAGGATGCTTCTTAAACATTATAAATTGTAGTTTTGCAAAAGACTCAAAAAAGGCATTTTTGCAGTTAATCTTAAACCTTAAACACAACACACTATGAAATTTTTTATTGATACCGCAAATCTTGACCAGATAAGGGAGGCGCAGGAACTTGGCGTTCTTGATGGGGTGACTACCAACCCTTCTCTTATGGCTAAAGAGGGAATCACGGGAAAGGACAACATTTTTAAGCACTATAAAAAGATCTGCGAGATCGTTGATGGCGACGTGAGTGCCGAGGTGATCGCGACAGATCTTGAAGGGATCATTAGAGAAGGTGAGGAACTTGCCGAACTTCATGAGCAGATCGTGGTGAAGGTGCCAATGATCAAAGACGGGATCAAAGCCCTTAAATATTTTAGCGATAAAGGCATCAGGACGAACTGTACACTTGTATTTTCTGCGGGACAGGCACTTTTGGCTGCAAAGGCGGGAGCTACTTACGTTTCACCGTTCATTGGTCGCCTGGATGATATCTCTACTAATGGATTAGATCTTATTGCAGACATCAGGCTTATCTACGATAACTACGATTTTGATACTCAAATTTTAGCGGCTTCTGTGCGCCACACCATGCACGTTATCGATTGTGCAAAACTTGGAGCAGATGTAATGACAGGACCTTTGAGTTCAATTATTGGTCTTGCGAATCACCCATTGACAGATATAGGTCTGGAAAAATTCCTTGCCGATTACAAAAAGGGAAACTAAGCTTTTAATCAAGTGAAGAAATAACAGGCCTTTGTTCTGCGGAACAAAGGCTTTTTTTTATCTATTAAGGAACTCGAGAATACGGCTCTCGAACTCGGGAGAATTGATAAAGGCGTCGCCAATAATAACTTTTCCCGATGCGTCCAGGAAGAGGAGCTTGTTGAGGTAATACTGAAAAAATTCTTTCTTGATCCTCGTGGCTCCCAGGCGAAATTCATGCTCTTTGTCATAGCCATGCTTATTGACAGCTGCTATCCAGGCAGAAGTTTCTCCAACATCTGTATTGATGCCTACGAAGTTGAGCTCGGGGTATTTTTTTCTAAGGTCCTGGATAAGCTTATGGTTGCTTAAATGGTCCTTTGAATAAATGGACCACAGGAAAATGATAGTGGGTTTATGGACGACCTTGGAAAATTCCACTTTTTCACCATTAGTGTTGATCAATGGTACATTTTCCAGTTTTGTTCCCGGTAAATATGCGAGCTGAATGTTACCCAGCTGTTTCATGTCTTGAAGCTCTTCTTCAGGATAATTCTCCTCCTCCAAAAAGTCAAGAATTTCCACGATATCTTCCCTGGTGTGAGCCATCACGATTCCAAGAACTCCCAGTTTCGTGAGGAAGTGATGTCTTAGCCTTGGCAATTTTATGAGTTCACTTACCTTTTCCAGGCGTACGATAATGTTCTCTTTCCTGGTGAGGTCAAAACAATCTGTATCGTCAATATTACTTTGAGAGCACCAGTCAAGGCTGTAGTTTACGAGATAATTGTCTATGAACCTTTTGTAAGACGGGCTCGCTTCAAGTTCAGCTTCGTTAAAATCTACTTTTTTGCGATAGTCATAAAAATCACCCGGAACTTTATAGGTGTATTCGGGAAAGTACTTTTTAATAAGGTAGGTATATCGCTCCCGCAGGTCATAAGATTCATAGTTGATCGTTTTCCTGGCCAAAGCCATAAAGTCTTCTGAAAAATGCCTTTTTCTATTAGCCTTTTCAAGGCTCTTCGTGCGTTCTTTTAGAATAGAGTCGGTTTTTTCGGCAAATTCTGAGGGTTCTGTTTCGTAGTAGGAGAGCAGGAGATCAGCATTGTTCTCGTCTTTCAGAAACATGTCGGTCATGAAGTTGTTGCGCTCACTTCCGGCTCCACTAAAATGTAGCGACTCTTCAAAGGCGAGGGTATTAACCCGCATTAGCAGGCTGTCACCAGGGGCAAGATAAATACAGTGACTTTCGGGCCGGTGTTTAAAAAGGTACAGCCCAGA
Organism: uncultured Flavobacteriaceae bacterium; assembly: GCA_963739625.1. Taxonomy (GTDB): domain Bacteria; phylum Bacteroidota; class Bacteroidia; order Flavobacteriales; family Flavobacteriaceae; genus Salinimicrobium. The sequence goes on from CAVUAU010000011.1 coordinate 259,870, forward strand.
TTGCACATCTTTTATCCTGTAGCTAAACCTGTTCTTGTTATCAAGTTTGATACTGTCTATAAGCTCATCATCTTGGGAAAGTACAATGTATCTCGAGGTGGGATTGACAATCTCTCCGCCAATATAAGCCGAAGTAGAATGCTTTTCCGGTTCCTCATCACAGCCTGTAAAAAGTGTGGCGGCTGCAAGGGAAACCAGACAGAAAAAGGCGCGCGAAAGGGTATGTGCGTTAAATGGTTTCAACAGTCTGGAGGGGCCAAATATAATAAGGGAAGCAAATGTAGATGGCGGCTGCTGAAGTTGATGTTAACCTCACGTTAAATCGTTAATTAAAAAAGTTAATCTTTCAGGAAACGGACTTAAATGGCTATTTTTGCAAAAATTTCAGAAAGAACTATATGTTATCAGTCTCAAATCTTTCCGTGCAGTTCGGAAAAAGAGTATTGTTTGATGAGGTGAATACTACTTTCACCCAGGGAAATTGCTATGGAGTGATTGGCGCCAACGGGGCGGGAAAATCTACTTTTTTAAACATCCTTAGCGGCAAATCTGAACCTACTTCGGGGCACGTGCACCTGGAGCCGGGAAAAAGAATGTCTGTTCTCGAGCAAAACCACAACCTTTATGATGAATTCCCGGTTCTTGAAACCGTCATCATGGGTAATAAACCGCTCTATAACATCAAAAAGGAAATGGATGAGATCTACGCCAAAGAAGATTTCAGCGATGCAGATGGGGAAAGAGTAGGAGTACTGCAGGTGGAGTTTGAAGAAATGAACGGCTGGAACGCCGACAGTGAAGCAGCTGCATTGTTGTCTAACCTGGGAATCAAAGAAGACAATCACTACACCCTCATGGGGGATCTTGACAATAAACTAAAAGTAAGGGTGCTGCTGGCCCAGGCGCTTTTCGGGAATCCCGATGTGTTGATCATGGATGAGCCTACCAATGACCTGGATTATGAAACCATCAGCTGGCTTGAAAACTTCCTGGCGAATTACGATAACACGGTGATCGTGGTTTCTCACGACCGTCACTTTTTGGATGCGGTTTGTACCCACGTCTCAGATATTGACTTTGGAAAGATCAACCACTATAGTGGGAACTACACCTTTTGGTACGAATCTTCTCAACTGGCAGCCAGGCAACGGGCACAGCAGAATAAAAAAGCCGAGGAGAAGAAAAAGGAACTGCAGGAGTTCATCATGCGATTTAGCGCTAACGTCGCCAAGTCAAAACAGGCGACCTCCAGGAAAAAGATGATCGAAAAACTCAATATTGAGGATATTAAACCTTCAAGCAGAAGATATCCAGCAATTATTTTTGAGCGCGAAAGGGAAGCCGGGGACCAGATCCTAAATGTTGAAGGTCTCTCTGCTTCTATTGAGGGAGAAACGCTTTTTGAGAACGTAGACATCAACCTCGCCAAGGGAGATAAAGTGGTGGTTTACTCAAAAGATTCACGGGCCACAACTGCCTTTTACGAGATCATCAACGGGAAACAGGAGCCACTCTCCGGCAAGTACAGCTGGGGGATCACTACCAATCAATCCTACCTGCCGCTCGACAACTCAGAATACTTTGAAAATGACCTTACCCTTGTTGACTGGCTAAGGCAATGGGCAAAGACCGAAGAAGAGAGAGAAGAGGTTTATATTCGCGGTTTCCTGGGTAAAATGATCTTTAGTGGGGAAGAAGCGCTTAAAACGTCCAGGGTTCTTTCCGGTGGGGAGAAAGTGCGTTGTATGTTGAGCCGAATGATGATGATGCGTGCTAATGTTTTGATGCTTGATGAGCCAACTAACCACCTCGACCTGGAATCAATTACGGCCTTTAACAACTCATTGAAGAACTTTAAGGGAACAGTGCTGTTTACCACCCATGACCACGAATTTGCACAAACCGTGGCGAACCGGGTAATTGAGCTAACTCCAAATGGAGCAATTGACCGTTACCTGAGCTTTGATGAGTATATGAGCGATAAAAAGATAAGAGAGCAGCGCGAAAAAATGTATGCCGAAGTCTAATGGACGTCCGTACGTCGGTATTTGATTATAACAGAGGCTCGGAAAATGACATTTCCGGGCCTTCTTATTTCTTACGGTTTGGTTTAAAGAACCTGTAAAGATCCCAGCCGCCAAACAGGATGATCCCGCTTACGATAATGATTCTGTAGACGGGATGATAAGTGCCCTGGGAAAATGTATACAGGCGGTATGTCCCGTACCCAATAAAGATAAGGCCAAGGAAGAGTTGCAGGTAATTTCTGTCTTGGCGTAAGCCTTTCATCATTTGCAGGGCTTTATGATGCATTGGGGAAGATCTCGCGCGCTATTTCCACAGCCTTGTCGTAATGGCTGGAAGGTGCAAAAAGTTGTACCTGTCCCGGAAGTCCGCCACCAAATCCGGCTCTTAATCCCGAATCGAAATCATTGCGCACGCGGGTAGGGATATTTTGTTCGGCAAGCAGGTTCTGGAGGTGAAGTACGTTGACTTCAGAGCCGGTATAAATTCTTTTGTAATCGTCTTCTGAATCCATCTTTGAGGTTTTGAGACTTAAAGTAAAAATTAGAATCCGACTTCAACAGGGTTTTAATCAGAGTTTAACATTTTCCCTATGCGTTGTAGAACTTACTGTTCCAGTTGCCCGAACTAAAGTTCTTGCCAAGGCTAATTCCGTAGAAAAAGATCAACGCCACCACAGATTTAAAGGTGTAAAGAAAAATGATAAGAAATTCTGAAGTTGCCTGAAACCGGGAGAAGAACACCTCTCTTATTCCGAAGGCGAGCCCAAAGGCCAGAAAAAAGCTGAAGACGATAAGATTCTCCAGGTTTTTTAGAGGCCACATGGCCAGCTTTCTTAGTGGGTGTACATCCCGGCCCCACTTGTGCACCAGGTAAAAATAATCATTACCTATAGGCGCGAAAAGCATTGGGTCATCTGCGTTTTCCAGCCTGAAGTATTTAGCCGGCGCGACCATTTGAAAATCTTTGAGCGTGGTACCATGCTGTGCCTCGAGTTCTTTTACGGCGGCAGTAGCTTCAACAGGAAGTTCTCCTTTAAAGAACTTCGTTTTAAGGAACCTGAGCCGGTAAGCCACACAAATCTTTTTGATCTGGGAGAGGTGGAAGATCCTTGGGGTTTCCAGAAGCTCAAAATCAAAATCATTGTGGCCGCTGCCTTCACCCTGGCCGCTTAAAATACGCTTTTGCAGCTCCTCTTGGGTTTCTTTTTCCGAAAGAAGGACTGCTTTTACCTCTTCAAGAAGTGCTTGTTCATTAAGTTCTTTATTTCGGAGAATGGTAAGTTCGCGGTGGAGATTGGTCCTTTCTATCAGCATGTTCTTCTCTTTAGACAGTCTAAATTAATGAATAACATCAAAACTTGCAACATGGTATTTTGAATCCCGGATTTTAACCTTTTGTACTGTTAATTTTAAGAGGCAGGGGTTAAATTACTTTTAAATGCCTGCTCAATTTCATGTGGCCCCGGCATAATCCTTATCTTTTCTAAAACTGAAAAACAATAAAAAATGAAAATGTTTAAATACAGTCTTAGCCTCCTTTTATTAACCACGCTGTTCCTGGTGAGCTGCGGTCCAAAGGTAAAAACAGATAAAAAGACTACACAGGACCTTGACAGCTTCCAAAGCTTTGCTTTTTTGCCAAACCAGGACACTATCAAGACCAGTAAATATGATAATGCATATGTTAACGAAATCGTCATTGACGAAATAAGAGAAAACATGCAACAGCAGGATTACAGGCTCGACAAAAATCAACCAGATTTGCTTGTGTACTATCACCTTATGCTTGACGAAGAGATGGCAGCAGATTCAAGTCCCGTTTACACGAATTTTGGCTATTACCGCCCTGGATTCTATGTAGGTCCCTATTACAGAAACTACATGTACAATAATTATTTCACCGTGCCAAGAATTGCGGGAACCGGGATTGAACAGATTCCCTATAAAGAAGGTACAATTGTAATTGACCTCATTAACCGTAAGACTAACGAGATCGTTTGGCGTGGAAAAGCCGAAGATGTGGTGACTCCTAACAATCTTGAGGAAGAATTAAGGCAATATATAAATGCCATTTTTGAAAGGTTTCCAAAATAGGAACCGATGAAAAACAAAAAAGCCATCCCGAACGGATGGCTTTTTTTATGTACCGGCGTAAATGTTAGCGCAATTCAGCGCCCAACTGCTTTTCAAAATTCTGTTGCAGCTTATTCATGATCTTGTCGATCTGTTTATCTGTCAGGGTTTTCTGCTCGTCCTGTAAAGTGAAACTTACTGCATAGCTCTTTTTGCCCCCGGGAAGATTTTCTCCCTCATAAACATCAAAGAGATTGACCTCTTTAAGCAGCTTTTGTTCAGTTTTGAAAGCGATGTTATAAATCTCCTCAAAATTTACTGCCTGGTCCAGCAACAGGGCGAAATCCCTTCTTACTGCCTGGAATTTTGAGATTTCCCTGAACTTGTTCTTTTGACTGCGAGAGATCTCAATCACGTTATCCCAGTGGAAATCTGCATATAGAACTTCCTGTCCTATATCAAAGCGCTTAAGGATCTTCTTTTTCACCACGCCAAAATCAACAAGTTTGGTTTTCTTGTAGCTTAGGCTCATTCCTTCAGAAAAAGAGTCATTTTTGACTGGTGAAGATTTCAAATCTGTAATACCAAGCCTTTCAAGCACTGCGGTAACCACCCCTTTAAGGTAGAAAAAATCCCCTTTTTGAAGATGAAGATTCCAGCTTTCGGCGCTGCGGTTTCCCGAGACAAAAACAGAAAGGTGCTTTTCTTCCACCTTGCCGCTCTCATATTGATGATAGGTCTTACCAAATTCAAAGAACTTAAGATCGCTGCGTTTTCTGTTTAGATTGTAGCTTACGGCCTCAAGACCCGAAAATAAAAGGGATTGCCGTAATACCGACAGGTCCTGGCTTAAAGGATTCAGCATTTTTACAGCATGCTCCTCCTTAAGTTGCTCGCTCAACTTTGTATGTGCAGGGGTAGTAAGGGAGTTAGCCATGGTTTCAAAGAATCCTTGTCCAACTAGCTGTCCCGCAATAAGGTTTTGGAGCTTGTAATCCTCGTACCTGCTGGAGTTAGCGACAGATGCGTTGATCTTTTCGCCAAACTCGATATTGTTGTAACCGTACACCCTAAGGATCTCTTCTATAACATCGGCCTCGCGTTTAACGTCAACCCGGTATGCAGGAATGGTCAATCCCATCCCGGTTTCGGTCACATTATTTACCCTTATCTCAAGAGAGGCTAAAATAGACTTTATGGTTTCTTTAGAAAGATTTTGACCTATAAGGCTGTTGATCTTTTCAAAAGTGAGGAAAACAGGGAAATCTTCTATCTTTTTTGGATAGTAATCATCTATATCGCTGGTGACATTGCCACCCGCCAGCTCCTGAATAAGCAGCACCGCTCTTTTAAGCGCGTATTCCGTAATATTTGGATCGATCCCCCGCTCATACCTAAAAGAGGCATCTGTATTAAGACCATGTCTTTTTGCCGTTTTTCGAACAGTGACAGGATTAAAATAAGCGCTTTCTATGAAGAGTCGTGAAGTCGATGCCGATACTCCGCTGCCTACACCTCCAAAAACACCTGCAATGGCCAAAGGTTTTTCAGCATCACAGATCATAAGATCTTCTTCGTGCAGCTCTCTTTCAACCTCGTCTAAAGTGGTGAATTTTGTTCCTGATTTCAGGGTTTTCACGTTGATCTCGCCTCCGCTAATCTTATCTGCGTCAAACGCATGTAAAGGTTGGCCCAGCTCATGCATCACATAATTGGTCACATCAACTACGTTGTTCTTTGGAGTGATTCCAATTGCTTTCAGCCGGTTTTGCAGCCATTTTGGAGACTCGTCTATTTTCACATCAGAGATGGTGACGCCACAATAGCGCGGCACCAGCTCGGTATTCTTTATTTTCACGGGAATTTTGAAGCTGCGGCTGTCCACATGGAAGCTGCTTACAGATGGGGTGATCAATTCTTGCGTCTCCCCCTGTTGCTGCAGGCCGGCCTTAAGATCACGTGCCACGCCCCAGTGGCTCATGGCATCTGCACGGTTTGGAGTGAGACCAATTTCGAAGACCTGGTCATCTGCAATTTCAAAAATATCGGCTGCAGGAGTACCGGGAACCAGCTTATCTGAAAGCACCATAATACCCGCATGACTTTTTCCAAGCCCCAGTTCATCTTCGGCACAAATCATCCCATGACTGCTTTCGCCTCTTATCTTGCTCTTGCGAATTTCCCAGGGAGTTCCTTTTTCATCATAAAGAGTGGTGCCAACAGTGGCTACAGGTACCTTTTGTCCTGCGGCTACGTTAGGCGCCCCACACACGATCTGGACCACATCACCGTTTCCAATATCCACTTTGGTCACTTTCAGCCTGTCGGCATTGGTGTGGGGTTCACAGGAAATAACTTCGCCAATCACTACCCCTTTCAGGCCACCTTTAACACTCTCAAAGTTGTTAATGCCTTCTACTTCCAGGCCGAGATCGGTCAGAAGTTCTGCAGTTTCTTCAGCATTACGGTTAATCTTGATAAATTGTTTAAGCCAGTTGTATGAAATCTTCATGGGATCAATTTTTCCAGCTGCAAAGATAGTATTACGAATGGTTTTGGCATAATAAAAAAGGAAGAGGACAAGCCTCTTCCTTACAAATTGTATTGAGTTTTTGGTTTTAGCAACAACCGGAACCCGGCGCACAGCTATTTTGAAGTTCCTGCAGCTTTCTTTTCTGCTTTTCTCCCGGTTTACTGGCAAAGACGGTCACACTAAAGATCCCGCTGCTGCCGTTCTTCATTTCTCTAATTTCTTCGGAAGAAAGGTATTTCTCCAGAATATCATCTGGCAGTTCTATGCTTTTTTCCTTCTGAATTTGAAGGTCTCTAAAACCCGCTTTTTTGATCATGCCGAGATATTCCTCTTTCTGAATGGCTCCGGAAACACAACCGGCATACATTTCGGCATCTTTTTGAAGTGCTTCGGGCAGCTCTCCAACCAGGACAATATCAGAAATACTGAAGTGTCCTCCGGGTTTAAGTACCCTGAAGATCTCAGAAATCACCTGCATTTTTTCTGGTACGAGATTAAGAACACAATTGCTTACCACCACATCTGCAGTGTCATTGGCAACCGGCATATCATCAATGTCCCCCTCGCGAAATTCCACATTGTTGAACCCAAACTTGTCAGCATTGATTCGTGCTTTTTTGATCATGGCAGGAGTAAAGTCAATGCCAATCACTTTCCCGGTTTCCCCGGTTTGGTGGCGGGCGATGAAGCAATCGTTACCTGCGCCAGATCCCAAATCTATAACGGTATCTCCAGGTTCAATTTGTGCAAATTGAGTAGGTAAACCACAGCCGAGGCCAAGATCGGCATCTTGTGCATAGCCCTGGAGACCGGTGTAATCATCGGTCATGATGTTGTAGACTTCCTGGGAAATAGCACCCGATCCACAGCAGGATGACTGGTTAACAGCCTTCTCCTGTTCGGCAATTTGGCTGTACTTTTCCCTAACGATTTCTTTCAGTTTTTCTGAATTTGTCATAATGATATTTGTTAGCAACAGGAATCTGAATCCGGCGATTCGCTGTATTGGTTAAAGAAATCTTTGAAGAGCCTTTCCAGCTGCTGCCATTTCACCGGATCAATGCAGTAGCAAACCGAAACTCCTTCAATATTACCTTTTATAAGTCCACTTTCCCGTAGCTCGCGCAAATGCTGACTTATTGTAGCCTGCGCCAGGCCTAACTCCTGTACGAGGTCGCCGTTGATGCAGGTGTTACTTTTTAAAAGGAACTCGAGGATGGCAATTCTTGCGGGATGTGCAAGAACTTTTGCCATTGCGGCAATTTGATTTTGTTGTGCTGAAAAAAGTTCGGCTTTAGTGACTCCCATATTGAATAATTATTACATCGCAATATTACGATAATAATGGATTTTGATCTCCATAGAAATGCTAAATTTTTCATAAAAAAACCTGCAACATAGCTGCAGGTTCCTTTGAATTTTGTCCATATCAGGCCAGGAGACGTTTCTGCTTTTGTTGTTTAAGTGCTTGAGAAACAGCCTCAAAAATCTCTTTTTTGAGGGTTTTATAGCTTTTGGAAAAGCTGTTGATCTCTTTAAGGATCTTTTTGTGGTCCTGCCTGTAGACCCTTCCTTCCTTAGGCTCGTCGACATTCTCTACGAGACGTTGCAGCCTGTGCATATGTTCAGAAACTTCTGTTTGAAGGGTATCCAGCTCTTTCCTTGATTCGCTAAGCCTGTCAATGAGGTCTTTAATTCTGCCAAAGAGCTTGGATTCAATGATAGGCATGGTATATTCCTTAAGCATGTCTTCAAAGAAGTGGTGTTCATCTTTGATAAAATCGAGTTCAGACTTCCACTGTAGGGATGAAAAATGCATTTCATCTGGTGATTTCCACTCGATGTACCTGTAATTATGTGCCTTTTTTTCCATGGCTTTTTATTTTAATTTTCTTTACTGCTTTTTCTTAAAAGATGGCCGGTGGAGGTGTAGATCTTGAGTTTTAGTTTTTCAAATCTTTCTAAAAAGTTTTCTACCCTTTGTCCCAGTTTCAAATGCTCATCATGATAAAAAACCTCGCAGCTTATGTCTTCGCATTCCAGGATACCCTCTATATCATACCTGTGGTTGTGAAGTTCTTTGGTAAACTCCAAATGTTCGGTTTTAAAGGCTTCCAGGTCATTAGAAAATAACCGGAGCTTCTCATAAAGGTTGAGCACGTTCTTTTGAAAAATATCGGCGTTCAAAAAGAGAGTTAGAAAATTGATCTCTTCGGCTGCAAACGATACAGCCTCCTTCCACGCCTGATTTTCCTTCAAAAGTGCGGCAATTTCCTTCTCATTTGCTGAAAATTTTCCTGCTGCTGACTTTGGCATAAATCTATGGTTTTGAAGATATAAGATAGTGATTTTTACAGGATAAAGGAAATGATAATTGTCAATTGGCAGCTTTATAAACAGTAAATTTTGAAGTTTTTGAATTTGTTCCGGGAACTATATCTAAACCCTGGGCTGTATCTCCAATTTAAAGCAGGATCTCAAAGACCTCCTGTAGATGTGGTAGTTGTACATGCCAACCATAAGTGTCTTTGATCTTTACCCGCAAAACATCACTGGCAGTTTTTTCTCCATGCACCAGGAAGACGGTCTCGGGAATATTTTTGATCTGGCTTACCCAGGAAAGCAGGCCTTGTTGATCTGCATGAGCAGAAAGGCTGTTGATATTCATGATTTTGGCTTTTACAGGGCAATACTTTCCGAAGATCTTGATCTCCTGTGCTCCCTCCAGCAGTTGCCTGCCCCGGGTGCCTTCGGCCTGGTAGCCTGCAAGGATAACAGTAGTTTGTGGTTTTTCCAGGTAATACCTAAGGTAGGTGAGTACCCTGCCACCTGTAACCATGCCGCTACCTGCAATAACAACCTTGGCTCGTTTATCATCAACAGTTTTCCAGGTGTCTTTGTAAGAAGTGATAATATTGAAAAAGTTTTTCATTGACTTGATGTCCGGCCATGAAATCTTATGCCAGGAGGGAAAACGTTCAAAAACTTCCAGTACTTCATTCCCCATAGGGCTGTCCAGGAAAATGGGTATCGGCGGAATCTTATTGCGCTCATATAAGCGCCATAGCCGGTACATTAAAGTCTGGAGACGTTCTACTGCAAAACTGGGAATGATGAGGGTGCCATTGTTTTTCCAGCGTATCCTTAATCGCTTCTGAAAAGATCTTTTCCAGGTCTTCATCTGGATGTAAGCGGTTGCCATAGGTGCTTTCCAGGATAAGGTAATCTGCCCACTCGGGCCTGGTTGGCGCCGGCAGCAGGTAATCTTCTTCCCGGCCAATATCTCCCGAAAAGACAAAGATCTTTCCGAAGATATCCAATTCAATAAAACAAGCTCCAAGAATATGTCCGTTCCTTAAGAACCTGTATTTCACATTTTCCGAAACCTGGTACCATTGATCGGTCTCCCGGCTCTGAAAAAGAGCTATGGTTTTTTCTGCATCTTCAGTCGTGTAAAGTGGTAAAGCGGGGTGATGAATGGAAATCTCTTCTTCGTTAGCTCTCACGGCATCTTCTTCCTGAATTTTTGCACTGTCTGTAATGATGATACCGGCAATTGCCAGGGTAGGAGCGGTGCCTATAACCGGCCCTCTAAAGCCCTGGGCGAAAAGTCTGGGCAAATATCCTGTATGGTCTAAATGTCCGTGAGTGAGTAGAACCAGATCAATTTTTGAAGCTGCGAAAGGTAACCTGCCCCAGTTGAGTTCCCGCAACTCCTTTAACCCCTGGAAAAGTCCGCAATCGATCAAAATATTGGTCTCAGGGGTTTCCAGCAGGAATTTTGATCCCGTTACGGTCCCGGCGGCTCCCAAAAAGTGGAGTTTAAGCCTTCTTTTCATTTTGTTCTTCTTTAGCAGTTCCCAGCTGAAGCATTTCATCCAGAATCTTTTCTTTTCTTTCTTCAGAAATTTCCAGTTGATCGAGGTAGAAATTATCTCTTATAATGTCCCGGCACAAGACTATGTCCCGGTTAAGCAGAAACTGTTTTTCGCGTTGAGAGAGAAGGGTTGAGACAGTAAGCGGATACAATCCCGTTTGGTCCAGAATATCTTTGAGACCCTGATTTTTAGGGGTATCCCAGCTCAAAAGGTGGAGACCGACACATTTTCCATAGGCGAGAGCATCTGTAGTGAAACGGGTATTGGTTACTATCCATGCCTCCCGGTTATCTTGCTCATTATTTCCCGGGAGTTGTTGTATATCCCTGAACCTGGAATCTATATAAAGCGGCACCTGTACGTTGCATTTCCTGCCCGGTTCTGTGTGAAATTTACATTCTATGAGCAGGTTTTGTTGCTGTTTGACCGCCAACACATCGATTTCATGAGAAACGCAGTTGCCCCGCACAATTCTTCCTACTTCCACAATATAACCCAGGTGTTCATAGATCGAGGCAATAAATTTTTCAAAAGGGAAACCGGTAGGTCCCAATTCGTATATCGCTTTTTTGAGTTTATACCTCGAGGCCTGAAATCTGTCCTTCTTCCGCAGCAGTTTGAAGGCCCGCTTAAAGATCTGTTTGGTGCTCATGCCGGGATAAACTTCTGTAGCGATAATTTTTAGTATCTCCTGGACAGTTTCTTCCCCGGCACCCGATTTTCTGAGAGATCTGGCGATCTTTTTAGGTGAAAAGTCCGTTTTTTCACCCGAAGCTGTAATGATCTCGACCCCCCGGTTTCTCATAATTTGTTAAGGTTGATGCAGCACTAAAACCGGAACCTTGGAATAATGGGCCAGGTTCTGGTACAGCGGGTTTAGCATAAGATTTTCAAGAATACTGTGTTTTTTATTGATAAAGGCTATCATCCCGCTGCCCCGGCTTTCGGTGAAGGAATAGATGCCGAGCGGGACGCTTAAAAATTCCAGACTGTGAAAAGAATGAATAACGTTCTTCATCTTTTCCTTCAGGCGTTTTTTGTTCTCCTTTTGGTGTAGGCTTAAACCGCCTTCTTCCATAATATGTAGCACTCTTACCGGTGCGTTTTCTTTTCTCGAAAGTTCAGATAAGAATTCCAGATCTCCCGGGGCAAGTTCAATTTTAAAACTGTTTGCCAGAACGATTTCACTAATCCTTTCGTGCCTTATGTGCGCCGGAACTGCCAGGATAGGGCAGTTGCTTATTTCCTCCATAAAACTTCGGGTATTGCTGCCGTATACGATCTCGTCTGAGCCGGTATGTCCATGAGTGCCAATAACCATAAGATCCTGACTTTCCTGCCGTAGCTGTTGCTTCACTGCAGAAACAGGTTTGCTGTTCGCCGAGACAGTGACAAAACTATGTAACCCAGGTTTCGCCTCTTGTTTCAATTCGTCTGCGAGCCTTGCCAATTTTTTATTGGTTTCCTGCCTGGCATTTTCAAGCTCCTGTTTTGAAGGGATAGGGGTAAGCATGCTGTCTTCTTCGTATTCATTCACCCGGTATGCATGCAGGAGGGTAAAGACACATTCTTCATTGCGGTAAAGCTGAAGTGCATAGGAAATTGCGTTTCTCGAATTTCCTGAAAAATCTGTTGGCAAAAGCAGCTTTTTCATGCTATTTCTTTATTTCTGAAGGGATCACAAGAAATGGTACTTTGACATGAAATCCTATTTCATTGACGATAGGCCTGAACAAGAGGTTTTCGAAAAAAGAGTGTTTATTATTGACCAGAGCGAGGAGGTCGACGTTTTGCTCTTCCTGAAAATCGTAAATGGCCTGTGGTACACTTTTGTCTGAAATACTGTAAAAGTGGGTGCTGTGGTCTTTAAATTTCCTTTTAAGTTCCTGCTTACTTTTCAATTGCTCCTCCGAGAGTTCCACCCCAAAAAAGACATGCATAAAGTGAAGGCTTGCATTGTTAGCCTGCGCGATCTCCTTTAAAATTGACAGGGATTTTGCTACTTTGGGTTCGTAATCTGTAGGAAAAAGGATTTTTTCGGGTGGCTTGTAATCATAATGTGCGGGTATTGCCAACAAAGGACATTTGGCTTTCTTAATTGCGTGTACGGTATGACTCCCAAAAAGTATTTCTTCAGCCCCGGTCGCGCCCTTAGTTCCCATCACAATGAGGTCAATTTTTTTTTCTTTTACTATTTCCTTGATCTCGTCGCTTAGCAAATTGAAGGAAGAGATCTTTTCAAAACTGTGACGGTCATTGGGAAAATTCCGCTTCACCCTTCTTACCACTCTTTCCAGCCCTTTTGTTGATTTGTTCCTGTAGATCTCTGTTAACGTAGGTTGCGTCGCACTGTACACCAAATATTCGTTGTCATAAAGAACAGGAGTGTAGGTATTGAGGAGAAAGAACCTGCAGTCTTTTTCCTTAAAAAGCTGTACCGCATATTTAATGGCGTTATAGGCGTTTTCAGAAAAATCTGTTGGAAGTAGAATGTTTTTCATGACCTTGTATTTAACAGAAACAATTTAGTTGCGATGAAAATTCTGCAGTACCAAAAAAGGGATTTTTGGATGCAGTCCAATCTCATCAAGGGTAGAATGGTAAAGAACATTTTCCAGATAGCTGTGACGGGAATTGACAAGGATGAGCAGGTCTATTTGTTCCTGTTCAATAAACTTTGCGATTGCTTTGGTCTTCTCCATGATCTCCTCCTGGTGAAACTTAATTTTTAAGCCGTAGAGTTGTTCTTCAATAGCAGCTTTATTGTCTTTTTGCCTAAAGCTGTCCAATGGAAACTTTGAGACATAAAGTAAATCGATCTCTGAGCAAAAAGCCCTTGCCATGTCACCTACAAGTTTTAATTCCCGTCTTTGGTACGGCAACATAAAATTGGAGGGGAAAAGTATCTTTTTGGGGTCACTGTAGGTATAACTCCCCGGGATGCTTAGAACCGGACATTGTACATATTTTACAATTTGAAGGGTATTACTGCCAAAGGTCATTTTGCGATCATTGGTTTTGCCGCGGGTGGCTGTGACAATAATATCTGCATTCTCCCGCTCCACCAGGTCATTTACCTCGTCGACGAGTAAACCAAATGAAGCTACGGTTTCAAAATCGTGCCGTGGATTAGGGAAAAGCTCGAGAATTTCTTTCTTTGTGTTTTCCAGTTCTTCTATGACCTTTTTACGGGTAATGGTCTTATATTCTTCAAGAAATTCCTGCGTTAAAACACTTTGAGTATTATAAACTTCATCTGCGTAGGCATGCAGCAGGTAAAACCGGCTTTTTTCATACTTAAAGAGTTCCGCGGCAAATTTTAACGCGTTAAAAGCATTCTCAGAAAAATCGGTGGGAATAACTACTTTTCTCATGGCGCAGGATTTTCATTCTAAATGTAGGTGAAAATCCAGCCGAAAACAATGACCGTTATCATTTTGCCCATCAATAGTTTACAAGAAAAAAGGGGGTGATTTTGTCACCCCCCTGGCGGTTAAGAAACTTTTATATTTTTATGTTTCTTTTGTTGTTGGTTAGCTTTTTTATGAAGGGTAAGCCTAAGCACACCATCAAGATATCTTGCTTCAATTTCTTTGTCTTCATCAACAGATTCCGGGATTCTTATAGATCTTGAGAAGGAATTATAGCTGAATTCTTTTCTATAAAAGCCTTCTTTTTCCTCTTCCTGTTCGTTTTCTTTTTCTGCAGAAACGCTAAGGATACCATCTTCAAGAGTGATGTTAAAATCATCTTTTTGAAGACCGGGTGCGGCGAGTTCAATGCGAACCTCTTTCTCCATTTCTTTAACGTTCATAGCAGGAGTGAGATCCATGTTTTCTTCTGGTTCTCCAAATAACCTGTTCCACATGCCCCATCTGGGAGCCATAATATCAGAAAAGAATGGGTCGTTCATAAAAGTACTGCTGCGCATTGCAGGAGTACGGCTTTTGTTGTTGGATTTTACAAGTGACATGACTTTAAAATTTTGAGTTATACAATGGTTAATAAACTTCTTGAAATTAGAAATAAGGCAGGGCCTCGGGAATGATAAATGTCACGAAATCAAAGTTTAATACAATTTTATGCTTTGTAAGGAAGCAAAAAATCCTGCAGTAAGAGATCAAAGTTCCATTCCGGCCAAAGCATTGTATTCTTGTTGAATCAAATACCCGCTCAAAAATCTGTTTCCTGAACGGTTTCCTGTTCCAAACAATTTTTTTCAAAGCTTTTGGAGATGGAGACGAGCATTATGACAACTCCGGTAATAAAGATGAGGAAGAAGAGAAATCCGGTTTTTAAAAATCTATACATGGCAACGCATGTTAATTGTTGTTGAGGATAAAAAAGAACAGGAAACGTGAGTTTCCTGTTCCTCTCAGAAGATAAAAGTACGTTTGGCCGATAGTCATATACCTATTGTATGATGAGAATCTGGGCAAACTTGCCTTTCCATCTTCCTGATCTGATTTTTGACTCCTATGAAGTACTCAAATTTCAGATATATTGTAGGTCGTCTAAACTCTATTCGAATTTTATATTACTAATATACAGCCGAATAGGTTCAAAAAGCATGACAAATATCACCGAAAGTAACTTTAACTTTTATTTCACTAAAGGCTCAAAAAGGGGATTTTTAGCGGATCTCATGAAGTTTTTGCAGGTTGAGGATCTTGATATTTCTCCCCACAATATCAATAAGTCCTTCTTTTTTCAAACAGGAAAGACTTCTTATAAAACTTTCTGTTGAGATGCCTGCAACGCTGGCAAGATCGCTCCTGGAGATCCTAATGTACTGTTGTGGGTCATCCTGAATTTCTTCAGCGAATTGAAGAATGGTATTAGTGGTCTTTTTGAGCACAGAACCGTACGCCATCTCGAGTAAATGCGTTTTTAAAGTAGAAAGATCATCAGATAAGAGCTGCGCAAATTCAACCGTAAGATCCTGGCTTAGCAGTAACTTCTGTATAAATTCTTCCGAAGAAATTTTAAGAGCCTCGGTCTTTTCCAGGGCCTCGGCAGATTCCGGATATCGTGAAGAGGTTTTAAAGCCGTAAAAGCCAAGGATATTATTCTTTTTATGAACCCCGGTTATAAGCTCTTTTCCATATTCATCCAGCCTAAAGGTTTTCACCATTCCGCTTTCCAAAAGATAAACAGAGGAGGCAACGCGGTCTTCCTGAAAAATTTCTTCATGTTTTTCAATGGTAAAGCTGTTTCCCCGGTTCCTGAAATATTCCTGTAGGCTTTCCAGGTCGTGAATGATGGAATCTTCGCCGGTCTTTAATTTTTCGGACAGGAAACATGGCGCGTTTTGCTAGCCGGTTGCGAATTGCCACCAACAGGTCCTGTTCTTCAAAAGGTTTGGTAAGATAATCATCTGCTCCCATGTTCATACCAATACGAATGTCGTGAGGATCTGATTTGACCGACATGAATATAAACGGGATGGTACGGGTATCTTTATTTCTTTTGAGACTCTCATAAACTGCATAGCCATCCAGCTCTGGCATCATTATGTCTGAAACTATAAGATCTGGTAACTCATTTTTGGCGATCTCTACTCCAACTCTACCATTGCCTGCGGTAAGCACATGGTAATTTTCCATCTCCAGGAGTTCTGCAAGGTTTTTGCTTAGGATTGTATCGTCTTCTATGAGTAGAATGGTTTTTTTCATAACTCCGCGTTTTCAAACTAAAGGTCAAAGGGAGGCTGAAAAAAGGCATATAACCGCCCTATAAATATACTTTAATTCCAACAAAGCTTGTAAAAAACGCAGTGTTAAAATATGATAATGGTCAGGCTTTGGCTACCTTTAAAGTACTAAATTCAACTTTAGAACATGAAAAAAAGAAAGAGCTATGAAACCAATGATTTGCCAGAGTTGTGGCCTGCCTTTTTCGGCAGAAGCCCTGGGGACGAACAGGGACCACACTCATAATTGTGACTTTTGTATCAACTGCTTTAGAAACGGGGAATTTACAGATCATCACCTCACGCGGAATGAGATGGAACGCCGATTGCTTGAAATGGCACGGGAACACAATGAAATGAGCCTGGAGGAGGCACAGCAGGTAATAAAACTTTTGCCCGACCTAAAGAGGTGGAAAATGACAAATATTCTCTGAATTTTTCTTAAATCTTTTCCAAATTATAGCATCCGAACAGGTGATTTTTTAGTATTAAAGTCAATTTGTCCTAACTTTGAGAGCAAATCTAAAAATCACATTATGAAAAATTTGAGCAAGATTGTTGGATTAATGGCAATGGTACTATTGCTGAGTTGCGGCAATGAGAAAAAAGATGAAGAACGGGTAACTATAGGCGAAGAGGGAACTCTTCAAAAAATGGATGTCGAGGAAAACGATACCAGTGCCCAAGATGAAGCTAATCCAAATCAAGATGAGAAGGATATGGTGCAGCTAAGCATAGAGGGTAATGACCAGATGAAGTTCAATAAAAATGAACTAAAAGTTAAAGCAGGACAAACAGTCAAACTTACTCTCAAGCATACAGGACAATTGAGTAAGGACGTCATGGGTCACAATTTTGTACTTCTTAAAAAAGGCACAGATCTTTCTCAATTTGCAGAAAAAGCAACCCAGGCCAAATCAAGTGACTACGTACCAGAGGGAACAGACCAGGTGATAGCGCACACAAAAATAATTGGTGGGGGAGAAGAGACCACTATCACTTTTGAGGCGCCCGAAGCAGGAACCTACGATTTCATTTGCAGCTTCCCGGGTCACTGGGTACAAATGCAGGGAAAATTTATTGTAGAATAACTTTAGAAAACAAAAGCTGCCTGAAAAATCATGCCCTCTCATTTCATACCAGGGAAAAAAGTGATTTTTCAGGCATAGCTTAAGTTGCCGCCGGGAAACTCAACAGCGGCACTTTTGTACAGGATTGAAGATTCTTAGTCTTATCTCTTATGATGATCCTGTTTACCTCATTTTTTTCTTTGTGTACGGGCATCATCATCAAATCGGGATTACTTTCCTCAATCGCGTTTCTCAAGCTCTCAAAAACCTGATCGGACTGAACGTATCGGAAAGAAAAGTTGCTATAAGATATCCTTTTTTCCACCCTTTCTTTAAATTCCTCAAGGGCCTCTTTTGCAGGACCGTCTTCTTTGTGTGTAATGTGTAGAATTTCAATAGATGGTTTGGCGGGAGCCATAATCTGTACCAGATCTTCAAGTTGATCAATATCCCTCTCATCAAGAACGCTGGCGAACAGAATGTGCTGAATTTTATGAGATTTATAATCTGCAGGCACCGCAAGTACTGGAAACGGTGAAAAGTTGATCATGTCTCTTGTAGTACTGCTAACAAACATTTCTTTGAGCGTTTTTGTACCACATGCTCCCATGATCACCAGATGCACCTGTAAATCTCTTATGAAATCTGAAACTGCCTGGGCGATATTGTTCCCTTTGATGGCAGCAACGGTAAGCTCAGAGGGGCGATAGCTGTCTCCAAGATGCGATTTGCAAAACTCCAGAAGCCTGTCCTGGTGCTGTTTTCTAACTTGTTTTTTATCTTTTTTCTGCTCTTCCTCTTCCGCAGGATCATAGACATGCAGGGCTATGACATCCATCTTAAGCAATCTTCCTAAAGTAACGGCATATTGCAGGGCAGCCACAGAGCTCTCAGAGTAATCGGTAGTGTAGATGATCTTTTTCATGATCTTCAATTTATATGCTGAAGGTAACCTAATGCAAAGTCAAAAAAAATGACAACCGTCAGTCTGTCCCGTTGTTTTTCTCTGCCGCCTCGGCTTTTCTTCTTTCTATCCTTCTAAAATAGCCTCTAAAGAGGAAATTATGCTGCAGGGCTTCCATGTTCTCATCAAATTTTTTGCTGGCAGCCTCGGCATTCCTCAGGGTGGCTTCTAAATGATTTACAAAAGTAGTATCATTGATCACATGATCCAGAGTACCCTCGCCGGCGCCTAACTCGCCCGCGAAGTTGTTCAAGGTGGCGCTCATCTCTTCCAGTTCGCCGGCGGTTGTGTTTAATTTTTCAACGACCTCTGCCAGGTTTGCAGCTGCAACAGTGTCTTTAAAAAGGACTCCTGCCACGCTGCCTTCAAAGTTTATTTCGGCGATTTTCCTGTTCAGCCGGTCCACGGTAACTGCCGCCGCCTCACTTGTTCTTCGCAGGTTGATAAGGCTTTCTTTAATATCTGCAGCCATTTTATCATCCTTAATCAAAGCTCCTATAGTGCCTTCACCATTATTGATCGCTTTGGTGATCTTGAGGAGATCAGCAGTCAGGAGGGCTGCATTCTCATTGGTCGTATTGAGTGTGGTGAGCATATCGGCAGTAGCGACTTTGCTTATGGAGCCCAAAGTGTCTCCGCTTTTGATGCTTCGGAAGCCGATTGTTTCGCCGGGGATAATGTTCACGATCATACTACCTACTAATCCGTCTGAACTTATTGCGGCTGTAGCATTTTCTTTGATAAGTTTAAGGGTCTTTTCATCTATAGACATATCGACGGCAATACTCGTGTCATTTACGATATTGATCCTCTTGACGGTACCAACGTTCACCCCTGCGTAACGCACATTATTTCCCGCCTGTAAGCCGTCAACATTCTTGAAGACTGAAGTGACACGGGAGCTACTGCTAAAAAGATTTTGTTTATTGCCAATGAAATATATGGCAGCAACAAAAATAAGCAGGCCGGCAATGGTGAAAATACCAAGCTTCAGGTTTTGTGGGTTTCGGTTTCTCATAGCTTCCTATTTAAAAAATGCCTTAATTCGAGGGTCGTTGGAGGTAGAAAGTTCTGTAAAGCTTCCTTCAGCATAGTTGGTGCCCTCCAGTAACAGGATCATTCGGTTTGAAATAACCCGTGCACAGTCCACATCATGGGTGATGATGAGAGAAGAAGTTTTGTATTTCTCCTGGACATCTTTCATAAGCAAAATGATCTCCTTGGCAGTGATTGGATCCAGGCCTGTTGTAGGCTCATCATATAGGATGATCTTTGGCTTGAGGATCAAAGCCCTGGCCAGGGCAATTCTTCGTTGCATCCCTCCGGAGAGTTCTGCAGGCATTAAATTTTTCGTATTTCCCAATCCTACATTTTCCAGCGCTTCATCCACCAGCGCATCGGCCGAACCACCGTCTAGTTTGCGGCTGTGCCTTCTAAGCGGGAATTCGAGGTTCTCCTGCACAGTCATTGAATCATATAGCGCACTTCCCTGAAAAAGGAACCCGATTTCTGACCTTAGCACATCCATTTCATGGCGTTTAAGTTTCAGAATATCCTGTCCCAACACTTCAATTTCGCCGCTGTCCGGTTCCATAAGGCCCACGAGACACTTGATCATAACAGATTTTCCCGCCCCCGATTTTCCCATCAACACCAAATTTTCACCCTCATACATCTCCATACAGAAGTTGTTGAGTACCACCTGGTCTCCAAATCTTTTGCACAGGTTCTTAATCCTTATCACAGTCTTTTTCGAAGTAGTCTTATGTTGCGGCTGTTTTTCCATTACCCATAGATCATATCTGAAACAAAAACAGCAATAAAGTCCAGGATAAAAAGCAGAAGACTGGTGAAAACCACTGCCGAGTTGGATGCTTTTCCAACTCCTTCTGTACCTTTTTTACTGTAGTAGCCTTTAAAGCATCCCACCAATCCAATCGCAAATCCAAAAAAGAAAGATTTTATTGTTGCAGGCAGAAGATCACTGAATTCCAGCGCTTCCTGCACCTCTCTCATGTAAAGCAGGAAAGAGACATTTCCTTTAATGTTCTCAACAATAGCCGAAGCGACCAAAGCGACGAGGTCACCCATGAGAATTAGAAGTGGCAACATGAGGGTTGCTGCCAGAATCCTTGTTACTACCAGGAACCTGAAGGGGTTTGTCCCGGAGACCTCCATGGCATCAATTTGTTCGGTTACGCGCATGGAACCCAACTCTGCACCAATGCTGGAGCCAATTCGCCCGGCACAGATAAGCGCAATGATCACGGGTCCTATTTCCCTAACAATGGAAATACTTATCATGGAAGGCATCCAGGAAACTGCACCAAATTCCAACAGGGTAGGGCGTGACTGGAGTGTAAATACAAGGCCTAATATAAACCCGGTTACTCCCACCAGCAGCAGGGATTTATTGCCCATCTGGTAACACTGCTTCAAAAATTCCCTGAATTCAAAAGGTCGCGAAAAAACTTCCCTGAAAAATCGGCCGGCAAAACGGGTAAGGGCTCCAATTTCAATAAAAAAGGAAGCGAGATTTTCCCGAACTGACAGGAGCTTTTCCATAAGCCTGGATTGTTACATAAAGGTAAAGCAGAACAAGGCTTCGAAAAATGATTTCCCTCATTATAATTATACAAACAGCGCCCTTTAGATCTCGCCAAAGGACGCTGTCCAATCAATTTCACCAAAATGATCAGCCTTCCAATAAATTATTATAGAAAATTACCTTTTTCATCAACTTTCACACGTAATTTGTTATTCTTGTTCTCCAGTTTAAGCTTGTAATTCTTTTTCTCAAGGCCTTTACTGTCCCGGTAACTTACAAGATAAACATCCTTTGCTACCGCGTAACCGGGATATTTTGCTTTAATGGCTTCACTCACCATGTTAGGAATGCCTACGTTTTTATACCTTTCAACAGTCCTCAAAAGTTTTCCGTCTTTATCATAAGCTGCAAGAATGGTTCCTTCTGGAATGTAAAAAGTGATTTCATAAAGCGCATAATCATCCTGGTAATACTCAGAATCCTTGAGGTTAAAATTTGCAACTTTTTGCTCAAGCAGTTTAACAGGTACAGCCACCTGTCCTTTGGTCACCTGGTCAAGATATTTGTAATTGACTGCAACCAACTCAACTTCTTTTAATTCTTCAGGTTGTGTCACCTGGGCGAGAACCGGGCTCACCAGGCCAAAAAGAAATAAAATTGTCAGGTACTTTTTCATGGTATTGTATTTTAAGAATGAAAGCAAACATTAATTTACTCCTCATTATGTTGATTAACAATGATATATATCACGAAAAAAATTAAAGATCACTGCGGAATTTACCGGTTTTCACCCTTCTTTTTCAGGTCTTAAGGCCTATTCTTTTTAGCACTTGCGTAACGCCGAGACCGGCAAGGCCAAAGAAGCCAATGGTCAAAATTTGATCAAGGTTAAGCGGTACCAAAGAGAGAACTTGAGCTACTACAGGAATTTGATACGCGAGATAGAGGATCAACATAGAGAATCCGAGAGCTGCCCAAATCCACCTGTTCCCGGTTACCTCATTTTTGAAGAAAGAGACATTCCGTTTTGGAAGGTTGAAGACGTTGAGCAGTTGTGCAAAAATGAGGGTATAGAAGCCCATATTATTTACAACTTCAGGAGAATAGTTTTTTACGTGCCAAGCGTATAGGGTTACTCCAATTACAGCGGCTGTTATACTAAGCCCGAAACCTGCCGTGGTGATCCATAGCTGCCGGGTAAGAATGGGTTCTTTTGAATCACGGGGAGGTTGTTTCATCTCATTTTGGTCTCCTTTTCCCACTCCAAGGGCAAGAGCTGGGAAGACATCTGTCACAAGATTAAGAAAGAGGATTTGCAGGGGCAACAGGGGCAAAGGCAGGTTGAACAGTGATGCAGCTGCCACCGAGATGATCTCAGCCAGGTTACAGCTCAACAGGTAGATCACGAACTGTCTAATGTTATTAAAAATGGTGCGACCCTGCCTGATTGCGAGTTCTGTGGAGGTGAATTTGTCGTCCATCAGGATCACATCTGCCACCTCTTTGGCCGCCTCGGTGCCTCGAATGCCCATAGCAATACCAATATCGGCTTTTTTGAGTGCCGGCGCATCATTCACACCGTCTCCCAGCATTCCCACTACCGCCCCGTCTTTTTGAAAAAGCTCAATGAGATCTAGTTTTTGTTTAGGGGCCATTCTCGCAAAAACTGAGGCTTTCAGCACTTTTTGTCGTTCCTGTTCTGTCATCTCACCAAGAGGAACCATGTCCTGGCCACGTATAACTTCTACAGATGAGTCTTCAAAAAGGCCAATTTCTTCACCAATCTTGCGGGCAGTGTCGGGGTGGTCTCCCGTGATCATTACCACCTTAATGCCTGCGTCGTGATAGGTCTTGATGGCCTGCGGAATGTCTTTTCGGGGAGGATCCAAGAAAGCCGACAAGGCCGAGGAAGACAAGATCTTCAAAAATGGCATTTTCGGAAGGTTTATTCTTTAATGTTTTAAAGGCGAAAGCGAGTGTACGCATGCCCGATGCCGCCAGGGAATCGGCTTTTTCACACCAGTGCTCTTTATTTGTAAAAGGTTCTTCACCGGAAGCCGAAAGTATTTTTTCACAGGAATCCAGCAGGCTCTCAAAAGCACCTTTTACTGCCACAAAATAATGATCCCCGTCCTCATGCACCGTCCCCATTTTCTTTACCTCGGCGTCAAAGGGAATTTCGAGCACCCTGGGAAATTCTTTTCTAAATTCTTTGTGATCCAGACCGGCCGTTTCCGAGAAAACAAGTAACCCTGATTCTACAGCGTCCCCGGTAAAAGTGTCTTCTTTTTTATGGCTGTCATTACAAAGTATGGCTACTTTAAGGAGATTAGAAAAATCCTTTTTTTGAAGGAGCTGTTTAAGGTTTTCCCCGTTGCTCCAGCTTTCAGGGTCTAATTCATCATCGGCAGTGATTACCTTGTGAACAGACATGTGGTTCTCTGTAAGCGTACCTGTTTTATCTGTGCAAATTACTCCTGTAGATCCCAAGGTTTCTACTGCCTCGAGTTTTTTGATGACCACATTCTGTCGTGAAAGCTTAAGCATGCCTTTGGCCAGGGCAATCGTAGCAACTATAGGCAAACCTTCCGGAATAGCCGCCACAGCCAGGGCAATCGCGGTCTCGATCATAAGTAACAGGGATTTGCCTTCCAGATAGCCGGTAAGGGCGATGAGAATGGCAACAACAATTGTGAGCCAAACCAGCCGCCGACTCAGTTTTCTCAGCCTTTTTTCCAGCGGGGTCGTCTCTTTTTGCGCCTCACTGGTGAGGCTGTGAATTTCTCCCAGCACTGTTTTTTCTCCCGTGGCGGTCACTACCGCTTTACCGCGGCCCCGGGAGATGATAGTGGCTTTGAAAAGCATGTTTTTGCGTTCGGCAAGCGGGGTTTTCTCGGGAAGTGCTTCAATAATTTTTTCGACCTGATTGCTTTCGCCGGTAAGTACAGCCTCTTTAACAGCCATGCTTTTAGTCTCAAGTACCCTGGCATCGGCAGGGACGACATCTCCCGCGGCGAGAAGAATAATGTCGCCCGGCACCAAAAGGCTTAGGTTGAGGTGCTGTTCTTTGCCATCCCTCATTACCCGGGTTTGTGCCTGTACGAGCTTTTTAAGGGCTTCAACAGACCTTATTGCCTGCCATTCCATAAAAAAACCAATCCCGGCGGTAATAAGAATGACCACCAGCACGGCAAATCCCTCCAGGATCTCGTTAAAAACAAAGGCCAGGATTGTTGCACCTCCAAGAATATAGATCACCGGGTCGAGAAATTGCTCCAAAAATATAAGCCAGATTGCCTTAGGTTTTGTCTCCTTCAGCCGGTTTTTCCCATACTCTTCCAGGCGTTTCTCTGCTTCCCGGGCAGATAAACCCTTTTCCGGATCGACCTTTAACCGGCCAATGACTTCTTCCGCAGCTAAGTGATGAGGGTGAGTTATCATGGAGCTTTTTTTTGGACATTTGTTAGGGGGCTAACCAAATTTAGAAAGAAGCAGCCTTATAATGCATGACAATTATCACAGGCAGCCTTAAAAGATATTTTTAAATTAGAAATAAAAATTATGATCCTTACCCTAACCATGAATCCCGCCCTCGACCTCTATTCCAGGGTAGAAAAAGTGAAACCGACGGTCAAAATGCGCTGCGAAAAAGCTTCTATTGATCCCGGAGGCGGGGGCATCAATGTGGCCAGGGTAATTAAAAGACTTGGTGGTGACGTCACCGCGGTCTATCCCTGCGGGGGATACACCGGCAGCGTATTCAAGGAATTACTTGCTGCAGAAAATGTGAGGCAGGATATAATTGAAATGCGGGAGTCCATCAGGGAAAATTTCGCGGTTACAGAACTTTCCAGTGGTAAACTCTTTAGGTTTGGTTTTCCCGGTCCTTCACTCCAACCGGCAGAAGCAGACAGGATCCTGAAAAAGATAGAGACTTACAAACAGGCCGAATATCTTGTGGCCAGCGGCAGTTTACCTCCCGGTGTGCCTCTGAATTTTTATGCGCAAGTTGCCGAAGTGGCTAAGAAGAACGATATAAAGTTCATTTTAGATACTTCCGGAAAAGCTTACACCGGAGTTTTGGAAACCGGCGCTTTCCTCCTCAAACCTAATATGGAAGAATTGCAGGATCTAACGGGACGAAAGGCAAACAACGAACAGGAGAGGGAACAGCTACTGGTTGAGGTATTAAATGACTATCCAGTTCATGCTATTGTTGTTTCTATGGGTGCACAGGGAGCTCTTTTAGCCGTGGAGGGAACTGTGAGACATTTCCCGGCGGTGCAGGTGCAACAAGTGAGCTCTATTGGCGCAGGGGACAGTATGGTGGCAGGAATGGTGTTAAGCCTCTCGCGAGGTAACAGTTTTGAGCAGGCGATCATGTATGGCCTTGCCTGCGGCAGTGCGACTATAAAATCTCCCGGCACACAACTCCTTCAGAAAAATGATGTGGAGGAGCTGTACCGGGAAATTCAGAACATGAAATAAAGAAGCTTTAAAAATGCCATTTTAGGAATTCATTTTTAGACGCTGGTCATCTTGCTTTCTTCAGCTTTGTTGATATTTTTGATCCCCTTCAGCAAGGCGTCGGGATTGAAAGAAATGCTGCTAATGCCTTCGTCAACAAGAAAAGAAGCGAATTCGGGAAAATCGCTGGGAGCCTGTCCACACAATCCTATTTTTTTGCCAGCCTTTCTTGCTTTCTGAATGGCGAGCGATATCATTTTTCGCGCAGCACGGTCGTTTTCATCAAAAAGTGAACTCATATAAGGAGAATCACGGTCAATGCCCAGGGTAAGCTGGGTGAGATCATTGGAGCCTATGGAGAAGCCGTCAAAAACTTCGGCAAATTCCTCCAGGAGGATCACATTGCTGGGAATCTCGACCATAGCATAGATCTCAAGGCCGTTTTCTCCTCTTTTGAGGCCATTTTCCTCAATAAGGGCAACTACTTTCCTGCCTTCGTCCACGGTGCGGCAGAAAGGGATCATGATCTTGACATTTTCAAGTCCCATTTCTTCTCTTACTTTCTTGATTGCCCTGCACTCCAGTGCGAAACCTTCTTTATAGTAGTCATTGTAATAACGGGAAGCTCCACGAAAACCAAGCATCGGGTTTTCCTCATGCGGTTCAAATTGTCCTCCGCCAATGAGATTGGCGTACTCATTGGTCTTGAAGTCGCTCATGCGCACAATGACTTCTTTTGGATAAAAAGCTGCCGCCATAACTGCAATTCCTTCGGCCAGGCGATCTACAAAATAATCTTCCTTGTTGTCATATCCTGTGCAAAGGTCTGCGATAACTTTTTTTGCTTCAGCATTCTTTAATTCAGAAAATTTGATCAATGCCATGGGGTGCACCTTTACCATATGGGTTATGATGAACTCCATTCTCAATAAACCAATGCCGTTGTTGGGATAGAAGGATAGCTGGAAAGCTCTTTCGGGATCTGAAAGTATAAATTTTACCTCGGTTTTTGGCAGCTTAAGATTGCTGAAATCAAGCGCTTCTTTTTCATATTTTAAAGCCCCTCTATAGACTGCTCCTGTTTTTCCCTCGACGCAAGAAACCGTCACGATTTCCCCGTCCCTGATGTTTTGTGTGGCAAAATGGGTACCTACCACTGCGGGTACTCCCAACTCCCGGGCAACAATTGCAGCATGGCTTGTCCTACCGCCGCGATCTGTAACTACCCCGGCAGTTCGTTTTAAAATTGGATCCCAATCTGGGCTGGTGGTTTCGGTTATTAAAATATCGCCGGGCTGCAGTTTATCTGCCTGCCGCGGAGAGTCCAAAACCCTTGCAGGGCCAATGGCTAAACTGGTGCCAATGGCATTGCCCGAAGCCAGTACTTCTGCCTTTTCCAGGAGCCTGTATTCAAATTGTGATTCAACTTTTCTGCCGCCGTGAACAGTTTCTGGCCTGGCCTGGGTGATGAAAAGTTCTCCCGAAATACCATCTTTAGCCCATTCTATATCCATGGGCTTGTCATAATGTTTTTCGATCTCCACCGCCCACGTTGCCAGCTTTAGGATCTCCTCATTAGAAAGAACAAATTCATCCTGTTTGGCGGCCGGTGTCTCGATATTGACCGTCGCCGAATGCCCGTCAGATTCAGAATAGACCATCGTCTTTTCCTTGCTGCCCAGTTTCTTGTCTAAAATGGCATTTTTATTCAGTTTTAAGGTGGGTTTAAATACAAGGAATTCATCGGGATTCACACTTCCCTGTACAATGTTTTCCCCTAAACCCCAAACCCCGGTGAGATGTACCACATCTCTGAAGCCCGATTCAGGTTCAAGGGTGAAGCCAACACCAGAGCTACCGCAATCTGATCTTACCATTTTTTGTACCCCAACAGAGAGTGCGACATCTTCATGTTTAAAGCCCTGGTCTTCCCGGTATTTTATCGCCCTGTCTGTGTAGAGCGAGGCAAAACATTTTTTTACGGCTTCCAGCACGGCCTGTTTGCCGGTAATATTCAAATAACTTTCGTGCTGCCCTGCAAAACTGGCCTGAGGCAAATCTTCGGCGGTAGCGCTGCTCCTCACTGCGACGGCAATTTCCTTGTCATTGCCCAGCCGTTGGTAAGCCTCCTCAATGGCTGCTGAAAATGCTTCGGAAAAATTTGCTTCCAGGATAATTTTTCGGGCTTCCCCGCCTTTTTCGCGAAGGTTGACATAATTCTTGTGATCGAGGGTGTCCATGAGCTGCTTTAGTTGCCCCGCGAGACCATTTTCCTTCAGGAAGAGGCGAAATGCAGTCGCCGTGGTTGCAAAGCCGTCGGGTACCATGACACCTTCCGAAGAAAGCTCGTTAAACATTTCACCCAAAGAGGCATTTTTGCCACCTACCATTGGCACGTTTTCTATACTTATTTCTGAAAAAGTTTTGATGAGATCTTTCATAGCTGCCGGAATTAAGATCATGAACTGCTGTATTTTACAGGAATTAAGATAGGAACTTAGCGGGTTTTGCAACATGATAATTGTCATTCAAAAAGCTGGGTTTTTTGGACTATTTTTATCAAAAGCTTTCCCATGTACCGTAGCCTTTTAAAAATGATGGTTTTGGGCCTTATTGTGTCCTGTGATAGACATGAAGAGAAAATTTTCCCTCAGGTAACTCCCATTACCGAATCTGTCTATTCTTCTGTAACGGTGCAGCCCGATAGTTTGTACAAAGCCTTTGCGGTGGTTAACGGCATTGTGGATGAAAACCTGGTGGAGGAGGGGGAGATGGTGAAAAAGGGTGATCCCGTCGTGCAGATCATCAACAGCAACCCAAAATTGAACGAGGAAAATGCGCGAATCGCCCTGGAGCTGGCCCGGCGAAACCTTCGGGGAGATGCTACCGTGCTCGCGGGAATACAGGAGGAGCTCCAGGCGGCAAGATTGAAGTTTATTAACGACTCGGTCAACTACTTTAGACAAAAAAGTCTTTGGGAGCAGCAAATTGGTTCAAAATCTAATTTTGAGAGCAAAAAACTGGCCTTCGAGACGAGTTCGGCTGCGGTAGAACAGTTGCAAAACAGGTATGCCCGAACTCAGAATGAGCTGCAAACCCAGCTATTACAGGCAGAGAACAACTACCGGGTGTCACAAACCAATGCCACAGATTTTACCGTGACCAGCAAGATCAACGGCAAGGTATATGCTTTGCTCAAAAATCCCGGCGAGATCGTAACTACCAATCAACCGCTGGCCTCTATTGGGTAGCGCCGACAAATTTATCATTGAAATGCTGGTTGATGAGGTGGACATCGTGAAACTAAAGCCGGGGCAACTGGTCTTACTCACCCTTGATGCCTATGGGTCAAGACTTTTTAAGGCGAAGCTTAGCAAGATCTATCCCGAGAAAGACCAGCGCAACCAAACCTTTCTTGTAGAAGCCATTTTTGAAGAGCAACCAAAAGTGCTTTATCCGGGGCTTTCGGGGGAAGCGAATATTATTGCCGCTCAAAAAGATTCAGCTTTGGTCATTCCGAAAAGTTACTTGATCAATGGCAACAGAGTAAAGGTTAAAAACGGAATGGTAAAGGTGAAAACGGGGCTGGAAAGTATTGATTCTGTTGAAGTGGTCTCCGGCCTTACGCCCGAGATCGAGATCTACAAACCTGAAATAGAATGAAAGGAGCTGTACTGTTGGAGATCGCCAGAACGCACCTGTTAAGCAAACTAAGGCAAACGGGAATCGCCGCTTTGGGCGTAACTTTCGGGATTGGATCTTACATCACGCTCGTAAGTTTTATGACCGGTCTCAACCACATGCTGGACGGGCTCATTCTCAACCAGACGCCGCACATTCACATCTACAACGAAATTCAGCCTTCAAAAATACAGCCCATAGACAGGTACGGCGAGTTAAAAAATTCGCTAAAGATCATACACACTGTGAAACCGCGTCAAATTCAGAAGAAGATCCACAACGCTGCGCCCATTATTAATTACCTGGAGCGGGATAAGCGGGTGAGGGGAGCGCTGCCGCAAATAAAGACGCAAATCTTCTACATTTCGGGCTCTATAGAGATAGGAGGAAACCTCACGGGAGTAGAGATTCTTCGAGAAGCCGATCTTTTTAACCTCAAAGATTATATTGTAGAAGGCTCGGCACGGGATCTTTACAACACCACAAACGGGATCATTCTTGGCGCCGGCCTGGCAGATAAAATGTCTTTAAAGGTTGGCCAAAGACTACAAATATCCACTGTTAAGGGAGAGACCTTCCCGTTAAAGATCGTGGGGATCTACCAAAGCGGAATTCAGGAAATAGACAATATTCAAAGCTTTACAACTCTTAAAACTGCACAACAGTTGCTGGGTGAGCCGGCAAATTACATCACAGATATTAATGTGAAACTTTTTGATATTGAAGATGCGGTCCCGCTTTCACAGGAGATCGAAAACCGGTTCAATCTTACCGCGGTTGACGTTAAAACTGCCAACGCACAGTTTGAAACCGGTACCACCATTAGGAATCTCATTACCTACGCCGTCTCCATTACCTTGCTCATTGTTGCCGGCTTCGGGATCTACAATATCCTAAATATGCTTATTTATGAAAAGATGAACGATATTGCCATTTTAAAGGCCACAGGTTTCTCAGGCCGGGACGTGCAGCTTATTTTTATGAGCCAGGCGCTTATCATTGGGATCACCGGCGGAATTCTGGGGCTCCTTATTGGCTATGGTCTTTCGGTTATTATTGATCACACGGCGTTTAATACAGAGGCTTTGCCTACTATCACCACCTATCCTATCAACTACGACATCAGGTTCTATTTTATTGGGATAATCTTTGCTTTGGCTGCTACATTTTTTGCAGGTTTTCTTCCGTCGAGAAAAGCCCGAAAGATCGACCCCGTCCACATTATCAACTCCCTTTGAGCATGGAGCACGTCCTGGAGGCCAAAAATATCAACAAGCACTTTAAGAAGCCGGTGATGTTTCACGTGCTAAAAGACATTGACCTCGCGGTGAACCGGGGAGAATTCGTGTCGATCATGGGGAAGTCTGGCTGCGGAAAATCCACCCTCCTCTACGTGCTTTCTACGATGGATACAGATTATGAAGGCGAATTGTATCTCAACAATAGTTTAATTACCGGAAACACTCAAAAGCAACTGGCGCATATTAGGAACAAGAATATTGGCTTTGTTTTTCAGTTTCATTATTTGCTGGCGGAATTTACTGTGCTTGAAAATGTAATGCTGCCGGCCAAAAAACTGGCAGAGAAGCCTACCGCCGAGATTCGTGAGGATGCACTGGAAAAGCTGAAGGTGCTGGGAATAGAACAGCTGGCAGAGAAGAAAGCTTCAATGATCTCGGGCGGGGAGAAGCAGCGGGTGGCCATCGCGAGGGCTTTGATCAATGACCCCGATATCATCATGGGAGATGAACCCACCGGGAACCTCGACAGTCATAATTCTGAAAACGTGTTCAACATCTTTAGGAAATTAAGCGATCAACAGGGCCTTTCTTTGCTGGTCGTGACGCATGATCGCGATTTTGCAAAGGGAACCGACAGGATCATTAAAATGGAAGATGGCATGATCATAAAATAACCGGCTTCTGATTTTTGTCAGGATTTAAATCATTGATTATATGTAAATTAAGATCTTAATAAGATCGAAAAATGCCATTTTCAGCTGAAGAATTTCTAAGGCTCTTTGGGCAGTATAACGAGCAGGTATGGCCGGTGCAGTTTTTGCTGTACCTGCTGGCTATCCTCGTGGTAGGTCTTTTGCTGCTGAAGAAAGGAAAATTCAGGAAGGGTCATCAATTCCATTCTCGCCTATTTTCTGGCTGTGGATGGGAGTGGTGTACCACCTCATTTACTTTAGCAGCATCAATCCTGCCGCCTACGGCTTTGGCGCTGCCTTTATCATACAGGGAGTTGTCTTTCTATGGGCCGGAAGTAAACTTCAATATAAGCTGAAACCGGGAGTCAGAATGTATGTCGGCCTGCTTTTCATCATATTTGCCCTGTTGGTCTACCCTTACCTGTCTTTTTATCACGGCCACGTTTTTCCCGAAACTCCCACTTTTGGGCTGCCTTGCCCTACGGTAATCTTCACCTTTGGCGTACTATTATTCCTAAAAGAGAAGCCCCGCTGGTACATTTACCTCATTCCTTTTTTGTGGTCTTTGCTCGGTTTTTCGGCCGCAGTACAACTCGGCATAAAAGAGGATTTTGGTCTTGTAATTGCTGGCATCAGCGGTACGCTCTTTTTACTCTTCGGAAGTTTTAAAAAAGATACTGCAATAGCATCAGCCTGAAACATTGTATTTTAGAGAGGTGATCTCCAGGTTAAGCCATTCAAAATCACCTTCAGGCAATTTCCAGGTGACCCGGCATTTGGACGGAACCATAACCCCATCAAAAATGGCATTTTCAAGAATGTCAATATGCCATTTCTCTGATTGTGAATCTTTTCCGGAGCCATAATAGCGAAGAGCCTCAAAAGAGCGTAAGTCTCCTTCGGGTGAAAAATTGAAGCTGCCGTTCACTTCTTTGCCGTTCCAGCTGAATTGGGCTACTGCCGAATTATTTCCTTCTTCCTTCCATTTCAAATATGGAGCTCGCGCAGCTATAGGAAACCAGCAGATCTCTCCCAGATAGCGCAACATGCTGCCTGTATCTACTTTTTCGTTCCCTTTTTCATGGGCCACAGGAAAAAGAGAAAGAGCTTTAATAAGCATTTCGCCGCGCCCGTTCCTTAACTTATCCCTTCCGGTTAGCTGCAGTCCCGGAAATGCCTGCACCTTTACCTGCCATACAAAAGCAGGAATATTCACCGAATAATGCTGCACAGCAGTAAATTTCATCCACTTCCCGCCGGGAGTCGTTCTCATTTTTCCCTGCTGCTCCAGCCTTAGTGTTCGAACGTCTGGACGGGCAGCAGCGCCCGATTTGTCCAGCCATTTTTGTACAATTTCCGGAAGGTCCCCGGTTTTTGTCATTTCCAATGCTGGAGCTGTCACGGCATCCTTCCGAAGAACAGCCACTTCTAAAGAAGCCATTTTTTGAAACCTGCCATGAGCGATAACCGGAATGGCTACCGCAAAGATCAGCAGGTTGATTAGCGTGCCGTACTTCGCATCACTCCAGTTAAGGCCAATGAGCAGCTGAGACAGCAAGGCTCCTGTAACAGCAAGAACGGCCCACAGTCCATTTTGGAAGAGCAAAAGGAACAAAGCTGTTAGCAGTAGTAGCCCGTCCAACAACCAGAGTATACCTTCGGCCATCCCTATATTCCTGCTTAGCTGTGGAATTAGCTGTGGCTGAAAGGCTTTTACACTTCCCATAAAGTGGAGTAGGGCGTGCAGCCCTAAAAGAATGGCGAAAATGACTTTCATAGCAGCTGTGCTTTTTTTCTCCTCCTTCTTCGAGGAACCTGCTGTTCTTCTTCCTCGGCTTCGTGCAGCACCAGGAGCGGAACTTTTGTGGAATAGATAATTTTTGAGAGTCGGGAGCCGAAGACCCTTTCAAGAAAATCCTCCTTTTTTACCGGCAGCACATGGAAGTCAATTTTATTGGTTTCAACAAAGGTAGTAATGGCTTGATGTGCCGGCACTCCACTCACGTAATGATATTTTGGATTGTAGATCTCAAAGAGCTTTTTGAGGGTTGATTCATGAGCAGCCTCCTCTTTGAGATCGGGATCCCGGGAAGTGATCTTTAGAATATCAAGAGAAAATGATTGGTTCCCTACCAATTTCTGAAGTGTTTCAAAACTCACCTGTTCAGGGTTATTTTCCATGTCGAGGCTTAACAGCAAATTTTTTGGCTTCTGGCATTTTTTACCGTCGGGAATGACCAGCAGCGGTGCGTTGACCTTTCTAATTACCCTTAGCGTATGACTGCCAAAAAGATGCTCGGCCAGGTTTGATGTGCCGTCTGTTCCCATGACAATGAGGTCTATATGATGTGATTCAACAAGTTGATTGATGGCATCAGTGAAGATGTTGTAGCTGTTGATACCTTCAAAATCGAAATCCTCTCCCGGGAAATTTCTTTCAAGGTTAGTGATCAACTTATTCAGCCTGGCTTCATTCTCCTGTAAAAGACATTCATAAATAGATTCATCGCTGCAGGAGAGCATAAGATCGCCACTGGTATATTTCCAGGCCTTGTAGATGGTCAAAAAGTGAAAGGTACAGGTGGTTCCCTGCATCAATCGCAGTGCATAAAAAACGGCATTTATGGAGCTCTGCGAAAAATCTGTTGGCAACAGGATATTTCTCATGGCACCTCTTGTTGAGTTTGCCTTAAGTTAGGTAAAAAAGCCATCAGGAACCATGACCAATGTCATTTTTGGACCTGTTTTTCTACAAATTTGGCTTCAAAAGTTCTCGTGTCTCCCCGGCCTTCATGTTCTCCAGCAGTTCGTTTCCAATCCTTACCCGAACAAGCCTTAGAGTTGGAAATCCAACAGCTGCAGTCATCTTTTTTACCTGGCGAAACTTACCTTCAGTAAGGGTGATGGAGATCCAGCTGGTGGGACCATGACGTTCATCTCTTATCTTTTTAGCGCGTTCGGGAAAGAGAGGAATGTGGTTCAATAGTGAAGCTTCGCAGGGGTCGGTGAGATATTT
The DNA here is from genome assembly GCA_963739625.1 of uncultured Flavobacteriaceae bacterium. Taxonomy (GTDB): domain Bacteria; phylum Bacteroidota; class Bacteroidia; order Flavobacteriales; family Flavobacteriaceae; genus Salinimicrobium. Next base: position 293,752 of record CAVUAU010000011.1, read on the forward strand.
TTGCCCGTTGATTCCAATCTCCACGCCCTTTTGCAACTGTGCAACTGCTGCTTCATCGATCAAGCCATCTACCTGTGCGTAATATTCCTTTTCAATTCCGCTGCCTGTAATTTTGGCACTCAACTTGCCATTGGTCGTAAGAATTAGCAAGCCTTCACTATCCTGATCGAGCCTACCCGCAGCCATGGTGCCCTCAGGAAAATCAAATAACTCTCCCAGCATTTTTTTGTTTCTTCGGGTATGCTGATTGGTAATAAACTGGCTGAGGTATCCATAGGGTTTGTAGATCTTGAAGTGCCGGTGCATATGCCAGTTTTTTTGCAAAAATACAGAAAAATGAGGTTGGAGAAAAAAGAGGAAAACTTTTCGAATTCTGTCTGTTGTCGATAAAATTTAACACAATATCGTTGAAATTACCTCAAAATACCCAGAAGTGGGTATTGTTTCGAGCCTCTTCTTCCCCTATTTTTACTACATGAAATTGGCCAGGAAACGGAATTCTTTTTGATATTCCGGACCTTTGTCCAACGGACTAAAAAATCGGGGGTGTAGGGGCCCCGATTTTTTTTTGCCTTCTAATCAAATAAGATCAAAAGCGTGGGCGTACTCGGTAAATTCGTAAGGATTATTGATCTTCAGCTTCTTTTTAATGTTCTTCCTGTGCGTATTGACCGTTTCTACAGAGATATTGAGTTCCCGGGCAATTTCCACAGAACTTTTACCCATGGCTACAAGCCGTAGTACTTCTTTGGCGCGGTTTCCCAGGCTAAGGAATTTTTGCAGGTTCTTTTTAAAAAACAAATTTTCTGCCAGCAGGCGTTCAGCTTTGTTGGGGATGTGCTTCATCTGGTCCATGGGAAAAGCTGTGGTGATGAGGTGCGTTGGATTCCCGGCCTCGTCCTGGTGAAAAATACAAATGGAGGCTACGTGCCACACCCATTCTTCGCGATCGTGAAATTTCACCTGTTGAAAGAAAGTAAAAGTCTCTTCAGGATCCTTGTTCTTCATCATCGCCTGGAGCCTCGAGCGTATCCCCTCCATGTCTTCATTGTTGAAGAAGCGATCGTGGAATTTGCTGCCCATCTGCCTGAGTTGAGCTGTATTCACCCCTAATTGTTTCAATCCTTTAGAGGTCATAAAAACGGTTTTGAACTCCTCAATGCCGTTGATCAACTCGTGAATTACAACCACTCCGGGAATCAATTCGGCACAGGTTGAAAACCTTGCTATTTTCTCTTCAATAGTTATTTCCTGTCCCCGTGGAGCTGTTTTCTCCTGGTCCATAAGCGAAAATTGTGGAGTGGAAAAAGAGAACATTCCAATCCGAAGTTCTTTGGGTTCAATTTAACATTTAGGATTTGGAAAAGCTAATGAATGGAAGGAAAATAGGCTGTTGCGTTTACAAATAGAAGAAGATTTTAATTATAAGCCGGTTTGTATTGAAATTGCTCACGATAGAAAGCCACCGGTGGAATGTCTCCAAAGATACGACGGCTCAATTCCACAAGCTCTTCATCAAAGAGGTCCCAGAAATGTTCACTTTCTGAATAATTTTCCCAGCGCGAATGCAATTTCATGGTAGAAGCCTTTCCCGAATGTTCAATGCCGTCAAAGGAGCTGCCGCCCGCCACCCCGGCAACCTCTTCAAAACCGTTGTCAGAAAAGGGGATTTCCAGTTCTGTTGCAATACTGCGCCGGTAATCTCTCGAGGAAGCCCAGCGATTGTAATTAATAGTTAGCTTATTTTTTAAAAAATCTTTCTCTCCTAAAAAAGCCTTCGCGTGTTGTTTGTAAATTCGTCTCAGAGTATGAATGGAGATTGGTCTGGCCCCGTGATGAGTATGCTGCCCTGTGATCAATCCTGCCTTTATGCGGCTGGCGAAAAGATTAAAGGGATCGCGAAGAATGAGTACGTCATTGAACTTTTCACTTGCTCCCACCCAGGAGTCATGATTGTTCCTGAAAGTCTTGTGATGTAAAGGGCCAAGAAAACAGTCTTCATGGCTGTATAAAAGATGCTCTTTTTTTACAAATTCACCTTTTCTATGTTCCTGCAAATCGAACTGCTCAAGGTTAGTCTCAAAAACTTCCCCTTTATCGTTTAGAGGGCGGGCTGTGGAGAAGGGATTGTGTTTGGGTTCTGTGCAGTTTAAGAAGCAGTAGCTGCCATGAAGCTGTTTGATCACCCAGTTGATGATGGCGTGGTTTCCGCTTCTTGATAATCCTGTAAATCTTAGCTCCCTTTTTTGTACAATTTTTGTGCTCTTCAATCTGCTTTTTTTCTGAATTTCATTAAAATCCAAAAATGAGGGAAATTTGACTTTTTTGAAAGGAAATTGGAGGTAAATTTCCAAGATTTAACAGAATTCAATTCCTTCGGAAGCCGCTCCACTTCTGGTATGACAGCAGCAGAGCGGCAAATAATTTCGGTTGTTAAGCCTCCAGAAGTTTGATCAATTCCCGGGCAGCTTTTTCAGCAGAAACCGGGTTTTGACCGGTGACCAGTTTTCCGTCAACTTTTACCTCTCTCATAAAGGGAATTGTTGCCGAATGATATTTAGCTCCCAGGGTTTTTAGACGATCTTCCAGGCTAAACGGGATGTGATCGCGAAGGCCTACCAGTTTCTCTTCGGTATTAGAAAAGGCGGTGACATTCCTTCCCTGCAGCAGTTCGGGTTCTTCTATCGCGGCGCTCAGGAGGGCAGCGGGACCGTGGCAAATCGCGGCAATGGGTTTGTCCTGCCGGTAGAAATCCACCACCAGTTTCGCTGTAGCTTCATCTGTAGCCAGATCTCCCATTGGGCCATGTCCCCCCGGAAAAAAAACTGCAGCAAAATCATCGGCCGAGACCTCGCTAACTTTTCGTGTGAATTCAAAATCCTTTTGCGCCTTTTCATCTTTTTCAAAGCGGCGGTTAGAAGTGGTGAGATTTTCGGTCAGCTTGCTGCGCGGATCTATGGGAGGCCGGCCTCCCTGCGGGCTGGCGAGTACGATCTCATAGCCTTTGTCCTTGAACTCGAAATAAGGATCTGTGAATTCCCCCAGCCATACGCCGGTTGTTGAGTCTGTATCTTTTAACTCACTGTTGGAGGTGAGCACCATCAGGATTCTTTTCATAGCTGTCGTTTTTTTTAATTTACTTCATGTTACGTAAAGCCAAAAAATCCTGCAAATTTTTATCTTTTAATTAATAGAAAGTGGAACTTCAAAAATGGCATTTTTGATGCCTATGATTTTAGTTCCAGGGAGCTGTAACCCTGTCCATTCCTTTTAAGCTGAATTTGCGTCGCGATCCTTTCCTTAAGCGAATCCACGTGACTAATGATGCCAATGGTTTTAGAAGATTCGGCCTGAAGGCGCTCAAGAGTGTCCAGCGTTTGATCGAGCGTCTCAGGGTCAAGGGTACCAAAACCTTCATCAATGAAGAGAGAGTTGATCTCCACGTTTTTCGAAGCCAGATCAGACAGGGCAAGAGCCATGGAAAGGCTTAAAATAAAGGTTTCCCCGCCCGAGAGTGTTTTTACAGATCTTCGCTGCCCGCCCATGTGTTCGTCAATAGCTACTAGGCCGTCATCTTCAGTTTCTGAAGGTTTGTCAATGCGGTAACGGTCACTTAGGCCGCCGAGTCTTTTATTTGCCAGTTGAAGCAGTTGGGTAAGACTGAGATCTTGTGCAAAGTCATTGAATTTTTTCCCGGTCGCATCACCAATGAGCTGGTTGAGCAGTTCCCAGCGTCTTATTTTCTGCTTTTTCTCGACCAGGCCGGCCTCGATTTTTTCGATTTTTTCAAGAATATCGCGATGATTCTTTAGCTTTCTTCTTAGTTCCTCGCAAGCCTGTTGCATTACTTGTAAGTTCTCCTGCCTGTCTTGTAGCGCCTGTGTGATCTCTTCTGCAGGTTGTTCCACGTCCTTTTCCTGCAGCTTTTGCAGCTCGAGGTTTAAGGTTTTTATGGCTACCCCGGTTTTAGTGGTTTCATTACAAAGTTCTTCTTTCTTTTTCCTCAATTCAGCTGCTTTTTGCTCGGGTAACAGTCGTGCGAGGGCTTCAGATATTTCACTGCAGCCTTCGTTCTTCACCTTCGGAAAAAGCTCTTTTTCGAGCGCTTCCAGTCTTTCATTTCTCAATTGCAGCTTAGCCTCCTGCTCCTTAAGGACTTGGGCCAGGGTGGCTTTTTGGTGCTGCAGCGAATTCCACTTTTTTTGCAACTCATGGCAATCGTTGTGGATATCTTCCCCCACATACAGGCCATCCAGCTGTTCTTTAAGCTGAAGGCCTTCTGCCATGACATTTTTGAGGCTTTCTATTAAAGGCAATCCCGCAGAGATCGCTTTTAACTTCCGGCTTTCCTGTTCATGACGTTCCAGGGCTTGCAGTTGACGGTCAAGACCTGTGCAATGTTGGCTCCAGTCAAAACTTCTGTCGAAGGTCCCAAAAGCAGCTTCAAAATCCTTTTTTTGAGCCTGCAGTTGATTTTCTTTTTTGACAAGGTTGAGCTGCAACTGCTGCAGTAGGTGCTCATAATGCTGCAGGCTTGTTTCGGCTTTGGTAACCTGCTGCTGCTTTTCAGAAAGTGCGGTTTCGGTCGTTTTTATTTCCTCCTGCAGGCCGTCTTCCTGTGCCGGCAGGTCATTGGCATAAGGATGTTCCACAGCGCCACAAAGGGGGCAGGGTTGCCCGTCCTGCAGCTGGTGCCGGTGATCTTCGAGCGCCTTCAGTAAATTTTCGTTTTCTTTCTTTAGTTGTAGCTTTTCCAGCCGTTCTCTTAATGTTTGGACGTTGGACCTGCCCAGCGTGACTTGCTTTGGCAATGCGTCAAGCTGCGGGGCAATAGCTTCCTTTTCTTTCCCCAGTTTCTCAATTTCTTCGGAAAGTGTCTCAAGGCTTATTGCTTTCCTTTCTGCTGTTCTTGCCAGCTCCAGTTCCTTCCGAAGTCTTTGTTTTTCTGAAACAGTATTTTCAAGATCAACGCCGGGAAGTTGAACGATGATCTCTTCAAGCTGTTGTTGAGAAAGCGACCTCATTTCCAGCAGTTTCTGTCCTGCCAGTTCCAGGTTGCCGTTTAGCTGAAATGGCACCTCTCTTATTTCTGTATCAAATTGCCTTTTTAGAGACTTGTAAGTTGAGCCCTTTTCCTCTCGTTGCTGCTGTAGTTTTCTTACGCGGGTGGAAAACTCCTGTAGCTGCTGTTCTACGATGGCGGGTTTGGCTTCGGCCCCGGTAAAAGTTGTAATCCCCTCAAGAGAAGCATTGATCTCTTCAAGGTTGGCGCTTGATCTCTTGAGATTCTGGTCAATCTCGGCTCTCAACTCCCCACAATCGAGGTTGAGCTGCTTCCAGCTGTTCAACTCCTCGCCAAAAAGCCTGATCTTTTCATGGTTCTGAAGCTGCTGCCCATTCTCATTCTCAAATTGTTGAAGGGCATTATCGGCTTCGGATTTTTTCCTGCGGTGACTTTCAATTTGTGCAATCTGTGCCTTGACCTGCTCCTTAAGCTGCAGGTTTTGCTTTAGCTGCTCGATCTCTTTTTCAAGAGGAGCACACTTTTTTGTTTTTTCAGAAAGTTCTTCAGAAAAGCTTTTTTGATCTTCTTTCTCCAGTAAATTCCTTTTGTGCAGCTCGATCTCCTGCTGCTCTTTTTCGATCTCTGCACTTACCTCTTTTTTCTTTGAATAGGCTTTGATCCCCAATTGCCGGTAAATGCCGGTGCCCGTGATCTTCTCCAGCAATTCCCCGCGTTCATCTTTCTTGGCCCGCAGTAATTGAGCGAACTCTCCCTGGGCAAGTAGCACGGCCTTGATGAATTGGTCATAAGAAAGACCTATTAATTCTTCATTTTTGGAAGGAATATCAGATTTTTTGAGGTCCAGTGCCTTTTCTGTGGCCAGATCAAAAAGCTGCATCTCATAATCGCGAAGGTTGTTATTCCTGTTTGTTGAAATACTCCATTGAGAACAGTAAGTTCCCCTCTTACTGTTGTAGGTAACTGCGGCAAAAGCCTCTTTTTGGTTCCTTGTAAGGATAGCGCCTTTATTGATGATCTCGTTCCTGCTAATCTTGCCTAAACGAGGCACCTGATTAAACAGTGCAAGGCAGATTACGTCGAGCAAAGTACTTTTTCCACTACCGGTGGGGCCGGTGATGGCAAAAAGCGAATTGCCGGTAAAAGGGGCCTCGCGGAAATCTATTTCATGTTTTCCTTTGAGCGAATTAATATTTTGAAATTCAATTTTTAAGATCTTCATAATCAGGCGGTGAAATTGTTTTCATTTTGCTGCACTTCCTCCAGCAGCTCGTCAAAGGCACTTACGATCTCCTGTTTTATATCTTCAGAATAATCGTGAGATGCGATAAGTTCCATAAAAACGTCTTTAGGTTTGAGGTCTTGCAGCTGTTTTTCGGCTTCATAGAGGTCGGCGGCGCCTCTGGTCCTGTTTGAAAAGGTGGCGCGGTGTTTTACTATTAAAAAACCCGGTTTTTCAAAATTGGTCACCAGTTCATCAAGTTCAAAGATCTTCATCGCATCATACTGCTCCTCGAGCAGCTCAACCTCGATAAGGCTTTCCAGTTGCTTTTGCTCCTGCAGCGCGTCCAGCTTCTGCTTAATTTCTGAAAGCTCTCCCGAGATCTTCAACAGGCTTCGAAAAGCAGGAATTTTAATGCTTTCGGGTTCCCAGCCATTAGTGGTATCCAGCAGCAGCAGGCGTTTTTCATCTTTTCTTTCGCTAAAAGAAAGGGGAAGGGGAGACCCGCTGTAAAAAGCAGGTATAGGGGCCGCAACTCGCTGCGGTTTATGAATATGTCCCAGGGCAACATAGCTGAAGTATTCGCCAAACTGGGAAGCTTCAAAAGCAGCCTGGTTCCCAATTTGTATATCTCGTTCACTTTCTGAACCTTCCATACCTGCCGCAAACAAATGTCCCATAGCCAGCACGGGAATTTCCGGGTGGTTCTTCTGGCAGAAATCTGCAGCTTCAAAAAAGGTCTTTTCGATACCTTTCCTGGTGGCTTCCAGGCGGTCTTCATAGGTGAGCCCATCGTTGGCGCTACGCAGATCTGAATCTCTCAAAAACGGAATTGCCGCGACAATAACTTCGGGTGTTCCGTCACTTCCGTGCACCGGAATAATGACTTCTTCAGGATTTTGGGGCATTCCCCCAATGATGTGGATGTCCAGCTCCCTTAGCACCTCGCGCGGAGCATCGAGCATGGCGGGAGAATCATGATTACCGCCGGTGAGAATGATCCTGCACCGGTGCTGCTTCAGCTTCATGAGGGCACGGTAGTATTGAGTTCTGGCTTCCGAAGATGGGTTGGCAAGATCAAAAACATCGCCGGACACCAAAAGCAGGTCGATCTTCTCCTTTTCCAGCAGTTGGCATAACCAGTCTATGAACAGGTCAAAATCCCGGGAAAGCTCGTGTTTATGCAGTTTTTTTCCAATGTGCCAGTCGGCGGTGTGGAGTATTTTCATGAGTCAATGTGCTATGGCTGAACGTTGCCGAAAGTAAGTTTATTACTTCTTTCCTCCAAAACTAAAACCATACTGCGACAATTGATGTCGTTAAAAAAGAAAAGCTTCTGAAAATGTCATTTTTCAGAAGCTTTTATAAGAATAATATCTGCAGTTTTAGTCGTTCTTCAAGTTCTTGCGGATCTTGTCTATGGCGTTTTCAATAGATTTATCGGGTTCAATAATATTGTTCTCTCCCCAGAAGGCGATATCTGCAAACCCCGAAATATCGTCTGTCATGACGATCTTCGGATCAATAAAGGTGCTGTCTTTTTTCACCTTTCCATCCGGATTGATTTCCCAGTCGGTCACTGCGAGTTCGCTGTTGATCTTATATCTTGAATTGAACAATCTGCGTTTCCAGTTGACCACAAATTCCAATCGGGTATCGGCGTATCCAAAATACCAGCGGCCATCTCGTTCGCGATATTGGATCTCATATTGAACTTCCAGGGGATAGACCCTGGTGCCACCGGGTTTTTTCATCACAAAAAGCGCTGCTGCAGCCGAGCGGTTATCCACATTAAGATTGTATGAAGCCTTAACCAAAGTAAAAGTTTGCGCATCAATGTAGAGTTTGCCAAAATACCATGGCTGGTCCTTTCTTACTTCTTCAAAGTCCACTACGTAAAGGTACTTGTCATCTATTTTCGAAGGTTTGTCAAACTCGAAATCAAAGTTAGAGAGGTCATACTCATTAAAAATGTTAGTGGGATTCTTCATGATATCGATGCTCAAGGGGTTGTAAGGACCGCCGCGGAGCTTTAGTGCCAGGGTATCCAGCCTGTCATAATCGGCAGTTTTTCTGGCTTTTACCAGCGCTATGTTGTCATCGGAATTTGAATTGTAACCTTCTTTATGAATAGTCACCACAGCTTCAGACAGAGAGACGTTCTTACGGCCGCGTTTGATGGTTTCGCGGTAAAAAGCAGTCATTTCTGTCCTGTCGTTGATATAGTTCATCCCACGGTTCTTGAGCATATTGCGTACCAGGGCTCGGGGATCTGTGTAGGTGAACAGGCTGACTTCAGAAAGTTCTTCTACGGTTTCCTTGAGCTCTATGACGACTTCATCTTTTTTGAAAAAGTCTAAGGGAAGTGACCTGCTTTGGAAGCCCAGGTGAGAGACGATCACGTTAACATTGCCAAGCCGGGCCGGTATTTTTATGGAAAATTCCCCATCGGTATTAGTAACTGTAGAAATATTGGTGCCTTCAACAGCGAGATAGGCAGAGACAAGAGCGTCTCCATTCTGGCTGTTGACAACTTTGCCTTTATATTCGGCATAATCTGCAGCAGGGATCTGCTGAAGTACAAGGTCTGCGGTCATACCCGAAATTCCCGTCGGAAAAGATAGAAGAAGGAACAAGAAAATCAGGTACCGAACGAAATTCAAGGATTTTGTATTCATGGCACAGGATTTTAAGAATAAGTACTGTAATATACTTAAAAACAGGAATATATTCAACAGTTGTGGTTCAATATAATAGAAGATTTTTAAGTGGTTACATTTTTAATTCTGTCAGAAATGAGGTTTTCCGTAACCATTTCCCGAACAATTTTATCTGCTTGTCGAAAATCTCACCAAGTCCTGATTATCAAATGTTTAATTATTTAAATTGGAACAACATTAACCAGGGCCTTCTAAGTTTCTCCTACCCCGGAAAGCCCGAATTTTTTCTTATTATGAAATATGCAGTACTCGAGAGGCTTTTCTCCAGGGCCATGTTCGCGCTTGTTATTGTTGTTTTTTTTCTTGCGAAAAGATCTTCTTCCGGAGGAGCAGGAGGCACTACTACTTGTTCCGGAGAAGTGAGTGTAAGCTATTGAAGCTTTCAGAAATTGGAGAAAGGCCCTGAATTTTCTGTGATTTTTCCGAAGTAACTGAAAATGGTGACCAGATCATTAAAAAAGGTAAAAATAAGGACTCTGTCTTAGGCTTTTTTGGGGGGAAAAGTCTTTGATGGGGTCCTTTATTTATCCATGGAGGAAGAGCAAGAGCTGCCCTTAACACACCTTTAACAGCAAAACATCGGGTTTTGTAATATTTTTACGGTTTCATGATTTGGTGATTTTTTATCGATAAATTTTAATCAAAAAATACCTGAATGCGGCATTTATAATGTCAAAAGCGGCTAAACCTGAATTAATGAAGCATTAACTTTGAAAAATTTGCAAATTTTAGCCCTGTAACGCATTTCATCTATTTCCTATGAGGAAAACTGTTCAAGACTCTCCGAAACCTTTACAAGAACCTTCCAGGAACCCTGCAGAAACAAGAATCGTTGCTATTGGAGCAAGCGCAGGAGGCCTCGAAGCTTTAAAAGCTTTTTTTGAAGCTGTGCCCGAAGAAACAGCGGCGGCCTTTGTTGTAATACAACATCTTTCTCCCGACTATAAAAGTATGATGGCAGAACTGCTCAAAAGGAGCACCAATTTGCCTATCGTAAAAGTCACTGATGGAATGGTGGTTAAGCCCGGGCAAATCTATCTTATTCCTCCGGTCAATAACCTGGTACTAAAAAACGGACTTCTTATCCTTTCTGAAAAGCCCAAGAACCAGAGTCTTAACCTGCCAATAGACATGTTCTTTGAATCTTTAGCAAAAGAGAAAAAAGAAAAAGCCATAGGAGTGATCCTTAGTGGAACAGGAAGTGACGGCACCCGGGGGGCACGTGCGATCAAAGAAAATGACGGTATGATCATGGTCCAGGAGCCGGTGGAGGCCCAGTTCAACGGAATGCCCCAAAGCGCTATTAATACCGGGCTTGTAGATTATGTGCTGCCTGTGAACGACATGGGTGGAGAGCTGTTGAATTTTCTCTCTGCACCTTCCGTCTTTCATTTTGAAGACGGTGATGTTGCTTACGACCAGACCGAGCTTATGAAGATCCTCAATTTTGTGGATCAAAAGACCGGCCTCGACTTTAGAGAGTATAAACGTTCTACCCTTGCAAGGAGAGTGGCACGCCGGGTAAGTGTATGTAACTGCCGGTCACTGGCAGATTATTATAAACATCTTTGCTCTCGAGAAGGAGAGGTGGAGATCCTTTACAGGGAATTTTTAATTGGGGTAACTAAATTCTTTAGGGATAGTAAAGTTTGGGAACAGCTTCGAAAAAATGTATTTCCCGAACTGGTTAAGAAGACCAAAAATGATGAGATCATTAAAATTTGGGACGTCGCATGTAGTACAGGGGAGGAAGCTTACTCTCTTGCGATGTGTCTTTTTGAGGAAATAGAAAAACAAAATAAAAGAATAGAGGTAAAGATCTTTGCGACAGATATTTCTAAAAAACATTTAGAGATAGGCAGCAAGGGGAAATATCCTGAAAGTATTGCTGCAGATGTGCCAGCCGAATTTTTAACGAAATACTTTCTTCCAAAGCCTCATAGCTATAGAGTAGTTGAAAAATTAAGAAGAGCTGTAATTTTTTCATCTCACAATGTGATAAAGAATCCGCCTTTTAGCAATATGGATCTGGTGTCATGTAGAAACCTGCTCATCTATTTCCAGCCTGCCATTCAAAAAAAGGCCTTGAGTGTTTTGCATTACGCACTTAAACAGGATGGGATCCTTGTATTGGGTACCAGTGAAAGTGTTCATAGCCAGCAGGAAAATTTTGTTGAGATAGACAGGAAATGGAAGATCTATCAGAACGCACATCCTGCAACCCGCCTTAGTACCGGGATTTCTCACGCTAGTTCGGCTAAATTGATTGAGAACAACAATTCCGCAGAGAGAAAATCGGCCAGGGTTCATCCCCAAACCAACAAAGCCAAGCTGCATTTGGAGTTCACTAACACAGTGCTGGAACATTTCAACGCGGCAAGTGTTTTTATCGATTCAGAGTACAATATTCTGGAAGCAGTAGGAGAATTCAGGAAATATGCGAACCTTCCGGTAAATGGGTTTTCGATCAACCTGCTCGAAATGCTGGAAGCAGATCTTAAGTATCTTGTTCAAAACACGCTAAAAAAGGCGAATAAACTTCAGAAAAAGGTATTTTACGAGGACGCTGTTTTCACCCATGACGGACAAAAGAAAGGGGTTGATATCGTGGTGAAACCCTTTGAACAGCAGGGGCTTGATGGAGACACTTATTTTGTTGTGAACTTTGTTGAAAAGGAACTCAACCTTGAAAACACCGAGACTGTTGATAATATCACCCTTACCAAAAGAACTAAGGAATATGTTTCTAATCTCGAAGAAGAGCTAAAATATACCAAAGAGGAGCTGCAAACATCTCTTGAAGAGATCGAAACCAGCAATGAAGAGCTACAGGCTGCCAACGAGGAGCTTTTGGCTTCAAACGAGGAGCTGCAAAGTACCAATGAAGAGTTGCAAAGCGTAAACGAGGAGATCAATACGGTTAATGCCGAGAATATTCAAAAGATGGATGATCTGGCAGCACTCAATGCAGATATGAACAACCTGCTGGAAAGCACCCAGATTGGTACCATCTTCCTCGATCGCTCATTGAAGATAAGAAAATTCACACCTGCCATTAAGAAGCATTTTAGCTTCTTAAATTCTGATGTTGGTCGCCCAATTAGCCATTTTACAGGTAATATGGGGCGCAGCAACCTACTTGAAAGGTGTAAAAAAGTGCTCAATACAGGTAAGACCCTTGAGAAACCTATAGTTTCAAAAGAAGGGGTTCATTACCTGAGAAGGATTTCCCCTTACATAGATTCCGGTCAGGACGTAAGCGGAGTGGTGATCACCTTTATTGACATACAAAACCTTCAGAAATCTAAAGAAAAACTGCAGGCCAGTGAGAAACGTTTTAAGAGTTTCTATGAGGAAGATCCGGTGATGCATATTAGCGTTGACCCTCAAACCTCGAAGATCATCCATGGTAATAAAATGGCCGTAAAACGCCTGCATTATAAATCTCTGGAAGAGCTTACAGGAATACCTTTTTATGATCTCTACAGCGATGAGGGCCAGGTTGATGCTCTTAAGAAAAACAGGGAATTTAGCAAAAACGGGGCACTCGTCAATATCGAACAAACCATACTAGCGGCAGATGGAGAGGAGATCCCGGTGATCATGAATGCACTGGCCGAAAAGGATGAAAATGATAATATTATTGCCGCCAGGTATACTTTTGTAGATATCTCTGAGGTCAAAAAGGCCAAAAACCAGTTGATGCAACAAAAGGCCGATCTTGAACGCGCCAACAAAGATCTGGAGCAATTCGTGTCTATTTGCTCCCATGACCTGCAGGAGCCGCTTTCTACCATAAAATTTGGTAGTGATGTCTTAGGAAAGATCTACGGTGACAAACTCGATGAGAAAGGCCGCAACTATATTTCTTACATCAAAGGGGCTTCTACAAGGCTTTCTGAGCAGATCAAGGCCCTGCTGGAACATTCGCGCATTGGCCGAAATGGTGAAAAAGGTCGTGTAAACACCAGGGAAGTGGTGGAAGTCGTGAAATATGACCTGGGAAAAAGTATAAAGGATACCCGGGCCAAGATCCACTGCGGAAATCTGCCACTAGTGGAGGGCTATGAAACCGAATTGAGGTTGCTGTTCCAAAACCTTATTAGCAATGCAATCAAATATACTCCTAAAGATAGAAGTCCCGAGGTGCGTATCTCGGCTTACAAGGAAAACGGCTTCTGGGTATTTTCTGTTGTAGACAACGGGGTAGGGATTTCCAAAGATAACCTTGAAAACATTTTTACTATTTTCAACCGTGTTGATGGTAAAAGCGACGATGGCGGGACAGGAGTAGGTCTTGCCCATGTTGAGAAGATCGTGAACCTTCACAACGGGAGTATTTGGGTAGATTCCCAGGAAGGGGTTGGAAGCTCTTTCTATTTCAAAATCAAAGCTTAATCGTTAATGCCCCAAGCTATAGATGACCCGGGATATCCGGGAGAAGTGAACCTGGAGAATTGTGAAAGGGAACCTATACATATTATCGGAAAAACTCAGGCGCACGGCGTACTGCTGGTGTGCGATGCCCTCAACCTAAAGATCACTCAGGCCGGCACCAACACTTCCGCCTTTTTTTCGTCTTCTCACGAAGAGCTGGTGGGAGCATCTCTTTCTGTGCTGCTAAAGCAGGAAGAGCTTAATGCGCTTAGAGAGTCTTTGGCGTCAAAGGAAATGGATGGAGCCCGGGAAGTCGAGATCAACGGCAGGAAATTCCTTATGGCGGCACATTATTCAGATATCAATCTCGTGCTTGATTTTGAACCTATTTCTCAGGATGGCGATCCTTTCTTCTTTCAGAAGCAACTCTCGCGCATTCTTGGCAAATTTAAGAGCACGCATTCTATTGAACACCTTTGCCGCACCGCTGCCTCTCTTACCCGGCAGATTTTTGGTTATGACAGGGTGATGATCTATCGCTTTGATGAAGACTGGAACGGCGAAGTAGTAGCCGAAGAAAAACGGGATGAGATGGAAAGCTGGCTGGGCCTGCATTATCCTGCAACCGATATTCCACAGCAATCGACGGGCAATGTTTCTGAAGCACCGGGTTCGGGTAATCACCAATGTGAATTACGAGCCGGTACCTTTGATGCCCGAACTTTCCCCGCTAACCGGCAAACCTCTTGATCTTTCCCGGTCTTCTTTGCGCGCAGTTTCACCAATTCATATAGAGTATCTTAAGAATATGGAGGTGGGAGCCTCACTTTCGGCGGCTATTGTCGTCAAGGGAAAGTTATGGGGGCTTATTGCCTGCCATCATGGAACGGCTAAATTTCTGGATCATTATCAGCGCGAAAGTTGTCGTTTTCTAGCTCAAATGCTCTCTAATGAGATTGAATTGCAGGAGACCAACAGTTTTCTACATAAAACAGAACTTTCTGAAGGTTTAAGACAGGAGCTGGTGACCCAGATGCGCCAAAAAAGGGATATTCCCATGGCTTTGGCCGGAAATGGTGTGAAATTCACAGATCTCGTTTCCTGTGGGGGCGGCGCCCTTTTCTTTAACAACAGCTGGAAGTTTATTGGAAAAACCCCTTCGGAAGAGCAGGTGCAGCACCTGCTCACCAATTTTTTGATCAACAAGAAAAGTCTCTATTTTACGAGGAACCTTTCCTCTGTCTTCTCCCCGGCCGAAGCTTATAAGGATGTGGCATCCGGGATCATGAGCTTAAGGATTACAGAGAACAAATATATAATGTGGTTTAGACCCGAAGTGGTACAAACCGTAGATTGGGGAGGAAATCCCGAAAAAAAAGCATTTTATAACGCGGAGGAAAAAAGAATAAGTCCACGAAAATCTTTCGAAAAATGGACTGAGGAGGTCAACGGCCTTTCCAAAGAGTGGAAGGAGTTTCGACATTTCTGTGGCTCGTGCTCTTCGGGAGAATGTGAGTTATTTTGCCCTTTCTCAGCAACAGGAGGAGATTCAGGATCTTAATGAAAAATTGATTAAGGCCAACCAGGAGCTGGAGCTTTTTAGTTACGGGCTTTCACACGACCTTAGAGCTCCTGTGCGTGGTGCCGACGCTTATTTACAGATCCTGCAGGAGGATTTTTCCGAAGGAATAGGAGAGGAAGCGACAGGTTTGCTTCAAAAATCCAGAGACATGATGAGTAAAATGAACACGCTCATAAATGACATTTTAGAATACTCTGGCCTTCACAATTCCCGTGCTGTTGACTTTAAAGAGATTGAAGTACTGCCTTTGTTGAAAGAAATCCTGGAGTTCTACAATGTGAGAACGCTTTATCCAGGCGTAGAGATCAAAATTCAGGAGAACTTGCCCAACATGAAGGGAGATCGCAGGATGCTTTTCCAGGTTTGGTCCAACCTTATCACCAATGCTTGCAAGTATTCGGCAGGGGAGGAGAATCCTCTGGTCGAAATAGGAGCAGAGCAACAGGATAAAAAAATTATATTTTTTGTAAAGGATAACGGTATTGGTTTTGAACAGAAATATGCCGAAAAGATATTTTCTACATTTACCAGGATTGCGGGCAGTGAACACGAAGGATCGGGAATTGGACTGGCCGTGGTAAAACGTATCCTGGAAAAACACCGCGGAGAAATCTGGGCCGAAAGTACTCCCGGCGAGGGAGCTGCTTTTCGGTTTTACCTGCGATAAGACGAAAGAAAGAATATGATCACAACACCTTTGAGAATTTTACTCGTTGAAGATAACGAGGCCGATATTCTGATAACCAGCCGTACGCTTAAAAAAATTATAGAAGAGCCCGAAATAAGGATCGTCGATAGTCTTGAGAACTGCCGCCTGCAAATGGTCAACTTTGTCCCCGATGTTGTTATTTCAGACTACAACCTGCCCACTTGCAACGGCCTTGAAGTGCTGGAGCTGGTTCAAAGGTTCGATACTTCGGTTCCCTTTATTTTTCTTACCGGAACCGTGAATGATGAGGAATTGGCGGCACACACGATTCTTGCAGGTGCCTGGGGATATATTCTAAAAAAACACATGAATGAGCTGGAGGAAAGGCTGCGACCGCTGCTCAAAAAGGTAGTTTTTAACCTCAGTACGCGCGATGAGGTGCGGGAACGGCTGCGAAAGAATAAAATGGCCATTAACCAAATCTATGACTATCTTGACACTTTGAAGTCTGACAACCGGGAACAACAGGAAAACATAGGGAAGCTTAAGGATACCCTTAAACGCCTGGACCAGGAAGACGAAAATGATGATTGAGAGACTAAGGGAAGAAACCCGGCTGCTGCACGAGGAAATAGAAAAGGAAAATCTGGCGAGCCGCATCATGGACCACAGTATTGATGTGGAAACGTATAAGCTGCTGTTACTGCAGAATTATCTTGCCTACAGGAGTACCGAAAATGCCATTTTTGAATACCTTCCAGAGATGCAGCCGGGGAAGTATCTTCAGCTTGAAAAAGATCTTTTTGCCTTAAAAGTGCCATTTTCTGACATCTCTTTTTCTACGGATTTTGAATGCAACAATCGGGCAGAGGCTTTTGGCGCTGCTTACGTGGTGGAAGGCTCGGCTTTAGGCGGAATGTTGATTGCCAGGAACCTGAAGAATTGTCCTGGCCTGAAGGAGGTCGAAAGATTTCATTTCTTCAGCGGAAGTAAAGCTGGATTGGAGTCGTGGAAGCGTTTCAAAAATGAGCTAGAGGCGCAGAATTTCTCTGAGGCAGAAGTTCAGCTTTCCATTCAAAAGGCCAGGGATACCTTTCTCTTCTTTAAAAAGGTTTTTTCCACAACCTTTGCGGTAAACCTATAGATCTTACCTGCTACTTTCAAAAAGGAAGGAGATCAACCGGGGAATATTTTCTTTATCGCGGTCGTCAAAATGTTCATTCAGGTCCAGCAACTGGAAACCTTCATTTTTAGCTGAATTAAGATAATCTGAAATGTGGTGAACAAAGACCTGCGGTTGCTCCTCACCGCCGTCTTCAGTTTCAAATTTTGCACGACTGCCGTTGTACTGTTTCAAAGGGTGCAGTTCACAAACATAGAATTTACCGCCTCTTTTGAGCACCCGTGCAGCTTCCTCAAAAATGTAATCCAACTCGTCAATATGTTCCAGTACCAGGCTGCAAACGATAAGATTGGCCCAGCCCGGTTTTACCGGCCAGGCACGGGTGATATCGGTTTCTGTAAAGACCACATTTTCTGAATCGGGTTTGTTTTTGGCTTTTTCCATCATTTTTGGAGAAAAGTCAAAGGCCGTTACATAATCTGCTTTTTGGGCCAGCCAGCCCGTATTCTTGCCCGTGCCGCAGCCCAGCTCTAAAATATTGCCGTAGTGCGGGTTTAGAAAAGTCTTTCGCAAGACCTCGGCTTCCAGGTCACGGGTCTTATTCTTCATTGAGTCATAAGAGCCGGCCCAGGCATTATAAGAATCGCTTGTGCTCATCAATGGTTATGGATTGCTTATCCAGATTTTAGCCTCTTCTTTTTGATCAAGATTGAAAAACTTCACATCGGCCTTTGTGAACGGTTTCATGAGCCGGCTAAGTTTCTCTTCCCAATCTTTGTCTCCCACCATAGCGACCTTTTCCATTTTGTCTGCATTTTTCGCGTCAAATTTGAGGTCTTTCCACATCGCACTCAGGCTCCAGCCTTTGAAGTCACGCATTTCAAAATACCAGCGAATCATACCATACTTCTTCACTTTTTCCTGCAATAGGGGGATCAGTTTTTCGTAATCTTCGTCTTTAAGTTCATTCTCGGCTGTAGAATAGATGATGTTTTCTTTCTCCTGAATCTGGATCATAATTTTGTTTTTCTAAATTTCTGAAGAAAACAACATTATTTCAAATCTTTGGCTTGTACAGCGGGTTAAGTTCTTGTTAATCTGCTCCCAAAATGTCTTAAGGAGCCATGCAAAAGCTGACAAATATCAGGAAAAATGGAAGGTTTTTGAGCTGTGAATATTCTCTTCCGGGCGTACCTTTATAGTAACGTATCCTCTTTAGAGTCTTGATCTTAAGCCAATCTTAAGGTTCGCCTTAGACTAAAATTAGGGTGCAGATGTAGGTTTGTACTGTAATTAAAACGGCTCGTCCAAATGTTAGACAAGATCATCCAATACAGCATCAGGCATAAGCTCATCATAATGCTGTTCGTTTTTTCTGTAATTGGCTTCGGAATATATTCTCTGATGAACATTCCCATTGGAGCAGTTCCCGATATTACAAACAACCAGGTGCAGGTGATCACCACCTCCAGAAACCTCGCTACCGAAGATGTTGAGAAATTCCTGACTTATCCCGTGGAACTGGAAATGGCAAACCTGCCCGATGTAAAGGAGATACGATCGGTCTCAAAATTCGGACTTTCAGTAGTGACCGTGGTTTTTAAAGATAAGATCGGGACTTACCTGCCAAGGCAATTAATTGCTGAAAAAATAAAGAATGCCGAAGAAAAGATCCCGCAGGGATTTGGTTCTCCTTTTATGGGCCCAATTAGTACCGGTTTGGGAGAGATCTATCAATATGTGCTCGAGGTTGATCCCGCCTACAGGAACAAATATTCTGTCACCGACCTCAGGACCATTCAGGACTGGATCGTGAAAAGACAACTTTCGGGGATCCCGGGCGTAGTGGAAGTAAATACCTGGGGCGGCTTTTTAAAACAATATGAAGTAGCCATCAATCCTTCGCGGCTGCGGGCCATGAACCTGTCTTTGGACCAGGTGTTCAGGGCGCTCAAAAGCAACAACTCTGTTGCGGGTGGGGCTTATATTGAAAAGGAAAATCAAAGCTATTTTATAAGAGGCGAAGGTCTCGTAAGTTCCCTGCAGGACATCAGGGATATCGTGGTAGAAAACCGTGACGGGGTGCCGGTATATGTCGGCGATGTTGCTGAAGTAAAGTTTGGCCACGCCACCCGTTTTGGCGCGATTACCGGAAATGGGGAAGGTGAGAAAGTGCTGGGGCAGGTAATGATGCTTAAAGGCGCTAATTCAAATGCCGTTATTGAAGCTGTAAAAGATCGGGTGGCAGAGATTCAGGATAACCTGCCTAAAGGTGTCTCTATAAACCCATTTTTGGAACGTTCAGAACTTATTGGTAAAACCACCATGACCATTGCCGAGAACCTTATCCTGGGCTGTTTGATCGTGATCTTTGTCGTGGTGTTGCTGCTTGGAAATTGGCGTTCAGGGCTGGTGGTAGCTTCTGTGATTCCGCTGTGTTTGCTCTTTGCGCTATCCCTTATGTACATCTTCGGAGTCGACGCTAACCTGATGAGCCTTGGTGCCATAGACTTTCGGGATCATTATTGACGGGGCGGTGATCATTGTGGAATTCGTTTCCTTCAGCATAACCAGGGATAGAAAAGAAGTGCTTGCACTTTCAGGAAAAAAGAGAAGAAAATACGTCGATAACATCACTTTTCATGGGGCTTCGAAAATGATGCATTCGGCCATCTTTGGGCAGCTCATCATTATTCTTGTATTTATTCCCATTCTTTCGCTCTCTAATGTGGAGGGAAAAATGTTTCGGCCAATGGCGCTGGTGTTTTGTTTTGCCCTTTTAGGAGCCATTATTTTCTGTTTCAGCTATGTGCCGGTAATGTCGGCATTGTTCATAAAACCTACAGATCCCGACAAGAAGAATATCACCACCCGATTGATGGCCTTTCTAAAAAAACTCTACCTGCCAACGATCAAGTGGGCACTGGCTTCCAAAAAGACAGTGGTGGGGCTTGCAGTAGTAATGCTCATAGCTGTAGGTTTCCTCTTCAGCACAATGGGAGGAGAATTCGTGCCTACCCTTGATGAAGGCGATTTCGTTATTCAGCCTGTGCTTAAGACCGGAACTTCTTTAAGTAAGACCATAGAAGCTACGACCAGAATAGAGAAGATCCTGCTGGATTTTCCCGAGGTCAGGCAGGTAGTGAGTCGTATTGGTGCTGCCGAAGTGCCTACAGATCCTATGTCTATGGAAGAAACCGATGTGATCATCAAGCTTGCTCCAAAGGGCGAATGGACCAGCGCTAAAACAAAAGATGAATTAGCTGATAAATTTAAGGAGGCGCTGTCTATCATTCCCGGGGTGGATTATGAATTCACGCAACCTATCGAGATGCGTTTTAACGAATTGATTACGGGAGTTCGGGCAGATCTTGCCATCAAGATCTTTGGAGAAGATCTCGACCTGCTTTACAATAAGGCGCTCGAAGTACAAAAAGCCATTGAAAATGTAGAAGGAGCATCAGACATTACTGTAGAAAAGGTGGCCGGTTTGCCACAAATGACCGTCAAGTATGACCGTCGTAAAATAGCGAAATACGGGCTCAACGTGGAAGATCTCAACCGCCTCGTGAGCGCCGGATTTGCAGGGGCTACAGCCGGAACTGTATTCGAGGGAGAAAAACAATTCGACATGGTGATGCGGTTTGATGCCGATCATCGAAAACAACTGGCAGATCTTCAAACCACTTCGGTTCAACTTCCGGGAGGCGGCAGCCTTCCTTTGAGTGAATTCGCGACAGTGGGCTACACAAAAGGTCCCGCCAAGATCTCGCGCGATGATACCAGGCGAAGGATCGTGGTTGGGGTGAACGTAAGAAACCGGGATCTTGAATCTGTAGTGCAGGATGTGCAAAAAATCATAGAGGAGCAGATTGACCTCCCTGTGGGCTATTCAGTTACCTACGGTGGGCAGTTTGAAAATTTGAGAAGTGCCAGGAACCGTTTAATGATCGCTGTTCCCATAGCGCTGCTCCTCATTTTTATCATGTTACACTTTGCTTTTAGTTCGGTCAAAAAAGCGCTTTTGATCTACAGCGCCATTCCTTTGGCTGCGGTTGGAGGAGTCTTGCTGCTGTATCTGCGGGATCTGCCTTTCAGTATCTCTGCAGGGGTTGGTTTTATCGCCCTCTTTGGGATAGCGGTACTCAACGGGATCGTGTTGCTAGACGAATTTGATGAGCTAAAGGAGAAAGGCATCAAAGACATCAATGAAAGGATCGTAACAGGTACAATGAACAGGCTGCGGCCGGTACTGCTTACCGCGTCTGCGGCTGCACTGGGATTCCTGCCAATGGCGGTATCTACATCTGCCGGGGCAGAAGTGCAACGTCCGTTAGCCACAGTTGTGGTGGGTGGTTTGATCACCGCGACCGCATTAACGCTTATTGTATTGCCGGTGTTGTACGCGCTGTTCATAGGAAAAGGTTCAAAAAAACAAAAGCTGCCGCTCAATGGAAAGCCCAAAAAAGATAAACCTGTACCCAGCGCGGTGACGCTTCTTGTTCTGCTGTTCTTCGGAAGTGGTTTTGCCGCCTTTGCGCAGGAGCAGTCGCTCACTATGGAAGAGGCTGTGAACATAGCTCTGGCACAGAACAACCAGCTTAAAGCTTACGAAGCCAGGATCAAAATGAACGAAAAACTGATGGGCAGCGCCTGGGATATTGATAAGACCGGCATCTATTATAACTATGACGAGATGAACATCGCCGAAAACGGGGAGCCGCTTAAGGTGTGGGGGCTGCAGCAAAAACTTGATTTTCCAACTGTCTATGGGGCACGCCATCGGCTTATAAAAAACCAGACTCAACTGGCGAGAGATGAACACGAGGTGCAAAAAAGGTTTTTGGAGCGCGAGGTTTCAAAGGCTTACCTCAAGGTGGTATACTGGCAGAATTTGCAGCAGAATTATCACTACCTCGACAGCCTTTTTACAAGTTTTGCCTATGCCGCTCAAAGAAGATATGAAACAGGCGAAACCAATTACCTTGAGAAATTGACCGCACAATCCAAACAAAAAGAGGTGGCGCTCCTGCTGGCACAAAGTCAAAAAAGCGCGCAGCAGGCTTACGCCGGTTTGATGGGTTGGCTGCAGACAGAGACCGATTATAAGATTGAGAATTCTCAGCTTCCGAGGTTAGACCTGGAAGAAATCACAATAGAAAACCATCCTGGGCTACAAATGCTACAACAGCAAACACAGGTGGCGAAAAGCGCGCTGAGTCTGGAACAACAATACCTTTTGCCCGATCTAAGCTTCGAAATTTTTACCGGTACCAACACAGCCCCTAATGCGCAAAATTATTCCGGTTTTCAGGCCGGGGTGGCTATCCCGCTTTGGTTTGGTGCCAAAAAAAGCAAAATTCAGGCGGCACAGGTGGGCGTGGAGATCGCCCGGGACGAATACCAAAATTACGAACAGCAGCTGCAGGCAAAACTGAAGGCGTTACGAGGCGAGCCTGGAGCAGTACCGGGAGGCCGTGAATTACTATGATGTCACCGGGAAAAAATTGTCTTCTGAACTGGTCAAAAATGCCAATCAGGCCTTTAATTATGGAGAAATAGATTTTCTGCAGTATATACAGTTGCTGGAGAATGCGCGCAACATTGAGATCAACTATCTCAATAACCTCTTGAATTATGATGCTACCGTACTTGAAATTAATTATTTATTGAATTGATCATGAGAACTTACTTCAACAATATCAAATTCCGCTTATTTTCTATCCTAGGCGCAGGACTGTTGCTGGTTTCCTGCAACTCCACTTCGGGAGAAGAAAAAGCAAAGCCCGCACCTCCTTCAGACCCTTCAGAATTGAGGATCACCAAACCACAATTCGAAACTTCTGAAATGAAACTGGGAACGCTGCAACAGCACGAATTCACCCAAACGGTGAAAGCCAACGGGATGTTTGATGTTCCTCCCGAAAACAGAGCTTCCATAAGCGTATACTTTGGTGGCTACATCAAAAGGCTCGATCTTTTACCGGGCCAAAAAGTCAACCGGGGACAGGTGTTGTTCGTGCTTGAAAATCCTGAATATCTTGAGGTGCAGCGCGATTTCCTCGAAGAAAAAGGTAAACTGAAATATCTGCAATCAGATTATGAACGGCAAAAAACTTTGTCCCGCGACAACGTGGCTTCAGAAAAGCAATTTTTGAAGGCAGAATCTGATTATAAAGTTACATCGGCTAAATATGAATCTCTTCGGAAGAAGCTGCAGTTAATGGGAATTGCTCCCGACAAAATTTCCGAAGAAAATTTGCAGTCCAGTATTATGGTGCTTTCGCCAATAAGCGGCTATGTTTCTGAAGTGAACGTGAATCTCGGTTCTTTTTTGGATGCTTCAGATGTTGGCGTGGTCCTTATCAATCCTGAACATCTGCATCTCGAGCTGCAGATCTTTGAAAAAGACCTTCCGAAGGTGAAAGAAAGGCAAAAGATAGTTTTTAACCTGCAGGACGATCCTTCGAAAAAGTACGATGCCGAGGTGCACCTGGTGGGGAAAGCTGTGGAGCCTCAAAGAAGGACCATCAGCGTACACGGAGATCTTGTGAATGATGATGAAAAGATGCTGTTTAATCCCGGAATGTACCTGGAAAGTGAGATACAGACAGCATCAGAGACCTTTCCTTCTTTGCCGCAAGAGGCAGTGGTGAATATCGACGACAAGAGTTTTGTGCTGCTGCTGGAAAATGAAAGTTCAGACGGATATCTTTTCAGAAAACAGGAGGTTAAAACAGGACCCGAAAAAGATGGTTATCTTGCCATTCTAAACGCCGAAGATTTGCCTAAAGACGCGCAGATCCTAACAGCGGGGGCGTTCAACCTTATTACAGAATAGTTTGTATGAGAGTTCTTATTGTTGAAGATGAACCCGGGATCGCCGGCTTTCTCAAGCAGGGCCTTGAGGAAGAAGGTTTCGCAGTAGATGTTGCGCCCGACGGAAAAGAGGGTTCAAAAATGGCATTTTCGGGCGTCTATGATCTGCTGTTGCTGGACTGGATGATCCCCGGCTTGAGCGGGGTTGAGCTTTGCCGGCAGTTCAGGAAGGAGTTTCCCGCAACCCCTGTGATTTTTCTCACTGCAAAAGATACCGTAGAAGATGTGGTCTTTGGTTTGCAGGCCGGGGCAAACGATTACATCAAAAAACCTTTTCATTTTGAGGAACTGCTGGAGCGAATCCGGGTGCAGCTTAGAACAAAGGAAGGGGAGGAGAGCAGGTTTAAGCTGGGAGATCTCGAATTGGATACGGCGACCCACCGCGTGATGAAGGGCGGAAAAGAAGTACATCTTACCCAAAAGGAATTTGCGCTGCTCGAGTATCTTTTGCGCAACAAAGGTCGCGTGTGCCGCCGTACCAGGATCATTGAGAGCGTGTGGGACATGCATTTTGACTATAACACCGGCGTCATAGATGTTTACATCAATGCCCTGCGCAAAAAACTTCAACTGCAGGAAGGGGAAATTCCTTACATCGAAACCGTGCGCGGAGTAGGCTACATAGCAAAAGAAGAATGAAAACCAGTTTTAAGAACAGGATCGCGTTTTACTATATGCTGCTAACGGCCTTGCTTATGCTATTTGCCTTTAGTCTTATCTATTTTATTGTAAAAACAGCCGTTTTTGAAAAACTGGATAGAGAACTGAATTTTCAGGCCGAGATGCATATTAAAGAAGTAGGTTTTGAAGAAGACAGCATGTTCTTTATCCATAAACGTGAATGGGAGGAGGTAGAACATAACGAGGTGGAAGTAAGCCCTGTTTATGTCGAGATCTTTGATGAAGATGGCAACCTGAAGGACAAATCTCCAAACCTCAAGGAAGACAGGATAAAGTTTGAGAAGGACAGGCCATTTGGCGAGCATTTTATTGGCTCTCTTAAAAATGAACCAGTGCGACAAACAATGCTGCCTCTTTATGTAGACGGGCAGGAAAAAGGATTTATTACCACCGCAATGCCGCTGCAGTCTTCGCAGTTGGTGCTGGCTTCCCTGCGGAACACGCTCTATATCCTGTTTCCGGTTTTGCTGTTACTGCTGTTTCTGCTGTCCCGCTACCTTGCCGGAAAAAATATTGCCCCCATTGTGGAGATCACAGATACGACCAACCGCATTAACAGGAACAATCTTGGAGAACGCGTCGATCTGCCGAAGGTGGAGGACGAGCTATATGAGCTATCTTCCTCAATAAATCAACTGCTGGGCAGGATTGAACAGGCGATGCAGCGGGAAAGACAATTCACTTCAGATGCTTCTCATGAGATGCGTACCCCACTAACTTCTTTGCGGGGTACTTTGGAGGTGTTGATAAGGAAACCCAGGACCGCAAAGGAATATGAAGAAAAGATCCAGTACAGCCTTAGCGAAATAGACCGAATGAGCAGGATCCTGGAACAGCTGCTCTTCCTGGCGCGCATGGACTCCGGTCAAAAGCCAAAAACTGGTGATCTTGTTTTTCTGAATCCTTTGCTGAAGCAGGTGCTGCAGCGATACGAGGAAGAAATGGCATTAAAGCAGCTGGTGCTAAGCTTTAGTGATGAGCAGCAAAAACAGGTAGCGGTGCCGGAATATTACGCGAACCTTATCTTCGACAATATCATTAGTAACGCGATCAAATATTCCCGGGCAGGTTCAGAATTGCACGTGAGAATGTGGAATGACGCCGGGAAATTGTACTGTTGTATCAAAGATGAGGGAATTGGCATCAAGGAAGAGGAACTGGAAAATATTTTCAATCCTTTCTATCGGGCGGCTGCCCTTGAATATAAGGAGATCAAAGGCAACGGCCTCGGGCTTTCCATCGTGAAAAAAGCGGCAGATTCCATTGGTGCCGGGGTAAAGATCAAAAGTAAGTGGAATAAAGGAACCGAGGTTACTGTAGTTTTCCCCGGAAAAAATAAGGGCTGAAAAATGCCATTTTCCAGCCCTCTTGTTTTATTTCAGCTTTTTGATGATCGCGATCACGTCTTCATCCCCAAGGGCAGCTTCTGCATTGCTGAAGGTCTTGTAGGCGGCGTTGCCTAGAGGCGCATCCAGCCCCGCCTCCTGGGCCAGCCGAAGATCTTTTGTGAGGTGGCTAAGCGTAAAGGCAGCATTATAATCCTCCTGCATCACCGCATCTCCTTTTATTTTCACAAACGGACTTCCCAGGGCACCGTTATTCAGGATATCCATAAGATCTTCAATCTTGATATCTTTATTTTTTGAAAAATTGATCACCTCGGCCAGGCCTTGTGTGACCACTCCTAAAAAGGTGTTTACAGCTAATTTTGTGACGTTACCGGCACCGGTTTCTCCCACTAAAATGGCCTTTTTACCGATGGTTTCAAGCAGCGGTTTTACCTTCTCAAAAATGTCTTTTTCACCACCTGCTATGACCACCAACGTGGCTTCGTTAGCTTGTTTCACGCTTCCCGAAACCGGAGCGTCTATATAATGTCCTCCTTTCTCCCTGAGTGCAGCAGCCATTTCCCGACTAATATCTGGAGAGACGGTGCTCATGTTGACAATGATCTTATCCTTCACATCTGCGGAAAGGATTCCGTCTTTTCCGTGGAAGACGTCGTTGACGGCTTTGTCATCAGAGATCATCAAGAAGGAGATCTCCGCCTGCTCCACCAGGTTCTTTGGAGAGTCAGCTGTTGCTGCGCCGTCTTTCTTCAAAGGAGCTTCTTTTGATTTTGTTCTGTTGTAAACGATCACCTCGTGTCCTGCCTTGACAAGGCTTTCAGACATTGGTTTCCCCATTTTTCCTAACCCTATCCAACCTAATTTCATGTATACTAGTTTATAATTTGAAAATTTATTTAAAATCGGCCATTACCACTTCTTTGATTCCCCTGTAACAGGAGGTGGGTTTCAAGCCAAATTGATCCTGGATTTTGCTGCTGTCAAACACATAGTCCCTGTCGTACTGGTACATCATCTCGACGGTCTCCCTCATCACCGGCATAAAGAGTCCCATCAATCGCACCAACCATTTAGGAACGACCCAATAGCCGGCTTTAACGTGCATTCCTTTTGCGATCTGTTCCACCCATTGCTGTCCTGTTAAAGGCTCTGCCGCGGTAGGCAAATGCCATACCTGCCCAAAGGCAGCCTCGGTATTTCCTAAAAACGCGGTTGCTTTGGCGGCATCTGGGGTGAAGGTAAAGAATGTTTATAACCGGCGCCGCCAAGCCACATAGCTTTTTTACCCTTTTTGAGAGGTTTAAAAACTGTTTCTATTAGAATGCTGTTGTTCTTAATTCCGGGGCCATAGAAATCGGCGGAGCGGGCGATAAGCGCCTGGAGTTTTTGGGTCCACACCTCGTTCATGATCATCCCGGCGATCTCGGCTCTCACTTTACCTTTTTTTGATGGTGGATCTACTCTTGAATCCTCTGTCATATGAAGAATGCTGTCTTTGGAATACATATAGACGTTATCAAAGAACACCAGTTTTGCCTCGTGTTTTACGCAGGCGTCGATCACATTTTGGACGATAACCGGCCATTGTTTTTCCCATTTCCTGTGGTTGTACGCTAATCCTGCCGTGAGATAAACGACATCAGAACCTTTTACCGCACGATCAACCTCGGTAGCTTGAAGAAGATCTGCAGGAAAAAGTTCATCTTCAGGATTTACCTTTTCAGGATCCCGACTCACCAGTCTGATCCTGGAAGTGTAATTTTTGAGGGCCTTTGCCAGCTCAATACCTATAGGGCCACCCGCCCCTAAAATGGTTTGCATACAGCTCAAAATTTTGATATATAAAAATATCGATTAATTGCGGGAGAATACTCCTGTAGAGGGGATTTTTTAACGCTATTGATCAAATCGTAAACTTACAGGTTACGAGCGCAGTAAAAAAGTCACTATGGAAGAGAAAGAAAAAGAAGGTTCTACAAGGAATTCCATGATTTAATGGACATTGGCGACGGCGAATCAAAAGGGCATAAAAATGGTAAAAAGATCGTGAGGATCAAGTGCAGAAAAAAAGGAGGAGCTCACTTCAGCAGATAATGAGCACATGCAAAATGTGAACGGCTCCATACAAAGGATCTGGCCCATTACAGGTGGGTATAGAGGAGACTCCTGGCGCTATAGCCAACCTGGGGCACGATCCTTCAAAATAGGTCATGTCCTTTTCTTCGGAAAAGGACATTATTTCCAGGCTTCTTCTTTTCCCTGTTCATAATGTAGAAAAGCGGTGCTAAGGCCGTTCAACACTTCTGCTGAGGTCTCAAAAAGGGCTTTTCCGCGGGGGTCATCAATTTTGCTGATTCCTTTCCTCATCTGGTCTGCCAGTCTTCCCAGTTCAGTCCTTATAGTTTCTGAATGCGCTTTTGGGTCTGAGGTTTCCGGATTTTTCATAGCTATTCATTTTTTAAGGTTTCTAATGCTATTCCTTCTGCTGTACCGGCGGGGTCACCATAATATGGGCGCGATGTGTACCGGGATCCATCAAGCCATGGCATTCCCGGTGCAAAAGGTTTTGTGGGTAAACCTGTAGATTCAGGCGTGGCATATGGGATATAGATAACATATCTAAAATTGCCGTTTTTGAGCTCACCCGTGTTTTGATCATAGTCATCTTCGCTGCCGCTGTAGATGTAGAGCATACTAGGCGCGTCTGGCATCTGCAACTCCCCGGCATCGGCTTCCCGTTGCCTGATCTCCCGCTTTTCCATTTCAGATTTTCCTTCAGCAATCAATTGACGACCCCGGGCCATAAATGGCTCCAGCTTCGTAGAATAACAGGCCACATTTATTCCCTTTTGGGCTGGATCATCTGCAATGCAAACAAGACTGCCGTTACCTTCTTTCAAGGTGACAAATTTTCCTGCATCGTCATAACCATAGACGGTGACGTTCTCACGCTGGTCTTCGGGAGCAGCCATAACAGCGGTTTTGATCTGCACTTCGGCGGGCAGGGCTTTAACCTGTGCAATTGTCAACATTGGGAGCAATAAAAAAGAAAGCTTCATAAGGAATTTCATATCAATGGTTTTTTAGTTCGACTTGAATCTTAAATGTACTAAAAAAGCCTAAAAATTCTTTGCTTTATGTGGGATATTCTCAGTTTTGCCTACTGTTTGGAAGAAGTTTATAAGGCAGGGCTGTGGCAGGAAGAAAAATTTCAGCTGAAGGAAACTTTTAGCTAATTAACAAAAAGAGGTCTCAAAAATAGCTTTTCAAGACCTCTCTTTCAGTCATAAAAGTCGAGATAACTTCTCGACTCCTTCTTAAGTTGCTCAATTTTCTTGAGATGATGCCTTATCTGTGTTCGTTGTTTTCTGTTATTGAGGAGCAGCATAACAACGAAGACCAGAGACACTGCTGCAACGGCTATAATGAAATAATCGGTCATAATTGGATCACTTTGGAAGGTAAAGCTACACCAAAAGTCACGGAAAAAATTGAGGAAACCCGTAAAAGAGCTCATAAAACCGGGCTATTCCCAGTTGAGCAGCCTTTTTTCTCCCTCGATCTTTTTAATATCTGTAATGTCCTGTGACATTTCAATAACACCTCTATAATTCTGTTCCTTGTCCCGCACCGCAAAATACCTGATGTAGATGAGCCGCTCCTTAAAGTTGATCCAGAAGGAAGCCTCGTTTTTTGTGCCTTTTCTGAACTCTTCCAGGATCTTCAAAACGGTCCCCACACTTTTTGGAGGGTGACAAAATTTTACCTCGCGGCCAATGATTCCGGCGCTTCTTGGAAAAACACGTTCTTCGCCGCGGTTGTAGAAGATCACTTTATCATTTTCATCAACGTAAGTTATATCTAACGGCATTGTTTTTAATAACAGGTTTACCTGGTCAACGCTCATATAACCTTCATCATAGTGCGCTTTATCTTCAAGCGAAAAACTCAACTCCCGCTTTGAATGGTCCTGACTGGGATGAATATAGGTTTCCTGTTTCGGCCATTCGGCCGGAGTTTCCTGCAGCATCCAGCCAATCTCTTCTTCGCCCTTTCTCACCTGTACCCAATCTTCTTCCTGCAGCATTTGCAAGGAATTGGGGAAGAGAACCGTTTCCTCAACTACCAACAGCCTAAAGATTCCGCTTACCAGGTAATTAGAATCTCTTCTTGCTTCTTCGAAATCCCGTGATTCGATCTTCTTCCGAAGCAGCCTGAATTGTTCTCTAAGATTGTCGTGAAAAGACCACATTCCTTGTGAAGGACCGTTCCAGCCCTTTTTCTCCAGCATGGGGAACAGCTGATTTTCCTTGCGTTCAAACCGGCGCTCAATTTGTTGTAGCTGATTAAAGACGTTGTAAAACTTCTGATATTCCTCCTCAGGATCGGTGTTTTGCAGCTCCTGTGCAAGGCTTTGAATGAGTTCTTTTTCCTCCAGGTAGATCTGTACGGGGTGCCCCTGCGGAAGGGCAGCTTTATCAATAGTATCGTTCATTTTTATTGTGGTTTTCTGAAGACAAAGTAAAAGGACAAACTTGTCCTTATTTATGACCACGCTCACATTTGGAGGTCTTTTTTTTCTTCTTCGGAAGCAAACTTTCACGCCGGCCAAACATGATCCCGGTCATATTTTGCCTTTTTTAAAGGTATTTTCTTTGCCCTGCAAAAGAAAAAGCCGGGAGAGGAATCGCTGCGGCTGAATTTTCACGTATATCTAAGAAAGGAACTATGACAAGCACTGAGAAAATGGAATTGATGGCCCCGGCAGGTAACTTTGAATCGCTGCAGGCGGCTTTGGACAATGGTGCAGACTCGGTTTATTTTGGAGTGGAGCAGCTCAACATGCGGGCCCGTGCTTCCATCAACTTCACAATTGATGATCTGGTAGAGATCGTAAAGAGATGCGAAGAAAGAAATGTAAGTACCTATCTTACTTTGAATACCATTATTTACGACCATGATCTTTCCCTAATTAAGACTTTACTTTCCAAGGCAAAAGAAGCGGGAGTGACGGCCGTTATAGCCTCAGACCAGGCGGTGATCTCTGCCGCCCGGGGTATGAATATGCCGGTCCACATCTCAACGCAGCTCAACATCACCAACGTGGAAACTGTTAAGTTCTACAGCCTTTTTGCCGAAACTATGGTGCTTTCAAGGGAGCTAAGTTTAAGGCAGGTAAAAAAGATCACTGAGCAGGTTCAAAAAGAGCAAATTACAGGACCTTCAGGAAACCCGGTGAGGATTGAGATCTTTGGCCATGGAGCCCTTTGTATGGCAGTATCCGGGAAATGCTATCTTAGTTTACACAGCCATAACTCTTCGGCCAACCGTGGGGCATGTAAGCAAAACTGCCGTAAAAAATATACAGTGATCGATCAGGAATCGGGGTTTGAGATCGAGATCGACAATGAGTATATGATGTCTCCAAAAGACCTTTGTACGATCAATTTTTTGGAGCAGGTCATGGAGGCCGGCGTGCAGGTGCTCAAGATCGAAGGCCGGGGCCGCGCACCCGAATATGTTGCTACGGTAACAAAAGCCTACCGGGAAGCGATAGACTCCTGGTATGACGGGACTTATTCCGAAGAAAAGATAGAAGACTGGATGCAAAGGTTAAGCACCGTATACAACCGCGGCTTTTGGAGCGGCTACTATCTGGGACAGAAAATGGGGGAGTGGAGCAAAACTTCCGGCTCCCAGGCCACTCAAAAGAAGGTTTATGTCGGCAAAGGAGTACATTATTTTCCCAAAGCGGGCATTGCCGAATTCAAGATCGAGGCCTACGACATAAAAAAAGGGGACAAAATCCTGGTGACAGGACCGAGTACGGGGGCACAGGAGCTGGAGATAAGCGAAATGTTCGTGAATGATAATCTATCTGAGCTTGCTCAAAAAGGAGACAGCTGTACTATTAAAACACCTTTTAGAATTAGACTTTCAGATAAACTTTATAAACTGGTAGAGGCCTAATGGTTGTTATCACCCTGCAGAGAAATAAATGCATTGGCTGCAATTATTGTGTGGAGCTGGCGCCACAGCAATTCCAGATGTCAAAAAAGGACGGAAAATGTGTCTTGCTGAAAGCAGTAGATAAAAAAGGCTTTTTTACACTTAAGTCGCCAGACCATTCTATTCTTGAAAATGCCCGGGCAGCGTCACGGGCCTGTCCGGTGAAGATCATCTCGGTCAAGGAAATTTAGGTACGTTCTACAATAGTTTCCGAAAGACCCATTTCTTAAAACACATTTTACATTCTGCTCATCTTCAGCCTGAAAAAGAACATTTTCTTTAGCCTGTAAAACTTTTAGAAAATGAACCTGGCAATCTACTTCGTCTGCACCGGAATTTTTATTGTTCTCTCAGCAACCTCTTTCTGGTGGAGCATGTTGATAGGAAAAGATCGTAAGATCAAAAATTTCACTCATTTTTAGAAAAATGCCGTTTTTAAGCAGGATTTTTCCGCAGTGAAAATGATGTTTCCGAAGATTTTAACAGCCTCAAAAATGCTTTAACACCATAATACCAATGTTCTAACGTTTTCGTTGGCTTAAGGATCATCAACTATTTAATACATCTTTAACTTTCTGATTGTCTTTAAGTTATGCGCATTTAGGTTAATTTCGCCCTATCGTAGATCACTCGTGAAAAATTGCTATTAAATGAATAATTTTCTTTTTGTTGCTTCAGAAAATGATGCCATTCCCAACTGCAAAGTAGGGGGAGTGGGAGACGTGATAAGAGATGTGCCAAGGCAGATCTCTGAGAGGGGAGACCGCGTGCATGTGGTGGTGCCTTCTTACTCCCGCCTGCACCACAATGGCAGGCTCAAGGCCAGCCTCAAAATTGAACTTAAGAATGAAGCCTATATAGCCGAACTTTACGAAGTGCCGGCTAAAGAAGTTGACGGCAATATTTCACATTATGTGATCCATCACCCCGAAATTACTTGCGGCAGTATTGGCGGCATCTACCATCACGATGCCCATGAACCTTTTTTCACAGATGTTATAAAATACACCATTTTTTGTACTGCAGTAGCCGAAGCCATTAAACAGGGTCACTTTGGCAAACTCGATGTGGTACATCTTCACGACTGGCATTCCAGCATGTTGTTGTTCCTTAAAAATTACCATCCTTCATACCAGGTTTTAAAGAGGACCCGGTTTGTGTATTGTATCCACAATTTGGCTTTACAGGGAATAAGACCCTTCAAGAACAGCTATTCCTCCCTAAAAACATGGTTCCCGGATCTTGAGATAGATCATGATGCCCTTAAGGATCCGCAGGTATCCAGACTGCTTTAACCTAATGGCGATGGGAATAAGGTTTGCTGATGCTGTTCATACTGTTTCTCCTTCCTACAAACAGGATGTTTTGCTGCCAAGTGAAGCACCTGAATTTATTGGAGGGGAGGGGCTGGAAGAAGACCTGAAGAGGGCAGATCAAGAGGGGCGTTTTCACGGGATCCTTAATGGGTCTGACTACAATAAAAGCAGTATTGTAAAGAAAAATAAGCTATTCCCTAACATAGCTACGGCAATATTTAGACAGCTGCAAAAGGAGCAGGAAAAAACTAAAGCTGCTTTTTTGGCCCATACAGGAGAAAAGATCGTACCCTTTCTCAAAAAGAAACCAAAGTTCATCTGTGCGAGTGTCGCCAGGCTCACAGAACAAAAATTCTATTTTTTCAAACGCTCTCCCGAATCCCTGCACCAGATCCTGGATAAGCTGGAAGAAGTAGGCGGGATCTATGTTCTTTTAGGAACAGGAGCTCCAGATTACGAAGAGCTTTTGAAGGGAATAAGCTATCAAAGGAAGAATTTTGTTTTCATAAATATCCAATCCGAGCAGGTGGTAAACTCTATTTACAGAGATTCTGATCTCTATTTTATGCCCAGCCTTTTTGAACCTTGTGGCATTAGCCAAATGCTGGCCATGCGAAACGGGCAGCCCTGTCTTGTTCACCATACCGGCGGCCTAAAAGATACCGTGCAACATGTGCACACAGGTTTTGCCTTCGATGGCAAAACCTATGATGAAAAAGTGTATAACATGGTTGAAAGTTTTAAGGAAGCATTGCATTTCTTTCAAAATGAAAAATCCACCTGGAAACAGATACAGGTGAATGCGCGTAAAATGAGGTTCACGTGGAAGAAATCTGTTGATGAATATTATAAGCTGTTGTATACCTACAATACTCCCGAATTAAAAATAGCCTGAGATCAGGTAAGATAAATTTTAGCTAAAGGCATCCTTAAAAGGTGCCTTTTTTTGCTTTTTTTGGCTCTCAAAAATACAGATTGCACCCGGTCTTTTGGTTAAAAAGAATTTTTGTAGTTTTGCCGGCTCTTATGACAAACAGAAATAAAATATCCGTTTCACCGGTTACTCCGCCCTGAGTAACAGGATTCTTTTGTCTCCATAGATTCCCCGGGATCTACCACTTCTCATGCCCAATTTTTAAAAGCATCTTTAATGAAACTATTTTCAAGTCTGTTTGATTTCAAACAAAAAGTAGATTACAAAACTGAAATTTTAGCCGGTCTTACCGTGGCCCTGGCACTTATTCCCGAGGCAGTGGCTTTTGCCATGATCGCGGGACTTTCGCCGCTTACCGGGCTTTATGCCGCTTTTGTGATGGGATTGATCACCTCCATTTTTGGCGGGAGACCAGGAATGATCTCTGGAGCGACAGGAGCCGTAGCAGTTGTACTTGTTGCACTTGCGGCCTCCCATGGACCGCAGTATATTTTTGCCACGGTCGTGCTGGCAGGGTTGATACAGGTTCTCGCCGGGGTCTTAAAACTGGGGAAGCTCATTAGAATGGTCCCGCAGTCGGTAATCTTTGGCTTCGTAAATGGTCTTGCTATCATCATCTTTACTTCTCAACTCGACAATTTCAAAACCCTTAACGAGGCGGGAGAACTGGTTTGGATGACGGGGCAGAACCTTTACATTCTATTGGGCCTCGTGTTCACTACGATGCTAATTATTTGGGGTCTTCCAAAAATAACAAAGGCGTTTCCATCTTCTTTGGCCGCTATCCTGGTGGTATTCGGCGTTGTTGTTTTCTTCGGAATAGACACCAAAACAGTTGGAGATCTGGCTTCCATTAAGGGAGGTTTTCCACCTTTTAACATTCCGCAGGTGCCGGTGAACTGGGAAACCCTGGCTCTAATTTTTCCCTATGCGGCTATCATGGCCGGGGTAGGACTTATTGAGTCTTTGCTAACCCTCAACATAGTCGATGAACTCACCGAGACCCGCGGAAGGGGAAATAAGGAATGTGTGGCCCAGGGTACCGCGAATATACTTTCAGGGTTCTTCTCGGGAATGGGAGGTTGTGCCATGATCGGCCAAAGTCTTATCAACGTATCCTCGGGGGCGAGAGCCCGTCTTTCAGGCATCGTTGCTGCGGTAATGTTGCTGGTTTTCATCATGTTTGCAGCAGACATTATAGAACTTTTGCCAATGGCAGCACTCACGGGAGTAATGATCATGGTAGCTATTGGTACCTTTGAGTGGGCGAGTTTGAGAACCTTCCGAAGAATGCCAAAGTCAGACGTGCTGGTGATGGTGCTTGTAACCCTAGTCACCATTTTGCTTCACAACCTGGCGCTTGCCGTTTTGGTGGGAGTGATCATTTCGGCACTTGTTTTTGCGTGGGACAACGCCAAGCGAATTCGGGCAAGAAAATATATGGACGACAAGGGAGTGAAGCATTACGAGATCTATGGTCCTCTTTTCTTCGGAAGTGTGACTGCTTTCAATGAAAAATTTGATGTGCTTAACGATCCAGAAGAGGTGATCATTGATTTCTCTGAAAGCAGGGTAGTGGACATGTCGGGAATCGAGGCGCTTAATAAGCTTACCGAACGTTACCTGAAACAGGGCAAAAAATTGCATTTAAGACACCTTAGCCGTGACTGCCGCAATCTTCTGCAAAATGCAGATGAGATCATCGAAGTGAACATTCTGGAAGATCCCACCTGGAAGGTCGCGACAGACAAGGTGTAATCGATTCAGCTTTAAAATTTAAAAAACCTGGTTCTTAAAATGGTAAAAATCCGGAGTCATCACTCCGGATTTTTTTGATCCTGAAAGTTTCCTTAAAATCTGATTTTTAGCTGATTATTTTTAATTTTTTCATTACTTTCTGAAAAAATTGACTATGAATACAAGGAACCGAAAGATCCTCAGTTACTTTTCATCCCAAAATTCAAATGACAGTTCAACCGGCTTCAGCAAAGAGGACATCAAAACGTCTTTTTTGGAGAACCTGTTCTACCGGCTTGGAAGATTACCGGCAGTTGCCACACAAAACGATCTTTACACCGCCCTTGCACTTGTGGTGAGGGACAGGGTTTTTAGAAGATTTGTGAGAAGCACGGCCGAATTTGCCAGGCAGGATGCGAGAGCTGTCGCCTATCTCTCTGCAGAATATCTTCCCGGGCCGCACCTTGGGAAGAACCTGCTTAACCTGGAGATCACCGAAAAGACAAAAGAAGCCCTGGCCGAACTCGAGCTTGATCTCGATGAACTGCTGGAAGAGGAGGTAGAGCCGGGTCTTGGAAATGGAGGCCTGGGAAGGTTGGCGTCCTGTTATTTGAGTTCCATGGCTACTTTAGGAATCCCTTCAATTGGCTACGGAATTAGATACGAATTCGGGATCTTTAATCAACAAATAAGGGATGGCTGGCAATCTGAAGAAACAGATAAATGGTTGCATTTTGGCAATCCCTGGGAAGTAGAACGACCCGAGATCACCTATGAGGTGATGTTTGGCGGAAGGACCCAACACGATTTTGATGAAAAAGGGAAACTGCAGGTAAAATGGATCCCAGATTCTGAGGTCAAAGGTATGGCTTATGATACGCCCATTCTTGGGTATCGCAGCAATGGAATCATCATGAGGCTTTGGAAAGCCGAGGCCGTTGAATCATTTGATTTTGCAGCCTATAATGTGGGTGATTATTACCGTGCTGTAGAACGTAAAATGCGTTCAGAAAATATCACGAAAGTGCTTTACCCAAACGACGAGAACCTTTCGGGGAAGGAACTTAGGTTAAAACAGCAGTATTTTTTCGTTACCTGTTCTCTTCAGGATATGTTAAGGCTACACCTGCTGCAGGGAAGAAGCCTCAATAAATTCCATGAGAAGTTTAGTGTGCAGTTGAATGATACTCACCCTTCTATTGGGGTGGCAGAGCTTATGCGGCTTTTAGTAGATGAGCACCTTATGGAATGGGATGACGCATGGCATGTCACCAAAAATACCTTTGCATATACCAACCACACCTTGCTGCCCGAAGCGCTTGAAAAATGGTCGGTGAGTCTTTTAGGAAAAGTCTTGCCAAGACATCTGGAGATCATTTATGAGATCAACAGCCGGTTTTTGGAAGAACTGCGACAACATAATTTTAGTGGTGATAGAATCGCACGTATGTCCCTTATTGATGATCACGGGGAACCTTCCGTTAGAATGGCACATCTTGCCACTGTTGGCAGCTATAAGGTCAACGGCGTTTCAGAATTGCATTCCCGGCTTCTCAAGAAGCAGGTACTCAACGATTTTGCCGGACTGTGGCCAGATAAATTCACCAATGTTACTAACGGGGTTTCATACCGCAGGTTCCTTGCAGTGAGTAATCCTAATCTTGCCGCGCTCATCACCAAAAAGATTGGTGATGAATGGCTGTCCAATCTTAAGACCCTTCACAAGCTGGAAAATTTCGCCGATGATCCCGGTTTTCAACAGGAATGGATGGAGGTAAAATTAAAGAACAAACAAAGACTCGTAAATCTAATCGAAGCGCGCACCGGCGTGAAAGTAGATCCGAAAATGATGTTTGACGTGCATGTTAAGCGAATTCACGAGTACAAACGACAGCATTTAAAACTGCTGCATATTTTGAGCCTTTACCTTAGGATCAAGAAAGGCGAAGGGGGGAACATCGCTCCAACAGCATTTATTTTTGCAGGAAAAGCCGCCCCTGGTTACTTCATGGCAAAATTGATCATTAAGTTGATAACCTCTGTAGCAGACCTGGTCAACAACGATTCTGAAGTCAATGAACACCTGAAAGTGGTGTTCCTGCCTAACTTTAGTGTTAAGCAGGCGCAGCAGGTATATCCTGCAGCCGATCTTTCTGAGCAGATCTCCCTTGCAGGGAAAGAAGCATCGGGTACGGGGAACATGAAATTCGCCCTTAACGGCGCTCTTACCGTAGGTACCCTTGATGGGGCCAACGTTGAGATAAGAGAAGAAGTGGGAGATGAAAACTTTTTCCTCTTTGGGCTCAATACAGAGGAGGTGCAGAGAACAAGGGAGGAAGGCTATCATCCCTACAGGATCTATGAACAGAATGAGGAGCTAAAAAAGGTACTTGATCTGCTTATTTCAGGAGAACTTTCCCATGGAGACAGGGACCTCTTTAGGCCGGTTTTTAATAATCTCGTGCAACAGGATCCTTACCTGTTGTTAAAAGATTACCAGGCGTACATTGATTGCCAGAAACGTATCAATGATGAATGGCAGGAATCGGCGAAATGGGCGAGGAAATCCATACTCAATGTGGCCAACATGGGGAAATTTTCCTCAGATAGGTCTATTCAAGACTACTGTGAAAATATCTGGAAGATACAGCCGGTGAGAGTAAAGTAATGAGGCAGGTCCAAAAATGTCATTTTTGAACACTCTGTGTAGCCTGTATTTACCTCTCCTCACTGTTCTCTATTACTTTCTCCAGGTTGAGAAGCTTATCCGGCTCTCTAAACTGACGGCAGTAAGAGGTATGGTAGTGATGATTTGAAATGAAATTCACCTGTATCTCATTCCATTGCTCAATATCGAGGTCCGGCTGAAAGTGCTTCATTTCGTGGTAAAGCTTATTGCTGAAGTCATCGAATTTTTCAGTACCAAGATACTCCAGGTCGGCATCTGCCAGGATCTCCTGCAGGCGGTTTTTCGGGCGCTGCGGAATTTTGGTAGCCAGGATCATTCCGCAGATCATTTTAACATCATCAGGTGTGAAGCCAAACTCCGGAAGTTCGCGGGTAGCCATCTCGCAGCCAAGTGCTTCGTGGTTTTCCCGTTGTATGATAAAACCGGTGTCATGGTAAAGCGCAGCGACCTTTAACAACAGGAGTTCTTTTTCACTCACCACTTCCTTACCGGCAATATGTATGACTTTTTCAAGTACATGCCGGGTATGTTCCACGCTGTGATACTTAAGATAAGGCGGGAGTTCCCTCTCCAGTTTTTGAAGGACGTGGAGCTGTATTTTTTCGTAGTCAACCATGTATCTTGTCTTGAGCTGTGTGTTTACCAATTCCGCCTCTCACTTCTTTGATCCTTTGGACAAAGAAAAAGGCATTTGGGTCAATTTCCAAAGCGGCTTCCTTTATACGGTGAATCTCGAGCCGGGTCACAATTGTCATCACAATATCGCAGTCATGCCTCACCAGATAGGAGCCGGGTAAATATCCTCTTTCCCCCTTGTACACCGTAATGGCCTTTCCAAGATCGTTGACAATAAGTGATTTTACCTCGTCACAATTCTTCGAAATAATGGAAAGTGCCGTAAATTCCTCAAATCCGTCAACCACGTAGTCTGATGTTTTCATGGCTGTGAAATAGACCAGAAAAGAATACATGGCTGTTTCTACTCCAAATACAAAAGCTGCGCCAATATAAATAAGGGCATTAAAAGCAAGGATGATCTCGCCGGTTGTAAAACCGGAATTTCTTACTGTATAAAAAGCCATGATTTCCAGCCCATCGAGCACTCCACCACCTTTGATGACCAATCCAATTCCAAGGCCGATAAAAAAGCCGCCAAAGACAGCAATAAGTACTTTATCCTCGGTAACCGGAGGGATCTGGATAAAATGCATCAGGATGGTAAGAAAAATAATATAAATGAGCGCTCGTACAGCAAAGGTCTTTCCTATTCTTTTATAACCCAGGAAGAGGAACGGCAGGTTAAAAATGATCAAAAGAATGGTAAAGGGAATATTCAGAATCTCTTCTAACACAATAGAAATACCGGTGATCCCACCATCCAGGAAGTGGTTTGGCAACATGAAACCTTCCAGGGCAATCATGGCCGAGAGTACCCCACATACAGAATAAACTATAGAGGTAAAAGAAAAAATTGACCGCCAGTTTATACTGTCAGTTTTATTCATAATGACATTTATTTTTATTCGTCCAGTACTTCATAAACCAGTAATGGTTCTTTTTTATTTCTAAGGGGAATATTGCCAATTTCTTTGCAGTTGAAGCTACCTGCCAACTTTTGAAAACACGGGCCGGTAATGAGGATCTGGTCTTTTGAAGCCACAGACTGCAGCCTTGATGCCACATTCACAATGTCTCCCACCACCGTATAATCCAGTCTGCGAAGGGTGTGTGATCCAATGTTTCCTGATATCATTTCCCCGCTGTTGATCCCAATAGAAATGTTGGGTCTAAAATTTTCTTCGGGTATTTTTTCCTGTTGGCTCTTTAGGCTTTTCCTTATCGCCAGACAGGATTTGACTGTTCGTTTAAGATGATCCTGTCCCATGAAAACAGCCATGACACAGTCTCCCATGAATTTATCAACGATGCCTTCATTGTTGATGATCTCTTTGACCATAACATCAAAGTAACTATTGAGCAGGTTAACTACCACATCTGGAGGCTGGGTTTCACTAATCTTTGTAAACTCTACAATATCTATAAAAGCAACAGTAGCTTCTACAGTTTCATTCTCAAGAAAGCTGTTGTTAACGCCTTTATTTTCCATGAACCTGAGCACGGTCTCGTCAACATACATCTTAAGGATGTTGTTCTGTCTTACAGCTTTAATGGTATCCTTGATTTGTTTCACATGTTCCAAAGTGCGGTCAATGGTAATTTCAAGATCTTTAAAATCTACCGGCTTGGTCACAAAGTCGAAGGCGCCCCTGTTCATAGCGACGCGAATATTTTCCATGTCTCCATAGGCCGATACTATTATAGCTTTAAGAAGACCGTTAGTATCTTTGATCTTTGACAGTAAGGTGAGACCATCCATTTCGGGCATATTGATGTCGCTGAGCACAAGATCCACATCCGGATTACGCTCCAGCTGTTCCAGGGCTTCCCTGCCATTCATTGCAAAAATGAACTCATAGTCTTTCTGCCTGATCTTCTGCCGAAATTTTTGCTGGATCAGGATCTGCAGGTCGGCCTCGTCATCCACAACTAAAATTTTCGCCATAAAAGGATCTTTTATACAATTACATTCATCTTTTCCAGGGCTGCAGCATGGGTTTTCTACAGCTTCTTCTCGTTTGATATTGGCAGGGATATATCGAATCTGGTAAATACGTTCTCTTTGGTGCTTATATTGATACGACCATTGTGGTCTTTTACGATACCCTGAGTAATGCTCAATCCTAAACCTGTTCCTTCTTTCGCCCTTTTAGTAGTGAAAAAAGGCATCATCAATTTGTCCTTTATTTCTTTGGGAACACCGGGACCGTTATCTTCAATACGAATGTTGACAGAGTCGTTCTTTTGTTTGGTGCTCACTTTTAACCGCGGCATGTATTTTTCCATGTCCGGGCTCGAAGATTCTCCTGCCAGGGCCAGTCTTGAACTTTCTTCCATCATCAATTTATCTCTCATTGCATCATACGCGTTGTTGCAAAGATTGAGGATTACCCTGCTAAAATCTTCCGGATTCAGCCGTACAAGTTCAATATTCTCATCGAGGTCCAGTTGAATATCGACATTAATGGGATGCCTGTTAGCCCTCATTCCGTGGAACGAAAGATTTACATATTCCTTTATTAGTGCATTGAGATCTGTTAGTTCCTTGTTACCGCTTTCTCCTCTTGAATGCATCAACATTGATCTCACAATGCGATCAACCCTGCAACTATGGTCGTGTATTCTGTCCAGGTTCATTTGTACGTCCTGTAGCAGGGCCAAAGTATCTTCAGAAACAGCGTCTTTTTCCATCTGTTCCATATTCTCAAGGATCTCGGCTATATACTCTTTGCTTAATTCGGAAAAGTTGTTGATGAAATTAAGCGGATTCTTGATTTCGTGTGCAATACCCGCCGCCAGCTGGCCTAAACTCGCTAATTTTTCCTGATGCAGCAGTTGACTCTGGATCTTCTTGACGAGGTCGCGCGACTGCTTTAGGGATGCCGCTTTTGTAGTAAGGGATTTTTCCAGCTCCTCAGTTTTTTTTCTGAAAGTGCCCGAATTATCAGTTTGCGGAAACCAGGTCTTATGCACCTGCTGCCACTCATCATTTATCCATTTTAATACGATCACACTTCTTACAACTACCGTATCTTGAGAAGCGGGTACAATCTTCCATTCATCAATGAAAAGCACAGAGGAATCCCGGTCTGAAAATTCCCTCCTTATCTCCTCCACCTCAAATTTCTCAGTCTTCTTTTCTTTTGACAGCTGTGATGCAGATATCCTCTCATCTCTCCATTCCTTCTGAAGTTGAGTAAGGACAGAATCATGTGAAAAATTCAACTTTTGCAGCTTTTCATTTTCCATTGGTGACCACTTTGTGGGAATTAAGATAGTAAATAAAAAGCTTTGTTTCTAAAGAATTAATGGAGTACCCTGCACAGTCTTAGTAAATTACAGGTTTTTTGTGCAGGTTGTATATTTTACCCTGTAGTCCATAAGATTAGTTACCTAAATTATGAGGCTACTAAAATTTTCTGTAAAAAAAATTCTTATCTTGCTTCTCTTAAGTACTGATAATAAGTTAATTAGTTTTAGAAGAGCACCTCTATTCCCCCGGTCTGCTTCTTTTTCCCTTTCCCCCGGAGTTCAAGTATCAATTTAATCCTTTTGCGCAATGAAAAAATTATATCTATTCGGTGTATTACTGGTTTCGGGAATCTTATTACAGAGTTGTGAAGTTGAAGAATTAACCAATGAAGATGCGTTTGATGCCAATGCTGTTGAAGTAGCTCCATCTATTTCTGTTCAGGAAATGGCTTCCTGGGAT
This sequence comes from uncultured Flavobacteriaceae bacterium, assembly GCA_963739625.1. Taxonomy (GTDB): domain Bacteria; phylum Bacteroidota; class Bacteroidia; order Flavobacteriales; family Flavobacteriaceae; genus Salinimicrobium. Next base: position 336,372 of record CAVUAU010000011.1, read on the forward strand.
ATCTTCTTTGTAGAAAATGCTGTTCCTGTCAATGACTACATGGTCGTCTTTAACGGTAGCACTAAAGAAGTGATCAATGGCGTCACCTACACGACCTTCACCTACACCGTTGGTGGTACAGGCGTGACCGCCCAGTTGGACAGCTTTTATCTTGAGGTACCCGCCTGTGCAGCCGATCTTTCGTCCTGGACTCCAAGCCAGTCTGCCAAATATGAGGGCAACAGGCTAAAATGGAACAGTTCGATCTCCAAAGACGGTTCGCAGGAGTTTTCAATGACCTACCGGGGAGATGTGGATTTTGGTATTATTGAAGCCATTGTTGTACGGGGAGGAGTAGAATATGCGGCAGATGTAATAGGTCCCTGTGCAGGCGCTTACAACCTTACAGGCTCTGTTTTTGTTGATGCCAACGAAGATGGAACAAGGCAACAGGCCGAACTGGGATTGGCAGGATTCACCGTAGCTCTTACCCAACAAAATAACAACGCCGAAGTCGTTACAGATGCCGACGGATCCTATTCATTTAGAGTCATCCCCGGCGACTATACAGTTTCCATAGGGAACAACCCTCTCGGGAATGAGTATTACACCCTTAACTCCCCCTCTGAAATACCACTAGCCGTTCCCGATGATCTCGAGGCTGATTTTGCTTTTAAAGCTCTCGCCTCCAAAATGACACAGGATTTTAATGATAAGGTCATTCTGCTCAATACCATTTCTGCCAAAGAATGGGAGCAACAAATAAGAAGGGCAGGTAAAAAGAATGGAATTTTTAGCAAAGCTGAAATTAATCAATTGTTGATAGAAGTTGAAGATCTGTTGTTACAGGATCCTTATCCTTTCAACTTAGGGAGTAATCGTGTAAATGTGGCTTTAGAAATTCTAGGAAAACCTATCCAGACAGATGAAGATCTATTCCTTCAGCAATTGCTTGCGGCAGAACTTAACTACTTAAGTGGAAGAGGAGCATATTACTATGCAGCGGACGGCAGTATTGTCCTGATGGAAGATTTCAACCTGACATTGTTGAAATACGCCGAAGCACAAGCCCTTGGAGAACCGACTGTTAGTGCCCAGTTGTTTAGTGCAACGGCTGTTTCTTCCAGTTCCTTAAAATTAAGTAGTACGAGCACTCTTCTTTCTTCTTTTAACGATAACGGTTCGGGAGGACTATAGAAGTATTTAAACCACCGGAATTTATGAGATGGAGCATCCTTTTATCGATGTTTTTCTTCCTGCTCATAATGGAACAAGCGGAAGCCCAGGAGCTTCCGCTTACCCATTTTACGAGTGACAGTGAAATTAACCCGTTACCTTCGGCTCTTGTGACCCAGGTATATCAGGATGAGGCCGGGTTTATCTGGTTTGCAAATTATACCTCGGGCCTGGTGAGGCATGATGGCGTTAGCATGGATGTCTATGACGAAGAGGACGGCGTAAGCGACCTCGGAGTTTGGCAAATATTAGAAGACGGGCAGGGATATCTATGGGTAACCACAAATTCAGGAATTATTGTTTCAGAAAAACCACTTTCCTTTTACAGCAACGGGAAAAGAATTCATTTCACATCAGAATTCGACAGCATCTCCCTTTCTAAAGATGCAGTGACCCACAACCAGGAGATGACCCGGGGCAGAGACGGCAGGATCTATCTGGGAACAGCTTCAAACGGGATCTTGAGCTATTTTATTGATGAAAAGGCCAAACTACATCTTGATACACTATCTACTGGTATTGAAGGGAGTGAAAATATTGGCGTGTCCTCCATTGCAAAAAGTTCATCGGGTAAGATCCTCGCGGGCCTCGAGGGCGGCCGGCTGGCATTAGTGAGCCAAGGAGAACCGGAAGTTTTTTATGACCCTGAGCGGCCGGGGGAAAACGAGGATTTCGGGTCAATCTTCGAAGATGAAGCAGGCAGGATCTGGACGTTCAATCAAAACGGAATGCTTATGATGTTCCCGGCCATTGGAAAAGAACCTGTGATCGTAAGATCCGGGGAACCTTCAATGGTAAGTTCAATAACCGTTGTGGACGGCGGGAAGATCTTCGCCAGTAATGGAGAATCGGGGATCTTTCGTGTTGATGCAAAAACAGGAAAATATCTTGGTAGCTATTCCCGCAAAAATGGTCTTTTAAGCAGTAATGTCTACAGTGTCCTGCAGGACAGGGAGGGAAATATATGGGTCGGACAGTCAGGCGGATTATCAAAACTGCGATACAATTTCAGGGCGTTCGAGAATTATTCGGCCATTCCGGTGGCAGGACAAAAACCTTTTCTTTCTGCCGGCCGTATCAATAGTGTTTTTGTTCCCCGGGACAGCCTTATCCCCGGAAGGTTCTGGGTAGGGACAGAAGCAGGTGTTACCATAGGCAGCCGCAATGGGGAATCCCAATTCCTCACCCAAAAAGACGGACTCATTGTTGACTGGGTGAACGCCATCTCGGCCGATGAGGCCGGGAGATTGTGGATCGCGACTACCAGGGGCCTTAACGGGATCGTCTTTAATAAAGAAAACATTCCGGAGGCAGCAGTTGACCTGCAAAACATCAGGATCTTTGGAAAACCGGCCACTATTTTTGAGATAGAAAATTCTCCTCCTCTCATCGCTGCAGAACAACTTAGTTTGAGAGATGAAAACACGAACACTCATGTAAAATCTGATTGGTTTACCGGTTTGAACAGCGTTTTTGGGGTGGTTGGTGATAAAACCTATTCCCTTGGTACAGCCCAGGGGTTGCCGGTAAACGTTTATAATGCCGTCGCAGTTGATGATAACGGCTTCATGTGGGTGGGCACCCGCGAAAAAGGGCTTTTTCGAAGCACCAAAGAAGTAGATCTTGTCCTACTCGAAAATCTGGAAAACTCACAGGCAACTCCTCTTTTTGAACCGGTATGGACCATGGAAGACGGCGCTCCAACTAACAGGATCGAAAAATTGCTTTTTAGAAATGGAAAGCTGTGGGTTGGAACCCAGGTGGGGCTTTATGCCTTAGATCCTGAAAGTTTTCAGGTTACAGATGTGCTCAACCGCAATAATGGGCTCCTCAAGGACAACGCTATAAGTTTTGACCTTTCTCCTACCAGCGGAAACCTTTGGATTGGAACCAATGGGGGTCTTGCCGAGGTAGATCTCGACAACCTGAAGGTGCTAAAGACCGTGACCCGTCACGATGGCCTCATTTCAGATGAGGTTTGGTTGTATGGTTCGGTGAAGGTGGGTGAGGCCGGTGAGGTTTACTACGGCACTTCCAACGGGCTTTCTGTCTACTACCCCAACAGGGATTCCCCTAACGGAGTGCCGCCGAAATTATATCTCACCTCCTCAAATGTCTCCTATAAATCTGACACCAGGAATGAAGTTGCCCTCGAATATGTGGGACTGAGTTTTGCCAATGTGCCAGAGGTGAGATATCGCACCCGCCTACTGCCTTATGAGAAGGAATGGTCATCACCAACAGGAGAAAAGAAGCTGAGGTACACCAATTTACCGGCTTACTTGTGGCCCCGGGATTACACTCTGGAGGTAATGGCCGAAAATGGCAGCGGCGTGTACTCGCCACAGCCTTTACGGTATAGCTTCTCAATAAAGCCGGTGTGGTGGTTGCAATGGTGGACCTTTTTGTTGTACCTGGTCTTATTGGTTGGTATTATATTCCTGGTAGATAGACTTCAACGCAAGAGACTGATCAAAAGAGAAAGAGACAGATCCCGTCTAAGGGAGGCACAGCTGCAGGCAGAAACAGCAACAGCCAGGTCAAATGCCGCCGAGGCTGAAGCTAAAGCTTTAAAGGCTGAAAATGAGAAGAAAGAAGTAGAACTTCAAAAAGTAAGGGAGTTGGAAGAGGCATATGAAGAGCTGAAGACCGCTCAAAACCAGGTGGTGCAGGCCGAAAAAATGGCGTCCCTGGGAAGGCTCGCCACCGGAATCGCCCATGAGATAAAAAACCCGTTGAACTTTATTAATAATTTTGCTGAACTATCTGCAGAGCTTGTGGATGAGTTGGAGGAAATGAGAAAAAAGGGCAGGGAAGACGAGGTAGATGCCATCATGAGAGATCTTAAGCAAAACACTATAAAGATCGAGGAACACGGGAAAAGGGCAGATGCAATCGTAAGTTCTATGATGCAGCACGCCCGCGGTGGAAAATCATCCTTTGAAAAACTGGATCTAAATACACTGGTGGAGAAATATTCAGCCTTAGCCTACCACGGAAAAGAAGCTCAAAATCCTGCCTTTTTCGCACACCTTCGCATGGAACTTTCGCCGGGAATTGGAAAAGTGAAGATTATGGGACAGGAGATTGGGCAGGTGCTGCTCAATATCATTGGGAATTCCCTGGATGCAGTGTGGGAGAAAAAACAAAGGGCAGGAGAAATGTACGAACCTGAAGTAAGGATTACCACAAGAAAAATTGAAGATAACGTGGAGATAAAGATTAGTGACAATGGTCAGGGGATTCCGGCGGCGATCAGGGAAAGGATCTTCGAGCCCTTCTTTACCACAAAGCCAACGGGAGAGGGTACAGGCCTGGGATTAAGTCTTAGTTATAATATCGTTACCCAGGGTCATAATGGTTCTTTGAAGCTTTACGAAGGAAATGGAGAAGGGGCAACTTTTATCATCAGGTTACCAACCTTACAACACGAAGAGAAACGGGTGGCTATTAAAGAAAGGCCCTGATCTCGTTTTTCAACGAGTCAAAATCAATAGGCTTGGTGAAAAACTCTTTGGCCCCGGAATTCATTGCCTTCTCATGATTCTCAGAATCGCCATATGCCGAGATCATGCTCACCTTGATTTCCGGGAACCGGCTTTTGATGATCTCCAATAGTTCAAGACCCGTCATGCCGGGCATATTAATGTCTGAAAAGACATATACTACTGCAGGAGGAATTGTTTTCTCCAGCAGCTCAATGGCTTCCCTTCCTGAAAAAGCGAAGTTGAGTTCCAAATTGTCATTTTTAATCTCTTTCCTGAATTTTTGACGAAACAGGATCTCTACATCTTTCTCGTCATCTACAATGAGTATTTTCATGAGCTTTTAATTTAAAGTTTTCAGCTTCAGAGGGATCAGGTGATACCTGCAGCACCCGGTACACTTTAGTCTCCGGTTTTATTCCCGTTTAAGGAAACTATGGTGTTGATTCAGGGAAAAGCTAAATATAATTCAGGGGAAGTTGTTCAGTGAACAATGTTGAAATTCAGACATTTAAAATACGAATATTTTTCTTTTCCGGTTTTGTTCCGGGAAAAAAAAGTCTCTGTTGTGGCTTTTTTAATTCCGGCAGGAACCGGCTCCGGGTAATTTTTGTGAAGGAAATATTTCCGGTTATAAAAAACACCTGCGTTTTACAGGGTTTTCCTACCCTTTGACGAAAACAGCTTTTTGGATAGATCAATATTTAGTAAATTGATTATCAGTAACATAAAACATTTTAAGGCTATGAGTGATCCAAAACAAATTGTTATTACCATGGAGGTCGATCGGCTTCACCTCAACGAAAAGAATGTTGAACAGAAAGTGCGTTTTTCAGATGATCATGGAGGGCGCCAGAATGGTAGCCCCAAAGAATTCGTGTCTAAGGTAAGAAAGAATCAAAAGATCATCTGGCGTGGGGTTACAGCAACATCTAATGGCTCCGATGATCATGTGGAGATCCTCGAGGTAACCAGGAAAAAAAGTAATGGGGGCGAGCGACTTCTGGACCACACCAAACCCGGAAAGGATGGGACGGTAGAAGGCAAAATTAAAGATGAAGATATGAAGGGTACTGAAAGTTATGACCTCCAGTTTAAACTGAATGACACCGTGTATGTTGTAGATCCCAAACTTCAAATGATGTCAATTGACGAATTGCAAGAACAGTAATCTGTATGCACTCCCTGAGAAACCTTTTTACGGGATTATTATTTATGTCTTCCCTGGCATGCTTTTGTCAAAATCCAACTCAGGTAGAAAATCTTAAAGCCAAATTAAAAGCCAGCCCTTCTCTCGAACGTGAGGTAGAAGTACTTAAAATCTTGACCCTCGTAGAAAATCCGCCAGACTCTGTTATTAAGTATTCCACTTTACTGGTGGAAAAAGCAGGTAAGGCTTCAGAGCCCAACGGAGTTCAACAGGGATACCACTTGCGCGGAGTATCCTGGCGCAGGCTATCTGAATTTGAGAAGGCGCTTAAGGATCTTTTTAAAGCTGTACAAATTGCAGAAGATATGGAACAGCTGGAGGAAACAGGAAAGATCTACGTGGAAATTGGCAATATCTATTCAGAAAGTGGAAATTACGAGCTCGCTGACCTTTATTATGATAGAGGCATTGGAGATATAAGGAAAAGTGGAAATAAGTTATTGCTGGGAAAAAGTCTTTATAATGAAGGCGATGATCTTTATGAAAGAGAACAAATTGATTCTGCCCTGGTATCCATAAAAGAAGCTCTCCGCATCTTTAAGACCTTTGATAAGCCGCAATTTGAAGGTTATGCGCTGGGAAATATTGGAAGAATCTACCTGAAAAAAGGAGAACTTAAGCCCGCCGAAAAAAATCTGACAGAGGCAATATCCATCCTGGAAGAGATTAAAGACTACAATGGGCTTTGCGACTATTATCTGGCAATGGCCGAGTATTCACAAATAAAGGAAGGATTATCCTACAGCGTTTGCCTATGCCGAAAAAAGCCTGGATGCAGCCCGAAACTATAACATGAAAAGTGAGGAGGCAAAAGCTCATCTTTTCCTGTCAAATCTCTACGAAGCAACCGGTGACGTGGGAGCCTCATATACCAATTACAAGACCTATGTAGCCTTAAAAGACAGTGTGAGAAATGTGGAAACTGTACAGGAAATGGCAAATTTGAGGTCGAGTTTCGAAATAGGGGAGAAGCAAAAGGAAGTCGACCTGCTTAACGAGCAGAAAAAGAACCAAAAGACCATAGTCATAGCCACCATCGTTGCCCTGGTGCTTATCCTTCTTCTCGCGTTTGGTCTCTACAGGCGCAACAAATATATTGGGAGAACCAAAAAGATCATTGAAAAAGAAAAAAATCGCTCAGAGCTGTTGCTGCTGAATATTCTTCCGCAGGAAACCGCTTCAGAATTAAAAGAGAAAGGCAAAGTGGAAGCCAAGCGGTTCGAGGCTGTAAGCATCCTTTTTACAGATTTCAAGAATTTTACACATTATGCCGAAAATCTTTCCCCGGAGGAGCTGGTTAGGAGCGTTGATTTCTATTTTACGGGCTTTGATAAGATCATTGAAAAGTATGGGCTTGAAAAGATAAAAACTGTGGGAGACTCTTATATGTGTGCTGCGGGAGTGCCTTTTCCTGCAAAAGATCATGCCGTTAAAATTGTTTTGGCTGCCTGTGAAATGATGGATTTTGTTGAACAGGCCAGGAAAGTGGAATCGCAGCAGGAAACGAGGTTTGAAGCGAGGATTGGTATCAATTCGGGTCCTGTGATAGCAGGGGTGGTGGGTAGTAAAAAATTTGCCTACGATATTTGGGGTGATGCCGTGAATATCGCTTCCCGAATGGAATCTACCGGAGAAACGGGGCAAATCAATATCTCAGAATTTACTTATGAACTTGTAAAAGAGCATTTTGAATGCACCTTTAGAGGGGAAGTTCTTGTAAAGAATAAAGGCATGATGAAAATGTATTATGTAGACTGCCCCAAACCGTCTGCCAGTTTCGTAAATAATGCCGGCTAAAAAACTCTCAAAAATGCCATTTTTGAGCCTATTCTGTCCATAGCTTTCCTATAGCATAGGTTCTTGCCCTGCCGCTTATTTGCACCCGGTCTCCCTCATCCTTACAAAAAAGTCTGCCGCCGCGCTCAGATAACTGGAATGCTTCCATTTCGTTCTTTTGAAGCTTTTCACTCCAGTAGGGAATTAGCGAACAATGTGCAGATCCTGTTACGGGATCTTCAAATACCAAAGCTCCCGGCGTGAAAAAACGGGAGACAAAATCAACTTTTTCACCTGGGGCAGTTACGATTACTCCACCCGTCCCCAGCTCCAGCTGGTCAAAAAACCGGCGATCTATCGTGATATTTTGTACGTCCTCTTCTTTTTCATATACAAGTACAAAATCCCGGGCCTTTAGCACGCTGCGCGGTTGGATATTCAAAGATTTCTTAAGGAGTTCGGGTAAGGCAACTTCTTCAGGTTTTCTGGAAGGAAAGTCCAGGGTGTAGGTTTCATCCTCTACGCTCACCTGAAGTTCGCCACTCTGGGTGTCAAAAATGATATTTTTGGGAGCATATTTGCGTATCTCCTTGAGCGCATGAGCAGTGGCAAGAGTGGCGTGCCCACAAAGATCCATTTCTGTTTCGGGAGTAAACCATCTAAGGTGAATTTTGAATCCGTCGTCTACAAAAAAGGCAGTTTCGGCCACCGCGTTCTCCCTGGCGATCTTCAGCAAAAGCTCATCTGGCAACCATTCAGATAACGGTACCACGCAGGCGGGATTTCCCGAGAAAATTTCATCGGTGAAGGCATCTATCTGGTATAGGTGTAACTGCATAGAGAAAGTTTAAAGGCAAATTTGTGGAATAGATTTCAGGTGGCAAAGCGATTTTAAACTGTATATAAAAGAATTGGGAGGGGCTTAACAATAAACTCCGCTTCAATCGCGATCTTCCTGCAACAAGGTCACAAGATCCCGTTTTCCATTTTTTACCAGCTCTATAAGCACATTCCTGCTTTTTTCTATTTCTGAAACTTCAAGATTTCTGCTTCTCATCTCTTGCAAAATATTTTTTCGAAGCCTTTGATCGGGCAACCGGCTGCATATATTGAGATTGAAAGCCATGCAAAGCATGTGGTTGTTGAGCAGGGAAAGCCGTTCTTTTGAAACTTGATCAAGAGAGAATTTCTCATACGGGTTTACAAAAGTGTTACCCATTGAAAAAGCCTTTTTTAAAGAAGGAGGAAATTTCCCGCCGCGATACAGCCAGCTGCTCAATTTCAACAGGTAGCTGTTGAGCTCCCGGTGAAGCCGGTAAGTGCGGGTAAGTCTAAAATTTTTGAAGTCGTAAGACTCCGGCAGGTAATGACATTTTCTAATAAAATTTTCCTTTACCCTCGTCTTCATTTCTATAACTACAGTTTTGATAGTTTTCCCGTCAGGATTGATCCCAAAGAACTCCAGGTGGCGTAGATAATACGCCGAAGGCTGGCAGGGATCTGGATGATCTTCCACCTTTAATTCCCGAAGTTTGACCTTTGGCGAGAGCATAAGAACCGGTTAAGAAATCCATACAGAAATACAATTTTTTTTCCGGTTTATGAAACAAAAAGTACAGTTTGTATAAAGACTGTTTCTAAAAAAGTGAAGAAATCATTAACTTGTTCAGTAGGAGAAAATTTTTTTCCTGTTGCCTCCCTACCTTCAGCTTGCATGAGCAGCTGCCGCCAGAGTACAATCATAAATACCTCATAAAATGAAAGAGAACAGGAGAAACTCAATTTCAAGGAAATTTTTTATTCAACAAATGGGTCTCGGGCTGGGAGCGTTGGGAACGGGTATGATTTTTCCCAATGCGATGACGGCCCTGGGTATGCCTTTATCTAAAACAACAAACCCGAAAAAGGTACTTGTTGTGGGGGCAGGATTGGCGGGACTGGCCGCTGCCTGGGAGCTTAGAGAGGCGGGGCATGAAGTAAGGGTGCTGGAGGCAAGAAACCGTGCGGGAGGTAGGGTTTCAACCCTTCGGAAGCCTTTTCCTGAAGGCTTGTACGCCGAAGAAGGGGCTGTAGCTTTTTCGGGAAATTATACTCAGGCGCTCAAATTTATCAACCGTTACAATCTTGAAAAGCTGCCTTTTCCTATGCCCGAAGAAGCGATCATTTACTATTTGAAAGGCAAAAGAATGGTCGTCAAACCGGGAGAGAAGGTGCAATGGCCCTACGAAATGACACAGGAGGAAATGGACCTGGGCCCTATGGGAATTATTCAAAAATACCTCATAAGTACCCTGCCGCCCACTATAACACAACAGGAGAACTGGACCACACCACCCTTGCTTCAAATGGATAAGATCTCACTTGCTGAATATCTACGGAAGCAGGGTGCAAGTGAGGGCGCCATAAAGCTGGTCAGCCATTCTGTGTGGTTTGCAGCTGTACCCGAAGAAACTTCGCAGTTATCTGTTGCCATGTCAGATTTTGGATTGCTCATGAGCGGCGCTCCTTTCTTTGTACTTAAAGATGGAAATGATACGCTGCCCGGGGCAATGGCAGTAGACCTCAAGGACAATATCAAATATGACAGTGTGGTCCAATCAATTCGTGAAACCGAAGCAGGGGTAAGCGTGACCGTTCTTAAAAAAGGGGAACAACAGGAGTTCAAGGCAGATGAGGTTATTGTAAGCCTGCCATTAAAGGTGCTTGAAAAGGTGAATTTCGAGCCGGAACTTTCCGAAGAAAAAAGAAAAGCAATAGCAGGAATGCCGGTGCTCGATTTGACGCGTGACTTACCTTGAGGTGGATGAAGCTTTCTGGCAGAAAAACGGACTATCGGGAGCCGCCTATACAGATGGTATCCTGGGACAGGTAAGTCCCTACACCGGCAGTGCCGGTTCTGCGGCTATCCTGGAAAGTTACGTGGCAGGAGAGGATGCGGGGAATCTCGGCCGGCTTCCTGAAAAAGAGGTGGTAAGTGAGGTTTTACAGGAAATGAAAAAACTCTTTCCCGATGTTGAGCAGCATGTTACCGGGAACTATGTTAAAGCCTGGAGTACAGATCCTTTTGCACTTGGTGGGCCCAGCTGGCCTGCACCGGGTGATGTGGAGCTTTATCTAAAGGAGTTGCAGGCACCACATGGAAAAATACATTTCGCCGGGGAACATACCAGCATTTTACGAAGTACTATGGAAGGAGCGTTACGGTCTGGTGCAAGGGCGGCCAAAGCTGTTCATGAGGCGTAACAGGAGAAGGCTTTTCAGACCGTTTTAACACTACTTTAAGTTTTGGTGTGATAATTGGATTAAAGTAATAGAACCTTTAAACCAACCACAGTTATGATGTCTTACCGCCACAAAGCCTTTCAAATTTTAAGGAAAAGAAATTTGTTTTTTATTTCAGCTGAAGACCTGCAGAATCAATTGGAACTGGTTGTATACCAGGTCCCCATATATCTTTGGAGGGATCCTTAGCCTTGGCCTGGTCTTTTTCATCCTTTGGTTGGCCGTCTAAACCTGAATTTTTCTTCCCGGTTGTAGATGTGGAAGATTTCTACACATCCAAAAACGAAACTGGGGAATAATTGCCCAAGCTGTGTATTTCATAGGTTTTTTCCTGCACTTAATCGAGTATAGAGTGTTCTTCTACTTCAGAAAAGCTATAGGTTCCATTGTTGAGGTTGAGAACAATCCTGTACCAACCGGCATCGGGTACCGGAATGTTTGGCCCATCTGAAAGTGTCTTTCCTGTGGGAAAGTCTGTACCTCCCCAATTTTGAGTCCAGCTGTCCCTGCAGCGAAACTTTACTGTGCCCTTCTTGAGATAAAGAGTAGTTTCCCAGACGTTATCCTGCTCTCCCGAATTCACCATTGGCGTGGATTTTCCCCCTGTGTCGTCATACCCGCCAAGAGAAGTCCCAATGATTCCCACGTCCTTTTTTGGACAAATACCGGCGAAATTTCTTCAGCTGGATTCCTACAACTTTTATTCGTTTTTTGCCTTTAGAGCTCCTTCATAACTTCTGAAAAAATTCGGTAGGAGTTGAGCCTGTCTTCATGATGAAAAATATGCGAGGCGACCATGAGCTCATCGACTCCTGTTCTTTTCAGGAAGTCTGCAGTTTTTTTCCTGATGGTTTCCTTGCTGCCTATGAAGGCGAACTTGAGCATTCGCTGAAAGGCAGGGTTTCCCAGGATCTGCCGTAATTCAGATGTCATATTGGTAGGTTCCTGCATATAATCAATATTTCCGGTCATTACGCCCAGCATCATTCTTATTAAAGTTGTAGAGATCCTTTCAGCTTCCTCATCGGTTTCAGCTGCAATCACATTGATACCTGCAATGCTGTAGGGTTTTTCCAGGTGTGCAGAGGGTTGAAAGTTGTTGTAGTAGATATTCAAGGCTTCAAACAATTGGGCCGGTGCAAAATGGCTTGCAAAGGCATAAGGAAGACCCTTTTTTGCCGCCAGGTGTGCAGAATCTGTGCTTGAGCCCAGGATATAAATGGGAACGTCTACTCCTTCGGCAACTGTAGCACGCACCTTAGAATTCGCATTGTCTTTAGAAAAGTACTGCTGAATTTGAGAGACTTCGTCGGGGAATTTATAAACTGCCTGCATCCTGTCAGAGCGTATGGCATGTGCCGTCACCTGGTCTGTCCCCGGTGCCCTGCCCAGGCCAAGATCAATGCGGCCGGGGTAAAGAGAACCCAAAGTTCCAAATTGTTCGGCAACAATAAGCGGGGAATGGTTGGGCAGCATAATGCCACCGGAACCCACTCTGATCTTTTCAGTGCCCCCGGCAATGTGACCAATCAATACCGCGGTAGCCGAACTGGCAATGCTTATCATATTGTGATGTTCGGCAAGCCAGAACCTGGTATAATCCCATTTCTCGGCATGCCGCGCTAAATCCAGGCTGTTTTTAAAGGTTTGGGAAGGGTTAGAACCGGCAGCAACCGTTGCCAGTTCTAATATGGAGTATCGGGTATTGTTATTCATAATTTGCAAAGATAAGCTTTGAAAAAGCTTTTTTCAGAAGTTAAGAGAATCCCGTAACCGGAAACTTCCATTTCCCGCCACTAGCGTTGATTTGCCTTTTTTAGATGTTCGGGTTCGTCTTTCCAGAGTGATGACCAGCCGCCACCATAGTGTTGGGTGATCTTGCCCTGAAAGGAAGAGAAGATGATCACCAGGATCCCCGCGATCATGTCGCTGATTATAGCAGCATTACCGGAATAGCCTAAGATCCATGGGGCGGCCAGCAACCACACGGCCAGCGGGTAGTTCGCCTTTCTCACCCCGCGAGTCACTTCCCACAGGGAAGTAAAGGAAAAAGTAAGGATAACGGGACCAACAATATGTCCATTATCTGTGGCTGCCGGGCTCCAGTCGAATATTCCCGGGGCGATCATCACCCAGAGACCAATTACTACGTTCATTGCCTGTGCCCACATATTATTTCACTTTAGCAGTTTCAGAATCTACTCCCCAAAAGACCTTCCAAAGGGAAACATTAGTTCGTTTTGCCCGCTGTAGAAATTGCAGGCTGGCCAACATCTCGTCCATTGCCGGACCTATCATGGCAATGGAAATCACGGCCGAGCATAAACAGAGCGTACACCAGGCAGAGAACAGCACCGGTTGAAAAACCACCAGCATCACGCTTACAAAGCCCAGAGGACCAACGGCCATTCCAAAGATGATCACGATCCAGGGCATGGTTTTCCAGCGGTCTTTGCCACCAATGACCCCTGTAACGGCATCAACCAGATAACCAAGAGCTCCCAGGGCAGCATCGGGGATGGGAAGTACGTTTGAAACGCTGGAATTGAGAATTGTCTCACTACCATCACCAAAAAATGGATCCCATACCGTAGGAAAAACCCTTAATTGATAGAGTGCCAGGTATCCGGCGATAAAGATGCCTACAACAGCAAGAATAACAATAGGAATGCGTTGGGACCAGCTGGCAGGGTTATAATCCCATCCAGGTGGAATAAGTTCATCTTTTATCTGGCTCATAATTGAGGTTTTCAAGAACTACCTGCAAAAGCAGCAGGCTTAGCGGCTTTTCCTGAAATTACAAATTATGATGCGCCATTTTCTTAAAATAAAAATAAATGTTCAAACCTGCACTATTAGGAGCAGTTTACTTCTTTAGCCGGAAGCGAACTTTTACAAGAGATCAGCATTGTGGAAAAAGATCCTGAAGCAGGCTCCTTCATTTGGTTTACTCATAAACTTTAATGGGGGCGTCATGCTCTTCGAGTATATTTCTTACCGAGCTCATGCCTATACCCATTCCTGTGGATTTATTGCTGTAAAAAGCTTCAAAAACGTGATCTATCTGTTCCTGGTCCATCCCGTGGCCGTTGTCTTTAATGCTCAGGACGAAATCTGTTTCATTCCGGGTAGATCTCGATCTCTATTTCCCCGGCGCCCGGTGGGGTAGCCTCACTGGCATTTACGACGATGTTGAGCAGAGCAATTTCCAGTTTCTCCCTGTCGGCAAGAATTGGATAAATACCGGAATAATTCCTGATCACTTTGATCCCGGCGAGGTAGATCCTGTCTGAGGCTTTGTGTAAAGTCTCATCTACAATAGCAGCAAGATCTTCCTTTTTGAGAACGGCAGGTGAGTAGTTAGAGGCGTTAAGGAGATTACCAACGAGATTGTTCAAGATTTTGGTGCTCCTTTTCAGGATGTTGAAATAGGTCTTGAATTCCTCATTTTGGGCAGGATCCAACTTTTGGCTCAGCACTTCACTCACCATCCCAATGCTGGCCAGCGGGTTGCGCAGTTCATGGGCAAAGGTGCGGGCCACCTCTCCCTGGATAGAAAGCTTCTCTGCCTTCAACAGGGCCTTTTGAGTGGTTTTCTGCTCGGTTATGTTCCTTACCAGTAACACATATTCTTCAACCCAGGTATCATCTTTGCGTTTAAAGATCTTTCCGCGCACGCTAAACCATTCCCACTTCACACCCCGCAACTTAAGCCGCACCTCCAGGTCCCTGATGTCATCAACGTTACTTTTGAGTAGCGACTTATGCAACTGCATTACGTTTTCCCTATCCCGCGGATGAATAAAAGGCAGGATGTCAGAGATTTTCATGCCCTGAATTTTTTCCTGCGTCATACCCGACTCCGGAAGTATATCCTTATTGATATAGCGCACTCGCTGTTCATCCAGGTTTACTATGAGAATAATCTCCGGCGTAGTTCTTACCAGTTCACGTTTGAATCTTAGTGTTTCCTTTAATTCTTCGGCCGCAGCCTTGCGTTCGGTAACATCTTCAATAGAACTTATTAGCAGGTCTCCCTGAGCGCGGGCAGTGATCCTGAACCAGGCCGGCTCGCTGCCTTTGCCATAATAGATCTCCCGGTCATAAGGAATACCGGTTTCCATGACTTCTTTATAGGCGTCAAAAATGCCCATTTTAACACCTTCTTTGCTGGTCTGGGTATATTTTTTTCCAAGTATATCTTCGGTGAGATACAAATCTTCAAGCACCTTATTGACCCTTATAAAAACGAAATCTTCAATGTTGTGATCTGCTTTGTAGATGGTCTTAAGAACAGCAATTCCAAGATTGGTATTGTCGAAAACATTTTGAAGCAATTCTTTGGATTCCTGCAGGTCTTTATGATTTGCCTGCAGCTCTTTAATGAGTCCGGCTTCGGCAATTTTTCGGGTAGTAATATTTCTAAAGAGCCTGCCAACTTTTCTGCTTTCGGGGGAACCTACTTTAAAGGCATAAAGGTCGAGCCAGATCCCTCCCAGGTTATCATTGGAGTCCTGGAAACGCACCGGTTTTCCATCTTTTGCTACCTGTGCAAAAATTTTAAGCCATTCCTGGTTTGGAGTTTTCACCAACTCTTTTATCGTCTTACCGTCTACATCCTCAATTTCTATATGCTTTCTCAAGGCGGGGTTGGAATTGAGGTACAGGTAGTCAATAGGGTTTCCCCCGGCGTCGTAGATCAATTCAACAATACAAAAGCCTTCGTCAAGAGAATTGAGAAGATCATCGTATTCTTGTTTTAGAAGGTTATAACCTGCATTTTCTTCAGGAGACATTGCCCCGGAATCATCTAAAGTTTGAACGGCAGTGGACAGCACCAGAGAGTCATCTGAACCTTTGTCGAAATACTTGCGGCTCTCTATTGAAAACCAGGTGTAATTACCATCACTATCCTTCAGCCTTACTTGTGAGCGTTCTTTTTCTCCATCTTTTAAAGTCTTCAGCTGACTAGTGAAATCCTCATAATCTTGGGGATGCATATACTTCTGAAAGAAATAAGAGGCTTCATCAGGATTATCAGAAAGTCCACAAAAAGCCTTTACACTACTGTTCAGGTATTCACAGCGGGCTCCCAGGGAGGAGGAAAGCATCAACAGTTGATCGTAATTCACAGAAGTTGGAAGTTCAGCAGGGTTAGGAGTCATAGGGCAATTTTACGCAAATACCGAAGCTCTCCAGCCTCAAAATATTTCCAGCTGCCTAAGATAAAACATAAAAACCAAACATTAAGTTAAAACAACATATATGGACTACAGGAAAATCCCCGGGGGTGAAAAAAAAGAGCCCTTGCAAGGGCTCTTTAAAGAATATCCTCCTGACCCTAAAGGCCCAGAACATCGGTCCCCTGCTTGAAAACCACATCAACCGGAATTTGCTTTTCTGTAAGTCGATCTAGAGAAGCCTGCAGGTCTTCATCTATAACCCCTTGTTCATCAAGTAATTTCCCTGTGCCTTCGTAGTCACCTTCTCCCTGTAGGACAAGGATGTCATTAGAAAGTGAGTCAATTGCCTTTTTGAATTCCTCAAAGTTGACCTCGTAGCGTCCGTTGTCATTCTGGGTAAAGGCACCCATATCTTTGAAATAGTTAAACCTTACCATATTTGCTTTCCCATGAGCATCTGAAGCTCCAAAACGCACAGAGCGAAAGATACTGGCCAGGAAAGTCACATAGTAATCCATGAGTTCGGCATCTTTTAGTTCGCCTTTGTCATGCAATTTGGTGATCATGTAGATGCCCAGGACATCGGCTTTTCCTTCTTCGAGGGCCGAGGCGTGTTCTTTCAAGGCCTCGCGTACCGTGCCTTTGTTGTTAACGGTGTTTTTGATGCCGAGTCCGTGCGCCACTTCGTGGAACATGGTGTTGGCAAAAAAGGCGTCAAAGGTGATGTTCTTTTGCTGCTCTGGAACAATGAGCTCATCAGCTATCGGCACAAGGATCTTGTCATACTTGGCGCGCATGGCATTCTTTAGCTGAAGCCTGCGGCTGCCGTATTGCTCCTGTACCTTTTCGTCATTTGGCAGGTTGATCGCAATAGTTTTACTACCTGCGTTGGAATCTCCCGCGTAATAAATGGCATCGTAAGCATTGAGATCTGAATCTGTGCCCGGGCCTTCTTTCTTATATTTAGCCTCTACCGGCAGTTCCTCTTGCAGCACAGGTAAGAAGGAGATATATTTCGCGAGGCGTTTACTCCATTCCTTATCCTTTACCAGCACATAAGACTCATATGAAGCTTTGCTGCCAAACAGCCTGTCTTCATAAGATTCAATAGGCCCAACCACCATATCAATGGTGTTGTTTTTCATCTGCATCCAGGCCACGTCACTTTCATAATACTGGTCTGTTACAAGAGCTTCTGCACGAAGGTTGAGGTATTTTTTAAGTCCGGGATCTTCGGCCAGTTCAGCGGCTTGTTTTAAGAGATCTGATGCTTTCTGAAGTTTCTCGGGGAACATTTCGTGGTACCAAACCGCCTCCAGTTCGCCCTGGTCATTTCTTCGGATGAAAGTGTAAAGGCTTTCTTTATTTTCAATGTCGGCATTTTCAAAATCTTCCTTGCTCATATCGGCAGGGTAGAAATTGGCCGATGCAGGCTTCTCGCCGTAACCTTTTACAAAAGGTTCATTGTTATTGAGCCGATCCCAGGGCCCGTAGTTGATCTCGGCATAACGGGCAACAGGACCGTCCAGTTTGGACATTAGGCTGTCTTTTTCGCCAAAAGCCTGGTACCAAAAAAGCTCATCTGTGATCTTTGCTACCTCTATGAGTAGCGGGATCATCTTGCGCTCATTTTCAGAGAGCACAGAAAGATCTGTGGTGAGTGGCACTTCGGCGTAGTTGTTCACCCGGCTCTCCACATCGATTCCTTCCACAGCCATTCCTGTGTCGGTATTTTCTGCGGTGACGGGTTCTTTTTCTTCATCTTTACAGCCAATAAAAGTGGCAGCTGCAAGGACAGCTGAAAAAACAAGTGATTTTCTCATTTTTGAGGGTTTTAGTTTCTTGAGCCTTAAAGTTAACCGAAATATTGAAAACCTCTTAAAGGTATAGAAGGAAAGGAAGGCATTAACTACAGGAAGGGATTTGAAAGGCAGAAGTAGATCAAGATCGTGAAAAACAAAAAAGTAAGCAGAAAACCCCTGCGGACCTTCTGCTTACTTGAGAAGTTATAAGCCTTACGTAGCTGTATAAGAGAAATCTCTGCAAGCTAAACTAGCGTTTGCTTCTCACTTTTTTGGCAGGATCTTGCGGTATTTTTGCCCCCCAGAAAAAACACCAGATCTCACCATCAAAAATTTACAAAGTCAGGTTCAAAAATCCCGACATTCAACACTATCAAAAGTAGTAGATATTCGTCTTGCTAATACATTGATTAACAAAAATTTAATACAGGTAAAACGCTAAATTTTTAGTCGTTTTAATCAAAGGTAAAATTATCGGTGCAGTCACAGGCAAAAGACTTAGAGCAGTGCTGCTGCAAAAGGAAGATTATTCCTGTTCTTTTGGAAGCTCACGGGAGGCAGCTTCTTTTTTTCTTTGGCGCTCTTGTGCTTCAGAAGCCTGTTTTTTTATTTTCACAACCGAATAAAAGAAGACGACGATTAAGATGAAACCCATGATTACCGCAAAGCCGGTGCCCCAGCCAAAGTCGATATATTCCTGCATAAGTGCTGCTGTTGGAGTAGTACTAAGATAAAAAAAATGTCATAGCTTTTGAAATTAAAGCTTTTCACAGCTTTTAGAGAAAGAATTGGACGGGAGCTATCTCAAAAATGCTATTTTTAGCCCCTGTTATTTTTCAGAAATTTAAACAAGAAGTTTATGCCTTTGATCCTGCCCGTGCTGGACAAGAGTCCGCAATACGACGAGAGCTGCTTTATAGCCGAAAACGCCACCCTGGTTGGAGATGTAACTATGGGCAGGTCTTGCTCTGTTTGGTTCAATGCCGTGATACGGGGCGATGTAAATGCAATAAGCATTGGAGACGAAACCAATATCCAGGATGGGGCGGTAATTCACTGTACCTATGAAAAGGCTGCGACCACAATAGGCAACGGGGTTTCAATAGGGCACCGGGCCATTGTTCACGGCTGTACCATTGAGGACCATGTGCTCATAGGAATGGGAGCCATTGTAATGGATCACGCCCGGGTGCAGGAGCATTGTATCATCGCCGCCGGGGCAGTGGTACTCGAAAATACAATTTGTGAGGCCGGGTCATATCTATGCAGGCATTCCTGCTAAAAAGGTGAAAAAATTGAGTGAAGAGCAAATCTCGAATATGAAGAAAACCGCCGGCAACTACATGATGTACAGCGGTTGGTTTAACAAATAATCATCTAAAAATATTATTATGGCAAAGACAACGATCAAAGTAAACAACAATGGCTCCCTTCTTATTGACGGGGATTTTGAGATAGTGGACAAAGACGGGAACAATTATGATCTCGGCGGAAGGGATAAAGTAAGCCTGTGCCGCTGTGGTCGATCAAGCAACAAACCCTTTTGCGACGGGTCTCACAGAAACCATTTTGAACACGAGGCCGAAGCTTTTGCACTTCCACCAAAGAAGTAACTAATCTTTTTCCGCGGAAAAGTAAAAGCAGCACTTCAAAGTGCTGCTTTTTTAGTTTTGCTGCTTCGGCTGAAGTTATTCTCCGGCTCCGGAAGCTTCCATTCCGCTGCTCTTCACGAGCCTGATGAATTCAGCACGGTAACCTTCTTCATCTTCTCCACGACCTTTTTCGGCAAGTTCAAGCACCAGGGGAATTCCTTTACTGTTGGTGAATTCAGATTTCCTTAAGTTCATTCCGAAGAGCGCAAGGGCCGAAATAAAATCGAGATCTTTTGAAGCTGCTTTTTCCGAAGAGGTATAGACCACTTCCTGCAGAAGTTTGCTCTTTTTACCATCGGGTTCTTTGTAGCGAAACTTTACCGTAAGCAGTTCGTTAGAATTATTTCCGGTTGGTTTGCGTTTGACATATTTATAGTCATCAATATCTTTTAAGTACTCGCTTTTAACCCCGGGAGGAATAAGTTCGTAGAGGGCGGTAACATTGTGGCCGCTTCCCAGCTCACCCGCATCTTTTTTATCATCATTAAAATCTTCATCGTTGAGCAGGCGGTTCTCGTAGCCAATAAGCCGGTACGCCTGCACATTGTCGGGGTTGAACTCCACCTGTATCTTCACATCTTTGGCAATGGTATAAAGCGTACCGCCAAACTCGGTACCCAGCACCCTTTGAGCCTCCTGCATGGAATCTATGTAGGCGTGGTTTCCGTTTCCGGTTTGAGCCAAAGTCTCAAGTTTGGAATCTTTGTAATTGCCCATTCCGAAGCCAAGAACGGTAAGGAAGACCCCCGAATCCCGCTCTTCCTTGATGAGGTCTTTCATGGCACTGTCACTGCTCATGCCAACGTTAAAATCCCCATCGGTCGCGAGGATCACACGGTTATTTCCACCCTTAATAAAATTCTCACGGGCCATTTTATAAGCTAATTCGATCCCGGCACCTCCGGCAGTAGAACCTCCGGCTTGAAGTTGATCAAGCGCATCCTTGATCTTTATCTTTTCATCACCTGATGTTGGCTCAAGTACAACTCCTGCAGCCCCGGCATAAACTACAATAGAAATTTTATCCTTTTCCCTAAGCTGGTTCACCAACAAATTAAAAGCAGATTTCAACAGAGGCAACTTGTTTGGCGCACCCATAGAACCGGAAACATCCAGTAAAAAGACCAGATTGGAGGCCGGTACATCTTCTAAAGGCACCTTTTTACCCTGCAGGCCTATCTTCACCAGTTTGGTGTCTTTGTTCCACGGGGTCTGGACATATTCTGTATGAATAGCAAAAGGATGTTCTCCCGTGGGTTGAGGATAATCATAATTAAAGTAATTGATCATCTCTTCAATCTTGACTGCATCTTTGGGAATGTCCATCCCATTGTTGATCATCCTTCTAATGTTGCTGTAAGAAGCCTTGTCTACGTCAATAGAAAAAGTGGAAAGAGGAGCAGCTTTGACCAGTTTAAAAGTGTTTTCTTCAATTTCCTT
Source organism: uncultured Flavobacteriaceae bacterium (assembly GCA_963739625.1). GTDB lineage: Bacteria > Bacteroidota > Bacteroidia > Flavobacteriales > Flavobacteriaceae > Salinimicrobium. The sequence goes on from CAVUAU010000011.1 coordinate 357,417, forward strand.
ATAAGATTCATTGGCAGTAATTGGCCGGCGTGCAGCCGTTCTGTTTTGCGATCTACTGGTGAAAAGACCAGTGACGACCACTTCCTCCAGGGCCATGTTTTCAGCTTCTAAGACCACAGAGATCTTATCTTTTTTGCCTACAGTAACTTCCTTTGTTTTATAGCCAAGGTAGCTGAAGACAAGAATATCTCCCTCTTCGGCCTCTATAGAATAGAGCCCTTCCATGTTGGTTTGGGATCCTGTGGAGGTGCCTTTTATAAGGACATTCACCCCCGGCAGGGGCATAATACTTTCATCGGTAACTATACCGGTAACTGTTTTTGCCTGCAGCTGAAGGCTTACAAGCAGAAGAATAATAAGTGGAAATCTCATGTTGAAACTGTTTAAAGTGAGATCGGGAGTAGGGGAGCCGATGATGAATAATGAAATATTAGGTAAAAAGTAATAAATTTTTCAATAAAACAGGCCGAAGAGAGGAAATATAACTTCAATTCAGTAAAAAATAAGAGAACGGCTTGAGGAATTTTCATCAGGTGTGGTGTGTCTCTCAAAAAGGTTATTTTTTCCTGTCTGTTCTCTTTATATTCAGATTTTCAGCAATGTCGGTAGTGGATTTTTCTTATGCCTTATTTCAGAAGGAACCTTCTTATCCTGCAGTAGTATAGATAGTTAACAATACTTTAGGTTTTTACGTTCTCCCGTTTCCTGTGATAAAAATTACCTTAGGGTTTCATCACAGAAACCATGAAGAAAATGAAGGTATCCCTACTTATTCTTCCGACGGTAATTTTTATTTCCAGTTTGCTTATTCCGCGGGTCTTAAAAGCTCAGGAATCCCCTGAGGTGGATATTGGCGGCGCTCTCCGTTTCAATTACAATCTCTCTTCCTGGAAACCGGAACAGAAAAAAAGAGGCGGCGATTTTGGCTATGATATGTTCAGGGTAAACGCTCTGGCGGCTTATAAGGGTGTTTATGTAAATGCCGAATACCGTTTATATTCAGAATCTTTTGGCGGCGGAATGCTCAAACAGGGATGGCTCGGCTATAAATTCAATGAGATGGAAGAGCTGCAACTAGGGCTCACCCAGGTTCCTTTCGGGATACAACAGTACAATTCCCACAACTGGTTCTTCAACCTGGGCTACTATATGGGACTGGAAGATGATCATGACATGGGCATAAAATTCCTGCACCTGGGAGATCACCTGGAATACCAGCTGGCCTACTTCAAAAATGCCGAAGAACTTAATTTTGGTGATAACTCAGCGGTTTCCTATAGCAGGTATTCTTATGATGTTGCCGGTAATAACAAGGAGGTGCACCAGGGAAATGTAAAACTGCTCTACAAGTGGGGTGACAGCCTGCAATCCCGGCTTGGTTTTTCTGCGCAGTACGGCGGACTCTATAACCTCATCACCAGGAAGATTGGGAACCATTATGGCCTGGCCGGTCATTACGAAGCAAATTACAAGCAGTGGAATCTAAAAACCGAAGCCATGCTGGTCTCTCATAATCCCATAAATGCATCCGGAGATTCCGAAGAGGTGATCACCATGGCGGCCTACGGGGCGCCCTATGAAGTCGCTGCAGATTTCAACCTTTACACTTTAGCAATTTCTCGTAATGTGCCCGTGGATTGGGGGCCGGTTTCCAACCTGCAGCTATACAACGATTTTGGATACATGCAAAAGAAGGAAACGGCTTTTGAAGATAGTTTTATGAACGTAACCGGAGTGCTGGTCACTGCCGGGAACCTTTACACCTATATAGATTATGCGGCAGGATATAACCATTCCTGGCTGGGCGGCAATTTTGTCGATGATTTTGCCGGCGGAGATCCTAATGCGAAATGGGAGGCGAGGTTCAATATTAATTTCGGGTATTATTTCTAAGCCCGTAGAACAACTAAAAAAATCAAAATTATGGCCAAGAAGATTGTAAGAAGTGACGAGCGAAAATCCATAATGGGACTGGAGGTCAATGGTCCTGTTTTTTTTACTTCTTCCATTTTTATCATTGTAAGCATTGCCCTCACCCTCATTTTTAAGAAGGAAGCACAGGTAGCTTTTACTAAAATCCAAACCTTCGTGGCCGACAGCGGGGGATGGTTCTTTGTGCTGTGCGTCAATATTTTCCTCATTTTCGTGATCTACCTGGCCTTCAGCAAATTTGGGGAGCTCAGGTTGGGCGGTAAGGACGCCAAACCCGAGTTCAAGACGCTTTCCTGGTTTGCCATGTTGTTTAGCGCGGGAATGGGAATTGGCCTGTTATTCTGGAGTATTGCCGAGCCGGTCACCCATTTTATGAGTCCGCCGCTGGCCGAAGGAGGTACGCCCGAGGCGGCACAGGAGGCAATGAATTTTACTTTCCTGCACTGGGGCTTTCATGCCTGGGGAATTTATACCCTCGTAGGGCTTTCGCTGGCTTATTTCACCTATTCCCACGGGCTGCCGCTCACCATACGCTCTGTGTTCTATCCTATTATGGGCGATAAGATCTACGGAATAAGAGGAGATATCATTGATATTTTTGCCGTTTTGGCGACTTTATTCGGGCTGGCCACTTCGCTTGGTCTCGGGGTGCAGCAAATTGCCGCAGGATTGCATCACGTCTTTGGAATAGGCAGCGGGTTGACCACACAGATCCTGCTAATTGCCGGAATTACTGCCATTGCTACTACCTCGGTTGTACTGGGAGTGGACAAAGGAGTTAAATTTTTGAGCGAATGGAACATGCGGGTGGCTGTGCTTATGCTGCTGCTCGTGGTTATTTTAGGTCCTACCATCTTTATTTTCCAGTCTTTTGTGCAGAATACAGGTAGCTATTTTTACAGCTTCCTGGAGATCTCTACCTGGACAGAAAGCTACACCGGTAAAGACTGGCAAAATGCCTGGACAGTATTCTATTGGGGCTGGTGGATTGCCTGGTCTCCTTTTGTGGGCATGTTCATCGCACGTATCTCTAAAGGTCGTACTATTAGAGAGTTTATCCTGGGAGTGCTTATTGTTCCCTCGCTTATCACATTTTTCTGGATATCTGCCTTCGGAAGCACCTCCATACAGCAGGCTCTTATAGGAAACCAGACAATTGTCGAGGCCGTAGATGACAACGTGGCTACCGCGTTATTTGTCTTTTTGGAGGAGTTTCCTTTTTCAACTATTCTCAATGTGATTGGGGTGATCCTCATTGCCGGCTTTTTCGTAACCTCATCAGATTCGGGATCGCTGGTAGTTGACAGTCTTACCTCTGGCGGTAAAATAGATGCGCCGGTTGGACAACGTATCTTTTGGGCAGTGACCGAGGGTGCTGTGGCAGCGGTATTACTGGTAGGCGGAGGCCTGCAGGCGCTGCAAACTGCCTCTATAGTCACAGGTTTGCCCTTTGCCTTTATCCTCCTGTTCATGTGTTACTCGCTTTACAACGGGCTTAGAGAAGAATACCAGAAGCTGGAAGAAAAAAGAACGCAAAAGGAGATGGAAAGCTACGAAGGGGTCATCTCAGATATTATTAGAAAGCGTGCCGAGAAAAACAAAACTGAAAATACAAAACCATCAGATTTATGAAAAAGATCAAGAATATTCTGGTCGCCCTTGACCTTTCAGATATGGATGAAACCCTCATTGGTTATGCCTCCTTCATTGCCGACTGGTTAAAGGCTGAAAATGTGTACTTCGTCCATAACATCAAGAAATATGAAATTTCTGACCTTTTTGCCGAGCATCTAAAAGACGTAAATCTCGATGAGCTTATCGGGGATGAATTAAATGAGAAGGTAGAAAAGCATTTTAAAGCCGATGCGAAATGGGAAGTGTTGATCTCTGAAGATCCCTACAGTGAATCCCTTATCAAATATATAGCCGATAAATACGCTATCAACCTGGCGATTCTTGGGAACAAGAAACATGAAAAAGGTACAGGGGTGGTAAGCAGCAAACTGTTGCGATTGTTGCGCTGTGACATTCTTGCCGTGCCTCGCACCGCACAGGAAAAGATAAGGACAATTTGGGCAGGGACAGATTTTTCCCATGACTCCAGGAAGGTGTTTAGAGTGACACGGGAGCTGCAGGAAGGGCGGGAGGTAGACCTTAAGGTGGTACATGTGTATAGTGTTCCCGTGCAGTTTTCTCCCTATGTATCTCCCGAAGATATGGGCCCTAAAGTAGAAAAACATGTGAAGGAGAAATTTGACAAATTCCTGAAGAAACTGGATTATCCGCTGTCTATTGAACCCTTAATTTTTATGGGTAGAGAATCCGGGGCGGCCCAAAAGATACAGGCTCACCTGCAAAGCTCGGAGGTAGATTTGATGGTGGTCTCAGATAAAGGAGGAAATACTTTTTCCCCTTTTTCGGTGGGCACAGTGACCGAAGATCTTTTCAATGCGAATCTTAGGGTGCCGCTGTGGGTGGTGAAGTAGAACTATAGGGGGATCCTGGGGTAATTCTGTACTTCTTTTTCCTCTTTTCCGTTGTTGTTGATGATACGGCTGGGCCGGTTGTCCTGCGCTATTTCCCTGGCTTTCTCCAGGGCATCATCCTCCTTTTCAAAGGTCTCAACCAGCTTTTTATTTTGATCCAGTACCTGCCAGTTGCCTTCTTCAGATTTATACTGTACACGGTAGGTTCGCTCTTTTATGATCGATTCTTTTCCTTTGAGAAGTTCCCAAATGATCTTTCCGTCGCTAAAATTTCCGCCGGGATAGATCATAGGCAGGAGCGCGAAAAAAACGTAATACATGGAGAAATAGGTGAACTGGTAGGTAAGCATACTTGTTTTCATCACCTCATTCTCCACAAGCATGATCACGGCTATGGTACTCAGCAGGTTGAAAAGTGCACCTCCCGAAAAAATGAGGATATTTGCCAGCTTTTCTTTGCGCTCAATATTCTCAAAGGTGCAGTAGCCATACCAGAAATAGAACTTACGAATCTCAAGGATTCCCCCTTTGTAAATAGGCTTTCCACTCCCTACAACCACTCTTATCTTTTTAGCGCCCATGATCCAGGCAAAGAACACATGCCCGGTTTCATGAAGAATGGAAATTACCGGTAGTACCAGGAAAAATGCCAGCAGGAATTTGGGAATATCGTTTATACCAAACATCTGGAATTGTTTAAGTTGTCATTCATCACCGCCCACTACCTGTGCATGATTCAAAACCGCCACCAGGATCACGCCGCCCAATACATTCCCTATGAGGGAGGGCAGTAAATAGCCGCCCAGTACCGCTCCCCAGGTTTCAACGCCCGAGAAGGCCAGCACAAAGGTCTCTGAAGACCCGGCGATGACGTGGCTAAGCTCTGCCACTCCCACGATCCAGGTGATGATAATGATCACCCATACGCGGGCCGTTTCGGCGAAAGGCAACAGCCAGACCATAAGTGCGATGAGCCAGCCCGCGAAAATTCCGCGGAGCAGAATAGTGGAAAATTCCGGTTCCATGGCCTTTTCCCCAAGCTCTATAAAAGCTGCTTTTACTTCGGGATCAAAGGCCGTGGTTTGTGCCGAGATAAGCGCGATGAGCATTACCCCCAGTAAATTGGCTGCCAACACCACTCCCCACAGGCGGAGCACATTTTTGAAGGTTTTCATGTCTTTTCTGTGCAGCAGCGGCAGGATGGGCGTTAGTGTATTTTCAGTAAACAGTTGTTGGCGCGCCAGGATGATAGCGAGAAAACCCATGCTGTAACCCAGGTTTGATACCAGCGGTTCCCAGGGAGCGTTTGGCAGGTAGGCGTGGAGAATACCCTCTGTGATCATGGAAAGGCCCATGGAAAGCCCTGCGGCCAAACCGGACCAGAAAAGGGCTGCGGAAGGGCGGTCCAGTTCAGACTCTGCTTCCTTAAAGATCGTGTCGTGGACAATAGTCGCCGACGGGGATTGCCTTCTCTCGGTTTCGGTGAAAAAGTCGTCTTTTTCAGACATTTCAGGGGTTTTCATTTAAGGTAGTACAGTAAGCTAAACCTCGAAAACACTTTAACAAAACTATAGAGATAGGGATTGGATATTGGTGATTAGTGATTGGTGAATGGGGATTGGTGAATGGGGATTGGTTGATTGGTGATTGGTTAATTGGAGAATGGTTAATTGGGGAATGTATATCAGTTAGTTCAAAATCAATTGAATATTCTTGGTTCTTGCAGCAAAGTGGTCTTGGCTCTTTCCCCGGAAAACAATGATTTATCGCTTAAAATTTGGTGCTTCCATGCTACAGCCCCTGGTCTTCAAATTTTATTTCATCAGCGTCCTGGAACTGGTTGAACCTCCACGTGATACCAAGTAACACCACAGGTTGAAGTCTTTGATATGCAGTTTTCTGTGTAAACTCTTCGGCATAGGTGCTTCTTTGAACATTATAGGTGTGAAAAATATCTGTTGCAGTTAAAGTTATGCTCAATTTATTGTTTAAAAGATTTTCTTTGATTCCGCCGTTCATATAAAAAACTCCGTCCCTGCGCCCTTGTGGATTCAGGCTGGGGAAGTAGTAAAAGGCATCAAATTGCAACGCGAGATGATCGCCGATTTTTGAAAAGGAATGGGCCTTTAGATTTCCAGAAATCCCATGATCACGAGTGGTGTATCCCAAATTCCCGGCATCCAGCCTGGTGTAATAAACATCTCCCGAAATGTCTGCATCCCAGTTGGAGCTTATTTCTTTAGAAAATTGTATCTCAAAGCCGGCAGACTGCCGGGAATTAAGATTTTCAACAGTTCCGATGATGAGGCTGTCGCCAACATTGCGCTGAACAGAGGTGAACGCATCATAAAGATATCTGTAATAGAGAGAGCCGGTAAACGAGTAAACTTCGGTTCCCGATTGGTAGCCTAATTCTACAGAGTGTACCTGTTCGGGTAGCAGGTTGGCATTTCCGGCTTCGGCATTGCGGGGATCGGTAAATTCAGGATTAGGATTCAGCATATCTGCATCGGGCCTGTTGATCCTTCGGGAATAACTTAAGGCCAGGAGGCTATTTTCACCGAGTTCATATTGCATGTGCAGGGTAGGAAACAGCCTGAATTTGTCATTTTTGACCAGTGAGTCAATGGGTTGTTTGACCTCGGCCTTAGTATAGCTTTCTTCTGCCCGAAGGCCAAGCTTAAACCCCAGGTCTCCCACAGGCTGTGAGTATTGGACGTAGAGCGCATGAAGATCGCGATTGAATAAAAACCTGGTTCTTTGTTCATCTGTGGTATAGCGGATGTCCTGATATGAAAACTCCCCCGCATAACCGGCTTCCAGCTCTATATCTTCGGAAATTGGAAATACATAATCCAGGCTTATTTCCTTTTCATTTCCGCTTTTTTGAACGAGATTATCGTTGGTGATCCTGCCCATATCGGGAAAGGAAAATAATTGCATGAACTGTTGATCTTCCTTTTCATCAAAAAAAGCATAAACAGCTTCAAACTCCAGCGTATGATCCTCATTATTCTTAAAAACATGTTCCATGGCAAACTGAAATTCGGCTTCTTCTTCATGTTCATCATTTGAAGAAATACTGCTAAAATCTGAATTCAGGTTTCCTGCTGAATTAAATGTCTCAATAGCAGATCTCCCTGCGTGATCTGAGTTTGCGACAAAATAATTTCCCGAGACTTCCAGTGCATTATAGTCGTTGATTTCCCAGGAGGTGCCGGCATAAACAGTATGTGACAAATTATTTGAGCTGCTTTTCCCATCCTCAAAGTACACTGGAATTTTCACCTGTCGGTAAAGGTTCTTCGGTCGCTAAACAGGCTGGTTGGTTTGCTATGTCCTAATCCCATAGTTTCCAAAGAAGTTGAATTCTTCGGTTCCGTAGTTGAGATTGAGACCGCCACTGTATCGGTTCTGAAAGCCTGCATTTCCTAAAACCTGACCATTAATGCCTCTTTTGGCCTCTTTCTTAAGCACAATATTGATAATGCCACCCACTCCGTCGGGTTTATATTTAGCGGAAGGATTGGTAATCACTTCAATTTTTTCGATCATTTTTGCCGGCAGCTGCTCAAGAAATGCGGCTGGATTGCGCTGAAGTATAGCCGAAGGTCTTCCGTTGAGGAAAATGGCCACCCCTGCATTGCGAAGGGAAATACCGCCATTGATGTCTACGGTTACAGCAGGAATGTTCTGAAGGATATTCGTGGCCGTACCGGTTTCTGAAAATAGATCTTGCTGTACAGGATAAACCTTTTTATCGATTTTATTGATCACATCGCTTTGGATGCTCACTTCGTCCATTAGAATTGGAGAAGCGGTAAGAGAAATATTGCCGAAAGTTTTACTTGTTTCGAGAAAAAAGCTTTTGGAGGTAAAACTGTTGAAACCAATAAAGCTTACCTGGAGGGAGTATTCGCCCGAAGCAATTTCCTGAAATTCAAATTTTCCTTCAGGATCACTAACCGTTCCCCTGACAAACAAAGAATCGGGTTCAGAAAAAAGGCTAACGTTGGCCCCGGCAAGGGGTTCGCCTGATTTTTTTTCAGTAATTCTTCCGGAGATCTGCTGAGCCTGTAGCTGCGGGAAGAATAAGCAGAAGGTTATCAAAAAAAGAAAGTTTTTCAGCATATTTTTTTGTTGATCTATAAACTTATAAATAAAATTTAAAGAAATTCTTAAGAATTGATTTTCTGTATAAACATACCTGAACAGTAGAAAAGTAAATTTGTGAATATCTCTTTCCGAAGAAAATTTACAGGCCCTGCTGTAAATTCTATATTTGGCTCCCTAAAAAAAATGATATGAGCGTAATATGGTATGAGTGTAAGGTGAAATACAGAAAAACACACGAAACAGGAGAGCAAAAAGTGAGCACAGACACCTATTTGCTGGACGCGGTCTCTTATACAGAGGCAGAATCGAGGATCACAGAAGAGATGAAGGCCTATACCAATGAGGATTTTAGGATCATGAACATCAAGGTGGCAAATTTCGCTGAGGTGCACCCGTTTGAGAATTCAGATCGCTGGTTCAAGTCGAAAGTTTCTTTGGTGGCCCTTGACGAGGAGAGCGGGAAGGAGAAGAAGACAAATATTTACCTGCTGGTACAGGCCAATGACGTAAAAGAGGCTTTTGAAAACACAGAAAAAGCTATGGCAGAGACCATGGGCGATTATTCCATTCCTGCAATCACCGAGTCTCCAATCCTGGACGTTTTTCCTTATTTTACGGGGGAAGAAGAGCAACTGGAGAAATATGGCGTCATTGATAAGGACGAAGAAGTGAAAACTGAAGCACCCGAGGAAACTGAAGTTTCATAACTGCTGAAAAAGGTTTCAAAAATGACATTTTCAACACCTCTCCCGGGAGGTGTTTTTTTATGCTCTAAAATCAAAACAACCGAAGAATCCCAGTTTTGGAAGTACAGGGCAACCAATGATGTTTGAAATGCCCGGTGGCGGATTCGCGCGGGTGTGCACCAAAAAAGATACTTATCCCAACGGAAAAGAATTTGTAGGGGTAGGAGTACAGCCTGATATTCGGGTGACAAAAAGTTTGAAGGACTTCCTCGAAAACAGGGATCCCGGATTGGAAAAAGCCGTGGAATTTGCAGTAGCCTCTAAGGACGATGATGGAAAACCGACCAATTCCGAATTAATTTGGATAAGTCGAAGCGTTAGGTGATATACTGAAAGGCTATCCAAAAATACCATTTTTGAGAGGTGTTTGACGAGCTGAAATCTTTGCCAAACTTTCCTCTGCTCATGACAGATGTCATTCTTTAATTTTCAACTGCATACTACCTTTAGAGAGTTCATTGCTTGGCCTGTTGTTAGTGATGAACCCTCTTTTCAAAAATGGAAGATGATACCGTGCCGGTGTGAAAAGAGTCGTTAAGATGGCTTTTAGAGGTAATTGCCTCACTAAATATTCCGGTTATGAAGGTTATCAAAAATCCGAAGGCAGACCTGGACAGGTTTAGCTTCATCTTTTTCCAAATTGGATTAATCATTATTCTCGGCTTCACGTATTTTGGCCTGGAGTGGAAATCTTACGGCAGTGAAGATCTGGATCTTCTGGAGTTACAGACGCCAGACCTGGTGCAGGAAGACATTCCGGTAACTCAGCTCAATACACCCCCGCCGCCACCGCCACCTCCACCGCCTGCAGTACCCGAGGTCATTGAGGTGATCGCCGACCTCGAAGAGGTGGAAGAAACTACCATCGAATCTACAGAAAGTAGCCAGGAGGACAAAATGCCCGAGATTGCACAGATAGCAGATATCGTCTATGAAGAAGAGGAAGAAGAGATCGAAAAAGTGCCTTTTACGATAGTAGAGCAAATCCCTACCTATCCCGGTTGTGAAAACCTGAAAACCAAACAGGAGCAAAAAAACTGCATGTCCCAAAAAATTGAGGCGCTTGTAAAAAGGGAATTCAATACCAGGATAAGTGAAGAGCTCGGGCTCACCGGTCTCAACAGGATCTACGTGGTCTTTAGGATAAACGAAAAAGGTGATGTGGTAGACATTAGGAGCAGGGGCCCCAACGTAAGGCTGGAAGAGGAAGCCGCGCGGGTAGTGAAGCTCCTGCCAAAAATGCGGCCGGGCAGGCAAAGAGATAAACCCGTAAGCGTGGAGTATTCCCTGCCCATTATGTATGACGTAAGGGAGAGTATCTAGTGTTCAGTGCTCAGTGCTCAGTGATCATGGAAGTTTAGTTAGAAGTTCAGAATTAAATGAGGCTAAATTTGTTTTCCTTTTGCCGTTTTCCGTTCCCTAGTTCCGAATTAACAATTCCAAATTAACGAATCCCGAATCTCGAATCCCGTTTCACCAATCCCGAATCCCGAATCCCGAATCTCGATTCACCAATCCCCAATTACTAATTACAGTAGCAACAAAGGTGCGATGAACCCAACCCGGAGTTCATTTTTATTATAATTGGAATTTCCCAGTTCATCTATGGCATAATCTGAGTAATCATAATACCGCCCGATGTAGGCCAGGAAAAACCGAAGGTCCAGATCCTTAAAGGGGCTGTAGTAGACAGTGGGAATCATACCGTAACTGGTCCTGAAGTGATCCCTTTCTCCCTGCACTTTCCCAAAGGCACTGCTGGTCATGAGGGTGAGTAGCCCTTTGAATCTGGGGCTAAAGCGATACTCTGCCCTCAACCAGTTTTCGGTATAGGTTACCTCCTCTGCGATTTGGTCACTTCCCAGGATTTCGGTCATAATTCCTTTTGTGTCCACCTCTTCATAGCTGTAACCAAAGTCATACATGAGCGTGAGATCCCTGTGTTGGTATTTATGACCCAGGGTAAAAAAATAGGTGCCCCTTCTTCTTACCTGGTTGGAATAGCTCAGGCTGTAAATGGTCTGGAACTTTTTGTGGAAGAAGCTGCCGCGCCAGTTGCCCACAACCGCCACCGGCCAATCGGGTTCCTGAATATTTTCTGCAACTACATCGCCGTAAAGGTCGTCGTAAAGCATGGTTCGGGAGTTCAGGATCTGGAAACCGAACTGATGCTCCGGCCACGCCTGATAGGTAATGCCGGCACCGGTAACGTAGGCCAGGGCATTGTTGTAGATATCGTTGAATTCCAGAATCTCCATGGCACTGAACTCATACTCATAGCCGCCGTAAAAGGCGAACATTTTTCCAACTACGAGATTAAGTCGAGGGGTTGCTTGCACATCTATATAGGCGAGTTCAATATTGCTGCCCAGCTGGTCCAGGGTTTGTACATCGCCACCCTTATTGAAGCGATTTCTAAACCGGAAATTCACTTTGTCGTGTACTTTTGCTGAAATGCCCATCGCTGTAAACCCGTTCTCAAACTGGATTCCATTATAATAGTGGTCACCGCCCCTGTAAGTATACGCCTGGAACTCCATGCGCATATCAAAGGTCATATCGATGTTCTTTAGCAGATCGATCTTTTCAACAGGAATAAGAGGTTCGCGCAGGCTGTCATTGATTTGACCATAGTTCACCAGCGCAGAAAAGAATAAGACGATCGTGAAAAAGAACTTTTTCATGGAAGAGGGATGAAATGACTAAGGCTCCTGAAGTTAAGCAATTATTTTGGAATATGTTGGTAGTCGTTAGTCGTTGTCATTAGATGTTGGCTCTTCAATGATCTATGAACAATAAACAATAAAGCTTTCCAGACGCTCTTCGTGGCCTTAGATTTTAGCTCGTTTTGCTTTGTGTGAAAGTAGACTTTAGCTGTTAGCTATTAGCTGTTCAATAAAAATTTGAGCTGTGATAAAAATTTAACTATTTGTGTAATAGCTTTTTATGTAATTTAAGGCTTGCATTTTTCATGTAGTTCAGGAATCCTTACCTGGAGAGCCTCCCGGAAATTTTTTAGAAGAACCAAAACAAAAAGCTATGTATACAAAGCAAAAGATCGTGCCATGCCTGTGGTTCGACAACCGGGCTGAGGAGGCTGCAAAATTCTACACCGGCATCTTTAGCAATTCAAAAATAAATTCTGTGGTGCCATATCCGGGGGTGGGACAGGAGATCCATGGGAAACAGGAGGGTTCGGTAATGACTGTAGGGTTTGAACTGGAGGGCAACCATTTTTTAGCCCTTAATGGAGGCCCCGAATTTAAATTTAATCCTTCCATTTCACTTTTTATGATCTGTAGGAATGAAAAGGAGATCTACCGAATCTGGAACGAACTGTTTGAAGACGGAAAAGCTCTCATGCCTCTTGATGCATACGATTGGAGCTCCAGGTATGGCTGGTTAGAGGATCGCTACGGGCTCAACTGGCAGCTCATGATCGATGACAGCGGGCATAAACCTGCTCAACGTATATCGCCATTGTTGTTCTTTACCGGGAAAAGTCGGGGAAAAGCTGAAGAGGCCATGAACTTCTATACTTCGGTTTTTGAGGACTCCAGGGTGGTAGGCATCGAGAAATATTCCGAAGAAGACAAAAATGAATATGCTTTAGGCGCTGTAAAACACGCGCAATTTCAACTTTTTGGAGAGACCTTTATGGTTATGGACAGCGCAATGGAAAATGATCATCCCTTCAACGAAGCCATTTCTTTTATGGTGCAATGTAAAGATCAACAGGAGATCGACAAATATTGGGATAAGCTTGGCCGGGGAGGAGACCCCGGGGCACAGCAATGTGGCTGGTTAAAAGATAAATTTGGTGTTTCCTGGCAAATCGTGCCTGCAGACATGGAAAAGATCATGAATAACCCCGACAGGGAAAAGGTCAACCGTGCCATGGAAGCACTTCTGCACATGAAGAAGATCGAGATCAAAGATTTGCAGAATCCGGTTCGAAAAGGCCATCTTTCTTGATATTTATCATCATAAAATAAGCAGCAATATCTTAAATTTATTTGGAGGATCAAGAGATGATCTTTCAAGGCTGAGAGACCTGCTGCTGCTTGTAAGACTGTAAATCTGCTTTCGAATAATAACAGGGTCCCCGGCTTATTACTCCCCCCGTTTTAGTCATCTTGAACTTTAAATTTTACATCATGGAAAGAGTCAAAGACAAAGTTGTCATCGTCACCGGTGGGGCACTGGGAATTGGAAAGGAAACCTGTATACTTTTAGCTAAAGAAGGAGCTAAAGTTGCCGTAACCGATATTCTTGACGGGAAAGGAGAGCAATTGGTCAAAGAGATCGGCCAAACAGGGGGAGTCGCCAAATTCTGGCACCTCAATGTGGCCGACGAAACAGCAGTCAAAAAAGTGATTTCAGAGGTGGTTTCGGAATTCGGAAAGCTCGATGCCATTGTGAACAACGCGGGAATCGCCGGAGTGAATAAACCCACAGACGAGCTCACCGAAGCCGAATGGGATCAGGTGATGGACATCAATGTCAAAGGGGTTTTCTTCTGTACAAAACACGCGATTCCTCATCTCAGGAAAAACGGGCAGGGAAGCATTGTCAACCTTTCTTCCATCTATGGGCTCATTGGTGCCGGGGATGTTCCTCACTACCACGCTTCCAAGGGTGCCGTCAGGCTCATGTCTAAAAACGACGCCCTCATATACGCTAAGGATAAGATAAGAGTGAACTCAGTTCATCCCGGTTTCATCTGGACTCCGCTGGTGGAGGAGTTTGGCAAGGATATCCCCAATTTCAAAGAAAATCTAAACAACCTTCACCCCCTGGGACATCGCGGGAGAACCGGCGGATATTGGTTATGGAATTCTTTACTTGATTTCAGACGAAGCTAAATTTGTCACCGGCAGTGAACTGGTGATCGATGGAGGCTATACGGCGAGGTAGATACTCAATTGACAATGAACAATTAACAGTGAACAATAGGTTCTGCCCTCTTTGCGGTCTCTGGGTGAAACCTTTTGGCTAATCAATTATCAATTAAAGAGGACTAATCAACACTTAAGTTTCTGCGGAGATCTGCGGGGAAGTTTCATTGGAAAACAAAACTCTTATTTTTCCAGTCCTTCTTCGTGTTCTTATTCTTGAGCTTATTTTGCTTCGTGTGAAATTTTCGAAAGAGCCTATAGCCATTAGTCGTTAGTCGGTAGCTGATCAATATCAATTAGCAATAAACAATAAACAATAAACTATACCCCCGGCCCCTGAAGGGGGAGAAGGAGAGCTTTTTGAAAAAGCCTTGGCGCTTAGCTGTTGGAATCTCGCCGTCAGTTCGAGTGGCTTTCCAGCTGCAGCGCAGGTGGGAAGGTGTATCGAGAAAGAGGCGCTTCCACACTCCCGTCGTTCTCGATACTTTTTCTGCCCTGCTGCCGCATTTCAGAAAAGTCAGTTCGAGTGGCTTTCCAGCTGCAGCGCAGGTGGGAAGGTGTATCGAGAACAGAGGCGCTTCCACACTCCCGTCGTTCTCGATACTTTTTCTGCTCTGCTGCCGCATTTCAGAAAAAACTCGAACTGACGGCTTCGGTACAAACCACAACATTCTTTCTATCTTTATCTTTTCAAAAAGAATCCTCCGCCTTTATGCGCATCAAAAATGCCCACCAGAATAATCTGAAAAATATTTCTTTAGACATTCCCGAAAATCAACTCATTGTTGTTACCGGATTATCGGGTTCGGGGAAATCTTCCCTGGCGATGGATGTGATTGCTAATGAAGGCTACCGTTATTTTTTGGAGAGCCTCTCTGCCTACAATCAGCAGAATGCGCAGTTGATTCCTACAGCCGAAGTTGATGAGATCCAGGGCCTGCCGCCGGTGATTAGGGTGGAGCAGTCGAAAAGATTCCAGTCTATAAATGCCACTTTTGGAACCCTTTCTGAACTGGCTGCTGTTTTCAGGATCTTGTTTGCCCGCTACTCCAGTGACGAAACACTGAGCAAGTCGCTCTTTTCCTTTAACCATCCAAAAGGGGCTTGTGAGGTCTGCCACGGGATTGGGCAGGAGGAATTCATTGATATCAAAAAACTGGTGGGCGATGAGAATAAAACTTTGCGCGAGGGAGCCATCACCACCACTTTACCCTCCGGTTACATCGTCTATTCCCAGGTCACCGTAGAGGAATTGAATAAGGTGTGCCGCGCCCATGGTTTTAGTGTGGACGTACCCTGGAAAGAACTTTCGGAAGAACAGAAAGATTTGGTCTTGAATGGGAGTGACCGGCATCAAGGTCTTTTACGGGAAACACTCCATAGAATCCCGCTTAAGGTGGCAGGGCCTGAAGGCAAAGCCGCGGGAAGAGGGATTTTACAAGGGCATGCTCCCAATAATGACCGATATTCTAAAACGGGATCGCAATCCTAATATCCTGAAATTTACCAGTTCCCGTGTTTGCCCGGCTTGTAAGGGCGCGAGAATTAAGGCTGAACACCTGAAATATAAATGGAAAGGGCTGAATTTTCAGGAGTGGATGGACCTGCCTTTAAAGGAATTATTTGACAGGTTGAAAAGCGAGGAGTTTAGTGCCGGGGAAAAAGTTTTGGTCGACAAGATCTGTACGCAGCTGTTCGATCTCCTTCGGTTGGGGATGGAAGAATATCGGTTGAGCACTCCAAGTACAGAAATTTCTTCGGGCGACGCGCAGCGCATAAAATTGATAAGGCAGGTGAACAGTAGCCTGCAGGGCATTCTTTATGTTTTTGACGAGCCTTCCATCGGTCTTTCTGAAGATTACCAGCAGCATCTTCGACAGCTTCTGAAGCGCCTTATCGCCCGGGGCAATACCGTGATGTTGGTGGAGCACGACCTGAAATTCATCGAGACTGCAGACTGGATCATTGAACTGGGGCCGGCCGCCGGAATTCATGGAGGAGAAGTCATTTTTAACGGACCTGTCAGGGAATTTTTGACTTCGGAAGGATTGCAGAGCCCTACTTTAGCTGAATTCCAGAAGGAAACTTCAGAGCCGGAACGAGAACCAAAAAGAATATCTTCAGAAGATTTTCAGCCTCAAAAAGGGGATTTGACGGTGGTCCTTCGGAAGACGCCTGAAATCCTGGAAAGACTTCAGAAAACTTCCGAAGAAAAGGGCCTGAACCTGCTCACGGTTTCAGATCAACCTATAGGAAAAACACCGCGAAGCAATCCCGCGACTTATACCGGGTTGGCCGATAAAATACGGGATCTCCTGGCGAAATCTCCTGAAGCCAAAAAACTTAAACTGGCTAAAGGGGCATTTTCCTTCAATAACAAGAGTGGTAGATGTGAGACCTGTGAAGGGGCGGGGGTGATCACGCTTTCCATGAACGTGATGGGCAGCATCAACCAGGTTTGTCCCACCTGTAACGGCAAACGCTTTAAGCCCGAGGTGCTGCAGGTACATTGGAACAATAAAAATATTGCGGCCATTTATGAGCTGAGTATTGAAGAAGCTTTTGAATTCTTTTCTGAAGAGCAACAACTCACCAAAATTCTGTCCCTGATGCTGCAGCTGGGGCTGGGCTACATCAAACTGGGGCAGCCCTCCAACACTCTTTCAGGAGGGGAAGCGCAACGTATAAAACTCACCAAACATTTCGCGAAACAGTCGAAAAAGACACTGTTAATCCTGGAGGAACCTAGTATTGGCTTACACCGGCAGAATGTGAGGCAGCTGCTAAAGGCTTTGCACCAGCTAAAGAAACAGACCGCCGGCATCGTTTGCTTTGAGCAGCATCCGCTTTTTAGGGCCTCCTGCGATACCCTCGTGGACAATGCGCTAAAAGCTCGCGCAGTTGACATTAAAGAAACAGCAGAGCCATACGCAGAGATATTATTTCTGTTAGAGGGGCGCGTACGCACCATCTTAAAGATCTGGATCTCGACCTGCCAAAAAACAAATTATCTGTGGTCACGGGGATTTCGGGTTCTGGGAAGTCTTCGCTGGTGATAGACACGCTGCACGGCTTTGGACTGCAGGAAATGACGAAACAGTTTTCAGCTTATCAGCAATCAAGAACAGGGGTGAACTTTCAGTTTGAGGTAGACGAAATTGAGGGGCTGAGTCCCACCATCTGTATTACGCGGAAGGAGAAGAGCTTTACGGAAAGGTCTGAACTTGCCAAACAAACCGGGATTGACAGGATCCTGCGGTTTGCCTTTTCCCGAAAGGCGCAGTACGAAGGAAAGGAACTCTCTGCCAGTCATTTTTCAAACAATCATGAACTGGGAAAATGTGCGGTTTGCGATGGGTTAGGGGAAGAGTTACTCCCCGATCCTGAGAAGATAGTGCCCGATCAAGGAGAAGAGCATCGCCGGCGGACTCTTCGAGCACAATAAAGCCCTTGCCTATTACGGGCAGGCGGGGAGCCAGTACATGGCGATAGTGAAGGAGCTTGGGAAAGATTACGGCTTCGGGTTAGAAACGCCTTTTGAGGAGCTTACGGCCCAGCAAAAGGATGTACTGTTGAATGGCGCGGGAGAAAAGATTTGGAAGACCAACTGGCAATTCAAAACGAAAACCCGGGAGGGGACGCAGGAGGTAAGTATGCCGTGGAAAGGTCTTTTTCAATACTTAAAAGAAGAATACTACAAGACCCGGAAGAATAAGAACATCGAGAAGCTGAAGGCGCTTTTCTCTCCCGCAAGCTGCAGCCACTGTAATGGCAGCGGTTTAAAGCCGGAACGCCTCGGCATTTAAAATTGGAGGAAAAGCAATCGATGAAATTAAGGCCATGAATTTTAATGGCCTCGAAAAATGGCTTTTTTCGAAGGGAAATTCAGGAAGAGATCGATCGAAAACTCATCTCCAACATTCAGCCGCATTTGATCAACACCATTAAGAGAGCCAAGCAACTCCATCTTGATCACCTGCAACTCAACCGGAAATCTGCTACGCTTTCGGGAGGAGAAAATCAGCGGGTGGCATTGATCGCACAGTTGAACTCTCCGCTTAAAGGCATTACCTATCTTTTAGATGAACCTTCCGCAGGATTATCTAACGACAATATCCCTGACCTGCTCAACATTCTTAAGGAACTTATTGCAAAAGGCAATACGGTCATCGTGATCGAACACAACAAGGAGATCATCCTGGCGGCAGATGAACTGCTGGAACTGGGGCCGCAGGCGGGGAAACTGGGCGGCTATATCAGCTTTCAGGGAAGTCCGCAGGAATTTCTGAAACAAGAGGATTGTCATCCATTTTTGAAGATGCCTTCCAAAAAAGTGAAATTAAAAGCAGGGCAGGAGGCAATTAGCATCTACAACCTGTCCAGATATAGTTTAGTAAAAGAAGAACTGGAAGTTCCGGTTGGCGGGATCACGGCGATCAGCGGCAAATCGGGCATTGGGAAGACCACTCTGGTGAAAGACATCCTGCTCCCTACTATTCAAAAGAACAAGCCGGTGAACTGTGAGCGCATTATTTTTCCGAAGCAGTATACGGCAGCACATTATTTCGAGCCAAAGAAACTCCGCTCCCACGCGAGTACGCTCCTGGTGTCCTACCTGGACCTGCTGCAGGAAATCGGCAGGATCTTTTCCGCGGAAACAGGCCTAAAGCCGAAGGACTTTTCTTATAAAACTAAGACCAGTCAGTGTCCTAACTGCAAAGGCAAAGGCATTGTGGAAACTTCCCTTGATGTTGCCGCCAATGCGATCGAGGTTTGCGAGGTTTGTGAGGGGCAGCGTTACCGGCCGCACATCCTGGCGCACAGCGTTGGTTCAAAGAATATTGCTGAGGTCCTCCACATGAATATCACGGACTTCAAAATGTGGTTAGAGGAGAAGAAGCCGGCTGCCAAAACCATAGATTACCTGGAGCAGCTGGAGGAGATTGGGCTGGCGCATCTTAGCCTGGAGCAGCCCGTACAATCCCTTTCTTCGGGGGAGAAGCAAAGGTTATTGTTGCTGAACTGGCTGCAGGACCGGGCTACAGATACGCTGTATATTTTAGATGAACCAAGTACCGGGCTGCATTATGCAGATATTGATCTCTTGTTCGCAATTCTGGAAAAACTCAGCCTGGCAAATGATATCCTTGTCATTGATCACAACCCTTACCTGTTGGAGAAAATAGGGGTTGGGATGGTTTTGGAGTAGGAATCCAGGTTAGACCGGGGAAATGATACCGCCGGTAAGGCACTTCGCCACCAGTTCGGTAGTATTGGTACAGTTGGTCTTACGCAAAATATTTCTCCTGTGGGTCCTCACGGTATGAGGAGAAAGATGCAGCCGGGTCGCGATCTCTTCTGCATTTAAACCTCCCGACAATGCCCGTACAATCTCTATTTCTCTTTCGGTAAGCTGCTTTAGAAGCTCAGTGCCGGTACTTTCACAGTTTTCGGGATCAAAGATTCCGCCGGCGATATCGATATTGAGATAATTCTTTCCGCCGTTCAAATGCACAAAAGAGACGGCGTTGGTGGTGGTGATCTTAAGATGGGAAACATCTGTCTGGATACAAAAAACATGTTCGGGCGAGCCATTTTCCAGAACACTTAGCGGAACCGCCTGGTACAGCATCGTCCTTATCTGGCCGGTCGCGTCTTTCATGCGATAGAAAAACAGGTTCTTGTAATTCAGAACACCGGCCTTATCCAAAAAAGAGGTGTAGAAGTTGCTAATGATCTTACTTTTCTTGCCGATGAGTTCGAGTTCATCGGGGGGGATGGACTGCATCAGGGCTTTTAGATCAATTTCCGAAGCACTTCTGCCCAGGAAAAGCTGTACGGAATCTGAGACATATTCCAGTTCAAAATTATAGAGGTTCACCACGTAGCAATAGGAATTCCCCGGGGCGAACAGGGTGGCAAATCTTTTAAAGTCTTCGGAAAGTTCAAAAGGCCGGTACTCCTTTACCTGCCGGGAGTACATTTCATTCCAGTAAGCTGAGATCTCTTCCAGGTCTTTTTGCATGCGATGCTTTAGGGGAGATAAATATAGGAAAATAAAAATTTTGCAAATACCCGGTTCAAATTTGGCTGAGAGGAAATAGAGGCCAAAAGAAAAAGCCTACAGAAAATTCTGAAGGCTTTTGCGTCAAAAATTTCAACCGGTACCTGAAATCCACATGTAAGAAATAAACCCCTGCGTAAACTTCCGTGAAGTTCCCCCAATCCCGGGTATCATTTTTTTGACAGGGGCAAGATAGAGAAGGCAAGGCGGGCAGAAAATACCACTTTAGGGGTAATTTTTGGGTTTTTCTATCCCTGTATCAAGTAGCGATAGATCTTACCCAACGTCACTTTTTCCAAGACGTGAGATTTGTCCCTGTTATTTTAATGTCGGAATTATTTGCTACGGATAATTTATGTTCGCCCTTGGAATTACTTTTGACCTGGATAATGATCCTACAGATCCGAATTTTCATCCGCAGAAAGGCTGAATGTTCTATATGCATAGCTATGGCAAAACATCGTCAGTTCGAGTGAATCTATGGCTGTCTGAGCAGCTATGGATTTGTATAGGGAATGAAGGATTTGGCCTTGTTTCGTGTTTATACAGGTGCCCTGGCAGCCAAAAAAAGAAAAGCTCCTCATTCCGGGAGGAGCGGGGAGCTTTATCATAAGAAGCATGTGATCTAGTTGTCGTCACCAATATCTTCAATCTTCTTATCGATCTCTTGATTTACTTCTGAGTCAACTTTCTTCGCTGCACGTTCCAGAGCACCTTCCTTATTCTCAGTTTCTGGTGCCTTTTCTGTTTTGGTTTCCTTTATTACTACCGTCTCTTTTTCTGTCTCTCTACAAGAGGTGAAAAAGAAGATTCCTAAAGAAAAAACTGCAACTAACATTTTAAATTTCATAATCCTGGATTAGGGGGTTAGGCAGCTAAGGTATACTTATTAATTATAACCTTATTTCTTTTGGCAGAGAATTGGGGGTAATGTAATGAATGCTGTATCGTGATTAGGAAATTGGGAAGGAACAATCTGTTATCGGCGAGCACGTGGGCAAGATCTCTATTGCAATAGTCCCCTTCGGAATTATTTACCAGGTCTTATTTATGATTGCCCTGGGGATCACCTATGACCTTGATAATGATCCTTCAGATCCCAACTTTCATCCGCAGAAAGGATTGAAATTAGCTATAAGGATTCTGCTTTTCCGTAACATTAGATGTGTGGTTATAAAAGAACGGGAAGCTCATAGAAATTGCCACCGCTTCTTTTCAAAAGCTCTCCGGCATTAACGTCAAAGCAAAGCTTCGGATGAAGTTTTTGCGCTACCTTTGGCGCTTCTCAAAATTTTATGAAAAAAGCTTTAGAAAGACATAGAAACAGTGCTTTTGGAAGGTATGTTACTCGCAATCAAAAGTACGCTCCCATTCTATTTTTTATAGGTGGTTTTATATTCGACTCATTGACCTTAGGGCGAATAGATCGTGTTTATGATACGTTGGTACTTTGCTCGCATATGACCCTATTATCCCTAACGCTTTATTTATATAATACAGTGGATAATGACAGGTGGGAAGGTACTTTTATCAGACGTCATTCCGAATATTTTCCCTTAGTCATACAGTTCTTCTTTGGCGCGCTTTCGAGTGCTTTTGTCATCTATTATTTCAGAAGTGTGTCCATGTCAAAAACCATGTTTTTCTTCATACTGCTGGTGCTGCTCTTATTTGCAAACGAGTTTCTTAAAAAGAAGATCTCCAATAAATACCTTCAGTTCAGTATTTATTTTTTTATCAGCTTTACCTTTTTCACTTTTATGATCCCCACGCTGATCAGGGAAATGAACACCTTTATTTTTATCATTTCCGGATTTGTAAGTTTGGGAAGTACGCTGGCACTCATCAGGTTTATTTACAGGTCAGGCCCACGCGCAAGAGCTGAGATAAGTCCCAAAAAACTGATCGCACTTATCGTTTCCATCTATATAACCATTAATGTTTTTTACGCTTTCAATCTTATTCCCCCGGTGCCGCTAGCATGGATACAGGATTGGTGGCTCATGAGGTGCGGAAGAGAAAATAACGATTACATCGTTACTTACGAGAAGAATCCATGGTATGTATTTTGGCGTAAACATCACAGCACTTTTCATCGTCAGGCAGATCAAAGAGTTTATGTGTTCACTTCTGTTTTTGCACCTACAGATTTAAAAAAGTCCATTTTTCATAGATGGAAATGGTACAATCCGGAAACCGGGAAATGGGAAGTAACTGATGACATTAGCTTTAAGGTTACCGGTGGGCGTGATCCTGGTTTCCGTGGATATACCCATAAAAATAACCTTAAGGAAGGCCAATGGAAAGTTGATGTAATTACAGAAGAGGAACTGGTACTGGGTGTGGTGGATTTTGAGATTAAAAACACTTCTGAACCTTATGAAGAAGGAATGGTAAAAAAAACATTTTAACAACTGTTTCCTCAAATTTGTGTTTTGTGCTTCTAACAGAATTTTCCTGTTCTGGAGTATTGGGCGCAAAAGGGCCCGGGAAGTACCAGAGAAATAAACATTGAACTTTCGGAAAACAAGATAGTGATCTCGGCAATAGCATTTAATCTAAAAAATTAAAACAGGATGAGGAGAAAACACGTTCGCAAGAGCGTGTTTTTTTTTGAATACCTGCCAGGATTTGAAAACGCACTTAAAAAACCTGTAGAAGAAGTGAATAGGAAATTTAAGGGAGGAAATACAAGCTCCTCCCATTAACCAATCTGCAATCAACTATTAACTGCTTTAGGACTCCTTCCATTTACTTGGATTTTTTCCTACAATCCCGGATAAATTCCTAAATTTACTGCTTTGGAAAGAGCAGCTATGGAAAACCAGTTATTTGCCGTTATTGATGTGGAAACCACCGGGGGAGGGATAAACGGGAATCGTCTTACCGAGATCTGCATCGTCCTGCTTCGCGGTTCGGTGGTTATAGATAAATTCACCAGCCTTATCAATCCCCAGGAAGAGATTCCGCGTTACATCACGGCACTTACAGGTATTGACAGCGGCATGCTGGAAGATGCGCCTAAGTTTCACGAGGTGGCGAAAAAGGTGGAGGAGATGACCCGCGATGCCATTTTTGTGGCCCACAATGTGAATTTTGATTACAATGTGTTGCGGAATGAATTCCGGGAGCTGGGCTTTGAGTATACCCGCAAAAAACTTTGTACCGTACGCCTCTCCCGAAAACTGATTCCCGGTCTATTCTCTTACAGCCTGGGCAGGTTGTGTGACTCCATTAGCATCCCCATTTCCAACCGCCACCGCGCCGAGGGAGATACAGATGCCACGGTAATCCTTTTTCAACGCCTGTTGTCGCTGGACGATAATTTCAAGCTGATCAATTCTTTCCTGCACGCCCGCTCCCGGCAGGCTACCTTGCCCCCGCATATTGAGGCAGAACAAATCAATGAGCTGCCTGAATCTCCCGGCACCTATCTTTTCAAGGACCGGCAGCATAAGGTGATCTACGCGGGTAAAGCCATTAACATCAAGAAACGGGTGGTCTCCCATTTCTATGACCGCATGAGCAAGGAATATCACCTGGGGCAGGAAACCTATCACATAGATTACGAGACTACGGGCAACGAATTGATCGCCCTGCTCCTGGAAGCCGAATGCATCAGGAAATACTATCCAAAGTTCAACCGGGCGCAGAAACGTCCCGGCGCAGTGTACCAGATTGTGAGTTATACCAATCAGCGCGGCATCCTGCAGCTGGCGATGGAGAAGACCAATAAGTTTAGAGAATCCATCGGCATTTTTTACAGCCGGGCTTTGGCGCAGGAAAAGCTGGAATACCTGTGCAGGGAATACAAGCTGTGTCCCAAATACTGCAGCCTGCAGACTAACGTGGAGGAGTGTTCGCATTACAGCATTGAGAGCTGTGAAGGCATCTGTTCCGGGAAAGAGGAGGTGGATGCTTATAACACCAAGGTAACTGCAGCCATTGCTTCGCTCACAGAGGAATCGTCAACTTTCGTGATCAGGGAAAAGGGGAGAAGCTTCAAGGAAGAGGCTTTTGTGCTGGTGAAAGAGGGGCAGTACCAGGGCTTCGGATTTATTGATACTGAAGCTCAGATTAACAGACTGGAAGATTACGAAGTTTATTTAAAGCGGCAAACGGCTACTTACCATACCAATAAGATCCTGAGTAATTACCTGCGGAAGCAGGGCTGCGCCAAAAGTGATCTTTTTTGAGAACGAAGCTGCACCTTCATCGGAAAGGCCGGTTAACAGGGCAAAAAGAAATGCCGCGGTCATGGCCACACATGGGACGTTGTCGCTTTTCAATTAGCAATGATCAATTAGCAATGAGCAATTAGCAATGATCAATTAACAATGACCGCTGAATTACCTGATTAAGCTGGAATGGTTCTTCTAGATCTTTCCATTTTCAATTTCCATGCTAAACCGGTAATCATCAGCCGGCATGGGAGTGCCGATATTAGATTCTTTCCAATCCTGAATTTGAATTTTAAATCTTAAATCGTTTTCCTAACTTAGACTGAATAACAAAAACAAAACCTATGGAACGCAAGCAATACCGGGTTTTCATAAACGCGCCGCGGGAACGTGTGTGGGAGGTGCTGTGGGGAGAACATACTTACCCTCAATGGACTTCGGCCTTTGCAGAAGGTTCAAGGGTAGAAACCAATTGGGAAAAAGGCGGGAAAGCAATTTTTCTCAATGCCAAAAATGAGGGCATGATCTCTCAAATAGCAGAAAAAAAGGAGCCTGAAAAGATGGTTTTTAAACACCTGGGGATGCTCGACGAAAACGGAAAAGAAGATTATGAGAGCGAAAAAGTGAAGGCGTGGAAGGGGGCAGAAGAGATCTACCTGCTTGAAGACGAAAACAACCAGACCAGGTTAACGGTAGAAATGGATATTGCGCCGGAATATGAAAGTCATTTTGACGAGATCTGGCCAAAAGTTTTTAAAAGCCTTAAAAGTCTTGCCGAAACCGGAAATCAAAAAGTGACGGTCCAGACCAGAGTTAAAGCTCCCGTTGAAAAAGCCTGGCTCTACTGGACCAATCCGCAGCACATTAAGCAGTGGAATTTTGCCAGTGATACCTGGCATTGTCCCGCTGCTGAAAATGATCTACGGGAGAACGGGAAATTCTCCTACAGAATGGAAGCAAAAGATGCCGGTACAGGTTTTGATTTTGAAGGAGTTTACAACAAAATAGACCTGCATCGACATATTAGCTATACAATAGAAGACGGTAGAAAAGTACAGGTGGATTTCGAGAGGGATGCCGATGGCACTGCCATTAGAGAAGTTTTTGATGCAGAAAGCACTCATCCCATTGAAATGCAGAAAAATGGCTGGCAAGCAATCCTGAACAATTTTAAACAGTACGTCGAGAACAATGAACAATGAACAGCCTGCTTATTCAGCTGTTCGGGCTAAAACCGGGAATCAGCGTAGCCCGTACAAATTCCGCTGTAAACACTTTGGGTCCATATTTGGAAAATCGACTACTTCATTTATAATCTGGACGAAAAACAGGATGTTAATAAAAGCAGGTGCTGAATTTATAACCTGGTGACAAACTGAAAAGGCGTCTTCCCACTTCCATTTGGAGGGAATCCAACCTTTTCCCATTTAAGCGATCAAGAGTTCTTCTTCAACGGTAAAATACTCGTTAATAACATCTTTAAAACTTTTCTGAAGGATTTTTCGTGGTGTGTAAGTATAGGATAGATTTGGAAAACTCATCTACCCTAAATCAACACCATGAAAAAACTATTACTTTTGAGAGGCCTGTTCCTACTGCAGGTGCTCTTTTTGTTCAATGCCTGTTCCCCGGAAGAATCGGTTTCTTCTGATAACATTTACACCCTAAACTTTAGCGTTGATGCTGACGGAAATTATCTCGAAAATTTCGAGGATGCATACAAAAACTCCTACGCGGGGGAAGATGTAATTTTCCCCGATGGCAACTGGTATTTTGAGGATGCCTTATTAGGAACCCTTTCCAGCGATACTAAGAATGGTTCCCAGTCAGTTCGTATCAGGAATTCCGGAAAAATAACCATGGATTTCGATCTTCCGGAAGGAGCAGACAACCTTAGCCTTAGCTACGCAAAGTTTGGTAAGGACCAAAACAGCAGTTTCAGCTGTATATTATTCCACCGATGGTGGAGTCACATGGACGCAGAGCGGCAGTGAAGTAGTTGTAAGTAACAAGAACCTGCAAACTGAGAGCTTCCCCATCAATCAAGGCGGAAATGTGCGGTTTGAGATCAGGAAGACCGATGGCTCTTCAGAAAGATTAAATATTGATGATATTCAGGTGGAGCCGTTTACCGGAGTTGTTCCCGGTCCCGGGCTTGACATTACCGAAGATTACGAAAGCGGCTCCAAGGGAAGTTATGCTGCGGGACTGGTAGAATTGCCTACCGGAACCTGGTACCTGGAAGAAGCGCTTCTCGGGTCTTTGGACAATGACCGCAAAACCGGAACCAGGTCTGTACGTATCCGCGATTACGGGATGCTGCAAATGAATTTTGATGTAACCGGGGCTACTTCGGTAAGTTTTAATCATGCGGTATACGGTACAGATGGCGCGAGCAGTTGGGAACTTCAGGCTTCCGAAGATTCAGGAGCAACCTGGGCCACTGTGGGAGCAACACAAACCTCGTCTTCCACAACTCTTGAAAATGTAAGTTTCAGCGTTGATTTTTCCGCAGCCGTACGTTTCAGGATCGTCAAACTTTCAGGAAGCGGCGACCGTATCAATATTGACGACTTCATAATTGGCGGCACCCAGGACACCTCTGGAGGTGGTACCGGCGGCGGCGGAACGACAGTTTCGGGAGCAGTTCATTTCACCATGGGGAATCCTTCCGGAGCAATAACAGACACGGGCTACCCGAATAACTACCTGCTCCAAAAAGAGGAATATGTGATGTCTTACAGCCGTGATAAAGGAACCGCGAATTGGGTGAGCTGGCATTTAGATGAAGCCTGGCTGGGCAGCGCCTCCAGACAGAATGATTTTAGGGAAGACAGCAGCTTACCGGCGGGATGGTACCACGTGAGCGATACAGATTACCAGTACAGCGGATTTGATCGCGGACATATGTGTCCCTCAGCTGACCGGACGCTTTCTGTAGATGACAATTCCAACACCTTTTTAATGACCAATATGATGCCGCAGGCTCCCAATAATAACCGGATCGCATGGGCAAATTTAGAGAATTACTGCCGTTCTATGTTGAGTGGTGGTTATGAGATCTATATAATTTCCGGCGGCTACGGAATAGGTGGGGAAGGATCCAACGGTCCAGCCGACTACATTGCTAACGGAAATGTACAGGTACCTTCAAATACATGGAAAGTGATCATGATCATTCCCGATGGTGATGATGATGTGAACAGGGTGACCACAAGTACCCAGGTAATCGCGGTAGACATGCCAAACAGCCAGAGTGTATCTTCTGACTGGACCCTGTATCAAACCAGTGTTGACCAGATCGAGGCCGCTACCGGTTATGATTTCTTTGACCTGGTACCCGACAATATTGAGAATGTGATTGAGGCTGCCGGCAGTAGCATTTAATCTAAAAACTAAAACAGGATGAGGAGAAAAACACGTTCGCAAGAGCGTGTTTTTTTTTGTTTCGACCAGTTGTCTGGTGAACTGTAACTGACCAGAGATGCTCGAAAAATGTAATTTGTGGAAACCCTTTAAAAAAGTTCGCTTACTTATCTTTATTTATAGGGAAATAAACGGAAAACGTCGAACCTTGCCCAAGTTGGCTTTCCACCTCAATACTTCCGCCGTTATTTTTAAGCATACGTTTGATAATATAAAGTCCCATTCCTGTGCCTTCAATTTTGTGGGAAACCCTGGTAGATTTTCTAAAAATATTCTCCTGATGCTCACCTGCAATTCCAATTCCGTTGTCCTTTACCTGTAACAAGATGTGATCATTTTTTTTGATTGTAGAAACAACGATCATTAATGGCTTGGCTTCTTTTTTATACTTAATAGAATTCCGCAGCAGGTTATATAAAATACTCCGAAGATTATTCCTTGAGAAGATAATTTCTGAAGTTTGAAAATCTGTAGAAATATGTATTCCCTTTTCAAAAATTTCAGCTTTTAAAGAGAGTATAACATCCTGAGCTATGTTTTCGATATTCACTCTTACAGGTTCGCCCTCAAGTTCGGGTTGATCATCATTTACGGCTATAAAATCTTTTACCAGATCTCTCATGGCATTGGAGCTGGCTTTGAGAGTTTCAATATATTTTACGAATTGGGGGGTATTTTGTTTGTTGTACGCATTTAATAAAGCATCAGAAAGCAGGACAATGGCCGAGAGTGGTTGCCGGATATCATGGGAAAGCGCGTCTATAAGTGTGTGGTATTCAGAATTTAATTTCTCAAGTTCTCCTATAGCTCTTATTCTTTTAGTGATATCTACAAAAGTCATAATTACTCCATCGTTCTTGTTCTCCTCAAAAACTCTGTAGGGGATTATATTCATTTGAAACCATTTCCCATCCGTAGTCTGTACTTCCTTCTCCAGGATCTCCCCGGTTTGGATTACCTCCTCAATATTTTCTATTAAAGTCGGAAATCGAAAATTTTCTTTCACCTCATGAATATCTCTGTCAATATCCTCTTCGGAAAGGGAAAACTGCTTCATAGCAGGTGGGGTGAATTTCTTCAGAGTAAGATTGGCATCAATGAAAAGCTGCGGAATTATGGTATTGGCAAAGTAATTTTCAAGATCCTGATTTTTCTTGTTCACATGAGAATCTTTCTTTTGAACTTCTTTGGACATAAGGGGAAATATCATAATGGAATTTGTTAAAGATAGACTTTTAAATAGGAACATTAATATTTTGTTAATTAAGCAAAGGAACCCCTAAGGTTGATGTGACCAGATGGCTATTTTTAACATGACATCTTAAACAGCTGCGAAGTTGTCTTTGTCGATCTTTTTTGCTACTGCAGTAATTTTCTTTAGGATGGAAGAAAGGATCAAACTGAAAAGCACGAATCCAATGAAAATTACAAAACCCGGTTGTAATGAGGTCTTGTTTGTTGAAATGCTCACCAGGGAATTTGTTTCCATATTGAGATTGGAGAGTTGGTTGTCCAGTATTCCCTGGAACCCAATGTAGGCCATGAATATTGCAATTACATAAACATCGGCCATACTCCATTTTCCCGATTTAAAAGCGAAGAATTTGAGGATCCTGTTCTTCCTGGTTTTTTCATTGCCGGCCAAATAGATTTGTGTGGCCAGTAATTTGGCCACAGGAAAAATAATGCTGAAAGCAAGAATAAGAATACCAACCAGGTAAGAATCTATCTTTCCCGTGTTGAAGAGAATACCTATTACCTCTAGAATACTCTTGCTTTGAAAGAAGATTACCTGATCATTGAAGGTGATACTTTCCCCTACAAGCAGGAAGTTGACCTGTTGAAAACGAGCATCGATTTCGATCATTGGTGCCGTAAGGCCTGAAAAAAGGACAACCAGGGATAACAGGACCGAAATAATAAAAAGTGGGGTATGTAACGCTTTTTGATTTCTCAACAGCCACCACAGGAGAAGAAATACGCCAATAATTCCTAACAAAATATAGGTGTGAAAATAGGTTTGAGCCTCCAGGTCATATATTTTCTTCGGAATTTGCTCATTAAATTTGGTAAGACTTTCGGCTTCATATTTGTCTAACAGAGCTCTTATTTTTAACGTTGCCACCTGAGAATCATCACATGTAAGATCGCTGTATTCCTGCAACTTGCTTTTAATGACATATTTTAATGCCTCTTTGTTTTCCGGTTTTTGAATTTCAGTTACGATGGTCTGGGCAAACATGGGGACAAGAGCCCTTATTTTATCTTCTGGCACCAAAGTCTTTACAGCAAATTTCCGGAGTTTAGCCTTTATTCCTTTCTGTTTTTGATCCAGGACGTCTGCACCCTTATCAATACCTGCGGTCAATATATTTTCCACCTGAAGGACCAGGGTGTCCTCCTGAGCTTCTGTGAACTCAAATTCATCAATCCTATTTAGAACCATGTTAGTAAGATGGTCCCGCCAGATATTTACAGACATTATGCCGTGCGTGATACTGTTGAGCTCGCTGTAATCCCTTTTAATATCTGCTACTTCTGAAGAATACTTGTATACCGAATAGCTGCTCCATCCCGCGAGTAGCAATAAAGCACCAGTGAAAAGAATCAAAACAAATTGCTGCAGGGTCCTGGACATGGCGTCTATAGTTTATCAATGGTAGTACTTAAAATGGATTACCGGGCGCTTACAGGTAAACACAGTAGTTGTCATTGATATTTTCTCTTTCTTGAGGCTCAACTACCAACGACTTATATTGTAGAAAATATCCAAAAAAAAGCTCCTCTTTCCAGAAGGAGCGAGGAGCTTTAAATTATGAGGAACGGAAATCTAATTATCGTCTCCGATGTTTTCGATCTCCTTATCAATCTCTTTATTCACTTCCGCGTCAACTTTTTTGGCTGTGCGTTCCAGAACACCTTCTTTACTTTCGGTTTTGGTTTCGGTTTCTTTTTCCTTTATTACAGTCGTCTCTTTTACTGTGTCTGTACAAGAGGTTAAAAAGAAAATTCCAAAGGAAAATACTGCAACTAATATTTTAAATTTCATGATCCTGATTTAGGTATTAGCGAGTGAAGGTATAGCTAATTGTCGCTGTCCAATTCTTTTTGGCAGAGATTTGGGAGTTGTACAGTTAGTTTCTTTACAAAGCAGATTTTGTTTGCCTCTGTAACTTAACAAAGAACCTACCTACCTACTGCCGCAGACCAGCTTACGGCACCACCACAGTATAAGCGAGAGGATGCAAACCTTTAGATTCGCTGTATACAGCTTCGGAGGCTTCATAAAATGGATAGATGTTAATTACCTGGACCCGATCTTTCAGTCTCTTTTAAATTGTCAAATGTTCCAGTTGTATCATTTTAAGACAGAACTTGTCCTCCGTAGCTTCAGGGTAGGAGAGACCGAAGCCTACTTCCCAATACAGAAGTTGTCTTTTAAGCAGGATGCGGGATTCGCAGATTTCGAGGTGTAATCTAGGTACACGGCAATTATCATATGTTCAAAAAAATTACCAAATTATCACCAAATATTAGCAAATATATAATCTTGCATAATTTCGCCGGTGAGCTCACCGGTTTTCTCTCCAATAATCTCGCCACAATGTTCCTGATAATTTCCCTAGTAATCTCCCCGGGATCTCTCCCTTCCTATCCCCTTATGATTGCTAGGTTTCTTGAAAATAGTGGGGGAGAACACCGTTTGTCTTTCATTGGGTACAAATGGTGAAATTTCACCTTTTTCCGATTTTGAGGTACAAAAAGAGAAATTCAAAGAGTAACTTCTGTGGAAAAAATCTTACAAAATGTTCATTAATCCCATGTTTCAGTAGATAAACAGATATATTTGATGTATAAAAAAAGGTTGTAGCATTTTTAAATCTTAATTTTTATTTAATGACATATAATAAAGACTTAGTAAAAACTTTGAAAGAGCAGATTTATAGATTAAAAACATCTTCAGTAAACCAGTTTTCAAATGAGTTACAGTTTCTTCTTCAAGCTATTTCCAAAAATGAAGTATTAAGGGGAATCATATTGTTATCAACAGATAGATATCCCTTAAACAATCAAGAATTAACCAACATTGTTCAAGATCTACATTATCAATTTTACGAACAAAATTTTAAAGACTTAGAACATCAAGCTTCTTGGTGTTATCAGTTAACCCAGCGATTAACTTTGAATGGTTTTAATTTGAATCAAAGAGATGAGTTTGTTAATGGAAACTTTCAAGAAACTCAACAGAGAGTCATTAATGAATTAATTGAGCCAATTGTTAATTATTTAATTGATCAACTAGAGGAAAGCAATTCTATCCTCTATTTGCTTGAAAAGTATAAAAGAAAAGTAGAATGGTTTACGGGTAAAAAGCTGAAAAAGAAGTACGAAGAGCTAGAAGAAAATTATGAAGATTACTTTGAGGAAGATCTTAGACTATTTTTGTTCGAACAAGGAATAGATTATCCATTTTCAACTCCTAAAAGCTCGTCTGGCAGATCAGATGTAGTTGGCGGTATTGATACTGCGAATCCGCTTATCTGTGAAATAAAAATTTTCGATAGAAATAAAGGTTATGGTAAAAATAGAGTTAAAAGTGGATTTACACAAATTTTGAGATACACAGAAGATTACAATAAAAATCAAGGTTTTTTAGTCATATTTAAGGTAGACAATGCAGAATTGAACTTTGACTTAGAGCAACCTAATTATTTTCCTCCTCTTATAAATTTTAATAATAAAACCTACTACATTATAACTGTTAATATTTCCGAGAATATATCTGCAAGTAAGAAAGGAAAATCTGAAGTAATAAATTTCACAAAAAAAGATCTCTTTTCATAAAAACATGCTACGACATCTGTTAACGAGCAAATTGCGGAAGAACACGTTTACCAACCCGCAACTTGCGTTAAGTGGAGACGTAGATAGTAGTACTTTATAAATAATATGACATATAAATTTCCGAAAATCAAGCAAAACAAAGATGGTAATTTTGGACCTACAAAAAATGATAATTATTACCATCCCGTTTTTTATCACAATAGAACTGCTAGTACAAATGCTAATAAAACGACCTGGGTATTAAAAAGAAATGAACAATATGAAGTTTTCAGACTTGCGGATGAATCAAAATGGAATTGTAATGAAAATAGTGGATTATTTGGTATTTTAAAAAATGGAGAGGTTATATTAGGTAGTGGTGAGGAAAGGTTATCTTTTTTTCCAAATCCAGCTAATGATAATGATGCGTGGCATGGATTTCCTGTTAATAGTGGAGAATTTGAGCCAAGCGATAAAATTCTTGAAAAGTGGTTAGAAGATGACATTATTGATAATAGAATGCACATTAAAATTTTAAAAGGAGCAATATGAAAACTCTCAAATTTTCACTAGAGGTAGAAGCTATTGAGAGCTACATTTATAGTGGGCATTTATTTTTTATTTTTTTAAACGGAAGGATTGCCTATTCTCCGTTATCACGAATAATTCATAAACTCATCAATGATTATCCTGACTTTGAGAACTTAATAAGAGTTTCTTTCCAGCGTAATGACTATCTTAATAATGGACAGGCAAAAGTTTTTTTTGGTATTGGAGAAATGAAAAAAAGTTTTATCCAATTATGGGAAAAAGCAACAGAAGAAATGGAATTTAAAATTGTCATTGACGAAAATGATTATACTGTAATTGATGAAGTTCCTTCAATGCCTGTTCTTGACCTCAAAATGTATGCTATGCGTCTTTACATTGGCAGTAAAGACGGACTTTATGAAATCAAATTGAACTCCGATGATAGATATCATATTGAACCAACTAGAGCAAATAGACGCTTTGACGGTAAAGTAACTTGTTTAAATGCTAAGTCTG
Source organism: uncultured Flavobacteriaceae bacterium (assembly GCA_963739625.1). Classification (GTDB taxonomy): domain Bacteria; phylum Bacteroidota; class Bacteroidia; order Flavobacteriales; family Flavobacteriaceae; genus Salinimicrobium. The sequence goes on from CAVUAU010000011.1 coordinate 391,137, forward strand.
GAGAGCTAATTATTTCGTCTAATAATAATGGTTTGTTTCATGGTACTTTTTTGAATAGCTCAAATAATTTAAAAGTCTATGAAAAACCAGTTTCACAAAAATCTATTCGAACTGGCTGGTCGGGATATGATATCATTAATTATGATAAACAGAATGATTTTCAATATTTTGTAAATGAAACGGAAAAAATTGAAAACAAGTTAACTTATTCAAAATTTGATGAAAATAGTGAAAGACGCAGGATAACGGATTTTGGCTCTTCAAAATATGATCTTTCAAGTTTATTAAACTTTTCATTAATTGAAAAAAGTCAAATCAACTACTGTTTTAATAGTTCAACATCTGGATTTTTTTTCATGAAAGATGGTAGCTTTATAAATATAAATTTAAAAAAACCTAAGAATAGACAGTTGTATTTTGTCTCCAGAAAGAATAATTTGCCAACATTAAAAAACGAAAATGCAAAATTTTTAAAACCTCTCTCAACTTCTATCGTACCTGAAGGTTGCGTGGTGGAGTATTATGATAAGGTTGTTCTTTACCAAAATTCAAAGGCGAAAATTATTGAAACAAGCCCGTCTATTAATGTCAGGACGTATCCATCATCAAAGAGGTATAGAAATTTAATTTCAGTAACAAAAGATAACGAAATAACTATACATTCAATTTTCCCGTTTAAAGAAGATAATTTTGCTTTGACAATCCAGGATTCTGAAGATAGTAAAATGTTTGAGTTTGCATAAAAATACTACTTTCGACATCGGCTTATCGCAAATAAAGCGTATTACGAAAAAAGTGTATTTAAAATAGTCCGCGTCCGTGTTCCCGCAACTTTTGATAATCTGGGCCATTGTAATGCTCTAAGTTCTTGTGAAAAGTTATTTTTGCATTCCAAAAACTAATATTGTAACTAAGCTATAAATTTTTGAATGGAGCAGTTCATTCCATCCTTTACAAATATTTCTGAATGGAATAAAATTCCATATTCTAGTACTGGAGGTACTAGAGCGAAAAATATATATCTATATCCCGAAGAAGATAGAAAGTATTTTTTTAAGGTTTCTAAAAAGCTTGATAATGGAAATTTCAAATATAAAACAGAATTCTGGAGTGAAATAGTTGCATCCAAAGTTGGTCAGTGGCTAGGTTTTGATCTTTTAGATTATAATATTGGTTATGACGTTAATGATGAACAGCAAATAGGATGTTTATCTAAATCAATGGTTGATTATAGCGATAATAAATTATCCGAAGGGGTTGACTTTTTGAGAGGTTACGATCCAAATTATAATCCTTCAACGGATGAGGAAAGATATACATTAAAGTTTATTAGGGAGACTTTAGATTATTTTGAATTGACTTATTTTGAAAGGTCTTTTGTGGAACTGATGATCTTTGATGCGATAATAGGAAATTCAGATAGGCATCAAGAAAACTGGGGCTTTATTTCAAAGTTTAGGGAAACTCTAATTAATATTGAAAAAGAAATTGAAACCTCAAAAGGTTTTTTTCTGAGAATAGAACCTAAAATTAGAAGATGGTTTGCAAAAATAATTTTGCAATATCGGGAAATAGTAGCTGAAAATAAAGGGACTCCAAAAAAAAGCGTTTTAAAAACTTCACCTTAACGATGGAACCAATTTCCACAGATTGTATTTTTTGAAGTTCAGTTCCGATCTTTCGCAATTTGAATCTACAAATCTTAAAACCGCTTTTACCAATTTGCATAGTTGGCATTTCAATTTTCCGATAAAAGCCACAGTATTTGTATCCTTCTTTTGGTGAATGTTTAGAATTATGATTATAGCCTCTAATTACTCTTATGGGATAATTGTTTTTGTAACTTATTAATCAAGCCTGCATTCCCGGAAGAATTCCAAGATTGATGTGCCATTTGCTTACCAGAAGAAGAATCGTTACCGTCTTCACCAGTGTAAAGGATTTCATCGCCTAAGTCGTAATCATCCTCATACCCACCTGATAATACTATTGCGGCAGCTCCATCGGCAGCATTTCCATCAATACCTTTTATACTTTGCCTATGTATACCGGCATCAATTAGATCTATCCTGAATTATAGCCTTAAGGGTCATAGTTTTTTATTTAAATTCTTCCTTTGAATGAGTTCCTTAAGTTTCTTAAAGTCCTCCCTCCCTTGAATTGGAATTAAATTGAATTTGATCTTTTCTGCTTTTTTAATATCACACATTTCTGCAAGGCCGGTCAAACCTTTTTCTAGAATTAATCTATTACCGGAAAAGTTTTCACTGTTTTCGAATTCACTGTTACCCTTAAAACTTATTACCCCTATTGGCCTGTCCAGAACAGAATATGCCTTTAAGGTATATTTAGATCCACCACTTGTTTTACTTTGTATTAGGATCAATGCATTAGAAATACCCGCTTGTATCCTGCTCGCCTTACTTCCTGAGAACTGGGATTCTTTTTTATTTGGTTCAACTTCGGAGACTAATAGACCATTTCTGTTGAGGACCAGATTCGCAAGTTTTCTTGTTACTTTTGATGAGGTTTTCTCGAATTTTAAACCACCTGAAAGCACGCCAATTACATTTGGCAGGACTTGATTTTTAGCATAAATAGACGATTTATCTATTCCTTCCACTAAACCATTACAAACAGAAAAATCAGAGGTGAAAAATGATCCTGTTCTATAGGCAATTTCATCACCTAATTCTGAAGATTTTCTGGTTCCAATTATTGCAATTGCTTTCTTCAGTAAGTCTATATTACCTTTACAGTATAAGATAGGTGGAGGATCTTTTAACTGTTTAAGGTTTGACGGATAATCATCATCAACAATAGAAAGTATCTGTATATCGTTCTGGTAACATTCATCTAAAATCTTATTAGCCAACGGGATGTTAGCTTCTAACTCAAGTCTCGAAACTTTGCCGCCAATGCTGGATAACATTTCGATATTTCCTGAATAAGCTGAAATTAGAGGTAAATTCTTTTTTATAAAGTTCGCTCCAACTCCTTTAATCATGGATAAAGCCAAAATATTCTCTTTAACTGTCATGCAGGTATATTTTCTATATTTCCGCATCCTTGACCACCATATTTAGGAGGAGTACAGGAATAGAATTTGTGTCCATCTTTTTTTCTTATTTTAATTTTCATTGGTTTTCCGCAAAGTAATCCATCGACCATGTTTGAACAGTTTTTACTCTCAATGGGAAGAATAAGATAGAAGAGAGCAACAAATAAAATGTTTTTTGCTCCTTTTTCTCTCAATTGGCTGGAAATTTCATAAGCAGTGGCCGATGAAGTAAATTGGTCATCAATTATTATAATACTTTTTTCATTTAAATCAATTCCTTCTTTTGTAAATAAATACTTTGAAATAAACTCCCGTCTTGATTTATAATCTGGTCGATTCCTTAAACTACCCTCCACTTTTTCAGACCATTCAAAAAGCTTAACTTTTTTAAAAGGGCTTTCCACCAAATCAAAGATCTCTTTCATTTTATTGGGAGGAGTAGTTGTCTTTTTATCCGAAACATAGGTTAAGTAGTCCCACTTATATTCTTGAAATTTAGAAACCCTCGAAAGATAATTGTTTATACCAGTTGCAAGTTGAGAAAGAAAATCTTGAGAACGATAAGGATTATCTATTTGAAAATACTTATCTGCACGAGAAAATCTGTCGCACTCTCCATCTTCCTGTCTGGCAAGGCATCTAAAAGCAGTAAAACCTCTGCTGGAATTTTGATATTTAAACTTGACCATCTTATTTGAATGTACCCCTTGAAAAACAGCTTCCAATGCTAAAAGATGTGCATTAGGGTTTTTAATAATTTCCTCCAGTTCTTCATAGCTCTTTGCATAAAAGGTAGGTCCAGTCTTAAGAGGTTTCCAGCTTTGTCCTATTCCATCTCTTTCTTCAATGTTGGAAGCTTGATAGAGTTGGGTCAGGACTGTTCTGATATTCATTCTTCGCCCAAGTTCAATATCTAACCAAGTGTCTCCAATGATTAAGAAATTATCCTGATCGCGAAGCAACGGTTTTATGGTCTCTACAGATTCTATATAGGCTAACGTTTTTTGGGGATTAGGTTTGTCAGTCAGGCAAACAGCAGGTAAATCCAAAATCGTTGCTATTTGGTTGACATACTGAGGATGGCTATCAGAAATAATGATTGCTTTGTGTCCATTTCCAGTAACATTTCTTAAAAAATTTTTTGCGCCAGGAAAAAATGGGATATCTGCGGATTGAATGACTTGTTTGCCATCTTTATACGGTTTAAAACGAATATCTGATGTGTCAGTGAGGGTTCCATCTAAATCTATTAAAATGACCATAAAAGGAAAATTGGGGGAATAAAAATTTCCGGAGTTTATTAATCCATGGAATGATTTACTGTAGGGATGTTAAAGATATCAAAAAAATGAAATTTTTGCCGCCTCTAATTAAAAATATCTTTTCTGCTCCCGACCTTGATCCCCTCCCATCTTTTTCCTATTTTTCAACCTTATAATCTTCCCTACAGATTTGTTGGCGCTCTAAGAATATTAAGGTATTTTTAACAGGCCTGAATTATTGATGAACTTTATCTATGACAGAGAATATATATGTTCCCGGGGCTCGTATCGGGAACAGGGGGGAGGACTTTCTTGTGACCGATGTAATTGAGAATTACGATGGCTCTTTTTTGATCACCGCCGAAGGAATTAGCGAACTTGTAAAAGGCAGAAGCTTTAAATTCGATTCCCGCATTGACCGGGACATCGAAGTGCTGGATCCGGTGAATACAAAACTGGTGGCCGATACTGATTACGGGTACAGAAAAACTAAGCTCTTCCTTGAAACACAACTGCGAAACAGTTCAACTTACAGCAAAAAAATAAGCGTGGCTCATAAGGCTGCTTTTGATGTTTCTCATTACCAGTTTGATCCTACCAATAAAGCCTTTTCTCTTCCGCGGCCGCGGATGCTTATTGCCGATGGTGTCGGGCTTGGAAAAACCATTGAAGCAGGGATTTTTATGGCCGAAATGATCAAGAGAGGCAAAGGCAAGCGTATTATGGTCCTTGCTCTTAAGTCTATTCTTGGACAGTTTCAGCAGGAGATTTGGAACCGGTTTGCCATACCATTGGTTAGACTGGACTCACACGGAATCGCGCAGATCAAAACTGAATTACCGGCCAATAAAAATCCTTTCGAGTACTACGACAAAACGATCATTTCGATCGATACGCTTAAGAACAACGCAAAATTCCGGCACTACATTGAGAAATCGCGCTGGGACATTATTGTGATCGATGAAGCTCATACGGTGGCGAATACCGGAAGCCAGCGTGGAAGTCTGGCGCAGTTTCTGGCCACCAGGTGTGAATCTTTGATCCTTACTTCGGCTACGCCTCATAATGGGAAGAAGGAGAATTTCGCAAACCTGATTAATATGATCGAACCAACCGCTATTCCTAGGGATGGGGAATACACTAAAGCAGATATTGAACCTTATTACGTGCGCAGGTTCAAACAGCATATTCTTGATGACAAGGTGCGCTCCCATTTTCAGGAGCGGGAGATCATTCCTATTCACGCAAAGCTTAGTAAAGAAGAAGAGGAGTTCCTGGAGGTTCAGCAGAAGATAAAATTTGAAGCCTTGTCTTCTTTACATGAAGATACAGAAGAGGATCTTTTTGGGGCAGGTACAAGAAAAGAAAACCGCGACCTGTTGTTTTCCATTGGGCTCTTTAAAGCTTATATGTCCTCTCCCCGGGCAGCTCTTTCCAGTGTCAATAACAGGATCGAAAAGATCAAAAACAGAAGTTCTTCTTCAAATAATGCCGAAGATAACATTAGCCTGCTCAAAGATCTTAGAAGTAAACTGGAGCATATTCTTTCAGCACGGAAGGATTCGAAATATGATGCTTTTAAAAAGCAGCTGATCGAAATGGGATGGGGAGGTCAAAAAAAGGATGATCGTATTGTCATTTTTGCTGAGCGTATTGATACCATCAAATATTTGAAAGATAGTCTTCAGAAAGATTTTAAAATAACGGACGAAGCCATTGCTGAATTCCATGGCGGACTTACAGATGTTGAGCAGCAGGCTTTGATCGAGGACTTCGGGAAAAAAGATTCAGACCTGCGGGTGCTGGTAACTTCTGATGCCGGTTCGCAAGGGGTTAACCTGCACTACTACTGTAATGTAATGTTCAACTATGACATTCCCTGGTCCTTGATCACCCTGGAACAGCGAAACGGTAGGATAGACCGCTATGGGCAGTCTAAAACGCCTTATATCTATTATCTCATAGGAACTTCGGAAGTGGATGGTCTTAAAACAGATCTTCACATCCTGGAGAACCTTACCAAAAAAGAGGAGGAAGTTCATAAAACGCTGGGAGATGCAGGGTCTGTTCTCAATCTTTATGATCCTAATGCTGAAGAACTGAAAACTCAGAAGGCCATTGAGAAACAGGATGAGAATTTCCTGGAAGACACCGGCTTTGATCTGGATATGTTGTTTGGAGAGGAATCTGATATCACTGAATCCTTCATTGAAACAGAACCCGTACAAGAGGATTTTTCGCTGTATAGAAATGACTCTAGATATTACAAAGATCTTATAAGCCAGCTGAAGACGGACAATTTGATGAATGCCGGCGATGCCGACTTTGTGGATGATACTTATGTGGAGATCAAAAACACAAGGGAACTTCACAGGGTTCTATTTGATATTCCAAAAGCAGCCAAACCTGCATTAAACGATATCTACAAGCTTTCCCTGGACAAGGAGAAGGTGCAAAGGTCAATAGCCGATGCTCGTAAGAAGAAAGGGGAGTGGTCAGAATTTCAGATGTTATATGACCTGCATCCTGTAATGCGCTACTTAATGACCAAATTGGAGGCGAGCGTGGACAAGGATGTGGCTCTGGTGGCGAAAGTACAACAGCTGCCAAAAGATACAGCCTGGTTCGTCATTCACGGGCAGGTGGCAAATAATATTGGGCAGGCGGTAATTTCTGAATTCTTTGTAGTACCCATGAGGATGGATGGCGGACTTTTTAAACAACCATTGACTCTAAATGATTTTGTTTCAAAGTTTGGTCTTAATGAAGAGCTGGCCACACAAAATATTTCCGAAGGAACTCTTACCAAACTGGAAGAGCTAATGCCCGATGTAGTTGATTTTGCAACCGGTACTCATATGAGCCAGATCCAGCAGAAGAAACAACTGGAAATGGAAAAGAACCTGGCGGTTTACCAGGAGAAACTTAAAAATTGGGAGAGACTGGCAAAGCATCAATTGGAAGTAGATTTTGCCGATAAAACAATGACAGGGTTTATCAAGAGAAGAATGGAGGATAAGGAGCTGGAGATCGAGTCCATCACCAGTAAATCTAGCCAGTTCTACAAGGACCTCACTTCCCTTAACCAGGATCCTTACCTAAAGGTGATCTCAGTTTTTAATAATTAGAAGCAGCAGTAATGATCAATTTCATTCATAACATAGGCGAATACTTTTCCTCCAATTATTTTGATGAGGATTTTGCTAAAACAGTATTTAATAAAACAGGATACGCACCAGAGGATCTAAAGGTTTTCCGGAAGCGCATAAGTGGAATAAAAGACAAGTATTTCAGATACAAGCAGCAGTTGATTGATGGGAAGCTGCGGGTAAAGGATGTTATTACCGATACTCATCATTTTCATACTGAACTTTTAAATGCCCTGGGATATCCCGGAGATCATCCTGAATATAAAAGTGGCTTATTTCATATAGACGAAACTACGGTACTTCCTATACGTCATACCCTTTACCGTGGTGACAAACCGCACCTGATGATCATGGAGATGCAGCCGCTTTTGAAGGAGGGGGATGAAGATCCTGACGGACTTTTTGAGCAGCGATACCACGTGGAAGAGGAGGAGGTGCAAAGTCCGCCGCAAAAATACCATCGTTCTCAATGGAAGAATGTTTTTGAGGTCCCTAATGATTTGAAGATCTCCCCAATGGTGATCAACAAGGCAGTTTCTGAACTTTTTCTGCTGAAAGAACACCGCAGGCCGAAGTTCATTCTGCTTTGTGCGGGAAATCGGTATTTCCTGCTGGAACAGGAGAAATGGTTTAGGGGTAGTTACTTAGAATTCGACCTGGAAGAACTCTTTGATGAGGCTGCCATAAAAAAAGATTACTATTCGCTCTTTTACACCCTTTTGGCCAAAGAAACATTAGCGCCTAAGAGCGAGATCGTGTTGATGGAGCAACTGGAAGAAGACTCCCATAAGAGCGCTTATGAAGTAACCAAAGATCTTAAGGAAGGGGTGATCCATGCAGTGGAAGCTTTGGCTAATGAGGCCGTATATTACTGGAAGCAGGAAGGAAAAGACCTGGAGGAGATCGATGCCGATATCCTGAAGAATGAATGTCTAAATTACGTGTACCGTCTCCTGTTCCTTTTTTATGCGGAATCCCGTAATGACCTGGATATCTTACCGGCCGATGATGCCGTATATCAGCACGGATATTCCCTGGAAATGCTCCGCGACCTGGAGCAGGTGCCTCTGAATACCGCCAGCAGCCAGAACGGATATTTTTTCCACGAATCGCTGAATCGGTTGTTCTTCCTGTTGAGTAGCGGGTACAGGGAAAAAGAAGATGGCCTTAACCGAAGCTTCAAAGTGCGCCACCTGGATTCTCCTTTGTTCGATGATGAAAAGCTGGAGATCCTGCCAAAGGTGAATATAAGGAATGTGATATGGCAGGATGTAATCCTGCAGCTTTCGCTTTCGCGGAAGAAAAAAGGAAAGACCCGTGGCCGTATTTCCTACGCCAATTTGGGAATCAACCAGTTGGGAAGCGTATATGAAAGTCTTTTGGCTTTTAGAGGATTCTTTGCTGAATCAGATTATATCGAAGTTCACCGGAAGCCCAAAAAGAAAAATGAGAACTCCCGGAAAATAGCAAAAGATGATGGTTCTTACCTGGTGCCGCGCCAGCGGATAGATGATTTTCATGCTGATGAAGTTTATAAAGAAAAGAACGGGGATATAAGGATCATCAAAAAAGGAACTTTTGTCTATCGCCTTAGCGGACGGGACCGGCAAAAATCTGCCTCTTATTATACTCCTGAATCTCTTACCCATACCACGGTAAATTATACTTTAAAGCCCATTCTGGAAAGGCTGGACAGGAAAGAGATAAAGGCGCTTGACCTGCTGGAGTTAAAGATCCTGGAACCGGCTATGGGTGCAGCCGCTTTTCATAACGAGGTGATCAACCAGCTGGCGGAAGCTTACCTGCAATACAGGCAGGAAGAAATAAAGAAAAAGGTAGCGCCGGATAAGTTCCGGGAAGAACTGCAAAAGATCAAAGCCTATATAGCTCTCAACAACGTTTACGGAGTGGATTTAAACCCTACCGCGGTAGAGCTGGGAAAACTTTCTCTGTGGCTTAACGTGATCCATAAGGATATGCAAACTCCATTTTTTGGTTATCGACTTGGGGTAGGAAATGCCGTGGTAGGAGCTTGGCTGAAGGTGTTTAAAAGCAAAGATTTTTTATTTGAAAAAGACCATGTCACTGCAGACAAAAAATGGTGGGAAAAAAAACCGAAACATTTAAAGTTTGGAGTCAGTAAGATAAAAAGAAAGGAAAACGAGGTCTATCACTTCCTGTTAGCAGACAAAGCCATGGTGCCTTCAGCAGGGATAAAACTTCTTAAGGAAGAGTTTCCTGAAGAAGTTGCGCATGTGAGAGAATGGCGAAGTGAAATGTGTAGGCCAATTCGTGGTGAAGAATTTAAACGACTTCAAAAGATATCCGGAGCTATTGATTATCTATTGGAAGAGCATTACTTGATCCAGAGTTCGATCAACCGGGAAACTCAGGTGAAAGAAGAATTTTTTGGAGCCTATGAACCAGAAGATCAATACAAATTTCAGGATAAATCTTATGAAGAGAAGGAACAGTTGGCCAAACAACGTAACCAGACGAACGCCCCCTATTATAAGTTGAAATTAATAATGGACTACTGGTGTAGCCTTTGGTTCTGGGATGTGCGGGATGCGGCACATTTACCAACACGAACTGAATGGTATGACGATATTGAAAACATCCTGAACATTGATCTCTCAAACCTTGAGGAAGCAAAGGAAGTGATGGAGGAAAAAGCCATTTTTGAAACCCCGGGGGTACAGGCAAAACTATTTGGAGGTGAAGCGAACGAGCCGGCACTGAAAAATTATAAGAAGGATAAGACTTTTGTACAGGCTTCTATGATGGCCCTGTTAAAAGAGCGACCAACTTCCTTGTTTACCAACCGTCGCAGTGAAATTGTGAATGAACTCGCAGAAAAGCACCGCTACTTTCATTACCAGCTGGAATTTGTGGAGGTGTTTAAAGAGCGCGGTGGTTTTGATGTGGCTGTGGGAAATCCACCCTGGTTAAAATTACAGTTTGAGGAAAAAGGATTAATGAGTGAGGTTTTTCCTGAGCTGGAAATTCGTAAAACATCAGCTCCAAAAGTGAGAAAGCTTCAGGAAGAGTTCTTAAAATATGAAGACCAGAAAAGAGCTTATTATGAAGAAAATATTGCTATTGAATCTGCAGGGGACTTTTTAAATGCTTTTCAAAATTACCCGCTTCTAAAAGGGCAGCAAACCAATTTGTATAAGTGTGTTCTGGAAAATGGTTTTCACTGGATTTCTGAAAATGGTTTTCTAGGACTTCTACATCCTGAAGGAGTTTACGATGATCCCAATGGACAGCTGCTAAGAACAGAAATATATTCAAGATTAAAATATCATTTTCAATTCACTAATGAATTAGCATTGTTCTCTGAAGTTCACCATAACACGGTATATGGTTCTCATATTTACTCTGGAGAACGTAGTGAGGTTGATTTTCAATCAATTTCTAATCTTTTTCATCCCTCTACTATCGACGGTTGTTTTATTCATGATGGGTCAGGCTTAAGTGGAGGGGTGAAGTTTAAAGATGAATCTATAGGAAAATTCATTTGGAACATTAAACCCCATAGATCAAGGATCGTAAATTTTTCCCAGCAGCAACTAAGAATATTAGCTAAAACCTTTGAAGGAGGGGCCGATTGGAAAAGTGCTAAACTGGTAGGTATTCATGCTAAAGAAATAATGGATGTCCTGGAGAAAATTGGTTACTTTCCAAAAACTGTTAGAGATTATGATAAATTAATTAGAGAAGGCTGGCATGAAACGAATGATATTAATTTAGGTAACATTCAACGCGAAACAATATATCCGGCAGTAGAAAAGTATGAAATGATCTATAGTGGTCCTCATTTCTTTGTTGCCAATCCGCTATATAAAACGCCCCGAGAGACTTGTACTTTAAATTCACATTATGATGTTATTGATACTGAATTGATTGAGGGGGGGTATGTTCCCAGGACGAATTATATACCTACAAATGTTACAGCCGGTTACGGAAGCATTATCAATGGATTTCAGAAAAGAGGGAAATTAGCTGAAGGTGAACGTCCAGTTGAAGATTGGCTGGAATATTATAAGCTAGGATTTAGAAAAATGCTTAGCCAGGCTGGGGAAAGGACCTTAACTGGAGCAATCTTGCCTCCAAAATCAGCCCATGTTAATGGGGTGATTTCTATTGTTTTTAGAGAAGAAAAGGATCTAATTGAATTCTCAGGATTAACTTCTTCAGTGGTTTTTGACTTTTTTATTAAAACTGTAGGTAAATCAAATCTCTACGATGTAACAATAAAAAGTTTACCACTTGGCATTAGAACTTTACCACTTAAATTTCTCAATAGTCGAACCTTACTTTTAAATAGTGTAAACAGCTATTACACCAAATTGTGGAAGGATCACTGGCAGGAAGATTTTAAACAGGATAACTGGAGCAAAGATGATTCGCGCTTAAAGTCTTTTTCTTCCCTTTCATCAGTATGGGATTGGGATACACCTTTGCGTAACTGGTATGAACGTCGCCAGGCATTAGTGGAGATAGATGTGATCACCGCGATGGCGCTGGGCTTAACTCTCGAAGAACTTATTCTTATTTACAATGTGCAATTCCCGGTACTGCAACAAAACGAAGATGATACCTGGTATGACCAAAAAGGGAATATTGTCTTTACAGTTTCAAAAGGCTTGACAGGAGTCGGTCTGGATCGTAAAGAGTGGGAGAGCATCAAAGAAATGAAAGCCGGCGAGACCCATGAACATACCATAGAGAAAAGCGAACTCTACCACGGTAAAAAAGTTACCTACTACGCTCCCTTTGACAAGTGTGACCGGGTAGAAGATTATAAAGTGGCGTGGGCGCATTTTGAGAAAATATTTCAGGAAGAGACGAAAGAAAAAGTAGAGTAATGGCAACAGAAGTACTTCAGAGATCAGCATTTGAAATTGAGGTTAAAAAGCTTATAGATAACCAGCTTAATACTTATGAGGATCATAATAGGATCATAAGTGACTACCGTGCTGAGAAGCAAATTGCAGAATCTTACAATGGAAGACAATTACTTGAGTTATTACAAAATGCTGATGATGCGGGCACAAAGGAGGTACTAATAGATCTCGACCTTGAAAATGAGGTTTTAAGAATAGCTAATAATGGAAATCCATTCGATATTAAGGGCGTTCAATCTCTAATGTTAGCCTATAATAGTCCCAAGAACAAAAAAGAATTTATTGGTAATAAAGGTTTGGGATTTCGTTCTGTTTTAAACTGGACAACAGAAATTAAAATCAGAACTAGAGAATGTATTCTTGAATTTTCTCCAGAAAGAGCCAAAGTAAATTTTGAGGAACTCGTTCCAAATCATTCAGAAAGAAGAAGATTAATAGAAGGTGAGGAGGAATTACGGGAAGAGGAAGTTCCTTTTGGAGTTCTTTCAATTCCTCATTTATCAAAAAATTATACAGAACAAGAATGGGAAACGATCATTGATTTAAGATATGACCAAAGTTCAAAAAAGGCAATCCAAGATCAAATTGAAGATCTAAAACCAGAGACCCTTTTATTTCTTAAACGTACCAGAAAGATTACAATACGTGTAACAGGGGAGTCCGAGCAAGTATTGAAACGAAAAAATCTTCCTTCTTCAGAAACAGATCTTGAAAGAATTGAACTTAATGGTGTTGAGTATAATATATATTCTTCTTCAGAAAAGCCACTTCCAGACGGGAAAAAGAAGTTCTATTCTTACAAAATTGCCTGGCAGGACGATTTATGTGATGAGGATTCTACTTTTTTTACTTTTTTTCCCACCCAGGTCTATTCTCATTTACCTTTTTTGATCCATGGTACGTTTGACCTGGATCCTACAAGGAATCACTTCAATAAGAGTGAGGACAATGATTTCATTTTAAATGAGATTGCAGAAAAAATTGGCGAGATAGCCATTAAATATTTGAAGAAGGAAGGTGCAAGTGACTGGATATCTTATGGGTTTTTATCTGTAACGGGGAGGAGTGAAAATAAACATTTAGAAGGGTTTTTTCAAAAAATAGAAAATCTTCGCTCAACTCTGCAGGTTTATCCTTGTGTAGATACCACTTATGTTTCAAGAGAAACCGCAGTCTATCATGGAGATGACTTTTCCAAGTGGATAATTAGAAATGAAGTTGGTGATTTTTTTCCCTGTTTGATCATTCCAAATACTGAGGAATTGGATATCAATCTTAGTTATGACCATAAATATTCTGTTGCAAGATTGGCGGAAATTTTTGAGAAGCTCACTTTTTCAATTCCCTCTATCAACGAAAGAGCACTTTTACTTAGAATTTTGACTGGACCTCAATTTTATTTTATCAAAAATAGTGAGTTATCTATGCCGCTTCTTTTAAACAGTAAAGATGAACCTGTTTTAGATCAAAGTCAGGTATTTTTAGAAGAAGATAAAGACTACGAAATACCACCAGATCTAATACCAATTTCTTTTCTTTCACGGGGCCTTTATAGAGAATTACTTGATGTATTTAAAGAAGAACTGGAAGAATTACGAGTAGAAAATGAAAATCTTTCAAGACCCCTTAAACGTCATATAGGTAAGGTTGTTAATGTAGGAGCCAAAGATATAAACGAAGTTATTCGTTTTATGGTTTCCGAAATAAATAGCAAAATTGAGACGGAACCTACACATGAAAAAAAGGTTCGAATAGTTGTTGAATTCCATAAGATTCTTTTCTCCATTTTTAAAACAAACACAGAAAGAAAGGGAACTTTAAACCTTAAAGTTCCAATTCTAAACAGGCTCGAAAAAGTTACTACGGCTAATAGATTGTTTTTAGGAAAAAATTTCTCATCAGGAGTAATAATGGAAAAGATCTTTGAAGGTTTTTATACTTATAAAGATTTCGTCTGTGAATTTTCAACTCTTGAATTACCAGTAGCATATGAACTAATATTTGAGGATTATCTTTTATGGATAGGAGTCGTCAAATTCACACGATTAGAAAAAGTAGAGGAGAAATTGTGGAAGTATGAAGACGGCTATACCCAATTTGTCTTTGAACACGTCGGTAGACCTCAAAACGTTACCACTGTTGAATATTCGGGTTTAAAGATTGAAAATTTTGACAAAATTATCTGTAGTCCTTCCTTTTCTCCTGAAAAACTTATCGCCTGGATAGTGCTCGATCCGCAACTTGAAAATGCTCTGGAATTCACCAGTGAATCTACCAGCTTTAAACATTCCTATTACAATACCGAGCGGAAGTTACCATTGAATCCTTCGTATATTTTTTATCAATTTAGTTCCTTTTTGGGACGGTCTAAGCAGTTTTACTTGTCAGACCTTGACTATGCTCCAGAATTAGGATTTGATGTCTTTGATCTAAACCATTCTCTTTTTTTAGAATTAGGCAAGAAGGAAGAAGACGTTCGTAGTATTTTAAATAAACTAAAGATCAAAAGTAGGTTTAGAGATCTGCCTATAGAGCAAGCTTATGAAGTTCTATCTCTACTGCCTCAAAAAGATGTGGAGAAAAAGTATGGAAGAAGACTTTATCAATATTTCTATAAAACGTATAGGAATATTATACCTCAGGATATTGGTGACTTAATTTTACCATCCAAACTTTTAGCTACAAAGGAAGGTGAAAAAAGGTATGTAGAAAGTGAAAAGATATTCTACACTGATAATGCCACTCTGCCCAAAATAATTACAGATAAGATCTGGATGTTTGATTACCCGAAACGAACTGGAGAACAGAAGGTTTCACAACTTTTCGGTGTTCGCACATTGAAGGATATTGACGTGACTATAGACTTTAAGTCTATTTTAATCCATCTATCAGACCGGGAGTTTCAAAAATGGTATAGTTTAATAAAGCCTTACCTGTTAACCTATAGATTGTTGACTGTATCAGGAAAGGAACTAAGAAGTGAAGCTGTCAAATCACTTCAGGTAGTAAGTGTTCAAATAGTCTCTGAACTTAAATACAAGTTTCAGGATGAAGAATGGCATGATCTTCAGCACGGAGAATTTATGGTTGACAAAGACAGCAATTATTTTATCTGCTGCAATAGATCTTTTGCTTTGGAGGAAGCGAAAGAAGATCCGGCTTTTGCGGAAGCCTTTGCTGAGGTTCTGACCACCATCTTTAAAGTTAATGATCACAAGGAGGATTATCGTTTGATCTTCCAGGATAAATCTTTGAACCAGACAAAATTTTTGATTACTCGTAATGAATTGGAGGAAGACCTGGAGGAGGCCCGAAATCTTTTAGGCCTCAACTCTCTGGAAGTGAAATTTTGGAAAAATGTATTTAAAGTAAGGGGAATGTCTTTTCCCGAGGAGATAGTGACGACCGAAAACCTTAAGGATCAACTTGAAAAAAACTTCAATTTTCAACTTCCTCATGGTTATGGAAAAGTTGATCTCTTGGAAGGCTCCAATCAAGAAACTTATGAATTCTTAAAAGAGGTTTGTGATTTCTTTCAATGTGATCTTGAGAAAATTCTACCACAGGATAGCGCCGGATTATGTAGTTATTATAAAAGAAAATTTGAGCACGTAATAAAGGATCATAAAGCAGAATTTAATAAAGCAATATGGGATCAACTTGATGTACAAAAAAAGCAACAAACAAACCTTATTAGTTTCCAAACCACTTACGATAGTTTAGCAGAGAACCCTGATGTAGAACGATCTTTGGATGAGAACAAACACAACTTTTCTTTGGAGCTCTCCGATATTCTTTATCAGTTTGTAGAAAGGAATTTCGGATTGAAAATGAAAAAGGGAGAAGTTCTTTCAATGGAAGTTATAGAATCTTACTGGGAAGTGATGAAAGACTATGGAGTTGATCCTGATTCTATTGAAGATGAAAACGTAAGAAGCCTTCTCTATTTCAAAGGAAATGAAGATGCTATTAAAACTTATTTGGAAAGATTAAGCATTGATAAGACGGAAGATCTAAAACCTGCCGGTAAAGACAAAAAAGTAGGAAAAATTCTTGCGGGTAAGGTTCAGAAAGCAAAATTCAGGAAAGGAAAGGGTAAAAAGCAGAACCACGTACACTCAAATTCTAAAGCTAAGAGAAAACAAATCATTGGGAAAAATGCTGAAGAATTGGTTTTTAATACACTCGAAGCCGAGGATGATGTAGAAAATGTTCAATGGGTGTCAGGTTCTTCTAAGACTGTCTCAGACAGATCGGATGCCAAACATTATGACATCGAATACAAGAGAAAAGGTGAGCAAGAATGGAAATTCTTAGAAGTGAAGTCCTACAATGGTTCCTATTTTCATCTTACCTGGGCTGAAAAAGAAACAGCGATAAAGTACAAGGAAAATTACGAAATAGCTTTAGTGAGCGGTACTGATATCTACATATTAAAAGATCTATTTAAGGAGAATTTTGACAGCAATGATCTCTTTGAAGCCGTCCCTTCAGAATATATTATTTCTTTAAAAGTAACA
This sequence comes from uncultured Flavobacteriaceae bacterium, assembly GCA_963739625.1. Classification (GTDB taxonomy): domain Bacteria; phylum Bacteroidota; class Bacteroidia; order Flavobacteriales; family Flavobacteriaceae; genus Salinimicrobium. The sequence goes on from CAVUAU010000011.1 coordinate 408,042, forward strand.
CCATCTAAGGAGGAGTGAAAACGGAAATTCAGCATAACGATATTTGTAATGCGGTAATCAGCTTCGTAGCCGAAGATTTGAGTCATGGCTACGTGATACTCCTGGAGCGGCCGGAGGATCTTAGCAGGGAATATATTTATGACAGGCAGAAACCCAGTTATAAATTTCATCCTGCCAAGGGAACAGAGCCTGAAAAATGGCAGATCGTTGAGGTAAAGATCTCTCAAAAAAAACATTTCAAACTAGCATCTCTTACCCGCAATACATATGTAGGATTAAAAGATGACAAAGAAGGAGTCATTCCTGTTGGGGATTTCCTCAGAAACCTGAATATTCTGGAAGTCCGTAAGCCGGAACCGGAATTTCTCGCTCTTCAAAAAGATGCTCCGGTAGATTACTTTTTGTATTACGACGAGGTTCGCAGGCAATTGGTGGCTAAAGAACCGGCTCCTGTAGAAAATGAACAGTCATTTTACAATGAACTCAAGCTGGATTTCACCTACCACACCAATCAGGTTACTTCAAAGGGGATCGTAAAGGCCGGAGAGATCGCTCCGCTACTACTAAAAGGCGAAAGGGAGAAGATCCTGGTGCATTTCCAGGTGAAATTTCTCATTGGTAAACTGGAAGAACAGCAGAATGATGTGCTGAGCAAGTTGTTTCTCACCACTTTCAGCAGCTTAGTGCCTGAAATTTTAAATTCAGAAGCTTGTTTAAGAGTGATGGGAGGCGATAGCCTAAAATTGGTCAGGCTCTGGTTAAAAGAGGAGTTACCCGACAAAATTCTGGAGCCGCAGGCCCTTCAAAAATGGCATTTAGAGCAGGGTCTTTTCGGAAAGCTGGAGCTGGAGGAATTCTGCAGTTTCTTTTATAAGATCAGGAATTTTCCAAACTACACTTACCTGCTGGAAGCCGGGCTAAACGCCCTTGAAGATATACCCGAAAAGTACCTGAAGAAATTAACCCAACTCGTCAATTTCTCAATTAACCAGGACGTGCTAAGGGAGATCCTATTCCAAAGATTGTCTTTTGATAGTCTTCTAAGCTTATGGCGGGCCGGCGATATCAAGGAGATCCCGGGACGTTTGTGGCAGGAGAATTTTGAAATAGTAGAAGAAAGGGATAGGATTAGGTTATTAGACCAAATCAATTGGGAAACTTTTATTGATTATAGTGGGAATAATTGGGAACCTTGCCAGGAAATTATTGAAAAATTTCTGGATTATTTCGAGGTGTTGATTGGGGAGAAGATCAACTATTGTAGTTTTGATCTGGAGGTAAGCCCCAATACAGAAAAAATAAACGAACTGGCTTTCAAAACCAGAAGTGAGGAGGATGAATTATTTGATCCTGAACCGGAAGAGATCCTCGAACTCAAAAAATTAATTGAAAATTGTGATCTTGTTGTCGGCCACAACATCAAACGCTTTGATCTCCAGAAGTTGTATGGAGAAGAAATTCCGCAACTAAAGATTTGGGATACCCTGCAGGTGGAAACCCTGCTAAATCCCGGGGCCGATTCTTTTGCTTTGAAAACGGCACATGAAGCCTTAAAAGATGTGGAGCATTGTTTGAAGCTGTTCAGATACCAGGTATATAGAATAGTAACTTCTAAGGATCTAAGACATTTATTGCAGGAGGCCGGCATAGTTTCCTGGATGCCTGCTACAGACCTTCCTTATTTAACGATCAGGGAAGAGGATCTTGGGGAAATTCACCAGGACATTTTCCATACTTCAGGATCAAAGATCAATAAACTGTTCAAGGGTCTTATACCCTACAAAGCTACTCTTCTGGTTTGCCCTGAATCCTTTTGGGGGCATTTTAGAGATGAGCCTAAAATAGGTTTTGCTGAAGTAGATCACCCTTATCAATTTGTTCTGGATAGGGAAAAGATGGAGGAGAAGCTTAAAGATCATCCTTTTTTAAGGTGCTGCCTTGAATCTTATATTAGGCAATGCGTAAGAAATGAGGTGCATCCTTATATCCGCAGGATCAGTGCCTATCTGGTTTATGAGATTGAGAAATTATTTCCCATAGATCAGATCTCATTTCAACCCAGAATTATTCAGGATCTTACCATTACTTCAGAATGGTACTTCAGGCAAAACCGGGAGGAACTTTTAAAGAGCAGGAATACCGGGGAAATATTCCTCTTTGGTACTGATCTGTGGAAATATCTTTCCAAAAGGAAATTTGCAGCTCTCCACCGTGAAGATCTTTTTAAAGCAAAGGATGAAAACTCTCTGTGGGTCAAATTTTCTAATGGGCGTTCCCATACAGAAATTGAGGAGGAATATGCTAAAGCACTGGCACCTCAGGTTAAGGGAAAACATTTTTGGATCGAGAAAGTATCTCCCGATCATTACACTCTATGGGGAGGAAATTCTATCATTCCTAATGGATTTGGGGAAATAAAATTAGAAGAACAGCTGGCAGATAAAAAACCGAAGGATCATAATCCGGTGCGCTATATCTCTTTTACTCAAAGTACCAAAGCCAGAATTGCAGACCTTAATCCCGAGACGCTGTACAGGAATGTGTACTGGGAAGCAAAGCTTAAGACACTCGTCTACTTGCTGAAAAAGAACGATATAAAATTAAGATGTGTTCTATTAATTTCTAATAAAGATGAAGTTGAGGCCGTAACCAGCATATTAAAAAAAGCAGACCAATATTCTCCCGCTGTTAAAGCTCCATTACGCCGAAGGTTGGAATTACTTTCAGAAAGTGACAAAGGAATTCTGGTAGCACCTGTAGACAGTCTTGATCCGCTTCTAAGTTTTCCACAGGCAGAAGGAATTGCTTATGTTTTGGAAAGTTTGTGCCCCGAAGAATTATTAGTGGTTTCAGGAACCAGGAGGGAAAACAAAGTTCAGGATGTCAAAAATTCTGTTGATGACGAGGAGTCAGAAACAGAAGGAACTGAACTGCCTCATTTTTCCAGCATTGGAATGTCTATTAAAAAATTGAGCAATTACTACAATTGGTTATACAGTAAAATACTTCTTCAGAATAAGGATAACGAATTAGTCATTTTTGATCCCAGAGCAACGAGAAAGCTTTTTTCCGCATTTACCTCTAAACCTTTGACTGTTGATTTCAAGAAAATCCAGGAGTCACAGGATATGGTTTATCGCCTTATCTCGGAGCAGGTGCAAAGCCTTATCTATTCTCCCAGAGAGTTTGAATATGACAATATAAAGGAGCATTTAGATCGTATAGCTGCCATTTTCCTTAAAGGAAAAGGAGGGGAATTTAAAGCAGCTCAGAATGATTTTCTGGAATACATTTTTCCCGGGAAAGAAGATGTGCTTGTGACTTTACCTACTGGGGTAGGAAAGTCTGTATTATTCCAGGGACCATCTCTTTACAGATCAAGCTATACAGGAAGACTGAGTATAGTAGTAACTCCATTGAAAGCCTTAATGGAAGATCACGTTATGGGGCTTTGGAAACTTGGTTTCTGGAATGCAGTGGATTTCATAAACTCCGATAAAGGAACAGAGGTAAAAGATATATACCGTAAGATAGCCGGGGGAGAATTACTCATGGTCTTTGTGACCCCCGAAAGATTCAGGTCAAGAGGATTTATCAAAGCAATGGGAGACAGGATGAAAATTGACGGCAGGCTTGAATACCTCATTTTTGATGAAGCCCATTGTATTTCCCAGTGGGGAAGTGAATTTAGACCAGATTATTTCTACTGCTCCCAAAGAGTGCGGGAAATTAGGAGAGACAGAAATTTTCCTTTGCTATTATTATCGGCAACTGTCACCCGACAGGTCGCGGAAAATATTGAAAATGCTTTGTATGAAAAAGTTTAGAGAATTAGACAAATACATTGAGCTAAGCCCGATTCGTGACCACATCAACCTTGAATTCCGGGAGGTGGAAAAAGAAACGGAACTTAAAGCAGTGATCGCAGATATTAAGGAAAATCTAAAACCGGAGTACAGCCGGGCAATTATTTTTTGTACAAGCAGAAAACTGACAGAGGAAAGTGCAGAAAAGGTAAATAAGGTCTTTAGGAGACATGAGAAATTAGCCGAAAAAGCAGCTTTTTATCACGCAGGGATGGACGCCGATAGCAGGGAGAAAACTTTTGACTCCTATATGCGAGGCTCAACGGTTATCTTGTTTGCCACCAAAGCATTTGGAATGGGAATGGACATTCCCAATATTCACCACGTGTACCATATTGGACCCTCAAGCTCCTTTGAAGATTATTTGCAGGAGGTAGGCCGTGCAGGAAGAAATCCTGAAGATCTCACCATTGCAGGTTATTCCAAAGAAAATCCTATCAGTGCCATATGCTTCTATACTAAGGATTCCTTCCCGAAGTTCAGGGATTGGATGCAAAAAACACAGGTGTCCTGGAATGACCTGTGCAACGTTTATGAGGTTTACAAAAATTATCAGGCACAATTCGTTTCCGATAATGAGGAAAGGGAGAAACGGGAATATTTTCCTGTGCCGCTGAATATCATTTCAACCAGTACAAAATATGAAGATTCAGAAATGAATCTCAATACTCTTTTTCGCCTGTCATTGTATTGGCTTGAAAGAGCGAATCGGATTAATTCAAGATACTACGTTCCTGCTTTCCTTGAATTTGAGAACCAGGAAAGCCTGGAAAAAGATTGTTCGGAGCAAATTCTTGACGACAATATCAAGGCCCTTTATTCTTTGGTTTATTTAACTAAAGAAGAAAGCTTTCAAGATGCATCTTCCACTCTGGTAGAAGGGGCTTTTTTGATGAAAGGTCTTAAGCTTAATCGGGAAGAACTCTTCAAACTGATCCTAAAATCCCAAAAAGCCGGTTTTCTGCGCCTGGTAAATAAGATCAATGTCAATACAACAACCTATGTAGCTCATGATAAACTTCTGCAGGAGCAGAACTATGAGGAAACTTTTCAGTTTCTAAAGGCAGTTCTTTCAACCTCTTATTTGATCCTGGAGCTAATAAACGTTTTTGAGAAGGTTGAAATATTAAATGACAATCTTAATCAGATCCTTCAGAGCATAGCTGAAGAAATGCTTTTCGAGGATTTTTTGAACCGAACAGGTCTTAGAGGAACCGATCGTGAAATGGCTGAAATATATCTAAAAGCTCAACGGCTGGCGGATGCAAGAGATGCCAATCCCGGCTTTAAAATTTGGCAAAATAGCCGCAAGAAAGAAGATAAAGCTTATGTGCTTCTTAAGGAGCAAAGAAAGATCCATAAAGGTCAGAAACCTTCACAGATCTTAAAAGCTGCTTTTTTTATGCTGAACCTTCACCCGAAGGTATCCATAGTGTCCGGTTTTTCTGAAGATTCTAATGTAATTACACAGAAGGTAAAAATTGAAACAGAAAAAAAGGAACTAAAAGAATTTTTAAAAAGATTTACAGAAGATGCTCAGAAGGTAATAGATCGGTTGGCCATAGAGAAATCGCGAATTATTGATGTGAATGATTTCATACTGAAATTGTCGTTAGAGGATCCAAATTACACCTACGTTGAAAATCTTTTTTACTTACTAAGGAAGTTAGGATATGTAAGATTTTCAGGAGGTCTGATTCCCATGGCAATTGAAATGAAGTTTAGAGAATTAGCTGCGCTAAATGAACTTGAATCTGATGATGATCTAAATAAGGAGTATGTGGAAACTATCCGCATGAAGAAACTCCGGCTCATCGTTTTGGAATGCTTCAGTGAACTTACGGATCAGGAAAAACAGAAATCTCTTATAAAAGACTATTTCAACAGTAAGAATTCAAAGGAAATAATAACTCTGGTAGAAACCTATTCCAGGAAAGCTGAAGTCATTTTAGGTGCTTACCGGGCAGAAGCTTTAAAAGAACGGATAGAAGGTCTTAATGAAGATCAAAGAGCCGTGTATGATGCAGAAATTCGAAGTAATGTTTCTGTACTTGCCGGTCCCGGAACCGGAAAAACTCATACCCTGGTGCTGCGTGTTGCCAGACTCATTCAGCATGAGAATATACCTCCCAATAAGATCTTGATACTTGCCTATAACAGGTCTGTTGTAGAAGAACTTAAACTAAGATTAAAAGATCTATTTACAAAATTGGGTTACAAGAGCTTAATAAATGCGCTACAGGTCTATACGTTTGCCGGCCTTGTTGGTTCCATTATAAAACATAATGGGTTAGCAGAAGATGATATTAAAAAGTGGGAAGGGATTTTCCTGAAGCTCTATGATGAAAAGGGCAGAAGGATCCTTGGGAGATTTAGTGATGTGGAGTATGTTTTTATTGATGAGTTTCAGGATATCACTCTATGCAGGCTGGAGATCTTAAAAAAAGTAGCTGCAAAAGAAAGAACTTATCTTACGGCAATTGGAGATCCCAACCAGAGTATTTACGGTTTTGAGCGGGACAATGATTCATGCGGCTTGGGAACGGGTCCTATAGCAGCGGAATATTACTATGAACTTTTTAATAATGAATACCATCCCACGATTCAGGAACTCACCATCAATTACAGGTCAACCCCTCAAATAATCCAGGCAAGTAAAGAGGCTCTTTCCGCAAATGCAACACTGATCGATTTCCGGGCAAACCCGCAGGAAAAATTTGAAGGGGAAGTAGAAATAGTGGAGGAAACAGATGGCGCTCTGGAAAAATTAATTGAATATGTAAAGGATAAGAGCAACTATGAAGTAGCCATTCTCTTTAGATCCAATGAAGAATTGTACAAAGATTTTGGTCTTATACAGGCTTTGGTAGAACCTGAAGGATTTAAAGTAGAAATAAAAGGAAGTACCTCTTCCTTTACGCGGCAGCGTGAAATATCCTGTGTTTTGGACACCATAAGAAATAGGAGAATGGGCTCACCTATAGAGAACAGGGATGGTATTAGAAAATATATTGACACGGAGATCAAAGTAAAATATCCGCTTTGGAATAAGGATCTATTGGATGATTTTTCCAATCTCTTTGAATATTACTACGATCAATATAATGAAGAGTCACTCTATGCAGATTTTATTGAATTTGTAGAAGACATTACAGCTAAGGACGACGGACAGCTTTTTAAGATCCTGAAGAATCAGAGGAAAGATCTGGTCAGGACGGTGATTCTTACCACCATCCATCGGGTGAAAGGTATGGAATATCAAAATGTAATTGTGCCTGCATCAATTGCTAGGTTACCTTTTGATCCCCGGGAGAGAACCTATACTCCCGAAGAGCTGGAAGAATTAATTGATGAGGAAAAGCGGCTAAGGTATGTGGCCTACTCCCGGGCTGAGAAAAATCTTTTTGCCGAAATAGGAGAAAGGGAAAATTCTGTTGAGAATTATAGTCAATTCATTCCTGATGCAGGAGTTGTAAGCCGGGGAATTCCCGTGAAGAATGGAGATAATATTACCATGATCTCCTGGAAAGCAAGAAATGGAGACGCTAATTTAGAGCTGTATTCTTTTCTTCATGAGAAACTGACACTTGGACAACGTGTGCATATAGGAACAGATAACTATGGCAACTATGGTGTATTTCACCAGAACCGAATGCTGGAGAAGTTCAGTACTAGATACTCGGCATCATATAATGAAGCAAAATACCACGGAATCTATATTGATTCAATAGTGAGATATACTGTAGAAGATTGTTTAAGGTATGATGAAAAACATAATACCACTTATTTTCAATCCTGGTCTCCGGAGGCAAAAAGTCGGGGCTATATATACATTGTAAATTTCTTTGGCTATGCCGTTCCCGCGAATGAATGGTCGAGTAATCAAAGAGAGATGTTAGAGAGACTTAATAATAACCAAAGAGTAAACACGCTACAATAAATGCTAAGCCTACAACAAGCCATAGAGATCAGGGAATCAATTTTAGCTTACTTAGAGGCTACATTCTCTTTTCAGGATAAGAAAGTGCATAAGGCCTTTTACGATTTTGTTACTGACCATCAGGACGGCATGTTCAAAGGTCCGTACCTTTCTCTGAAGTTACCATTTGTCACTGCTGGAAAAGAAGAAGAAGAGAAGATTCCTCTGGATATAAAACCCGCATGGCCTCCTTATGATCATCAGGTAAAATCATGGCACCGGCTTAGCAGCAGGGACAAAAAACCTGAACCTACTATTGTGACCACCGGTACCGGCTCCGGGAAAACGGAGTCTTTCATGTATCCGGTTCTCGACTACTGTTATAGAAATCTGGACCGTCCCGGGATAAAGGTGATCATCCTTTACCCTATGAATGCTCTGGCAACAGATCAGGCAAAACGTCTTGCAGAAGCTATTTTTGAAGATGAGCGTCTAAAAGGAAAGATTACTGCCGGCTTGTTTTTAGGTGAGGGTGAGAACGCCTCTTCTTATCCCAAGAGTATGGGAGCAGATCATATCATCGAAAACAGGGGTTCTATAATTGATTCCCCTCCCGATATTTTGGTTACCAATTTTAAGATGCTCGATTACGGGCTGATGAAGAGTAATTACCAGGATCTTTGGTTGGGGAATTTACAGAATACTGATCTACTGCAGTACCTCATTCTGGATGAATTGCACACCTATGATGGAGCCCAGGGTACAGATGTTGCCAACCTAATTCGCAGGTTAAAATTAAAGCTGAAGGTCCCTACAGAGCACCTTTGCCCGGTAGGTACTTCGGCAACGATTGGCACAGGAAAAGAGGCTCCTGGATTGTTAGCTGATTATGCCAGTAAAATCTTTGGAGAAAAGATAGGTGCTGATTGTGTGATCACAGAGAACAGACAGGATGTTGAGGAATTTTTTGGGCCGGATCACGAGCTGGAACCTTTTCTCCCCAGAACTAATACTCTTAAAGACTTAAAACCCTTGACCAATGAGGGCTATAAAAAGTACCTGGAGAGGCAGGTGAGGGCCTGGCAGCTGGATAAGGAAGATCTGGCAACCGAATTAAAAAAACTTAAGATAGTAAAGGATCTGGTACAGGTAACTAACTATGGAAAAGGCCTTCATATAATTGAAAACCTATGCCGCAATCTGTCCGATGTAAATGAGGACTTCAAAAAGGTGCCGCAATGGGACGAACAATTTGACTTCAGTCCTAAGGAATTTCTTATTCATTCTCTTTTCGCCCTTATTTCAGAAGCAAAAGTAGGAGCGAGAAAATATCCGTTTTTGTTTTCACAGGCCCAGCTCTGGATAAGAGAATTAAGTGGAATTTTACGTGAAGTACGGGAAGAGCCGGTGTTCACCTGGAAAGATCATAAAGATCCCGATGATCCTGCTTTGGCTCTGCCTCCCTGGTACTGCCGTGATTGCGGTGCCTCCGGCTGGTTGGGAATGAAACATGACAATAAGGAACGATTTGAAAAAGACATTTTAGACACCTATTCAAAATTCTTTTCAAACCATAAGCATATTTATTTTGCCAATCTCACTGAGGAATTCTCCCAATTTGATGCAGCAGAGTCGGGTTATGAAGCCACAAACCAATTTCAAAGATTTATTTATAACCGCAACCTGGAATTTTTTAATGAAGCAGGAGATGGCCGGGTGGATATAACCGCTTTTCGAAAATTGAACTCGAAAGGCTATAATGATCACGTTTGCCCGGAGTGCAACACCAGGAATACCATTTCAATTATCGGTACCCGTACGGCTACCCTTAGCAGTATAGGGGTGAGTCAAACCCTTTCAACAGACCTTGATGCCCAGACTGAACAGCAGCGTAAAGTATTAGCATTCACAAATTCGGTTCAGGATGCAGCTCATCAGGCGGGCTTTGTTGAAGCCAGAAACTATAGGTTTACATTTCGTTCTTCCTTGCAGAAGGTCATAAATTCCCTGGAAGAGTCGAAGAACCTACAGGAGCTTGCTGTGCTGTTCAAAGAGTACTGGAAAAAGAATGCTGATGAAAGAGGAGAAAAACCTCTGGACGCATACTACTATAGGTTTTATCCTACCGATTATTTAGGAAAATCATCTCCCGCAGATTATTTCGAAAATGGTAAGTATTCTCCGGCATTTCAGAGAGAATTCGACAGCAGGATGGACTGGGAAATTTTTGCAGAGTTCGGATATAATTCCATGATTGGTCGCACCCTTGAAAAGACAGGTTCTTCTGCAATTCACTTTGATAAAGAAAGTATTGAGGAGGTTTGGGGGAAAATGGAGCCCTGGTTAAAAGCGAATGAGCCTTCAGGAACAATAAAAAAAGAAAAGTTCGTGAAGTTTGTGATTCTTCTTCTTCATCGGGTGAGGCAAAGGGGAGCAATAGACCACGATTATCTTGATAAATTCAGAGCTGGCGATCTCGGTATGTGGGAACTGAACTGGATGAAAGACAACCGACACTTTCTGAATAAAAGATTTGGACCACAAACCAGGATACCAAAACCCGTAACTGCTCAAAAGGAGAGCAGAGGAGTGATTGATAGTACTTATACGCAGGCAAGGAACTGGTATCATACTTACTATCGCAAAAGCTTTCAATCTTCAGGGAATCATCCCGATATGTTGAATGAGTTTTTTAGCAATCTTCTGGAGGCCCTTCACCATTCTGAAATCTTAGATAAAAAGGAGGCACGGGATATTATAAACTATGCTTTACGTCCTCAGAAAATATTTGTAAATAAACTCGTAATAGATTTAGAATGCAATGTTTGCGGTCATCAGGTGCATACTTCAGATGTTGAAACTACAGCAGCGGGTGGGAATTGCCTGAATCATAGGTGTACAGGAGAATATAGAGTAAGCAAAGATACCAAAGCACTTAATTACTACCAGCTGGTATATAACAGAAATCGTTCTCCAAGGATCTATGCTGCAGATCATACCGGGTTGCTGGGAAGGGAAAAGAGAGAAGAACTAGAGGTTGACTTTAAAACCCGCCCTGACTTCAACTCTAAAAATGCAATGGTAGCTACAAGTACATTGGAAATGGGGATTGACATTGGGAGTTTGAATGTCGCCTATAATAATTCTGTTCCACCTTTACCTTCCAATTTTCTGCAGCGTGTGGGGCGTGCCGGCCGGGCAAGTGGTTCAGCTCTTATTGTAAATTTTGTGCAGAGTAAGGCACACGATCTTTTCTACTATCGGGAACCTTTGGATATGATGGCAGGAGCGGTTTCCACCCCGGGTTGCTATTTAGAGGCTATGGAGATCCTAAAAAGGCATTTTTTCGCCTACTGCTTGGATTCCTGGGCATCAGAAAATTCAAAAGAGAACAAGATCCCGGCCAGGATCAAATTTCTAAAGCTGACTTCATCTGATCTTAATGCTCCTGATTTCTTTATGAATCGAATCCTGAGCTTTATCAAAGCAAATGAACAGCAACTTCTTGAACATTTCATCTGCTGTTATAAGGAAGATGTGAGACAGGAAGTTATTGACGAATTAAAACTTTACCTAGAGAAAGAAAGCTTTTATCATTTTCACAGAGGAATATTTCCTAAGCTGAAGGAGGAGATCAATTTTATTGCTGCGAGAAAAAAAGAGGTACTGGAGAGAATTAAGGAGTTAAATTTAGGAGATCAGGACCCCGAGACTATTGAGCTTAAAAGAGAAAGTAAAAATCTGGGAGGAATTATTAATAGTATTAAAAATAGGTTGACTCATGAACACCTTACCAATATAGGAGCCCTGCCTAATTACGCATTTCCTGAGACGGGGGTAACATTAAATGCCAAAGTCTTGGGCAATAAACCGGAAGGAAGTACAAAGACCCCTTTAAGTCAGGATTTCGAGATCGTTCGGGCTGCGAGCCAGGCAATAAGAGAATTTGCCCCCGACAATTATTTTTACTCCCAGGGCTATAAGTTCCTGATTACCGGGGTCAATACTTTTGATTGGGCAGATAAAGATAACTTCTACAAAAAAAGGTTTTGCTCTAATTGCGATCATATTGAGAGAGAAGAAATGGTAAAAACTGCGCATTGCCCTAAGTGTGGAGATGCCAGCTGGGGAGCGTCTTCAAACGTTCATAGTTATGCTAAACTTCTTTCGGTAAAATCTTTTAATAATCGGGCCGATGCCTCTTTAAATGACAGCAAGGATGACAGGGAGCAGCTGGTGTACAACATTATAAAACACTTTGACTTTAATAGTTCCTCATCACATGGGGGGTGGGCAATGAAAGACATACCCTTCGGGATAGAATTCGTTAGAGATGTTGTTATTACCGACAGTAATTTAGGAAGAGCCGATGTGGTGAATTCCCGTAAGATAAAGATCAATGATCTCGAAGTGCCTGCTCACGGTTTCATTACCTGCAGGCACTGCGGTAAATCCACTTCAAACATTCACCAAAAAATAAATGGAAAAGAATATTCACCTCATTATGGCTACTGCAAACATAAGGAGGAAAAATATCCAGGAAAGCCGGATGAAGTTTTTGAAGAAATATTCTTCTTTAGGGAAGTTAGGACAGAAGCCTTAAAGATTTTACTTCCGGTCCAGGATTTCAACAGTGAAGCGGAAATAAAAATGTTTCAGGCAGGTATAGAACTGGGATTAAAAACATATTTCCGCGGCAATCAAACGCACATAAGGATCAGCGATTATCGGGAATTTAATCATCGTACAGGTAAATTTGACAAGTATCTAATTCTATATGATACTATTCCCGGGGGTACAGGTTACCTGGAGAAGTTGTTTGATTATGTTGAATTCAATAGGTTATTAGAAGGAGCTTATAAAGAAATTGCTGGCTGCAAATGTCAAAATGAAGGAAAGGATGGCTGTTATCGCTGTATTTTCTCGTATTCGAATCAATACTACCAGTCTGAACTCAGCCGGGAAAGGGCCGAGAAACGTTTTGAAAACATCCTCAAAAAGAGTCAGGCCTGGGAGTCATTTCCTTCAGGTTTAGGAAATATTACTAATTCGGGACAAATTGAAGAATCTGAACTGGAAGAAAGGTTTATTAGGAGTTTAAGGGTTTACGCGTCAAAAGAAGATTATTGGACCTTTGAAAAAATAAATGTTCAGGGAACCATCAACTATACCTTAGAATATGATTCCGGTACAGGAACTATTTTAAATTATCACATAATTCCCCAGGTACCTTTAGGTCCGGCAAATGGCGTGGAGTTTCCCACCAAACCGGATTTTCTTTTCATCTGTACTTATGCCAAAATAGATGGTGAGGAACTGGATGTGAAAACCGTTGTCCCCAAATTTGCCATCTACCTGGATGGTTATCAATACCATGCATCAAAAGAAAATAATCGTTTTCTTAACGACTATCATAAAAGACAAGGAATAAACAGGAGCCAGGAGTACAAAACATGGACCCTTACCTGGGAAGATCTTGAGAAATTTGATCAGCGTTTTCGCCCTGAGCGGGAACAGGAAAACAGAGGTGATTATCTCACTGATCTTTTGCTTCAGGAAGGATATAAACAAACGAAGCATGCATTAACAAGATCCAATAAAAGATCTATCCTGCCGGTATATGAAGCAAAAAATAATATGGAAAGATTATTATGTGCACTGGAATATCCTATGCAGGATGACTACTTTAAAAGGAGCTGGTCCTTCTTTTTAGGATTGTTTCAACAACAGCTATTTAAACCTTCTTATGCTCCCGATGCTATATTTCGAGCTTTGGATGGAGAGCCTGTGGATATGTACTGTATCTCTAATAAAACTCTAGATGGTTTGATACCTTTTGGAGCAATACCCCTAACAGATTTATACTCTTTTAAGACTGTAATTAATATTGAGCAGTCACAAGTCATAAGCAAATGTGCTATCCATACCCTACAGGAAATCCATAAGGAGGAATGGAACCAGTTTTGGATCCTCTATAACCTTTTCCAATTCTTCCCACTTACGCCAATTGAAGAGGAGACTAATCCGGAATTTGAATATGAAATCACCGATCTGCTAAATTCCTTTGACGAATCTTATCATTCAATACTAAAGGAGCTTTATGATGAGGGATTGGTTCAAAATGAAGAGGATGAGAAGAAATTATATGCCTTGTGTGATGATCGTGGTAATGTGGTAGCAGAGGCAGACCTTATTAACTACAAAACAAATAAAGTATATGAACCTTTTTCTAAGGAGGACGCTAAAGTCTTTAAAGAAAAAGGGTTTGACATAATAACTAAATCTTCCTAATTATGAATGCAGTAAAGCTTTTCCATGGTGATAAATTTCTTGATTCCTTGATTAAATTGCCAAAAGGTACTCAAAAGAAAATACTGGATTTTGATAAGAAATTTCGGAAGGATTCAAAATCTGCAGGCATCCATCTGGAACCAATCTCTACCTTTAAAGATCCGACCCTTAGGTCTGCAAGAATTGACCAAACCTATAGGGTTATTTTAAAATCTTTTGACGGTGGGAATATCTATTGTCTTATGTGGGTTGACCATCATGATAAGGCATATCAATGGGCGGCCAATAAGATCTTTGATTGGAATGAAAACACCCAAACAGTACAGATATTTGCTAATCCGGATACAACGCCACCTCCCGTTTTTAAGGTATCAGATAAGGATCTTAATAGCGGGGTTTTTCAGCAATATAATGATAAGGAACTAGTAAGACTGGGAGTTCCTTCAGTTCTTCTTCCATTATTGCGCAGTGTAAAACATGGGGATGAATTTCTCGAGCTTCAATCATATTTACCTGAAGGTATATATGAAAACCTCTTCGAACTTTTGACAGGTGGGGATATCGAGAAATTAATTTTTGAAGTTGAGGAAGGAAAAGTAAAAGAGGAAGCTCTGGAGGAGCAAATGAAAAGTATCAATAACCAACGGAATTTCATTGAGGTTACAGATGATGAACTGCTTAACGAAGTACTTACAGGAAGCCTCGAAAAGTGGAAAATATTTCTTCATCCAGAACAAAGGAAACTTGTAAACAAGGATTTTTCCGGGTCGGTTAAAGTAACAGGTGGAGCCGGTACTGGAAAAACAGTGGCCGCACTCCATCGTTTAAAATACCTCGTTGGTAAGGAGTCAGGGGCTAAAATCCTTTTTACTACATACACCAAAGCTCTTACAGGAAATCTTACAGAAGCGGCAAAAGGCCTAAATATTAACCTATCCCAGGTAAGCATTAACAACATCGATGCGGTTGCATTTGATCTGGCACAAAAATTTGATCTCATTTCCCGGGAAAGCAAAATAATTGATTTTAATAGTTCAGAAAGTTCAGAAGATCTATGGAACAATTTGATTGAGAACAATCTTATTTCCTATGATATCAGCTTTCTGGAAGCTGAGTTTACAGATGTTATTTTGAACAATAATGTCTCTAACCTAAGAGATTATATAAGAACTTCAAGAACCGGAAGAGGGAAACCTATTTTGCGAAAGCAGCGGAAAGAACTTTGGGAGGTATTTGAAATGTTTAGGGATCTTCGGAGACGTAAGAACTGTTATTATAAAGCCGAATTATATAACAAGCTGAGCAATTACTTGATAGAAAACAAAATTACTCCCTTTGATTATTGTATTGTTGATGAACTTCAGGATTTTTCAAATGTTGAACTGCGACTAATTAGATCCTTTGTGGAGGAAAAGGAAAACGATCTCTTTATGGTTGGGGATCCCCTGCAAAAGATCTATGAGAGAAAATTGAATTTTTCAAAAGCAGGCATAAATATTAGAGGAAAGAAAAGTCAACGTCTCAAGGTAAACTACAGAACCACAGAGGAGATCAAACGACTTGCAATATCAATTGTTCAGGATTGTCACTACGATAATTTTGAAGGAGAGGAAGAAGAGAAAACAGGTTATGTGTCTTTAAGACATGGATCAAAACCCGAATACACTGTTTTTAAATCCAA
Organism: uncultured Flavobacteriaceae bacterium; assembly: GCA_963739625.1. Classification (GTDB taxonomy): domain Bacteria; phylum Bacteroidota; class Bacteroidia; order Flavobacteriales; family Flavobacteriaceae; genus Salinimicrobium. The sequence continues at coordinate 423,799 of CAVUAU010000011.1, forward strand.
GGATCAGGAGATACAACATATAGTTACAAAGGTACAGGACCTAAGGACCCAAGGATTTAGCTTTTCTGATATAGTGATTAGTTCAAGAACAAGAAACGGTTACAAAGACTTCAAAACAGCTTTGCACCAAGCAAACCTACCTTATTATGAATATGAGAGGGGAAAGAAAATCGGAGACAGTAACGGCATACCTTTGTTGACTTTCCACAACATTAAAGGTCTGGAATTTAAACATGTGCTTTTAGTAGATGTAAATGACAGGAGCTGCCCTAAACTTCCCCATGACTTTGAAAGCTACGAAGAAGGTGAGAAGGAGAACTACTACAGAAATGAGAGGTCTCTACTTTATGTCGCTATTTCCAGGGCTGTTTATAATGTTATAATTACCGGAACCGGGAGGAAATCAGAGATGATCAATTTATAATTTCAGTATGAAGAAAAACACTTTTAAAGACGAGTTCAATTGGCTATCACAGCATTTACCTGAAGCCTTAATTACCTCACCTGAAACATCTGGTCAAGGAGTGAATATTTTTGAAAATATTCTTGGAACCATAATCCAGGAGCTACAAAATACTCCCAGTCAAGCAGAAACCTTAGATTTGGTTAGGCCGCCGGAGGTTCAACCCGAAATTATACCTTGGGAAAGCAACATAATCACCTTTGATGAATTATTCGAAAAGCTGCTGGAGGTATCCAACTCTAGCGAAGGTATAATTCCTCATTCTGTCTTATCTGCATTAACAGCAGATCTTGGAAGGGAAGCTTTTGGGATGTATTTACCCATGCATTATTATTTCAATAGTAAAGAGACGCCCTGGGGTATTTATCTTTTTGCCGACACCATTGAATCCTGGGCTTATAATCTTTATGAAGCGAAAGGGAAAGGCATGGGTTTAACGCTTCGTCAAGTTCATTACGCTTTTGCTTATGCAGTTTTTCGTCATGAATTGTTTCATCACCAAGTGGAGAAGTTTTCGACAAAACATGAGATTCTGACCCATCAGGTTAACTATAAAAAATATGGTAGTGAGGTGAACTGGAGGACCCGCAAATCTGCCGATTGGCTGGAAGAAGCTCTGGCAGAGGCAACGGTGTTGAACAGTGTTCATGTGTTCCAAAATATCGACCTAAAAAGACGCGCTTTTCAAGAGCTATATGAATTTGATTTGAAGAGAATGCCTGCGGGTTACCGGGATTATCACTGCAAGAAATTTGGAGGTCCGGAAGAAGCACATCAGCTGTTCGCCTCTCAAATTATCCAGTGCAAGGTGGATGTTTCTCCGGCACCAGCTACAAGGATCTGTACAGTAAGTGCGAATGAGTTTTCTGCATCCTGGAAAAAGGTGCCTATATACATGGTTAAATTTAATGGTTTAAATTCAATAAAATCTCCCAGGGAAGTAGTGGAAGATTCTTATAGGTTGTTTTAACAGTTAATAATAGTATTTAAAACTTAACAAATGAATCTAAAGGAAGAATTCATTAGCTGGATATATAAAAATTCAAACACCAATCTCACCTCTTTGAGTAAGGCTGTTATTTCAAAAAACATCGATGAATCGAATAAGTTTTTTGACAGAAATATCCTGGAAGTAGATGACTCTAATTACCAGGAGATGCTGGAATATCTTAGAGACCAAATCTATAATAGGAATAGCGCTTTTCAGGACTTCAGTGCATCAATAGCTAGTGGTAGACCACGGGCGATTTTAGGAAAAGAAAATTATCTAAAGTTTTTAGAAGAGAAATTTAGTTCAAGGCCGACAAGACTGCCAAATTACTGGATTTTCCAGGGTAGTCCCGAGATCTATGATATTGGAAGAGCTTTAAGAGCGGGACATCTTAAAAGCTGGAAGGTTGCTGCTCACAAGGACAAAATAAAACCGGGTGACAAGATTATCTTGTGGCAGACAGGAGAAAGAGCAGGATGCTACGCACTTGCGGAAGTGATTTCAGAAGTAGGAAAGGTTTCAGAAGAGGAATATGAGAAGAGTTATTACAAAAATGGACGATCTGATGGAGAAGCGGTAGATCGTGTCAAAATAAGAATAAAATTATACCTGGCAGATTATCCCGTACTGTGGGAGGATATAAAAGAACTACCGGAATTTGAAACCTTTAAAGCGGGCAATCAGGGCACAAACTTTTCTGCAACAAAAGAAGAATATCTCAGCATAAAGGATATAGGAGAGGGAAAAAGCAGGAGTTATTATCATGAGGTAAAGAGACAATTTCCAAAGGAAAAGGTAGAGCAGTTTTTAAATATTCTAAGGCAGTTTGTAAAGAATTTTAGTCTCGCTCCAAATGATGATAGAATAAGTTTCAACGTAAGACCTGAAAGAAAACGGTTAGTTTTTATAATAGGTAATCGTTATGCACTTATGATTCAGAAAAGAAGGAAGGATACGGAATTCTCGTTTATTTCCTCTCAGGTTTTAAGTGAAGATCATGGTAAGTTCAACAATTATACGGGTGAAACTGAGATGTACTGGAATAAAGTGGATAATTTGAAAGATTTTCAGGAATTCATTGAAGAGGGCTTCAGAATTGAGCTGGAGAGGCATAATAAAACCCCTTATAAAAAATTTACAGACCCGGTATTCGTCCGTCATATTTATAATCCAAATAGTGATATGAAGACAATTCACCTCAATGGAAACGCTGTATACAAACTTTCTATGGGAACCTTTCTCAAAACAAAGGAATACCGCCAACAGGATTTGATTAGCTATTTTGAAGATAATCACCTGGGAGTGATGCATAAGAATACAGCTAACAATCAGGGGCAAAACTTTCAACATCAGGTACAAGAAGGGGATCTTGTTTATATCACTTATGGAAAAGATAAATTAGGTGCTCTCTGCAAAGTGGCCGGTGAGGCCGAAGAGCTCGGTGAGGAAATTGATAAAGAAATTGGAGAGGAGGGTTACCTTGGAAGGAGATTGGAAGTTTTAGCAGCCCCCAAAACTAACCACACCAGGGATTTGGTTCACGATAAACGCTCCTGGTTACCAAGTGGTTTTTCTACCCTTGTGGAAATTCCTGATTTACGAGAAGCAAATGAATTATTATTTTTTCCTTACTATGGAGTGAAAGTATGGAAAAAGGAAGAAGATCTTTTAATCGAAGAAAGATCTACTGATACTGAAGAGGTGAAAAAAACGGCACAGTCATTAAATAGAATTTTATATGGTCCTCCCGGAACCGGAAAAACCTTTCAATTACAGGATAGCTATTTCAAAGAATTCACTGTCCAGGAAACCTCCCTGAACAGAGAGCAACACCTCGAAAATATAGTTTCAGATTTAAAATGGTGGCAGGTTGCTGCTATAGCTTTACTGGATCTTAAGAGATCAAAAGTAACTGATATTGTTTCTCATGAAGTTTTACTGATTAAAACAAAGCTCTCGAATAGTAAAAATCCTAATGCCACACTTTGGGGTTATTTACAGCATTATACCGATCCTGAATGTAAATATGTAAAAGTTGCAGAAAGGAGTTCTAATCCAATTTTTTATAAGGATGAAAACTCATTTTGGGAGGTAAAAGAAGATCTGCTGGAACAGTTTTACCCCGAAGCCTATTCCATCTTGGAAGAGGTTAAAAATTACCATCCCAATCCGGATAAATTTATCAAAAACTATGAATTTGTGACTTTTCATCAATCCTTTAGCTATGAAGATTTTATTGAGGGCATTAAACCCAATTTAGATGAGGAAGAAAACAATGTTTCGTATCGTATAGAAGATGGAATCTTTAAAAAAATGTGTTTGAAGGCAGATGCTGACAGGGAAAATCAATATGCGCTATTTATTGATGAAATAAACCGCGGTAATGTTTCTTCTATTTTTGGGGAACTCATTACGCTCATAGAAGATGACAAGAGGTTAGGAGAAGAAAATGAATTACGTGCAAAATTGCCATATTCAAAAACTGAATTAGGAGTGCCGCCAAACCTTCATATCATTGGCACCATGAACACCGCCGACAGGTCAGTCGAAGCCTTGGATACTGCTTTGAGAAGGCGCTTTGTCTTCGAAGAGATCATGCCTCGCCCCGAACTGCTGAGAAATATTGATTTTGATGGTTTCAGCCTGGAGGAATTATTAATTACAATCAACGAAAGAATAGAGGCCCTCCTGGATCGTGACCATACCATTGGGCATTCCTATTTCATTAAGATCAATAGCGGAGATACTGAGGCGCTTCAGGAGGCATTCGAGAATAAGATCATTCCCTTACTGCAGGAGTATTTTTATCATGACTACGAAAAAGTTGCTCTTATACTCGGTGCCGGATTTGTGGAGCGGAAAGATGGTAAAGTAAATTTTGCAAAATTCCCAAAACTCGATCTTCCGGAAGTGCTGCCTTCTTATCATCTTAAAGAGGTGGCGGACATAGAATCAGCTGTGCGAATTTTACTTAACCGGGAAGATGAGGCAGGGGAATAAAATCATACAGGTTTTTGAACACGAATTTCTGCAGGTAGGAGAGCAGTTTCAGCAAAAGCATCTTAAAGCATTTTCCAAACTCAATGCGCTGCATGATGATATGTATTTTGACCTGCGATACAACGGCATAAAGTTCAAGAATTTTGTAGGGGTGATCCAGGTGAACGGTTTGACCGTTGAGATCCTTCCCAAGATCGATGCTGCTGAAACCAATGAGGAACTATGGCAGTCGGTCCTTATCGAGATGCTGAGAACTACTAAAAAGCTACAGGTCCAAAAAGTGGGAAATGCAAATGTATCGCGGCAAAATATTCATCTCCTGGATATTTACTTTGAATGGTTTCTCAATGAGCTGGAGCTATTGATCCATAACGGACTCATCAAGCAGTACTATAAGCAAACAATAAATGTAAAGGCGCTTAAAGGAAAACTGGAGTTCGCAGGTCACCTTAGAAAGAACCTGATCCATAAGGAGCGATTTTACACTTCGCATCAGATCTACGACAGGGACCATCTCATTCACCGTATCCTTTCTAAAGCTTTATATATTATTGAAGATTTTACTAAAAGTACTTACCTTTACTCAAGGTGTAAATCTGTCCGCCTGGATTTTCCGGAGGTAAAGGAGATCAAGGTGGATAATACCACTTTTTCCAGAGTCAAAAAGGGCAGAAAAACTGCACCTTATGTTACTGCTCTAGAGATCGCCCGACTAATTATTTTAAATTATGCCCCCAACATTTCTGCAGGCGATGAAAAGATGCTGGCACTGCTCTTTGATATGAATAACCTGTGGGAGGAATATGTGTTGGTAAAATTAAAACAGGAGGCTGCTTCACTTGAAAATGTGGAAGTTTACGGGCAACAGTCCAGGGAATTCTGGCAGGGGATAACCATTCGCCCTGATATCGTGGTGAAAAAAGATGACGAATATTTTGTGATCGATACTAAATGGAAGAATATTCAGAATTTCAATCCATCCACCCAAGACCTGCGGCAGATGTATGTGTACAATGATTACTGGAAGTCAGTTCGGGCAATGCTACTCTATCCTGCAGAAGCTTCAGTCCCACCGGATTTTAAAAATTTCCGACAACGGGATCATCAGTGTGCGGTAGGCAGATTAAATATTCTGAAAAATGGAAAGTTGAAGCCGGACATGGGGAGAGAGATTTTGGACTGGTACCGAATTCCGGTTTAGTAAGAGCATTAAATAAATCCAAATGAAATCTGCCTCTATTGAAGACATAAAAGAACACCTCATTCAAAGCTGTAAAAGTTTCGACGCTTTCCACTTCCTTCCGTATCTCTTGTCTCCCTTAGTGGAAATTGATTTCCCGAACAAGATCAGGTTCTACAGATTTCTAAAATATCTGCTGGAAAATGTAAAAGAAGAATCTGGAGGTGCACTTCATTTAAAAATAGAAACCGGACCCTGGGAGGAGGATGAGAAGATATTGTCCTATAATTTTTATGATGAGGTGCATAAATTTCCGAGAATCAACCTGCAGGTAAAGGAAATGGAGAATAGGATCTTTATTGACTTAAAGCCGTTTTGAAATTGTTGAAAATTATTACGTAATATCTGAGGAAGGGGAGTTGTATTATTGAAAATGACTTCAACTTAGAGATTTAGAAAGTTCTATTAATTATGTCAAGGTTATGCTATGGCTATTCTTTCACGAGTTCAATAGGGAATTCTTTAGAATTCCTTTACAATACTTTTAAATATAAGATTATAGCTATGGAAAGAAGATTCAGAAAAAATCCCATGGCAACCAGGATAAATCCTTTTCGCAAGTAACCTCTGGTTTGATTATTTAGTTTTTCTGCTTTTTCTAAAAATCTTTCGTTTACATCGATACCCCGGGCAATAGCCTTTCGGTGTTCCGTAATTAAATAGGACAGGTTTTGAAGATCCAGCTGAATTTTACTTTTCCGGATCTCCTCCAGTTTTTTTACTGCTTTTTCAAAATCTTTGATTTCCGAAACCAGCATTTCCGATAATTCTTCCAGTTTAGCCATAGTTTTAGGTATTAAAAGTCGAGTCCCCGACTGATTATTCTTTTTATGATGTGCTTGGTGATACTAAGCGCTAACCGGTTGGAAAGCTGAACTACTTTTCCGGCCATTTCCAGCTCTTTGTGTTCCTTCAGGAAAGGCTTAATCCCTGCCTGGTTCGCAAGTTCTTTGCCAATGTTCCCACCGCTCATGGATCGGTGGATCTCGCTGCCTTTTAGGTTGTAACCATCAAACTTAAATCTAAAACCCTGCAGCTTGTTAGCTTTGTTGATGCAGGGAATGACCTTCACTTTATTTGTTTCCATGGCTTTAATGTAATTTGCAAAACTTCGAGGTTTGAAATTCTTCATTGCGATGTCGTGGCGCCGCTTGATCTCCGCACGGATATCCTTGAGGTTGATTTCCTTCTCTACCTGAAGTTGTCGCACGGTGGTCAGGCCGTGCTGTTCCGCAACCTTTTCTGCCGCCTGCTGGCTGCGTTTCCCTATAAAACTGTCGTTATACGCTGTGCCATTGAAGTCGATCCTGTTCACGTAAAGGTGAATGTGCAGGTGTTGTTTGTCCCGGTGGACAAAACCAATTGCCTGTCTTTCCCCCAGGTTCATCTTCTCCATGAAACTGCTGCATATTTTCTGAAGCTCAGCCTTGTGAAGCTTCTTTCCATCTTCAACGCTGGGACTGAGGACAAAAGAAAGTGTGTTTTTCTTACAGTTAATATTCTGTTCCTGGATCAGCTGAAATTCCCGACTGATCTCTTTTGGATTTTCTCCTACCAGGTGTTGCCGGTAGACTACTTCGGCATTCTTCTCCTGGTTCCATCCATATGCCATGGAGGCGCGGGTATGGGAGATAGCTCTTCCTTTGCCAATCATTTCTGCACTTTTTGAAGTTGTTGTTTTATCTCATCTGCCAGCCTGTAGACCGCCTCGGAAAGCTTTGGATCCTTCTTCCGGAACATGTTGCCTATGGATTTAAAGTTGTTGTGGAACTTGCTCAGGGTCTTTAGGACCTCGATATGATCCTCAGACAGTCGTTCCTTGATCTCCAGGTTAAAAATGGACCTGCGGCAAAATTCGCTCACGCTAAGCCTGCTTCTTTTGGCCTTGATGTACAACAGCTTCTTCTCATAGACGGAACATCTAAATTTCACGAATTCCCTTTTTGCCTTAAACATCTCTTTTTTATTGCGACCGCCGGGAGCAATTATTTTTGTGCCCACAGGCACACATCTTGAATTAGAATTCGGTTCATTAGATGAACCCTCCTTTAATGAAGGATCTAATTGCTCTAAGGGGATACCTTCAGCAGCAGGATCCAATCCTGAAAGATCTACTACCATAGGCGGCTCTTCGTTATGTTTCTTCTCTATCATGGGTCAGCATATTATTCAGGTCCTTAAAATTTTTATAGGAAGTACTGCCGTCTGTTGTATTGCAATGGCGGGAAAGAAGTTCGTTTGTAGATGTTCTTCCGGCTGTATCATTGTCCAGAAAAAGAATGACTTCCCTATACAATCCTATTGTATTGTCTGTACTCTTCAGATTGGCAAGGGAATTCAGCACTGTGATATCAGAGCTGGAAAAGAGTTCCTTATCCAGGACATTTAAAGAAAGGAGGTCGAACATGCCCTCCAGGATAAGAAGCCTTGAAAATCCTTTTTTTAAGGAAGAAGTGGTCTTAGGGGAGGTCGAGCATTTGAAATACCTATTGCGCAGTTCCCATCCGCCGGCATCGTTTTGTAATCCCAGAGAGAAATAGGTTTTATTGTTCATGCTGTGCCATACCTCTTTACAATGATTTTGAGCAACATCCAGGGGAATCTTCCTTAACTGCAGGTATTGGACAAGAGCTGGGTGTTCAATACACTTGACTGACCTGATTTCGTGAGAATCTTCTTTTTTTAGAACTTTTTGCGGGCGAAAAGAAAACTGAAAATTTTCCTGCAGGGAATTCCTGGCTTCCTGGGCAGAGCAGCCGTTTATGGCCATGACCAGGTCAATAATGTTTCCACCTTTACCTATTCCGAAGTCGTACCATAGGTTCTTTGTCAAAGAGACGCTGAAAGAGGCTTGGGTTTCTGACCGAAGGGGACTCAGAAACCAAGCTTCTTTCTCCGATTTCCTGGTGGGGTAGTGTCCTGAATTTGCAAGAGTTTTTACGATGCAAATTTCACGGGCACTTCTCCACGATAAGTTTTGTTTTTTCATTGTCTATCGAATTTATATTACCCATCTACCCGGGCCTGTAAACACAAGGTTTTACTTCTTTTTTCGCCCGTAATCCTGTTTTCCCAATTACCCCAGATGGGTAAATCCGGCTATCTTAATTACCCCTCATTAACCCCCTGTGTTGGTGGGCTTTTAGCTGTTGTTGTGGTAAATGGGTAATTAATATTTATAAAAGTTCTGTAGGAGAGCTCTTGAATAAAGGTTTGATCAAATAACCGTACACCCTGCTCCCGGAGGATTTCACCCTCTCAAAGTCCATCGCTTTGAGGGCGCGGCCCATGTTGTACATGTTGATCCGGGAATTGATCGAGCTCAACTGTATCACCAGATCCGAAGCTGTTCTAAAATCGGCAGGATCTTCGCTTTTTGTATAGTACTTGCAAAGTAGTTCTTCTTCCATGCTGGACTCCCTGTAGATCCTGTTTCTCATCTCGTTCTGAGCTATATCAGAAAGGGTAAGTTCAGGGTAAAAGTTCTCATCTACATACGCGAGATAGTAAGCCTGAGCCCATACTTTGTCAATGTCTATTTTTCTGGAATATGAAAAGTCAATGGAATCTTTCAATTCAAAACACAACCAGCGGACAGATCCCGTTTCATCATTGAGGAAAGTTGCGCGATTCGTGGAGCCGATAAAACTACAGGTCCGGGTAAGGGTAGAGTTTTTTCGGTCGTAGGGCAAACGTTCATTGATCATGGTTTTTGAGAAATAAGCTTTCAGGGCATTTATTTCTTTTCTTGCCAGGATTGAGAGTTCATCGAGGTTGATCAGGAAGTTCCGGGTCAGTTGGATCCTCGCATCCTTGTCTGTGGTCATATCTTCCGCAAAATAATGGGAAAGGGCAGGAGGGCAGAGAAATCTGCACCAGGTGGATTTTCCGGAGTTCTGTTGAGGATGGACAAGAACCAGGCACTGCTTGTTGAAGTAATCTTTTTCAAGACCACACCTCACGGTTCTGACGAGCCATTTTCTGAAATGATAGAGAAAGAGCTCAGGATCCTTGAGGGGAAGGTAAGAGGCAAGACTTTTAATATGATCTTCTCCAAACCATTTCGGCAGTAGCTTGAAGTACTCTTCAATGGGATTAAACTTCCGAATGAATTGGGACCGGAGAAATATTTCCAGTTTCGCCGGGTTTACGTTGATATCGGTTTGGGCCAATTCGATCAGGAACGAATGAGCATCCAGGATCTCCCATGTATTTTTACCTTTCAGCGAGATATGGAAATCATGACCTAACTCATCATAGCGGATGTCGTATTTTTCAGCAGCGTACTTGAAGATAAAATCATAGACGGTTTTCTTCTTCTGTTCTTTGACGCTGTATAGTTTTTCCTCTTTGCCAGACATAGCTCCCAGTTCGTGTTAAAATCTCCGCTTATTCCTAAAAGTGTATTCCAGGGCCTCAGCCTTTAGTTCTCCTTTTGATTTCCTGGTATCGGAAAGCAGCCATTCATCAAGTTTATCTTTGGAGAAGTAGATCATTTTTCCCCGCGGCTTGGAAAAAGGTATCTCGCCTTTGGCGGTCAGCTTATACAGATAGCTCCGGGAGATCCCGGTGTATTCACTTGCTTCTTCTAAGGACATTACCGTCTTACCAGCTCGGACCAGTTTTTCAATACGGTCCAGTTGCTCCAGAATTTTGATTTCGGTCATGATATAAAGGTTCAAGGTTTAAAATGCGTTGATATGCGGTTTCTGGAGCAAAACTAGGAAGGGAAAAAATCTGAAATGCGTACTTTACATACCTGGGTATGTATAATCGGTGGTGTGGTATGACTTTTTACGAGAAATAGGAGGTAACTATATGATTATATGCTTCGGTATAATTCATGTTTCTGAGGTGATATTATATGCAAGTCCATATAATTTTCCGCTTTAGAATCTGGAAAGAAATCCTCAAAATGTTCTCTGCAAGCAATAGTTAATTCTCAATTCGCGATTCGCGAATCGCGAATTGAGAATTATTGTTATCTTTGTCTGAAATTGAATCATTATGAAGAAGCATAGTGGAATGAGGCCTCACGATGTTGCGGTTTTGCTGAAAATTGCAGCAAAAGCGGGAACAGATTGGTTTATGAAGGATCTGGCTTATGAGCTGGGAATAAGCGCCAGTGAGATCAGCGAAAGCATTAATCGATCAATAATAGCCGGTTTAATATTTGAAGATAAGAAGCGGTTGATGAAATCTGCTTTACTAGATTTCCTTAGGTATGGCTTGCCTCATGTGTACCCTCAAAAACCTGGCTCCCTCGTGCGAGGATTACCCACCGCACACTCTGCAGCACCATTAAATAACCTTATTCAGGGGGAAGAACCGTATGTTTGGCCGTATGCTGAAGGTTCAGTCAGAGGTCAAGCCATAGAACCTCTTCATGTCAACGTTCCGAAGGCTTGTCTAAAAGATCAGGTTTTCTATGAATACATGGTGCTCTGCGATGCTATACGAGTAGGTAAAGTAAGAGAAAAAAACATTGCACTTGAAGAACTAGAAAAAAGATTAAGTTGAAAAATACTATTATAAATAGAGAAGCTACTAAACGCGTAGCTCTTGCCTTGGGTGATCTAAATGAAAAGGTAGTGTTTGTAGGGGGAGCTATGATATGCTTATATATTGATGATCCCGCAGCCGAAGATGTCCGACCAACAAAGGACATTGACCTTACTTTTAGAATTGTTAGTACTGGTGAATTGGAAGAATTAAGAGAAGCCTTGTCAAATCGCGGTTTTTCTCAGTCATCTGAAGATGACGTTATCTGTAGATTTCGGTTAGGGGATATTAAAGTAGATGTAATGTCCACAAAAGAGGTTGGATGGGCTCCGGCTAATCCCTGGTTTGAGCCTGGATTTGAAAAGGCAATTCCTGTTCAGATTGAAGAACAAACAATCAGGATACTTCCTTTCACCTATTTTCTGGCAACAAAATTTTCTGCATTTTCAGCTAGAGGTGGGCGGGACCCAAGAATGAGCCACGACTTTGAAGATATTGTTTACTTATTAAATTATACTTCTAATTTTAGAGAACAGATAAAAAACTCCCCTGATGAGGATGTGAAACTATATCTTATTGAATCCTTCAGCCCAATCCTACAAGATAATAGATTACAGGAAGCAGTTATAGGAAATCTTTATTTTGAAAATCAAGGAGCAAGATTTGAGAGAATTATGAGAGATCTTAAAGCAATTGTAGACTAAGATTTTTCACAATGACCAGACCTTTATTGGTGGTACCAATCAGAGCAGATATTTTTTTTCATTTCATTTCAATTTTGTTAAAGATAGTTATTAGCGTATCGTGATGTTTCGAAACTGTCGTTCGCGTAGGGGCGTTCTTGATAGTGCTGTATTTATAACTTTTCCCGTCTGGTCTTAGGATGAGCTTTGAAGAAGAAAAGAAGCTTTTAAGTGTAAGTGAATTTAATGGAAAGGTTCGTATGAGGCAATCATAAAATTCCCTGCTACTGGGGCCGTCCATATTAAGATGTATTCTCGAATTGTGGGTGTCCCAGCTCTTGGTGAGAACATTTATAAAATCCTGAAAAGAAGTTCTGTCGTTAAGCAGCAAATCATATTTAACCAGTTCATTGTACAACTTCTCAATCTGATTGTCAGAAGCCTTTATGTTGAAGCTATTGCTATTGATCTTAGTTGTTGTAATTTTTTGAGTTTGAAACGTGTCCGTAAATTTTTCAGTCCACGATGAGTAGCAAAGGAGGAAGCCCGACGCAAAGGCTGCTAGCATGATCACCCGGATGAGAATATTTTGATTTTCATCTGTCATATTGTAGAAATACATAAGATGCATAAAAGCCAGTCCAACCAGATTAAATAGGATCCGGGGCTTTTCAATTCTCTTTTGGTAATTCCAGGAGTCATTTATAAAATAGCGCCCAATCCCTGGAACAATATGAATACCTATCCGCCCATAGATATAAATAAATGCAATCGCGGCCAAATATTGAAACAAATCAAAATTCATAATCCATATCGAGTTCCGGAATCAAATAGGCTGCCTCTTTTTTCTTCTTGTCTACTATTTTAGCATAAACCTGGGTTGTTCTGATTTCCTTGTGGCCTAGGATCTTTGAAACGGTATAAATGTCGGCTCCATTTTCCAGCAGGAGAACAGCGTGAGTATGTCTGGCACTATGAAATGTGATGTGCTTTGTAATTCCCGCCCTCATACACCATCTAAGGATCTCGGCATTAAAATGGGCTCCATATTTAAGTCCCTGAAAGACACGATCCTTTTCCTGCTCTCTTTTACCCATTAAACTTCTGGCCTGAGGAGAAATGAATTGATATTCCTGCCCGGCGGTTTTTTTCTGCTTAAACATGAGTTGCGATTCATCTCCAGTATCTCGCACTTCAGACCAGGTCAGTTTATTAACATCACTCCATCGTAATCCAGTCAGGCAACTAAAAAGAAAAGCAGATTTAAGTATAGGATGTTTACATTCTGCCTTTACCATTGCCTGTAGTTCTTCCTGGGTAAGATGTTCCCTTGATGTTTCACCCTCGGCAAAACCCTTAACAGCTGTCGCAAAATTTCTCCTGGTGTAACCATCCTCAAAGGCCTGTTTCAACGCCGCCTTAAATTTATTAAAATAGGTGTATTTCGTATTTTGAGATAAAGGAGTATTTGACTTCGTCCTGGAATTTTTGTTTAAGAACTTTTTAAATCCTAGTACGAAATCTTCATCAATGTCCTCAAAGGTTATTTTTTTCTTCTTGCAGTAATCCTCAATATGATTTTGGGCGGCGTCCCAATTATCGTAATTTCCTTTACTCTCATAACGCTCTTCCTTCAGTTTATCATAATAAGTAAGGAACAGTAATTTATCTTTTGACCTGTCTTTAATCCCGTATTTCCCCTGGGCATATTCAGCCCTGCGTATAGATAAGATTTGTTCGGCTCTTAAGAGTGTTTCTTCATTTTCTTTTTTTTCGGAAGGTGTCTTTGGTGAAATGAATAGATACTCTTTTAAATATTCGAATTCTCTGTTATTTTTTGATTTACCATTTTCATCTGTGATCTTTCCTTTATAGTAATCAATATAAAGACTATACTTTCCCGTTGTCAGTTTCTTTTTTCTAAGGTTTATTTTCATGACTCGCTTCTTTCTAATAAAGATAAGAGAAAAAAGTTGGTTGGGTGCACTTTGTGCACCTCATTGATGAAATTTAACAACGGGGTGCACTTTAGGTGCACAATGGGGTGCACAATGCATAAATATGAGAAAATATAAAAAATAATAATGGGGCTCTAAAGCCCCATTATTATTATATTTAATTACATTTGAAGGTAAAAAATACCAAATAAAATTTGCTGTTTATTTTCCAATACAAAAATTCGCAAAAATATTCCCCAGCAGATCGTCATTGGTGATCTCCCCGGTGATCTCGCCGAAGTAGTGCAGTGCTTCGCGGATGTCGATAGCCAGCAGGTCTCCCGAGAGGTCATTGTTCAATCCATCCTGTACCTTGTTGATCTCTTCCAGGGCGCTTAAAAGGGCATTGTAATGCCGGGTGTTGGTGACGATGGTGTTGTTGTTGCGCAGTTCCCCGGTGTTGACGAATTCCAGCAGTTTTTGCTGCAGATCTTCGACACCTTTTCCTGTCTTGGCAGAGATAGTATTGAGATCTTCGAGATCTGAGATCTGAGATTTTCTAATTCTCGTCATTCAGATGATCTACTTTATTGGCCAATATAAGCAGGTTTTTGAGGAAATTTATTTTTAATCTTTTCAATTTCAACTCTGACCTGAGCATAGTCTCCCCCTTTGGGGGAGATGCCGGAGGCAGAGGGGGATGAGGGAGTTGAAGCATCAAACAGATAAAGCACAACCTGCGCTTGAGAGATCTTCTCAAAGGTCCTTTTGATCCCGATGCTTTCCACCACATCTTTGGTCTCCCTGATCCCCGCGGTATCGATGAACCTGAAGCCCACGCCGCCAATGGAGATCTCGTCTTCAATGGTGTCGCGCGTTGTTCCGGCAATCTCTGAAACAATGGCACGTTCCTCGTTTAAAAGGGCATTTAAGAGCGTGGATTTTCCCACGTTGGGTTCGCCAACAATGGCTACGGGAATTCCGTTTTTTAAGACGTTGCCCACGGCAAAGGAATCGATTAGCCTTTTCAGTACATTCTGAATCCGGCTTACCAGCTTCCTGAACTCATCGCGGTTGGCGAATTCCACGTCTTCTTCGGCGAAGTCGAGTTCCAGTTCGATGAGAGAAGCGAAATTCAGCAGCTCCTGCCGCAGCTTCTGGATCTCGTTGGAGAATCCGCCGCGCATTTGTTGCATGGCCATCTGGTGGCTCGCCTGGTTTTCCGAAGAGATCAAATCGGCCACGGCCTCTGCCTGACTAAGATCCATTTTTCCGTTAAGAAAGGCGCGCAGAGTAAATTCCCCGGCTTCGGCAGCGCGACATCCCTTCCTGATCAACAGCTGAATGATCTCCTGCTGAATGTAGGGGCTGCCGTGACAGGAGATCTCGATGGTATTTTCACCGGTGTAAGACTTTGGTCCGTGGAAAACTGAAACCAGGACTTCATCCAGAATACGTTCACCGTCAATGATATTCCCCAGGTGCAGCGTGTGAGTATGCTGCTCCCGCAGATCTTTCCTGCTCTTCGCTTTAAAAACAGGCGCTACAAGATGAATGGCATCGGGACCCGAAATACGGATGATGGCAATTGCTCCCGCTCCTGATGGAGTTGCGAGGGCAACGATGTTGTCGTTCAGTTTCATGCTGCAAAAGTAACGAAATGATGTTAGAAGTACGAAGTTGTGAGTTCTGATGGAGTGATGGACTAACGGTGTGACGAAGTGATGCTGTGATGAACAACTGCTCAGAAAAACCATCTTAAAATCGTCATTGCGAGGGAGGGGACAGCCCGACCGCGGCAAGTTCACGGTAGGGATTAGACGCACTATGTCAACATTAGATCTACTTCTGAAGGAGGAGATTGCTTCAGTCGCCGGTTTGAATCCCTTGCCGGCCGGGATGCGGGTTCGCAAAGACCGGTAATGAAAAACGGTTTCTCACAGGTTGAAATTGCCACCTGCAACAAAAAATTCACTATCTTTTATAGCATAGTACTATATAAAAGCGTATATTTGAACATAATCATCAATCAAATCAAAATGGATTATTCAAATGCAACCATCATGAGAGAGGACAAACAGTTACTAATGTTGACCCACCTTAGTCAACTTTTGAACCTGGTAACGGGCTTTGGCGGATTCATCGTTCCGCTTATAATCTGGCTCACCCAAAAGGAAAAGGTGTTGGGAATGGACACTCATGGCAGAATGGTACTCAATTTCCAGATGTCCCTGTTCATCTATTCCATAGTGTCAATTCCTTTGATCGCCCTGTTCGGTTTGGGAATATTCCTGCTGATAGGTATCGGGATCATCTCCATTGTTTTTCCTATTGTGAATGCGATAAAAGTAAACGACGGGGATATTCCGTCTTATCCTTTGACAATACGAATCCTCAAATAAGAAGTTAGAAGTACGAAGTTAGAAGGTAGAAATGGGAGGTTAGAATGTTTCCCACCCGTCCTGCCTACCGGCAGGCAGGCCTGCGGACATCCCGAAAAAATATCGGGACAGGATTCCTCAATCGAGAAATCCCACCCCGCCTTTCAGGCACCCCTCCCCGGAGGGGACGGAAAGTATGAAATTTGAAAACCACAAGTCCCCTTTAGGGGATTTAGGGGTAAAACTAAAAGACCTTTGAAAAATGTCATTTTCAAAGGTCTTTTTTATCTAACAGCCACCGTAGGTGGCGATCTAAAATCTAATATCTAAAAGCGCAGCGGTCTAAACAGCTTTAGCTGTTTAACATCACCGGCATCACCAGCATGGTCACTTTTTCTCCTTCGTCGAGTCCGTCAACAGGAGTAAGGATTCCGGCGCGGTTTGGCAGGCTCATTTCCAGTTGTACCTCATTTGCATTCAGGTTAGAAAGCATTTCGGTAAGGAAACGGGAGTTGAAGCCAATCTGCATATCGTCGCCCTGGTAAGAACAGGTCAGACGCTCTTCGGCTTTGTTGCTGTAGTCCACATCTTCCGCAGAAATATTTAATTCCGCTCCGGCGATCTTCAAACGCACCTGGTGCGTGGTCTTGTTCGAGAAGATAGAAACCCTTTTTACAGAGCTTAAGAACTGTCCGCGGTCAATCACCAGTTTGTTAGGATTTTCCTTCGGAATTACCGCTTCGTAGTTTGGATATTTTCCGTCGATCAATCTACAAACCAGCGTGGTATCTTCAAAAGTAAAGCGGGCGTTCGAATCGTTATACTCGATGGTCACCTCGCTGTCTGATCCTGAAAGAATTCCTTTCAGAAGGTTCAGCGGTTTTTTCGGCATGATGAATTCCGCAGTCTGAGACGCAGAAATGTCATTTCGGGAATATTTTACCAGCTTATGAGCATCTGTAGCCACAAAAGTCAGGTGGTCTGGCGTGAACTGGAAGAAAACCCCGCTCATCACCGGCCTTAAGTCGTCATTACCCGAAGCAAAAATGGTCTTGCTAATAGCAGTCGCCAAAACATCGCCCTGGATGGTAGTGCTGCTTGGTTCTTCAAGCGCCACAGCCTTAGGGAATTCTTCGCCACCCGCATAAGCAAGCGCGTATTTCCCATGGTTAGAGCTCAATTCAATGGTGTTATTGTCCTCAACTACAAACGTCAGCGGCTGCTCAGGAAAAGTCTTCAAAGTCTCCAGCAGCAAACGTGCGGGCACTGCGATCTTTCCTTCAGATTCTGATTCTACATTAAGTTTTGCAGACATGGTAGTCTCCAGGTCTGATGCCGAGACGGTCAATTCATCCTGGTTAAGTTCAAAAAGAAAGTTATCCAGAATAGGAAGCGTGTTGTTGTTGTTGATCACTCCCCCGAGTATTTGTAGCTGTTTCAGCAAATAAGTGCTTGATACAATAAATTTCATTGGCTTGATAATAAGTTAATCCAGATACAAATATATCTTAATCGTTGAAAAATAGGGGTAGGCCTTCTTACTTTTTATTAACAGAAAAACCGAGGTTTAGTGATTCAAGATCCTGAAAAACAGGTTTTTAAAAATGATATTTCTGAAGGATTGTTAATAAATCTGTAGATTCAAAATTTCGGGTTCAATATTCAAGGTTGAGATGGGGTGTCAAAAAAGCTGTGACGGAGTGATGAAGTGATGCTGTAATATTGCCTGTTGCAGTTGAAAATTACCGGGTTAAAAAAATCAAGGTTTAGAAGAGGTACCAAAAAGAGCATTTTAAGCTGTAGACCTGCGAGGTTTTTACAACCTCGTAGGTCTGAAAAAGTGACCAGTATTCTTCTTCAGACCTACCAGGTGAAAAAAAGACCTTGCAGGTCTGGTTGAAAAAGAGCTGTCAAAAAGGGCATTTTTGGAGGACGTTTAATTTAAGCCACCAATGCACTAATGTTCTTTCTGAAGAATTCATCCTGAAGGGATGATATTTTTATAGCAATTGGTAAGCATGCCTATTCGACCCCGATGGGGTCGTATTCTTTCGGTACGTATTTTCATTCTATAAACATGCGAATCCTTCTGATTCAAAATTTTGTTTTTCGAACGGATCCACGGGAAAGGGATTCGGGTTCAGAAATGGCATTTTGGAGGCTGTTGTTT
Source organism: uncultured Flavobacteriaceae bacterium (assembly GCA_963739625.1). Lineage (GTDB taxonomy): Bacteria > Bacteroidota > Bacteroidia > Flavobacteriales > Flavobacteriaceae > Salinimicrobium. The sequence goes on from CAVUAU010000011.1 coordinate 442,166, forward strand.
TTGAAGCCACTGATGCACTGATGTTTTTGTTTCTTCGGAAGTGAAGGGAAAGAAATTCCGGGTTCAAAATTCAGGATTCAAAATTTTTTTAGCCACCGATGCACTGATGTTGTTGTTCCTTTCCGGTTCTTTGGTCGTTAGGAGCGCGATTAATTGCGCTCCTGTTTATATTCCGGCAGCGTAGCGATTTATGTCTACATCCCGAAGGGATGACATCTTTATAGAATATGATATCAAGTTAAAAATACGACCCCGTCGGGGTCGAATGATTATTGGTTGTAATTTGATCTCTATAAGAATATGAATCCTTCGGATTCAAATTCTTTTTTTCTGCGGAAATCTGCCGCAAAAGAATTTTTGGTTGCAAATTAAGGTTGATGTTTTTGCTACCGATCACGCGGATGTTCTTTCTGAAGAATTCATCCTGGTATTATAGCTATATTGGTAAGTGCTATTCGACCCCGATGGGGTCGTATCTTTCGGTGGTATTTTTAGTCTATAAACATGCGAATCCTTCTGATTCAAATTTGTGTTGGAAGCTTGGCAGAGGTGTTGAAAATGACATTTTTTGAGAGCAACAATGCAGCCGATTTCCCCACCCCGTCCTGCCGACCGGCAGACAGGCCTGCGGTCATCCCGAACCTTTTTCGGAACAGGCGACCTCCTGGAGAGGATTTCCCCACCCCGTCCTGCGGACACCCCTCCCGGGAGGGGACCAAAAAAAGTATATTTTGATTACAATTTGAGGGAAATTGAAAAGCGTTCTCAGGTCTAAAAAGGATATCAGAAGTCTTCTCCATTTAATATTGAAAAACTAGTTTAAAAGAGGTGTCTAGAATGACATCTTGGGAGAAGAAATTTTAGGGAAGATCAAATAATTCACATCACTAATCACCAATCACGATTCTTCCAGATCCGCTATCTATTTCCAAACATACTTCTTTCGTCTCAAGAAGAAGAAAATTCCCGCGAAGAGGCCAAGGAGCACCAATGGCAGCAGCAGGTTGATCACCTGCCAAAAAGTTCTTTTTTCTTCCACTTTCGGAAGGTCCAAAAAGGCGATGCTAACTTCTCTCGACCTGATGTTGATGAGCCCGGAATCATCCAGCAGGTAGTTCACCGCGTTCAGCAGAAATTCCTTATTTCCGTAGGTGGTGCCGGTGTAGCGGTCAAAGCCCAGTTCCAACGGTTGCCCCTGCTGCAGCTGATTCTTCGCCACATCCCCATCTGAGATCACCAACATTTTTGTCGGTTGGCTTTGATCTACTGACTGCGGAAGCTTAATAGGTTTCACCCGGTTCTTATAGACGGAAGAAAATTCCCCTTCCAGCAGTACCGCGAGCGGCTGTTCTCCCGCAGTGTATTCAGAAAGATTTGGCGGCTGATTTAGCAGGTCCAGACTAATCTCCCGCGGAAGTCCTTCCACCTCGGTTTTTGGGGAAGAGCTCAATAAAATGGTCTTTTTGAGACCATTGGCGAGGGTGTCAATGGGGCTGGCGTATTCAAATTTTACCGCCTCAATGTTGTTAACAATGGGGTGTTCGTTTGTAGAGCTGCTCAGCGGAAAATACGGCCAGGGGTAAGGGTTGAACTGCGTATTGTTGCCGCTGCCGCTGGCGAGCACGATAGGTGCAGAATAGAGATCTTTCACCAGGAAAGGATTTATTCTCAGCCCGTATTTGAAGAAGAAATCTCCAAGGTTTAGGTCACGGGGCAGGGCAAAAGCGCTGCCGGCGCCGGTAAAAAGACTGTCGGTTTCCATGGCCACGTGTTCTACCAGCCATAGCTGTTTGCCGCCGTTCATGAGGTGCTGGTCCAACACGTATTTTTCTTCTTCGGTGTAAGCTTGAGTGGGTTTGGCTTCTATCACCAGGTCGTATTCCTTGAGCTGTTCCAGTGTTTTTTGCGGACTGGTTGCAACAGAGTCTAAAACAAAAGGGGCTGTAAAATAGTATTTTTGGATGCTCTTGATAAAGTCGGCCAGGCGGGCGTCGCTGAGTTCGCCGTTGCCGCGCATCACGGCTACCTTTTTCTTTCGCGGCTCCACAACTTTTGCCAAAGCATCGGCAAAGGCATACTCCAGTTGCTGCACAGAATTTTCCACGCGCTCTTCGGTAGTGGCGCCAATGGTATTCTTCAGCAGGGGCACACTCACAGTTTTATTTCCGTAGTTGACCATCGCCCAGGGAAAGATGATGGCTTCGCTGCTTCTTCCGTTTTCCACCACGTTGATACGGGCCGGCGTCATTCCCATTTCATAGAAACGGGTGGCGATCTCCTGCGCATCGCCGCCGTCTTCCAGCGGATCAACAAAACTGAATTTGATGTTGGAATTTTCCGAAGCAAATTCCTCCAGCAGCTGCCGGGTTTCGGTTTGAAGTCTCCTGAATTCCGGTGGAAAATCCCCTTTTAGGAACACATCTATGATGACGGGTTGCTCTGCTTTGTCGATGATATTTTCCGCAGCTGCAGAAAGCGTGTACCTTTTGTCAACGGTGAGGTCAAATCTTTCATAAGCGAAATAGGAGACCACATTGAGAAGCAGCAAAAATGCAAAAAGAACCAGGCCTTTGATGAGATTGTTTTTTGTGCGCATCAGGATTCTTTTTTACTGCTTAAGCTGAATTTTGTAAGGGCCAGGAAAAAGATCGTAAAAGTGACGAAATAAACCAGGTCCCTGGTGTCAATCACGCCGCGACTGATGCTCTCGTAATGAGAACTGATGCCCAGATCTTCGGCGCCAAAAGCTCCAATACTAAACAGGTTGAGATCGGCCAGCGCGTCAAAGGCGAAATAGCTGATAAAGCACAGGAAAACCGCCAGAATAAAGGAGACGATCTGGTTCGGCGAAAGTATGGACGCGAAGATCCCAATGGCGGTGTAGCAGCTGCCAAGAAAAACAAGCCCGAAGTAGGAGCCAATGATGACCCCGTAATCAAGATTTCCAGCCGGTTTGCCAAGATAGTAGATCGTAATGACGTAAAGTAAAGTGGGAATGAGGGCCATTATTACCAGAACCAGGGCGCCAAAAAACTTTCCCAGTACCAGTTGCCAGTGGGAGAGAGGCTTGCTGAGCAGGAGTTCAAGGGTGCCCTGCCGTATCTCTTCAGAAAAGCTTTTCATGGTGATCGCCGGAATTAAAAAAAGAAAGATCCAGGGCGCGAGGGTGAAAAACGGGGAGAGGTTGGCAAAGCCGTTGTCGAAGATGTTGTACGTTCCTTTGAAAACCCATAAGAACAGGCCGTTGAGCACCAAAAACAGGCCAATCACAAGGTAACCTATCGGGGAGGCAAAAAAGGAATTTATTTCTTTATTTAAAACTGCAAACACCTGTTTCTTGTATAATTTCTATTGTATATCGTTTATTTTACAAAAGCACCAAATTCCAAATTCCAGGCTTTTATCCCCTAAAATCCAGAGATTAAAATTTTCGGTTCCCCTGCCTACCGGCAGGCAGGCTTTAGGACAGGGGTAAAACGAAAATTGCAACTTGCATCTTGCAACGGGCAACCGTCAACTACCCGAACTCCACATCTTGTCTACACTCCAGGCTTCGGGTTTTCCCGCGAACATCTTCTTAGTGTTGCTCCAAACTTCCATGAAAAGGGCAGAAGTGCGGTAGTTTTCCAGCGCCAGCTCATCTTCCCAGTAACTGTACGTGAAAAAGATATTATTATTGTTTTTATCCCTGTAAAGTTCCAGAAAGTTACAGCCTTCGAAACCTCTTATTTTTTCTCTATTCTTCTCAAATAACTTCTGAAAGTTCTCAACTTCAGCTTCTTCAAAAGTCATTTTGACTATTCTTATCATATCCAATTATCAGTTATCAATGAACAATGAACAACAACATTAATTTTTAGTCTATGTTCTCTTTTCTCTTTTCTATGTTCTTTTAATTCTCAAAGGTGATCGTCACCGTATCTCTCCATTCAAGTCCAAACAGGGTTGCTGCGCTGCCCACGGTGCTGGGATTGCTCTTATAGATCGCCAGCTCAATGAATCCGCCGGAATTAAAGATTGCCAGTTTCTTCCCGTCCTCGCGGTGCAGCTGGTCTGTGTCAAAATTGATCGCATCGCTGTAAGTGTGATGTATCTCGTCAAAAGTGGCAGTTCTCGTGCGCATGGTAAACTTTCGTCCTTTCCCTGCCTTGTCGAACAGCTTTTTGGAAATATTGGTCACTACGTTGCCGTAATTGTCGATATAAATAACGCTGCCCCTAATTTGATTTTGCTCGCTGTTGAAGAAAGGTTCCATCTCCTTGATCTGTTTAATATCGGGAATGCTTTTGCCAATCACCTCCAGGGTGCCGCCACGTGCCAGGTGTCCCGCCACTTTCACAAAAACGTCGAGCACAGGGAAATTGCTTTCCACCTTGTCGTGGATATTGATCTCCACGATCTTTTCGGGTTTATATTCTGAAGCGATCAACGAAAGTATCCCGTTGTTGGCACAAATAAAGAAGTGGCCGTCGAGCTTAAGTGCGATATGCTTATTTTCGGGAGTAAGTTCAGAATCTACGCCTATAATGTGAATGCTGCCTTCGGGAAAGCTCTTGTATGCATTCCTGATGATGTAAGAGGCTTCAGCAATGTGAAAAGGGGCGATAGAGTGAGAGATATCCACGATCTTAGCCGTGGGTAATTCAGAATAAATGGCTCCTTTAACTGCCCCTGCAAAATGATCTTTCTCTCCAAAATCTGTAGTCAGGGTAATGATAGACATGGGCAATTCTTCGGATATTTTTTGTTAACTTAAAGCTTTTAATTTGCTAAGTTTGTATTGCAAATCTAAAGATAATTAGGACATTTTTTAAATTTAATCCAGCTGCTTTTGAACGAACTTATTATTGAACTTTCAGAAATTAATCCGCGGGAATTTTTTGGGGAACATAATGCGCACATAGAACTGCTAAAGAAATATTTTCCGAAGTTAAAAATTGTAGCCCGTGGAAACAAGCTCAAGATCTATGGAGATGAAGAGCTGCTCGAGGAGTTTGACAGGAGATTTAATATGCTCATTGATCACTACGGAAAGTTCAATAAACTGGATGAGAACACCATGGAAAGGGTGCTCACCAGCGAAAAACGTGAAGATTACGACACCTCCAATGAGAGTGGGGAAGTGCTGGTGCACGGGGTAAGCGGCAGGCTCATTAGGCCGCAGACTGCCAATCAACGCAGGCTGGTAGACCTCATGCAAAAGAATGACATGGTCTTCGCTATTGGACCTGCGGGAACGGGAAAAACCTATACCGGCGTAGCTTTAGCAGTGAAAGCACTCAAAGAAAAACAGGTGCGCAGGATCATTCTTACGCGGCCGGCCGTAGAAGCAGGGGAGAACCTCGGTTTCCTTCCCGGCGATCTCAAGGAAAAACTTGATCCTTACATGCAGCCGTTATATGACGCGCTTCGCGACATGATCCCGCATGAAAGACTTGAAAGTTTTATTGAAAAAGGAACGATCCAGATCGCCCCTTTAGCTTTCATGAGGGGACGCACCCTCGATAATGCCTTCGTTATTCTTGATGAGGCGCAGAATACCACCCATGCTCAAATGAAGATGTTCCTCACCCGAATGGGGAAAAACGCGAAATTCATGGTGACCGGTGACCCGGGACAAATCGATCTTCCGCAGCGCGTGGTATCGGGTCTTAAAGAAGCCATACTCGTATTGCAGGACGTAAAAGGCGTGGGCATTCTTCACCTCGACGACAAGGATGTGATTAGGCACAAGCTGGTGAAAGACATTATTGCCGCCTATAAGCGCATAGAAACAGCCGAATAAAAACCTTTTTAAGATCCCGTTCCAGGGATCTTCAACTTTAAAAGTTATTGAAAACATGAATACCTTAACAAGTACCAATTTCAAATTCCCGGGCCAAAAATCTGTTTATAAAGGTAAGGTGAGGGAAGTTTATACGCTCGAAAATGACAAACTGGTGATGATCGTGACCGACAGGCTTTCGGCTTTTGATGTGGTAATGCCAAAAGGAATTCCTTACAAGGGGCAGATCCTTAATCAGCTGGCGACGAAAATGATGAAGGAGACCGAAGATATCGTTCCCAACTGGCTGGAGGCAACCCCCGATCCTAATGTGGCCGTGGGCAAAAACTGCGAACCTTTTAAGGTAGAAATGGTGATAAGAGGTTACCTGGTGGGGCATGCCGCAAGAGAATACGCCAACGGGAAACGAAGTTTGAGCGGGGTTAAAATGCCGGAAGGGATGAGAGAAAATGAAGCTTTTAAGGTGCCAATAATTACCCCGACCACCAAGGCGGCATCAGGGGAACACGATATGGATATTTCGAGAGAAGAGATCCTTGAAAAAGGTTTGGTTTCCGAAGAAGATTACAACGCCCTGGAGGCCTACACCCGCAAACTTTTCCTCCGCGGAAGTGAGCTAGCCAAAGACAACGGCCTGATCCTCGTGGATACCAAATATGAATTTGGCAAGACGAAAGAGGGCGAGATTGTGCTCATCGACGAGATCCATACCCCCGATTCTTCGCGTTATTTTTATGCCGAAGGTTATCTGGACAGACTTAGAGACGGCATTCCGCAGAAGCAGTTATCAAAGGAGTTTGTGCGGCAATGGCTTATAGAAAATGGTTTCCAGGGAAAAGAAGGCCAGCAAATTCCTGAAATGAGCGAGGAGTACATTCAATCTGTGTCAGACCGGTATATTGAACTCTATGAGCAGATCACCGGGGAGACCTTCATCAAAGCCGATATTTCAAATATTGAAGAGCGCATTGAATATAACGTAAAGGAATATCTCGAGAAGAATTCTTAAGCCTGAACACAACAAGGTTTTAAAGGAGCTTTTACACAAAGGCTCCTTTTTTATTAGGTTTCAAAAATGGCATTTTTGGACCCTTCTTCCTTCGTACTGCTAATCTCGTACTTCTAACCTCGTACTTCTAATTTCCCTTTACTTCCAGCACCATCAAGTACTCGGGACCACCTTCTAATGGATATCCCGGGATCTTTTTGGCCACAATTGTCACCGTCTGGTCCAGGTAATCATCAAGCTTCACCTTTTCACTCTTGAGTGCATAAAAGGTGTCATCGTTAGTAAGGGTATGCGTACCATACTGGTAAGAGGTCATGCCCTGTTGTGCTATGGTTCCGGTTACTTCCATTTTATCTGTTTGTGTAGCATTGCTGCAGGTGGCGGTGAAAAAGAAAAGGAACAGGCCCGAAAGAAGTAGTTTCATAAAAGGTGGTTTTGGTTCAAACTTTCATTTTAAAGGTAATAAGAAATGCCCACTTTTGGAACCGAAGAGCAAAAGTCCAATTGAGAGATTAGTGTTAATCAATGTTAATGGTTTGATAAATTATGTATATTAGAGATAGCTAATCAACAACTTAGAAATTATGAGGGGGTTTTTTTTATGTTTTTGTTTTTTGCTTTCTGCCTATGTTCATTCACAAACAACCGTCACCGGAAAGGTGGTGGACAGCAAAAATCAGCCGGTACCCGGGGTGAATATCGTAGTCTCGGGGACTTCACAAGGAACTATAACAGATTTTGACGGAAAGTTTGCACTTACCGCCACCCAGGATCCGCCATTCGTCATCCAGTTTAGCAGTGTGGGCTATGAAAGTCAGGTGGTGAATATAGATTCGCAAGATCAGGTGGTCAATATAACGCTTGTGGAAGGAACGGCTTTAGATGAGATCGTGGTTTCGGCATCAAGAACGCCCGAACGTATTTTTGAATCTCCGGTCACCATTGAGCGCTTTGGGATCAAAGAAATTACAAATACTCCTTCGGCCTCTTTTTACGGCGGGCTGGAAAATTTGAAGGGAGTAGATATCAACACCAACAGTCTCACCTTTCAGTCGGTAAACACTCGCGGATTTGCCACTTTTGCCAACACGAGGTTTGTGCAGCTGGTCGACGGAATGGATAATTCCTCGCCCGCACTCAATTTTGTCCTCGGAAACCTTTTGGGAATGACAGAACTGGATGTCTTCAGCATTGAATTATTGCCTGGAGCATCGTCGGCACTCTATGGAGCTAACGCCTTCAACGGAATTCTTTTCATGACCAGTAAAAATCCTTTTGATTTCCCGGGAATCAGTGCCTATTATAAGCAAGGCTGGACGCAGCAGGAGGCGGCGGGAACAAATCCCGTTTACGATCTGGGAGTGCGGGTGGCCTACAAATTTTCAGAAAAATTCGCCGCAAAAGCCAATTTTTCATACCTCAAGGGAACCGATTGGTATGCGGTGAGCAGGGAAGATGTGCTCCATCCAGGCAGGACCAGAAATGATCCCAACTATGACGGGCTTAATGTTTATGGAGACGAGGTAAGCACCAATATTAGAGGAGTAGGAGATGCACTTGCCGCCGCCGGACTCATCCCGCCGGGATCTGAGAACCTCTTGCCAAATGAGGCGGTTAGCCGTACCGGGTATGCAGAATCTGCCCTCACAGATTACAACGCCGAAAGCGTGAAATTTGATGTTGCGCTGCATTACCGGCCTTTTGCCGATGATCTCGAGATCAGCTACCTGGGAAAAGCCGGCATGGGAACCACCATATATCAGGGAGCAAACCGCTATTCCCTCAACGATTTTTTCCTGCAGCAGCACAAGCTTGAGATCAGGAATGATAATTTCTTCGCCCGCGCGTACATTACAGATGAAGATGCAGGTGATTCTTATGACATCCGCTTCACCGGGATCAACGTAAACCGGCTGTGGAGCTCAGATCAACAATGGTTTGGCGAATATGCGGGAGCCTACATCCAGGCTGCTTCCCAGGGGCTCTCTTCTGAAGAGGCACATGCCATGGCCCGGCAGTATGCAGATCGCAACAGGTTACAACCGGGTACTCCCGAATTTGAGCAGGCATTTAATAATGTAACCTCAAATTCAGATCTTGCCGAAGGCTCCCAATTTAGAGATGCCTCACAGTTAAGACATGCAGATGCAAATTACAACCTTACCCACCTCACAGGAGATGTGGCTGAAGTCCAGGTAGGAGGCTCTTACCGTCAATACCGCCTGAATTCTTACGGAACAATTTTCACCGATTTTGACGGACCAATTACCTATTCAGAATATGGCTTCTACACCCAGCTTCAGAAGAAACTGCTTGCGGAACGCCTGAAATTGACCGGTTCCCTGAGATATGATAAATCTGAACTTTTTGAAGGCAATCTTTCGCCGCGCTTATCTATTGGTTATACGGCCGGAATGAATCGGGAACATAATTTCAGGGCATCGGTGCAAACCGGGTTCAGGTACCCGACTACGCAGGATCTTTTCATTGGGCTGGATGTGGGAAGGGCGATCCTGGTAGGATCGGCTGAAGAAAATCTCGACCGGTATGTAAGAACCTTTCCGGTGAGTGGAGCAGGGGCAGCTGCAACCGGCAGCCCAGATGCGACCATCTCCGGCCGGGACGCCTATGAAAACGCTTTTTCCCTGGCCTCTGTGCAAACAGGCGCTCCTGCCTCGGCTGATGTTGATATTGTAAAACCCGAAAAAGTAACTGCCCTGGAAGCCGGCTACAGGGGAAGGCTGGGAGATTTCATCCTGGACCTCAATGCGTACTACAACATTTACAAAGATTTTATTTCCAACGAGACTGTGCTGGTGCCATTGTATGGGGAGGTTGGTGACAATTCCCTTTCGTTGCTCGCGCTGCAGCAGGGTGATTATAAGGCCTTCCAAACCTATACCAATTCGCCTGCCGATGTAAAATCTTTTGGAGCCTCCTTAGGACTTACCACCAAGATCTTTGAGAGCTATGATCTTGAAGCTAACTACACTTATGCCGAAGAAGACTTCGACCAGGCTTCGGCACCCGATTTCAGAACAAGCTTCAACACCCCGAAGCATAAGGTGAAACTATCTTTTGGCAATACAGATGTGACAGAAAATCTGGGCTTTAAGATAAACTATCGCTGGAGTGACACCTATTTCTGGCAGTCCAGTTTTGCCGATGGGAAAGTGCCTGCCTATTCTGTCGTAGATGCACAGGTAAGTTATAAACTGCCTGCGATAAAATCAATGCTCAAGGCCGGCGCGACCAATATTGGAGGGGAGGAATATTTTACTGCCTATGGTACCGGACACATTGGACAGCAGTATTACATCTCCCTTACCTATAACAACTTCTAAGATTTTTTCCGCTAAAGAAGCCGGATGTCTTTCCGGCTTTTTTTATTCTTCAAAACGTCTTATCCTGTTTTCCAGGAAATTCACCCTTTCCTGAAGTTCTGAAACCCGGTCAAGAAGATTATTAATGGCATCAATGCCCTGCAGGTTGATCTCGAGATCGTAGTGCAGCCGCATTATCTTTTCCAGTTCCCGCACCTGTTCCGGCGCTACATATCTATCATTTTCAATCACAGTGATCTCGAGCAGCCCAAATTCGGTAAGAGAATCGATGAATGAGTACTGGATCTCATGAGAATCGCAGAATTCAGATATTAATATATATTCTTTAGGATCCATGTTTTCTTAGTTTTTGTAGTTCCTGGAGCAGTTCTTTTTCTTTCGCGCTTAATCCTGTGGGAAGTTTCAGGTTGTAGGTGATGTAGAGATCGCCGTAATGGCCTTCTTTTTTATAAACGGGAAATCCCTTTCCTTTTAACTTGACCCTGGTGCCGTTTTGAGTTTCAGGTTTTACGGTGAGTTTTGCCTTCCCGTCAAAAGTGTCTACAGTTATCTCGCCTCCCAGAGCAGCTGTGAACACATCGAGATCAACCCTTTTAAAAAGATCTTTCCCTTCCCGCTTAAAGCCTGTATTGTTGTTGACGACAAAAGTGATAAGCAGGTCTCCGTTTGGGCCACCGTTGACACCTTCGCCTCCATAACCTTTGATCTTGATCGTCTGTCCGTTTTCCACTCCGGCAGGAATCGTTAGCCTTATATTTTTCCCGTTGACCGTTAGGGTCTGTTTTTGGGTTTTATAAATATCGGTAAGGTTCACCTGCAGTTCGGCGTTGAAATCCTGGCCTCTAAACCGGGTGGTTCTTCTCTGGCCTCCTCGGGCAGCCCCGCCAAACATAGATTCGAAAAATTCAGAAAAATCGCCACCTTCAAATCCGCCTCCACCAAAGCCCGATGCGCCTCCGCCAAAACCGCCTGCGCCACCGCTGTACTGGCGTTGATGTTGTTGTTGAGCTCTCGCCTTTTCAAATTCCTCGGCATGTTGCCAGTCCTTGCCGTACTGGTCGTATTTTTTACGCTTTTCAGGGTCTATAAGAACCTCGTGAGCCTCATTGACCTGCTGAAATTTCTTTTGAGCCTCTTTATCGTTTGGGTTAAGATCGGGATGATATTTTCGGGCAAGTTTGCGATATGCCTTTTTTATATCATTTTTGGATGCACTCTTGTCGAGTCCCAACACCTTGTAATAATCAATAAATTCCATAAATTTTTGAAATTGATTTTTTCTGAAGGGTCAAAACTCCTTCTTCCTTAAAGATAAGGATTTCAGGAAAAATAAAATGAGGAGCCGGGACCTAATGCTGCCAAATAAATAGGTTTTTGGGTAAAGTGTTGAAAATCAGTTTTAATTGGCAGTTTGTTTTTGAAGAAGCTTTTTCTAAATTTAGAATATGGAAAATCTACAGATAAAAACCTTCGCAGAATACAAGAAAGCTTACAAGAAAAGTGTAAAACATCCTGAAGCTTTCTGGGACCAAATCGCCGACACCTTCACCTGGCATAAGAAATGGGACAAGACCCTGGAATGGGATTTTGAGAAACCCGAGGTAAAGTGGTTCCAGGGAGGAAAACTCAACATCACAGAAAACTGTCTTGACAGGCACCTCGAAAAGCTTGGCAACAAGACAGCCATTATTTGGGAACCTAATGACCCCGATGAGGAATCCCGCTACATCACTTACAGGCAGCTGTTCGTAAAAGTTTCGCGCTTTGCCAACGTACTAAAGAACAACGGGATCAAAAAAGGCGATCGCGTGTGTCTTTATATGCCAATGATCCCCGAGCTCGCCATCGCAATGCTTGCCTGCGCAAGGATTGGAGCCGTACATTCTATTGTTTTTGCAGGATTTTCCAGTTCGGCAATTGCCCGTCGCATCAATGACTCGCGAATGTAAAATGTTGATCACCGCTAACGAGGTCTACAGAGGTTCCAAAAAGGTGAATTTGAAAGAGATCTGCGATAAAGCCCTGGAGGATACGCCTTCTATTGAAAATGTCATTGTATATCGCCGCACCGTGGAGCCAACTTCCATGAAGCAGGGCCGTGATAAATTTTGGTTTGAGGAACTGCAGAAGGTGGAGCAGGAGTGCCCCGCCGAGAGTATGGATGCCGAAGATATGCTGTTCATTCTTTATACTTCGGGCTCTACCGGAAGACCTAAAGGGATGGTGCATACCGTTGGCGGATATATGGTGGGTACGACCTACACCTTCGAAAATGTTTTTCAGCTTGACAGGAATGATGTGTATTGGTGTACGGCCGATATTGGCTGGATCACCGGCCACTCCTATATTATATACGGTCCTCTCGCAGCCGGGGCAACCACGGTAATGTTTGAAGGTATTCCCAGCTATCCCGACTACGGAAGGTTTTGGGAGATCTGTGAAAAGTTGAAAGTCACCCATTTTTATACGGCGCCAACAGCCATTCGTTCCCTCGCGAAGCAACCCCTGAAATTTGTGGAAAAGCATGATCTTTCTACACTGAAAGTTCTTGGAAGCGTGGGCGAACCCATTAATGAAGAGGCCTGGCACTGGTATAACGATAATATTGGAAAAGGAAATTGTCCTGTGGTGGACACCTGGTGGCAAACCGAGACCGGGGCCATTATGATCTCACCTTTGGCAGGGATCACACCAACCCGTCCCACTTTTGCAACTTTACCCTTACCGGGAGTGCAACCGGTACTTATGGATGATAATGGAGAGGAGATAAAAAAATTGAATGCCGATGGGCGGCTGGCGATAAAATTCCCCTGGCCTTCAATTGCGAGAACCATTTATGGAGATCATCAACGTTACAAAGATGTCTATTTCTCTGCCTTTAAAGGCAAGTACTTTACCGGTGATGGCTCGTATCGCGATGCTTCAGGAAACTATCGCATTACCGGAAGGGTCGATGATATTGTTATTGTTTCTGGACATAACCTGGGAACTGCAACCATAGAAAATGCCATTGATGAACATGAAGGAGTGGTAGAGAGCGCGGTAGTAGGTTTTCCGCATGAGGTCAAAGGAAATGCCCTTTATGCCTATGTGATCCTCTATGATAACGTTGAAGCTTCCGAAGAACTTCGCCAGGAGATAAGGGAGCTGGTGGCAGATACAGTAGGACCAATTGCTAAACCCGATAAGATCCAGTTCGTAAGCGGACTTCCGAAGACCCGAAGCGGAAAGATCATGAGACGAATCTTAAGAAAGATCGCGTCAAATGACACTTCTAACCTGGGAGATATTTCTACTTTACTCAATCCTGAAGTGGTGGAGGAAATAAAGGCCGAAGCCCTTATATAACCTGAAGGAGGAATAAAAGTATCAATCCGGTTCTATTTCAAAATCATTGATCATCTCAAGAAGGACTTCCTCTGTCTGCGAAAAATGCGGTTTGGAAGTCCTTTTCCTTTCCACCTTTTGAAAGTAGGGTATAATGTCGCCGGTCTCATATAATTCTACAACCATAGGATGAACGTAGTAGCTTCTGCAAACGCTCCTGGTGTTGCCCAGGGCTTCCGCAGCAGTATCATAGGCCTTTAAAATGTTACTTTTGTTCTCCTTTTCCTCTTCCACGTAACCTATTTCTCTCAAGGTTTCAAAAAAGATCTTTGTGGCGCTCCATGTCCTAAAATCCTTGGCCGAAAACAGCTCATCACTTACCGCCTGGATGTATTGGTTCACCATGCCACTGTCGATGGTCTTCTTATTTCCTTCTTCATCTATATATTTGAAAACTTCCCAGCCGGGTATTTCCTCGCATTGGTTGACCAGTTTGATCAACTTCCTGTCCCTCACGCTCACCGAATGCTCTTTTCCTTTCTTGCCTATAAAATTGAATTTCATTTTTCCGCGGGAAACCTGTACGTGCCTGCTTCTCAAAGTTGACAATCCGTATGACTTGTTCTGCCTGGCGTAGGTGTCGTTACCAATCCTGATGTGGGTTTCTTCCATGAGCCTCACGATGAGGGCCAATACTTTTTGCTGTGGCATTCCTCTAAGATCCAGGTCCTCGTCAACCCTTTTCCTGATCTTTGGTAACACCTTTCCAAAAGCGGCAATTTTGTAGAACTTTGTGCGATTCCTGAATTCGGTCCAGTCAGGGTGGTACATATACTGCTTTCTTTGCTTAGAGTCGCGGCCAATTACCTGCAGGTGACCATTAGGAAAAGGACAAATTTTCACCTGTTCCCAGGCCGGTGGAATCACTAGTTTTTTAATGCGTTCCAGGTCCTTTTTAGACGCTACAGGTTGCCCGTTCTTCAAATACTGGTAGCCCTTGCCTTTTTTACGGCGTTCTATACACAGTTCTGCTTCAGAAACGTATTTGAGATTGGCTCTTTCGGCAGCCTGATCTGGATTGGTAATAAGAGTGGTTACCTCTTCGGAAGAAAGGGACATAGGAATCTTTTTCCTAAAGATAGGTTCCCTGTGCGGCTTCTGCTTTTAAAAAAATGTGAAAGTTGAGCACAAAAAAAACCTCCCGGGAAAGGGAGGTTCAAAAATGTCATTTTTAAAAGCTATTCAAAATAGCTGAAGGTTTCGCCGTCTTCGAGCTGCAGCAGGCTCTCGTAAATAAGCTTGATCACGTTCTCCACATCTTCGCGGTGTACCATTTCAACAGTGGTATGCATGTAGCGCAGCGGCAGGGAAATAAGCGCCGAAGCCACTCCGCCGTTGCTGTAAGCAAAAGCATCTGTATCTGTTCCTGTCATGCGGGAAGAGGCAGCCCTTTGGAAAGGGATCTCTTTTTCTTCGGCAGTCTCGATTAACAGGCTTCTCAATCTGTTTTGCACAGCAGGAGCATAAGTGATCACCGGGCCGGCACCTATTTTGGTCAGTCCGTTAGTCTTTTTCTCGATCATTGGAGTAGTGGTGTCGTGAGTAACATCGGTCACGATCGCAACATTAGGCTTGATACGTTGAGTGATCATTTCGGCACCGCGAAGGCCAATCTCCTCCTGTACAGAGTTGGTCACGTATAGCCCGAAAGGCAGTTTTTTATTGTTTTCCTTCAGCAGGCGCGCCACTTCAGCAATCATAAAGCCACCAATCCTGTTATCCAGGGCACGGCTCACAAACTTGTCATTGTTCAGGATAAAAAATTCATCGGGATAAGTGATGACGCAGCCAACATGCACTCCAAGAGCTTCTACCTCTTCTTTAGTAGAACATCCAACATCAATAGAAATATTGTCGAGTTTGGGTGCCTGTTCCTTTTCTTTATCGCGGGTATGGATCGCGGGCCATCCAAAAACCCCTTTTACGATCCCGTTTTTGGTGTGTATATCTACTCTTTTTGAAGCGGCAATCTGGTGATCGCTGCCCCCGTTGCGAATCACGTAGATGAGTCCGTCATCTGTGATGTAGTTAACGTACCAGGAGATCTCATCTGCATGTCCTTCTATTACTACTTTGTATTCTGCTTCGGGATTGATGACGCCCACGGCGCTACCGTAGGTGTCTGTGATGAATTCGTCTACATAAGGTTCCAGGTAATTCATCCATAGCTTTTGACCTTCCCATTCATAACCTGTGGGAGCGGCATTATTGAGGTATTTCTCTAAAAAATCCATAGATTTTTCATTGAGTATGCTGTCTTTGCTCATTCTAAAAGGTTTTGCACGAATTTAGCAAGATTTAGGCAGCTGACAATTTCTTTATAATGTATTTTTGGAATGGTTTTAGCGACATCACACGAAAAATTAAACTTTTGAAGAACATCTTTCTGATACTGTTTTTGATTTCGGCCTTTTCTCTGAAAGCTCAGGAAAACCTGCCGGTGGAAGACACTTTACAGGATAAGGAATATATTTTTATTGAAGGCGATTCTATTGCGCGTAAGCATATAGACCTGGATGAAGTTTTGATCCTGGGAAGGCTGAAATTTGATTCTCCAGCCGACAGGCACCGCTACCTGATCCTTAGACGTAAGACCCTGAAAGTATATCCCTATGCTAAACTGGCATCAGAAAGACTGGTGGAGCTAAACAGCAGGCTTGACCAGATCAAATCGCGGCGGGACCGAAAAAGGTACACCAAGATCGTTCAAAATTATATAGAAGACCAGTTCTCTGCCGAACTTAAGAAGCTCACCCATACCGAAGGCCAGATCCTGGTAAAATTGATCCATCGCCAAACCGGCGTGACTGCCTTTGAACTTGTCAAGGATCTAAAAAGCGGCTGGCGCGCCTTTTGGTACAATACCACTGCGAGTTTTTTCGATATTTCTTTAAAAGAGGAATTTCAACCCCGGGACAACCAGGAAGATTACCTTATAGAAGACATACTTCAAAGAGCATTTCAAAACAAGCAGCTGCAGAAGCAGCCAAGTGCCCTGGATTTTGATTTTCTGGAGCTTACCAACAAATGGTCTTCTTCTAATAAGAGTGACCGGAAATCTTAAACTTTTCCTTCCCGTTATACGGTTCGGCTAATGCGCCGGCAGGTTACTCGTTGTAGAACCTCTGCTTTTTCTGCCGCACCAAATCCGAAACATTACTTTTAATTGTTGCTGCAGTTTCCAGCCTCAAAATCTATTGCAGTAGGGTTGTAAGCGTTGTTGCTTATGTCAAAAGCATCTGCTCCCACCGTCGTATAGAGGTTTGAAATTCCGCAGAAATCAGCCAGTTTACTGTTATTAGAGATCATTCCGGCTTCAAAACTTTCAGGTTTTATATTTGAGAGGCCATCAAGGTTTTGCAGGACAACATTGTGGTAAATAATTAGCCCGCTAAGTTGCTCCAGGTTTTCCAGGCCCGACAGGTTAGCAAGAAGTTTGTTATTGTCAATGTTGAGCATCGAAACCACTTTTAAATCCTCAAGCCCGGTCAGGGATGACAAAAAGTTATTGGTGGTGATCTGGATCTCCTCTGCTTTTTGAAGACCCAAGCCATCAAAACTTTGCAGCCCGTTGTTTTCCACAATTAGATCATGCACCTCTGTCAGGTTATTTAGTCCCTCGAAATTCTTCAACGCAGGGTTGTTCTTGAACTCCACCTGTTGAGCAAAACTTATTCCCTCCAAGCCCTTTAAACTGCTTAGGGTCGTATTATCATGAAAGTAAAGGAACATGAGATCAGAAGTTATATTAGAGAGAGCTTCTACCTGTATAAGAGAGCTGTTATCCATGATAACTATACTGCCGGAACTTTCCATTTGTTCAAGACCCGCCAGGTTTTCGAGTTGAGATACACTGTAGATCTTTAAAGTGGAAACCTTTTTAAGGTCCTTTAGAGGAGCAAGGGAAGTAACATCCCCCGGATTATTTTCAGTAACTTCAAGGGAGCCGGTTATTTCCTCGTAGCCGTTTTCACCGAAACTTTCAACTTCAGCCTGGGTGGTCAACTTAATGCTGCCGTCATACACTGCGCTTTTGGTAGTAAAGGTTTTGGTGGGGCTGTAAAACATTTGTCCGTTCTTTTTTGCATAAAACCTTACCGAGTAGTTAGTGTTAGGTACAAGGTTAGAAAGAGTAGTGGACACTTCGGGAGCTACTGTGAGGCTTTGATGCGTGAAATCCTCGTTTTCGGCTGCCCAGGAAACGCCAAGTTCCTCGGGAGACACATCAGAAGTGATCTGGGCCTGCACCTTTGCCGAATTTTTGTTGACGTCACTTACGCTCAAGCTTATTTCAACTTTACTTACAATGTCCGGTTCTTCTGGAGAGTCATCCTTTGAGCAGGATATGGTTACAGCAATAAGGAGGAGTAGGGCAGGGAAGAAGTTTTTCATTGGAGCTGGTTTTTAAGGTATAACAATATTACTGAAAAAAGAGAAATACCTTTTAGATGTACAGGTTTTTATTTACTTCGTTTATACCGCTTTAGCACCTAATGAACCTGTAAAAGTTGGTTCTGGAATTTATGTCTTTTCTTTTTGGGCGTTCCTTCTCTCGCAAGGGCTCGAGAAGGCGCGTGTTCCGCTATATTTTTAAAGCGCCTTATATGCAAGCGCTTTAAAAGATGCCGCTTCACCCGCTAACGCAGGGAGCGTTGCCAACCTTTTCCAAAGTTCTAAACTTTGGAAAAGGTCAAAAAACACCTCTCAAAAATGCCATTTTTGGAACTCATTCAAAGCCCCTGCCTTCAGGCGGGGGATGGAAAAGGAAAAAACCGAAATTAGGATTTGAATTTAATAGCCTCCGCCTTTAGGCGGGGAAAGAGGAGATCCAAAACATGAGAAAAAAAAGAGAATAGCCTCTGTTTTCAGGCGGAAGACAAGATGAAGAACATATTGAATAGACTCCGCCTTCAGGCGGAGGACGAATAAACGGTTAGGACAGGGCTTTAGCCCAAAAGCCCTAACCAAACTCCTTCAAACTCTTCCAAAGTTCTAAACTTTGAAAGAGTTTAAGAAAAAATTACCCCTCTCAAAAATGTCATTTTCAACAGCTTACTGCAGAGGCTTAAAAAAACCTTAAAAAAGTTGAAGTGGAAACTTGCGGGATTGGAAAACGGGCGTATATTTGCACCCGCTTTGAGAAACAACAACGGGTTTAGATTCGGGTTGTAAGTCCAGTAAAGACGGGCGATCAAAGCAAAAAGTTCTCTGAAAATATTTTGAAATTTTGTTTGGAAACGATTAGAAAAAGGTTGTAGGTTTGCACTCCGCTTTAAAGTCTCACTACTAAGCTTTAGCAAAAAATGAAGCCTGAACCTTCAAAAGTTCTCTAAAAAAAAGATCAAAATTTTGTTTGTTTTGTGTTGGAAAAAGGTTGTAAGTTTGCATCCGCTTTCGTGACTAAACAAGTTCGAGGGGCGAAGAAAAAAATAAAATTTTTTCTTGCGAGTTTTAAAAAAGGTTGTACATTTGCAGCCGCTTAGAACACGAGCGCAGCCCGCCTGAAACGGCCGGCAAGTTCACCAAAACATACTGAAAACAAGATCCCGGGACGGGTAATAAAAGAAAGGTTCGAGTCCTTTAATCTTAACAAAGAATGCTTCTTCCGGAGACGGAATGATCCTCACCCTTTAGGGGGAGGTGCCGAAGGCGGAGGGGGTAAGTTCATTGACATATTGAATTGACAGCGCGTATGTTGTTTTTATAAACAACAAATGCAAATAAGAATTAAGACTAGAAGAACGTTTTGAGCTTTATCCTGAACTTGTTTCAGGATAGAGAGGAATTCCTTAGTAATTGTTACATTATTTAAGATTTAACGATGAAGAGTTTGATCCTGGCTCAGGATGAACGCTAGCGGCAGGCTTAACACATGCAAGTCGAGGGGTAACAGGGTGCTTGCACCGCTGACGACCGGCGCACGGGTGCGTAACGCGTATACAATCTACCTTTTACAGGGGCATAGCCCGGGGAAACCCGGATTAATATCCCATGGTATCATTTAGTGGCATCACTTGAATGATTAAAGCTTCGGCGGTGAAAGATGAGTATGCGTCCTATTAGTTAGATGGTAAGGTAACGGCTTACCATGACTTTGATAGGTAGGGGTCCTGAGAGGGAGATCCCCCACACTGGTACTGAGACACGGACCAGACTCCTACGGGAGGCAGCAGTGAGGAATATTGGACAATGGGCGAGAGCCTGATCCAGCCATGCCGCGTGCAGGAAGACTGCCCTATGGGTTGTAAACTGCTTTTATACGGGAAGAAACACTCCCTCGTGAGGGAGCTTGACGGTACCGTACGAATAAGGATCGGCTAACTCCGTGCCAGCAGCCGCGGTAATACGGAGGATCCAAGCGTTATCCGGAATCATTGGGTTTAAAGGGTCCGCAGGCGGGTTAATAAGTCAGTGGTGAAAGTCTGCAGCTCAACTGTAGAATTGCCATTGAAACTGTTAACCTTGAGTAATTATGAAGTGGTTAGAATATGTAGTGTAGCGGTGAAATGCATAGATATTACATAGAATACCGATTGCGAAGGCAGATCACTAATAATTTACTGACGCTGATGGACGAAAGCGTAGGTAGCGAACAGGATTAGATACCCTGGTAGTCTACGCCGTAAACGATGGTTACTAGCTGTTCGGATCAATTGAGATCTGAGTGGCTAAGCGAAAGTGATAAGTAACCCACCTGGGGAGTACGTTCGCAAGAATGAAACTCAAAGGAATTGACGGGGGCCCGCACAAGCGGTGGAGCATGTGGTTTAATTCGATGATACGCGAGGAACCTTACCAGGGCTTAAATGTAGTCTGACAGGGGTGGAAACACCCCCTCCTTCGGGCAGATTACAAGGTGCTGCATGGTTGTCGTCAGCTCGTGCCGTGAGGTGTCAGGTTAAGTCCTATAACGAGCGCAACCCCTGTTGTTAGTTGCCAGCGAGTCATGTCGGGAACTCTAACAAGACTGCCGGTGCAAACCGTGAGGAAGGTGGGGATGACGTCAAATCATCACGGCCCTTACGTCCTGGGCCACACACGTGCTACAATGGTAGGGACAGAGAGCAGCCACTGCGCGAGCAGGAGCGAATCTATAAACCCTATCACAGTTCGGATCGGAGTCTGCAACTCGACTCCGTGAAGCTGGAATCGCTAGTAATCGCATATCAGCCATGATGCGGTGAATACGTTCCCGGGCCTTGTACACACCGCCCGTCAAGCCATGGAAGCTGGGGGTACCTGAAGTCGGTCACCGCAAGGAGCCGCCTAGGGTAAAACTGGTAACTGGGGCTAAGTCGTAACAAGGTAGCCGTACCGGAAGGTGCGGCTGGAACACCTCCTTTCTAGAGATTTTGCCTCTTAATAGGCAAAACGCAATTACGACATAAGGAGCCTTGAAAAAGAAGTTTGAAGCTTCTTTTGGTCTTAATTCCTGTCAATTTAATTAATAATAGATATGAGATATTAGATTTGAGATATGAGATGAGCGAGATTGTAAATCTCACGTCTAAAATCTAAAGTCTAAGATCTAAATGCAGTCTCATAGCTCAGCTGGTTAGAGCGCTACACTGATAATGTAGAGGTCGGCAGTTCGAGTCTGCCTGAGACTACTGATAAGGAGTCGAAGACAGACGAGAAGTTTATCCCGAGCGTTAGACGAGGGGAGTCTGCCTGAGACTACGAATACAATTAACAATGATCAATTAACAATGATCAAGGTTAAGAAGTTCATTGAGTATATATTGAAAGGAAATTTTAGAAGTTGGGAAACCAGTTTATAGTACGCAGTTAAGCAGTACGAAGTACAGTGAAGACTGATTACTGAATACTGATCACTGCCTACTTAAAAAACGGGGGATTAGCTCAGCTGGCTAGAGCGCCTGCCTTGCACGCAGGAGGTCATCGGTTCGACTCCGATATTCTCCACCACACAATGATCAATAAACAATGATCAATAATCAGTTTTTAAACTGGTAATTGTTAATTGCTAATTGATAATTGTAGAAAGTTCATTGACATATTGGAAAATAAGAATACGAGAAACATAAAAATTTCTATAATGTAAATTATAGATAGAGCAATTATATTTTTAAGTTTTGAGGGAGGAATAGGAGTTATTTATAACTCTGAACTCTGAACTCATAACTTGCAAGAGCATATTAGGTAAAAGCACATAAGCTAAATAAGGGCGTATGGGGAATGCCTAGGCTCTCAGAGGCGATGAAGGACGTGATAAGCTGCGAAAAGCTGCGGGGACTGGCACATACAGGTTGATCCGCAGATATCCGAATGGGGCAACCCAGCATGTTGAAGACATGTTATCCGCAAGGAGGCGAACCCGGAGAACTGAAACATCTAAGTACCCGGAGGAGAAGAAAACAATAGTGATTGCGCTAGTAGCGGCGAGCGAACGCGCATTAGCCCAAACCATGTAGCTTACGGGCTGCATGGGGTTGTAGGACCACGACATTGGTTGTGTAATGAACTAGAACACTTTGGAAAGAGTGGCCATAGACGGTGATAGCCCGGTATAGGTAAAGAACATAAACCATAGTGGTATCCTGAGTAGTGCGGGGCACGAGAAACCCTGTATGAATTTGGCGGGACCATCCGCTAAGGCTAAATACTCCTGAGAGACCGATAGTGAACCAGTACCGTGAGGGAAAGGTGAAAAGAACCCTGAACAAGGGAGTGAAATAGATCCTGAAACCATACGCTTACAAGCGGTCGGAGCCTTTAGGGGTGACGGCGTGCCTTTTGCATAATGAGCCTACGAGTTAACGTTGCCAGCAAGGTTAAGGGTTTAAGACCTGGAGCCGTAGCGAAAGCGAGTCTGAATAGGGCGATTATAGTTGGTAGTGTTAGACGCGAAACCGTGTGATCTACCCTTGGGCAGGTTGAAGCTGTGGTAACACATAGTGGAGGACCGAACCCGTTGACGTTGAAAAGTCTTGGGATGACCTGAGGGTAGGGGTGAAAGGCCAATCAAACTCGGAAATAGCTCGTACTCCCCGAAATGCATTTAGGTGCAGCGATTTATTAGTTTTATAGAGGTAGAGCTACTGATTGGATGCGGGGGCTTCACCGCCTACCAATTCCTGACAAACTCCGAATGCTATAAAATGATGTAGATCAGTGAGGGCATGGGTGCTAAGGTCCATGTCCGAGAGGGAAAGAACCCAGACCATCAGCTAAGGTCCCCAAATGTATGTTAAGTTGAAAAAACGCGGTTGAACTGCTTAGACAGCTAGGATGTTGGCTTGGAAGCAGCCATTCATTTAAAGAGTGCGTAACAGCTCACTAGTCGAGCGGTTCGGCATGGATAATAATCGGGCATAAACATACTACCGAAGCTATGGATTTTGTACAATAGTACAGAGTGGTAGGGGAGCATTGTAACAGCGTTGAAGGTGTACTGCGAGGTATGCTGGAGCGGTTACAAAAGAAAATGTAGGCATAAGTAACGATAATGCGGGCGAGAAACCCGCACACCGAAAGACTAAGGTTTCCTCAGCTATGCTAATCAGCTGAGGGTTAGTCGGGACCTAAGGCGAACCCGAAAGGGGTAGTCGATGGACAACCAGTTAATATTCTGGTACCTGCTTTGCGTTAAAAGTGACGGAGGCGAGAATTAGGTGCGCACTGACGGAATAGTGCGTTAAAGGGAGTGGTAACACCCCGATAGTACACCAAAGCTTCGGCGGCGGTGATAATCCTGAATATCGACTTCCAAGAAAAGCGAGTAAAGCAGCCCGTACCGCAAACCGACACAGGTAGTTGGGATGAGAATTCTAAGGTGCTCGAGAGATTCATGGCTAAGGAACTAGGCAAAATTGACCTGTAACTTCGGGAGAAAGGTCGCCCTGTAGCAATACAGGGCCGCAGTGAAGAGGTCCAGGCGACTGTTTATCAAAAACACAGGACTCTGCTAAATCGAAAGATGATGTATAGGGTCTGACACCTGCCCGGTGCTGGAAGGTTAAGAGGAGATGTTACCCCGAGTAATCGGGGGAAGCATTGAATTGAAGCCCCAGTAAACGGCGGCCGTAACTATAACGGTCCTAAGGTAGCGAAATTCCTTGTCGGGTAAGTTCCGACCTGCACGAATGGTGCAACGATCTGGACACTGTCTCAGCCATGAGCTCGGTGAAATTGTAGTATCGGTGAAGATGCCGATTACCCGCTGTGGGACGAAAAGACCCCGTGAACCTTTACTATAGCTTAGTATTGACTTTGGACAAGTGATGTGTAGGATAGGTGGGAGACTTTGAAGCTGCATCGCCAGGTGTAGTGGAGTCATCCTTGAAATACCACCCTTTACTTGTTTGAAGCCTAATCCCGACGCAGTCGGGAGACAGTGCTTGGTGGGTAGTTTGACTGGGGTGGTCGCCTCCAAAAGAGTAACGGAGGCTTCTAAAGGTTCCCTCAGCACGCTTGGTAACCGTGCGTAGAGTGCAATGGCATAAGGGAGCTTGACTGAGAGACATACAGGTCGATCAGGTACGAAAGTAGAGCATAGTGATCCGGTGGTTCCGCATGGAAGGGCCATCGCTCAAAGGATAAAAGGTACTCCGGGGATAACAGGCTGATCTCCCCCAAGAGCTCACATCGACGGGGGGGTTTGGCACCTCGATGTCGGCTCGTCACATCCTGGGGCTGGAGAAGGTCCCAAGGGTTGGGCTGTTCGCCCATTAAAGTGGCACGCGAGCTGGGTTCAGAACGTCGTGAGACAGTTCGGTCTCTATCTACAGTGGGCGTTAGAAATTTGAGTGGATCTGACTCTAGTACGAGAGGACCGAGTTGGACGAACCTCTGGTGTACCAGTTGTTCCGCCAGGAGCACTGCTGGGTAGCTACGTTCGGAAGGGATAAGCGCTGAAAGCATATAAGCGCGAAACCCACCACAAGATGAGATTTCTTTAAAGGATCGTGGGAGACCACCACGTTGATAGGTCACAGGTGTAAAGGCAGCAATGTCATAGCCGAGTGATACTAATAATCCGTATAGCTTAGTGCGGCCCCCCTCCGGCTCCCCCCTAAAGGGTGGAGAGTTGGAGGGGGCGCAGAACCTAAAGCTTAAAATTACTTGCTCAAGGTGTTTTCTTATATTTTTACTTTCCAATTATGTCAACTTATTAGGTATGACATTTAGTAAGGATCAAAAAGGCTACTGCCAACTGATCACTGAACACTGCATACTCAAGATCTAAGGTGGTTATAGCAACGGGGCTCACCTCTTCCCATTCCGAACAGAGAAGTTAAGCCCGTTAGCGCAGATGGTACTGCATCCCGTGGGAGAGTATGTCGCCGCCTTTCTTTAGAAGCCTCTACAATTTATTTTGTGGAGGCTTTTTTTATGCCCTAATTTCAAATCTGGAAATGAATCTCAGCTCCCTCCCTTTTAAAGGAAGGTGTCCGTAGGACGGGAGGGTGGAGTAATGCATCCCGTGGGAGAGCCGGGCCTGTCCTGAGCGAAATCGGATCATGCCTAAAAGTTGGGGACTAGGCAAATATTCTGGTTAATCTGAACAGGAAGAATTCTATGTTTTTGACTCCTCTAAACTGACTCCTGAATGCTTTGATTTTGGCATTAAAAGATTCTGCTGAAGCATTTGTGCTTCTGTTATGGAAGTAATTTAGAATCGTATTGTAGTTAAGCTTTATGCTGTTAGCTACGGTATTGAAAGATCTGAACCCGGCTTCTTCAACTTCTTTATACCAGTGAGCCAATTTTGTTCGGGCTATACCTTTATCAGTTGTTTGATTGAATATGGTTCTTAAGTTGTTGACCAGGGAGTAAGCCTGGTAGATATCCGGATATTCTTTGAAGAGGATCTTTGCCCGTTGTGATTGTTTATCGGTCCATTTAGAGGTGGCTTTGTAGAGAAGATAACGGCTTCTGGCCAGTAGCTGCTTATGAGAATCACCGTTCGAAAGGACCTCAGGCATATACGTTACACCTTTTTGCTTAGCAGTTTGAAGCTGTTGGTTCTCCAACTCTATGGCTTCCCACCGGTGTTTGATCCTTAGGTTCTGAAGTGCCTCTACAGCTAATTTCTGAACGTGGAACCTGTCAGTGACCTGTATAGCTTTTGGGAAGCACTTAGAGGCGATATGCTTCATTGAAAATGCCATATCCAAAGTTATTTCTTTGACTCTATTGCGTAGGGATGAAGGTATTTTAAGCAGCTGCTTGACGATTGGCTCTGCTTTTGTACCCGCTATAATAGCAACAAGAGCACCTTTCTTTCCCTTAGCTTTTTTATTAGTAATAATAGTGTAGAGCTCTCCCTGGGATAATGCAGTCTCATCCAAAGAAAGATAAGGACCAATGTTTTCAGGGAAGATCAGGAACTGCCTGGCGTGACTTCTTTTCCTTCCATTCTTTAAAGTCACTCAGGTGATCTTTGTATTGGCGCTGCAGTTTTTTTCCGTTAACATCGAATGAAGGATTCTGTGGTTACCCCAGAATATAGCACTGTATAAGTGGTCTCTCCAAATGTCATTTTTGTAATACCGTCGTATTCGAAATTCTGCAGGTTCCCTTCCCCAATCATTCCCAGTTCGTTAAGATCAGAATCATTGTCTTCATCTTTTAACAGGAGAGTAAACCGTAATTCATAGCGCAATCAGTGAAAATTTAAGTGTTTTCATCTTTCTTCAATTTTGGTTTGTTACTGATTTTTAAAGAAAGAATGGGTAAGTAACTGATGTCGCTATCTTTCTGAAAATTAATGTAGTAAAAAGTGAAGCTTAAGAATCTTGATTTTTAATATAATCGTTAAAATCATTCAAAATTCTTCAAAGAGCACCTATACCAAATTAACCGTCTCGCATCTGCATCTATGCTTGGCCCCAAGAAAATTTTCAAAAACAAAAAAGCCGACATTGTCCCCTACAGCAATGCCGGCTTATCCAGAACCTTAATGGTTCCAAATAATGGTTTATTTACCCGGGCGCAATTGATATTCATCAATAGCTAATTCAACACCAGGTGCGATGTATGGAAACCACATATAACCACTTCCAATGATGTAACCTTCAGCATAAATGTCATCGATATTAAGTTCTGTGTTACCCATGACAGTGGTTTCAAGAGCTGAAGTATATACGGTTTGGTGATTATTTTCAAGTTCAAACTCTGCAGTCAAAACACCATCTTCTGTTTTGTCGTAAGACTGCTTAAAGGTGTACCAGCCGGCATCACTTACTTCATATTCTCCATTAACTACCAGGTTTCCATCTTCTTTTGACACACTGATAGCATAATAATCAAAAGGATAATCATAAAAAGTGTAATAAAGACCGAAGAATAAACTAAAAGCTGCTCCCTCCTCAAAATCAGATGGATCCAGGTAAATATCCAACTGGTGAACAAATCCGCTTTCGGGCCATACCTGGCTAAAAAGAGCGGGGTCTAAGGTAGCAGGAGCACTACCATCAGGAAAACCTGCAGATTCCCAAAAAGCATTACAGGCGCCAAATTCCACAGTGGCGTAACCTGCACCTGCAGAAGGCTTAATGTCGCCATCTTTGCGGCTTTTCAATTCAATATCACCACACCAGCCGGTATCATCATCGGCGGTGGCTGCATCACCCCAGGGTGCAAGACTGTGATTAAATCCCTGGTGGAATGATGGAAAGGTTACGGTTTCTTCGGTTTCTTCCCCCTCACCGTCGTCTTCACCGGCTTTATTCATTTTAGCCTGAGCGTCCATAAAAGGACCTTCTTCATTGACAGGTTCTTTTTGGCACGAATTAAAGATTAATACCATGCCCAGACAAAGACTAAGACTTAACGGGTTCCTCATAAATCGTTTCATAATTAAAAATTTTAGTTATTAGTTCATTTCTGCCATTATTTAAGAGGTTAAGAAAAATGTCATTTTTGGGGTGTTTTTTAATACAGTCCCAATATATTCTGATTTTATTCCGCTCATACAGGTGAAATTATCAACTGCAGGATTGGTTGTATAAACTGTAAATTTTCAATAGTTAAGCTACAGCTGTGCATTTTATACAGCCAATTCTGCAGTTCACAGGTTAGTTTACAGGAAAATGGAATCTTTTTGTAAATTATGTTGAATATCTGCCTGTTATGATCAAAGCAATAATTGTAGATGATGAATTTTCGGCGATTAAAAGCCTGAAGTGGGAAATTGAAAAATTTTGCAAGGGAATTGAAGTGGTCAATTTTTACACCGAACCCAGAAAAGCTATTGAAGGTATCAACCTGTTACAACCGGACTGCGTGTTCCTGGACATCGAAATGCCCGAGATGGACGGGTTTCAATTATTGAGACACCTTAACTTCAGGGACTTTGAACTTGTCTTTACCACGGCTTATGACAATTATGCGATCAAAGCTTTTAAACAGGATGCTCTTGATTACCTTTTAAAACCCATTGATTCAGACGATTTGGTAGAAGCAGTGGAAAAGATCAAAAAAAAAAAGGAGAAGAATGCACTGGGGGATGAGCTGAAAAAGATTTTGGTTCAGATGAGGAAAGAAACCCTTCACAAGATCCCGCTTTCCTTTTCAAACAAAACCATATATGTGGAACCCGAGGAGATCATCTATTGTAAATCTGACGGGAACTACACCGAAGTTCACCTAAAGAATGGGGACCGGGAGGTGCTTAGCAAAAAACTGAAGGACGTAGAGATCTTGATTGACGAAGCTATTTTTTTGCGGGTGCATAATTCTTTCCTGGTCAACATGAAATATTTGAAGGAATTCATTAAGACCGACGGAAGTTATCTCATACTTGAAAATGGCGCTTCTATCCCTGTGTCAAGAACGAAAAAGGCTGATCTTTTACACTTCTTAAACGGCGAATATTAGATGGAAATAAGCGATTTAGTGCTGGACATACTAAACAATTGTTACGAAAATTCATTTATAGATTTTCTGTCAGGCGCTATGTTTATCTTCTGCGTATATAACTTACTTATGTACTTTCAACAGCGGGTGATTTCTTATTTTTATTATAGCCTTTACCTCTTCTTTTTAATTGTTTCTATCGCTCCTTTTGGAAACGATTTCCAGAAGGATATTGCCGTTGCTATGGGGCCTGTTTTGGGATATTCGATTCCTTTTGCAGCCGAAATGGCTTTTGCAGTTTATTTCTTGTTTGCCTTAAGTTTTCTGAATCTAAAAGAAGAGAACCCGAAATGGTATAAGATCATTCTTTATGGCACTTTCTGTTATACAGGAGTAGCCGTTCTTGCATATATATTCTTCTTTGCCGGCTATAATAATGCACTGCATACTGGATATGAGGTGACAATGATCTATATGGCACCGTTGCTAACTTTGATATCATATAAACCTATATTTCAACTAAAAACAGTTTTAAAATATTACATCATTGTGGGTTCTCTGCTGGTAATTTTTTCCTCTGTAATAACAGATGCAATGTCGTTTTATTCAGGTCAGGAAAGATTGGAGCTTTCAATGTATTACGGTGTATTTTTTATAAGTATTATAGCTGAAATTGCTTTATTTTCTTTAGGTCTTGGTCATAAGCATAAAAAGGTCATTGAGGAAAACCGAAGATCGCAGGACAAGATCATTTCCCAGTTTAAGGAAAATGAAAGGCTGAAGGAGACTGTACAGCAGAAGCTGGAAGAAAACCTGCGGCTTAAAAGTGAAGAAGCCGAACAGGAAAGGTTTGAAAAACTAAAAGCTAACTATGAAAAAGAATTAGCCGAAATGAAAGTAACGGCTCTAAAAAGCCAGATGAATCCTCATTTTATTTTCAATTCGCTTAATTCCATTAAACTCTACATCATTGACAACGATAAGGATAATGCGGTTTACTACCTGAATAAGTTCTCTAAGCTTATAAGGAAGATCCTTTCTTCAACAAGGGTAAAAACCATTTCCCTGGCCGAAGAACTCGAGATCATGCGGCTTTACGTGAGCATTGAAAACATAAGGTTCCAGGATGATATCAACTTTGATATTATAGTTCCGCCCGAGTTGAATACCGATACCGTGCAACTGCCTTCCATGATCCTGCAGCCATTCATAGAGAACGCTATCTGGCATGGCTTACCTTCCAAAAAGGGCAAAAAATGGATCCGTTTAAGTTTTGCGAGCGATGAAGATTGCCTGCACATAAGTATTGAAGATAACGGCATAGGTCGAAAACGAGCTAATGAACTAAAGCAGCAAAAGGTGCACAGGAACAAATCTGTAGGTATTAATCTCATCAAAGAAAGGCTTAAAAACTTCTCCCGTGATAATTCAAAGGCCTATTCCCTGAAGATTCTCGATCAATACGACGATAAAGGTGATCCTGCAGGTACAAAAATAGTGTTGGAAGTCCCTTTGATACAAAATTTCAGTCTAAGCTGAGTTTAACTCTTGATATAATCTGAAAAATCAATAAAAAACTCTTCCAGCTGCAGCATGTTCTTTGCCAGGAAAGTTTTGACTTGTGACCAGTCATTTTTGTTGTATACGCTTACCTTCTCCAAAATGACATAGATACGGGAAATTGTTTTTCCTTCAGGAAGTTCATATTGCTCGTCAAAAATGACATTTTTGAGGTACTCTGTTTCCAGAATATGCTTTAGCGACTGTAGTTTTTCGTAATAATACTTCTGAATAAGTTCATCTTCATCTGAAATGTCCAGGGAAACCATGGCAAATTTGCGTTCAAAAGTGAATTTTAACTGCAGCTCCTTCATCCTGGTGTTGTACAGCAACCACTTCCGCGGAAATTCTTTTCCGAAGCTCGTCCAGAACTCCTGTCTTATCTTTTTTGCTTCTTCGCGGCTAAACATTACAAAAAGTAAGCTAAAACAATTCCCAGAATAATAATGACCAGTTTAGAGAGGTTGAATTTGTGATTCTTTGAAGCCTCGAAGAGGATTGTCGTCGAAACGTGGAGAAAAATCCCTATAACCACCGCGTAAATGTATGGCGCATAATGGTCTAGCTGCGGAAAACTGCTATGGATCCAGCTACCCAGTGGAGTCATAAGGGAAAAAATTCCCAAAAACAGAAGCACCTTTGTTTTTCCTATTTTTGAGTGCAGCAGGAATGCAGACAGGATGGCCGCCACCGGAATTTTATGAATAACCACCCCGTGTAAAAGATCTTCACTCGCTGTTAAAGGAAAACCTTCCAGCAAAGAATGTAGGGAGAGGCTCCCGAGCAACAGCAGTGGGAATCTTGCGGTCTCTTCGTGGTGGTGCATATGGCCATGTTCCACTCCTTTTGACAGGTACTCCAGGAAGATTTGAATTAGCAATCCTAACATAATAAAGATGCCAATTTCGTGATGGCCGCTAAGATAAACCTCGGGCAACAGTTCAAAAACAGTTACAGAGAGTAAAAACGAGCCGCTAAACGACAGGAGTAACTGAAATGCCGTGGAAGAGGAGGGCTTTACGAAAAGGGAGATCAGGTACCCCCCGAGTACAGCAAATATGGGTAAAATGTACAGCATTAGCGAAATACAAGAATAAGCCGGTCAGACTGCTCCTGGTCGTATTCCTCCAGTTTATAGCCGCCAAAACAATGCAGCAGGTCCAATCCTGCTTTTGCAAAATACTGCCGAAAGTCTTCGAGCTGCAGGGCTCTTACCTTTTCGGTGTAAAAATGCTCTTTTTCGGCATCGTGAAAAAAGATATTCTTGAGAATGTAACCGCTTTCGAGTCTTCGGGAAATGTGAAAATCGATGTCCTTTACGGTTTTAACTTCTGCCGGTACGAGCTGACGAATCACCTTGTTGACATTCATAAAATCTATAACTCCAAAAGCACCGGGCTTCAATTCTTCTTTAATAGCCTGGATCGCCTTGAGGTTATTTTCTTCTTCTTCAAAATATCCAAAACTGGTGAAAAGATTAAAAACAGCATCAAATTTTTCCCCCACAGGTTCGCACATACAATGGGTATTAAACCTTAGCGTTTCGTTCTCAAACTCTCGCGCATGGGCGATGCTGTTGGCTGAAAGATCTACTCCAGTAACATCATAACCCAGCTGATTAAGAAAGATTGAATGCCGGCCTTTGCCGCAGGCGAGGTCAAGGATACGGGAACCTTTTGGCAGTTCCAGGAAGTTGATTAAGTTTTGCATGAATTCCCGGGCTTCCTCTTCTCCGCGATCCTTGTACAAAATGTGATAGTAGGGCGTGTCAAACCAGGAGGAAAACCAGTTTTTTTGAGCTAATTCCATATACTTCAAAATTAATGTATTTTTGCATTTCACAGAAATTAAGAAATGGGAAATAATTATCAAATGCTGGCCAAGACCCTTTACGGGTTCGAGCCTTTGCTGGCAAAGGAACTACGGAATTTAGGTGCGATGGATGTCAAAGAAGGAGTGAGATCTGTTTCCTTTGTTGGGGATAAAGGCTTTATGTATAAGGCCAATCTTTCCCTTAGAACTGCCATCAAAATTTTAAAACCCATTGAAAGCTTCAGGGTCTTTTCTGAAGAAGATCTTTACAAAAAGGTGAACCAGATTGAGTGGGAACGATACCTGGATGCTACAGATACTTTGGCGATTGATGCCACAGTGCATTCAGAAAAATTTACCCATTCGAAATACATTGCCTTAAAGTCAAAAGATGCTATTGTCGATCGTTTTCGTGATCGCTATGGGAAAAGACCCGGTGTTGATCTTGATTTCCCGACTTTGAGGATCAATATTCATATAGAGAAGGAAAACTGTACAGTTTCTTTAGACAGCTCCGGACAGTCTTTACATAAACGCGGATATAAATCGGCTACCAATATTGCACCTATAAATGAAGTTCTGGCTGCGGGATTACTCCTGCATTCCGGCTGGGACGGACAGTGTGACTTTTTGGATCCCATGTGCGGCAGCGGTACTATCTTGATAGAAGCGGCCATGATCGCCTGCAATATTCCACCAAACCTGAATAAAAAGGAATTCGGATTTGAAAAATGGAAAGATTGGGATGAAGATCTTTTCGAGAAGATCGAAGAATCTGTGCTCAAGAAAGTGAGAGATTTTCATTTTACCATTCAGGGATATGATAAAGCACCATCTGCAGTAAGTAAGGCGAAAGACAACATTGAAAACGCCAACCTTTCAGAATTTATAAAAGTTGAACATGAAGATTTCTTTAAATCTGAAAAACAAACAGAAAGGCACCTCCACATGGTTTTTAATCCGCCTTATGGAGAACGTCTTGGAAATAGATATGCCCGAATTCTACAAGTCTATTGGGGATACACTGAAACAAAATTACCCCGGCACCCAGGCCTGGTTCATCACTTCAAATCTTGAGGCTATTAAACATGTGGGGCTAAGACCTTCGCGCAAGATCAAGCTTTACAACGGTTCATTAGAATCCAAGCTTCTTAGATATGACATCTACGAGGGGAGCAAAAAGGCCAAAAAACAGGAGGCTTAACTACTTCTTGTAAAAGGGGATAAGGTAAGAGATCGAATACCCGTAGCCAACTCCATAATAACTGCCGTCAAAGGTGCGGTTGAATCCGGGAATGTAGAGGTTATCAAAGTTTGTAGGCCGTGTTTGGGTCACGATTCTTTTGAGTTCCACATGGGTTCCTAAAAAGAGGTTATTGAGCACTTCTACTTTAATTCCCAGCTGCAGCTCCACCCAGCTGGCCGTAAGGTTATTGAATTCCTGCGGTTCCAGTCGAATATCGGGTTCAAAATAGTTGTCGGTGGTGTAAATGGAATACTGCTGCAATTCGCTTGAAAAAGTCGCAAAAGAATAGCGCAGGCCGGCATAGATCATGTTCTGCATCCCGGTCCAGTTGTGATAGGCATTGTAATTCGCCCCAAGCTTTATGTAACTTCCTTTGGCCGATGCAGTGACATTTGCTTCGGAAATTACATTTTGCTCATTGCCTATTTCCGCGGCCAGGTAATAGTTTTTGTATAGCCTGTAGTCACCATTGATCTCAAGGCCCTGGTAGTCTTCCTCGATAAGTGACCTTACGGGCTTACTAATGTCTATTCCCAGCCTTAAGCCGAACTTCTCCCGTGTCTCAAGAGAATCAACAGTTTGAACTTCCTGCGCAGTCGCTATGGCCGGCAGGAAAATGGCAAGACTAATGAGTAAAAGAAATATGTACCTGGGCTTCATTTGCTACGTTTTCTTCTAAAATAATTTGTGAGGCTATCCAATTCTGGTCGTCATCGTGTACCGTAACATCAAGATTCCTGTATTCTATCCTGTAACCACAAGCGCGGTTGAGATAAATTGGAGTAGGAGTGTAGTTAAAGCTAATGATGTCCTCATTTTCATCATTCCCTTCGGCGTTGGCTGTAAAACTGTACTCGGTAAAGTTCTCAGCTGTCTTTAAGGGAATCTTTATGTTATTCGTCGTAACCGGTCCCAGCAAAACCTCTTCTTTCCCGGTAGCCCTTACCACAAGATTTTGTACTGCCTTAAGCCTTGAAGGATCCTGTGCATCATAGAACTCAATGAGCAGCATAGGAGTGGTCTCTGTTCCCGGAGGACAAATATCATCTTTTTGACAAGCCTGGGTAAGCAGCACAAAGCCTGCTAAAAAAAGCCATTTTTGAAACTGTTTCATTTTCTTCTTTCTAAACAAACCACGTTCTCTACGTGAAAGGTCTGCGGGAACATGTCTACAGCCTGTGTTTTTGTGACTTTATAATGTTCGTCAAGCAGCGCAAGATCCCTTGCCTGGGTAGCCGAATTACAGCTCACATACACGATCCTTTGCGGCAAGATACCAATAATTTGTGCAACTACATCTTTGTGCATGCCGTCCCGTGGAGGGTCGGTAATGATGACATCGGGATGCCCGTGGGTCTTGATGAAGTCTTCGGTAAAGACCTTTTTCATGTCTCCCGCATAGAATTCGGTGTTGTCAATATTGTTGTTGCGAGCGTTTTCCTTTGCAT
The DNA here is from genome assembly GCA_963739625.1 of uncultured Flavobacteriaceae bacterium. Taxonomy (GTDB): domain Bacteria; phylum Bacteroidota; class Bacteroidia; order Flavobacteriales; family Flavobacteriaceae; genus Salinimicrobium. The sequence goes on from CAVUAU010000011.1 coordinate 476,580, forward strand.
CCTCAATTGCTTCGGGCACGGCTTCAACGCCAATGACCTTTTTAGCTTTAGCTGAAACGAATTGGGCAATGGTTCCGGTTCCGGTATAAAGATCGTAAACCAGTTCATCTCCGGTAAGGCCGGCAAAGTCCCGGGTGATCTTATAGAGCTCGTAGGCCTGTGCCGAATTGGTCTGGTAGAAAGATTTGGCATTGATCTTAAACTTAAGACCTTCCATTTCTTCAAAAATATGGTCCTGACCTTTGTAACAGATCACTTCCTGATCATAGATCGTGTCGTTGCCTTTGCCGTTGATCACGTACTGCAGCGAGGTGATCTCGGGGAATTCTTCAGCAACAGCATTTAACAGCAGTTCCCGTTTTGCCTTGTCTTCTTTAAAGAACTGCAGGAGTACCATGATCTCTCCCGTAGAAGAGGTTCTTATCATGAGCGTGCGCAACATCCCTTTTTGTTCCCTGGTGTTGAAAAAGGGAATTTCATGTGCTATTGCAAATTCTTTTATAAAATTACGAATGCCGTTACTTGGTGCTTGCTGTAAATGGCATTCTTCAATGTCGAGGATCTTATCCCACATTCCCGGAATGTGGAAGCCAAGTGCATTTCTTTGCTCAATTTCTTTTCCGCTTTGGATTTCCTCCTGAGTCAGCCAACGGCTGTCGCTAAAGGAAAATTCCATTTTATTCCGGTAAAAGTAAATTTCTTTGCTCCCAAGAATAGGGGTGATTTCGGGGAGTTCAATTTTTCCCAAGCCGTCTTAAGTTGTTCTCCACCTCCTTTTGTTTGTAGAACAGCTGATGTTCATAGCCCATGAACTGCCATTTACAGCCGCCACAGTTATCAAAATGAATACACGGCGGCTCAACCCGTTTTTCTGAATATTTATGGATTTTTGTAGCTGTTCCTTCGTAGTATGCTTTCTTTTTTCGCGTGGTTTGCACGTCAATAACGTCACCGGGAACGGCATTTCCTATAAAGATCACTTTCCCGTCGGGAGCTTTTGCAATTGCCTTGCCTTTTGCCCCCGCATCGATGACCTCCAGGTCATTAAATTCTTTGTTTCTGTTCTTTCTTCCCATGCGGCAAAAATAGGACAAAAGCTAAGATTTATTGGGCTCAGGCTTGAAAAAATCGGGAAACATTTAGTAATTTGCAACTTTTGAATTCGGGATGATTTCTCTCCTCAAAAAACCTTTTTTGGTAGGCTGTAAAGCAGGAATTTATTTTTAGTAACAAGTAAAATTTTAAAAATGACGATTTCAGAAAAAATTTCTTCAGAAGAAGCAATCAGGTTGGAGGACAAATATGGTGCGCACAATTACCATCCACTGCCGGTAGTGCTGGAAAAAGGTGAAGGCGTTCATGTCTGGGATGTTGAAGGTAAAAAATACTATGATTTCCTTTCGGCTTACTCTGCAGTAAATCAGGGGCATTGCCACCCAAAGATAGTAGGTGCGATGTATCAACAGGCGCAAAAACTGGCACTTACCTCAAGAGCTTTCCACAATGACGTGCTTGGGAAATATGAAAAATTCGCTACAGAATATTTTGGTTTTGACAAGCTGCTGCCCATGAACACGGGTGCCGAGGCGGTTGAGACTGCAATAAAAATAGGCAGAAAGTGGGCTTATGAGAAGAAAGGAGTAAAGGAGACCGAAGCGCAGATCATCGTTTGTGAAAATAACTTCCACGGAAGAACGACTACTATCATTTCTTTTTCGAATGATGAAGACGCGCGTAGGAATTTTGGGCCTTATACGCCGGGCTTCCTGAAGATTCCTTACAACGACATTGACGCGCTTGAAGAAACTTTAAAGAGTAATGACAATATTGCCGGGTTCCTTGTAGAGCCAATCCAGGGAGAAGCCGGGGTTTACGTACCTACCGAAGGTTTCCTGAAAAAAGCCAAAGAGCTTTGTGAAAAACACAATGTGCTTTTCATTGCCGATGAAGTACAAACCGGAATCGCCCGTACGGGAAAATTGCTTGCTGTAGATCACGAAGACGTGAAGCCGGATATACTAATCCTCGGAAAAGCCATCTCAGGAGGTGTTTATCCTGTATCGGCAGTGTTGGCCAACGATGACATCATGAATGTGATCAAACCGGGGCAACACGGTTCCACTTTTGGAGGAAACCCTGTTGCCTGTGCCGTTGCCATGGCTGCTCTTGAAGTGATCAAGGATGAGAATCTAGCTGAAAATGCTGAAAAACTTGGTAACCTCTTCCGCAGATTGATGGATGATTATATTCGTAACTCGGGCATCGTGAAACTGGTGCGCGGAAAAGGACTTTTAAACGCGATTGTGATCAATGATTCCGAAGACAGCTCAACTGCATGGGACATTTGCATGAAACTGAAAGAAAATGGTCTTCTTGCAAAACCAACTCACGGCAATATCATTCGTTTTGCCCCACCGTTGGTAATGAACGAGGAACAGCTGAAAGACTGTGTTGATATTATCACCAAAACTCTAAAGGAGTTCGAAAAATAGCATTTTTGGAACCTTTTTAGAACAACAGGTCAGGATCCCCCGCTTACACGGGGGATCTTTTTTTTTGACAGAACTTTTTAATCAATATTTATCGTTCCTGATTCCATCCATTGCCGTGACATCTCCTGCAGTCCTTCCCAACCGTAAGTTGCGATCATCACAATGAGGAGAATAAGATAAATGGCCGAAAGTATGATGCCAATGATCCCCAGGATCCTTCCTGTTTTGACGTTGTTGTAGCCCTTGTAAATTTCGGGTTCGGCAAGATATAATCCTTTTGCCTTTTTTGCCATGACGACGGCCAGGATTCCAAAGATAAGCCCCAGGACGCCGTAGCAACAGCAGGTGAGGATCGAAAGGATTCCGAAGATAAGAATGAGGGTGGAATTGGGTAAATTGGGTTTTTCCATAATGCTGATTGGTTAGAAGATGAAATTGAATTTGCTGAGATAGGCTACTATAACGACCGTGGCACTAACCACGATGAGCCCCGCCTTCACATGCCATTGATATTTGAACTTGACAAAAAGGTTGAACACAAGAAAAATGAATAGCGCGAGGATAGGATAAATGGCCGGATAAAGCTGAAAAGCCGCCGCAAATTTTCCCTGAAAAACCATAACCAGCGCCCGCTGCCCTCCGCAACCGGGGCATTCTAGGCCAAAAAGCATCTTGTTAAGACAGGGCAACATGAATTCTTTCATATCAATTGCTGTTGAAGACGGCGATTTTCTTGGTGGTTACATGATCTTCGGTATCTGTGATCTTCACAATATAAATGCCTTCGGCCCAGTGAGCAGTTGAAATACTTACAGATCTTCTGTTAGAGAAATTACTTCTGAAAAAGAGCTTTTTTCCCTTAAGATCAAAGATGCCTACATGTTTTACAGGAGCAAAAGCGTCACTAATGATCTCCAGCTCCTTCATGTAGTTGTTTTGAAAAACTGAAAAATTTTGATCCGCTTCGGGAATCAGGTCTTCTACCGGTAAAGGGACATCATTTTCTTTTGATCTAAACACAAGCTTAAACCTACTGCTGTAGTCTCCCGGCTCAAGATCGAGCGTATAAGAGCCATCTACGATGGAATTAATGCTGCCGGTGCTGCTGTCAAGAAGAAAGATATTTCCCAGGTTGACATTTTCCTGCTCTGCTACTGAAAAATCAAAAGTGGACTTTTGTTCCCCCACCTTCAGGAAAAGCGGTATTTCATCATAGATGTCGAAAGGTCGTACGTCTATGATGTAATTTTCTTTCTCCTGCAGCCACCCAACATCCGCAGATGCCTGCGTGTAGCCCGCGGCATCCATTCCCGCATCTGTGCCTTTGGTGGCTCCAGGCCAAAACGCAAGGGAAAGGCTTCTCGTGTAGCTGTCATTGATGTTGACCTTCAGCCTTATCTTCGGAATTACCTGGGGATCTTTTTTATAAGAATTATTAGCATCTTTTCTTTCGGCCATTTTAAACTGGGAATAATTTCCTTCTTTCCTGAAACCTCTTTGCCCGTTATTGAACTCGATCACTCCGCCGCCTGCGCCCCTAAGCATGAAACCCTGCCCAATTGGAGTAAAGCGGCGGTTGACATCCTTACCCATTGTTCCCGAAGTTTCTTCGCTGCTATAGGTCTTTAAGAGGGGTTTTTCATAGATCCCTGTGGTGCAGGGATCTATCGGGCTAAAGGCGCCGTATCCTCCTTCGTAATCTTCGACATAATGAGAACTGCCATTTTCTTTTGAATCCCAGAAATAGGCGATTCCCGTGAGTGACATTGTTCCTGTGAATATTTGCATAACAGGAGGAATAGAAATCTTCGATACCTGAATTCTGGAGTAAAAACAGGCTCAGGTCCAGGGCCGAGGGGTAGGGATTCCCCACCAGCACCAGCTCCCCGGCCGCTACCGCAACTTCAATCTTTCCTGAATTTGGCGTTCCGCGAAAATCGTATCGTTGTGCCGCCCCGGGATTATTGGCCCTGCCTTCGACTATGGTGAGATCCTGCCCGTCTGTTCCTTTCATAGTAAAACCGAGACCGGGAGCAATCGCGATAGCAGCACCAACAAAGTTCCAGCTGGAATATCCATCTCCGTTATAGGTGTAGATCCAGCGGCTGGAGATATTAAGAGGTGATGCCGTTCCATTAAGGGAGGAGGTGTTCTGAGATCTCCGGCTCCGGGTGAGAGTCTGCGGCTGGTAAAGCATGGAGATTCCAAAAAGGCCATTTTGGGAGGAGCTTACCGGGGAGCCCCAGTAATTATAGTCATACGCATTGCTCGTACCTTCTTGAAAAACGGATAGCAAACCATCGCCCCAATTCTCTTTTTGCTGCTGCGGCCCCTGTACCAGCTGCGCTTCTTCTCTAAGGTAAAGGCTGGCTTCGGTCTCAGGACTGCTGTTAAGGCCAAGATGGATCTCCTTTTCCACAAATAGATTGCCACTCTTTACGAAAACATAGTTCGAACTGCCATTTTTGGAGGGAATGACAGAGAGTTGTGCGAAGGAGAGCTGAATAGTAAATAAACATGCCAAGTAACATAAAAATCCTCTCATTTTCCCGAAATTTGCCTGGAATTCAATTTAACCTGATTAAATATACTGCACTTTTTGCTTTGTAGTTATCTGAAATACAAATATTTATGAAAAAAGATAATACACAGATGATCAACACGCTCCTCATAGTTGTGGGAGGAATCATCCTGATCTTTGAACTGGCGGGGGAGCAAAAGAATGTGTACCTGCTTATCACGGGAATCATAATTTTAATGTTTGGACTGTACAGGGCGACTAATCACTGGTCTATAACCAAAGATGATTATAAGAACGATCCTGAAGAGGAACAAAACGATAAAAGCCTTTAGAAATGTTTAATCCGGGAGATAAAATTGCTGTGCTGGATGAAGATCTTGAGGGAAAGGTAATTGCAGTTAACGGGGATGAAGTAGAGATTGAAACAAACGAGGGTTTCTCGTTGATATTCAGTGCAAAAGATCTGGTAAAAGTGCAGGGTGCGATCACTGAAATTCTTCCTCCGGATGTAGAAGATTTCCAGCAGGTTCTAAAGGAAAAGGAAGCCTCAAAAAAGAGGCAAGTCTGTTCGGGTGAAACCTAAAGAACGCAACCTGCCACCCATGGAGGTTGATCTGCATATTGGGAAACTGGTAAGGAAAAGCGGAGGCATGAGTAACTATGAAATACTCAACATTCAAATGGACACTGCCAAACGCCAGCTAAACTTCGCGATTAGTAAGAGGATCCAAAAAGTGGTTTTTATTCATGGAGTGGGAGAAGGCGTTCTAAGAGCCGAACTCGAATCCTTGTTTAGCCGCTATGAAAATCTCAAATGGTATGATGCCGATTACCAGAAGTACGGTCTCGGCGCCACAGAAGTCTATATTTTTCAGAACTATTGATCGGTTTCCGGGGCTGCGGGATCTATTGTCTCCCGCAGGGTAGGAGAATCATAATAGCCTAAAGTGTAATTTTCCAGCCTTATTTCTTCTCCATCACCGCCCTGGTTGAGCAGGGTCAAATTTTGAATTGTAAACACATAGCGGAAACTGCTTGAGATCACGTTTTCCCTGTGGGTGTCGACCGTAAAGGAATCTGTTATTGTAGGATCAAGATAATGTGGTAAGCCTTCGTTATTAACGTCATCTGCGGGATTATTGTTCTTATTCCAGTCTTCGTAGCGGGTGATAGTCCCGTCATCATCATCATCTGCATCAAGATAATTTGGAATACCGTCATTGTCTGAATCTGGATAACCATTGACCATATTTTCAGCTTCAACTGCATTTTCTACACGAGTCAGCAGGTTGTCTGCATCATCGTCTATATCGAGATAATCTGGGATGCCATCCCCGTCTGTATCCCGTTCTTCGGCCATACCTTCAGCTTGAGAGGGTACTCCGTCACCGTCATGGTCACTGGCATTTTTTAAAGTTGTTGTGATGGTCACCTGCCCACCGTTGGTGCTTCGGTATTCTTCGGTTACATTTGGAGCTACCGGCGGCACTTCATTACAGAAGTAAGAGTCGTCGACCTCGCCATCAAAAACCCTGTAAATGATCTGGTTGTTGCTGTTTAGAGGGATATTTATTTGACCTTCTTCCGTAGAAAAGAATTCCGTTTCGGGAGTGTTAAGGCTAAATCTGAAGGCGATGGCCTCATGAACCTGTTCATTATTAAGGTTGAAAACCACCTGATCTTCAGTATCGCCGCACCAGCTTAGCGCCTGATCGTCAAAATTGAAGTCGGTCACGATGATGTCTCCGTCGTCACAGGAAAAAAGTAAAAGTGAAGAACAGAGAAGGCTAAAAAATTTTTTCATCGCAAGGGTTTTGAGCAAAATTAAAAGTATTATAGAATTTAAACAGAGTCTTCCTTAAATTTATTTTAATTCCGTTATTTTTGTAGACCATGAAACAAGTCTACTTTGATAACGCCGCTACCACCCAAATGCGGGATGAAGTGGTGGATAAGATGGCCAAAGTGATGAAAGAGGTTTACGGTAACCCTTCTTCCACACATTCTTTTGGCCGCTCAGCAAAAACCCTTATTGAACAGGCGCGCAAGACCGTGGCTGCAATTCTCCACGTTTCTGCCTCCGAGATCATCTTTACTTCGGGGGGCACCGAGGCCGATAACCTAATTCTCAATTCTGCCGTTCGTGACCTGGGGGTAAAACGTATAATTACTTCTAAAATCGAGCATCACGCCGTACTGTACACGCTCAACAAGCTGCACGAAGTGCACGGGGTGAAGCTGGAGTATGTGAAGCTTGATGACTGCGGAAGGGTGGATCTTCAGGATCTTGAGCAGCTTTTGGATACTTCCGAAGAAAAGACGCTGGTCAGCCTGATGCACGTGAACAACGAGGTAGGTAACCTGCTCGACATCAAAAAGGCAGGGGAGATATGCAGGTCTAAAAATGCTCTTTTTCACTCTGATACTGTTCAGTCGGTGGGTCATTTTGAGCTGAACCTTTCTGAAATTCCTGTGGATTATACCGCCGTGAGCGCTCATAAATTCCACGGACCTAAAGGGGTAGGATTCGCCTATATTAGGAAGAACAGCGGACTGCAGCCTTTGATCTTTGGAGGTGAGCAGGAGCGTGGCTTCAGGGCTGGGACAGAATCTGTTCACAACATCGTTGGACTCGAAATGGCTTTAAAAATGGCCTATGAGAACCTGGATGAAGAGCGCGAAGCTATCACTTCTCTAAAAAGGCATTTTGTTGAGCTTTTGAAAAAGGAGGTTCCCGGCGTAAAATTCAACGGCGAATGTGACGACTTTGATCACAGCACTTATACGCTTATCAATGTGTGTTTGCCACTTTCTCCCGAAAAAGCTTTGATGTTGTTGTTTCAACTCGATCTTAACGGAATTGCCTGTTCTAAAGGCAGCGCCTGCCAGAGCGGAAGCGACAAAGGTTCACATGTACTTAGCGCGTTTCTTTCGGAAGAAGATCTTAAAAAGCCTTCCCTGAGGTTCTCTTTTTCACATTTCAACACCAAGGAAGAGGTGGAGTATGTGGTGCAGGTGCTGAAGGATTTTATCGAGAAATAGGCCTTCGGATTTCGAGTTCAAGATTCAAAATTCCAGATTTTCTGCGATTTTAGCGAAAGCTTTGCGGGCATGGTGTGAATTTTTTGCCACGAATGCACTTATTTTATCAAATTTTTCTGCGGAAATCTGCGAGATCAGCGGGAAAAATGATTCCTTATTCAAAAATTCCAGATTTAAAATCTTCTGCCGGCTTAGCGAGAGCTTTACAGGCATCCCGAAGGGATGATATATTTATAGACAGTATCATCCGGCCTGGAATTCGACCCCGATGGGGTCGTATCCTATGGTTGTATTTAGAATCTATAAACATGTGAATCCTTCGGATTCAATTTTTGTTCTTTCCGCGGAATCAGTGGGAAAATCTTTTCCGGTCGCTGCGTGAAATTTTTTAGCCACGAATGCACGAATGTTCTTCTATTTCTTCGGCGAAGATCTGCGAGATCGGTGGGAATGATTCCTTATTCAAAATTTAAGATTCAAAATTGAAAAGGTTTTTAAAAAGCACATTTTGGAGAGCATTATTGTTCTGTTTTCCCCGATTTCTTTGTGTACTTATTTTAGAAACTTAGTGTTCTTAGTGTGAAATTTTTTAGCCACGAATGCACTTATTTTATCCTTTTTTTCTGCGGAAATTTGCGAGATCGGCGGGAATATGATTCCTTATTTGAAATTCACTATTTAAAATCTTCTGCGGGCTTAGCGAAAGTTTTACAGGCATCCCGAAGGGATGATATATTTATAGACAGTATCAACCGGCCTGGAATTCGACCCCGATGAGGTCGTATCCTATGGTTGTATTTAGAAACTATAAACATGTGAATCCTTCGGATTCAATTTTTGACCTTTCTGCGGAATCAGCGGAAAAATCTTTTGCGGTCGCTGCGTGAAATTTTTTAGCCACGAATGCACGAATGTTCTTCTATTTCTTCGGCGAAGATCTGCGAGATCGGTGGGAATGATTCCTTATTCAAAATTTAAGATTCAAAATTGAAAAGGTTTTTAAAAAGCACATTTTGGAGAGCATTATTGTTCTGTTTTCCCCGATTTCTTTGTGTACTTATTTTAGAAACTTAGTGTTCTTAGTGTGAAATTTTTTAGCCACGAATTCACTAATTTTCTATTTCTACTCTGGAAATTCTAAGTTTCTGCGCTCTTTGGAGGAAAGTTTTTTGCCACGAATGCACTTATTTTATCCTTTTTTTCTGCGGAAATTTGCGAGATCGGCGGGAATATGATTCCTTATTTGAAATTCACTATTTAAAATCTTCTGCGGGCTTAGCGAAAGCTTTACAGGCATCCCGAAGGGATGATATATTTATAGACAGTATCATCCGGCCTGGAATTCGACCCCGATGGGGTCGTATCCTATGGTCGTATTTAGAATCTATAAACATGTGAATCCTTCGGATTCAAATTTTGTCCTTTCTGCGGAATCAGTGGGAAAATCCTATTCGGCCTCAACCAAAGTTTTCCGGCCTCTGCGTGAAAAATAATAGCCACGGATGCACGAATGTTCTTCTATTTCAGAAATAAAAGAAACAAAAAATCCCGGCATATTACCGGGATCATTATTTTCCAAAAATAATATTCTTTAGATCTATTTTCTGAAGAAGGTCGCCTCGTAGATGGTCGTGTTTCCAACATTGTCTGTCACCTCGACCTTAAGATGATTTTCTGTTTCGGTTACTACGCCGTCAGAAAAATCGTGGGTGAGCAGGTTCTTCTTGTATTCGTACTCCATAAGGATGAACTGGCCATTAACTGTGGCGCGGTAGCTTTTAATTCCGGAGAGATCATCTGAAATCTTCACTTTAAGATCAGAATTGTTAGAGATCCACTGGCCGTCCCTGAAGTTTACCGGTGTTACTCGCGGCGGAGTGTCATCTGTGGCAAGGGTAAAGGTCCCAAAGTTGCGGGATTTGGTTGTAAACCTGTCACCGTCCTTGTAAGTGGTGGAATAGGAGGGGTTACCCCATTTGTTTAAACTCGCGATGAAGAGCTGCTCCCGGTCTTCGGGAGTGTATTTGCTCACGTCAAAGCCAACGATAAAATCGCTTTTTAGAGGGATGATGTCCTCATGGACCTTTACTTTTTCGTCTTCAAAAACAATGTCGAGGTAAGCATCATCATAAAGCACATCTTTTGGAAAGTAGATATCTATCCCATTCTTCTCGAAGTTCGCTGCTTTTCCTGCTTCTACTAAATAATCTGTAGTTTTTTCTTCTCCCGAAATCGCGTGTGTCGGCATTTTACCTTCAATTGGAATAGTTACCACGCGCTGGTTACCCGAATAGTCTGTGACCTTGATGACGTAGTTGTAGGAAAGGCTGTCTTTTACGTTTAGTGTTCCCTCATGTGCGACATTGCTGTAAATACTAAGCGGATTCGATGGTTCTACAAAGAGTTTCTGAATTCTATTGTGCTGTTGGGTGTAATACCCGTAATCTATGAGCTTATTGATGTGCCGGCTTTCGGCAAAAGAAAACTTCTGGAAGTCGGCCTGAAAGAGTTCACCGCCATTTGCTTCGGTCTCTATTTTAAAAACGCCATTCTGGTTTGGCGCGCCATCCATTTGATCTACTGTGGTAATCCCAAAGCCAATTTCCCCGCAGGCATCTAATTCCGGTGTCATAAAAGAGCCATCTGGCTGCGGAATAAGGCTGATCTTTTGTCTTTCGGTCGAACCATTTACGTGGGCCTCTTTTCCAAGAGGATAGGCGTAAAGAGCCTGCACAAGCGGAGTGCGGGAATCTTTGATCTCGATCCCAAACATAAGAGGATTCATTGGTCGCTGCTGCCCGTCCCTTATCTCAAAATGAAGATGAGGACCGCCGCTACCGCCGGTGTTACCACTGTTGGCCACCAGCTGGCCCCGGTCCACCTTCAATTCATCTGCCGAAGGGAAGACTTCTATTTCGTAGCTCTGTTTTTCGTACTGTTTCTTCTTGATGTAGGCTTCAATTTCGGGAGAAAAATTCCGAAGATGTCCATACACAGTGGTGTAGCCGTTAGGATGCTGAATGTACAGCGCTTTCCCGTAGCCGTAGTGAGAAATGTTGATACGGCTCACAAAACCTTCTGCAGCCGCGTGTACAGGTAAACCTTCGCGCTGCTGGGTCTTAATGTCAAGACCGCTGTGAAAGTGGTTAGACCGCAACTCTCCAAAAGAGCCGGCGAGCACCAACGGGATGTCTAAAGGCTTATCAAAATACTGGTCCGGAACCTTGTACTGAGCAAAAGATTTTAAGGAAAAAATAAGAAAAACGGCGGCATAGATCCATTTCATAGGGCAGGGGTAATTTATCTTTTTAATAGCGGTTAAATATAGTAAACCGCGCTCAAAAATTAAACTCTTATTTTTGAGCGGTTTAAATTTATTTTAACCTTTCGCACCAAAATAGCGCTCAAAATATTGGGATATTTCGGGAGGTATGTTAACTTTGTGAGAGTTAGCAGCAGGATTGGCTTTAATGAGTGATTTAACAGAAATAGTTGATAATCTTGAAGGTAGGATTGGTAAATTGCTTCATAAGTATAAAAAACTTGAGCAAAATCAACAACATCTACAGGAAGAATTAACAAAGTTGAAGACCGAAAAGCAGGAACTTCAGGAGAGCCTGGAGGCTTCTGAGAATCGGGTGCAAACTCTTAAGGCTGCCAATGCGCTGCTTGGCAGTAATGATTATAAAAAAGAAACCAAGCTAAAGATAAATGGCTTGATCAGGGAGATCGATCAATGTATTGTTCAGCTCTCTGAATAGAAGAATAAAAGAGATGTCAAATCAGCTTAAAATAAAGGTTTCTATTGCAGATAGAGTCTATCCCATGACCATTCTTCCGCAGCAGGAGGAAGGTTTGAGAAAGGCGGCAAAAAAAATAGAGGCCATGATTAAGCAATTTGAGCAGAGTTATGCCGTTAGGGATAAGCAGGATGTTCTGGCGATGTGTGCCCTGCAGTTTGCTGCCCAAACCGAGCAAAAATCAATTGACAATAACAGCGAGGTTATACTGGCTGAAGATAAATTGAAAGCTCTTAACGACCTGCTTGATAAGCATTTGATCTAATGTTCTTTGAATTGAAATAATAAAGGTTACTGCCTGTATTAGTATATTTTTTTGATAAACTCAACACCAATTCTTTAAAAAGGGTGAGTTTAAGTTGTAAAAGCGAGCCGTCTTTGAGCGGATACTTGATCAGCTTGTTAGCCCTAAACGTGATTTTAAAGAGTTTATACAAATCCACTGCTAATACAGGCTTTTTTTTTACATAAACTCAACAAATGGAAATAGTTATAGCAATAATTGCTTTGATCGTAGGTCTGGGAGTAGGTTTTGGAATTGCAAAGGTCCTGGAGAGGAAGAATGCGTCCAAAGTTATACAACGGGCTAAAAAGTCTGCAGCTGCAATCTTAAAGGAGGCAAAACAGGAGGCAGAGAGTATTAAGAAAGACAAGATCCTGCAGGCAAAGGAGAAGTTCATTGAACTTAAGTCTGAACATGAGAAGGTGATCCTTGGCAGGGATAAAAAGATCGCAGATGCCGAGAAGAGAATCAGGGATAAAGAGTCACAGGTTTCCAGCGAACTGGCCAGGAATAAGAATTTGAACAAAGATCTTGAAGAAAAGATCGCAGATTATGACCATCGCAATGAGGTGCTTGAGAAGAAGCAGGAAGAGGTGGACAAATTGCACAACAGTAAGGTGCAGCAGCTGGAAGTGATATCTGGCCTTTCTGCCGAGGATGCCAAAGCACAGCTTATTGAATCTCTAAAAGATTCGGCCAAAGCAGATGCCATGGCGCTTATTCAGGACACTGTGGAGGAAGCCAAGCTTACCGCACAGCAGGAAGCCAAAAAGATCATTATCAACACCATTCAAAGAATTGGTACAGAAGAAGCTATAGACAACTGCGTCTCTGTATTCAACCTGGAAAGTGATGACGTGAAAGGACGAATCATTGGTCGTGAAGGGCGTAACATTCGTGCCATTGAGGCCGCAACAGGGGTAGAGGTGATCGTTGATGATACTCCTGAAGCCATTATTCTCTCATGTTTTGACTCTGTGAGGAGAGAGGTGGCGAGACTTTCATTACACAAGTTGGTGACCGATGGAAGGATACATCCTGCACGTATTGAAGAAGTCGTCAAAAAGACTACAAAACAAATCGAGGAAGAGATCATTGAAGTTGGAAAACGAACTGTGATCGATCTAGGAATCCATGGCTTACATCCTGAATTAATCAGGATCGTAGGACGAATGAAATACCGTTCTTCTTATGGGCAAAACCTGCTGCAGCACTCCAGGGAAGTTGCAAAACTTTGTGGGGTAATGGCTGCCGAACTGGGACTAAATCCAAAACTGGCCAAACGGGCAGGGCTTCTGCATGACATTGGGAAAGTGCCCGATTCAGAAACTGAAGTACCTCATGCTATCCTTGGTATGCAATGGGCCGAAAAATATGGAGAAAAACCGGATGTGTGTAACGCAATTGGAGCACACCATGACGAGATTGAAATGAATTCATTGCTTTCTCCAATCGTGCAGGTTTGTGACGCGATAAGCGGTGCAAGACCTGGAGCCAGAAGACAGGTGCTCGACTCTTACATTCAAAGGCTTAAAGATCTCGAAGATATCGCTTTTGGCTTTGGAGGTGTTAAAAAGGCATACGCGATCCAGGCCGGTAGAGAGCTAAGGGTAATCGTGGAAAGTGAAAAAGTGAGCGATGATAAGGCTGCAAACTTATCTTTTGAGATCTCTCAAAAGATCCAGACAGATATGACGTATCCCGGGCAGGTGAAAGTGACTGTAATTAGAGAAACCCGCGCCGTCAATATTGCGAAGTAAAAACCAGAAATAATATTATTAGAAACCCGCTTTTTAAGCGGGTTTTTTTTTGCCTTTTTTAAAGCACAGAATTTTGCTAATTTAAGGCTGAACCTATGAGGAAGAAAAACATACTTAGAGCTGTAGCCGTTTTAGTATTGCTATACCCCGCCTTTAGCCTGTTCAATGCCACAGAGGCTATGGGAATGGAGACAGTGGGAGAAGCAGGCGAGGAGGTGAATAGTTATCAGCTGAGCCTCTGGATAAGTTGGATCGTGCTGGCTTCGATTGCTGTTTTTCATAAATGGACGCAGAAACAGAACTTTTTCTTCCATTTCACCTACGCCTTTGTGATCGTAGGTTTTGCCATTTTTGGATATCTGAGCCAAAGTTTGCACCTAGCTTATGCGCTTCCCGATAGATTTACCGATAATTATACTTTTGGTGTCCTTACCGCTCTGCAGGGAATTGTCACCGCTACGGTTCTTACAATCTTTCTTCAGGCAGGGGTGTGGTGGTTCACCCAAAGATGGCATAGGAAATAAGGTTTTAAAAATCGTTTTTTTGGATCAAATTTCTTCGGAAGAGATAATCCTTCCGCCTTTTTCGATGATCTGCCTTTTTACATGCTCATACTGTTCCAGATCGAGTGGAATAGCTGCATCCTCAATCAGAATTGCATCAAAATCTTCTCTTAGAGCGTCTAAAAGGGTGAAATACACGCAAATATCGGCTGCCAGCCCGCAAAAGTAGAGTTCTTTAGCTCCTTTTTCTTTTAAATGTCCTGCGAGACCGGTGCTCTTCTTATGGCCATTATCGTAAAAGCCGCTGTAGCTGTCAATATGTTCTTCCATTCCCTTTCTAAAAATGGCTTCCACGGCATGCGTTTCAAGCTCAGGATGGAACTCAGCTCCAGCTGTGCCCTGTATGCAATGGGCGGGCCACAGCTTTTGCTCAAGCCCATAACAGTTCTATGGTCTCAAAAACCTCTTTATTGGGGTGGTTAACAGCGAAACTTTTATGGCTGGCGGGGTGCCAGTCCTGAGTAGCAACAATAAGATCAAATTTTTCCTGAATCTTATTGATGACAGGCACAATAAGATCTCCCTGTCGTACTTCCAGTGCGCCGCCGGGCATAAAATCATTCTGGGCGTCAACAATGATAAGAGTCTTCATGAGCTACCTTGTTTTATGTTCCTTGATAAGCAGATCCCGTTCCTGTTTCAGCTTTTCACTGATCCCAACCTTGTAGATGTGCGGATTAAAAAAGCGTTTGTACTCCTGGGGAAGTTTTTCCAGCCTTTTTTTACTGAAGGCCGCAATTTCTTCTATTGAAGATTTTACATCAAAAATTTCTCCATTTTCCATCACTTTTTTCAGAAGTGGTTCTTTTTCCAGTGCGCCAATATTCAGATGCTTGAGCGGGTCGAACGGGTGAAACATCATTTCGGGATTTTCTTCATCGGCCAGAGTCACTACATCGGCCCCGGAGAAGTTTCCGTTAGAGTCGAGCATCCTATACACCTGTTTTTTGTGCGGAAGTGTAACCTTTGCAATAGTTTCAGAAAGTTTGATTCGGGGTTTGCCTCTAAAAAAGGAAAGTTTATAAACTCCGTCAAGAGCGGCATCAGGTTTTCCAGTCACCAGGCTGGTCCCAACTCCAAAGACGTCAATAGGCGCGTTTTGATCGAGCAAACTTTTGATGAGATGCTCATCGAGTTGATTGGAAACAGCAATCTTCACTTCATGCAAGCCGGCTTCATCCAACATTTCTCTTGACTTTATAGAAAGATAGGCAAGGTCACCGCTGTCCAGTCTTATGCCCTTCAATTTTTCATTTCGCTGCGCCATCTCTTTTCCTACTTTAATGGCGTTGGGTACTCCGCTCTTGAGGGTGTCATAGGTATCTACGAGTAGGACAGTATTGTTAGGATGGGACTGCGCAAAATCTCTGAAAGCCGTTAGCTCGTCATCATAGCTTTGTATAAACGAGTGAGCCATGGTTCCCGAAACCGGGAAATCAAAATCCCTGCCCGCCCGGGTATTGCTGGTGGCTTCAAAACCACCTATAAAAGCAGCCCGGCTGGCATGGTATCCACCCATTCCCTGCGCTCTTCTTAAACCGAAGTCTATCAATCTTTTTCCTTTAGCCTGTACATACATGCGGCTGGCCTTAGTGGCGATGAGGGTTTCAAAGTTGAGGAAATTGAGCAACACAGTCTCGATGAGCTGTGCCTCAACTATATTAGCCTCTACCCGTACCACAGGTGCACCGGGAAAAACAACTTCTCCTTCGGTACAGCTATAGATCTTTCCTGTAAACCGGAAATTTTTCAGGTATTCCAGGTAATCTTGGTCCAGGTTGAGCGTCTTTAGAAAATCGAGATCCTGTTGTGAAAACCTAAAATTTTGAAGGATTTCCAAAAGGTTTTCCAGGCCGGCGAAGATCGCATAACCACCCTCAAAAGGAAGTTTGCGAAAAAAATAGTCAAAGACGGCTATATCTTTGGCGTGGCCTTGTTGAAAATACACCTGGCCCATGGTGATTTGATATTGATCTGTATAAGTTCCTGTAATGTCTAACATGTGATTCTTTATGATTCCTCGAAAAAGGTATTATTTCTTCAAGTCTTCTTCGGCACGGTCAAGGTATTCGTCCTGGGAGTGCCAGTCGAGGCGGTATGAAATTCCCGCAGCCACCTGCCAACGAGAGGGAGTATCTTTAAAATTTAGAAGCCCTGAAATATCTGCCTGGAAATTCCTGGAGAATAAATAAGCCATTCCTGCGCGGGCTATTTCGTCGCTATATATGTCGCTGATAATCTCCTGAAACTCTCCAAAAAGAGCAAATTTGGTGTTTAATGAGTGTGTAAAGGTTATAATTCCTGAGTAGGTGGGGTAGTCCTGCCCGATTTTGTCGGCAATAAGGTTAATAACCAGCACAGAAGGTCCCCAGTTGTTTTGAGTAATAATGGCGGCACGGGGAGAGAATTTTGCCTCTCCTTCGTATAAATAAGGATTGTCCCCAAATGCGAAATTTGCCCCGGCATACAGGGAGACTGCAGGAATAAGCGTGTTCCAGTCGAACCTGTGATTGGCTTTCCAGCTGTAAAGATTTGGTTTCCTTTCTTTCCCGTTCTTGTAAGGATCGTAAACGAGGTATTTTACTCCCAGAGCATTGGTTTCAAAGTTCCTGAGCTCATAGCTGTTTGTACTACCGCCCACCTGGTAGCTGGTCTTTTGATCCAGAAAGGAGCCCATCAGGTTTATTTCCAGTTGTTCAAATAAAAAACCATACCTAATGGCATAGTCTATGCCCCAGACATCTGTATTGGTTTGCAGTAGGTTATGCTCCTCCTTTCCAAATTTCCCACCGGCTTCAAATTGCAAAACGCCGGTGCCAACAGAAAAAGCACCCTGGGAATTTCCCGGTCGGTTGGAATTGAGCGTCTCTGTATATTGTGCGGAGGCAATAAAACTTCCGAAGAGAAAAAAGATCAGGAAAGGCGTGATAATCCTCATATTTGGGCTGCTTGGTTCAAATCAAATATAGAGATTTTATCATTTTTTTCGGGCGTTGGAGTGGTTTTCTTTGGGCAGAATAGTAATTTTACAAAAACTTTAATAATGCATGAAGCTTCACTTTCCGGAGCAATAAGAGTGGTGTTGATCATCCTTCTTATCTACTTCGGATTAAAACTTATTTTCCGATGGTTTGGCCCTATGATCCTTAAGTGGATGCTGCGAAGAGTGGGAAAAAAGTTCGGACAGAATTTCGGTAATTTTGATCCTAATCCTCAAAAAGAAAAAGAAGGTAAAGTAACAATAGATAAAAAGCCTAAAACTTCCGGTAAATCCAACAATGATGTGGGAGAATACATCGATTATGAAGAAATTGACTAATTTTCCGGTCTAAATTCCAGCTTTTATGACGGCTACTTTGAAGAAGTTCCTTCCGCACCTCTTTGTTTTCTTTGCTTTTATTGTTGTTTCCCTGGCCTATTTTTATCCTGTTTTGCAGGGAAAGGAGATCTTCCAGAGTGATATCGCCCAGTATATTGGGATGGCGCGGGAACAAAACGACTTCAGGGAGCAAACAGGGGAGGAGCCCTACTGGACCGATGCTGCTTTTGGTGGCATGCCGACCTACCAGCTGGGTGCGAATTATCCGCATAACTACATCAAGGAACTGGACCGGGCACTGAGATTTTTACCCCGTCCTGCCGATTATCTTTTTCTTTACTTCATTGGTCTTTACATTCTTTTGCTGGTGCTTAAGGTCGATTACCGGCTGGGTCTGCTGGGAGCACTGGCTTTTGGCTTTTCAACCTATCTCATCATCATTCTCGGCGTGGGCCACAACGCGAAAGCCCATGCCATTGCCTATATGCCGTGGGTACTCGGCGGGATCATCCTCTGTTTTCAAAGAAAATATATTCGGGGTTTTCTTCTTTTAGCCTTCGGAATGGCGCTGGAGATAAGTGCGAACCACTTCCAGATGACCTTTTATCTCCTGCTGCTGGTGATCGTGCTGGGGCTGGTGTATCTATACGAAGCGTTTAAAAATAAAACCTTACCTGATTATTTTAAAGCCCTGGGCGTGATGCTCATCGCAGTGGTTTTGGCAATAGGTACCAACGCCACCAATCTCATGGCGACAAAACAGTATGCCGATTTTAGTACCCGCGGCGATACGGGCCTTACAATTACTCCCGAAGGTACGCCCGACAAAGCAGAGGGGCTAGATTACAGCTATATCACCGAGTATAGCTACGGAATACTTGAAAGTTTTAACCTCTTCATTCCGCGGTTTATGGGCGGTTCCAGCGCAGAGAACGTGGGGACCAATTCCAGTACCTACAATGCTTTGATTAAAATGGGCGCTCCGCCGGTGCAGGCAAAACAGTTTGCCGAATCTGCGCCTACTTATTGGGGAGACCAGCCTTACGTTGGGGCCCCGGCCTATATTGGCGCCACGGTTATTTTCCTTTTCGTGCTGGCTCTGTTTTTGGTGCACGGCAGGCTAAAATGGTGGCTTGTTGGAGGTGCGATTTTGTCGCTGCTATTGTCCTGGGGAAAGAATTTCGGGCTGTTTACCGACTTCTTTATCGACTTCGTGCCCATGTACAACAAATTCAGGGCGGTGTCATCGATACAGGTGATCCTGGAGCTGTGCGTGCCGGTGCTGGCAATAATCGGGCTGTCAAGATTCTTCTATCCTGAGGTCTCCAAAGAGCAAAAAATGCATGCCCTTAAATGGAGCGTGATCATCACCGGCGGACTTGCACTGGTCTTCTGGCTGTTCAAGTCGGTTTTATTCAATTTTTCGGGTCCTAATGACTCTGCCTACATTCAGCAGATCGGGATAGATTTTGTGCGCGCAGTAAAGGAGGACAGAAAAGCCATTTTTGGAACCGATGCTTTACGCAGCCTCATTTTCGTAATCCTGACTGCAGCGGCACTATGGCTGGTACTTTCTGAAAAAGTGAAAAATAATACTGCCTTTGTTTTCCTCGGAATTTTGATAGTGCTGGATCTTGTGCTGGTAGATAAGAGATATGTAAATGCTGAAGATTTCGTGAATTCGAGCCAAATAAATCAGCCTTTTGAAGCCAATTCGGCAGATAAAGAGATCATGAAAGACAAAACACATTACCGGGTGTTTGACCTTTCCGGAAGCCCTTTCAATACTGCGAGAACTTCTTATTTCCACAATTCCATTGGCGGCTATCACGCGGCCAAACCAGGCAGAATGCAGGAGCTGTATGACTTTTACCTGTCAGAAAACAACTTGCAAGTTTTGAGCATGCTCAACACCAAATACTTTATTGTGCCCACCCAGGAAGGGGTGATGGCCCAGCAAAACCCCGAAACTAATGGGAATGCCTGGTTCGTGCAAAACGTGAAGCCGGTTGAGAATGCCAATGAAGAGATTCTTGCCTTAAAAGGCTTGAATACCAAGAAAACTGCAGTCATTGACAAAAAATTCGCTGAATATCTACCTTCACAAAACTTCCCTGCAGATTCCACCGCCCAGATCGAGCTTGTTTCTTATCAGCCTAATGAACTGAAGTATCGCTACAGTTCCAAAAATGAGAATCTGGCGGTGTTTTCTGAAATTTATTATCCGCACGGCTGGCAGGCATACATCGACGGCAAAGAAGCGCCACACTTTAGGGCGAACTATGTCTTAAGGGCTATGGTCGTGCCGGCAGGGGAGCACGAGATCATCTTCAAATTTGAGCCCGAGGTGGTGAAGACGGGAAGCACTATTTCCCTTGCAAGTTCTGTCCTGCTGGGATTATTGCTGCTTGGCGGGATCTTTTACGGGTTTAAAAAGCGCGAATAGATGAAAAAAGCGCTCATCATCACGTATTACTGGCCACCTGCGGGAGGACCCGGTGTGCAGCGATGGCTTAAATTCGTAAAATACCTTCCGGAATTTGGCGTGGAGCCGGTGGTGTATGTGCCGAAGAATCCACATTACCCGCTGAAGGATAAATCTTTATTAGCTGAAGTTCCGCCGAATTTAATGCTGCTCAAAAATGACATTTTTGAGCCCTATGCTTTGGCAGGTTTAATCTCGAAAAAGAATACTGAAAAGATCAGCTCCGGAATTATTCCGAGGGAGGAGAAGCAGGGGCTGCTGCAAAAGATGATGCTGTTCATTCGCGGCAACTTCTTTATTCCCGATGCCAGGAAGTTCTGGATCAAACCTTCGGTAAAATTTCTGAAAGATTATCTTCAGGAGAACGAGATCGACACTCTCATCACTACCGGTCCGCCGCACAGTATGCATTTGATCGGTCTTCAGCTGAAGGAACAGCTCAACCTGAAGTGGATTGCGGATTTTCGAGATCCGTGGACGCAGATAGGCTACCATGAGAAGCTGAAGTTGCTACCTTCCGCAAGAAAAGAACACGAAAGGCTGGAGCGGGAAGTGCTGCAAAAAGCCGATCTTTTGATCACCACCAGTTTTACCACAAAAGCCGAATTTTCAGAAAAGACTGATAAGAGGATAGAAGTGATCACCAACGGCTACGACTACGAAAAAGTGGAAAAAAAGCCGATGGATGAGAAATTCAGCCTTGCGCATATTGGGTCGTTACTTTCAGGAAGAAATCCGGAGAACCTGTGGCGAGCTCTACAGGAATTGATCTCCGAAAATGAAGATTTTGCCAAAGATTTCGAACTGAAACTGGTTGGAGCAGTGGGAGAGCCGGTTTTGGAGAGTATCGAAAAATGCGGTTTGGGAGAGCATTTAAATTTGCAAGGCTATGTCTCTCATTCCGAAGCTTTACAACTGCAGAGAAGTGCTCAAGTATTGCTGCTCATCGAGATCGACAGTGAGGAGACCCGCGGCATCATTCCCGGGAAACTTTTTGAGTACATGGTAAGCGGTAGGCCCATTCTGGCTGTGGGTCCCGAAAAGGCAGATATTGAAAAGCTCATCAAAACAACAAACACAGGAAAATATTTTCTGTACCCTCAAAAAGGGGAAATTAAAGACTTCTTGCTGCAAGCCTACAAGGACTTTAAAGCCGGCAAATTAACGACTGCGCCTATCGGCCTGCAGCAGTACAGCAGGAAGGCGCTTACCGGGGAACTTGCAAAATTGATCAAAGGCTAATGGGAATAATCATAGATCAATCTGCAAAGAACCTTGTCACCACCTATCTTGGCTTTGGAGTGGGCGCGATCAATACGCTTTTTCTTTACACCAATTTTCTTACTCCCGAATATTACGGGCTGGTTGGTTTCCTGCTTTCGGCGGCCAACTTGATATGGCCACTTATGGCTTTTGGCGTGCATAACACGCTGGTGAAATTTTACACTTCTTACGAAACAAAAGAGGAAAAGGACAGGCTGTTGAGCGTGATTCTATTGCTACCACTGGGAATAGCAGTCATCCTGGGCTTGATCGGGTATTTTTCATACGGCTTGCTGCTCGATTACTTTTCTGATGGGAATGCGCTGGTAAAGCCTTACATCTGGATGATCTTCGTGATCGCCATGGCTACGGCCTATTTTGAGATCTTTTTCTCCTGGTCCAAGATCAACTACCAGAGCGTCTTCGGGAATTTTATGAAAGAGGTGTTTCACCGGGTGGGAATTTCCCTGCTTCTGGTGACGGTGTATTTCGGCTGGTTAAGCGTTCAAAACTTCGTCTATGCTGTAAGCGCAATATTCGTGATCAGGATGCTGGCAATGATGCTGTACGCCTTCAGGTTGTATTTGCCAAAGATCAGTTTTCAGTTTCCGAAGAACAGATCTTTTATCCTTAAATATTCGGCTTTGATCCTCATTGCTGGTTCTGTGGCCATGGTGCTGCTCGATCTTGACAAGGTGATGATCGAAAGGTTTCTGCCTATCGAGATGGTAGCGGTGTACGGGATTGCGGTTTACATTTCCTCTGTGATCGCGGTGCCTTCAAGGGCTATGCACCAGATCACTTACCCCATGACCGCTACTTTGCTCAACAAACGGGATAAAAAAGGCCTTAAGGAGCTTTACGAGAAGAGTTCATTGAACCTGCTTATTGTAAGCGGCCTCATCTTTTTACTTATCGTGACTAACGTACATGAGCTGTATGAACTGGTGCCAGATGAATATCAAATCAGTTTTTCCATTGTTATCCTTATTAGCTGCGTGAAACTTTACGACAGCCTGCTGGGCAACAACAACAGCATCATGTTTAATTCAGATTATTACCGGTTGGTTCTGGCGGTAGGCGTTTTCCTGGCAGTTATGGCCTTTTTGCTCAACATCTGGCTCATCCCTATTTTCGGCCTTTTTGGAGCGGCGCTGGCTACCTTTCTCGCCTTTGCCTTGTACAACACGGCAAAGCTTCTGTTGGTGTTCCAAAAGTTCAAGATTCAGCCGATTACTTTGGAGACCTTTTACAGCCTCGGCCTCATCCTTGGCTTTACGCTGCTCTTCTATTTCTGGGACTTTCAACTGCACCCGGTGATCAACATCATCCTTAAATCTCTGCTGATCATTGGCGGCTATATGCTTTGCATATTTTTTCTGAAGCTTTCGCCGGACATCAACAACCTTCTAAAAAAGTACCTTAGGCTCCAATAAAAAACTCCCGAAACTTTCATTCCGGGAGCTTTCACACTAACCAATTTAACTAACTAACCAAAATTATTCTCTTCCGCGGGAACTTCTTGAGCGGCCTGTATTTTCAGAAGTAGTAGCCTGTGGTACTGTTCTCCTGGTGGTGGTCGCTTCACTTCTGGCTTCCCTTGTAGGGGCTGCAGGTTGTGAAGCGGCAGACCTTGGCTGGGTTGCACGGCTTCTCACCGTACGGTTCGCGCTTGTATTTCTTTCAGAAGTGCTTCTAACGCTGCGGCTTTGAGCAGGGCTGGATTGTTGCACCCGGGAAATCCTTTTCGTATTCCTGTTGCTCCTTGCTTCGCTTTTGCTGTTGTTCAATTCCCGTTCGTCCTCGCTTCGGCTGCCTCTGTAATAGGTGCTCACGCGTTCTCCCGGGGTATAATAGCTTCTTCTGAAGTTTGTTTCTGAATTTCTCTTGTAATATTTTTTATAAGTTCCGTAGTTCATACGCTGCGGAACATAATATCTCCTGTACGGCTGGTTGTACACCACAGTATAATTTCCCGCCGGCCTCCTGTAAAACTCATGCCAGGGCCTGAAGTTGTAAAACCTGTTGTGGGAGTTAATGTAACCTGAATATCTGGTGTACTGGTTGTATGGATCATACTGAAGGAAAAGGTTTCCTATCCTGTTGACCATTCCATAATGGTTGTAGCCAATTTGCACCCTACCGGCCTGCACGATCCTTCCGAAGTAATCGTAGTATACAGGCACGCGCTCGATCTGGATCACGGCACCGTAATCATCATACTGCACAAAAGGGTCATAGTTGTAGCCGCCATTAAAGCTGAAAGGATTATTGCGTCCAAAACCGGGAGCAATGCCGCGGGGATTGAAGTGAAAATCGAACTCGCCATTGGGAAAAACAGCAAATTCCACTCCGCCTTCATTAAAAATAAAGGCATCGCCGTATCCAAAAGGATTCCGGGAGTCTGTTGCCGCAGCAGGTGCGGCTTTAGCAGAAAGACCAACCACTAAAAACGCGAAAAGCAGGTAAACTTTTTTCATGGTAATTAAGTTAAGATTAAACAAGGTGATTGGGTAATTTGATAGATAAGAAACAAAGTACGTGCCAAAAATCAGAAAACCCCGAAGGCGTTGAGACGCGACGGGGTTTTCCAAACTAACCAACCAAAAATTATTAATTACAAACTAAATCAAAAACTTAATCTTGCAATATGCCTGTTTTTATTCAAAGGTTGTGCCAAGAATAAAATTTACTGAACAATTATTGTTAAAGATGAGACCTTCTTAAAAAGGTATTTCTTAGGCCTCTTTGGCTACAACTTTTCCTGTAGGAAAGGAGCCGTGAACGACTTCGGATTTTTTGCAACTTCTTCGGGCGTGCCCTCGGCGACGAGATAGCCACCGGCGTCTCCACCCTCGGGGCCAAGATCGATAACATGATCGGCACATTTGACCAAATCCATGTTGTGTTCAATAACGATCACAGAATGACCTTTTTTGAGCAGCGCATTGAAAGATTTCAGCAACTTTTGAATATCGTGAAAGTGCAGCCCGGTGGTGGGTTCATCAAAAATGAAAAGCGCTTTCTCTTTTGTAGTTCCCTTTACCAGGAAAGATGCAAGTTTGATCCTTTGAGCCTCTCCGCCAGAAAGGGTAGAGGAGCTCTGCCCAAGCTGTACATACCCAAGACCTACATCCTGGAGTGGCTTCAGCTTTTTGGTGATCTTCTCTTCGCCGTTCTCTCTGAAGAAATCAACTGCATCATCAATGGTAAGGCTCAACACATCATCAATATTCTTTCCGGCGAAATTCACCTCTAAAATCTCTTTTTTGAAGCGCTTGCCGTTACAGGTGTCGCACACCAGGTGAACATCGGCCATGAACTGCATTTCAATAGTCACTTCTCCTTCTCCTTTGCAGGTTTCGCAGCGGCCGCCGTCAACATTGAAGGAGAAATGTTTGGGTTTATACCCTCGTATCTCGCTCAACTTCTGGTTTGAGAAAAGGTTTCTTATGTCGTCATAGGCTTTTATATAGGTGACCGGATTTGACCTTGAAGATCGCCCGATTGGATTTTGATCAACAAATTCAACAGAAGTCACGTTTCCAAATTTCCCTTCGAGTCTTGTGAACTGCCCGGCTTTTTCTCCATAGCCGCCCACTTCTTTACAAATTGCAGGGTAAAGGATCTTCTTGACCAGTGTACTCTTACCACTCCCCGATACTCCTGTTACAGCCGTAAAGACTCCCAGGGGAAACCGAACATCTATATTCTTGAGATTATTTTCCCGGGCACCAATGATGTCTATATAATTCTTGTAGCTCCTTCGGTTTTCAGGCACTTCAATCTTCAGGGTATTGTTCAGGTATTGCGCGGTAAGGGAATTTGAAGCAAGAATATCCTGAAAAGTTCCTGTGGCCACGACTTCTCCACCGTTGGTTCCTGCTTCGGGACCAATGTCAATGATCTCATCTGCCTCCTTCATAATATCTTCGTCATGTTCAACGACAATAACAGTGTTTCCAAGGTCGCGCAAGGATTTTAGAACCTCGATAAGCTTTAGCGTATCCCGTGGATGAAGCCCAATTGATGGCTCATCCAAAATGTACATGGAGCCCACCAAACTACTGCCAAGGGAAGTCGCCAGGTTGATACGCTGAGATTCCCCGCCGGAAAGCGAATTGGATTTCCTGTTGAGGGTGAGGTAGTTCAAGCCAACTTTTGAAAGAAAACGAAGCCTGTTGCGAATCTCGGTGAGCAGGCGTTTGGCAATGGCCGCATCAGATTCGTTCAATTCAAGATTATCAAAAAATTCAGAAACTTTATCGATAGGCTTTTCTACAAGTTCTGTAATGGTGGCACCTCCAACCTTAACGTAATTCGTTTCGGGTCTAAGTCTCTTTCCTTTACAAACCGAACAGCGGGTTTTTCCGCGGTAGCGTGAAAGCATTACCCGGTTTTGGATCTTGTAAGCCTTAGATTCCAAAAATGCGAAAAACTGGTTGAGTCCTTCAAAATATTGATTGCCGTTCCAAACCAGTTCTTTTTGTTCATCGGTTAGCTCAAAATACGGTTTGTGAATAGGGAAATTGAACTTGTGGCTGTTGTTCACCAATTGATCCCTGTACCAGCTCATGCTTTCACCTCGCCAGGGAAAAATGGCATTTTCATAGATCAGACAGGCCGGTGTTGGGAATAACCAGGTCTTCGTCAATGCCTATGACATCACCGTAGCCCTCACAATTAGGGCATGCGCCGTAAGGATTATTAAAGCTAAAAAGATGCACATTTGGCTCAAGGAAAGTCATGCCATCCAGTTCAAACTTATTGCTGAATTGCCGTAGTTTTTGGCTTTTAAGATCTTCAATGAAAAGTTCTCCTTTACCCTCAAAAAAAGCGGTTTGAACAGCATCTGCAAGTCTATTGAAGAAATCCTCATCATCTTTGAGCACGATCCTGTCGACAACGAGAAATAGTTCATCTTCGGTAAGGGCAGACAGGTCTGCCTCATCGATCCTAAGAATTTCCCCTTTGTATTTAATCCGGCTGTAGCCCTGTTGCAACAAAACCTTGACTTTTTCTTCGGGCGTACGCGACTCTTCAACATGAACCGGGGCCAATAGTAACATTTTTGAGCCTTCAGCAAAAGTTTTCACGAAGTTCACCACATCGGTCACCGTATCTTTTTTTACCTCATCTCCCGAAATAGGAGAGTAGGTCCTTCCAATCCTGGCGAAAAGCAGCTTAAGATAATCGTATATTTCCGTAGAAGTGCCCACGGTGGAGCGGGGGTTAGTCGAATTTACCTTTTGCTCGATGGCAATTGCAGGGGCAATCCCCTTTATAGAATCTACCTGAGGTTTATTGAGCCTGCCCAGGAATTGCCTTGCATAAGAAGAAAGGCTTTCCACGTAACGTCGCTGGCCTTCAGCATAAAGCGTGTCAAAGGCGAGGCTTGATTTCCCCGAGCCCGAAAGGCCGGTGAGCACCACCAGCTTATTGCGGGGAATTACCGCATTGATGTTTTTGAGATTGTGGAGCCTGGCGCCCTTTATAATGATGTTTTCCTTCGGATTAACTTCAGAAATATCTACAGTCATAGTCAAAATTTCTTCTAAGATTGCAAAGATACTTAAACTAAGTATTCTACAGGTCAACTGCGGCTCAAGTTCAATCTCCTGAGAGTTAACTTGTTAAAACAATTAACCTTTTATTTGTATATGTGAAAATTTTCCTGTTATATTTGCTACTACAGAACAACCAAACCAAATCGCCTATTGCATAAAGTTACTTTTGAACTTGAATAACTAACCAGCAGGTCCACCCCAACAACCTGGCAAAAAGTAACTCTTATGGATAACAATGAGGCAAATGATGCTTTTTTGGTAAAAAGCTACGTAGAAGGAGATGAACATGCTCTTTCTATCCTAATCAACCGACACCAGCACCGTATTTACAGTTTTATTTTCTCAAAAGTCTTTGATAAAGATATTGCTGAAGATATTTTTCAGGATACCTTTATTAAGGTGATAAGGACTTTAAAAAGGGGAAAATACAATGAAGAAGGAAAGTTTCTTCCCTGGGTAATGCGCATTTCTCATAATCTTGTCATTGACCATTTCAGGAAAAACAAGAGAATGCCGAAATTCGAGAACAGTGGGGATTTCAATATTTTTTCTGTCTTAAGCGATTCAGGTTTAAATGCCGAAAAACAGATCATCAAGGACCAGATTGAAGCAGATGTAAAGGAGCTTATCAAAGAACTCCCCGAAGATCAACTGGAGGTACTTGTGATGCGCATCTACAAGGATATGAGTTTCAAGGAAATTTCTGAACGAACAGGAGTGAGTATTAACACTGCGTTGGGCCGAATGAGATATGCGCTGATCAATCTTAGAAAAGTCATTGAAAAGCACAATTTGGTTTTGACCAACTAATACAATATTAAAAGTTTTGCGGCGTTATCAATGTAAATCATAAACCAGCGATAATGGCAAAACTTTACCCTGATTACTCACCTGAAAAAGTGAAAAAAATGTCCCCTAAGAAGGAAACTGTTGATTTTCTATTGAATTATTCAAAAGCCTTGAGAATCAACAGGTATAAAAAATTGCAGTTTGAAAGTTTCCTAAACTAAACTTTGAAAGACCCGTTAGCCGCGGGTCTTTTTTTTGTTTTCATAGTACGCCTTCAAAACAGATTTTCTTCCAATTGTTCTGGTGATGACATCCTTTTCAAGATCCCAGCCACGCGCGGGAGAATACTGGCGGCCGTACCAAATGATCTGCAGGTGGAGCTCATTCCATAAATCCTTCGGAAAAAGCCTTTTTGCATCCTTTTCTGTCTGCACCACATTCTTGCCATTTGACAGATTCCAGCGGTACATGAGTCGGTGGATGTGCGTGTCTACAGGAAAAGAAGGCACTTCAAAGGCCTGAGACATTACCACGCTGGCAGTTTTGTGACCTACTGCCGGCAGTTCTTCAAGAGCCTCAATATCTGCAGGAACTTCACCATCATACTTCTCAATGAGAATTTCGCTTAAGCCGTGGATGCCCTTTGCTTTCATGGGAGAAAGTCCCACCGGTTTGATGATTTCCCTAATTTCCTCTACAGAAAGTTTGACCATGGAATAAGGATTATCTGCACGTGCAAAGAGCAGGGGAGTGATTTGGTTCACCCTTACATCTGTACTTTGGGCTGAAAGCAAAACCGCTATAAGAAGGGTGTAAGGATCTTTATGATCTAGGGGAATGGGAACATTTGGATATATTTCCTGAAGCTTTTCTATTACGAATTGAACTTTTTCCTGCTTGGTCATTAATGTGTAACTTTATGGCAAAAGTACTAATTATGACAACACTTCAACCGGGAGATAAGGCTCCCAATTTTTCAGCAAAAGACCAGGATGGGAAAGTACATTCTTTAGAAGATTATAAAGGGAAGAAACTGGTAGTTTTCTTTTATCCCAAAGCAAGTACTCCGGGTTGTACTGCCGAGGCATGTAATCTAAGGGACAACTGGGAAAGATTTCAAAAGAAAGGTTACGAGATTTTGGGAGTAAGCGCCGATTCAGAAAAAAAACAGCAAAACTTCAAAAGTAAATACGAACTACCATTTCCTTTGCTTGCCGATGAAGATAAAGAGGTGATCAATGCGTTTGGCGTGTGGGGACCAAAGAAATTCATGGGAAAAGAGTATGACGGGATCCATAGAACCACCTTTGTGATCGATGAGGATGGAAAGATCTTCGATGTTATATCGAAAGTAAAGACCAAGGATCACGCAGCGCAGATCCTGTAGGAATTTATTCTACAATATCCACTTTTTGAAGGGTAGCGATACTGTCGCAGTTTTCAAAAAGCAGTTCTAGTTTTTTTTCAGATTCGGTTCGGCCGGTGACCAGGTAAAGATGACAAGGTTCAACTTTAGTATCACTCCGGCCGAAATCGACATCTCCATGATGTAAGATTTTGGTGATTTGGGCGGTATCGATCTGGTTCTGCTCAATGGTGGCCCAGGCTTCAGCAGAATATGCGCGTTCTTTTATTCGAATATCCTGCATTACCCGTGCATCGGGGAAGTAGTTGCAGGAGGATTTTTTTCCGCTTAAAAAAAATGCCAGGATAACAAGCCCCATGGCAAACCCTCCCAGGTAAAAACCAAATCGTTGGATTAATTTCATTTTAGAAGATTAGAAGGTTGATGTCTCTATAGGAGAGATCAAACCAGTCAGCTATAGATTTGTTGGTCAAAATGCCGTGGTAAAAGTACAAACCATTTCGTAAACCGCGGTCAAACCTTAGCGTATTTTCAAGGCCTCCCTGTTCTGCAATGTGTAGGAGGTAAGGAGTGAAGATATTGCTGATGGAAAGTGAGGAGGTGCGGGCATAGCGCGACGGAATATTGGGAACACAGTAATGCACCACCCCGTGTTTTACAAAGGTAGGCTTATCGTGAGTAGTCACCTCACTGCTCTCGAAGCAGCCTCCCATATCTATGCTGACATCAATAATGACCGCTCCTTTTTTCATGTTCTCCACCATGGTTTCAGAAACCAGGACAGGAGAACGGTCCTTTCCTCTCACTGCTCCAATGACAACGTCGCACCTTTTCAGGGCTTTGATCAAATTTTTTGGCTGAATGGTAGAAGTATGCAGCGGCCGACATAAATTCGCCTGTACGGCCCGAAGCCTTGTGAGGGAATTATCGAAGATCTTGATGTTTGCCCCGAGGCCCAGAGCAGAACGTGCTGCAAATTCCCCTACGGTTCCCGCGCCTAAAATAACTACTTCAATGGGAGGAACCCCACTAATGTTTCCAAACATTAGGCCGTTACCCGCAGGGTTGTTGCTCATGATCTCTGAAGCGATCAAAATAGAAGCTGTACCGGCGATCTCGCTCAGAGCCCTTACGGCAGGATAAGTGCCATCATCATCTTTGATGAATTCAAAAGCGAGGGCGGTAATCCTTTTGGAAGCAAGTTTTTGAAAATAGTCTTTTTTCTGGGTCTTAAGCTGAAGTGCAGAGATCACAGTGCTCTGCGGATTCACAAGATCCAGTTCTTCAAGAGTGGGTGGTTCCACTTTGAGGATCATAGGGCAGGAAAAAACTTTCTTGGTGTCGCGGGTAATCTCTGCGCCTGCCTCGGAATAATCCCTGTCGCTGAATTTTGCGCCGTCTCCCGCGCCGGATTCTATTAAAACCCTGTGTCCATGTGCTGTCATGGCCGCAACGGCATCTGGGGAGAGGCAAACCCTTTTTTCCTGGTAAGCGTTTTCTTTTGGAATACCTATGAACAGCTGTCCTTTATGTTTAAAAACCTCAAGTTTTTCTTCTTGCGGAATAAGCTGTTCTTTAGTGAATGGCGATACTTGTTCGGTCATAATTTTTTTCTCAGCAGAATTAAATTACGACTTTTTTAAAGAGAAATGCAAAATTCACAGTTTTACGTAATAATCTTCTTTGATCTGGTCTTCGGGGAAATCGTCCATCTCTCTAAATTCCTTGATTTCTTTATATTCTTTATCAGAAATTGGGTGAAAAAGGGGAGATGTTTTCTCTTTCCAATTCGCTGAGATCAATCCCATATACACGATCGAAAATCTTTAATTCTGATAAGATAAACAATAGAAAGAATTATAATAAAGAATGGAGCAAAATATATTAACTGATTAGTATCCATAACATACCACCTTCTGTCTCCAGTATAATACATATCCTGCTTAAGTGCTATAACCAATTGATAACCATACATGATAATGGGAACTAAAATAACATGGTACCACCAGTGTTTGCAGGTAAAAAACCATATTAAAAGAAGAAAAAGAGGAGTAATTTTACCTAAAAAAGTCCAAGCGGCAACGTTTACACTTCCGATAATACTTACTCTCGTACATAAAAAAAGAATTTTCCCAAACAGGCCCGTTTGGGAAAATTTCATAGAGATAAAAGATATATGGTGAAAAGGCTATAAGAATAGCTATAATACTACCCAGCAGCAGGAATCTTGATTTTCCGTATGTCGACAGCTGTTTTGTGGATCTCATTTTTGTTGTCGTTATTATCCTGATTGGAAGTTACAAATAAAGTGGCTCCAAAAATTGATACGGCGAAAAGTATAGCTTTAATTTTCATGATATAGTTTTTTAATAGGTTGTTTGTTTCGATTTGATATGTCAAACCTATAAAAAACTAAATCTCTAATTGTTAGCACATTATTCGTACTTTTGCGCCCTTTTTGAAGGAAAAATCTTCAATCTCTTAAAATATTGTATTAAAACAAAATTAGTTAAAAATATTCGAAATTCGTTCAGATGCCTTTTCTCGTTGAAAATCTCCTTCTCAAATTCTAGATCTGGAAGGAAATTTCGTACACCATGAAAAAATCAGGCTCCTGAATTTTCTTTGCTAAATTAACAAAATTTTAACTTTCTAAGCCCTTCATCCACTACTTCTATTTCTACTTTTTGATGCTCCTCTTCAATAAAATTTTGAATTTTTTGAGGCCATTCAATGAAATTCCAGGCATCAGATTGTAAATATTCCTCAAAACCAATGTCCCAGGCTTCAGATTCGTCGTTGATCCTGTAAAAATCGAAGTGATTTACCGGGCCATCTTCGGTTTCATATACATTGACCAGAGAAAAAGTGGGACTGGAACCTGCATCATCAGCGCCAAGCGCCTTCAAAAGTTCCTTAATAAGGGTAGTTTTTCCTGCACCCATTTCGCCATAGAACAGGAGGGTTTTGCTGCGCGATCTCTGTAGTACCTCACGGGCAACAGAGGGTATTTCAGATAGAAGGTAGGTGACTTCCATTCGATTGGTTTCAATTTAAGGGCGTTCAAATATACTTAAAATCTTGTTATCTAGGTGATAACACCGCAAATGGGATGATCATCTCCTCCATAGACACCCCTCCATGTTGAAAGGTATTCCTGTAATAACTCACGTAATGGTTATAATTGTTTGGATAAGCAAAGAATAGATCTCCCTTGGCAAAAATGAACGAGCTACTCATATTAATAGTAGGTAAATGAATGGTCTTGGGATTGGGAGCAGCCAAAACATCCTTTTCTTCATAAGTAAGACTTTTACCTGTCTTATATCTAAGGTTGAGACTTGTTTGCTTGTCACCAATTACCTTTGAAGGGTTCTTCACGTTAATGGTGCCATGATCTGTAGTCATGATCAATTTGAACCCAAGGTTCTGGGCTTGTTGTATGATCTCCAGCAAAGGAGAATTTCTAAACCAGCTGTGAGTAAGTGAACGGTATGATTTATTTGTGGAAGCCAATTCCTTGATCACTTCCATCTCTGTCTTGGAATGGGACAGCATGTCAACAAAATTGTAGACCACTACCGTGAGATCATTATCCTTTTGGCTTCTAAAATTTTCAACAAGTTTTTTCCCGGCCTTGAGGCTGCTTATTTTGTGGTACTCATGTTTAATATTTACCCCAAGCCGCTTTAACTGCTGCTGCAAAAATTCAGCCTCGTGCAGGTTCTTTCCACCTTCATCTGTATCGTTCTTCCAAAGGTCTGGGTACAGTTTTTCCATATCACTGGGCATCAATCCAGAAAAGATCGCATTACGCGCATATTGGGTTGCTGTTGGCAGAATACTGAAAAAAGGGATTTCCTGCTCCTTCTTATAATAGGAGTTGATCACCGGCTCAAAAGCCTTCCACTGGTCATACCGCATATTGTCGATCACCACCAGCAGGGTAGGTTGTTCCTTGCTTATTTCGGGCAGGATCTTTTCTTTGAAAAGAGTATGGGACATAATAGGAGCATCGGCGTTCTTTTCAAACCAGGAAGGGTAATTCTTGTCAATGAACTTGCAGAACTGTGAGTTTGCCTCAGATTTTTGAGATTCCAGAATTTCAAACATCCCGGTATCTTCAATATTTTCCAGTTCGAGTTCCCAATAGATCAGTTTTTGGTACAACTCTGCCCAGCCCTCATAAGAGTTGATCATGGCCATGTCCATAGAGATCTTTCTAAACTCCTGCTGATAACTGGAAGTGGTTTTTTCAGAAATTAACCTGGAGTGATCAAGATTTTTCTTGATGCTCAAGAGTATCTGGTTTGGGTTCACCGGTTTTATAAGGTAATCGGCGATCTTGGAACCAATGGCTTCCTCCATAATATATTCCTCTTCACTCTTGGTGATCATCACCACCGGCACGTTCGCCTGCTTTTCCTTGATCTCAGAAAGTGTTTCCAAACCGGTGAGTCCGGGCATATTTTCATCCAGAAAAACTATGTCAAAATTCTCTTTTTCGATCTCCTCCAGGGCTTCGGTTCCACTCTGGCAGGTATAGACTTTATAATTCTTGCTTTCCAGGAAAAGTATATGTGGCTTAAGCAGGTCGATCTCGTCATCTACCCACAGTATTTTGATGTCGTTCATATGTGTATCTTTGTTGGACTTAATAAATAAAAAAGCCGGCTTGCTTCCAAGAAACAAACTCAAAATTTTAAACGATCCAATTTACGGATTTATTACCATTCCCAACGAGCTGCTCTTTGAGATAATTGAACATCGTTATTTTCAAAGATTACGCCGAATTTCTCAAATGGGTCTTTCTTACCTGGTGTACCCGGGGGCACATCATACCCGTTTCCATCATGCGCTTGGTTGCCTGCATCTCATGCAAAAGTCAATTCGTGTATTGAGGCTGAAAGGGGTGGAGATCTCTGCTGAAGAAGAGCAGGCGCTTCAAATCGCTATTTTACTGCATGATGTGGGTCACGGCCCATACTCTCATGCCATGGAGCATTCCATTGTCGAAGGAGTGAGCCATGAAACGATCTCGGTGCTGTTCATGAAGAAAATGAATCGAAGAGCTTAATGGGCAACTTGATCTCGCTATAAAGATCTTCAGCGGGGAATATCCCCGGAAGTTTTTGTGCCAGTTGATCTCGAGTCAGTTGGACATGGACAGGATGGATTACCTCAAAAGGGACAGTTTTTTCTCCGGGGTGGCCGAAGGGAACATCAACAGCGAACGGCTTATTAGTATGCTCACCGTGGTAGATGATGTGCTTATGGTGGAGGAGAAAGGCATCTATTCGGTAGAAAAATTTCTACTCGCCCGAAGGCTAATGTACTGGCAGGTGTATCTGCACAAAACAGGAGTAGTGGCAGAACAGCTGCTTATTAGGGTTCTAAAAAGGGCAAAAGAACTGGTGGATAAAGGAGAGGAACTTTACGGTAGTTCGGCTTTGCAGTATTTTCTGAAGAAGCAGATCAATGCCGGGAATTTTACTTCAGAAACACTGGAAGTTTTTTCACGACTTGATGACTACGACATACTTTCGGCCATGAAAGAATGGGTGCATCACGAGGATTTTGTCTTGAGCAATCTCTGCAAGATGATCATCAATAGAGATCTTTTAAAGATTAAACTGAAGAAAAAGCCGGTGAAACCCGAAAAACTTCAGCAACACCTGCAAAACCTGATGCAGCGAAGGAATATTTCCGAAGAAGAGGCGCAATATTTCGTTTTTTCAGGAGAAATATCCAACCTCGCTTATAAGAAGGAGGACGAGAAGATCTGTATCCTGCACAAGAGCGGTAAAATAACCGATGTTGTCAAGGCTTCAGATAACTTCAATCTCAAGGCGCTGTCGCGCCCGGTGACCAAATTTTATATCTGTTACCCAAAACAGAAAGATTAACTCATTTTTTTTACTTTTGCCAGAATGAAGTTTACAGCAGCGCAAATAGCAGGAATTCTAGAGGGAAAAGTGGAAGGCGATCCCGAGGTGGAGGTCAATAAACTGGCCAAGATCGAGGAAGGTACGGCAGGAGCCATCACTTTTCTTGCCAATCCAAGATACACCTCTTATATATATTCAACAAAGGCATCTATTACTATTGTTAGTGACAGTTTTATGCCCGAGGAAGAGATTTCAACTACTTTGATCAAGGTCAAAGATCCTTATAACGCTTTTTCAAAACTCCTTGAGTACTACAATCAGGTGAAATTGAATAAGTCTGGGATAGAACAACCCAGTTATATTTCAAAAAGTGCAAAATACGGGGAGAACCTTTATTTAGGCGCTTTTGCTTATTTAGGGGAGAATGTGGAGTTGGGTGAAAATGTAAAGATTTTTCCTAATGCCTTTGTTGGTGACAACGTGAAGATAGGAGACAACGTGATTATCTTTCCGGGAGCAAAGATCTATTCAGAAACTGTTATAGGTAATAATTGTGTAGTCCATGGAGGCGCGATAGTGGGTGCAGACGGCTTCGGGTTTTCTCCGGACAATGAGGGCGTTTATTCCAAAGTTCCGCAGATAGGCAACGTGATCATTGAAGATAATGTGGATGTTGGTGCAGGAACAACTATAGACCGTGCCACCCTGGGTTCTACCATAATTAGAAAAGGAGTGAAGCTGGACAACCAGATCCAGATCGCGCACAATGTAGAGATAGGAGAAAACACTGCGATTGCAGCACAAACCGGAATTGCAGGTTCTTCAAAAATAGGAAAAAACTGCCTTATTGGAGGCCAGGTGGGGATCGTTGGTCATGTTCATATTGGAGACCGTGTGAAGATCCAGGCTCAATCGGGAATTGGTCGAAATGTGAAAGACGATGAGATGATACAGGGTTCTCCTGCCCTCGGCTACAACAGTTTTAACAAGTCTTATGTCCATTTCAAAAATTTACCCAAGTTAGAAGAGCGCTTAACCCAACTAGAAAAAAAATTCAATAAATAATGGCTAAACAACAAACCATAAAGAAAGAAGTTTCTTTAAAAGGGGTAGGACTTCATACGGGCGATGAAGTTACTCTTACATTTAAACCGGCCCCGGAGAATACCGGCTACGTTTTTGTAAGGACAGATATTGAGGGGAATCCTGAAGTTGAAGCCGCCGTCTGCAACGTTACAGATACTCAGCGAAGCACCAATTTGGAGAAAGACGGCGTGAAGATCCATACTTCAGAACATGTGCTGGCTGCCTGTGTAGGTTTGGAAATCGATAACCTTCGAATTGAGCTGAACGCTTCAGAACCACCCATAATGGACGGCTCTTCTAAACAATTTGTGGCTGCCCTTGAGGAAGCCGGGATTCAGGAGCAGGACGCCCAAAGAGAAGAATATGTTGTAAATGAGGTGATCTCTTACCGTGATGAGAAATCTGGTAGTGAGATCATCGTAATGCCTGCTGATGAGTACCAGGTAACTGCCATGGTCGATTTTGGCACTAAAGTTCTTGGGACGCAAAACGCTTCTTTAAACAAACTTTCAGACTTTAAAGAAGAGATAGCAGATTCGCGCACTTTTAGTTTTCTTCATGAACTCGAAGCCCTTTTGGATACAGGACTAATAAAGGGAGGGGATCTCAACAACGCGATCGTCTACGTGGACAAAGAAATTAGTCCCGAAACGATGGACAAGTTGCGCGTGGCTTTTAATAAAGACAATATTGCCGTTAAGCCTAACGGAATTCTAGATAACCTTTCCCTGCATCACCCTAACGAAGCCGCAAGGCATAAACTGCTCGACGTAATTGGGGATCTTGCTCTTTTAGGAGTTAGGATCAAAGGGAAAGTGATTGCCAATAAACCGGGTCACTTTGTGAATACCCAGTTTGCTAAAAAACTTTCGAAGATCATCAAGGCCGAGAAAAGGAACAATGTTCCCAAATACGACCTTGAGGCAGAGCCGTTGATGGATGTTAATGAGGTGATGAACATTTTGCCTCACCGTCCTCCATTCGTATTGGTTGATAAGATCATCGAACTTACCGAGACTACAGTGGTAGGTGTCAAAAATGTCACTATGAACGAACCTTTTTTCGTAGGACATTTCCCGGGAAAACCGGTGATGCCGGGAGTACTTCAGGTTGAAGCCATGG
This sequence comes from uncultured Flavobacteriaceae bacterium, assembly GCA_963739625.1. Classification (GTDB taxonomy): domain Bacteria; phylum Bacteroidota; class Bacteroidia; order Flavobacteriales; family Flavobacteriaceae; genus Salinimicrobium. The sequence goes on from CAVUAU010000011.1 coordinate 513,926, forward strand.
CGCAAACAGGAGGTATTCTCGCACTAAAATCTGTGCCCGATCCTGAGAACTACCTCACCTTCTTTATGAAGATCGACAATGTGAAGTTCAAAAGACAGGTAGTGCCGGGCGACACGCTAATTTTCAAGCTGGAACTGCTGGCACCAATCAGAAGAGGGATCTGCCAGATGCAGGGCTACGCTTATGCCAATGGGAAACTCGTGACCGAGGCGATCCTGATGGCGCAAATTGTAAAACAAAAATAAAAACTATGAATCAACCCTTAGCATACGTACATCCGGGGGCCAAGATCGCGAAGAACGTGGTAATAGAACCTTTTACCACAATTCATAATAATGTTGTAATAGGAGAAGGCACCTGGATTGGTTCGAATGTTACTATCATGGAAGGGGCAAGGATCGGTAAGAATTGCAATATTTTTCCCGGTGCTGTAATTTCAGCGATACCGCAGGACAAAAAATTTAACGACGAGGATACCATTACAGAGATTGGCGACAACACAACCATCAGGGAATGTGTGACCATCAACCGCGGTACTTCAGACAGGATGAAGACCAAGATTGGCAAGAATTGCTGGATTATGGCCTACTGTCATATCGCCCACGATTGCGTGGTGGGTGACAACTGTATTTTTTCTAATAACAGTACGCTCGCAGGACATATTAATGTAGGTGATTATGTAGTGCTTGCAGGAATGGCGGCCATTCAGCAGTTTTGCAGCATTGGTAGCCACGCATTTGTAACCGGTGGTTCGCTGGTAAGAAAAGATGTGCCGCCGTTTGTAAAGGCCGGTAGAGAACCACTTTCTTACGTGGGAGTAAATTCAATAGGTCTGCGTCGCAGAGGTTTTTCTACGGAAAAGATCCGGGAGATACAGGATATTTACAGGATCCTTTATCAAAAGAATTACAACAATTCCCAGGCGGTAGCTATTATTGAAGCCGAAATGGAAGCCACTCCTGAAAGAGACGATATTTTAGAGTTTATCAAGAATTCCCAGCGCGGGATCATGAAAGGATATTTTAGTTCAAATTAATTAAGACACCAATGGCAAGTACAAGCGATATTAGAAACGGATTGTGTATTCGTTACAACCATGACATCTTTAAGGTCATAGAATTTCTTCACGTGAAGCCCGGAAAAGGACCGGCTTTCGTGCGCACAAAGTTGAAAAGTGTTACCACCGGAAAGGTGATCGATAACACTTTTTCTGCAGGTCACAAGATTGAAGATGTGAGGGTGGAGACGCATAAGTTCCAGTTCCTTTATAACGATGGGGAATTTTACCATTTTATGAATACTGAAGATTATACTCAGATCAGGCTTACAGAAAATGCTCTTGACGCACCCGGACTTCTTAAAGAAGGGGAAGTGGTGACCATTTTGATCAATACCGAAGATCAAATGCCACTTTCTGTTGAAATGCCTGCGAGTGTTATCCTTGAGGTAACTCATACCGAGCCGGGTGTAAAAGGAAATACCGCCACCAACGCGACAAAACCTGCGACAGTAGAGACAGGAGCAGAGGTGAACGTTCCGCTTTTCATCAACGAAGGTGATAAAATCAAAATAGAGACCGATAAAGGTACCTACAAAGAGAGGATCAAGGAATAGTGCTCAGTGCTCAGTGATCAGTGGGCAGTTTTGCAATATCTAAGATTTCTCAGGTCTCAAATCTCAAATCTAACAAATGAAGTTTCCTCATAAATACAGCCTTGAACAAATCGCTGAGATCATTTCTTCGGAATATGTCGGCGATCCAGAATTTCCCGTGCTGGGCATGAACGAGATCCATGTGGTCACGCCGGGTGACATCGTGTTTGTTGACCATCCGAAGTATTACGATAAGGCGCTCAATTCGGCTGCTACGATAGTTTTGATCAACAAAAAGGTTGACTGCCCCCAAGGAAAAGCGCTGCTAATTTCAGATGATCCTTTCAGGGATTTCAATAAGCTCACCCGTTTTTTCAAACCTTTCGAAAAGGCGACGGCAGCGGTGGCTGCTTCCGCAGAAATAGGCGAAGGCACAGTGGTGCAACCAAATGTTTTTGTTGGAAACAATGTGAAAATCGGGAAGAACTGTTTGATCCATGCAAATGTAAGCTTGTACGATAATACGGTGATTGGAGATAACGTAATAATTCACTCGGGAACTGTTTTGGGTGGCGACGCTTTTTACTACAAAAACAGGCCCGAAGGTTTTGACAAGCTGCTTTCCGGCGGAAGGGTTGTGATCAAAGACAATGTGGAAATTGGTGCCAACTGTACCATCGATAAAGGTGTTACAGGTGATACTACCATTGGAAAAGGCACTAAGCTCGACAACCTGATACAGGTGGGACACGATACTGTCATCGGTGAAAAATGTCTTATCGCGTCACAGGTAGGTATCGCAGGTGCGGTCGTTATTGAAGATGAGGTCACCGTTTGGGGCCAGGTGGGAATGCGCAGTGGCATTGTAGTGAAAAAAGGCGGAGTGCTCATGGGACAGGCCGGGATTACAAAGTCTACCAAAGAAAATACGATTTACACAGGGAATCCTGCCCAGGAATCCCGCGCCAAACTAAAAGAGTTGGCCCTTTTACGCCAATTGCCTAAATTGATCGAAAAATTAAAAGACTGATATGAGCTTAGCACCAAAAGAATGCGTTGAGAAGTTTTACACCTCAGATTTTTATAAAGATCCCGATTCGTTAAAAGATTACCTCTCGCAGGACGCCGAGCTGTACTGGAACAGCAGTGCAGGCTTTCACAAGCTTAAATATGAAGAGATTGCGGGAATGACGCAGGAATTTTCCAGGTCTTTTGAATCTCTAAGGGCAGAGGTGAGTCACCTGCTTTGCGACCAGGATATGGTAACCATCAGGTTCACCTATTACATCAGGACCATCGAGAACCCCGAGGAGGAACTTCCCATGGCACATTTTATCGCTATTTGGCTCGTGAAGGACGGAAAGATGGTCAAAGGACACATGATAAGCCAGCAGGCAGATGATAGTCCCGAAAATCTGGAGTCTTTCGTTCCATTTATTCAGTAAAAGTTTTTAGGTTTCTTTCAATAAAACCTATTTTTGTAACACAAAAATTCAAAAACCAACTATGAGCGTTTTAGTAAATAAAGATTCAAAAATAATTGTTCAGGGTTTTACCGGAAGTGAAGGTACTTTTCACGCCGGTCAAATGATAGAATATGGAACAAATGTGGTAGGCGGAGTTACTCCCGGAAAAGGTGGTCAAAAGCACCTTGAAAAACCCGTTTTCAACACCGTGTCTGATGCGGTAAAAGAAACCGGCGCAGATGTTTCCATCATTTTTGTACCACCTGCCTTTGCTGCCGATGCCATTATGGAGGCCGCCGATGCAGGAATTAAAGTGATCATCACCATTACTGAAGGAATCCCTGTAGCCGATATGATCAAGGCTTCAGAATATATTAAAGGTAAAGATTGCCGTCTTGTTGGACCTAACTGTCCGGGAGTGATCACTCCGGGAGAAGCAAAAGTTGGAATTATGCCCGGCTTTGTATTCAAAAAAGGCAATGTTGGGATCGTTTCAAAATCGGGAACTCTTACTTACGAAGCAGCAGACCAGGTTGTGAAACAAGGTTTGGGAATTACTACTGCAATCGGTATTGGTGGAGATCCTATCATTGGAACCACTACTAAGGAAGCTGTTGAGCTGTTGATGAATGATGACGAGACAGAGTGTATCGTAATGATAGGTGAAATTGGTGGACAACTTGAAGCTGAAGCTGCCCGTTGGATCAAAGACAACGGAAACAAGAAACCTGTTGTAGGTTTCATCGCCGGGGAAACTGCGCCAAAAGGAAGAACAATGGGCCATGCCGGTGCTATTGTTGGTGGAAGCGAAGATACAGCCGAAGCTAAAAAAGCCATTTTACGCGAGTGTGGTATCAACGTTGTTGATTCTCCTGCCGAAATTGGTAAAAAAGTAAAAGAAGTGATGGCTTAAGAGTCATTCCAAATAATTTCAGCCTCCGAAGGTTTTAACCATCTTTCGGAGGTTTTTTTATGTCTGAAAAGTTGTTTTACTATATTTGGTCGTATTATAAATAACCAGACCAGAGAACAAATTTATCCATATGAAACTTTTAGAAGGAAAGAATGCGATCATCACCGGTGCCAGTAGAGGTATTGGGAAGGGGATCGCCGAAGTATTTGCAAAACACGGTGCCAATGTGGCTTTTACCTACAGCTCGTCTGTAGAAGCTGCCAATGAACTGGAGAAAGAACTTCAGGAAATGGGCGTAAAAGCAAAAGGCTATAAATCTAACGCTGCCGACTTTAAAGAAGCCGAAGAACTTGTCAAGAACGTGCTCGAAGACTTCGGAAGTATTGATATTCTTGTAAATAATGCAGGGATCACCAAAGATAACCTGTTGATGAGAATGAGCGAAGAAGATTTCGACAAGGTGATCGAGGTGAACCTGAAGTCTGTATTCAACATGACCAAAGCGGTGCAGCGCACTATGCTGAAGCAAAGAAAAGGAAGCATCATCAATATGAGCAGTGTGGTGGGAGTGAAAGGAAATGCCGGCCAGGCCAACTATGCCGCTTCAAAAGCCGGAATGATTGGTTTCTCAAAGTCTATGGCATTGGAATTAGGCTCAAGAAATATCAGGACCAACGTTATTGCTCCCGGCTTTATTGAGACTGAAATGACCGGAAAACTGGATGAAAAAACCGTTGAAGGCTGGAGAGAAGCGATTCCGTTGAAGCGTGGTGGAAAGCCCGAAGATATTGCCAACGCCTGTGTTTTCCTTGGCAGTGACCTTAGCGACTACATCACCGGCCAGGTGATCAATGTCGACGGCGGAATGCTGACTTAAGATCTTTTAATATCAAATAAGAAAATATAAAGGCTGCTCAAAAATGTCATTTTTGAGCAGCCTCTTTCTTCTTCAGGCATTATTCCGTATTTTTCTTCTCTAATAATGCCAATGTCAACAACGACTCTTTTACTAATTCTTTTGGCTTTTCTCCTGGCCCTCGCACTGGCGTGGTTTCAATATTTCTATAAGAGAAAAGGAAGACTTCTTCAAAATGGCATTTTTGCAGGACTTAGGGTCGTGACCTATTTTTCGGTTTTGCTGCTGTTGATCAATCCAAAGCTCAAAAAGACAGATTTTTTTGTTGACAAACCCAAACTGGTTTTGGCGGTCGACAATTCTTCGTCCATTGCCGGCTTCGGAAAAGAGCAGGAGGTGAGACAGCTCGTTAAAGAATTAAATGAAGATGAGGATTTAGCTGAAAGATTTGAAGTGGAGCAGTTCTCCTTCGGAAGTGAAGTTGCTCACGACACAGCAATAAATTTTTCAGAATCCCAAACCAATCTTTCAGGATTGCTAAAGGAACTGTCTTCCTTGTATGAACAGGAAATTGCACCTACAATTCTTATCACAGACGGCAATCAAACCATGGGGGAAGATTTCCTCTATAGCGGCCAAAAATATCCACAGGCGCTGCTGCCGGTGGTGGCCGGTGATACCACCACCTATCGGGATCTTTCGGTTTCCAGGATCAATGTCAATAAATATTCATTTTTAAACAACCGGTTTCCGGTAGAGATCTTCCTGAACTATTCGGGAAAAGAAGAGGTGAAAACCGGTCTTAAGATCAGTTCCGGGAATACGACCGTCTATTCGAAGCAGCTTTCTTTCAGCAACAATAAGAATTCCGAAGTTGTCAATATTGATCTGCCTTCAAATTCTATAGGAATTCAAAATTATAAAGTGAGCCTGGAACCGGTGGCAGACGAAAAGAATGTCCGGAATAATGTCCGCGAATTTTCGGTAGAGGTCATAGATGAACGCACAAAAGTTCTTTTGGTTTACGGTGTCCTGCATCCCGATTTGGGAGCGATTAGAAAAGCCATCGAATCTAATCAGCAAAGGCAGGTGGAGCTGCAGCCCATTGATGCAGCCTCTTTTGCTTTAGAAGATCACCAATTGTTCATTTTGTATCAGCCGGATTCGAGGTTCAAAGATTTGCTGGGCCGGCTACAGCAGCAAGACAGGAATTTCTGGATCGTTACCGGTCCAAAGACCGACTGGCGCTTTCTTAATGAACAACAGCAGCTGTACCATCAGGACGTGACCGGCCAAATCGAGGAATTCTTTCCTGTCAAAAATGACAATTTTGGAGCCTTTCAAATTCCCGCTCTGGATTTTTCCAATCTTCCACCGCTCACCGGTAATTTTGGAAAGACTGAAACAACCGCCAATGTTCAAACGCTGCTTTTTAGGCAAATTCAGGGAGTGGAGACCGGGGAACCGCTTTTGTCTCTTACTGCTGAGAATGGTACCAGGAATGCTTTTTTATTCGGGGCAGATCTTTGGCGCTGGAGGAGTGAAAGCTTTTTAGAAACAGGTAGTTTCGAAACATTTGACGAATTTATAGGGAAGCTGGTGCAATTCCTTTCTTCAGAAAAGAAAAAAGAGCGGCTGCAGGTTGATTATGAACCATTCTATGATGGCAGTAAAAACCTGCTTATCAGCGCCGAATACTTTGATGAGAACTACACTTTCGATCCCGGGGCCAGTTTGAGTATGCGGCTCAAAAATGAGGAAACGGGGGAAAGTTTTCAGATTCCTTTTGGTCTTAGCGGCAACCATTACAGCGTTGACCTTGGTAACATAGCTCCCGGCAATTATTCATTTTCTGTAAAAGTTTCTGGAGAAAACCTCTCGAAAAGCGGAAATTTCAGGCTTGCCGATTTTGATGTGGAGCAACAATTTGTCCGGGCGAACCTTGAAGGCTTGCAAAATATCGCAGCCGAAAAAAGACAGAAAACGTACTTTTTAAATGACTTCAAAATCCTGAAGCAGCTGCTGCTGACGGATAATTCTTACATCCCCGTGCAAAAAAGCCGCATAAACAACGTACCTTTGATCGACTGGTTTTATTTGCTGGGAATCATCATTCTCGCTTTAGCCCTGGAGTGGTTCTTACGCAAATATTACGGGTACATTTAATTCAGCAAATACAAATACTATGGACAGATTACCAAAAATTGGGCTACCAATTTTGATTTTAGGTATTATTCTGGTGATCATTATCGCCAAATCTACCGTTACTATTGACTCCGGAGAGGCCGGGGTGCTTTACAGGACCTTTGGTGGAGGAGTCGTCACAGATGAAGCACCACTGGGAGAAGGTTTCCATCTGGTGGCCCCGTGGAATAAGGTTTTTGTTTACGAGGTACGTCAGCAATCAATTGAAGAAAGTATGCAGGTGCTGTCCTCAAACGGTTTAGAGATTGAGCTCGACGCCTCGGTATGGTTCCAGCCAGATTATAAAGACCTTGGTCTTTTGCACCAAAAGAAGGGAGAAGCCTATGTACAAAGAATTTTACAGCCTGCCGTGAGATCGGCTGCCCGTGCCGTGGTTGGACGCTATAATCCTGAGCAGTTGTATTCCTCGAAAAGAGAGGCCATTCAGCAGGAGATTTTTGAAGAGACAAAAAGTCTGCTGAAGGACCAATATGTGCAAATCAACGAGGTGCTGGTAAGGGACGTTTCGCTGCCGCCAACGATCAAAGAAGCGATTGAAAGAAAGCTTAGGCAGGAGCAGGAGTCACTGGAATATGAGTACAGGTTGACAAAAGCCGAACAGGAAGCAGAAAGACAACGAATTGATGCCGAGGGTAAAGCGAGAGCTAATGAGATCCTGGCTGCGTCCCTGACGGACAAAGTACTTCAGGAAAAAGGAATTCAGGCTACGCTTGAATTGGCTAAGTCTCCAAATGCCAAGGTGGTAGTCATAGGCTCGGGCGAGCAGGGCATGCCGTTGATCCTTGGGAATCAATAAAAATTGTGCTAAAAATATTTAAAACGAATTCTGTTTTGGATATTTTTCATATTTTCGCATCAATAATGAAAGCAAATCAAGTACATCATCATCATTCTCATGCGTTCGCTCTTGCGAGGTGAGATTGATATGTGTATAATCCATATTTTGAAAACCCGTTTGAGCAGCTCAAACGGGTTTTTTTATTGCCCCTGTTGGACTGCTTGAACCTTACAATCATCTAAAATGAAAAAAATTAGAATTGCAGTGCAAAAATCGGGACGGCTTAATGAAGATTCACTAAAGCTGCTCAAAGATGCCGGAATTTCAATTGACAATGGCCGCGAACAGTTGAAGGCCACTTCAGGTAATTTTCCGCTTGAAGTTTTTTATCTTCGGAATGGGGATATTCCGCAGTATTTACGCGACGGGGTGGTAGATATTGCCATTATTGGAGAAAACGTGCTGGTAGAAAAAGGAGAGGATATTGTTACAGCTGAAAAACTCGGCTTTTCAAAATGCCGGGTTTCCCTTGCGGTTCCAAAAACCACCAAATACAACGGTCTTAAAGATCTTGACGGCGCGCGAATTGCAACTTCCTATCCAAACACGGTAAAGAACTATCTCTCCAAAAATGATATTTCTGCCGATCTTCATATTATTAATGGTTCTGTGGAAATTGCGCCGAATATCGGGCTTGCCGATGCCATTTGTGATATTGTCTCCAGCGGAAGTACACTTTTTAAGAACAACCTGAAGGAAGTCGAGGTGATGCTTTACAGCGAAGCCGTACTGGCTGTTTCTCCTCTAATTTCCTCGGAAAGAAAGCAGATCCTGGAGAAGTTGCAGTTCAGGATTAAAGCTGTGCTGCGTGCCAGGAGGTCAAAGTATATTTTGATGAACGTTCCCAATTCTAAGCTTGATGCCGTGGTGAAGCTGCTTCCGGGAATGCGTAGCCCCACAGTTTTGCCTCTGGCTGAAGAAGGTTGGAGCTCCCTGCATACCGTCATTGATGAAGAACGTTTTTGGGAGGTGATCGATGAGCTGAAGCAGAACGGGGCCGAAGGAATACTTGTTGCACCAATAGAAAAAATGGTCCTTTAAAAATCTGAAGTAATGAAAAAGATATATAATCCAAAAAAGGCAGAATGGCAAGAAATTCTGCGACGCCCAACTCAAACTTTTGAGGATATCGAGAAAACTGTGACCGAGATCTTTGGTGAGGTGAGAGCCAAAGGAGATGAAGCCGTGATCAGGTACACCGAACTTTTCGACGGCACAAGACCTGAGGAGCTGCAGGTTTCTAAAAAAGAGATTGAAAAGGCAGAACAGCTGGTTTCCGAAGAACTTAAGCAAGCCATTCAATTGGCGAAGAAAAATATTGAAGCCTTTCACGCGGCTCAAAAAACCGAAAGATCTCCGTAGAAACTATGAGTGGCGTGAAATGCTGGCAGGAGAAAAGGCCAATCCAGAAGATCGGGCTTTACATTCCCGGTGGCACCGCACCTTTGTTTTCCACGATCTTGATGCTTGCAGTTCCCGCAAAAATCGCAGGATGTGAGGAGATTGTCATGTGTAGTCCGCCCGACAAACAGGGGGAGATAAATCCGGTGATGCTGTACACGGCAAAGCTCTGCGGAATTGACAAGATCTTTAAAGTCGGCGGAATTCAGGCGATCGCGGGAATGACCTTTGGAACCGAAACTTTGCCGAAAGTCTACAAGATCTTTGGGCCCGGAAATCAATTCGTAACCGTGGCCAAGCAGATGGCGACCAAGTACAGTGTGGCTATAGATATGCCTGCAGGCCCTTCAGAACTATTGGTTTTAGGAGATGATTCGGCTAATCCGGCTTTTGTAGCGGCCGATCTGCTGTCGCAGGCAGAGCATGGAAAAGACAGTCAGGTAATTTTGGTTTCGCTTTCAAAAAAGCTGATGGAGGAAGTGGAGCAGGAGGTGGAGCGGCAACTTCAGGAGCTTCCGCGGAAACAAATCGCTGCCGCAGCCATTGAGAATTCAAAATTGATTTTTTCTGAAGATCCAAAAATGGCTTTAGAGCTGATCAATGAATACGGCCCTGAACATTTGATTGTTTCCACAAAAGAAAATAATTTCTATTTAGATGGAATAATTAATGCAGGATCTGTCTTTATAGGAAATAACACTCCCGAAAGTGCCGGGGATTATGCTTCAGGGACAAATCACACCCTGCCGACCAATGGTTACGCCAAACAATACAGCGGTGTGAATCTTGACAGTTTTACGAAGACCATTAGTTTTCAGGAAATTTCAGCAGAAGGAATTAAAAACATTGGTCCGGCCATTGAACTAATGGCAGAGGCAGAAGGTTTACAGGCGCACAAAAATGCGGTGAGCCTGAGATTAAAAGAGCAGCAATGAAAAAGTTTAATATAAATGAGCTTGTGCGGGAGAATGTGGCGAGGATGAAGCCTTATTCTTCAGCTCGGGATGAGTTCAAGGGAGAGGGTCGAAAAATGACATTTTTGGATGCCAATGAAAATCCATTCGAGAATGGCGTGAATCGTTATCCCGATCCGCAGCAAAGAGGGTTAAAAGCTGAATTAGGTATTCAAAAAGGGCAAAATCCGGAACAAATTCTGTTAGGAAATGGGAGTGACGAAGTGCTGGACCTGCTGTTTCGTGCGTTTTGTGAGCCAAAACAGGATAATGTGATTACGTTGCCGCCTACTTATGGAATGTATAAGGTCCTGGCAGAATTGAACAATGTGGAAAACCGGGAAGTCCTGCTAAAAAAGGACTTTCAGCCAGATGTGGAGCAGATCCTGGAGCAGGTTGATGAGCAAACAAAAATGATCTTTTTGTGCTCACCCAATAATCCCACGGGAAACTCTTTTTCGGAAGATGCAGTGCTGGAGCTGCTCGAAAAGTTTTCCGGGCTTGTTGTGATTGATGAGGCCTACATAGATTTTTCAGAAAAAGAAAGCTGGCTGCTTCGGCTGAAAGATTTTCCAAACCTGGTGATCACTCAAACGCTGTCAAAAGCTTATGGGCAGGCGGGAATTAGGTTGGGAAGCTGCTATGCTTCCGCAGAAATTATTGCGATCCTTAAAAAGATCAAGCCGCCTTACAATGTGAACGTGCTCACGCAGGAGAAGGCGCTGGAGCGGTTGCAGGCAAAGGATGAGGTGAAGCTGGAGGTAATGAAGATCCTCTCCCAAAGAGGCTTTTTGGAGAAGGAATTGCCGAAGCTGGACTTCGTGGAAAAGATTTTTCCGTCTGATGCCAATTTTATTTTGGCAAGGGTAGATGATGCAGATCTAAGATATGATCAGCTTCTGGAAAGAGGAATTGTCGTGCGTAACCGCAGCAGTCAGCCGCTGTGTGAAGAAACATTAAGGTTTACGGTTGGCAGTATGGCCGAAAATATTAAACTGTTGAAGGCGCTGCAGGAGATGCAGGCCAAAAAAGAAGAGGTATGAAAAAAGTGCTTTTTTTAGACCGTGACGGGACGTTGGTCCTGGAGCCGGAAGATTATCAACTGGACAGTTTTGAAAAACTGGAATTTTATAAAGATGTTTTTTTCTACTTAGGAAAGATCGTCCGGGAACTGGATTATGAGCTGGTGATGGTAACCAATCAGGATGGACTGGGAACAGATTCCTTTCCGGAAGATACTTTTTGGCCGGTGCAGAATTTTATTCTGAAGGCTTTTAAAAATGAGGGCGTGGTTTTTAACGAGATTGTTATTGATAAAACTTTTCCTGAAGAAAACGCTCACACCCGTAAACCGCGCACAGGTCTGTTAACGGCTTATCTGAAAAGCGAAGATTACGACTTAGAAAATTCTTTTGTGGTGGGGGACAGGCTGACGGATATTGAACTTGCCAAAAATCTCGGCGCTAAAGGGATTTTTATCAGCAGCCATGAAGCTTTGGGCAGCGAGGAGATTTCAGTAAAAAAAGAGGAGCTAAAGCAGGTGATACAGCTGGAAACTGAAAGCTGGAAAGAGATCTACAAATTCCTGAAACTGTCTGACCGAAGTGCAGAAATAAAGAGAAAGACCAATGAAACCGATATTTCCATCAATCTAAATCTTGACGGCACCGGAAAAAGTAAAATTGAGACAGGGATCAAATTCTTTGATCACATGCTGGACCAGATCGCCAGGCACGGCCAGATGGACCTGGAGGTGCAGGTGAAAGGAGACCTGGAGGTGGATGAGCATCACACCATTGAAGATACTGCCATTGCACTGGGAGAAGTGTTTTCAAAGGCATTGGGGAATAAGCTAGGCATTGAGCGATACGGATTTTGCCTGCCGATGGACGACTGTCTGGCACAGGTTGCCATTGACTTTGGAGGAAGGAACTGGCTGGTGTGGGATGCGGAATTCAACCGGGAAATGATCGGCCAAATGCCCACGGAAATGTTCTATCACTTCTTTAAATCCTTTACCGATGGCGCTAAAGCAAACCTGAATATTAAAGCAGAAGGCACAAATGAGCACCATAAGATTGAAGCTATTTTCAAAGCGTTTGCAAAAGCTATAAAAGTAGCTGTGAAAAGAGATCCTGAAAAAATGATCCTGCCCAGTACGAAGGGAATGCTTTAAATAGACGCTAGACATTAGACACTAGATTTTAGACTAAAATGGACATTGTTATAATTGATTACGGGGCGGGAAATATACAGAGCATCAAGTTTGCGCTGGAACGCCTGGGCTATGAAGGAAAGCTTTCAAGCGACGCCGAAGAGATCAGGAAAGCAGATAAGGTGATCTTTCCGGGAGTCGGGGAAGCCAGCTCGGCTATGAAAAAGCTGAAGAGCACCGGGCTGGATAAAATAATTCCGCAGCTCAAACAACCTGTTCTGGGAATTTGCCTGGGAATGCAACTTATGTGCAGGTATTCTGAAGAAGGCGACACGACCGGCCTGGGAATTTTTGATGTGGATGTCGTGCACTTCGAGAAAAAACTAAAAGTACCGCACATCGGCTGGAACCGGATAAAAGATCTTAAGACTCCCCTTTTCGAAGGAGTAAAGGAGCAGGAATACATGTACCTGGTGCACAGCTATTATGCGCCGGTTTGTTCAGAGACTATTGCCACATGCGATTATGGAGTCAATTATTCCTCAGCTTTAAAAAAGGGGAATTTCTATGGTGTTCAGTTTCATCCCGAGAAAAGCAGTGAGGCGGGAGAGAAAATTCTTAAGAATTTTCTGAAGTTATAATGATGCTTGAAATTTCTAAAGAACCTATTAGCTTTTGTCTCCCTGAGCGGAGCCGAAGGGTAAAGACAAAAGACCTCTCGACTCCGCTCGAGGTGACAAAAAATAAAATTCTAACTTCAAATGAGAATCATACCGGCAATAGATATCATCGACGGGAAATGCGTAAGGCTTTCGCAGGGGGATTACAATTCCAAAAAGATCTACAATGAAAATCCGCTGGAGGTGGCGAAGGAATTCGAGGCCCACGGAATTCAATACCTGCACCTTGTGGACCTGGATGGTGCAAAGTCAAAACATATCGTGAACTACAAGATCCTGGAAAGAATCGCAGGCCAGACCTCTCTAAAAGTGGATTTTGGAGGGGGATTAAAGTCTGATGAAGATCTCAAGATCGCTTTTGAGAGTGGCGCGAATCAAATTACCGGAGGTAGTATCGCAGTCAAAGAGCCAGCTACTTTCTTTTCCTGGTTGGAACGATTTGGTGCTGAAAAGATCATTTTAGGAGCAGATGCGAAAAATGAGAAGGTGGCAGTAAGCGGCTGGTTGGAAGACTCAGAGGAAGAACTTATCCCTTTCATTCAGAAATATTCTGAGAATGGGGTAAAGTATGTCATCTGTACAGACATTGCGAAGGACGGAATGTTGGAAGGACCATCTTTTGAACTGTACGAAAAGATTTTGGAAAAGAATCCGGAGCTGAATTTGATCGCTTCAGGAGGGATTGCCACTTTTGATGACCTGCCACGGCTGCAGGAAATAGGTTGTGAAGGGGCAATCCTGGGAAAAGCGATCTATGAAGGCAGAATCAGTTTGAAACAACTGGAGAGTTTTATCCTTCAGCAGTCGTAAACTTCAAATTTCAAGCACCAAATTCCAAATTCCAAATTTGAAATTCCAAGCACCAAATTCCAAAATCTAAATATTAACTTCTAACATCGTACTTCAAATCATGTTAACAAAAAGAATTATTCCCTGTCTCGATATCAAGAATGGTCGTACTGTCAAAGGGGTCAATTTTATTGATCTTCGTGATGCGGGTGACCCGGTGGAGCTGGCACAGATTTATTCTAAATCTGGCGCTGATGAACTTGTATTTCTTGACATCTCGGCTACCGAGGAAAAACGAAAGACTTTGGCCGAGCTGGTGAGAAGGGTAGCGGCTGCTGTCAATATTCCGTTTACAGTTGGTGGCGGAATTTCTTCGGTAGAAGATGTGGATGTGCTGCTGCAAAATGGCGCGGACAAGGTAGCTATCAATTCTTCCGCAGTGAAAAATCCGGGGCTCATCAATGAATTGGCGGCAAAATTTGGGAAACAATGTATTGTCGTGGCCATTGATGCCAAACAGATCAACGGCCAATGGCTTGTTCACCTGGTTGGAGGAAAAGTACCGACAGAAATTGACCTTTTTGAATGGGCAAAAGAGGTGGAAGCAGAGAGGTGCAGGCGAAATCCTTTTTACTTCTATGGATCATGACGGTACCAAAAAGGGCTTTGCAAATGAGGCTTTGAAAAAATTGTCTTCAGAATTGTCCATACCAGTTATTGCTTCGGGAGGCGCGGGTAACGTGAAGCATTTCTGTGATGCCTTTACCCAGGGGGAAGCAGATGCAGCCCTTGCGGCAAGTGTTTTTCATTTCAAGGAGATCGAAATAAAAGATCTTAAAGCAGAAATGAGAAAAGAAGGGATTGAAGTGAGAATCTAAGTAAAAAAAAGAGAAAAGAATATAGAAAATAGAGAAGAGAGGGATGAAAATAGATTTTAGTAAAAGTAGTGACGGTTTGGTGCCGGCTATTGTGCAGGATTCGGAAACTAAAAATGTACTCATGTTGGGCTACATGAACCAGGAGGCATTTGAGAAAACGAAGGAGCTTCAAAAAGTGACATTTTATAGCCGCAGTAAACAAAGGCTTTGGACCAAAGGCGAAGAGAGCGGGAATTTCCTTCATCTTGTGGACATAAAGCTGGATTGTGACCGGGACACGCTGCTCATTTCAGTTAGACCCGTAGGTCCTGTCTGCCATACAGGAACCGACACCTGCTGGGGTCTCAAAAATGAGAATAATACAGGTTTCTTAGCTGAACTGGAATCGGTCATCGCTTCACGGAAAGCAAATCAACAGGATGAAAAGAGCTATGTGGCTTCGCTTTTTAGAAGCGGCATGAATAAAATAGCACAAAAGGTTGGGGAAGAGGCTGTAGAAGTAGTCATTGAGGCAAAAGATGATAATGAGGAGCTGTTTCTTAATGAGAGCGCAGATCTACTTTTTCATTATCTCATCCTGCTGCAGGCAAAAGGTTACAAACTGGAGGATGTGATCAAGGTACTTCAGGCAAGGCATAAATAAAAAAGCCCGTGTTCTTCTACAACACGGGCTTTTTTGTCAACTAATTAAAAACTAAGAGTTTGTTTCCTTCTTAGGTTTATCCACCTTAATGGTGAGTTCTTTTTTATCTTCATCAAAGTCCATAAAGATCTTGTCGCCTTCAGAGATATGAGAAGTGATAATCTCTTCGGCTAAAGCGTCTTCAATATATTTCTGGATTGCACGGTTTAAGGGTCGTGCTCCATATTGCTTATCAAAACCTTTTTCGGCAATAAAGTCTTTCGCTTTTTTGGTCAACTTCAGGTCATATCCAAGGGCTCCAATTCTTCCGAAGAGTTTTTCGAGCTCAATATCAATGATCTTGTAGATGTCTTCCTGTTCAAGCGGATTGAAGATCACGACGTCATCTACGCGGTTAAGAAATTCCGGCGCAAAGGCTTTTTTCAGTGCATTTTCGATCACGCTTCTTGCGTTCTCGTCTACCTGAGATTTCTTTGCAGCCGTACCAAAACCAACTCCCTGTCCAAAGTCCTTCAACTTTCTTGCTCCAATATTAGAGGTCATGATGATAATGGTATTCCTGAAGTCGATCTTACGACCAAGGCTATCAGTCAAATATCCATCATCAAGCACCTGAAGTAACATGTTGAACACATCGGGGTGAGCTTTCTCCACCTCGTCAAGCAGGATCACGGCGTAAGGTTTCCGTCTTACTTTTTCGGTTAATTGTCCGCCTTCTTCGTAACCCACATATCCCGGAGGTGCACCAATCAATCTGCTCACCGCAAATTTTTCCATGTACTCACTCATGTCAATACGTATCAACGCATCTTCATTGTCAAACAGCTCCCTTGAAAGTATTTTTGCAAGCTGGGTTTTACCAACCCCGGTTTGTCCAAGGAAGATAAAGGAACCAATAGGTTTGTTTGGATCTTTCAATCCCGCGCGGTTACGCTGAATGGCTTTAACCACCTTACCAACGGCTTCGTCCTGCCCAATCACTTTTCCTTTGATCAACTCGGGCAGTTTTGCCAGTTTATTGATCTCGGTTTGAGCGATACGGTTTACAGGGATTCCTGTCATCATGGAAACCACATCGGCAACATTGTCCTCGCTTACCGTTTCGCGGTGCATTTTAGACTCTTCTTCCCAACGTGTCTGAGCTTTTGCCAGTTCCTTTTCAATATTCTTTTCGTCATCGCGAAGCTTCGCGGCCTCTTCGTATTTCTGCTTTTTAACTACGGTATTCTTGTTCTCACGAACTTCTTCCAGCTTGCGCTCCAGTTCGAGGATCTGTTTTGGAACATCAATATTGGTAATATGTACTCGCGAACCTGCTTCGTCTAAAGCGTCAATAGCTTTGTCCGGCAAAAATCTGTCGGTCATATAGCGGTTTGTCAGCTTCACACAGGCCATGATAGCCTCATCTGTATAAGTTACGTTGTGATGTTCTTCGTACTTGTCCTTGATGTTGTTAAGGATTTGAATGGTTTCCTCAACAGTGGTAGGTTCTACGATGACCTTTTGGAAACGTCTTTCTAACGCCCCATCTTTTTCTATATACTGTCTATACTCGTCAAGAGTTGTAGCCCCAATACATTGAATCTCACCTCTGGCAAGTGCAGGTTTGAACATGTTGCTGGCATCGAGGCTTCCTGTAGCGCCACCGGCACCAACAATGGTGTGAATCTCGTCAATGAAAAGTATGATGTCATCGTTCTTCTCCAGCTCGTTCATCACCGCCTTCATACGTTCCTCGAATTGGCCGCGGTACTTAGTACCGGCCACAAGGCTCGCAAGGTCAAGGGTAACGACCCGCTTATCAAAAAGGATTCTCGAAACTTTACGCTTTACAATTCGAAGGGCAAGACCTTCAGCAATTGCCGATTTACCAACACCCGGTTCTCCAATGAGCAGAGGGTTGTTCTTTTTTCTTCGGCTTAAGATCTGCGAAACCCGCTCGATCTCTTTCTCGCGCCCCACAACAGGGTCGAGTTTATCGAGTTCGGCAAGGGCAGTTAGATCCCTTCCGAAGTTATCTAAGACAGGAGTCTTGGATTTCTTGGTTGATTTCCCCGGATTTCCTGCAAAGGGATTGCCTTTACCTTCGTCTGAAGTAGCGTCTTCATCTGAAAAAGATTCTGCCGTAGGAGATTCTATATAATCATCATCGTTAGCAATCATATATTTAAATTGGTCTTTAACCCCGTCATAATCTACCTTCAGTTTATTCAAAAGTTTCGTAGTCGGGTCGTTCTCATTCCGAAGAATGCAAAGCAGTAAATGTGCTGTATTGATCGAGGAGCTTTGGAAGAGTTTAGCTTCCAAAAAAGTAGTTTTTAATGCCCGTTCTGCCTGTCTTGTAAGGTGTAGGTTCCTCTTTTCATTAGACTCAACTGTTACATTAGGATTGGCGGGGCTCAATATTTCGACTTTTCTCCTTAGATGGGTAAGATCAACATCGAGAGCGTTGAGGATATTGATGGCTTTTCCATCCCCGTCTCTCAACAGTCCCAGCATCAAGTGTTCTGTACCTATAAAATCATGTCCTAACCTCAAGGCTTCTTCCTTGCTGTAGGCTATAACATCTTTTACTCTTGGTGAAAAATTATCATCCATGTTTTTTTCCTTTCTCTCTGATTATTTCCTAGTCAGGTTTCAAAAACCGTACCTGATTGCGGTTTAAAGCTAATTGACAAAATTGGTCTGGAATTACAAAGAAGAATGTAATGAACTTATTAACGGACTACAACTAAATATTTGTTAATAAAATACAAGAAAACCTCAATGAACATGGTATGTAGGTTGGCTAAAATGCGTAAATTGGCACGTTAGTTTTTTGAACCAAAATAAATGAATATATGGCTGAAGGAGAAAAGTTAATTCCTATCAACATTGAAGATGAAATGAAGTCGGCCTACATTGATTATTCAATGTCGGTCATTGTGTCACGTGCCCTGCCAGACGTGCGTGACGGTTTGAAACCTGTACACCGAAGGGTTTTATACGGAATGTATGAGCTGGGAGTCTTATCCAACAGAGCTCACAAGAAATCTGCGAGAATAGTCGGGGAAGTTCTAGGTAAGTTTCACCCTCACGGTGACTCTTCAGTCTATGACACCATGGTACGTATGGCCCAGGAGTGGAGTTTGCGTTACATGCTGGTAGACGGCCAGGGTAACTTTGGTTCTGTTGACGGTGACAGCCCTGCGGCAATGCGTTATACCGAGGCAAGGATGCGCAAGATCAGCGAAGACATGCTGGCCGATATTGACAAGGAAACTGTCGATACTCAGCTAAACTTTGATGATACTATTCATGAGCCTAAGGTGTTGCCAACAAGGATCCCAAACCTGTTGGTGAACGGTGCCAGCGGGATCGCGGTAGGGATGGCGACCAATATGCCGCCTCACAACCTTTCGGAAGTTATCGACGGGGTAGTGACCTACATCGACAATCCCGATGTGGAGGTTGATGAGCTTATCGAACACGTAAAAGCACCCGATTTTCCTACAGGAGGTATCATTTACGGCTATGATGGCGTGCGTGAAGCCTTTAAAACAGGTCGCGGAAGAGTGGTTATTCGCGCGAAAGCGAATACCGAAGAGGTCAACGGTCGTGAGGCAATCGTAGTGACCGAAATTCCTTACCAGGTCAACAAGGCTGAGATGATCAAGAAAACAGCCGAACTGGTAAACGAGAAAAAAATCGAAGGTATTTCCCTTATCAGGGACGAATCTGACAGAAATGGAATGCGCATCGTCTATATTCTTAAGCGTGACGCCATTCCTAATATTGTACTTAATACCTTATATAAACATACTGCGCTTCAAAGCTCCTTCAGCGTGAATAATATCGCGCTTGTCAAAGGACGTCCGCAAATGCTGAATCTTAAGGACATGATCCACCATTTTGTGGAGCATCGTCATGATGTGGTTGTGCGCCGTACGGAGTACGAGCTGAGAAAAGCAGAAGAAAGAGCTCATATTCTTGAAGGGCTTATCATTGCTTCAGATAATATTGATGAGGTGATTGCGCTCATCCGTGCGTCCAGCAATGCCGATGAAGCAAGAGAAAAATTGATCGCACGTTTTGAACTTTCCGAAGTACAGGCCAAGGCGATCGTTGAGATGAGATTGAGACAACTTACCGGTCTTGAACAGGATAAGCTGAGAGCTGAATACGAGGAATTGATGAAAACCATCGAAGACCTGAAGGATATCCTTGCGAGAAAAGAGCGCAGGATGCAGGTGATCAAAGATGAAATGCTTGAGGTAAAGGAAAAATACGGTGATGAGAGAAGATCTACCATCGAATACGCCGGCGGCGACTTAAGTATGGAAGATATGATCCCAGATGAGCAGGTGGTAATAACCATTTCTCACGCAGGTTATATTAAAAGGACATCGCTTACAGAATATAAAACTCAAAACCGGGGAGGAGTAGGACAGAAGGCTTCGATCACGAGAAACGAAGACTTCCTTGAAAATCTCTTTATTGGAACGAACCACCAATACATGCTGTTCTTTACCGAAAAAGGTAAATGCTTCTGGATGAGGGTGTTTGAGATTCCTGAAGGAAGTAGAACTTCAAAGGGAAGAGCAATACAAAACCTGATCAATCTGGAGCCAGATGATAAGCTGAAAGCTTTCATCTGTACCCAGGATCTTAAAGATGAGGAATACATCAACAGCCATTACGTGATCATGGCTACTAAGAAAGGACAGGTTAAAAAGACTCCGCTGGAGCAATATTCAAGACCAAGAACTAATGGTATCAATGCGATCACCATTAGAGAAGGAGATGAGCTGCTGGAAGCTAAACTTACCAATGGAGAAAGCCAGGTGATGTTGGCCGTAAAAAGCGGGAAAGCGATTAGATTCGAGGAAAGCAAAACCCGCCCAATGGGAAGAAATGCATCGGGAGTTAGAGGTATTACTCTTGCCGATGATAAGGATGAAGTGGTTGGAATGATCGCCATTCAGAATTCCAAGGAGGAGACAGTACTTGTAGTTTCTGAAAATGGCTACGGAAAACGCACCTATATAGATGATCCCGAAGATGGGGAACCAATCTACAGAATCACCAACAGGGGCGGAAAAGGAGTCAAAACAATCTCTATCACTCCAAAGACCGGAAGCCTTGTCGCTATAAAAAGTGTGACAGATCTTGATGATCTTATGATCATCAACAAATCTGGTATTGCAATTAGAACTTCTGTAGACAGCCTGCGGGTTATGGGTAGAGCTACCCAGGGCGTTAGGTTGATCAACCTCAAGGGCAACGACTCCATAGCAGCCGTGGCAAAAGTGATGAACGAAGAGGAAGATGTAGAGGAAGTTGCCGAGAAGGAAGGCCTTGATATGAGAGGTGAAGACCATGATGGCACAACAATTGCAAACGATACTGAAGAATAAGTTAAACTAAACCCTAAAAAATGAAAACAAGAATTCTAACGGCAGTTTTGGCAATGTCTACTGTCGTCACTTTTGCCCAAAAGAAGGAAATAAAACGTGCAGGAAAAGCTGTGGAGAGCGGTGAATATCAAGAGGCTAAGAATTACCTTCAACAAGCCGAAGCAGAGCTGTCTGGAGCTGATGATGATCTTAAAGCCGATTTTTATCTTTATAAAGGTTATGCCTTAATAGGAAACGGTGAAAATGTACCCACCAATGACCTTATGGCAGCCACCGAAGCTTTCAAAAAAGCTCAGGAGCTGGGTCACGCAGATGCCCAACAGGGAATCGCTGCTGCAAGTAATGCTTTGGTGAATGCCGCCATCGCTGACCAGAATGCACAGAAATATACTGAAGCTGCAGAGAAACTTTACCAGGGATACAACCTCAACCAGAAAGATACCATTTACCTTTACTACGCTGCTTCCAACGCTGTAAACGCACAAGATTATGACGCAGCTCTTAAGTACTACAACATCCTTAAAGATGTAGGTTTTACAGGAGAGGAAACTGTGTATACTGCCGTTAATAAAGAAACGGGAGAGACAGAAAGAATGGCATCTAAAGAGCAACGTGACCTTTTTGTAAAAGCAGGGTCTTACACAGATCCAAAAGAAGAAAAAGCTGAATCTAAAAAAGGGGAAATTGCTAAGAATATCGCTCTTATTTACATCGAAAAAGGTGAAAATGAAAAGGCGGTTAAAGCGATGGAAAATGCAAAACAGGAAAATCCCGGAGATGTAAACCTTTTGCAAGCCGAAGCTGACATGTACTACAAAATGGGTGACATGAAAAAATACCGTGAGCTTATGGAGCAGGTAGTTGAGCAAAGCCCTAACGATCCTGTTCTTTACTACAACCTGGGAGTAAGTTCAGCAGAACTTGGGGAGACAGACAGAGCTATTGACTACTACAAAAAAGCTATTGAGCTTGACCCAACAATGAACAATGCAAGGATCAACATTGCTTATGTTATTCTTTCTAAAGAGGCTCCTATCGTTGAAGAGATGAACAGCCTTGGAATGAGTAAAGAGGATACCAAGAAGTATGATGAACTTTCTGAACAGCGTAAGCAACTTTACGTAGATGCATTGCCACACCTTGAAAAAGTTCTTGAAAGAGACCCTAACAATATAGAAGCTGCAAGAACAATGATGAATATCTATTATCAAATCGAGCAGCCTGAGAAAGCTGAAGCGATGAAAGAAAAGATTTCTGAAATGGAAGCTAATCAGGGAGAGTAATCTCTAAGAAATATTGATATTGAAAAACCCGCTTTCTTAGCGGGTTTTTTGTTTTATATGAAGAGAAGGGGCGTCAAAAATATCATTTTTGACGCCCCTTTCTTTTGAGTGGTTTAATTAGACGATCCTCTTGATCACTCTAAGCTGGTGAGTATGTCGCTTTAGATCTGCATTATAAATACCTGAATGATCGATCCTGTCAAGCCTCACCTTTCCATCTGCATGAATGATATAGTTATCGCTCATAATGATCCCTACGTGGGTGATCACGCCTTCAGAATTGTCAAAGAAGGCCAGATCTCCCGGTTCACTTTCTTCAATAAAACTTAAAGATTCACCCTGCCTGGCTTGATCTGCCGCGTTGCGCTGCAGCATATGCCCGTTCAACCTATAGACCATTTGGGTAAAGCCGCTGGAATCAATTCCAAAAGGGGTTTTTCCGCCCCACATATAAGGCGCATTGAGATAAAGAAAAGCGGTTTCAATAAGTTTGGATTTCAGCTGAATTCCACTGGTTGTAACTCCCGAAAATTCCTGCTGGAGCAGGGGCAGGGAGTTGAGAACAGCACCTATGGGAACGGGAATGAGTTGTCCCGGACCGGTAACAAATTCGATAAGGTCTGCCGAAAGTACGGCAGCTTCAGCATCCAGCTTGTGAAAATCTTCTTCAGAGATCTTTTTGAACTGCTTGTTGTCAATCCAGGCTTCAAAGGCATCAAATGCCGTGCGTATCTTTGACCATTTCGCCCTTTCTTCCAGGATGCGAAAATGTTCCCCATACAGTACCTGGCTCAGCATTTCGCTGGCATCTGCAGGCTCTTTCCGAAGGGGAACCGTTCCTAAATTACAAATGGCATATTGCATGCAAAAGTGCTGTTAGGGGCGTTCGATCACCATAGCCGAAGCACCTCCACCACCATTACATACTGCTGCCGCACCAATTTTTCCGTTTTTCTGTTTCAGCACGTTGAACAAGGTCACAATAATACGGGCACCTGAACATCCCAGTGGATGTCCAAGTGAAACTGCACCTCCGTTGACATTGACATTGTCGTCTTTTAGTCCCAGGATCTTCATGTTGACAAGTCCTACAACAGAAAAAGCCTCGTTAAATTCAAAATAATCGACGTTGTCGAGGGAAATACCTGCTTTTTCAATCGCTTTTGGAAGCGCCTTGGCAGGAGCTGTTGTAAACCAGATAGGTTCATTGGCGGCATCAGCGAAACTTTTTATGGTAGCCAGGGGTTCAAGTCCAAGTTCCTCTGCTTTTTCTTTGCTCATCAAAACAAGGGCAGCGGCACCGTCATTTATGGTTGACGCATTTGCAGCGGTCACAGTTCCCTCTTTTCCAAAGGCCGGGCGCAATGAAGGGATCTTATCTATCATCACGTTTTTGAACTCCTCATCTTCTTTTACAACTATGGGATCTCCTTTTCGCTGTGGCACCTCAACCGGTACAACTTCTTCATCGAATCTACCTTCTTCCCATGCTTTGCGGGAGCGATTATAAGATTGTATGGCAAATTTATCCTGGTCTTCGCGGGTATAACCGTTTTCTTTAGCGCAGTGATCTGCAGCCACTCCCATGGCGTTGTGATCGTATGCATCAACAAGTCCGTCTTTTTGCATGCCGTCTTCCATTTGAGCAGGGCCAAATTTTTGCCCTTTTCGAAGGTGAAGATAATGCGGGATCAAACTCATGTTTTCCATTCCGCCGGCAACCACGATAGAAGCATCACCAAGACTAATGGCCTGTGCAGCCTGCATCACCGCTTTCATACCACTGGCACAAACCTTATTTACGGTTGTACAGGGCACGCTGGTTGGGATTCCTGCTCCCAGGGCCGCCTGTCTTGCCGGCGCCTGGCCATTACCTGCCTGTACCACATTACCCATCAACACCTCATCAACAAGCTCAGGTTTAAGGTTGATCTTATCAAGGGCTCCTTTAATGGCTATAGATCCCAGTTTTGTGGCCGGAACAGTAGAAAGGCTGCCAAGAAAACTGCCTATGGGCGTCCTGGCTGCACTTACTATGACTACTTCTTTATTCATGGTTTTAAGTTTTAGTTTTCTTTTGCGAATTTAGTCATTTTCTCAGGAAGAAACCAACGGCGGGGCTGCAGCCATCTTTTTTTACTACATTTGAAAAGAGATTTTTATCTATGAAATCATTCGTAAATTACCTTTATAGAAATCAGGATCTTTTTTATAAAGTTTTTTTGTTCCTGCTTACGACGGTGTTGATCGTTTACCTTTTTCCGAAGGGAGGGAAATTCAAATACGAGATCCCCAAAGGTAAGCCCTGGCAATACGAGAACCTGTACGCTCCTTTTGATTTTGCGATCTTAAAGACTCCTGAAGAAATTGCGGCAGAGAAGGAGAAGATCAATAAAAGCCATATTCCCTATTACGACTACAACGAAGATATAGCCGAGGAAGTTAAGTCCAATCTGGACGAGCAATTCTCTGAGGTTTTTTCAGATACCATCTCTCGAAGTGAAGAAAAAAAGCTTGAGAATTTTGTAGACCAAACTGCAAATGATATCTATCAAAATGGATTGCTGCAGGAGATCGTTCCTCTTAATCCAGACGAGCTTATCTATCTCAAAAAAGGTAATGAGGCCAGTGAAGTGGCCTATGAAAATGTGCTCAAACAAAATCGGCTACGCGATTATCTAAACAGGAAAATCGACCAGGCCAGGTTACAGGTCTTTCGGGATGAACTGGTGGGGCTTTTCTTTGAAGCGGTACGCCCAAACGTCACATATAATGAGGAGCTTACCAAAAGCGACCTGGAGAGCAAATACAACCAAATCTCTTACACCCGGGGCAACGTGGAGCGCGGTACCATCATCGTGGCCAAGGGAGAAGTTGTGGAAGGAGATAAGCTGCAGGTTTTAAATTCCCTTAAAGCTGAATATGAATCACAGGTTTGGAGCGAAGCTAATTACAACTGGGTGGTTGTGGGCTATTTGCTGCTGGTTTTCCTCGCGCTGCTCATGCTAATGCTGTTCATAAGGAAGTACAGGTATGACATTTTTCAAAACAATGTGAAGGTTACCTTCATTTATTTTAATGTCGCCCTTATGGTACTGCTTACGGTCATGGTCATTAAGTTCAACGTACAGTACGTTTATGTGGTGCCCCTGTGTATCCTGCCGCTTACCCTAAAAGGCTTTTTTGATTCCCGCCTTGGACTCTTCACTCATGTTATTACGGTGCTACTGCTGGGCTTCATTGTGCCTGACAGCTACGAATACATGTTCCTCCAGATCATTGCCGGGATCGTAACCATTCTTACTGTTTCTGAACTCTACAAAAGGGCAAATCTCTTTATTACCGTAGGGCAAATAACCCTGGTATATATCGTTTCCTACTTTGCCTTTACTGTAATCCAGGAAGGCTCTGTGTATGAAGTGGAACCAGAAACTTTTCTAATGTTTCTGCTCGGTGGACTGGCCACACTCTTTGTGCAGCCGCTGATATATGCTTATGAAAAGGTCTTCGGATTAATTTCTGATATGTCCCTACTGGAGTTGTCAGATACTAACTCAAAACTGCTAAAGGAACTCTCAGATAAAGCTCCCGGTACTTTTCACCACTCCCTGAATGTTGCCAACCTGGCCGAAGCAGCTGCCAATGAAATTAGGGCCAATGCTATGTTGGCGAGGGTAGGAGCGCTGTACCATGACATCGGGAAAATGAAAAATCCCACTTATTTTACCGAGAATCAAACGACTTCGGTCAACTCCCACGATGAACTTGCGCCAAAAGAAAGCGCGGAGATCATTATAGAACATGTCATCAACGGGATAGAGATCGCGAAGAGAAGGAATCTCCCGGACAGGGTAATAGATTTTATACGAACTCATCACGGTACTACGACCGTCTACTACTTTCTGCAAAAGGAGAAAGAGATCAATGACGACGTTAATGTGGAAGACTTCAGGTATCCCGGGCCAACGCCTTTTAGTAAAGAAACAGCTATTCTTATGATGTGTGACAGCGTGGAAGCTGCCAGTAAAAGTTTGAAGGAACCCTCGGCCAAAAAGATCGATGAATTCGTTGAAAAGATCATCAACAAACAAATGGAGGAGGGCCAGTTCCTGAATTCAGATATTACTTTTATGGAAATTCAGCTTATCAAAAAGGTTTTGAAGCGAAAGCTGAAGAATATTTATCACCTAAGAATAGAATATCCCGAGTAGTTAATGGATCTTGACGATCTCAAAGGTCTCATCGTGAAAAGTGACTTTATCGCCGGCCTTTTTTCCTTCCAGCTCCTTGTAAATAGGCGCATCTGTAGAAATGGCGTAGACCTTGCTACCGCTTTCCATATCAATCTCCCCTAAAGGAATTGAAATAAAATAGTAGTTGTGTTCGGTTTCTACCACGCTTCCCGGCCGCACAACTTCACTGCGGTGGTTCTCATCAAGATTGGCAAGCGTTTCTTTCATGCCGCGAACCCTGTCCAGGTAGGCCGCATTCTTCTCATATTCAGTAAGCATTTCTCCTTTATTGCCATACTGGTCAAATTCGGGGTTAAAATTAGCTTCAGAATTTCTGTCGCTTATGGTATCCAGTTTCTCGTTGTATTGCTCAATTCTCTCGTTTACAATGTCCAGACATTTATTGAACAATTCCTGTTTATTTAAGCTCATTTTTCGCGTTTTCCATAAAATTAGAGAACGCAGTTTTTATAAAAGAACAATTAGCAAAAGTTTAATAAATGGTAGTTTTTCAGAAGATTCAGTTCTTTTTAAACTTCTGAAAGTCTCTCAAAAAGCTGCAGATTACTTTGTATCCTTTCTCTCACCAGGTTCATCATTCTTTTGTTCAAAGCCGATGAATTTGCGATGTACAACCTGTATTCGGCTGTCGTAAACTGGCCAATGATCATTCCTTTGAGGCTGTTGCGGAATTTCATATCCTTCTGGATCGCATTTTCAATGTAGAGCAGGCGTTTCTCCACACTCATTTCATAAAAAACATTCTTGTGCTTTTGAATGTAATTTCTGAAGGCTTCCACTAAAAGATCGTTTTGCAATTTGACCACCGGCCGAAGGGTTTGGTTTTGAAAATGCTCTTCTGAACTCATATTTTCAGAAATTCCTGCCCCGGGAATTTGAGGACGTATTTGCAGTAAATGCTGGTCGCGCTCTTCCATAGTTTTGGGTTTTAATGTAAGATAGAGATTTTTCCTGCCCGTGGGAAAGACCGGTAAGAACATTTGTGAACCGCTTTATGAACAGCTTCCGTTAAATTCCTTTAAATAGTTTTTAAGGCTGCAGCCTTCTTTTTACCTTTAGAAAAAGCCGTTTTATGATCGTTTCAAAGAATCCCTATACCGGGGAAACCCTGAAGGAGCACAGGGAATTCACTTCCGAAGATATTAATGCAGCACTTGATAAGGCAGAGTCCAGCCTTCAAAAAGTGGAAAAATACCAGCTTTTCTGAGCGTGCCCAATTAATGATGAAAGCTGCTGAAGAACTAAAGAAAAATAAGCAGGAATATGCCGAAACCATAAGCCGCGAAATGGGTAAACCCATTAAGCAGGCCATAGCCGAAGTTGAAAAGTGTGCCTGGGTGTGTGAATATTACTCTCAGAATTCTGAAGAACAACTTAAGGATCATGAGATCGAAACAGATGCTGATCACAGTTACGTCAACTATGCGCCGATGGGGGTAGTCCTGGCGATTATGCCCTGGAATTACCCTTTTTGGCAGGTATTTCGTTTTGCGGCTCCCGCGCTTATGGCCGGAAATGTGGGAGTGCTCAAACATGCGAGTAATGTGATGCTCTCTGCCAATAATTTGCAGCAGGTCTTCGAGAGAGCAGGATTTCCAAAAGGTTGTTTTCAAAACCTGGTTATTGGAAGCAGACAAGGTAGAAGAGGTGATCAATGACGAAAGGGTAAAGGCCGTTACTCTTACCGGAAGTACTGCTGCAGGTAGTGCTGTCGCTGCCGCCGCCGGGAAACAGATCAAAAAGACCGTTTTGGAACTGGGCGGCAGTAACGCCCTGGTCGTAATGCAGGACGCCGACCTGGACGCAAGTGTAAAGACCTGTGTGCAGGCACGTTTTCAAAATACCGGGCAAAGTTGTATTGCCGGGAAACGCCTTTTGCTCCACACAGCAATAGCCGATGAATTTCTTCAGAAGTTTAAGAAGGCAGTGGAAGAACTTAAGAGCGGTGATCCCATGGACGCAGACACTTTTATTGGGGTGCAGGCGCGGGAGGATCTTGCTAAAGATCTAGAAAAACAAGTGCAGGATTCTATTAGGCAGGGCGCGAAGATCCTCACCGGAGGACATCGCAAAGGAGCGTATTTTGAACCCACGATTCTAACAGAAGTAAGTCGTGAAATGCCCATGTTCAATGAAGAAACTTTTGGACCTGCCATTGGAGTGACCACTTTTGAAACCGAAGAGGAAGCCGTAGACCTTGTGAATGACACCCCGTTTGGCCTCGGCGTTTCCATCTTTACAAAAGACTTGGAAAAAGTGAAAAAAATGATTCCTCAACTCGAGGACGGGGCAGTATTTGTCAATGAACTCGTAAAAAGTGATCCCAGGCTGCCGTTTGGCGGCACCAAGAAATCCGGCTATGGGAGAGAGCTTTCCTTTTTCGGGATCAGGGAATTTATGAACGTACAAACTATTTATATAAACAAATAATTTATGTCAAGACAGGACATTTCGGTCTCTACAGATTGTGTGGTGATCTATAAAGATGACAGGAACGAGAAAATTTTGCTGGTAAAGCGTAAAAAAGATCCATATAAAAACAGCTGGGCTATCCCGGGAGGTTTCTTAGAAAAGGAGGAACCCCTGGAAGTCGGTGCGCTAAGGGAGCTTAAAGAGGAGACAGGCCTCGAGCTCAAAGAGGTGAATCAACTTAAAGCCTTCGGAAAAGTGCACAGGGATCCCCGCGGAAGGACCATTAGTATCGCTTTTTACGGGGTGGTAACTTCCGAAGAAAAAGTGAAAGGAAGTGATGATGCGGCAGATGCCAAGTGGTTCCATGTTGAGAACCTGCCCGGGCTGGCTTTTGATCACGCCGAAATAGTCAAATATGCTTTGGCGACTTTTCACTCTAAAAAGTCGTAATTTTGCTCTTTCTTTAAAACCCTAACATGAGATTTCATACCCGAAAATGGATAAAACCGCAGGACCTTAACCCTAATGGTACCCTGTTTGGCGGACGACTGCTGGAATGGATAGATGAAGAAGCAGCCCTGTATGCTATCATTCAACTGGAGAATCCCAGGACGGTGACTAAATATATGAGCGAGATCGATTTTCGAAGTTCTGCCAAAGAAGGTGATATCATCGAAATTGGTATGGATGTAGTGAAGTTTGGAACAGCCTCTCTCACAATGCGCTGCGAGGTGCGCAACAAAATGACCCGGGAAACCATTATTACCATTGAAAAGATCGTGATGGTGTGCGTCGACGAGGCGGGCAAAGCTCAGGCTCATGGAAAAACAAAGATTGAGTATGTAAAGGACAGGCTTAACGACTAACCTTCGGGTATTGGCTTGCCTTTTTCTTTTGCGTCTTTTTTCTCCTCTTTCTCAATTTGTTTTTCGGCTTCCTCCATTTCCTTCGTTGAAGGCTCCGGCCTTTCCTGTTCCTGCGCTTTAGCCGGTTCCAGGGTTAATTGAGCGTACAGCGGAAAGTGATCTGAACCCACATCGTTGCCCACTTTCATTTCTACAAGCCTAAAATCTTCAGATACAAAGAGATGATCCAGGGGCCAGCGCATTAGCCAGTTATTAGCATTAAAGGTATTGTAGAAACCACGTCCTTTTCTGGGGTCCAAAAGGGTACTTACCTCCAAAAAGAGCGAAGTAGACTCAGACCAGGCGACGTCGTTGAAATCGCCCGCCACGATGACCGGCAGTTTAGATCTTTTTGCCATCTTCGCCACCATCATCATCTGGGCATCCCTGTCTGTGGAGGAGGCGTCATGTGGAGGCATGGGCGGCGTGGGATGAATGATGTGCAATTCCACAAGATCTCCCGAAGGCATTTTAAGCCGGGAATGCATAGAGGGGATGCTGTCTTCCAAAAGAAATTTTACCTGCGGGTCTATCAGTTGCAGTTTTGAATACAGTAACATGCCGTAAGTATTGCTTAAGGGCGTTTCAACTTTATAGTCATACCCAAATCCCTGCAGCCCTTTTCTAAGTTGATTCCTCCAGGTTGTATCAGTTTCCGTGAAAATTAAAAGATCAGGATCCCTTAGCAGCACCTCATCAAGCACCTTCTTGTATTCCTTATTTTTTTGGAGCACATTAGCAGCCATAATACTTATGCTGCGTCCCGGGTCTACAATAGTATTCTTCTTAATTTGCTTACTCGCGAATGGGGTGTAAGGGTAGATCTTGGTGAGCTGTAACAGGAAACATCCTGCCAGCACAGCCACAAAAGCATAGTCCCGCCAGCTTCTCATGTTAAACCTGAAGAAGTAGACCAGCAGCGCTACAAGCGTGAGAATGGTAAGCTGGACATGAGGATAATCAAAGATCCTTATCCACCAGTAGTCGGCAGCTACAAAAGGAAAAAGCGAAAGAACAACAGCCAGTATTCCAAAGGCCTCTAGAAAGGTTTTTAATTTCATGGTTGGTTATAATTCCAGCCATGAAGTTAAGCAGTTATTCCTGCTGCACCTGAACATTTATATTTTTCTTCACTTTCTTAAGCTGAACAGGTCTCTTGAAAGGTCACCAAAAAAGCCCTTTTTAGATCCTTATCTGCTTTTTAAACTTTGCAGGGATTTGATGATATCATCACCCGAAGGAGACTCGAAAAGCTGAAGATCAAAGTAAGGAATAGCCGCGATCAAATGATCAAAAATATCGGCCGTGATGGCTTCATAATATTCCCATCTCTTGTCTTTGCTGAAGCAATAAATTTCAATAGGAATACCCTGAGTGGTAGGAGCTAAGTGCCTAACCATTAATGTCATATCCTGGTTTATCTGCGGATGTGCTTTAAGATAGGCCAGGGCGTAGTTTCTAAAGACGCCAAGGTTGGTTTGATGCCTTCCGTTGATAAGGAATTTCTTATTGATGCTTAGCTTCTTATTGTAATCATCGATCTCCTCCTGCCTCTCCTTTATGTAAGGTGCGATAAGGTCGAACTCCTCAAAACGCGCAACATCGTCTTCATTGATATACCTAATGGAATTCTGTTTGATGAACAACGAGCGCTTAATACGGCGGCCGGGAGATTCCTGCATTCCGCGCCAGTTTTGAAAAGAGTCGGCGATAAGGTTGTAAGTAGGAATGGTGGTGTAGGTGTTGTCCCAGTTTTGTACTCTTACGGTTGCCAGGTTGATCTCGGTGACAAATCCATCAGCGCCATATTTGCTGAAGGTGATCCAGTCGCCAATCCTCACGATGTCGTTCACAGAAACCTGTATGGAGGCTACAAATCCAAGAATGGTATCCTTGAAAATGAAAAGGATAATGGCCGAAGCCGCTCCCAAAGAAATAAGGAAGCCAAGCACCGATTTCCCGGTCAATTCAGAAAAAATAAAGATAAAACCTATCGCCCAGAACACGATCATTAAGACCTGCGTGTAACTTTCAATGGGTTTATCGTGGTACCGCTCATGCCGCTTCATGTAATTGGTGGTGGTGCGCAAAAGGCTGCGTGCGATAAGTACCGTAAGAATTATGATGTAGATGTCAATGAGCGTGTCTAACAGCTTCAGCAACACAGGGTAATCCTCAAAAATAACCGGAATGGTGTAAAAAAGGAGTAATAACGGCAACACGTTACTCACAAAACGGGGAAAATTGCTTTGTACGAGAAAGTCGTCAAAAGTGGTTTTCGTTTTGTCTGTAAAAGCCTTAAAACTGGTAAGCAGGATCCTTTTGGTAAGATAATGGACAAAATACCAGAGCATGGCGACAACAGCCACATTGATGAGCATGTTGAGCAACTGTGCCAGCCCAACATCCATTCCCTTCTCAATAAAATACTTTCCGAGGAAGTTGATGAGATCGTGAGCTTTCTCTTTCATAAGCTACAGGTATTTCTTTTCCACATAGAAAGGACCCAGGGGCAGTACCGAACTTACGCAAACCAGCATAAGGGTCTTTGCCTGCCACTGCAGCGGCCTGTAAAGCAAAAAGGCGCCAAGGATATAAGCGATGAACAAAACGCCGTGGAACATGCCTGTAATTTGTACCATTTCAGGGGCATTCCAGATATATTTTAAGAGGCATCGCGATCAAGAGTAGAACAAGAAAAGAAGTTCCTTCTAAAATACTGATCCACTTAAAGATCCTAACGCGTTTTTCCAGTGACATAAGCTTAATATTTTGAGCTGCAAATATACTTCATTATAAGCGATTTTACTTCGGAAAAACCTGAGATTTAACCTGCCTCAAAACTGCCATTTTTGAATGGTATTTCTGAAGCAGTACCGGAAAAAGCTAAAATCTTCTGAAGCTTAACTTCAAAAACACAGGGTTTTCTTAATTTGCGGCTTATTCAGAAAAAAATATAATGACTAAAAAAATACTGGTTACCGGCGGGCTCGGGTTTATTGGGTCACACACAGTGGTAGCACTTCAGGAAAGAGGCTTTGAAGTGGTGATCATTGATAATCTTTCGAATTCCTCCCTGCAGGTTCTTGGAGGGATTGCCAGGATCACCAAGATCTCTCCCGAATTTGAAAAACTGGACCTGAGGGATAAAGCCTCCGTAAAAGCCTTTTTTGAGAAGTACCCGAATATAGAAGGGGTAATTCATTTTGCTGCTTCAAAGGCAGTGGGAGAAAGTGTAGAGAATCCTTTGCTTTACTACGAGAACAACATTAATACCCTGGTTTATGTGCTGCAGCAACTAAAGGATATGGAAGCGCCAAAATTTATTTTTAGCTCTTCCTGCACGGTTTATGGCCAGGCAGATGAATTGCCCATTACAGAATCTGCACCTGTGAAAAAAGCCGAATCTCCTTATGGTAATACCAAGCAGATAGGCGAGGAGATCATTGCAGATACCTGTAAAGCCATAGACAAATTAAACGCTATCTCGCTGAGATACTTTAACCCAATAGGGGCGCATCCAAGTGCAAATATTGGCGAACTTCCCATTGGGACGCCTCAAAACCTGGTGCCGTACATTACCCAAACTGCTGCCGGAAAAAGGGAAAAACTGTCGGTCTTTGGAAATGACTATCCAACGCCGGACGGTACCTGCATTAGAGATTACATTCACGTTATGGATCTTGCACAGGCTCACGTGGTAGCACTGGAGCGGCTTTTAGATGGCGAACAGGAAGATAGCTATGAAGTGTTTAATCTTGGAACAGGTAAAGGTAATTCTGTATTGGAAGCCATTAAGGCTTTTGAAAAGGTTTCAGATAAAAAACTACCGTACGAGATCGTTGGGCGCAGGGAAGGAGATATCACAGCAGCTTATGCCGATACTACTAAGGCAAATGAGGTCTTGAAATGGAAGGCAGAGTACACTATAGAAGATGCAATGGCGAGTGCCTGGAAATGGCAGCAGCATCTTGAGGAGAAAGAAACTGAATAAAAAAAAATAACTGTCTAAAACATAAGCTTAAAGGCTAATTCAAACTTTTGGATCTTTGGGAAGGACAGCTTCCCGGGATCGTAGAGGGGGAATTTATGTTTTAGACAGTTTATTTTATAAACCTAATTGACAATAAAGGCGTGAATCACTCCGGGGAGCCATCCAATTAGAGTAAGAATAATACTTATAAGTAGGGTTGTACCCACTCCATGGTTCATATAAACCGAAAGAGGAGGTAATAGGATATTCAAAATAATAGTCAGCATAACTTTTGGTTTTGTTGATTATAATCCAAATTAATGATAATATCTTATCTTTTGTTCTAAAAAATAAGCTTTAGCTTCAATTTAACAGCCTAATTTTTAGCTTCTTAATAATTCGCTAATTACGCAGTTTTGGCTGTTTTCCATAAGTTGCAAGGGCTCATGCGGCCTTTTTATCACTTCGTTAATAAAAGCTATCTTCGCAAAAAATTAGAAAGACATGACGTTCAAAGAGCTGGGAGTTTCAGAAGAGATTATAAAAGGATTAAAGGAGATGGGTATAGTTACTCCTACAAAAATTCAGGAGGCTGCCATTCCCGTTCTTACAGAGGGTGATGTGGATTTTGTAGGTCAGGCACAAACAGGGACGGGTAAAACTGCTGCCTTCGGTCTGCCTTTACTCGCACAAATAGATCCTGAAAAAGAGCAGGTGCAGGCTTTGATCCTGGCTCCAACCAGAGAGTTAGGCCAGCAAATAGCACGGCAGCTCTTTAAGTTTACGAAATACACAGATAAAGTTTTTACCGAAGCAGTATATGGAGGGGAGAAAATAGATATACAGATCTCCCGGCTCAACAGGCCCACACAAATCATTGTGGCCACTCCCGGAAGGCTCATTGATCTAATGAAGCGAAAGGCTGTGGACATCTCAAACATTCATACTCTCGTGCTGGATGAGGCCGATGAGATGTTGAGTATGGGATTCAAGAAAGATCTTACAGCTATTCTTGATGCGACAGCCTCGGCTAAAAGAAATGTATGGCTTTTCTCGGCAACTATTCCGCAGGACCTCAATGAGATCATCAACCGCTACGTTGATAAGAAAGCAAGGCGGGTGAATATTGACAGGAATGAGGCAGTCAATAAGGATATTGAGCATCAATTTGTCGCCGGTGATGACAACTCTAAACTGGATACGCTTACCTACTTCTTAAAAGCAAGGGGAAAGCAGAGAGGAATAATTTTCACGAAGACCAAAACCGCGGCTCGAACCCTTTCAAAACAATTGGCAGCCAAAAATTACGAGGTAGGCCTTTTAGAAGGTGACATGCTGCAAAAAGATCGGGACAAGGTGATGCGCGCCTTTAAGAATAAAAATCTTCGTCTATTGGTTTCTACCGATGTTGCCGCGCGCGGGATAGATGTTGCCAACCTGGCTTTTGTAGTGCACTATCAACTGCCAGATCAAACGGAATATTATACACACCGTAGTGGGCGTACCGCACGAGCAGGAAATACAGGTCTTTCTCTTGCTTTGGTGAATCAATTCGAGATAAAGAAGCTAAGACAACTGGAAAGGGAACTGGGAATAAAATTTACCCAGGTAAGATAAAGACAATAAAAGCTGAAGGAGATACTTCAGCTTTTTGTTTTAACAGCCTTTGCAGGGGCCGTATTCTTCATCTCCAAAATCATTTTCTATTTGCAGGGTAGTGTGGGTAATCTCAAATTTATCATGAAGATCTTCCCTTATTCTGTATAGAAACCGGTCATCCTGTCCCTGGGGAACCACGAGATGTGCAGTAAGGGCAGTCTCGGTAGTACTCATCGCCCAAATATGCAGGTCATGTACCCCTTCAACCCCTTCAACATCTTTAAGAAAAGCCTTTACTTCGTCGATTTCAATATCATTTGGAACAGCATCCAGCGCAAGTTTTACCGAATCCTTCAACAAGCCCCAGGCACCATACACGATGACGCCAACAATTAGAAAACTGAGAACAGGGTCGATCCATTCCAGATTAGTAGTTTTTATAAGTAATCCTCCCAATACAACTCCCAGGGAAACTCCTGCATCTGCAGCCATGTGTAAGAAAGCCCCTTTTATGTTGAGATCGCCTTTTTGTCCTTTCATAAAGAGCAGTGCTGTTACAGTATTGATCACCACTCCAATTCCCGCAACGATCATGATCACGTCTCCGGGAATTTCTACAGGATTTTGAAGTTTTCTTATAGCGTCGTAGATAATAATTCCGCCGGCGGCAAATATGAGCAGCCCGTTGATGAGGGAAGCCATGATGGTCGTTTTCTTGTAACCATAAGTATAATCCCCTTTTGGTCTTTTGCTTGCCGCCCAGGTAGCTGCCCAGGCCAGAATAAGGCTCATGACATCACTGGTATTGTGGCCGGCATCGGCAAGTAAGGCAGATGAGTTGGAAGTGATCCCATAAATTACTTCCACGACGATATACACCGTGTTAAGGAAAATTCCTATACCAAATGCTTTACCATAGTTTCCGGAAGAATGCGAATGGTCATGACCCATAAAAAATCTGGTTTTTGGAGTTCAGGTTCTCCAAAACTACAAGAATTATTGGGGAAAACTGCAGAAGCTAAACCTGTTTCTGCGGAAGATTTACACGATCTTGAAGATCACGATGGCATAACCATAGAACCGCACAAACCTGAGAAGACCAAAAAGAAGGTAATGTCTAAATTTGTAGTTGATAATTCCCGAAGCAATACTTGTAATGGAAAACGGAATTGGCAGCAGTGCACCCACAACAATAAGGAAACCACCCCATTTTTCGGTGTTCTTGATGTGTTTTGACATCTTTGTCTCGAGGTAGTTGTGAACTGCAGGAATTTTTGTGATGGCTTTCCCGCCCCAGTAAGAAAGGATTCCGCCAAGATAAGAAGCCAGAGCGAGCAGGCTTAAAAAGAGCAGGGGCATTGATGATTTTCCTGCCCAGGCAATGAATAATTCTGGTGGAATGAGCCCCAGCAGGGTTTCAGATGCAAGAAAAACAGAAAGGATCCCAAGGGGTGAAAATGTCTCTGTAACCGTAACCAGCACGTGGTTGATATTGATCACATACTCATTGATTGCAAGCAGAGCGCCTAAAAATAGAACAATCGGTAAAATGGCCTTTTTGAGGCTCTGTCCCACAAACCTGTAAAAGCCGGTATAGCTGTAGTACTGGTGTAATAATTTCCAGCGGGGCTTTTTGTTCATGACGGCGTTTCTCTTCTGCATAATCCTTTCTATTCAAACAGTTTCAAGGGAAACAGTTTCAATAATCAATCCACTTCTGGAAAACTAAACGTTAATTCTCTTCGGCGTAGGCAATAAGGTTGTCACTGTACTCTCTTAGCTCAAGTTCATTGATCTTGTTGTGAGGTTCAGCGATCAACGAAAGCAGGTAATCAAGACTTTCCTGAGGATCTACCTGTCTTTCTTCTTCATCTTCGGGTTCAAGGCCTTCTACAGGCTCATCTTCAGGAATTGGAATATCAAAGGTGTGGTAAGCTTCAATATGCTCATAGGTCAATCTAATCACTTTGGCCAACAAAGGTTCCTTTTCTTCAACGGCATAGGGTCTAAGCTCCTTTAGGTCTTCCACAACAGTATTGGTGATGATGCCGTTGCGCATAAGGTCGCGTTGAATTTTGTTGAGAAGTTTGTGTGCCTTAGGATTTTCCAATGTTGCTCTTTTTTATGATTAGACCAGATAAATGACTCCCGCTTTGGAAGGATTGCAAAGATAATTTTTTCTGTTTGGTTTTGCGATCCAATTTTTAAAGATTTTTTGCCAAAAAACCGGAAATCTGTCGCGTTGGTTTCTCTTCGGAAGAATTAACAAATTCTTAGAACAGCCCGTTTACTTTTCCTTTCTGCATTGCGTAGTTTTAAGCTGAAAAACAAAAGAATTATGAAAACATTAGAAAATAAAGTGGCTTTTGTCACAGGCGGAAGCAAAGGAATAGGCTATGGAGTAGCCGCAGCATTATCAGCCAAAGGAGTAAAAGTAGCTATAACGAGCCGCCATAAAGATCAAGCCGAAAAAGCCGCAAAGGAGATCTCAAAAACCGGAAAAGGAGAGGTCATTGGGATAGAGGCCGATGTACGCGACTATAAAAGTCAGGAAAAGGCACTTGAGGAAGTGACTCAAAAATGGGGAAAACTTGATGTACTGGTGGCGAATGCGGGAGTCGGACATTTCGGGTCTATCGAAGAATTGACGGCAGAGCAGTGGCAGCAAACCATTGATACCAATCTTACCGGGGTATTCTTCAGCTTAAAAGCAGCTATTCCTTACCTGAAGGAATCAAAAGGATACATTTTTACCGTTTCCAGCCTTGCCGGGACCAATTTCTTCGCAGGGGGAACAGCTTATAATGCCAGTAAATTTGGAGTTACAGGATTTACCCAGGCCGCGATGCTGGACCTGCGTGACCACGATATAAAAGTGACTACTATTATGCCGGGTTCTGTAGCGACACATTTTAACGACCATCAACCGTCTGAAGCCGATGCCTGGAAGATCCAGATTGAAGACATTGGAGAACTGGTCGTTGATCTTTTAGAAATGAATCATCGCGCCTTACCGAGCAAAGTGGAAATTAGACCAACAAAGCCGCCAAAAAAATAAGAGAAAAGAATTGGAGTTAAAAAGGAGGTTTTTAAGCCTCCTTTTTTATTGTTTTCAAGTGAACACTTTTTGCCTGTTCTACAATTTTATCGGCGATAGAAAGCCAGGCTTCCTCCTGCAGGAAATGTTTGGCAGGCAGTTCATGGATCTCTTTTAAACCCGCGACGGTTTTGATCTCTCTGCCATAGGTATCCACTGTTAAAGCAGGATCTTTTGCGCCCCAAACAGCCTGAACAGGATAATCTACGTTTTGCACGGCTTTGTAGCACAAATCCCGGAAAGCTGGGGAATGATCAAAATTCCGCATGATCTTCAAAAAAGCCTTTCCGCCGTCCTCTCTTTTGAGGAGGTCAACATAGGCATTGATCTCTGCGGTAGGAACTTTAGAAGATTTTTCAACACCCATTTGGCTGAACATGACCGGCCAGGTGAGATGAGTGATCATTTTCAATTCGGCTTCTCCCGTCAACTTTGTATTAAATGGCCTCATCACAAGAGGCTTTTTAAAATTGACCACATCTATCCAGGTGTTCAAAATGGTGAGGGACATCACCCGGTTTGCATGTCTTGCAGCAAGTGCAAAACCCACGGGGCCTCCCACATCGTGGACCACCAGATGGAATTTCTTAAGGCGCAAAGCCTTTACCGCCTTATAAAGAAAGTCGGCGAGATTCGAAAAACTGTAGTCAAAATCTGCAGGTCGATCGGTCAAACCAAGTCCCGGGAGATCAATACTCACACCTCTATAGCCTTTTTTAGCCAGAGAGGTAAGTACCTTCCTGTATAAAAAGGAGGAAGTTGGTACCCCGTGAACGCAAAGTACAGGTTCTCCACGACCATAGCTCAGGGCGAAAGTTTTAATTCCGTCAACCTGGAAATATCGTCCCGAAGCCTCATGTTCCTGTATGACATTAGTAACAGTGCGTTCAGATTTTGCCATTTTTTAGATCCTATTTCTGTAACATTTTTAGAAGTTCCCTCGCTGCTTTTTCAGAAGAAGCAGGGTTTTGTCCGGTGATGAGTTTGCCGTCTACCATAACATAAGAGCTCCAGTCTTCACCTTTGCTGTAGTTGGCTCCAAGCTGGTTGAGCTTGTCTTCAACAAGAAAAGGCACCACATCTGTGAGTCCTACCGCATCTTCTTCAGAATTTGCAAAGCCGGTAACATTTTTACCTCTTACCAGGGGCTCCTTGTGGTCTTCAACATTTGCCAGTACGCCGGGGGCGTGACAAACAAAGGCCATAGGTTTCATTTGTGCATTGAATTCTTCAATGAGCGCAATAGATTTAAGGTTGTTGGCGAGATCCCAAAGCGGTCCATGTCCACCTGGATAGAAAACAGCATCATAGTCCTCGGAATCAATATCTTCCATTTTTACCGTGTGAGCCAGTTTTTCCTGTAGCTCCTCATCGGCATCAAAACGTTTAGTAGCTTCGGTTTGAGCGTCCTCTGTTGTGCTGGATGGGTCGATAGGTGGCATTT
This sequence comes from uncultured Flavobacteriaceae bacterium, assembly GCA_963739625.1. Lineage (GTDB taxonomy): Bacteria > Bacteroidota > Bacteroidia > Flavobacteriales > Flavobacteriaceae > Salinimicrobium. The sequence goes on from CAVUAU010000011.1 coordinate 553,658, forward strand.
TTCCTTTTGGAGAGGTTATGGTAACATCTACGCCGGCATCGGCAAAAACGTAATAAGGTGCTGCAAATTCTTCTACCCAAAAACCGGTTTTTCGGCCGGTGTCTCCCAATTCATCATGAGAGGTCAAAACCATTAAGATCTTCATATTTTTTTTCTTTAAATTTTACAGTGATGGGATTGTTTTCAAGAAGAAAACCTTTGAAAATCCCTTTTTTTAAAATTACGATCATCATTCCCCTTCACCAAAGGCCTTATACTAATTAAAGGTTAAATTGTACGGGCAAGGCTTTCCGGGAGCTTTTTTCAGCTAAAATGCTGTAAAACCCATAGCTTTGTAGACGATCTTAAAAAGCCCTTTTTGAAACTTCTGCAGCACATCACTTCCTTTTTTGGTCTTCTAAAGACAGGCGATTATGCCAAAGGCATCAGGTTTGGTATTGCTGCCATCGTACCATTGCTGGTCGCGGGTTATTTTGATGCGCTTGCCGTAGGAATACCCATGACTGTTGGAGTGCTGTTGACTTCACCAAGTGATGTGCCCGGCAGTTTTCACCGCAGGGTCATTGGAGTTTCATTTTCAATACTTATAGCTGTTCTTGCAAGTATCCTTACCGGATTCGCGGCCCAAACGACATATTTTTTTGTGCCTGTACTGGCGGTATTGGTATTCTCTTTTTCGATGATCTCTGTCTATGGCTTTCGCGCTTCATTAATCGCTTTTTCGGGCCTTTTTGCGATCGTGCTCAGCCTAACAAATGTTTCTGCGGAAAGTTCGGTTTTTCAACGCGCCCTGCTCATTGGCTGCGGCGGGGTCTGGTACCTGGGGCTTACGGCTCTTTTGCACTGGTTGAGACGCAGGAAAGAAACAGATGCCCTTTTAGCTGAAGCCTTTGAACTCACAGCAGATTATCTCGAAACCCGAAACAAGGTTTTGAGCAATGAGCCGGGAAAAGAAGAGGAGCATCAAAAAGAGCTTTTTGAACTGCAAACTTCCCTCAACGAAAAGCACGAAACCATTCGGGAGCTATTGATCTCCAGGCGCAGAAACTTCGGAAGATCGGGAGTGGTTAGAAAGAAGTTGCTCGTATTCATGGAACTGCTCGATATCCTGGAGCTGGGAATGGCCAATCCCGTAAATCCGCAAAAGATGCGCGAGCTGTTCAAAGACCGGCAGGAAATCCTGGAACCTGTAAAAGAATGGAACAGGTTGATGGCTGTCCAGCTTAGGCGTATTGCACAGGTATGGAGAAAACAAAGAAAGTATATTCCAGATAAGACGCTTGTAAAGCAGAAGGAGCAGGTGTGGAAAAATTTTAGAGATTTAGAAACTTCAGCCGAAGTGCTCCCCGACAGGAATTTTCTTCTTGTCTTTAGGAATCTGCTGGTATTTAAGGAAAAGCAGTTTCAGAAGTTGTTGTCCATAGAACGCCTGCTGCGGGATTGGGAGGGAAGGATCGATAGGCAGATCAAAAAGAAAGATGCTCAAAGGTTTCTTACCACCCAGGATTATGACTTTAAGACGTTGCAGGATAACCTTGATTTTGACAGCCCCATCTTCAGGCATTCGCTAAGGCTGGCGGTGACGCTGGTGGCCGGGTTCTTTTTAGGAAAGATATTTGACTTTCAAAATTCTTACTGGATCCTTCTCACAACTCTCGTAATTATGCGTCCCGGCTATGCTCTAACCCACGACAGGTTTAAGCAGCGCCTTTACGGTACGCTTGCCGGTGGTGCTATTGCGGTCTCTCTGGTTTTCCTTGTTCAAAACAGGGTGGTTTATGGAATTCTGGCTGTAGTTTGCCTCATTCTGGCATTTTCAATGATTCAGAAAAATTATAAAACAGCTGCAGCATTCATCACCCTGAACGTGGTCTTTGTGTACAGCCTTTTAAGACCTGATGTACTGGAGGTCATACAATTCAGGGTGCTCGACACTATTGTAGGAGCCGTCCTGGCTTTCCTGGCCAACAAATTGTTATGGCCTACCTGGGAGGAGGCCGGGATAAAGAATTTTATCGTTGGGAGTATACGCGCAAACCTTGCCTACCTGCAGGAGATAGAAGAACTCTACAGAAAAAAAGGGGAGGTACCTACCTCATACCGATTGGCCCGAAAAAAGGCATTTTTGGCTATTGGTGATCTTAATGCGGCTTTTCAAAGAATGGCACAGGAACCCAAATCTGGAGAGAGCGAGTTGGCGCAGGTTTTTCAACTGGCATCGGTGAATCAGGAATTTCTTTCTTCGGCAGCTTCCCTGGGAACCTTCATCTATTCCCATAGTACTACAGCCGCTTCAGACCATTTTGTGAGTTACATGAGCAGTATAAGGTTGAATTTGGAAACAGCTATAGCATCCCTTGAAAAAGGAGATTTTCTTATGGAAGATAAAAAGCCGGAAGTAATGGAGGCCGAGGCTCATTTTGAGCGTGTCTATAAAGACCTTTTGTCGCAAAGAGAACTGGAGCAGCAACAGGGGCAGGAACAGCAATCAAAGGTATTGCAGCTACAGCTACAGGAGGTACAAATAATTTTTGATCAATTAAAATGGCTGCTGGAACTTTCAGAAAACCTGAAGGGCCTTGTTGCCAAGAGTAAAAAGCTGGCAGCATAAAGCCACCCTTGTGAGGTGGCCTGAGAAAAAATCCTGAAATGTAAGAAAGAATTATTTTCTTTCTTGTTTAGAATGCTGCTTTTGATCTGATTGTTTTTGATCAGATTTTTTTGGTTGAGCTTCTTTTTTCGGTTGCTGTTTTTTTTGGTCTTGTGCCATGACAGAAAGTTTTTGATTAATATTCAAATGATTAATATTCTAAATTTACAATACATTGGGTTCTAATGGATTGCAAAGGAGTAATTTAACTTGACTTTAGTACTTCTTCTAATGAGCAAAGAAGTAGCAGACTTCCCAAAAATGCCTTGGTTTTATTAATTTTGATGTCTACCTTGAGTTATATGGAGCAGGAAAACGTTATTCGACAGATCATCGCCCAAAAGAAGCTTCCGAATTTAAAATTCAGAATAAAAGAGCGGGCAGAAGACTTTACAAAAAATCTTTTTTATACCCTTTTTGATGAAGATACTCCGGTGAAGGAGAACCTGGAGAAATTATCTTTTGACTTTAAAGAACTTGCCGATTTGGTATGCTGGGAACCCGAAAAACCCTGTGCTGAGATCTGGCATGGGTACTGCCGGAAATTGCCGGCAATACTTGAAAAACTTAACAAGGATGCAGTTGCTATTGCCACTAATGATCCTGCGGCAAACTCGGTGGAGGAAGTTTACCTTTCTTACCCGGGATTCTTTGCAATTGCCGTTTATCGTTTAAGCCACGAGCTGTACAAACTCAGGTTGCCGCTGGTTCCCAGGCTTATGGCAGAATGTGCTCACAAACTCACCGGAACCGACATTAATCCCGGGGCGCAAATTGGAGAATCGTTTTTCATCGATCATGCGACAGGAGTGGTGATAGGGGAGACTGCTGTTATCAAAGACAATGTAAAGATCTACCAGGGGGTGACTTTGGGCGCCCTTTATGTGCAGCGGGACTTAAAGCATACCAAGAGACATCCTACCATTGAAGACAATGTGACCATTTATGCCAATGCCACCATTCTTGGAGGTGATACTATTATAGGGGCCAATTCCATCATTGGAGGAAACGCATGGCTCACATCCTCTGTGCCCGAAAATTCTTTTGTCACGCATGCGCCGCAGATCAACATTAAAAACCGAAAAAAATGAACCAGACTGTTTTAGATCTTATAGGAAATACACCACTGGTAAGGGCACAACATCTTGTGAAAAACCCTGAAGTAGAACTTTATCTCAAGCTTGAGGGGCAGAATCCCGGCGGCAGTGTGAAGGACAGGCCGGCCTACAACATGATCAAAAAAGCATTGGAGAGAGGAGAAATATCACAAAGTACAAAATTGATTGAAGCTACCAGTGGAAATACAGGGATTGCTCTTGCCATGGTAGCACGACTTTTAAAGTTGGATATTGAACTCGTCCTGCCCGAGAATTCTACTCCCGAAAGAGTGAAGACCATGCGTGCTTATGGCGCTAAAGTGATTCTCACAGATGCCGAAGGTGGTATGGAAAAATCCCGCGACTATGCTGAAGAGCGCATGAAGACCGGCGACTATTTCATGCTCAACCAGTTTGGAAATGATGACAACTGGAAAGCACATTACCATTCTACAGGCCCAGAAATATGGAGGGATACAAATAAGAAAGTCACTCATTTCGTTTCTTCTATGGGAACAACGGGAACAATAATGGGCACCTCAACCTATTTGAAGGAACAGGATAAAAATATTCAAATTGTAGGTGTGCAGCCTACGGAGGGTTCAAGGATCCCCGGAATTAGAAAATGGCCCGAGGCATATCTTCCAACCATTTTTGATCCTAACAAAGTAGACCGGGTGATGGAGGTGAGTGATGAAGAAGCTAAAGAAATGACCCGCCGCCTGGCAGAGGAGGAAGGCATTTTCGCCGGGATGAGCAGTGGAGGTGCTGCAGCGGCAGCTGTGAAACTTTGTGAAAACCTTGAAAAAGGAGTTGTGGTAAGTATTGTCTGCGACCGGGGAGATCGTTATTTGTCTTCAGATCTTTTTGAGTAAAAAAAGATCCGGTATTTAACCGGATCTTTAATAAACGTGATTTTACAATCCTGCAAGGCGTCCCTTTTTAGCAGGAATTTCTATTCGTATTGCCTTTGTTTTTTTACCGTCTTTAACTTTAACGCGGTAATACTCTTTGTTAATGTCCCATCCTTTAGAAGTGGCGAAATAGGTGTTGTTTACAAATTGAACATTTCCATGTTCTTCTAAAATCTTTTTCCTGTTTTCCTCAGGCAACATCATATTTCGGAACTTTTGGGAGGTGGAGATCAACTTACCTCTTTTGTCTATTGTGGCTACCATATAGCCTTTGTTGGTGTTAAACCATACCTGATAAGTACTGTATTCTTCACCTTTGTTGACATCTGCAAAAGTGCCGGCATCAAAGTGATTTTTCATGAACATTAAAGGATCTTCACTAAACTCGCCCACTTTTGTTTCAGGTATATTTAAGGTCAGGGAGTTGGAGTCGGGGTCAATTTTAAGGGATGAGGGATCAAAAGTCACCCTGGCTTCCTTAAGAACGATTTGTGTATGGCCGGTACTAACAATACCAAGCAGAAACATACCGAGAACAAGTGCTTTCATAGCTTCTTTATTTAATCTTATTACAAAGTAAAGTTAGATTGGTTGCTATGAAATTCATACTACCTGGGTATCACATATGCGTTAATTATTTGTTATCGAGGGCCGGGTAAGCCTTGTATAGCAGGAGCTGCAGGTCTTTTACCCGCATATTCTTCCTGTCAAGACTCAGGATACCTTCAGACTTAAATTCCTGCAGTTGGCGATTCACAACTGCACGGGTACTGCCTATTAGACTTGCCAGTTCCTCATTGGATAGGTCATGGATAGTTTCCAGTTCTTTTGTTCGGGGATTGACTTTTCCCAGCAAAAGCCTGGCCAGTCTCTTCGGAATATCAGAAAGGGTGAGATTGGCGGCGTAATCTTCGAGACATTTAATTTGTGCAGTAAGATAAGGCAGTAAGTTTTTGTTGATTTGCGGAAGTTCCTCCAGTAGCTGTAGCATGACCTGTAAAGGAAGCGAGAGCAGGTGTACTCTATCTATAGTCTCAAAAAAAACTTCATGAGCACTTCCGTCAACAAGCCTGATTACATCAAAGACATCATCTTTTTTCAACAGACAAAGGGTGAATTCACGCCCGCTGTGAAAATCTATAAGGTACATTTTAAGCCTGCCGGAAAGTATGAAGTAAAACCTGTTATAAATGCGGCTTTTGGAGATATTACAGGTTTTCTTTGGCCAGATCTCCTCTTCGGAAATCGCCAGGATCCTTTCCAGCTTTTCTTCCCCCAGGTTACGGAGAAGATGATTGGTACTTAGGGCTCTTATCTTTGTTTCTGAATTTTCTCTCTCCTGTTTCATATCCTCCACCATTATTTCCACACTTCAGGAAAATGAGAAACTTTACTAAAGATAATGTCTTTTGATTCTCTTAGGTGTTAAATCCTTCGAATAATCTTAGCTGCTTTTTCTCCCGAAAAAATTTGAGAATACCTCTAAAATCAGCTATTTTTGCAAAATTGCAATTGAAATAAAAGAAATGGGGCAGGACACTTTTGGAATTGAAGAAAAAACAGTTGACAAAGAACTTTATGACTATCAGCAGAAGGACATAGAGAAGATCTTTAAGATCCTTGAACAGCATCCGGAGAGGTATAATCTGCTGTATCAGCTACCCACCGGTGGTGGTAAAACAGTGATCTTTTCACAGATCGTGCGGGAATATATTCAACGTACAAACAAAAAAGTACTTATTCTTACTCACCGTATCGAGCTGTGCAAACAAACCTCGAGAATGCTCTCGGGCTTTGGGGTGCGCAATAAGATCATTAATTCGAAGATCAAAGAACTGCCAGACCAGGATGAGTACATGTGTTTTGTGGCCATGGTGGAAACCCTGAACAACCGGCTCAATGATGAAAAGGTGGAGCTGGATAATCTGGGAATGGTGATCATTGATGAGGCCCACTACAACTCCTTTAGGAAATTGTTCAAGTTCTTCAACAAGTGCTTTATTCTTGGTGTAACTGCAACACCGCTGAGTTCTAATATCAAATTGCCCATGAAGGACAATTATCGCGAACTCATTGTGGGAGATTCTATTAGTTCCCTTATCGAAAAAGGATTTTTGGCCAGGGCAAATACTTACAGCTTTGATGTAGGACTTTCTACGCTAAAGGTGGGGATCAACGGGGATTATACAGTGAAATCTTCCGAAGAACTTTATTCTAATTTTTCGATGCAGGAGAAGCTGCTGGACGCCTACATGGAAAAATCCCTGGGGAAGAAGACCCTCATCTTCAACAACGGGATCAATACTTCCCGGGAGGTCTATGAAACTTTTAGAAATGCAGGTTTTGAGGTGAGACACCTGGACAATACCACCAGCAAACAGGACAGGAAAGACATTTTAAAATGGTTCAAACATAAACCCGATGCTATTCTTACATCGGTAAGTATTTTGACTACCGGGTTTGATGAGCCTACCGTGGAATCTATTATTCTCAACCGGGCGACCAAGTCGTTGACCTTATACTATCAAATGATTGGCCGTGGTTCGCGAGTTCTTCCCGGCAAAAAGGAATTTACGGTCATTGACCTGGGGAACAACGCTGCCCGTTTTGGACTTTGGAGCGCCCCTGTTGACTGGAAGCAGATCTTCAGATCGCCAGATTACTTCCTGGAAAACCTGGTGAGTGATGAGGAGATTGAACAGAACTTCAAATACGAAATGCCGGCCGATCTTAGAAAGAAGTTTGCTAAGAGCGATGATGTTTCTTTTGATGTGGAAGCCGAATATGATGATATCATTCAAAAAGGGCTTAAATCCAAGACCGTGTTGGAGCGTTCCCTTGACCAGCACACCAGGATGTGCGTGGAGAACAGTGAAGATGTTTTTGACGCCCGCCTGCTGGCAAAGGAGCTGGTAGAGGATATCGCCTATCGTATAAGAAGATATTCTTATTGTATTAGCAACAGCACCAAGAACTACAGGGACTGGCTCAAAGAAGACTATATGCGGAAGCTTCGCCTCAAGATCAACCAGGAGGAGTTTTAGAAAAAAATCCGGGACATTCATCCCGGATTTTTTATTTCTTTTTTTTGCTGAAGATGCCTTTTATCTTAGAGAAAAGACCTTCCTTTTTCTCATTTTTGGAACCCCTGCGCCGGTGATCCTCTTTTGTGAAAAGACGTTCGAAGAAATTATCTCTTTTTTCGGGTTCACAATTCAACATCATTTGTACCGTAGCCGAAGGTGGCGCAAACCTGGCAGCAGTAATGTCATTAAAATAAGGATCTTTGTTCATCTTTTGCATAAGCAAAGCAAATGCCGGCAAAGCCGAATTTGCTCCCTGTCCAATCGAGGTAGTAGGAAAGCCTATGCGATGGTCATCTGCTCCCGCCCAGGTGACAGATACCAAATTAGGTGTAATTCCCACAAACCAGCCGTCCTTATTATCCTGGGTTGTTCCAGTCTTTCCTGCAATATCGTTTTCCAGGCCATATTTGTAGCGCAGCCTTTGAGCCGTACCCTCGTTTACCGTTGCTTTCATCATCTCAATCATTACCTGGTTGGTAGGGTATGAAAAAGCCGCTTTTTTGGAGACCTTTGGTTCAAAGTCAGCAATGAGGTTACCGTATTTATCTTCAATCCTGGTGATATAATAAGGTTTGGCAGCATGTCCCCGGTTCGCAAAGCTGGCGTATGAACCGGCGAGTTCGGCTACACTAAGCTCGGCTGTACCAAGAGCGATGGAAGGATAGGGTGGAAGGTTGGGAGGAAAGCCCATTTTTTGAGCCTCCTGTAAAACATTTTGAAGACCTACATCATACAATACCTTTACCGCAATAGTGTTGATCGATTTACTCAGCGCGGTTTTCATGGGATAACGCAGATAAGGATCTTCTTCCTCCTCGCCTGAATTTGACGGGGTCCAGCCGCCTTCATAGGTGACTTCTTTTACAGGATAATAAGTACAGGGATCAATTCCAGCCTCTACGGCTGCGGTATATACCACAGGTTTGAAAGTAGAGCCAATTTGCCGCCGGCTTTGTGAAACATGGTCAAACTGGAAATATTCATGATTTACACCGCCAACCCAGGCCTTCACCGCGCCGGTAGAAGGATCTAAGTTGAGCATTCCCATATTCAGGAATTTGAGATAGTGCTGCAGGCTGTCCACAATACTGGCCGAAACCATACTTTTTTTACCGTAGTCAAACAGCTCCATCTGGGTTTTGCGCCGCAGGGAATCCATTATTTTTTCACGTTTCCACCCGGCCTTTTCCAGGTTTTTATAGGCGTTACTTTCACTAACCACCTTGCTTAACAGGCGCTCATTTTTCCAGGGAGCATTTCTGCCATAGGCCTCTTTCAAATTGCTTTTGCAGGGCAGCCATATGTTCATTGACGGCTTCTTCGGCCAATTGCTGCATCTTGTAATCGAGAGTGGTATGTATTTGAAGACCGTCGCGGTAGATGTTGTAGGTTTTACCATCGGGAGTTTTTAGGGTGTCCAGAATGGCCGCGACGTCTTTCTTTACCTGCGCTCTAAAATAGGGGGCGAGTCCGCTGTTATTGCTGAAATACTGATATTTAAGCTCTAGTGGCCGGTTTGCTGCTACCCGGTAGGCTTCAGGAGAAAGAAAGCCGTACTTTTTCATTTGTTGCAGGACAACATTTCGTCTGCCTTTGCTTCTTTCAGGAAAAAGCCGGGGATTGTAGTAATGCGATGCTTTCAAGGTTCCCACCAGGGTCGCAGCCTGATCCAGGCTGAGTTGGGCGGTGCTTGTATTGAAGAATTTTCTTGCCGCACTTTCAATTCCGTAGGTATTATCACTAAAGGGAACCGTATTAAAGTAGAGGTTCAAAATCTCTTTTTTGGAATAGATATCCTCCAGTCTCCTGGCGATAATAGATTCCCTAAGCTTGTTCACCACGATGCTGAGGTAACCATAATCGTTTCTTCCGAAGAGGTTTTTAGCCAGCTGCAGGGTAATGGTACTCCCGCCGCCCGAGGATTCATCGCCCATAAGAATGGTCTTGAGGAATACGCGCATTAAACTGCGGCTGTCAATACCCGAATGTTCATAGAACCGCACATCTTCGGTAGCCACAAGTGCATCTATGAGATGCTGCGGAAGGTCCTTGTATAATACGGGCTGCCTGTCAAAAATGTAGTATTTCCCTATTAATTCCCCTTCCGAAGAAAAAACTTCTGTAGCTTCATTCTGTTTAAGGTCGCGCAGCTCTTGTTCTCCCGGTATTTTGCCCCACAGGCCCCAATAAATGCTGAGGTAAAAGATAATGACCAGCACAAAAATTCCCAATAAGGACCCAAATACCCATTTTTTGAGGGGCGACAACTTCAATTTTTTAATTTGCATAGGCTATGTGTCTTCCAAATAACGAAGACGATTATAAAATCGTCTAAAAATGAAGAAACTTTATCAAATGGCTTCGTGTGCAGCTTATAAACATTTATTAATTTTTGATAAGGAAAAATTAAAGTGCCTGCCATTGAGCGGGATATTTTTTACTTTGGGAGTATGGGTGTAAACAAAACCGTATTTCTTATTTCTACCGGCTTGCTGGCTCTTGCCGCGGCCTTTGCAATAGTACTTCACGAAAGAAAAGAAAGCTACCAAAAAAATATTAGCGACAAAGTTGAAATTGGCCAAACCTGGAAATTACCCGAAGAACTCGACGAGGTTTCGGGAATTGCCTTTGTCGATAAAGATCGCCTTGCCTGCGTGCAGGATGAAGATGGAACGATATTTATCTATGACCTTTCTTCGGAAAAAATAGAAAAGGAAATAGATTTTGCCGAAGACGGAGATTACGAAGGAATTGCTATTGCGGGAAAAACGGCCTATGTAATCAAAAGTGACGGCACCCTTTATGAAGTACAGGATTTCATGACCGATCCTAAAACTGAAGAATTCAAGACTTTTCTGGATGCCGATAACAATGTGGAAGGCCTTTTCTTTGACAGCAACAAACAACTGCTTTGGCTGGCCCCAAAAGAAGAAGATCCAAATTCTGACGATTACAAAGGAGTTTATGCCTTCGATATTCAGCGCAGAAAAATGCTCGAAAAACCGGTTTTTAAAGTCACTTTTGAAGGCAAAGCAATGAGAGATGTGGAAGACGAAGATGTTGAAGACAGATTCTTCCCCTCAGAGATCAACCGGAATCCTTCAACCGGAAAGGTGGTGTTGCTGGAGGGAGTAGATTCCAAGCTACTCCTGCTCGATGACAGCGGGAAAGTGGAAAAACTGTATATCCTTGACCGGGACAAATTTCCTCAACCCGAAGGTCTGGCCTTTGACACTGAGGGTAACCTTTACATTTCTAATGAAGGAAATCCCGCGACTATACTCCGGGTAGTATTAAATTAACCCGCTATGCCCAGTGAACCCAAAACAACTTCTGTAAAAAAAAGCAAGGCTCCCCTCTATATTTCCATAGGAATAGTGGCAGCAGTCATTTTGAGCTATTTCTTCATTCCGCAGGCACAGAAATTCATGGATACCGCCTGGAGCGTGCTCACCAGTGGAAATAACCAACGGGTACATAAGTGGGTCGCACAGTTTGGCTGGTTTGGCCCTTTAGTGATCGTGCTTACCATGGTGATTCAAATGTTCCTTATCATTGTACCCACCCCGGTGCTCATGGTAGTTTCAATAGTAGCTTACGGTCCCATTTGGGGCAGCTTGATCTTACTGGTGGCAGTATTTGTAGCCTCTTCAACTGGTTACTTTATAGGTAGTTATTTTGGCCCCGCAATTGTTCAAAAGCTTATTGGACATAAAACTGAAAAAAAGATTTCTTCTTTTATTGATGACTATGGTTTCTGGACGGTAATCGTGGTCAGGCTGAGCCCTTTTCTCTCTAATGATGCTATTAGTTTTGTAGGCGGGATCTTAAAGATGGGTTACTGGAAATTTATTGGAGCCACAATGATTGGGATCACGCCATTGATCGTATTCATAGCTTATCTTGGTGGCGATTATGCGCGCCTCAAAACCGGCCTTATCTGGACCTCCATCGTGAGTCTGGTTCTTTTTGTTGCCTTTGTTTGGTGGGATAAAAAAAAGAGAAAGAACAGGCCGTAGCCCTTGTATAGCTGCAATAGCAGGTAATTTTGATGTAAAGAAATTCCTCATAAATACCACTCTTCATTCAGAAATTGACTAATTTCAGTCTTTATTTCCAAAATTTTAAGGATCTCTTCCTTCCTGTTTCCCCGACAGTGATGTTATTCCCCCTCTGGTTTAACTTTTAAATGTAGTACTATGAGAAATTCTAACTCTGCAGCGGGAGTGATCCTGCTTTGTATTATTGAGCCTTTTGATGCTGTCGGGCTGTAGCGTGTATCACACTGATACGGTTTCGGTAGAAAAGGCTGTAGAATCTAACTCGCGTGTACGGCTGGTTACGCTTGACAATGTCTATTATGAATTCAAAAAGCTGGAACGCGAGAACGGTCAGCTTTATGGTCTTACCGGTAGAAATTCTGAAACAGCTAAAATGTTACTCGATCATAAGCAGATCCCGCATAACAAGATGATGAGAATTGCACTGGCAGATGATGAAATTCAGGCTGTATATCTCAAGAACAAATCTATGTCACGGCTTGTGAACTATGGTGTTCCTGTTGTTGGTGCTGCAGGTTTACTCACCGTGACCTCAGATAGTTTCCGGCCAGATTTGGGAAATTGAGAAATTAAAAAAAGGCTCTGCATCTGCAGAGCCTTTTATAATAGAAAAAACATCAAGTTATTCCTGAAGTTCCTGGGCCACGGCCTCAACCTCATCCATCACCCGAAGCAAATTTCCTCCCCATAGCTTAGCTATCTGTTCTTGGGTATAGCCTCTTTTGACCAGTTCCAGGGTAACATTGAAAGATTGGGAAGCATCATTCCAACCTTCTACACCGCCACCACCATCAAAGTCTGAGCTTATTCCAACATGGTCAATACCTATTTTTTCCACCAGGTAATCTACGTGATCAATAAAATCTGAAACATCCACCGGTGGCACCTTTTCTTTGAGCTTTGTCACTTTAGGTTCAGAAAGTTTTTGTACCCGTCGATACTGCTCATAATAATGTTTCTTTGCTTCGGGCTCCAGTTGTTTAATGTCTTTCCATTCCATTTGTTTGAAGCCTATTTTCTCACCAACTTCAGCATAAACTTTTTTCACTGCAGCGTCGTATGCGCTGTGCTTTTGCGTGTTTAAATAAGAATCAAAGGCAACAGTTTGAATTACTCCACCGTTTTCCTTTAGCCATTCCAGTTGCTCGTCGTCAAGATTTCTGCTGTGGTCGCACAAGGCACGGGCAGAAGAATGTGAGGCGATAATTGGAGCCCTGGAAAGTTCTATCATTTGTCGCATGGCTTCTTTGGAAGGATGGGAAACATCTATCATCATTCCCAGCCGGTTCATTTCAAGAATTACATCTTTTCCCAGCGGACTAAGTCCATTATGCAGCCACTTATCGTCTTTTTCCCCTGTATTTGAGTCGCAGAGCTGGCTGTGGCCATTGTGAGACAGTGACATATAACGGGCACCAAGATCATAGAATTTTTCAACATTCTTTATATCTTTCCCAATGGCGTAGCCGTTTTCTACACCTATCATGGCTACTTTTTTTCCCTGTGCCACAAGGTCACGCACTTCTTGTGAAGAAGTGGCGAGGGAGATCTGTGAAGGAGCAAGCTCCTCGGTAAGCCGGTGAATAGCCTTGAATTTTGACATCGCGTTATCATACGCCTTTTGATATCCGGCTGCGTTTAGCTCTCCCTGATCGGTATAAACGATTAGCCAGGTGACATCCATGCCGCCTTTTTCCATTTTTGGAAGGTTTACCTGGGTGTCCAGATCCTGGGTATAGTTATTTTCAGCCGTAAAATTATCAACATTAATATCGTTGTGGGTATCAATGGTGATCACTTTTTCGTGAATGCGTCGGGCCTTTTCCATCAATTCGTCGTCATTGGTCTGCGCCCCGGCTGTAAAAGCCGCGAATAAAAGTAGAAAACAAGAGTTCGGGATTTTCATGATTTTGAGGTTTTAGAAGTTCAAAATAGGAATAATTTCCCAAAAAGGAGCAGGAGGAGCAGTTCGAGATGAAAAACCGCTTAGGATATAAAAGATGCTGTTTTTGATTTTTTGCAATTTCGTCCCCAAGGTAGCGGCATTTTCATTACTTAGAACGGGACCTGACATTTATCCTTTTAATTTCTTCCTGGCAGCTATAGCTTTGTCGGAATAAATGTTCTGTTTACTTTCAGAAAAATCTAATTCAGGTTATCTTCACAACCTATAATAAAACCAATGAGTATGGAAGAGAAAAAAGTACTAAGTTATATTCAAGAAGTACTGGAAAATATGCCTGTTGACTGGTTGAAATTAACCACTCACCGTCTCGATATTTATAATGAAGAACTGGCAAAAAAAGAGTTTTTGGAACAGTTTGAGACCCTGTATAAAGAAAACAATAATGAAGCTGGAGCACTTACTGCATTGCCCACCGCTTTTGACTATATACGCCTGGGGCACCCATTATCATCAATCCTGGAATGGACGATCGCTAAACTGAATGAGCTAAAACCTGAAAATGTGATAAGTTTTTCTTCCAGAACAGTGCCTATCCTGGCAGTTCTTCGGAAAAATCTTTTCGACCGAAAGCCAACCCAAATTCTGTATACCGGAAATCTTCCGGACTTTTTTGATACCGATGTTATTCAAAAGGTTTATGGCTACAATTTCGAACTAAGGCAGGTTGAAAAAGGAGAGGAGATTCCTGAATTTAATGGCAGTACAATTTTAATTTCACAACAGGATGACTTTGGAAAGGTTGAACTCCAACCAAATGTTGATTTTTTCATTGACATTCATGCCGATCTGGGGAGCGTCCTGCTGGTAAACGGGGAGGAAAATGAGAATTATATTTCAGAAATTCAGCATGTGCGAAGAAGAGAGACTATTGCGATGACCCCCGCTAACTCTTTTTCTGCTTTGCAGCTGCTCACAGGCCAACCTACTTTAGATCACACGAAAAAAGATAGAGCAACAAATAAAGCGAGTGTATTAGCTTCAGTCAGGGAGATTACTGCAACTAATTCCGAAGCATTACTGGCTTCCTCGGGTCTTTCTATTCAATATGCTATCATGATGGGCTTGGTTGATGACGCCCTGGAAAAACATACAGGGAAGGACATAAAATTTGTTGTCCCTCCAAATTGTTATGGAGGTACAAACGACCAGGCAAGACGGGTCGCAGCCTGTATTGACAATGTTGAAGTGGTAGATCTTCCTGTTGATGGCGATAATGACATGGTTCAAAGCATTGATACAGTACTTGACCGTATCGCCGGGCAGGACGCTGTTCCTTATATAATTGCTGAAATTCCAACAAATCCGCGGGTTGAAGTTCCTAATCTTCAGAAGTTAAGAGACGCTTTGAGTAAAGAACGCAAAACTGAAACAGGGGAAATTGCGATTGATCCCGTTTTTATCCTGGATCAAACTTTTTGTCCCAATGTACAATTCCTCAGTAAAGACGGAATTCTCTCAGGGATCAGGACCATTTCTTATGTTAGTGGCTCTAAATTTCCCAGTGGTGGAAAGTGTACTGCCGGCTACTGTGTAGCCAATGAAAAAGCTGACGGTTTGTTGGAAAAAATTGAAAAGCACCTGGTACTTTGTGATAATGAGGCTACAGATCTTCAGGTTGAAATTCTTGCAGAGCAATTGCCTTCGATGAACCGGAGAATTAAGGATGCTTACAAGAATACCCGTGAGTTTGTAAACTTTATCCATGATACTTTGCCCGCAGCGAAGATCAATTTTGTTTCTGAAGACCTGGCTAAAGAAGGCTTCACCCCTTCGGTTTTTTCTCTGGACCTTCCCACGAAAGGAGATACAGCGGAACAGAGAGAAGCCTATAAGCGGAAATTAAATCAAAAATTGATCGATATGATGATAGGGGAGATCCCCATGGAAAGTAAATACTGCGTAAGTTATGGGCAGTTGAAAGGCTGTTACTGGACCATACCGGCGACATCCACCCAGGGAACGACCAAAGAAGCTGATAAGGATTATATCGCGCGTGTTTCAGTTTCACCAGATCTTGACCTGGAACGTCATAAAAAAGTCTTTTCAGAATTTGTGGAGCAGATTTAATTTTTTGCAGGTATATTAGCTAAAGACAAGCAGAATTGGTGGAACTGTAAACCCATCTGAAGTAAAAATGAGCAGTCACTAAATAAAACAGAAATGGCAGAACATGCAGAAGTCTTAGACGATTATTTAGATAATCACTACATACACCGCAGTAACTGGTTAAGAGCTGCAGTGCTGGGTGCCAATGATGGAATTTTGTCAACCGCAAGTATTGCTATTGGGGTTGCTGCAGCCAGTAACCTTCGGGATCCCGTGATCCTGGCCAGTCTGGCGGGCCTTGTGGCCGGAGCTTTGTCAATGGCCGCCGGAGAATATGTTTCTGTAAGTTCACAAACTGATGTGGAAAAGGCGGATATTGAGCGTGAAAGAGAAGAACTTGAAGAGATGCCCGAGCTGGAACTAAAGCGGCTTGCACAAATTTATGAGGAAAGAGGTTTGAAAAAGGAGACGGCAATGACAGTAGCCATGGAATTGACCGAACACGACGCCCTTGCGGCGCACGTACGCGACGAATTAGGGATCAATGAGATTAGCCAGGCTAAACCTTTGCAGGCGGCATTTGCTTCGGGCGCAGCTTTTACAGGCGGCGGACTTTTGCCTTTCCTGGTCACACTTTTTCTTCCCCTGGACAATCTGGTATATTGGCTTTACGGATTTTCCCTTTTCTTTTTGATCATTTTGGGAACGTTCTCGGCAAGGACCGGCGGTTCGAATATTCGTACAGCTATTTTCAGGATCACCTTCTGGGGAACTGTGGCGATGGGATTGACGGCCTTAGTAGGTTATCTTTTCAATGTGAATGTGGGATAAAATATTATTCAAAAAAGGGAATTTTTGCATGTCTTTGAAAACGGATCTTTAACCTGCATGAAACAAACTACGCCTCTGAAGTGGAGTGATTATTTCCTTCTTTACGGAATCCCTCTTCTTCTTAACTACATTGCCTGCCGGTTAGTGATTCCCTTTCTGGAGACGCAAACTTCCCTGCCGGTCGAGATCATCTACTTTTTAAGTGTGGGTCTCATTGCTCTTGTTCCCATGTTCTTTGGTGCTATCTATTTATCCGGAAAGGAGATTAATTCCTTTAGATGGAGAGATATCCTGGCGCGGATGAGAGTTTTTTCACTTTCTAAAAAAGACTGGATCTGGACTGTGGGTACTTTTCTCCTGCTTGTCTTTGCCTCCTTTCTTATCGCAAAAGTTTTAATGCCTCGATTAGGCCTGGATGCTACCCCTTTCTTCTTTAAGAACATGCCCCTCAACAACGCCAATATGTGGATCTTATATGTGTGGCCGTTGTTCTTCTTTTTCAACATTTTTGGAGAAGAATTCCTGTGGAGAGGTTATATCCAACCGCGACAGGAGTTGCTGCATGGAAGAATGACATGGTTGTTCCAGGGAATCTTTTGGGCCATCTGGCATATTCCTATGGGTTTTGATCTTATTTTCGCCTCGCTGCCTATTTTCTTTATTTTACCCGCTGTTGTGCAAATAAGAAAAAACACCAGCATTGCAATCGTGGTTCATGCAGTTTTTGGAGCCTTCGGCTTTTTGGCTCTTGCCCTGGGCGCAGTACATTAGACTTTTTAGCAGGACAAATTTCAACCTGGAGAAACAGAAATTGGGGATGTTCACTGGGGAAGCCTCTAGAAGATGTTCGTTTTTACATAAATTTTTCTTAATTTGTGACTTCTTGTGATATTGAGCGATCAAAAATTTTTCAATAATGAGCCACAGAACCTGTCCTCACTGCCATTATAAGTTTTCTATAAAACAGTACCTCAAAAACCCATTTTTTAAAGGTGTATTTTCTGAATGGAAATGTGTTAACTGCGGCACCTGCCTCACCATTGATGTCAAACGAAGATGGCTAGTTTCCTTTGCAGGGATTGTACCATTAGGATTTGCGCCACACCTGGTGGAGTATCTTACGGAATTTCAAATTCCGCCGGATAATGGCTGGCCTCTGGCCGTTTCTTTTCTTCTTCTATGGGCCCTTTTTGTTTTTAGCTTTGACAGGTTTGAACTTCCCGAAAGGCAAAGGCTGCACGGGAGACCCTAAATCTTATTCGACTTCAAAGGGCTATAATTTTTTGTATATTGTTATAAAACAACTGTTATGCAAGCTCTCTCCCTGCTTAAGAAGACATTCTTTCTTTTACTCTTTTTTAGTCTCCTCACTTCCTGCAGGCTGGGCGAGGTGATGAGCGAAGCAGATCCCGCGACCAACATGGAAAATGATCCTGCCGAAAAGGTAGAAACCGATACGGTTGTAACACCCAAAAAAGATGATTTGAAAAGGGATTTTTCAGAGTAAAATCTGAAGGTTTCCTCTGCTAAAACCACTATCTTCACAGCTTCTTTTTTACCCGTACAAAACGGCAAGGCCGTGCTAAAAGAATGTCATGAATTTTAAAGATTCCCTCTTAACCATTGTAGCATTTTCAGATGATGAACTCGAGGAGATCATGTCCTATTTTGAACAAGAGAGGGTAGAAAAGAATCAACTTTTAGTGCGGCAGGGGCAGGTATGTACAAAACTTTACTTTCTGGAGAAGGGACTCGGTCGAAGTTACTATCTTAAAAAAGATGGCAGGGAGATCACCCAGTGGTTCTTTGCCGAAGGTAAGCCAATGTCAAGTGTTGAAAGTTTTTTTCAGCAAAATCCAAGTCTGTATTACCTGGAAATGCTTGAGGACTCCCTGGTCCACAGTATTACAAAGGAGAAGCTGGATCTACTGTTTCAGAAATACCATAAAATGGAAAAATTCGGAAGAATTCTTTCTACCGAAATGCTGACAAAGGTGGTCAATAAACTCAATGCCATTCAATTCCAGACTGCAAAAGAACGCTACGAGTATATGCTGAAGGAATTCCCAGATATCTCTCACCGGGTACCGCTTGGCCATATTGCTTCTTATCTTGGGATGACACAGGAAACCCTTAGCCGCATTAGAAAACACACATAAATTTTCACTTTTTGACATAGGTCAAAGGAAAGCCTCCCGTTGTTGGGGAAATTTGCACTCGAATTTAAAAGTTTGCAATGAAAATAACCAAAACAGGGCTCCTCATCCTTATGATCTGTTACACATGGCTTTTGCCGTCAATAGCGGTTGCCCAGCAACTAGATCCAGATCTAACCAATCTTATCAATAAAGGCCTTAAGAAAAGCCATGATGTTAAGGTGCAGGATTACAGCACACAACAGGCAAAAATGGATCAAAAACTCGCAAGATCTGTTTTCCTTCCTAAGCTCAGTGTTAACGGAAGTTATACCCGGCTCAATGATGACATCAGTTTTGATGAAGGTACCACCAACTTACTGGTCGCAACCCAGAAGCTTTTGATCAAGGAAGCGGCAGGGCTTCCCTTTAACGCCCCCTTTCCTGAGAGCATTCCGCTTCAAGCCACTCCCAACCTTCAGAACAAGAATATTTTGAAATCTTCTGTAGACCTTGACTGGGTTTTGTTCAGTGGATTCGAAGCCAGCAATGCCCTCAAAGCCTCCAAACATAAGGAAGCTTCCCTCAATTATGCGCTTCTGGCCAAAAAAGACAAGATCGCCCTCAACATCATCGAGACCTATGATAAGCTTGCGCTGGTGAAGGCTTCAGAAAAAGTTTTGACTACTTCTGAAGATTACCTGGAAGAGCAGGAGTATTATGTGAAAAAAGCGATAGAAAACGGACTGGCGACTCCCATCAGCCGCAATAAAATTGAACTCGCCCGGCAACAGCTGGCCTCCCGGCAACTCGAATATGAGCAAAAATCTGCATTACTGCTGGAGGTATTACAGCAGCTTACCGGAGAAAGCATAGAAAAACTTCAACTTTTGGAACCTAAACTTAACCCGCTGTCTCCCGAATTTGCTTCGCTTCCGGAAAAACGAAATGAGGTAAAAGCTTTGGAGGAAGCCGAAAAAGCGAGTCTCTACAAGGCAAAAATGGAAAAAAGCAACTTTATCCCAAAGCTTGCCTTAAAGGGACATTATGAACTCCTGGAAGATGACCTGTCCCTGCTAGACCCCGTGTGGTACCTGGGAGTAGGTGTAAAATGGAACCTTTTCGACGGGAATCAATCCCATCTGAAAAGCAAAAAAGCAGAACTGGAAAGCTTCAAATATTCTGAACAAAAGAAAGAAGCGGGTGAAATGATAGCCCTGAGTATCACTAAGGCCAGACTCAACTATGAGGCGGCTTTGCAGCACATTGCGATGGTGCAAAAGGAGATCGAACTGGCAAGCGCCACTTATGAAATGGTTGATAAACAGTACAGGAACGATCTTGCCTCCATCAATGACGTGCTGGACGCGCTAACCGATCTTGAAAAGGCAAATTTCAGACTTCAGGAAGCTTACTTCAATCAAAGAAGAGCAGTGACAGAACTCCTGCATGCAAAAGGAACACTCAATTTTTAAAATAACGACTAATGAAATCATTAAAATACATTCTTCTAGGTTTTACCTCAATCTTTTTCTTCAACTCGTGCAGTAACGAAAAAGAAATCACAGACTACAGAGGGAAAGTAAAATTCGAGACCATTTCTGTAAGCAGTAAGCTTGCCGGCCGTGTACAGGAGCTGTACGTGCAGGAAGGGCAGGAGGTCAAAAAAGGCGACACTTTGCGATCATTGACATTCCCGAGGTAAATGCAAAAATGGCCCAGGCCGAAGGTGCGATAACTTCGGCCAAAGGGCCAGTTGGACATGGCCTATAACGGTGCCACTACAGAACAACTCAACCAGATTGAGGGAAAACTGGAAGCCGGGAAGGCGCAGCTTAATTTCGCCAAAGAATCCTTTAAAAGATTGCAGGCGATGTATCAGGATTCCCTGGTGAGCAGGCAACAATTTGATGAAGTAAAAATGAAACTCGAGATGGCCCGGGCCCAGGTAAACGCGCTGGAGGCAAAGCGCGATGAAGTAAAAAGAGGTGCAAGACAGGAACAACTCGAGCAGGCAAAAGGGCAGTTGGACCGTGCAATGGGGGCTAAAGAAGAAGTGCTAAGTGCCGAAAAAGAAAAATTTGTGATCGCACCTGCAAATATGTCTATCGAGACCATAAGTCTCAATGAAGGTGAATTGCTCACGCCCGGTTTCAGCCTTTTTAACGGGTATAAAAAACAGGATATGTATTTCCGCTTCACAGTTCCCGAGTCTGGGATCTACAATTTCAAGGTGGGAGAACCTGTAACTGTAGTCAATCCATATACGAAGGAAGAAATAAGCGCTGAGATCAGTGCTATAAAACAATTGGCTCAGTATGCAGATGTAACTACTACTGCACCGGTCTATGAATTATCTGAGGCTATTTATGAACTCAAAGTCGTTCCCAAAACAAAAACCGGAACTTTCTACGCCAACGCGACAATGCTGTTAAAAGAAGAATAATGAGGAAGTTTATAGAATTACTACGTGTCGAATTCAAACGCATCTTTTCTAACAATGTGCTGCTGGCTATCTTTTTTGGAGCCCCTATTTTGTACGGTTTCCTGTTTGGATATGTTTACAGGCAGGCCAAGGTCATAGATCTTCCAATCGTTATTGTAGATCAGGATAACAGCCCGGTTTCCGACAGGATCATTGATGCTTTCGAAGACAATGAGGCCTTGCTCGTAAGCGACGTGAGATATGTGCCCGGCGACCTTGCCGGCGAAATGCCTGTTGAGCAATATGCCGCTGTCGTCACTCTGCCTAAAGGTTTTGAAGCTGATATCTTACAAAAAAGACATCCCGAAATCCGGGTTGACCTGAATATGGCCAACATTCTCAACGCTAACATTGCCAGCAAAAACATTCAGGCTGTCCTTTTGACCATGAACGCGGGAATCGAGATCCAGGGTCTTCAAAAACAGGGAATGCCGCTTTCCCAGGCAAAAGCATCTTATGAAAGTTTCAAGATCAATTTCAATAAACTTTACAACTCAACCGGGAACTACCTCTCTTTCATGTTGCCGGGGCTTTTGGCAGCGATCATGCAACAGGTAATTTTTTTAGCAATGGCATTAGTTTTTGCAAGAGACTTCGAAGACGGCTATTTCATTCAACTTGTGAGATCCAGCAGCTCTTCTGCCTATCACGTTTTGCTCAAATCAACCCCGTTCCTCCTGATGTTGCCTTTCCTGTGGCTGGCGGTAAGCCAGTTTCTCACTTTCTTTAGAGTCGAAGCCAGCATCTTTAACCTGCCTATGTTGGTCCTAACAGGGCTGCTCACTTTAGCAAGTATGGGAATAGGAATGTTGTTCTCCATCGCCATCCCAAGTCAGCTGAAGGCAACTGAACTGCTAATGGTGATCTCTACACCCGCATTCATCCTTAGCGGATTCACCTGGCCGGGCCTCGCCATTCCCGATGCTATCAACAGCTTTGGACAATTTATTCCTGTAACGCAGTTTTTAAATGGGTTCCGTAAAATAGCTTTTTATGGAGGTGATCTTTCTTCCATACTTCCCGAAATTAAGATGTTACTCATAATCACGGGAGTTTCTTTAGCAGCCATGATGCTACTGCTCCAGTTTAAGATCAACAGGGTCAAAAAAGTGGCTAATTCTACAGATGTAATTGAAGAGTAGGTAAGGGATAGTAAGAAAGAGAGGTGAACAAATCCTCGTTTTCCCATTTCGGTGTTTCCTAAAATCTTAAATTTGTCTTAAAAAATGGAAACTATCACGCTGGCCCGAATCATTCATGTACTCGCAATTGTTTTGTGGATTGGCGGGGTCAGCATGGTGACCACAGTTATCATCCCGGCGGTGAAGCGCCTCAAATCAAAAGAAGAGCAGATAGAAACCTTTGAACGTATCGAGGGCAGATTCTCTTTGCAGGCGAAGATCACCACGCTTTTGGCAGCCATAACGGGATTTTATATGCTCTACAGGTACAATGCCTGGGACAGGTTTTTACACCTTGAGTTTTGGTGGGTTCACGCCATGGTCTTGGTGTGGTTACTTTTCAGCATTGTGCTTTTTATCCTGGAACCCTTGCTGCTGCACCGGCTCTTCAGAGAATACGCCCAAAAGAATCCCGCAAAGACTTTTAGATTTATTCACCGCGCTCACTGGGTGCTACTTCTGCTAAGCCTCATCACGATCTTTGGTGCTGTTGCAGGCAGCCACGGCTGGTACCTGTTCTAAAAAGGCTTTTTTTAACCTCTTTCCGAAGAAGGTTTTCCTGAAGGATTTTAGGTTTTATCTAAACGGGAACTATTCCTATCTTAGCTTAACTTTCCTGATGAATATTAAGATCAGAGGGAATAGTAAGAGTGTCTGAAATTTGCAGCGAATCAAATTTAATATCATTCTACGGCTGAGCCTGGTCCTGCTGGCGCTGGGGCTGCTTTTCGTGTACGAAAAATTTGATCCTGGAACATCACAGTTTTTTCCGGCCTGTCCCTTTCATTCCCTCACCGGCCTGCTCTGTCCCGGCTGTGGGTCTCAGCGCGCTGTACATCATTTGTTAAATCTCGAGATCGCTTCGGCTTTTCACCAAAATCCTTTGCTCTTACTTTCGTTGCCGTATTTGCTTGTAGGATACATATTCCCGGCCTCTGCTCATCCTGATAAAAAACAATTCTGGCGTAATTTCTTCTTCGGAAGAAAAGCGATCTTTATGGCGCTGCTGTTGATCATCAGCTTTTGGATCCTTAGAAACTTAAATTTATGAACCTTCAAAAATGCCTTTTTTGGGGCCTTTTGCTGCTGAAGCTTTCAGTCTTCGCGCAAAACACGGCTTCTCCACATATTTCTACTTTTGAAATTGCCGCGCCGCAGCTGGATACGCTGCGGAAGATCTGGGTGTACCTGCCCGGCGACTACGAAACTTCAGAAAAGAGATACCCTGTGCTTTACATGCATGACGCGCAAAATCTTTTTGACAGCACAACAGCTTTTGCAGGGGAATGGAGGGTGGATGAGACGCTGGACTCGCTTAAAACTCCGGAAGTTATCGTGGTGGGCATCGAACATGGCAATGAGAAACGCATTGAAGAGCTTACGCCTTATCCCAACGAAAAATACGGCGGAGGAAAAGCAGATGATTACGTAGATTTTCTTCGGAATACGCTCAAACCGCACATTGATTCGGTTTATCGCACTCTACCTGATGCTGAAAATACCGGAATTATGGGTTCTTCCCTGGGAGGCTTAACTTCTTTTTACGCCGGAATAAAATATCCTGAAACCTTTCAAAAAATAGGTGTTTTTTCTCCTTCCTTCTGGTACAGCGACCAGATCTATGAACTCGTGAAGAAGTGGAAGCCCAATGAGCACCAGAAATTCTATTTTATGGCAGGGACAGATGAGGATGAGGAAATGGTCCCTGATCTTGAGAAAATGCTGAGGCTGCTTCAGGAGAAAGGTCTTCAACCGGAAAATTTTAAGCTCAAGATCGTTAAAGGTGCAAAGCATAATGAGGCTTCGTGGAGCAGGGAATTTCCGCAGGCCTTTAAATGGCTTTTTGGGGAGCAGCAGGCAAGAATGATCTTCAGGATCAAAGACCGCTAAACTGCCATTACATTATTTGTATCTTTATAAAAATCCGGAAAAATGGATCTCGCACAAAATGAAAAAAAGTACTACAGCCTCGCGTTTGGACTGGCTGTTTTTACTATTGTCTACAACATTATTGAAGGTCTGGTGTCGGTCTATTTTGGCTATGAAGATGAGAGCCTGGCCTTATTTGGTTTTGGAGCCGACAGTTTTATTGAGGTGATCTCGGGACTCGGGATTGTCCATATGATCGTGAGGATAAGACAAAATCCTGATAGCAGCCGTGACAGGTTTGAAAAAACCGCCCTGCGAATCACCGGGGCAGCTTTTTATATGTTAACAGCAGGCCTGGTGCTTTCCAGTGCTTATAATATTTATTCCGGACACACTCCCGAAACTACTTTTTGGGGGCTGGTGATCTCGGTAATTTCAATTATCATGATGTGGGCCCTGGTGTGGGCCAAGAGAAGAGCCGGAAACCGGTTAAATTCTGAACCCATTCTCGCAGATGCCAACTGCACCCTGGTTTGCCTGTATATGTCTATTGTTTTGCTGTTGAGCAGCGGAATCTATGAGCTCACCGGAATAGGTTTTATCGACAGTCTGGGAGGTCTCGGCCTCGCCTGGTTCTCTTTTAGCGAAGGCCGGGAATGCTTCGAGAAGGTAAAAAGCGAAAAATACTGTTCCTGTTGATATGCAGAAGCCAACTTTTCTCATCCTGCTGCTCTTTAGCCTGCTCTCCTGCAGGAGTTCCAAAAATGAGATTTTTGAGGTTAAAAATATTGAGCTGGGCGCCGGGAAGCTGGAACGTATCCCTGATTTTAAATCAAATTACATTTCCCCGCGTAATGTAGATGTATGGCTACCGCCGGGTTATGATCCAAAAGAGGAATATGCCAGCCTTTACATGCTGGACGGTCAAATGCTCTTCGATGCCGGCAGCACGTGGAACGGCCAGGAATGGGGTGTAGATGAAACCCTTAACCGCCTTATTTCTTCAGGAGAAATACCACCTGTTATCGTGATTGGCATCTGGAATGCCGGCGCAGCCAGGCATGCTGAATACTTTCCGCAGAAACCATTTAACTCCCTTTCTCAAAAGACCCGCGATTCCCTGATGCAGGGAGGGGAGCAACAGCAGCTATTTGAGCGGCCGGTCTATTCAGATGACTTTTTAAGGTTTCTTGTGAAAGAACTCAGGCCTTTTATTGCCGCCAATTATTCCATTAAAGAAGGGCCCGAAAATACTTTTATTGCCGGCTCCAGTATGGGCGGTTTGATGTCCTGGTATGCCCTGTGCGAATATCCACAGATCTTTGGCGGTGCTGCATGTCTTTCAACGCACTGGCCGGGAACTTTTACAACCGATAATAATCCTATTCCTGCTGCCTTTCTCGGGTATCTTGACAGGAATCTGCCTGCTCCAAAAGATCATAAACTGTACTTCGACTATGGTACAGAAACTTTGGATGCGATGTATGAACCATTTCAGCAAGAGGTGGACGAGCTCATGCAGGCTCACGGGTATTCCTCGTCTCAATGGGAGACAAGGAAATTTGAGGGTGCAGACCATTCCGAAAATTCCTGGAAACAGCGTCTTCACGTGCCTTTGAAGTTCCTGCTGGGGGAACGGGAGCAGCGTTGAAAATGAAAAGTTCTGCTTAACTTGCAGAAAAAAATTGCCGCGTACCAAACAATCTATAGCACCCAAAAAGGTCAATTTCAGGCAGAGTTTTGCCTCTCTAAAATTTGTCCCCAGGTTTTTCAAAGAAATAAGGAAGGTGAACCCTTTCCTGTTTTACATCAACCTGCTGTGCAGGATCGTCAATGCTATTCTTCCGGTAATCATGCTTTGGCTGGGCAAGCTCATCATCGATGAGGTAGTGGTGCAGATAGCTGCCGAAGTTAAAGATATGGACAGGTTGTGGTTGCTGGTGGCTTCGGAATTTGGGCTGGCTGTTTTATCAGACCTGCTTAGCCGGGCAATTAGTTTAAGCGACGCGCTGCTGGGGGACCAGTATTCCATAGATACTTCGGTAAGGATCATTAGGAAAACTTCTGAAGTTGACCTGGATGAACTGGAAGATTCCGAATTTTACGATAAGCTGGAAAGGGCAAGGCAGCAAACTACCGGAAGGGTGGGACTCATGTCTAACATCCTCACCCAGGGTGAAGATCTTATCGTTATTGGTTCACTCCTGGCCGGGGTCGTGGTGTTTGAACCATGGCTTATCATTCTGCTTATTGTTTCCATCATTCCTACGGTGGTGAACGAGATAAAATTCAGTGGCACCAGTTATTCGCTTGCCCGCAGCTGGACCCAGGAACGGCGCGAACTTGATTATCTGCGCTACGCAGGAGCTAGTGACGTGACTGCCAAGGAGGTGAAGCTTTTTGGCCTTTCAGAATATCTGGCAGACAGGTTTAAAGGACTTTCAGATAAATATTATGCGCAGAGCAAAAGCCTGGCAAAGCAACGCGCCGGCTGGGGCTCCTTTTTTAATATCATTGGCACCACTGCCTATTACGCCGCCTATGTCCTCATCATCTTCAGGACGGTTGCGGGGATCTTTTCCCTTGGAGATCTCACCTTTCTTTCGGGCTCGTTTAACAGGCTGAGGCAAAAGCTTCAGGGATTTTTCACGCGGTTTACTGCAATTACCGAAAGTGCGCTTTACCTGCAGGACTATTTTGAGTTTCTTGATCTTACCTATCACGAACGAACTTCGGAAGGGAAACTGCCACTTCCGAAGAAGATCAAAAAAGGCTTTGAGTTCCGCAATGTCGGCTTCAAATATCCAAAATCTGAAAAATGGGTGGTACGTCACATCAACTTTCACCTCAGGGCGGGCGAAAAACTGGCTTTTGTTGGTGAAAATGGTGCAGGTAAAACCACGCTAATAAAACTGCTGTTGCAATTTTATGAACCTTCAGAAGGAGAGATCCTGCTGGATGATATCCCGGTGAAACAGTATGAACGTGTAGCTTATCAGCAGTATTTTGGAGTCATATTTCAGGATTTCGTCAAATTTGAGCTAACTCTCAAAGAGAATATCGCAATGGGAGAGATCAGCGAGATAGACAACCGGGAACGAATTGACATGGCGGCCCAAAAAAGCCTTGCCACCCAGGTAGTTTCTGAACTTCCTGAAGGTTATGAGCAGCAACTGGGAAAACGTTTTAAGAGAGGAAAGGATCTCTCCGGCGGACAGTGGCAAAAGATTGCCATTGCCCGGGCCTACATGAAAGATGCAGAAGTACTGGTGCTCGATGAGCCAACTTCGGCCTTAGATGCACGCGCCGAGACAGAAGCTTTTGACCGTTTTATCAACCTCACTAAAGGAAAGACTGCTGTGATTATTTCTCACCGCTTTAGTACGGTGCGCATCGCAGACAGGATTATGGTCTTAAAAGACGGTGCTGTGCTGGAAATTGGAACTCATGAAGAGCTAATGGCCAATAAAAAATTGTACGCTGAACTGTTCAACCTGCAGGCTGCCGGCTACAAATAGAAAATTATGTAGAATTTAACAGTCCGCGGCTGTAACAACAGGGAAAATGAGCGTCTTACAGCTGTCCCATTTTCTTATGCTACAGGCTCATGAATATTGAAGAAGCCATTAAGGTCGTCGAAACAGCTATCTCAAAAGGAGGAAAAAAAGAAGAGCTAAAGCTTAAACAAAGTCTTAGCATCATTCTACATGAGTTAAAATACAAGTCTCTAGATGCTAAGCGGCAGGCTGCACTTGAAAAAGAGCTCGAAGACTTGGTATTGCATATCGACGAAAATGAGGAGCAGCTGAAGAAAAGCTATAAAAGCTTTATTAGAATTCTACAAAAAGATTTTTGTTTGGTTCCCGAAGGCCATTGTGCCGGCAACGGATTGGTTTATGGGTTGGTGCTGGGCCTTTTGCTCCTTTCCTTCACCATGGTCTACATAGATTCCTCCTTAAAATATTTACTACCGCTGGGTAGTATGCTTGTGGGGATGTTCGCAGGAACTGTTTGTGATCACCAGGTAAAAAAGCAGGGCCGGGCCTTATTGACAAAAATCTATTAACTTGAGAAGAGGATCCCAAAATTGCATTTTTGATGGCTCTTTATTTCATTGCTTTAGTTCCCAATGAAGGTCTTCTTGAAGAGATCTCTAACCTCAAACAGGAAATAAAAGATCGTTATGGTCCTAAACATGCACTAAAGCTCCCACCTCATATCACGGTACAGGCACCTTTTGAAATGCCTGTGGAGCAGGAGGAAGCTTTGAACCACAGCCTCAACAACCTTTCCCGGCAACAGTCCAGGATAAACGTGGAGTTAAATGGTTTTGGGGCCTTTAAACCTCGGGTGCTTTTTCTCAAGATAAAAGATCCTGCTGCAATTATTGAACTTCATGAGCATCTCCGGCAGGCCCTGAAGAGTTTTCTTGAGCCCGACGAGATCAAGCCTTCTCAAGACCTGCATCCTCATATTACGCTGGCCACAAGAGATGTCAAAAAAGATGTTTTCAAGGTCCTTTGGAGAGAATTCAAAAATCGAACCTATGAAAATTCTTTTACTGCGGAAGATCTTGTACTGTTTAAACATAATGGCAAGACCTGGGATATTCATTGCAGGTTTAGATTTATTTGAACCAGAAACCTGATGAAAATCAATAAACAAGAGCTATAAAAGCAGTAACTTGAGGTTCATCTTTAAAATAGCTTAACATGAAAATGAATATGGGAGTTGCAGACAGGATCGTGAGGCTTTCTCTCGTCCTTCTTATCACGATCCTTTATTTTACCGGCGTAATTAGCGGCACAATTGGAGGTATTCTTATCATTGTTGCTGGTGTTTTACTTCTCACCAGCCTTATCAATTTCTGCCCGTTATATTATGCATTGGGAATTAGTACGGCAAAAAAGGTAAAGCCATAGGGAAGGCTTCCTAAAAAGCTTTTTTAAAGCAGGTAAAAAGGTCTAAAAGAAAGCCTATGGATTTTCCTTTGCTCCGGGACATCGTCATTCTGCTCGGCTTTTCTGTCGTGGTTGTTTTTGTGTTGCAAAGATTCAGACTGCCATCCATTCTTGGATTTTTAATTACCGGAATCATTATTGGGCCCTTTGGGCTAAGCCTTATTCAAAATCACGAACAGGTTGAGATGCTTTCAGAAATTGGGGTCATCCTGCTGCTTTTCGTGATTGGGATGGAACTAACGCTTAGCCAGTTAGCTTCTATTCGAAGAACGGTCCTGTTCGGTGGTTTTGTGCAGGTGGGGCTCACGGTCGTGGTGACAGCCGGTATTTACATGCTCCTGGGTTTTGAATGGAATGTCGCCGTTTTCCTGGGGTTCCTGTTTTCGCTTTCCAGCACTGCCATTGTTTTAAAAGTGCTGCAGGACAGGAATGAGATTTCCAGTCCGCATGGAAGGACAGCCCTGGGGCTCCTCATTTTTCAGGATATCATCGTGGTGCCCATGATGCTTTTGACGCCGATCCTGGCAGGAGATTCAACCAATGTGGGCCAACAGATCCTTTTTCTCTTCTTAAAATCAGGACTTGTAATTTTGCTCACTTACGTGGGCGCAAAATACCTGGTGCCGCGGGCGATGTATCTTGTGGCAAAAACCAAAAGTAAAGAGCTCTTCTTGCTCACCACCATCACCCTGTGCTTTGCGGTAGCCTTCCTCACTTCAAAAGTGGGACTTTCTTTGGCCTTTGGCGCCTTTCTCGCCGGGCTCATAATTTCTGAATCTGAATACAGTCACCAGGCCACCGGCACAATTTTACCATTTCGGGAATTGTTTATCAGTTTCTTTTTTATTTCCGTAGGAATGCTCCTCAACCTGGATTTTTTCTATCAAAACGCCGGAATGGTGCTTTTGCTGGTTTTTATTGTTTTTGTTCTAAAGGGCAGTATTGTTGCAATCACCGCCGCTTTGCTCAAATACCCTTTAAGAACAGTATTGCTCACGGGCCTGGCATTGTTCCAGGTAGGAGAATTTGCCTTTATCCTTTCCCGGGTGGGGCTGGAAAACGGACTGCTTTCGCCGCAGATGAACCAGTATTTTCTTTCGGTTTCTATTATTACCATGCTGCTCACTCCCTTTGTCATTATTTATTCTGAAGGTTTAATCAGCTTTTTGATGACCACCGGCTTACATAAATCCTGGAACAAGATGGGAGCTGGTGCTGCAATAACGGCCTCAACTCCACAAAAAGAGCAGGATAACCATTTGTTGATCATTGGTTTTGGGATCAACGGCAGCAATTTGGCGCGGGCAGCAAAGTACTCCCGGATTCCTTACCAGATACTCGAATTGAATGCGCAGATCGTGAGAAGGGAAAAGGCGAAGGGAGAACCAATTTTTTACGGCGATGCCATCCATCAGCATGTATTGGAAGCTGTAAAAGTCAAAAAGGCGAGGGTAGTAGTAGTCGCGATCTCAGATCCACGGGCAACAAAGGTAATTGTTGCCAATATCAGGAGCATGTCACCATCGGTTCACCTAATCGTGCGTACCCGCTATGTGAAGGAGATCCAGAGCCTGCTCATCCTGGGAGCCGACGAGGTAATTCCCGAAGAATTTGAAACTTCAGTAGAAATTTTTACGCGGGTGCTCACGAATTACCTTGTGCCTATAAACGAACTGGAAAACCTTGTTAATACCATTAGGGCAGATAATTACCAGATGTTTCAGAATACAAAGCCGCTGCCAAGAACCCTTAGCTCCACAAAGATTCCCGATTTTAAGATCACCTGTGTACGAATTTTGGCCGATAGTGGCGAGGTAGCGGGAAAATCAATCGAAGAAGTTGGGGTTCGCAAAAAGTTTGGAGTAAATGTACTGGCCATTTCCAGAAAGGATCAAATGATCAACAGAATCCTGCCCGAAGAAAAGCTTTTGCAGAACGACCTCGTCTTTATTAGCGGAGACCAGGAGCATATCGATAGTTTCTTTAAAGCAGTAAACTGAAAAGGCCGCCATGCCGGCAGCCTTTTCGATCTGAAAAAGAGAATTTACTTAGCCATGATGAACTTTTCAGTAGATCTGCCATCTGCAGTGCTCAGTTTGGAAATATAAGTTCCCGAAGGGAGGCCGCTTCTGTCAAACATTACACTGTAATCCAGGTTAGCTCCAGCGAAATCGTCATAAAGAGTAGCCAGATGCCTACCTGAAAAATCATAGATTTCCAGCAGCACCTGTGAATCTGCATTCATCCTGAAACTAATCTGGGTTTGGTCCACCACAGGGTTAGGGGCCACTGCATAGGTTTCAAGAGTTTCGGGAGATAAGGCGAGGGTTTGAATGGAAGCCATGTTGGATGTTGGCATTTGCCCAACGTATAAAGGTCTCATCATGTCGTGGTCCTCGTGAGAAAGTATATGGCAGTGCCATACATATTCACCTTTTTTATCGAAGAAAGCCTTTACCCTGGCTACCTCACCGGGATAAACGATAAAGGTATCTTTACGACCGGCATTCTCTGCAGCCGGAGGTTTAGGGCTTCCCTGTAGTCTTATTACAGGTGTCGTAAGTGGAGTGAGTGCAGTGCCAAAAACTGTTCTTTTTACGTCAAATTTTTGGGTGTTAATTACCTGAAAATGCACCAAATGTAAATGAATGGGATGCGCATCTGGAGTAGTGTTATATATTACCCATTCCTCAGTGGCTACCAAGATCTGGATTTTCGGTAATGTCATCCATAAATTGAAGTGCGCCTTTTTCGGCAGTACCAAGCGAGGGTAAAAGTCGGCCGTATTCATCTACTTGTTCAAAGAGGACAAGTTTTCGCGGGCTGGTAGTGTTTACAGCTGCCTGAGAGACAATGGCAGGAGTCTCCCGCAAAGAGATAGGCATTTTACTCAGGTCTGGGGCAGTAAGATTTAGTCCTACTCTAAAGGCCATGATCTGTCCGCTGGTTTCTGGATTAACAACAGCACCAAAAGGAAAAGGCGAACGGGCAGTGTTTTTCATGATGAGATTTTGCCCTGGTACAGTTGAAAAATCAACAATGACATCAACTCTTTCCCCGGGACCTATTAAAAGGGTATTTCTAAGGACGGGAGCCGGCAGTAAACCACCGTCAGATCCAATTTGATTAAAATCTACACCGGGAATTTTCAGGTTATAAAACCTGGAATCGGAACCATTAAGTAGTCTAAGTCTATACTTTCTTGGCTGTACATCCAGGAAGGGCCAGGTTTTTCCGTTCACAAGGATAAATTCTCCAAAGGTCTCGGGCAGAATAGAATTATAAAGAATTGTGGGTTGGCCGGGAAGGGGATTGAGAACCGTAAATTGAGGCATGTTATCGTAAACCAGTTGCCCATTAATATCAAAGCTCCTGTCCTGGATCACCAAGGGAACCTCAAATTCTCCTTTAGGAAGGTCAAGAGAATTTTCCCAGGAGTCCCTCAACAGGTAGAATCCTGCAAGCCCTGCATAGACATTCAAGCGGGTGATCCCAATGGTATGGTCGTGGTACCAAAGGGTAGCTGCTTCCTGTGAGTTTTCATAGGTAAATTTTCCCTTGTTCTTATAATAATTTGATCCGGTGTACTTATGCCCCGGTGTATACCAGGATTCGGGATGGCCATCACTGTCGGCATCGGTATGGCCGCCGTGCAAATGTGTGATGGTAGGAATTCCGTTAAAGCTTTGGTTAGGACCGGGTAGTTTTCCCCCCATGTCGGTTCCTGCCCAATGAATATTTTCATCTATAGCAAAAAGATGTTTTTCGGGCAGTTCATTAATCCAATCCACGGTAATAGCTTCTCCCGAAATGGCTTCAATAGTAGGCCCGGGATAGGTGATGCTCATAATGTCGGGGCCATAACCCCATACTCTGGTTACTTTACCAAAGGATTTATTGCCCACGACATCAAATAGACCTAAGTCCTGAGTGGTTTCCTGGATATTGACTTCGTAATTATTTCCACCAGGAGCTGTTGGTTGCAAAACTGACGGAAAAGGCAAGGGATTAACAAACTTAGGATGTGATACGGGATCGAGAGAATTCTGCGGCAATGCTACTTTTTGAGAAAATAACTGCCCTGCAAACAAGAAGCTGAACAACAGGAAAAGCTTCATTACAAAAGGTAAAACTTTTTTCATAACGATGAAATTAGATTGAACAAAAGGGGAGAAACAAAAGAATAGAGAGGGGAAGGGGCCCTGTGGAGGAACAAGATGAAAAATCACGTGGGGAATGACTTAAAAGTACGATGAAAAAAATTCCCGAGAACTGATCTGAATCATATTTTTTTGAGTTATATTATTAAATTTCAGTTAGTTGTATTTATTATTACTTAATATACAATTACTTCTCGCCAAAGAAACTCCTTTCCTTTTTTCAGGGACCAAATCGTCTAAACAAATCTTTCTCTCAGAACTGATTTTAGTCATTATTTCCGCCGTTCTTTCTTCGGAATTTTGCCATGTAAGAGATAAACGAAAACGTTTTCTTAAACCGCAAAGTACAACCGCCTATTATGAAAAATACACAAGCCCTAAGTGACCTTGAAATTGCTCAACAAGTAGAACTAAAACACATTTCGACAATTGCAGAAAAATTAGGCTTGATGCCCGATGATATCGAGATGTACGGGAAGTATAAAGCGAAAATCCCGCTTTCATTCATCGACAAAGAAAAGGTCAAAAATGCGAATCTCATTCTGGTTTCAGCTATTTCCCCCACACCGGCGGGAGAAGGTAAAACCACGGTATCAATTGGCCTTTCGGAAGCACTAAACCGTCTTGGAAAGAAAACAACCGTTGTTTTACGAGAGCCTTCTCTTGGTCCTGTCTTCGGAATTAAAGGTGGAGCCACCGGGGGAGGATTTTCACAGGTGCTTCCCATGGAGGACATCAACCTGCATTTTACGGGAGATTTTTCCGCAGTAGAAAAAGCGCATAACCTCCTGGCCGCGATCGTGGACAACAATATTCAGAGCAAAACGAGAAGCCTGGACCTTGATCCACGCACCATTTCTCTCAAGAGGGTGATGGATGTAAATGACCGGGCGCTAAGAAACATTGTCATAGGTCTTGGCGGTACAGGATCCGGTATTCCAAGGGAAAGTGGTTTTGATATTACTGCAGCTTCAGAAATTATGGCGATCATGTGCCTGGCTGAAAATTTGACCGACCTGAAAAGAAGATTGGGAAACATCTTTATTGGATACACTTTTGACAAACAGCCCGTTTTTGCAAGAGATCTTAACGCCGAAGGTGCCATGGCCGCGCTTTTAAAAGATGCGCTCAAACCTAACCTGGTGCAAACCATTGAAGGCAATCCCGCGATTATACATTTAGGTCCTTTCGCCAATATTGCGCAGGGAACAAACTCTGTCATCGCTACAAGGATGGGGATGAGCCTTTCGGACTATACAGTTACGGAAGCCGGCTTCGGATTTGATCTGGGAGCAGAAAAATTCCTGGACATTAAATGTCAAAGCGCCGGACTGTCCCCTAAAGCGGTGGTAATTACAACCACTATTAGGGCTTTAAAATACCACGGCGGGGCCAGTTTGAGCAGTTTGACCATTCCCGATGTAGAAGCGCTCCAAAAAGGGCTTCCTAATCTTGAAAAACATCTCGAGAACGCCAGGTTGTTCGATCTTGTTCCTGTAATTGCCATCAACAGGTTTATCTCAGACAGTGAAGAGGAAATTAAGGTGATCAGGGATCTTGCAGACAGGCTGGGAGTGAAGGTCGCTTTAGCCGACGGCTGGGCCAGAGGTGGCGAAGGTGCTTTAGAGCTGGCTCAAAAAGTCATTGAAGTGGTGGAAGCAAACGAGCACGAGTTCAAACCTCTTTATGAATGGGATTCTGCTGTAATTACAAAGGTGGAAACCATTGCTACAAAGATCTACGGGGCTCAAAAAGTGGAGTTTGGTCCTAAGGCCAGGAAAGACCTCAAAAAGATACACGACCTGGGATTGGAACACCTGCCGGTGTGTATCGCAAAAACACAAAAATCATTATCAGACGACCCGACTCTCCTGGGCAGGCCACAGGGATTTACCCTCAATGTAAGGGAGATAGAAATAGCTTCGGGTGCCGGATTTTTAATCCCAATCACGGGAGACATGATGCGAATGCCGGGCTTACCCGCTGTGCCGGCTTCAGAAAGAATAGATATAGACATTGAAGGAAATATTTCGGGGCTGGTTTAAAGGGCAAGATCTACTCCTTCAGAAAAAGGCGGTATCCAGGTGGGTTCCGCCTTTTTGTTTTTCAAGAGCGGCTACTTCGGTTTCAAAAAAGTAATAAATCCAGTTATTCCGCGGGAAAAGGCTACTCCTGTTAAATTAATTTTTGCTAGCTTTATTTGGGTTCCACGTAACGGAATTTCATCTAATTTTGATAAAACTTTTCTTACTTTTTAATGAAGAAATACATTGTTGTAAATAAACCCGAGAAGTGGAAGATCTACCTTGAGAACATCGAGATCATTTCCGCCAGGGATTATCTTACAAATCCTCATTTTTCGCACCTTAAGAAGGCGAGGATCTTTAACTTGTGTAAAGATTATTCCTACCAGTCCAAAGGCTATTATGTTTCTCTTTTAGCCGAAGCCCGTGGGCATCTGGCTATTCCAACAATCATGAACCTCGTTGACCTGCGCGAGCCGGTGTTGGTGAGAATTATTTCTGAAGAATTTGATGATCTCATACAAAAGAGCCTGAAGGGCATAAAATCTTCAGAATTCACATTGAGTATCTACTTTGGGCAAAATGTGGCTCAAAAATACAGGGAACTAAGTGCTATGTTTCACCGGCACTTCCAAATACCTTTTTTGAGGGTAAAGTTCCAGTACAACAACAAATGGACGATCAAATCTATAAAAGCGCTTTCTGAAGCCGAGATCCCCGCCGAACACAAAGAAATGATGTGGCAGTTTGCCGTGCAGTATTTTGGGAAGAAGCGCTACGATACACCAAAAGCTGAAAGTTACGAATATGACCTGGCCATTCTTGTGCAGCAAAATGATCCTGCACCGCCCAGTAACCAAAAGGCGTTGAAACGTTTTGCCGAACTGGCCGAGAAAATGAACTTTTACGTGGAATTTGTGTCACCAAAAGAGCTTTCCCGGCTGTCTGCCTTTGATGCGTTATTGATTAGGCAAAGTACCGAGGTCAACAACGAGGCCTACGCCTTTGCACGAAAAGCGCAACAGGAAGACATTGCCATTGTCGATTATCCGGATGCTATCCTCAAGTGCTGCAACAAAGTTTTTATGGCTGAAGCTCTTGAAAATGCCGGAATTCCTACTCCTAAGACAGTGATTGTACATAAGGACAACAGGAATTCGGTCATTGAGAAGACAGGGCTGCCATTAGTGCTTAAATCCCCCGATTCTACCTTTTCTTTTGGTGTCAAAAAAGCCAAAACCGAAGAAGAATATGAAAACCTGGTTTCAGAAATGCTGAAGAAATCTGAGCTGGTCATTGCCCAGGAATACACTCCTTCAGACTATGACTGGCGCATTGGTATCCTTGACGAAAAACCATTGTACGCCTGTCGTTACTATATGGCCAAGGGCCACTGGCAGATCTATAACTGGAATGCTAAAAAGAAAGACGACCGTGACGGCAATGCAGATTGTATGGCTATTGAAGATGTACCAAAAAAGATCCTGGACGTGGCACTAAAATCTGCTAAGCTTATGGGAAAAGGGCTTTATGGCATTGATGTAAAAGAAGTTAACGGAAAACCGCTTGTGATAGAGATCAACGACAATCCAAATATAGATTTTGGTGTAGAAGACGGGTTCTACGGCGATAAGGTTTATAAAGAAATTCTGCTGGCCCTAAAAAGCCGCCTTGAAAAACGATCTGAATGAGTTATCACCTTTTTGAAGTTTTCGGGATTGAGCTGGAATATATGCTGGTGAGCTCCAAAGATCTTAAGATTGATCCTATTGTAGATAAACTGCTCACCAGGAAAAACGGTACACTTACCTCAGATGTTGAGAATGGCAAGATTGAGTGGAGCAATGAACTGGTGGCACACGTAGTGGAGCTAAAGACCAATGGGCCAACAGCCGATCTTGATTCGCTCGACCAACTTTTTGCCGAAAACATCACCGAAATGAACCTCCTGCTGGAGGAATTTGGTGCCTTTTTGATGCCTACGGCCTCCCATCCTCTTATGGATCCCGCAAAGGAAATGCGGCTCTGGCAGCACAACTACAGCAAGATCTACGCCCTTTACAATCGTATTTTCGACTGTCGCGGCCACGGCTGGAGCAACGTGCAGAGCATGCATATCAACCTGCCTTTTTATGACGACAGCGAGTTTGAAAAGTTGCATGCGGCTATAAGGGTCCTTCTGCCTATAATTCCTGCCCTGAGTGCCAGTTCACCAATTTTCGAAGGTAAGAACACCGGATACAAAGATGCCCGGATGCATGTCTATAAAACGAATCAAAAGGAGATCCCGCAAATGACGGGGAAAGTAATTCCCGAACAACTTTTTTCACGTGAGGCTTACTTTAATGGCATTTTTGAGCCTATTAACAAAGCCATTCGGCCTTTTGATGAGGAGCGTATTCTGGATCACCACTTTTTGAACTCCAGAGGTGCCATTGCACGATTTGATCGTAATGCTATTGAGATAAGGGTGATTGACCTTCAGGAATGTCCAAAAGCCGACCTTGCTATCGCAATATTCATTATCGAAGTCTTAAAACTGCTGGTAAGCGAGGAGCTGGTGTCGCTGGAGGATCAAAAGCAGTGGCACGAAAATGAGCTTTTTGAGATCTTTGATCTCGTGATCAAAGATGCGGAATCAACAGTGCTCAAAAATGAGAAATATCTGGCCCTTTTTGACCTGCCGGCAACAGCGACTGCAGCAGAGGTTTGGAAGAAACTGTATGCCCTGGTTCGGGAGAACATTTCTGAAAAACACAGGGAAACCATAGAATTTCTTTTGGAGCATGGCAGCCTTTCCACCAGGATATTACAGACAGTGGGGCAAACTCCTTCGGAAGAAAAAATAAAAGAAACCTACAGGCAACTGGCAAATTGTCTGGCAACTAACCAGCTCTTTATGCCCGCTGCATTTGAACAGGCAGCTTTAAATTAGGTTAAGATGAAGTTGATCCTCACTTGCGAGCATGGGGGAAATGATATTCCCGAACAATATTCCACTTTATTTGAGGAGGCAGGGGAGCAGCTCAATTCACACCGCGGGTATGATCCCGGTGCTTTGGATCTTTTCCTGCAATTAAAAGAACTTGCCGACTTTGAAATTTATCAAACCCAAAGCCGGTTACTTGTTGAGCTGAACCGGTCTCTGCATCACAAACAGTTGTTCTCACAGTTTACAGCAAAACTTCCAGAATCTTCCAAAACTGCCATTTTAGAACAATTCTACTTCCCCTACAGAGAGAAGGTAGAGCAGGAGGTTTCGAAATTTGTAAAGCAGGGGGAAAG
The DNA here is from genome assembly GCA_963739625.1 of uncultured Flavobacteriaceae bacterium. GTDB lineage: Bacteria > Bacteroidota > Bacteroidia > Flavobacteriales > Flavobacteriaceae > Salinimicrobium. The sequence goes on from CAVUAU010000011.1 coordinate 592,409, forward strand.
AGTATTGCACCTCTCGGTCCACAGTTTTACGCCGGTCCTGGACGGGGAGGTTCGTAACGCAGATGTGGGTTTGCTTTTTGACCCGAAGAGGCGGGAAGAGAAGGAGTTCTGCAGAAGCTTCAAAAATGCCATTTTAGAGCAGGATCCTAAAATAAATGTCCGATTCAATTATCCTTACCTGGGCACTGCCGACGGATTTACAACCTTTCTAAGAAAAAGGTTTCCTACCGGCTACTGTGGAATAGAACTGGAAGTCAACCAAAAGTTTGTAGTTGAGAATAAAATGGATCCTAAAATTAAAGAAGCTATTTTTAAAGCACTTCGCGAGCTTCTCGAAGAGGAAACCTTCTGAAAAATATAATAGCAGAAATAAAAAAAGCGGGAATCTCCCGCTTTTTTTGTTGCCTGTGGTGAAACTAATTCAAAGAGGAATCCAGAGTAATCTCTGCATTTAAGAGCTTTGAAATAGGACAATTTTCCTTTGCGTGCTGCACCAGTTCATCGAATTTTTCCTGCGAAATTCCGTTGACCTTTGCCACCAGGTTAAGGTGAGATTTTTTCACGGTACCATCTTCAAAAGTGATCTCTGCTTTAGTAGTAAGCTCTGCAGGATCGAAACCTTCTTTAGACAAATTAGCCGAAAGTTGCATGGTGAAACAGCCGGCATGCGCCGCACCAATTAGTTCTTCGGGATTTGTTCCTTTTTCATCCTCAAAACGCATTTTGAAGGAGTAAGGAGTTCTATGAAGTACATCACTTTGAGTGGTTAGGTGACCTTTTCCTTCTTTTAATGTTCCGTTCCAAACGGCGGTTGCATTTCTTTTCATGTTGATGTTGGTTATATTACTTATTTAAAATTGATTAATTATTTTCTATTGATGACAACCTGTATCGCTTAGCACCATTAGAACCCGTTTGACTGCCGCCCTTGATGCACAAACTTCGGCGTTTTTCTTGCTTCTACTGATTGTCTTTTAAAGTTCCATAATTTACTGAATTCTCAAATGATTCCCGAAGAACTCCAACAGAATTTAACAGCTTCGGTTTTTATCATTTCTCTCAGGGAGAAGTGATAACAGCCCCGGGAAAGGGGCTGTCTCAATTAATGTTACTCCATTTATGATCAGGTCTTTTTCAAATAGACAACCCCCATTGGCGGCAGGGTGAGGGCAAGAGAATGTTCCTGACTGTGTGCCGGGAATAGTCCGACTTTCCACTTCATTGCATTGTGTACCCCGCTTCCACCAAATTCTTGCGCATCTGAATTGAAGATTTCCTTCCATTTTCCTTTTTCTGCCACCCCAATGCGATAGTTTTCCCGTGGCATCGGCGTGAAGTTGCACACCACCATGATGTTATCTTTTGGATCGTTTCCTTTTCTAAAGAAGCTAATGATGCTGTTCTCGTCATCATTGATATCTATCCATTCAAAACCTTCGTGAGAAAATGCTTTTTCATAAAGAGCAGGTTCAGATTTGTAAAGACGGTTGAGCTCCTTCAGCGTTGCCTGCATTTTCCTGTGAAGATCTTGTTCTGTAAGATGCCATTCCAGGCTGGAATCGTGGTCCCATTCTGAATTTTGGCCAAATTCAGCTCCCATGAACAGCAATTTTGTACCTGGATGTCCATACATATAGGCGTAGAGTGTCCTTAGGTTGGCAAATTTATTCCATTCATCACCGGGCATCTTGTTGAGGAGTGCGCCTTTTCCGTAGACCACCTCGTCATGAGAGAGTGGCAACATAAAATTCTCTGTAAATGCATAAGTTGTGCTGAAAGTGATAGTATTTTGATGGTGCCTGCGGTGCACGGGATCCTTACTAAAGTACTGCAGCGTGTCGTGCATCCAGCCCATCATCCATTTCATACCAAAGCCAAGGCCTCCAATATAGGTTGGTTTCGAAACCATAGGCCAGGCTGTAGATTCTTCTGCAATCGTAACAGCATCGGGAAACTCCTTATAAACCACCTCGTTAAATTCTTTTAAGAAGCTTATGGCTTCCAGATTTTCCCTTCCGCCGAACTCGTTAGGCTCCCATTCGCCCTCATTTCTGGAATAATCCAGGTAGAGCATAGATGCGACCGCATCGACCCGCAAGCCGTCTGCATGGAATTTGTCCAGCCAGAACAGCGCGTTACTTATCAAAAATGATCTTATTTCATTTCTTCCGTAGTTAAAAATATAGCTCTGCCAGTCGGGGTGGAAACCTTTTTTAGGATCTGAATGTTCATAGAGAAAGGTGCCATCAAAATAGTGTAACCCATGCATATCTGAAGGGAAGTGCGAAGGCACCCAATCCAGGATCACACCTATGCCTTCCTGGTGCAGCTTGTCAATGAGATGCATGAAATCCTGCGGAGTACCAAAACGGCTTGAGGGTGCAAAATAGCCGGTGATCTGGTATCCCCAGGAGCCAAAGAAGGGATGCTCCATCACAGGCATAAATTCTACATGAGTAAAGTTCAACTCTTTAAGGTATTTTGGAAGCTCCTCGGCAAGTTCGAGATAGGTGAGGGACCTAAAGTTATCTTCGGGCACTCTTTTCCAGGAGCCAAGGTGAAGCTCATAAACCGAATATGGCTGCGGCTTCCCCTGCTTTTTGCTGCGCTCATCCATCCACAGCTTATCATTCCAGGTATTTTCGAGGTCCCAAACCATAGAGGCCGTATTGGGCGGGGTTTCCCACGAAAATGCGTAGGGATCACCTTTTTCGGCTTCATAGCCGTTGTTGGAGCGAATGAAATATTTGTAAAGCGAACCTTTTTTTGCTTCGGGAATAAATACTTCCCAAATACCCGAATGGTCCCAGCGGGCCTTCATTTGGTGCGACTGTTTATCCCAATTGTTGAAATCACCCATGACGGTAACACTCTCTGCATTGGGAGCCCATACCGCGAAATACACTCCTTTGATGCCCATATATTCCATAAGATGAGAACCCAGCTTGTTGTAAAGGTGGTAATGCTTTCCTTCTTTAAAGAGGTGAATATCAAAATCTGTAAGCAGGGTAGCTTCTACCGGTTTTTCTTCGGAAGATCTTTGCTCTTCTGTAGTTTTTGAAGTGGCTTTTTTGACTGCTTTTTTGGCCTTTTTGGCTGCCGAAGAGATTTCCTCTTTATTAGGAATCACGTCTTCCACAAAATCCCTGGCCTTTTCGGCTGCTTCTTTTAACTCGTCGGCATCGGGAATAAGGTCTTTGGCTTTTTTCTCAAGCGTCTTTGCGCGTTTTTTCATCAGGAGTAAGCTTATCGGCAATTTCTTTACCTGCTGCCTGTGCGCTCTCCTTAAGATCATCTGTAGGAGAAGTGTTAGGCAGCTTCATTTTCTCTTCGGCAGAAATTCCCGGCGGGGTTTTTTGCCTGCTCATTTTTTTTGCAGGAGCTTTGTTTGCGGCAGGTTTCTTTTCTACGGAAGAGGTTGTTTTTTTAACCTTTTTGGCACTTGTAGTTTTGCCGGTACTGCTGGTTTTTGTGCGGGCGGTTTTCCTTATTTTATCAGGGGTCTCCTCCTGAGGACTCGAGGTCCTTTTCGTGGCCGGGGCCGCTACATGAGGCACTTCTTCATCTGTAAGCGGCTCCTTGAATTTAGTGGCTTTCGAAGAAGTCGCTTTCTTTTCTGCACCTGTCTTTACTTTGCCTGCAATGGGTTTTCCACTTTTGGTGGTTTTTTTGGGTGCCTTTGTTTCTGAAGCACTTTTCACCACTTTTTCCGCTTTTTTTGAAGCGGCAGTGGTTGTAGCAGGTTTTTTAGGTGACTTCGTTTCTGAAGCTGATCTTACTGTTTTTTTGCCTCCTGTTGCTGTCTCTTTTTCTTCCTTTGCACCGCGTTCCACACCTTTTGGACCCTTTACTTTGCCCGATTCTTTTGCGCGCTTGCCGGCAGTGATTTTTCCTTTGACAGTGTTTTTTTTATTTTCTTCTTGTTTAGCCATTTCTCTCTATTTTATGCATGATAAAATTCCCCGTAGCGGTATCAAAACCCAGTCGGGGCGATTATTCAATTCATAATTCATCTCGTAAATTGCCTTTTCCAGCAGGAAAGTCTGCATCAGGATGTTCTTATCCTCCTCATTATTAGGAATGAAATCATTGTCTCCCACATTTTCGTAATAACCTTGCAGGAACATCCTGGTGACCAGGTAATACCAGGTTTCTGCCCAGGTATCGAGGTCTCCTTCTTTCTTTTGTTGATCAAATTCGGGTTCTATAATGCTGCTGTAGGCGGCATAGTGGAAGGACCGAACCATTCCAGCGACGTCTCGTAAAGGAGAGCGTTTTAACCTTCTCTCACTAAAAGACCGGGCAGGTTCACCTTCAAAATCTATGATCACAAAATCTTTACCTGTCCACAGCACCTGCCCCAGATGGTAATCTCCATGGGTCCTTATCTTCATGATAGGGATCTTATGGTCATACACCTTTTTAAAGCTTTTGAGTACTTCTCCTTTTAGATCAAGTACTTTTTGTGCCTCAGGCTGGATATGCTCTGGCAGGATCTTAAGGCTTTTCTGAAGATTCTGGAATGCATTTCTCGTGAGCGACTGTAAACTGGAGTAAAGAGAGCGCTGGTAATGCAGTGAAAAAGGTTCCGGCTCAAAGTCCTTGACGCCGGGGTTGGCGGCCAAAGCCTTGTGCATCTCGGCAGTACGCTGTCCCAGCAGGGAAATACGTTCCGGGAAAATAACGCCCATGAGCTCCTTCATATTCTCTGAAAGCTCCTGGTATCGCATAGGCTCCAGGGTTCGCTCTGTTTCTTCTTCGGGGGCATCCTTTGGCTGGGTAAGTACACGTTCAAAAAACCTTTTGAGGGCATCTTTGGTGTAATCCCATGCGTCTCCCTGGTTTGGCACCAGATCTTGCATCATGCCCAATACAATGATATTCCTGGTATCTGGAGCGTACTCTATGGCACCTACAAATCGTGGTGAATTCTTGTATTCGGTTTTTTCACTAAGGTATTTGGTGATCTCCAGGTCTGGATTGATCGTGTTGTCCAGTTTGCGATACAGCTTGAGAAAATACTTGTTGTCAAAGATCAGCGAGGTATTACTCTGTTCAGCATTAAGGATCTTTGAATGCACCTTTTCAGATTCAGGATCAAAGCCATTATCGCTGTGATAGAAAACAAGGTGACCACGTCCACTCTGAAGTCTGCGCCCTTTTTTAATATTTCTAAAGAGCACGTTTCTAAAGCTCTCGCTGTAAACCGCATCAAAAAGATATCCTTCCTCGCCGTTCACCTGCAGCTTCGCAATAATGCCTTTTGGTGGCACTTCTCTATATTCATCTTCAGCTTTTTGGGAAATAAACCCTAGCGGCAACTGGTAAACTTCGGGTAAACCGTCATTATAGTTCACTTCGATCGTGATCAAAGTTGAATGCATATTTCTTACCGGGATATCTACTTTATTGATCACCGAAATATTCTGGATCACACGTGATTTTCCGCCGAACCAGCGACAGCTGTTCAAATAATCGGGTAAGATCTCGTTTTCGAATCTCGCCCTTGTCTTATTCTGAAGCAGTTGTTCCCATTCGTTCACTTTTAAGATTGGAGTTTCGGCTTTCTCGCTGTGATCTTTTTCTTTCTTCAGCTGAAACCAATAATAGCCATGTGGCGCCATGGTAAACAGGTAAGGATGCTCAGTGATCCTTGGGAATTTATTGTGGCTGAAGACTTCCACAGGGACATAACCGTCGTAGGGCTCCAGGTCGAGTTCTGCAGCCTGCGGAAATCTTGACAGGTTCCCCAGCACCAGGATGTCCTCGTCCTCGTAGGTACGGGTATAAGCGATGATCTTAGCATTGCTGGGGGAAAGGAAATTGATATCTCCACGCCCGAAGGCTTTGAACTTCTTCCTCATGCTAATGATCCTTTTCATCCACCATAGCAGCGAAGAGGAATTCATTTGCTCGGTCTCTACGTTTACTGATTCGTATTTGTATGAAGGGTCAATGATCACCGGCAAATACAGTTTGTGCGGATTGGCAGAGGAGAAGCCTGCATTTCTATCTGCAGACCATTGCATTGGAGTCCTTACCCCGTCCCGGTCTCCCAGATAAAAGTTGTCACCCATTCCAATTTCGTCTCCATAGTAGATTACCGGTGTCCCCGGAAGTGAGAACAACAGTACGTTCATCAATTCGATCTTGTTACGGTTGTTCTCCAGCAATGGAGCCAGCCGGTGCCTTATTCCCACATTGATCTTCGCCTGTGGATCTTTAGTATACACCTTATACATATAATCCCGTTCCTCGTCGGTCACCATTTCAAGGGTAAGCTCATCATGGTTTCTCAGGAAAATGGCCCATTGACAGGACTTCGGAATGTCCGGAGTTTGGTCAATAATGTCCATAATAGGATAGCGGTCTTCCATTTTGACCGACATGAACATGCGAGGCATGATAGGGAAATGGTAATTCATGTGACATTCATCCCCGTCTCCAAAGTATGCAGCCGAATCTTCGGGCCACATATTTGCTTCGGCCAGCAGCAACTTGTTGTCGAAATTCTCATCAACATGAGCCCGTAATTTTTTTAGAAAATCATGGGTCTCTGGTAAGTTCTCGCAGTTTGTTCCTTCCCTCTCAAAAAGATAAGGCACGGCGTCAAGCCTAAAACCGTCGACGCCCATCTTGCACCAAAAGTCTATAATATCAAAAACTTCCTGTTGCACTTTAGGATTGTCAAAATTGAGATCTGGTTGATGAGAAAAGAAACGGTGCCAAAAATATTGTTTTGCGACAGGATCCCAGGTCCAGTTGGAAGGTTCGGTATCTGTAAAAATGATCCTGGTATCCTTGTATTTATTTGGATCATCACTCCAAACATAATAATCTCTTTCTTCGGAACCCTGCGGGGCAGTTCTTGCCCGTTGAAACCACGGGTGCTGGTCAGAAGTGTGATTAATGACCAGCTCGGTTATAATTTTGAGTCCGCGTTCGTGGGCTTCATCAATAAACCTTTGAAAAACATCAAGATCCCCATAAGTGGGGTTGATGCTGTAGTAATCGGCAATATCGTAGCCGTCATCCCGTAGGGGAGAAGGATAGAACGGGAGTAGCCAAATGGCTGTAACTCCAAGATCTTCCAGGTAATCCAGTTTTTGCATGAGGCCTTCTAAATCACCCACTCCGTCTCCATTACTGTCAAAAAAGGCCTTGATGTGCAACTCATATATGATGGCATCTTTGTACCAGTTTTCCTGATCTTCTGATTGGATTGGTTTGATCATGTTCTTTCTTTTTATCTCGTTGGTTTTTTGGTTTCTACTTTAAGAATGTGAGCAGGAATTGCCTGTGGATGCAGCTCTACATAGTTCCATTCCTCTTGCCATACGTAACTTGAGCCGGTGAGAAGGTCTGTAACCGAAAAAAATTCCTGAGGCTCAATTCCCAGGCGGTGCAAAGGCACTTTCACCCAGCCGGACTGGGCATGATGTGGATCGAGGCTCACAACTGTTAGTATTTTGTTGTTCCCATTTTGTGAGATTTTTGAGTAGCAAAGCAGCTGGTCATTGTCTGTGTCTTCAAATTCAATATTCCAGGTACTTTGCAGCGCCTCGTTTTCATTTCTCACCCTGTTTAAAATGCTGATGACCTCTTTGATCTTAGTCCTTCGTGGCCAGTCCCAGTGTTTAATCTCATATTTTTCAGAATGATTGTATTCTTCTTTTCCCGGAAAAGCCTCGTTATGGCCAAATTCGAATACAGGGCCGTAGATCCCGTAATTTGAAGAAAGGGTCCCCGCCAATATGAGTCGTATTAAAAAGGAAGGTTCATGCTGGTTTTCAAGGGAGATGGGAAGAATGTCTGGGGTATTTGGCCAGAAATTGGGCCGGTAATATTCCCGCATTTCGGTTTTCGTGAGCTGCGTGAGGTATTCTACAAATTCTTCTTTGGTGTTTCTCCAGGTGAAATAGGTGTAAGATTGATTGAAGCCTATTTTTGCCAGTTCCTCCATTACCCTTGGTCGGGTAAAAGCTTCAGCAAGGAAAATAATTCCATCGTGTTTTGCATTAATCTCTTTTATGCACCATTCCCAGAACAGGAAGGTTTTAGTATGAGGATTATCCACTCTAAAAATGCGTACTCCTTTATCGATCCAAAATTCTACTATACTTTTGAGTTCTTTCCAGAGGTTTTTCCAGTCTTCGGTCTCAAAATTTACCGGCAGGACATCCTGGTATTTCTTTGGTGGATTTTCAGCATACTGCACCGTACCATCTGGTCTCCATTTAAACCATTGCGGATGCTCTTTTACATAAGGATGATCTGGCGAACATTGTATGGCAAAATCCAGGGCGATCTCAATATCCATATCTTTCGCCTTTTTCACGAGCCGCTGGAAATCTTCCATAGTTCCCAATTCGGGATGGATAGCTTTATGGCCACCTTCTTTGGCACCTATGGCCCAGGGAGAACCAGGGTCACCTTCTTCAGCATCGGTAGCATTGTTAAGACCTTTTCTATGGCTTCGCCCAATTGGATGAATGGGTGGAAAATATATGACGTCAAATCCCATTTTTGACACCTCGGGCAATACGTTTTCACAGTCTTTAAAGGTTCCGTGTTTTCCTCTTTCGGGAGAAGCAGATCTTGGGAAGAATTCGTACCATGCACTGAACAACGCTTTTTTTCGCTCTACGCGAACTTCCAAAATCCTGTCATAGGGGTAAGCTGTTTCCCTGTCCCGGTTATCGTACATCACCTGTGAAGCTCTATCACCAAGCACTTCGGTAATGGCCTGCGCTTCTTTTTCATCGTCCTTTAGCAGTTCAATCCAGGTTTCGAGTTTCTTCTTATCTGCCGGGGCAGCCCTTTCCGCGGCCCTTCTCCATCATTTGGGCTCCAATAAGAAGTTCTGTTCGCAGGTTTTGACCGGCGTCATGTTTTTTCTTCAGGTCTTCCTGCCAGGTGGTAAAATGATCTACCCATGCCTCTAAAGTGTATTCGTAGTCGCCGGTTTCCTCAAGGCTGAATACTGTAGACCAATGATCATTGCCTTCAAAATCCATTCGCTGCTCCTGCCATTTTTTATCACGACCGCGGCTTTTTTTCTTTGGCCTGTAAAGCAGTACCGCATCCACTTTGTCGTGACCGTCACCAAAAATGTCGGCTTCAACTTTTATCTCTTCATTAGTTACTCTTTTTATTGGATACCTCCCACAGTCGATCTCTGGAGATACATTTCTTATACTGGCTCTTTTATGCCCTTCAAATTCCATAGAATAGTTTAATAAAATTGGGTTTGATTTGTCCTGATCCTGTGAAAAATCAGGCTTTGCGCGTCTTCTAAATCATTTAAATTTAGCTAAGTATATGCACAAGCCTAGTTAAAAAAGTATTAAACATTCAGTCTTCCGTCTTATCCTTCATAGCTTTGAATGCATTGCATTTACACAGAAAACCGTTGGGGACTATGAAGAAGAAAATAGGAGCAGAAATTCTGAAAAATGGTAAAAGTCTATTCAGAGTCTGGTCGCCCCTGGCCACTTCTGTAGAGGTCATCATCAAAGACAAAGCAGAGCCCCTAAGGCTTAAAAAAGATGAAGATGGCTACTGGGAAACCGAAGTAACCGGGGTAAAACCCAACAGCCTCTATAAATACAGGCTCGATGAGGAAGATGCTTTCCCCGATCCCGCCTCTAAGGCACAGGTTGAAGGAGTCCATTCCTGGTCTCAATTAATAAATCCCAATGCCTACAAATGGAAAGATGAGAACTGGAAGGGCAGGACGTTAGATGAAATGATCATTTATGAGCTGCACGTGGGAACGTTTACCCGGGAAGGCACTTTTGAAGCCGTAATTGATAAACTGGAGCACCTGGAAGAGCTGGGGATAAATACCCTCGAGCTTATGCCCATAGCACAGTTCCCCGGGGATAGGAACTGGGGCTATGACGGAGTTTATCCTTTTGCTGCCCAGGAAAGCTATGGGGGCATCGACGGACTCAAAAAATTAATCGATGCCTGTCATCAAAGAGGCTTTGCGGTGCTGCTGGATGTGGTGTACAACCACCTGGGGCCCGAAGGAAATTACATCTCCCAGTATGGTCCATATTTTACAGATAAATATCACACGCCCTGGGGTAGTGCCATCAATTTTGATGATGAATATTCTGACCAGGTGCGCAATCACTTTATTCAAAATGCGCTAATGTGGCTTGATGAATTTCATTTCGATGGCTTGCGTTTGGACGCTATTCATGAGATCATTGACCGGGGTGCAAGGCATTTTCTAAAGGAGCTTAGCGAAGAAGTCGATCTCCTGGAAGAGCAGTGTGGGCGCCGGCTTATTGTCATTGCAGAAAGTGATCTCAACGACATCAGGATCATCAAGCCTTATGAAAAAGGAGGTTATGGACTGGAAGGCCAGTGGGTAGATGATTTCCACCATTCGGTGCACACGTTGCTTACCGGAGAAAAAGCGGGTTACTATAAAGACTACGGAAAAATAGAATTTTTGGCAAAAACCTTCAGCCAGGCCTTTGTCTATGATGGCATGTATTCGACTTTTAGAAAGCGAACAATCGGCAATTCGCCAAAAGGGCTTCCAAAAGGCCATTTTGTGGTCTCTATTCAAAATCACGATCAGGTGGGAAACCGGTTGTTGGGCGAAAGGCTCTCCCGGCTGGTTTCTTTTGAAAAACAGAAGCTTGCTGCCGGCATTATGCTCACTTCGGGCTTTGTGCCTATGCTGTTCATGGGAGAAGAATTTGCCGAAGAAAATCCATTTCAATACTTTGTTAGCCACGGCGACAAAGAACTTGTAAAGGCAGTACAGGAAGGGCGAAAAAGGGAATTTCAGTACTTTTTTCACGGGGAGCACGACGACACAGAATTTCCGGATCCACAATCACGGGACACCTTTGAACATTCAAAACTCAACTGGGACTTCAGGAAAAACAAACCTCAGAACCACATTTTTGAGTTTTATAAGGAGCTTTTACGGCTTCGGAAGGAGGGAGAATTCCACCTGTTCAGGACTTCAGTAATTAAGACAAGGGCAGATGAACAGCTTTCCCTGCTCAAGGTATGGGCTGCTGGAGAAGATGACGACCTGGTGGGGATCTTCAATCTTGGCGACCAGGATTTTTCCGAAGAAATTTCTGAAGAAGTGAAACCGCGACTTATTATAGCTTCCGCCGAAAAAAAATGGGGAGGTGAATTAGAGCCTGAAAAATTCATTTTTGAAGGTAAAATAAATGTCCCTAAAGAGTCATTCCTGATCTACAGGAGCTAAAAACCGCATTTTTTGCGAACATTTTAATTGCGTATCTTTTAAAGGCTTTTGTCGAATTTTTGACTTGCCAATAACACCGACTAATTATGAGTAGAAAATATATTTGCGTTCACGGTCATTTTTACCAGCCACCACGGGAGAACCCCTGGCTTAACAAGGTTGAAATGCAGGAATCGGCTTATCCTTACCACGACTGGAATCACAGGATCAATGCAGAATGTTACCGAAGGAATTCGGCTTCCAGGATCCTCGATGAAAAGGGCCGTATTGAGGCCATTATGAACAATTACGCCTGGATGTCCTTTAATATTGGGCCTACGCTGCTGGCGTGGATGGAAAACGAAACTCCCGAAACTTACGAGGCAATTTTACAGGCCGATAAAGATAGTATGGAGGCCTTCTCTGGCCATGGTTGTGCCCTGGCGCAGGCATATAATCACCTTATCATGCCGCTCGCCAACGATCGTGACAAAGAAACCCAGGTCATTTGGGGGATCGAAGATTTCAAATCGCGCTATAACCGCTTTCCCGAAGGAATGTGGCTGGGCGAAACGGCGGCAAACACTGCAACTTTGGAGCTGCTTGCCAAACACGGTATCAAATTCACCATTCTTTCTCCTTACCAGGCAAAACGCGTGCGCAAAATAGGAGACAAGGAATGGAAAGATGCGACAGATGCCAAAATTGACACGAGGCGTCCGTATTTGTGCAAATTGCCTTCAGGAAACGAGATCAGCCTTTTCTTTTATGACGGTCCTGCCTCCCAGGGTGTCGCTTTTGAGGGATTGCTCAATGATGGAGAACGCTTTGCCGACCGCCTTGAAGGTCTTTTTTCTGAAAATGACGACCTGGAACTGGTACACATCGCCACAGATGGAGAAAGCTATGGGCATCACCATAAACTGGGAGAAATGGCTCTTTCTTACTGCCTTCATTCAATTGAGGAAGACGAACATTTTAACCTTACAATTTATGGAGAATTTCTCGAAAAATTCCCGCCGGAATTTGAGGTAGAAATCCTGGAAAATACTTCCTGGAGCTGCTACCATGGGGTGGAACGCTGGCGCAGTGACTGTGGCTGTAATACCGGCGGGCATCCAGACTGGAATCAAAAATGGCGGGCTCCTCTGCGAAAAACCTTTGACGATCTTAGAGAAAAGTTGATCGTGTTATTTGAAAAGGAAATGAAGGCCTATACTTCTGATCCCTGGGCCGTTCGGGACCGCTATATTCAGGTGGTGCTCAATAGAAAAAATGACAACGTAAAGAACTTCCTGGTGGAGAATTTTGGAGACCAACTTTCTGAAGATGATAACATCAGGCTTCTAAAGTTGCTTGAAATGCAGTACCACGCCATGCTTATGTACACCAGTTGTGGCTGGTTTTTCGATGAAGTTACCGGAATCGAGTCCATGCAGGATATTTTTTACGCCACCCGTGCAGTTCAACTGGCCGGGGAGGTGAGCGGGGAGGATTACGAACCCGATTTCATAGAATCCCTGAAAAAGATACCCAGCAACCTGCCCAAATATGGAACGGCTTACGCGGCTTATGTTGAGAGCGTGAAACCTATGGAACTGGACATGATAAGGATTGGTGCACACTACGCTATTTCTTCTCTCTTTGAAGAATTTCCCGAGGAGGTAACCCTGTACAACTTTAGTGCTACAGTAAAGACCAGCCATTATTACGAGGCAGGAAAGCAAAAGCTGGTGGTGGCGCGTACCGAGTTTAGATCTGATATCACCTGGGAAAAAGTGGATATTTCTTATGCCGTTCTGCACATGGGAGACCACCATCTTTTTGGCGGCGTAAGGCCTTTTATAAGTCCAGAGGCGCTCGAGGAGCTGCACAGCAAGGTTTCTGCTTTTTTTGAAAAAGGCAATGTCTATGAGATCTTCAACCTCATGGATACCTACTTTGGCACCCACAATTATTCCTTCTGGCATCTCTTCCGGGATGAACAGCACCATATCATGGAGCTCGTTATGGAGCGAAATCTGCGCGATACAGAGGGCGCAATGCAGCAGTTGTATGAAAATACATATCCTTTGCTAAAGACCTTTCAGGAAATCAATATGGTGGTGCCGGCAAGACTTAAAATGCCGGTGGAAATGGCAGTGAACAACAGGTTGATCAAAGAACTAAAGAAAAAGGAGTTTAACCTTAGAAGAGTTGAGGAACAATTAAAATCTGCTGAAGCGATCAAGGTGGAACTCGATTTTGTTACCATCAACTTCCTTATAGATCAAAAGCTCACAGATCTAATGTTCCAGTTAGAAGATGACCCCGAAGATATGGAGCTTTTGATTTTCATCAATGAAATTCTCGATCTCATCGAAAAAACGGCATTAAATCCCGAGAAATGGGAGGCACAGAACATCACCTTCCGTATTAAGGAAGATTGCTATGCAGATATGCTCGAGAGAAGCGAAGCGGGGAACCAGGAAGCTGTGGAATGGGTGAAGGCTTTTCACAGTCTTGAGGAATCTGTTAATCTTGTAGTGGAATGAAAAATCCCGTCGCAACATACCGACTGCAGCTTTCTCCCGAATTCACCTTTGAAGACCTGGAAGAGATCCTTGATTACCTCGAAGAACTGGGGATCTCTACAATTTATTCAGCACCTTTTTTCCAGGCACGAAAGGGCAGCAGCCACGGCTATGACATTACAGATCCTTTAAGGATCAACAAACAGATTGGCAGGTTGGACAGATTCAAAAAGATAAGCCTGAAGATGCAGCAAAAGGGGATGGACTGGTTGCAGGATATTGTTCCCAACCACATGGCCTTTGACGGGAAGAATACCTGGCTGCAGGATGTTTTTGAACTGGGACCGGATTCTGTCTACTTCAGGTTCTTTGATATTGACTGGAGCGATGAAGACCCAAAGGTCATGGCTCCTTTTCTGGGGCCGGCCTTGAAGAAGTGCTTCAAAAAGGGGAATTTCAACTCAAACTTTCCCAAAGAGGATTTATTTTCAAATACTACGACCAGGAATATTTTGCCTCGGCGCGATCTTATGCGGCCGTTATAAAGGCTCCGGAATTTCCGCAGTGGCACAGCAAACTCAGTTCTTATAATGCTGAAGCAAGCGCCTGGATGGAACTTAAGAATTTTTTCCTCCGGGAGACAGACAAAGACCCTGCCTTTAGAGAAAAGATCGATCAGCGCCTGAAGCAGATCAATAGTTCCCCACAGGAGCTTAAGGATTTACTGAAGCTGCAATTTTTCCTTCCGGCACATTGGAAAGCGACCGAAACCAGGATCAATTACCGTCGGTTTTTTACAATAAATGATCTCATTTGTTTAAGAATGGAAGATCCCGTGGTATTTGAGAATTACCACCGGTTTATCCTGCAGCTTTGCGAGCAGAAGTTGATCAATGGCCTTAGGATAGATCATATCGACGGACTTTTCGATCCCCTCGGTTACGTGCAGCATCTTAGAAAAGCCCTCGGCCCCGATTTCTATATTATCATTGAGAAAATTCTTGAATGGGATGAAAAACTTCCAAAGCATTGGCCTGTGCAGGGCACCAGTGGTTACGGTTTCCTTGCCGAGGTCAACCAGGTATTGACACAAGAAAAGAATGAGCCCCTTTTTACAGAGAAATATGAAAAGATCAACCCCAGGAATGCTGAATATGCCGCCCTTATTTATAAACAAAAGCTTTTCATCCTGGAGGAGCGAATGGGCGGGGAATTTTCCAATCTTTGGGAGCTTGCAAAAGAGCTGGACCTGTTAAAAGACGATCAAAAGAATGAGCGGCACAAGCAGGCATTGGGCGCTTTGCTTGCCGGCTTTCCCGTCTACAGGATCTATCCCGAAGATCTTCCTTTGAACAGGCGGCAGGAGAACATCATAAAGACAGCTTTAGCTTCGGCTCTTGAGCATTACAATGACCTCGAGCAGGAGTTGCAAATTTGGAAAGCACTTTTTCTGGGAAAGGCGCAACGAGACAGGGGAGACATGCTCTTTTTTCTCCAGCGGTGCCAGCAGTTTACAGGGCCACTGGCCGCCAAGGGCGTGGAAGATACCAGTTTTTATATTTTCAACAGGTTGATCTCCCACAATGAAGTGGGCGATTCTCCCGAGAATTTTGGACTCACGGTTGACGGTTTCCATCACAGGATGCAAATGCGACAGGAAGATTTTCCCCTGTCGATCAACGCAACGGCTACTCATGATACCAAACGCGGCGAAGATGCCCGTATGCGCATAAATGTGCTTAGCGAGCTGGGAGAGGAATGGTTTCAAAAAGTGGAAGAATGGAAGAAAATTTCTTCGGAATTTAGAAAATCTCCCAACATTCCCGATGAGAATGAGGAGTACTTTATCTTTCAGATGTTTGCGGGACACTGGCCTTCAAAATCTTTTTCTGAAGAAGAACTTCTAAAAAGAACGAAAGCTTTTCTTCAAAAGATGTTGCGGGAGGCCAAACAACATTCCTCCTGGGCCAAACCTGATGAAGCCTATGAAAATACAGTTTTTGAGTATGTGGAAAACCTGCTTAAAAATGAGACATTTAACCGCTCTTTTCTTGAATTTCATTCAAAGATAAGCGGCTTTGGCGCCTTAAAATCACTGTCACAATGCTTACTGAAGATAACCACGCCGGGAATTCCCGATATTTACCAGGGCACCGAGCTTTGGGATTTTAGCTATGTAGATCCCGACAACCGGCGTCCCGTAGATTACAACCTTCGCAAGCAGTATCTTGAGGAGATCAAAGATTTTTCTTCTGAAGATATTAAAGACCGGTTGAAGGAGCTGAAAAAAGATTTTGTCTCCGGCAAGATCAACATGTATTGCATGTACAAAGCCCTGAGGTTAAGGCAGCAGCAAAAACAGCTTTTTGAAGAGGGAAAATACATTCCTTTAAAACTAAAAGGAAAATATGCCGAAGATATCGTTGGTTTTGCGCGCCAAAAAGGGGAAAATTACGTCCTGATCTTTGCACCGGTAATGGTGACAGGAGCTTTTAACTCCAACCTCGAACTCGCGAAAGAAGCAGGGAAAGAGGTTGTTTTTGATCTTAAAGAGAATCTCCCAAAGCAGTGGAAAAACATTTTTACCGGTGAAAAATATGAAGGTTTGGAATCCTTAAACATGGAGCAGCTTTTTAGCACTTTCCCGGTAGCATTACTCACAAATTTTGAAAAGGCATGAAGATAGAAAGAAGCAGCGGAGTTTTATTGCACATCACTTCTTTACCGGGAGCTTTCGGGATTGGAGATCTTGGCCCCGAAGCTCATAATTTTCTGGACTTTTTGGTCAAAAGCGGCCATTCCTGGTGGCAACTGCTGCCATTAACGCCTACAGATGGGATCTACAGTCATTCCCCCTATAGCAGCCATTCAGCTTTTGCAGGTAACAGCCTGTTGATTAGCCCGGAGTTGCTGGAACACGAAGGTTATGTGCAGCTAAAGGACTTTAATAAGCCACCGGAAATAAGCTCTAAAAAAGTCATTTTTGAAACCGTAGTAAAATTCAAGAACGAAATCTTTGATGCCGCTTTTGAGACCTTCCGCAGTAAAAATATTGCGCAGATGGAGTATCAGGAATTTGCCAGCCGTCATGCTTTTTGGCTCGACAATTATTGCCTTTATCTGGCACTAAGAGAGAAATATGAGCAGGCAAATTGGATTGATTGGCCGCAGGAGCTGCGAGACCGGGAGCCGCTGGCCATGAAGCAGGCAGAGCAGGAACTGCAGGAAAAGATTGACAGGGAAAAGTTCATACAGTTCCTGTTTTTTGATCAATGGAAAAAGTTTTCTGAAGCGGCACATGAAAAGGGAATCAACCTTTTTGGAGATATTCCCTTCTATGTGAACCACGATAGCGCCGATTGCTGGGCACATCCAGAATATTTCAAACTCGACAGCGAAAAACGGCCAACCCATGTTTCCGGAGTGCCGCCAGATCTTTTTAGCAAAACAGGACAATTGTGGGGCACGCCCGTCTATGACTGGAAAGAACTCAAAAATAAGCATTTTGACTGGTGGATCACCCGGTTAAGGCAAAACCTGCTGTTATTTGATGTTGTAAGGCTGGACCATTTCAGGGCATTTTCTGCTTACTGGGAAGTACCGGCAGGAGAGAAGACGGCTATTCACGGTACCTGGACTAAAACTCCCGGAAATGAATTTTTTAAACTCCTTCAAAAGGAGTTTCCGGAAATGCCTTTTGTAGCCGAAGATCTGGGATCTTTAGATCAGCCGGTATATGACCTGCTGGAAAAGTTTGATTTTCCCTGTATGAAGGTGCTGCAATTCGCTTTTGGAGATGACAACCCCGAGAATCCATACCTGCCGTATAACCACACCCGTAACAGCGTGGTCTACACTGGAACCCATGACAATAACACGACCGTTGGCTGGTTCCAGAATTCCGGAAAGGCTGAAAAAGAGCACTTGAAGGACTATGTTGGCCGTTCGGTCTCAAAACAGAACGTGCACGAAGTTTTCATCAGGCTTGCGCTGCAGTCTGTATCCCGTCTTGCAATAATTCCGCTTCAGGATTTTGCAGGTCTTGGAGAGGAAGCTCTTATGAATGTTCCGGGCAGCACCCAAGGTAACTGGACATGGAGGATACCTTCAGAAGAAATGCCCCAAAACACAGAGGAATTGAGGCATTTAAATAAATTATTTGGTAGGTGTGATTAAATCAGGCTTTAAAGTTCTTCAAAGCCTGCTCCAGCTCCCGACATGCTTTTGCGCATTTTTTGCAGTGGTCTGATGGCCACTTTTCACACTCGTCGCCACATTCTTTACATACCTTCAGGCAATAATCCACGAGTCCCTGTACGTTTTGATATTTTGTGGCAAGCACTTCGGCCAGGGCGTTGCAGGTGGCTGCGCAGGCATTGTCTACCCTAATACATGGCACCATATCCTTCACATTGTCTTCATCAAGGCACGCATCTGCGCACCAGTTACAATGGTTCATACAATTGGTTAGACTGTTTAGCAATTCTTCATTTCTCATTTTCATATTTTTTTTGGTTCAGAAAAAAGATAGGAAAGAAGCGAGCAGAAATGCGGTAAAAGTCTGTTAAACAAAAGTAAAGGACGGTTAAAAATCCTTTTTTGAAGATCTTCGATTGAGGTTAAACACAGGAAGAACCACCCAAAGAACCAGAACAAAAAGTGACACCACAAGTCCAGTCGCAGTACCAAAAAATTCTTTGTAAACCGCGCCTGTATAACCCATAAGAGCCGAAATATCGAGCTTGAGCAGGATAAGTATCCTGGAAAGATCTACGGGATTAAACATAGTGGCGACCAGGGAGAATTTATCCAAAGGATAATCTTCAAAATACACCAGGGACATAAGGAAGATCCCGTCATAGATCACGGCAAGAAATAGCCACATTAGAATGGCATAACTAAAGCCTTTGATCTTGTTCTCGTTGTACAGGGCGATGTTGAAGGCCAGGGCGGTGAAAATGAAGGTAAGAAAGGTGCCGGTCACCAGCAGCAGGATAAAATCATAAATGGCCGGGGATCTAAAAAGACCGTAAAAAACGAAGGGAATACCCAAACCCAAAATGAGACTCATGCCAAGGGAAAGGGCAACCCCGAGATACTGCCCAAGAAATATAGAACTCCTTTTTATGGGCTGTGCGAGCAACAGTTCAGTAAACTCCCGCGAGTTATAATAGTACATGACTCCAAAGATGGTCCCAATGAGCGGTACCAGCACGATGATCACGTTCATTAGGGTGATCACGGCCTTGGAGAGGTCGTTGTTGAGAAAAAGCAGGACGATCCCCAGGAGCAGGTAGAACAGCAGGTAAACGTAGCTCCAGCGGCTGCGCATGAGGTCGAAAAAACTATATTTTAGGATCTTAAGCATAACTTGAGGTTAAGATAGAAGCAATGGCGTGTTCAAAATCGGGTTGGGCAGTTTTCTGCTTTAACTGGGAAATACTGCCTTTGAAATAGATCTCACCTTCCAGCAAAAACACGATCTCGTCTGAGATCTCTTCTACAAAGTTCATAATGTGAGATGTGATGAGAATTGTTTTTCCCTTTGCTTTTTCGGCCTTTAGCAGGTCTTTGAGGCGTAAGTGAGAAATTGGATCAAGTCCCGTGGTTGGCTCATCAAGAATAATTAAAGGGCTGTCAAACATGAAAGTGAGGACGAGGTTTACTTTTTGTTTTGTTCCCCCGGAAAGGTTTCCCAGCTTCTTATCAAGAAAAGGCTGCAATTTGAACAGGTTGATCAGTTCCAGGTCCTTATCTGTCCTGTGCGCCCTGAGATCTCTTATCATCTCCAGGAGTTCCTGGACCCTTAAATTCCCCGGGAAATTCGCGATCTGTGGCAGGTAGTCAATCTGGTTACGGTATTTCCAGTCACCTTTGATATTCTTGCCGTTGAGGACAATTGTTCCCTTGTCGGGGATGACCATGCCCAAAATAGATTTGATCAAGGTGGTTTTACCGGACCCGTTGGGACCGAGAACGGCAAAAATTCCGCCGTCACCAATCTCCAGGCTTACGCCTTTCAAAACCTCGTTTTTTCCAAATCTTTTATATAAATCAGAAATTTCTATCATGAGCTACAGGTTTCATTTTTGGATGTTCATCTATGAGATTATCCGGAGTAAAGACCGGGGAGACCTTTTCTGAAAAATCGATGATGTCTATAAAAAGGCTTCTTAAAAGAATTATGGTTTCGGGCGTTCTGTTCACGATGTAAGAAAAAAGTTTTACAGGTCTGTACGGTACATCTCCAATTCCGTCCCGGTCGAGGTCATAGCCGGTATAATTGCTCCAGTAATTGTTTTCAAAATTATTGTCGTTGATATTGCTGTTATAGGAAACATCAAAAGAATTGTTCAAAAAATTGTTATTTTTGAAGCTGTTTTCATAGCAGGCACCTCGCACTTTGACCGCCCAGCCGTTACTTCTAAAATCATTTTCCTTATAATTGATCCTGTTGGAACCTTCAATATTGATCCCAATGGTGTTTTGATCAAAAACATTGTTGGTGATCTCTGCATCGTTGATCTCCTTCAGCAAAAGCCCAAAAGAGGCAGTTCCCCAGTTTTCCCGAAAGATGTTTCCCCGCATTTCAATGAATTTTGAGAACATCACGGCTACCCCGGCACCATTATTCTCAAAAATATTGTCGTTATAAACATCATTGTTGGAGAACATAAAGTGCAGCCCGTAGCGCAGGTTATTGCGGCTCACATTGTTGTTAATATTGATCTTATCGCTAAACTCCAGGTAAATCCCGTCCCGTACATTTTCTACGGAATTCCCCGAGACTTCAATATTGTTGCAGTACCAGAGGTGAATGCCGTTGCCCGAGTTATACTCGTTTTCTGCATCTCCCGAAATGACATTATTGAGTACTTTTCCGTGGTTGGCTTTTTCAAGATATATTCCGAAGAAAAGCCGTTCCAGTTGCAGGTTTTGTAAAACAAAATCCCGTGATTTTACTACCCTTACGGCGGCAAAATCTGAAGTATAGCTAGTGCCGACATTGATGATCTTCAACCCGTCAATCGTGACGCTGTCTGCCTGAATGGTGATGATCTCACCCTTGTCCTGCCCGTCAATAACCGCTCCTTTTTCCCCAATAATGCTGAGGGGCTTGGTAATGGCTATGTTATACTCCTTCAAAATGCCTTTTTTGACCCTAATTGTGCCGTGCGGCTCAACTGCGGAAACAGCTTCTGAAAGTGACCTGTATTTACAACTGCTGCACACCTTTAGTTCTTGCGAAAACAGCAGGTTAACCGGAAGCAGTAGGAGTAAAAGGAAATATTTCAGGTTGCGCTTCATGGTTGGTTATAAAAGAAAATGTTTAAGGCCCGGGGAAAAATTAAGATCAATCTTCATTAATAGGAAGAAAAGCAGTTTTTTTCATCAGTAGCTAAAAAGCGGATTTTTGTTTCTTATTTAACTAAGACCTACTTGTCCTAATTACAGGCAAGATTAAAACTATTTTCCCTAATTTGATTGCTGGGAAAACTGAAATACACTGAAAACTGATCAAGATCAATTTTTTGATCTTTCTTTGATCCCAACGGTATTTTCCAGGTCCTTTAGTTCCTCCCAGTCATAGAGTTTGCCGCCGTACTGTTGCAATTTTTCCACAGCAGCGGCTCTGTTTGAAAATGCAGAAATATTGGCTCCCATAGGGCTGCTAAGAGCTTCGCTTTGCAAATATGTTGCGGTGGTGGCATCAATAAGTTCCCCGGGCGAATTAAAATCGGCAGTAAGATAAAGAGCAACAGGATTTTCTGAATGCTCCCGGTCATAGTTGATCATACATTCAACGGCATCGAATTTTGAAGCTTTTCCTTTTTTGGTCACTATTTCGGCGGCGTGTTGCCTGTCAACTATGGTCATGCTGCAGTAGTCGCAGCTGTCGCTGCCGTAATTGATAGGTTTTGGTCCTACCTCACAGGCAGCAAACAGCAATAGACTTACTATGAACATCATTATCTTTTTCATCTTCAAGAAATATTTTTAAGCATGGGCGTGCTTAGGCCCATGAAGTACATTGGTCTCGCGGACATTTTTGTTTTCTTTTTTACCCACAAAGAAAGCGACTACAGTGAGAGCCATTCCTGCAAACAACATGTAAGCTCCAATGTGCGGGTAAGAATCAACATCAAAATTGAGCAACTTCTGGTGCCCAAAGAGAGGTGGCTTATAAGCCATAGGTGTACCGTCTGGATTAGTGACTTTAATGATCGCGTGAGGATCCAGGTTGGTTCCATAGTCGATAAGCCATTGATTGAAATCATACATTCCCAAAACGCCCAGCACCGACATCAACAGGAACCAGCCTAAGAACCAGTTGGGGCTTATTTTTCCCAGGAATCCCAGAAGTCCAAGAATAACACCAAGGGCGGCCATGGCGCCTACAACAAGAGGAAAAACCTGAAACTCCCACATTTCACTTGGGGTGGGTATTTTTTGCATTCCTATATAATGGTTTAGACCGTCGATGTTTTGGATATCGAACTCTTTCACTCCTTCTATTCCGGTGATGTGGATGTTCATTCCAAGCGGATCAGGATATTGTGGAGCTCCCAGCATGATGTTCCACAAAGGGAACATAAACAGGCCCAGCAGCAGTAGGGAGCCCAGGATCATTATTATTCCGGCTTTTTTCATGATAAATGGTTTTTATTAAATAAGGCGGGAGCCTTACCAACCCCCGCCTTTTAAATGAGGCTTTCGCCCCGCTAACTAACTAAACATTATTCGCCAAGAGACCAGCTAAGCTCTGTATTTGAATTTTTAGGCGAAACCCTTACGTAACCCTGCATCTCCTGGTGCAAAGCACTACAGAAGTCTGTACAATAGAAAGGCCATACGCCAACTTCTTTTGGTTCCCATACAAAGGTTTCGGTTTGTCCAGGCATGATGAGTAATTCAGAATTGTTTGCACCAATCATGGCTATTCCATGTGGCACATCATAATCCTGCTCATGGTTAGTTACATGGAAGTACACTTTATCTCCAACTTTGACCCCTTCAATATTATCTGGAGTAAAGTGGCTGCGAATCATGGTCATGTAAATGTGCACCTCATTCCCGTTTCTTTCAACTCTTGCATCGCTGTTGTTTATGGTAGCATATTTGTGCTTGTTGTCTGCCAGTTTAAAGATCTTCTTGGATTTTGGAGCAACGAGGTCTGCAGGAATACCGGCCGCATAGTGAGGTTCACCAATGGTTGGGAAATCCAGCAAGAGGTCCATTTTTTCACCGGTGATGTCATACAGCTGTGCAGACTGGGTTACTTCAGGTCCTGTAGGTAAATACCTGTCTTTGGTGATCTTGTTCATAGCCAAAAGGTACTTTCCAAAAGGTTCTGCAGAGTTTCCACCGGGAATCATGAGGTGACCAACAGAATAATAGGTAGGCTTACGGTCAACCACTTCCCAGGTACCGAGTTTCCATTTTACAACTTCCGAAGAGATAAAGAAGGTGGTGTAAGCATTTCCTTTTCCGTCAAATTCTGTGTGCAGTGGCCCAAGACCTGGCTGACTTACGGTTCCTGCAAGTACGTCTTCAAATTTCAGGATTGGAATTCCGTAGGCTTCGCCGTCGAATTTCTTGTTCTCGATGGCATCAAGCATTTTTGTGAACGAGTGAACTGTAAGGTCAGCAGAAAGTTTACCGTTACCCACAATGTATTCTCCTGAAGGATCCACATCACAACCGTGTGGGGATTTTGGAGTAGGCAACAGGTAAATAGCACCCGGTACCTCTGAAGGATCCACTACGGTCACCTCTTTTTCCATTGTGTTGGTTGCACTGTGAGTTTCGTCATTATAGAGGTTATGCGCATAATTGGCTGGCATTTTCTTACCGCCGCCGTTATTCACATACTCCTCGATCTTTTTCCAGTTAATGGCTGCAATAAAATCTTTGTCATTTTGAGAGGCATTAACTTCAAGAAGAGAGTTGGCTTCTTCTGTGTTATAAGTGGTGAAGAAGAACCAGCCATGAGATTTTCCTCGCCCGGGGTGGGAGAGGTCATAATCGAATCCCGGCATCAACACCTGGAATTTGATGTCCATGTTTCCTGTTTCCTGATCTACCGCAATAAAAGACAGGGCACCTTTAAAATTACCTTTATAGTCTTTAATAGGCATGTCACGTTGTGGAATAGGCACAGAAAAACGGGTTCCGGCCACGACATACTCTGTGTTTTCGGTAACGAAAGAAGAGCTGTGGTTCCCGGCACTGTTTGGCACCTCGATGATCTCTGCAGTCTCGAAAGTAGTTAGATCAATACGGGCAATACGGGGAGTGTTGTTCCCGTTGATAAAGACCCACCGGCCATCGAGTTTCCCGTTGGTTTGTGAAATATCGGGGTGGTGAGCATCATCCCATGGAATAAAACCATGAGAGGTTTCCAACATGGGTTTGGTCTCTTCGTTGTAACCGTATGCTTTTTCGGGATCCTGTGAAAATACAGGGATCACCTTGAACAATCTTCCCGAAGGAAGGCCATAGACGGCGAGTTGTCCACTGAATCCACCGGATACAAAGGCGTAGAACTCGTCATGTTCCCCGGGGGCAACATAAACTTTCTCTGCAGCACTTGAAGCCAGGGCTCCTTCCTTGCCAGATTCTGTGGTATTGCAGCTGCTGAAGCCGGCTGATAAAACAACCAGAGCTATAAGACTTTTAAAAATTCGTTTCATAAGTTTTGGTAATAGATAAATTAATTAGTTTTTGGGTAAAATGACTTTATCCACAACGTGTACAATACCGTTGCCTGCGGGAATACTGGCGATTATTTTAGCACCTCCAACATACACGTCGTCACCGTCAACAGTGACCTCTACATTTTCATTGCTGGCCTGTCCCAGCTTTTTGAATTTCTTGAGGAACTCTTTGTCATAGTTTCCCGGAGTAACGTGATGTTTAAGAATATAGGCCAACTTCGCCTTGTTTTCGGGCTTTAAAAGGTTTTCAACGGTACCTTCGGGAAGTTGAGCAAAAGCTTCATTGGTTGGTGCAAATACCATCAACGGTCCCGCGTTGACCAAAGAATTTTCCAGTCCTGCTGCCTGTACAGCAGCAACTAATGTGGTGTGGTCTTTGGACTGCATGGCGATGTTCAGCACATTAGGCTGAGATTCATCGTCATCAATAAAGGCCTGTCCCTGCTTCTCTGAAGCCTGGGAAGAGGTGATCTCTTCTTCTGCAGCAACAGGAGTGTTTTTCTCTTCTTTACAACCAAGTAAAGAGAGAAAAAGGGAGACTGTAAAAACTAATTTTATAGGAGCCTTCACGATTTACTGTTTTAATGTCCTGAAATATTCAAGTATAGCTCTTGCCTGTTCCTGGTCAAGACCCTGGTTGGCCATTGGAGAACCATTGTGAGCGATAAGCAGCTCTTTAGCGATAGGATCTTCTTTGATCATCACCTCAGGATTCAGGATCATGTTCATGATCCACTCGGGAGCTCTTCTTTCGGTAACTCCTGCGAGAGCGGGACCTATGAACTTTTTGTCTGTTTTATGGCAGGCGGTACAGTTTTGCTGAAAAAGTTCCTGCCCGTGTTCGGCCATTTCCTGATTGATATCTTCATCGAGTTCCAGGTTTTTTACAGGACCAACGCCTTTGTCAGACATATCGACGGTTGGGGTGTTAGTTGCTGCGGGTTCTGCCTGGGTTTGTTCGGCAGGCGGTTCAGAAAGTTTAATTTGTTCTTTTTCCTCTTTTTTGTCATTGCCGCAGGCAATGGCGAAAGGGAGCAGGAGGAGTAAAAGAAGTTTAGATGTGATTTTCATGATTAATAATTTTTAATGGTGACAAATTTATAAGTTTGATAATTTAAAACATAAAAAGATCTTAAAATCTTTTTATGGCTATCTGGTTGTATTTAAGACACAAATATCTCAATAAGGAATGCTATAAAACATGATCAAGATCAGTTTATACAGCCTTGCAATAATTTCCCTACAGAAAAGAATAAACAACTAGTTTTGTAATATAAATTTGATGACATGCTTTCCAGTTCAAGTAAATATGCTGTTAACGCAGTACTTTATCTCGCTGTACATACAGATGAAGACAATAAGTTGCGCGCGATAGAGGTGGCCGAGGCTATAAAAGTGCCGCCGCCTTTCCTCGCAAAACTGCTTCAAACCCTTTCCCGGGAAAATATTGTTTCCTCCACAAAGGGTCCCCGCGGCGGCTTCTATATTACAGAAGAAGCACAAACCCGTTACCTGGTAGAAGTAGTAAAAGCTATTGACGGGGTAGATAAGCTGGAGGAATGTGTGCTGGGGCTAAAAAAATGCAGTTCAGAAAAACCCTGTCCCGTGCATTTCGCAGTACAGCCTCTAAAAAACCGATTTTTGAGAGAGCTTGAGGAAAACACGATCTCAGATTTTGCCGAAAAAGTAAAAAACGGGGAGACCTACCTTTTTTTGTAGTTCTCCCCGTTTTCAAGAGGTCTCAAAAATGCCTTTTTTAGGAGAGCATTGCCAAACTTTGTTTAGCGATCTCCAGTTCTTCATTGGTTGGAATTACAAAGATCTTCACTTTTGAATCTTTTTTATTGATCTCCCGGTCTTCTCTAGAGCGGGTGCTATTGCTCTCCTCATCGAGTTCCAATCCCAGGTAATCCATATTTGTACATACCATTCTTCTAATCACATCACTGTTTTCTCCAATTCCTGCAGTAAAGACCACGGCATCAAGACCGTTCATTGCAGCCGCATAGGCTCCAATATACTTCTTAATGCGATAGGTGTTCATCTCAAGCGCGAGTTGGCATTCCCTGTTACCTTTTTCGGCTTGTGCCTCAATATCGCGCAGGTCGCTATAACCGGTAAGACCAAGCATTCCGCTTTTATGATGCAGCAGGTCGCTCACTTCTTTAGCGTATAACCCAGATGCTCGATCATGTAAAAGATCACCGACTGGTCAATATCACCACTGCGGGTACCCATGATCAAGCCGTTCACCGGACCAAACCCAAGGGTATGATCAATACTTTTTCCATTTTGCACGGCAGTCATGCTGCAGCCGTTTCCAAGATGTACCGTAACCAGTTTCGTGTTCTGTTTTCCCAGCAGTTCATTTGCCTTTTCTGAAACATATTTATGGCTGGTACCATGGAACCCGTAAACCTGGATCTTTCTCTTTTTCGTAAAGCTCATGCGGGATGGCATAGTGGTTTGCCCTCCCCGGAATGGTTTGGTGGAAAGCAGTGTCAAAAACAGCAATTTGCTTCGCGTTTGGAAAGATCTCTTCGGCCACCTCGATCCCTTTGAGGTTTGGTGGATTGTGAAGCGGTGCCAGCGAAAAAAGCTCTTTTATCTTCTCTTTCACCTTTTCGTTGATCACGATGGTGTTGGAGAAACTGGCCCCACCATGAACAACCCGGTGTCCAACTGCCGCAATTTCTTCGGAATTTTTGATCACGCCGTATTTGGGGTGCATCAGGTGTTTTGTAACTTCTTTCAGGGCTACGGAATGATCTTTTACCGGCATTTCTTCGGAAGTAGTAAAACCTGCCGACTTATAATGAACTTTTCCTGAATCCTGCCCGATGCGTTCGACCAATCCTGAAGCCAGGACTTCTTCCGAAGGCATTTTGATCAATTGAAATTTTAAAGAAGAACTCCCGGAATTTATTACTAATATGTTTTTCATTTTTGTAGACTTTAGATCTGAGATCTTAGACATAAGATTTTACGCTTCTGAAACCCTGATCTTTACACTTTATATTTTAAACCTTGAACCTTAAACTTTGAACTTTGAACTAGATCCCCTGCGCCTGTATGGCCGTTAGTATTACGGTATTGAAGACGTCGTCAACAGTACAACCGCGGCTAAGGTCATTTACAGGTTTGTTGAGTCCCTGCAGCATTGGGCCAATGGCCAGGGCGCCGGTTTCTCTTTGTACGGCTTTATAGGTGTTGTTCCCGGTGTTCAAATCGGGGAAGATGAGCAGGCTCGCCTGCCCGGCAACTTCAGAGCCCGGCAATTTGCTTCTTCCTATCTGTGGGTCAACGGCGGCATCGTATTGAATAGGGCCTTCGATCTTGAGATCGGGACGTTTTTTCTTAACGATCTCTGTAGCTTCACGCACGCGATCCACATCTTCCCCTTTTCCAGAACTTCCGGAGGAGTAGGAGAGCATCGCGATCTTTGGCTCAATTCCAAAGGCTTTGCTACTTTCTGCGGAAGAAATACAAATTTCAGCCAGTTCTTCGGCAGTAGGATTTGGGTTGATCGCACAATCGCCAAATACCGAAACCCTGTCCTCAAGACACATAAAGAACACAGAAGAAACTACAGAAACGCCGGGTTTTGTCTTGATGAACTGCAAGGCAGGACGAATGGTGTGTTGGGTGGTATGTGCGGCTCCCGAAACCATTCCGTCTGCATGGCCTTTGTAGATCATCATTGTACCAAAATAGGATACGTCGCTCATTAGATCGCGGGCAATATCCATATTGACATTCTTGTGCTTCCTTAACTCATAGAAGGTCTTGACGTAGTCGTCAAAATATTCTGAAGTCACGGGATTAATAATATGCAGTTTCTCAAAGTCCATGGGTAATGCCAGTTTCATGATCAATTTTTTGATCTCTTCTGCATCTCCAAGAAGGGTAAGGTCTACGATATCCATGGCTATTAACCTGGAGGCTGCGGTAAGGATACGTTCGTCTGTACCTTCGGGCAATACAATGTGCTTACGCTGTTGCTGCGCCCGTTTCACAAGGCTGTACTGGAACATTCTCGGGGTAATGCCTCTTGGCTGGAAGTTTATAAAACGTTCAATAAGAGGATCAATATTGATATACTTTTCGAAAGTACTTACAGAAGTTTCGATCTTCTGCGTACTATCTGCATAGATGTTAGAATTTATCGCTCCCACGCGGTTGGTCACGTTGAAAGTACCGTCTTCAACAGAGATGATAGGCACGATTTGCGACAGCCCTTCAATAAGTTTTATGATAGAATCTTCAGGGATCAAGCCGCCCGTTAAAATAATTCCTGAAATTCGGGGATAATTGCTGGAAATGTGCGCCTGCAGGGCACCAAGAATGATATCGGCACGATCACCGGGGGTGATCACGAGGCTCTCGTTCTTAAGGTGGTTAAGGTAGTTGCGCAGCTGCATGGCACCAACATTAAAACTACCGGACTGGTTGTCCAGAAATTCCTCTCCAAAAAGGATCTTTCCGTCCAGCTCTTCCACGATCTCTTTTAAGGTTGGATTGGCAAGAGTATCTATCAGCGGAATGGCAAAGACAGCAACATCATCTGGCAAAAACTCCCTCATCCCACCGGTGGCTACAGGTAGATTTGCAAATTCTATTTTATTGCTCACCATCGCCAGCACCCGTACTTCTTTCCTGGTGAAGGTTTGATAGGCCATTTGCAGGCTGCCCATGAGGCCTTCCTTGGTTTTGCCCCG
Source organism: uncultured Flavobacteriaceae bacterium (assembly GCA_963739625.1). Taxonomy (GTDB): domain Bacteria; phylum Bacteroidota; class Bacteroidia; order Flavobacteriales; family Flavobacteriaceae; genus Salinimicrobium. Next base: position 621,582 of record CAVUAU010000011.1, read on the forward strand.
GCCGCTGGCGACAATGATCACCGGCAGTCCCAGGTTTTTTGCGATGGTCACATTCTCGTCGAATTCAAAAACACTGCCTTCGCCCGAAAAGTCACTGCCCTCAACCAGCACAAAATCATATTTATCTTCCAGTTTTTTATACTTCCTGATGATCGTATCTATCACCTCGCCCGATTTCCCGTCGTTTTGTTTCTGAATAACTTCAGAGCGGGTGTAGGCAAAGGCATCTTCGTACTTTAGCTTCAGGTCAAAATGCTTAAGTACCGTTTCAATATGGTTATCGCGACTGCTGCGTTTTTTGTCATTTATAATGGGCCTGAAATAACCCACTTTCACGGTTTTTCCCAGTAATGCCCTCATGAGGCCAAGAGTGATGAGCGACTTCCCGCTGTGCGGCTCTAAAGTTGCTATATATAATCCTTTGTTCATAGTTGTTAAAATTCTGATGCAAAAGTAAGGCTATTTGAAAACCCCTGTAAAACTGCAGGGTTAAAAAGTGGTGAAAAATGACCAAGATCAGAAGACAGAAAAATTCCGGGTTCAAGATTTAAAATTCAAGATTAAGAGGTCTGTAAAAAGCGATTTTTCGAGTCTCTTTTTTTACTCTTTTATCTATGTTCTATTATTTATATTCATCTTTTTCTTTTTGCCACGAATTCACGAATTGTCTTTGCGTTCTTTCCCAAAATCTTTGCGGCCTTTACGTATATAAATTTAAATTTCAAGATTAAGAGGTCTGTAAAAAGTATTTTTCAAGTCTCTTTTTTTTTCTCTTAAATCTCTGATTTATAAAATCTTATGCGGCCATCTGCGAGATCAGCGGGAAAAAATCTTCGCGTTCTTGGCGATTTTCTTTGCGGCCTTTGCGTGGGTAAATTCAGAATTCAAGATTTAAAATTCAAGATTAAGAGGTCTGTAAAAAGCGATTTTTCGAGTCTCTTTTTTTTACTCTTTTATCAATGTTCTATTATTTATGTTCATTTTTTTCTTTTTGCCACGAATACACGAATTGTCTTCGCGTTCTTTCCGAAAATCTTGCGGCCTTTGCGGGAAAAGATTCAGGATTTACGATTTAAAATTCAAGATTAAAAGGTCTGTAAAAAGCAATTTTTCGAGTCTTTTTTCTATATTCTCTTCTCTTTAATCTGAATTTCGGAAATAACCAATGAAAGACCTCTTTTCGTCAGCATCAGAAAATTATGTGAAATTCAGGCCGGGTTATCCGCCGGAACTTTACAAATTCCTGCGGAAGATCTGCGGGCAGAAGACCAGGGCCTGGGACTGCGGCACCGGAAATGGACAGGTAGCCGGCGAGCTTGCCGATTTCTTTGCTGAAGTTAAAGCGACAGACATCAGTGAAAATCAACTTTCACAGGCGATTCAAAAAAGCAATATTTCCTACTCCTTACAACCGGCCGAAAAAACCGGTTTCCCAAATGGCTTTTTCGACCTGGTCACCGTGGCGCAAGCCATTCACTGGTTCGATTTCGAGGCTTTTTATGCTGAAGTCAAGCGGGTGCTGAAGCCTGGTGGTTACATAGCTGTTATAGGCTACGAATTATTCCGCAGCAATCCTCAAACAAATAAGATCATTGATCATTTCTACCGGGAAACCGTGGGTCCTTTCTGGTATCCTGAACGAAAATACCTCGAGGAGAAGTACCAAACCATTCCCTTTCCTTTTGAGGAGGTCAATACGCCGGAGTTTTCGGCAAAGGAGACCTGGAGCCGGGAGCGGCTGCTGGGCTATTTAAACACCTGGTCCTCGGTCAAGAACTATGAGCGCCAAAAAGGGGAAAATCCGGTGGCGTTGATAGAGGAGGAGCTGCAGCAAAGTTTTGGCGAAAGGGGAGAGGTGGAGATCCCGATCCTTTTTCGATTGGGAAAGCTGTGAAATGATTCCGCATTTAAAATTCAGAATTCAAGATTGGAGCTTTCGAAAATGCCTTTTTACAGTCCCTTTTTGAATGAAGAATTAATTATTGATAATTGTTAATTGATAACTGTTTCAAAATCTATATCCAATTCGCAAGTGTAAATTCACGGCAACATCGCTCTCGTTTTCGGCATACCCGGCGTTCTTTGCGAAGTAATACATATAACCTATTCCAATTCCGGTTTCATAGGTGAAATGATTTCCAATATTTCTTCTAATTCCCCAGGTAGGTACAATTGAAATATCACTTACAACACTAACATTATCATAATTAGATATTACGAACCAATCAGGGTGAAAACTTGTCTTTAAAGAAATAAAATTTCCGCTGTTTCCGTCAATTCGCCTGTCTTTCCTTAGTCTTTTGTTCAAATTATAGTACCAGCGTGGTTCCAAAGTCAATACCGGTGCAAAGATATATCCTGTTTTATTATAAAAATCACCGCCCCAAATTCCTGTGTCAAATCCTACCTCGCTTCGCAGCGCAAACTGGTTTGATAATCTTGATTCATTGTGTGCCCAGATTCCTAAAATTCCGGTTTGGATCCCATAGGTTGATTTTTCGACGCCGGCATTTTGAGATTTTGCAATTAAGGTTAGTCCGCAGAAGAGGAGGGTCAGGGTAAATTTTTTCATTAAATTCAATTATTTTTTCATTCTTTTTGTTTGCTTTCTGAGTTGCGGTTTTTGTCGCAATTGACTGTTGCTCAAGTTATCGATTTTTTTCTAACGATGGCGACTATTGAGATTGGCTGAGGTTGATACCTCTGCAATATCTTGTAGATCATTTTTGGCTTGAATAGTCCAATTTATTCGAACCATCTGTCAACCTCTTTATTTAAATCAGATTCGGAAATTATTTCTCCGTTCTCAGATTGTTTGTTTGCGTTATCGATTTTTTCAATTAGGATCAATCTTTCAACAAGTTGATCAATTGAAAATTCATCTGGAAAACTCTCTATCTGCTGTTTTAAAGTCTTCTTGGTCAACATAACTCCATAATTTACAATCTGAAAGATACAATTTTGTGTTCTTTACTGCTAATAATATTTATGGAAGCCAACGACCGGAACAATGAATGGCAACGTCCCGGTTAATGAAGTGCGGAGTAGGGGAACGGAACTTATCTTTTAATTCCTGTTTTTAAAGGAACTCAAAAATGCCATTATTGGATAGGTCTTCCGCATTTGTGTTAATCCGTTGAGGCCCAAAGGACGTTTCTATTTATGCAATTTCAATTTTGAGATGATTTTCCAAGTCCCACCTCAAATATTTATCATAGTCGAAATTTTAATATCGCTTAATCCCCTGTTTCTAATTCTGGAAATGTAGCTTTTTTTCGTTCCGCTTCGTTCGGCAAGTTCTTCTTGGGTCAAATTAGCTTCTTTTCGCGCTTCCTTTAACATTACTCCAAGTCGAAAAGCAAGAGATTTCGCTTCATATTTATCGCGCTTTTCAATCCCTTTTTCACCATATTTATCGTTGAGGATGTCGTCCAAATCTGTTACGTTTTTCACATCAGTCATTTTTTTATTTTAAAAATTCCTTTTTCAATTTTTCGGCAAGTTTGATTTCATTTTTCGGTGTTTTTTGAGTTTTATTCACGAAACAATTCGCGAGGACCACTTAAATTTCTTTCATCGAAGAAGCATAGAATCCTAATACTCTTAAAAGTCGTAAGCACACGCACTTCATAAATTCCATCTGTATTTTCAAGTGCTTGGAAAAACTTCTTTAAAACTTGTTCTTTCAAATCGTACTAAGTCTAGAACATATCCGATTTTTTCTTGAAATTTGTCAGTCTTGAGCCTTATAGAATTCAATGAAATACTTTTTATAAGTAATTACTTTTCTTACCACGGAGCAAAATTAACTAATTAGTTTCCTAAAATCAGAGTAAATTTCTTGCAATTTTATTAGAACCGTGAATTTTTTCGTATTGTGCCAACGGTCCCGGCTATCAAAGTGGCGTGTAGGGAAGATTGACACTTTCTGATGAACCGGCAGTTTCTTATGGAAATAAATGTAGCCAACAACAGTAATCTTTTATTTTTTCTCTTCCATTTTCTCTGCACAAAGATCGAATTTGAGAATTTCACCGGTTTCATTAGTGATACTCTACAGTGCAGGAGTCAATTTTGTAATTTACATAGTCAATTACGGTATCCTTTTGATAAAGATAAATTTGATGCCAAGGAGGCCCTGCAAATCCAGTAAAAATTTTCTCTCTTATTTCATAACCAATAATTGCCCATATCCTTGTAGTCTCGTATTTGTCTTGAAAGGTTGCTGAAACAAATTTCATCAATAGAAACCATCCTACAGCTATTATTACAATTAAAATTCCCAATGTCCACAGTAAGGCCTTCCAGTTTTTTTGAGCTACAAACCAAATAATCAAAAGAAGAATTGGTAAAAATGTGAGGTATAATAGTATCATTTTTCAAATTGGTGCCAACGGTCTGGTATGTTCGTAAGTGCGGTATTAGAGATACAGATTAGTCCGATTTAGTTTTTTTAATTCCTGGCTTCTATAAACCTTCTTCCAGCTGAAGGCCCGAAGTCTGGAGACTTCGCGGAGCGGGGTTATTCATTATTGTAACACGTATTAATTTTTTAGGCTATCTATAAAGACTTCGACTTGTCTTTCAGAATAATGCCCGTTATACTGAAAATAATTACCATCTTTATTGAGAACCAAAACACCGAAACAAGATTTTTTTCGATTAAAGAAATTATTCAAAAGGAGATCATTTTTGTCGTCAAAAAAATTGAAGTCATCCAATTTGTATTTCACTTTTTCTCCGTTTGACAACACTTGAATATTCAAAGTGTTGTCAGTATTAATTTTGGAGTAAAAATCTTTCCACCATTTTTTACCCTTTGAGGTAATTGTATTGTTGTCAAAGTGGCAGCTGGAAATTGGTTGTTTATAATTTATTATCAAGATTTCTTCATCCTTCCAGTGATAATATTGTTTGATTAAATTTAGATTTTGAGAATCTACCCGACCTGTGAAATCGGCATAAACGGGTTGTTCTTTTAGATTATCCGCCTTTCCGTTATTTACCACTTTTGTTGATGAACAGGATATGGCTAAAATTCCTAATAACGTTTGAAGTATTATTTTTTTCATATGTGTTACAACGGTTTGTATGTGAAAAGTTGCGTGCCAATAAGCGCAAAATTTTCGGTTTAGCACACACCTTAAAAACAAGAAAAAGTCTCTGAATTAAGCGGTTACAATCAATTTTTTTATAGGTGTTGGCAGTAGTTTTTATTCACTTGATTGTTTGATAAATTCCACAGGTTCAGATTGTAAATTTATCTTTGCCGCAGAAATATTTCCATCGTTATCAGTTGAAAAATTTAGAGCAAATTCTGGATTCATAACTTGAGGAATTTCATTTATTTGTTTCATTACGAAAATGTCATAGTAGAGATGTTCTAACCTAAATTTAAAAGTTGGAAAAACAACAAATAGAGAATTGTTTTCTTGTATTATCTGAAATGTTCCATAACCGTTGTTAGTATATTTTCCACAAAACTCCGATAGTTTATGTGTCGGTTTCTTTTTTTTGTTTAGCCCTTTAACTTCGTTGTCAATTTTATAAATGTCGTGAACAACTATAGGATATTTGTCCAATTCTGTGTTAGGTAAATCCAACATTCTGTTTGTAATAACGTCTGCAATTATATACGGCAAAATTGAATTTTGCTGATTAGTCAAAACAGCGATACCTAATTTGTCATTTGGATACATTACAACTTGCGAACTAAACCCTGAAGTGTTTCCACCGTGGTTAACCTTATAATGTCCCTTGAAAGATTGTACTCGCCAACCAAAACTATCACCAAATAAATAAACACTTGAATCGGCTCCATCTTGTGGCATGATATTATGAATGGTGGTTGCATTTTTGACATAGTCTTCTGTAAGCACTTGCTTTTCATTAAATTTACCATTGTTTAGCCAAGTCAGCATCCAATTTGCCATATCATTGGAAGTACTTTTAATTGCTCCTGCCGGACTATATGAATAGTACTCTTCGTAAAGAACTTTTTCCGTGTTTCCATCTGACATTCCATAACCATACGAAAAATTGTTGGTGCTTTTCATTTCTTGTAAGTTTGTAAATGAATTGCTCATATTTAATGGACTAAATATCTTCGTTTTCACGTTTTTGTCCCAACTCTCCCCAGTTACTTGTTCGACGATAGTTCCTGCGATTGTATAGCCCATATTGCTATAAATCCAACTGTCATTAATTGCTCCATTAGGTTGTAAATATTTTAAACGTTCAATGGTTTTCATTCTGTCATTTTCTGGAAACAAAATAAGCGAGCCATCAAGATTTCCAACCCACTTTTATGGGACAACAAATCTTTAATTGTTATTAAATCGTCCATTTTGTCATTGTAAAATTGAAGTTTTGGTATGTAAAAGGAAGGTTTTTCTTTTAATGAGACTTTAGTTTTGGACTCTAAAATTCCTAAAAGTGAAGCTGTAAATGCTTTTGTCGCAGAACCAATAGGAAAAACCGTGTTAGCTGATGTTGGTAATTTTTCTTCTAAATTTCGAATAGCCAAAACCTTTGGAATAGATTACTTTATCATTTTTCACAACTGCAACAGATACTCCAACTGCTTTATATGAGTCGATTAAAAATTCTATTTCTTGGTCAATCCCGTTTAAACGATTTTCAATTTCCTGTCCAAAAGTTAAATTATTTAATAGTAAAAGGAAAAATATAAAACTTGATTTTTTCATTAATTTCTTTGGTTGTTTTGTGTTTCTTTAAATTACTGCCAACGTCCCGTATATTCGTCAGTTGTGGTATTGAAGATACGGATTTGTCCGATTTAGTTTTTCTTCCTGGTTTCTATATGTATTCTTTTAGCTGAATGACCGCAATTGCGAATATGCGATGTTGACAACTGGCATTTATTTAGTAGTCTTTCTTTCTGATCTCTTCTCTAAGAAGACAATAACAACTTAATCTATATAAAAAATCTTGAACGCACGGTTGGTAAAAATAAAGCGGTCTGTCAGCTGATAAATTTCCTAATTTTATTTTGCCACTTTCAACCAAAAAGGGAGCATTTTTAGAAATGAAATCAATTACCTTCTTATTTTTTAATCGTCCTTTTTTTCCAATAGTTAAACTTCCATCGTGCCAAAGTTGGAACTTATTAGAATTCCCATAAATAAATTTATCCAATTTTAATTCTAATGAATGTCCTTTTCGATTATCAACTCCTACCATTAAATATGTACCCCAATCATTCTGATGATAAATTGAAAAACTTATAATTTGGTGGTTAC